>NZ_CP012075.1:0-1342500 GCF_001262015.1 Prevotella fusca JCM 17724
TTCATAACCTACTGATTTACTGACGATTGCAAACTCGCTTTTCATACGTATTTTTCGCCTTTACCAGAGGAACTTTACCCGAAATATTGTAATGATTTTTCAAACCTATTTCAGCGTTTTCCCCCTTCTCTGAAGGGGGATGCGTGATGGATGATTGCTGCAGTTGGTTTGATGCCAGTCAGTTTCTGTCAGTCATTATATCTCTTTTTGCTTTCAAAAGGCATTTTCGTCTTTCTTTTTCAGTTGCACAGTGTGTTGTTTTCTATCAATAAGTAAAGAGAAAACGCTCATTTGAAAGACAGAAATCCATCAAGGGTTATTTTCAAGATTTACCTTAAGATGAGAATAAATACGCTAATGCTTCCTATTACTATTGGTTAAAAATTATTATTATCCGACATTCTTCATCCTTTAATAACTGTCATTGTTGTTTGGAAGGTGGTTTTAATGTGCTGTAAAACAATTTGTTGTTGGGTTAATGGTTTGTTTTTGATGCGAAAAAGACAGACATAAAAAATGTTTATAGTTTATGCAATCTTCTATAAAAAAAAATGTATCTTTGCAAAAGACAGTACTGTCCCTGAACAAAATAAAAGATCTTTTACTAAATTCGCTCTAACCCGTTATGACTATGCAGCATTATAAGCACAACCCAAATAAAACGTTGATATATAACCATAGTTATCATAGGAACTATGTACGTTGTCACTTGCCATCAGGTCTGCTGATAGTATTCATTACGTCTTTTTCCCTCCTTGTTTCGTGTGAAAAGAAATGCGTCACTTTTACTGCTGAAGAACGCAAGGCAGCAGACAGTGTCGTGAAATCTGTTGCTGGCGTTGACTCTCTTTCTCTGTTGCAGAAACGTCTGGAGAAGAAAGGGGACAAACTTGGAAGCATCGTTGCGCTTAGGGAATGGGGTAAGTTGCTGCGGGGTGAAAGCAGGTTTGAAGAAGCTCTGAGCGTGCACAGTAAGGGGCAGCAGCAGGCGGAAGCAATAGGCGATACGCTGGAATTGGTGATGGCACTGAACAATATCGGTACGGATTACCGGCGGATGGGTGTGCTTGACTTGGCACAGGATTATCATTACCGGGCATGGATGCTCTGTAAAGAATGTACTGATACGTCGTATGTTGCACGGAAAAACCGTGTCGTGTCGCTCAATGGATTGGGCAATGTCTATATGACATTAGGTAATTTTGAACGTGCTGACAGTGTGTTGCGTCTGGCTTTGGCTGGCGAGCAGCGTTTGAACAGTGCAGTGGGACAAGCCATCAACTATGCCAATCTCGGTTCTATCTTTGAGCGTCATGGAAAGACTGACTCTGCGTGGGCATATTATCGTAAGTCGATGGCACTCAACACAGAGGCTGAGAACGAACTCGGTATTGCACTCTGTCATACAAACTTTGGCTCGCTCTATGAGAAAGCACGGCAATACGACAAGGCAACCAAAGAGTATGAAGCAGCCTATCAGTTGATGAAAGCCTCTAAAGATGAATGGCATGCGCTGAATACACTTATAGCCCTTGCCGGCATCTATCATGTCACTGGGAACAATGCAAAGAAGATGGAATATCTCAGTAATGCGAAGGCTATGGCAGAGCGTATCAAGTCGCCGGAGCATCTGGCAGATATTCATACCTTGTATTATAAGCATTATATGCAGACTGGTGACTACCGTTCGGCACTGGCTTCCTATGAGAAAGCTACGGTGTTGCAGGATAGTGTGCTCAATATTGAGAAGGTGAACCGTATTCAGAATACGAGTCTGAACATCGAACGGAACCGCCAGATGAGGGAAATGGATGTGGCAAAGCAGACGTTAGAGGAAGAACGTGCGGCAAGAAATGTGGGCTTTGCAATCTTGGGCTTTGCCTTGCTGATTCTGATAGGAGCACTGGTAATCTTCCTTTACCTCCAGCGCATCCATCGTCGGAATCACTTGGAACTGAAGAAGATGGCTGCAATGCGTGAGAACTTCTTTACCAATATCACACATGAGTTCCGTACCCCGCTTACAGTGATACTCGGCTTGAGTCGTGATTTGCAGGAGGTTGATTCGGTTGAGACAAAGGAGAAGGCGCAGGTTATCGAACGGCAGGGAAAGGGCTTGCTGGCACTTATCAACCAGCTCTTGGATATATCAAAGGTTAAGTCGGCTGTGGGCAGGCCTGACTGGAAGAATGGAAACATTGTTGCTTTCCTCACAATGATAGTCGAAGGTTATCATGATTATGCCCGTAGTCATAACATCGACTTGCAGATGTTTGCGGAAGGTGAAATCGTGATGGACTTTATACCAGACTATGTGGTTAAGGTAATGAACAATCTTTTGTCCAATTCCTTTAAGTTTACACCAGCCTACGGAAAGATAAGAATATTGGTGAAACGTGTTGATGAGCAGCTTCACATTGCCGTGTCTGATACGGGTAAAGGTATCAGTAAGGAGACGCTTCTGCATGTTTTTGAACCTTTCTATCAGGATGAGAGTAATACACAGCATGTCGGGTCGGGTGTAGGTCTGGCACTTGTTGAGCAGATAATAAGAGCTGTTAACGGAAGTATTACCGTCGACAGTGAGCTTGGCAAGGGTACGACTTTCCACATCAGTCTGCCTGTCAGCAACCGTTGCCAGCAGAAGGTAAGCCTTGAAGCAGAGAAGAATACGCCAGTTCTGCCAGAGACAGCGGTAGAACTGACTGACAGTAGCAGTGAGGACAACGACTGCCGTCTGCTAATCATAGAGGACAATCGTGACATTGCCGCCTATATTGGTTCACAGTTTGCCGGCAGTTATGCTGTTTCCTATGCCGAGAATGGGAAAGATGGACTGGAGAAAGCCCTGGAGCTTGTGCCTGATCTTATCATCACGGACTTGATGATGCCGGGAATGGATGGCTTGGAAGTGTGCAGGCAGGTCCGTGCTAACGAAATCATCAACCATATCCCAATCATCATTGTTACGGCGAAGATTACTGAAGAAGAACGTATCAGAGGTATAGAAGCGGGTGCAGATGCCTATCTTTCCAAGCCTTTCAATGCAGACGAATTGCGTACGAGAGTAGAGAAACTGCTGGAAGGACGCAAGTTGTTGCAGGCAAAGTTCGCCACACTCCCTGCCGAACTCAAGAAGGCAGAAGAGCAGGAAGACAATGCTCCCAAGGATGTTGACCTGCGCTTCCTGGCAAGGCTTTCAAGTATAGTATATATGTTGCTCAGCAGTAACAAGGATGTGGATGTCACGAACATTGCATCACACATGTGCATGAGCTCGCGGCAGTTCTATCGTAAGGTCAATGCGCTGACGGGTTATACACCATCAGCCTATATCCTGCGGCTCAGAATCAAGAGAGCTAAGACCTTGCTTGCCAACAGTCCTCAGTTAAGTCTGGGTGAGGTGGCTGATAAGTGCGGTTTCACTGACTATTCCAACTTTGTGCGTGCCTTCAAGAATGTCTGCGGTGTAATACCTACGGATTATCGGAGGGAACATTGCCCATGATGTTGGGTGAGGAAATTGACATAATAAGTGAGTCCATTGTCTTGTAAGTCCAATCCGTTTGTCAGGCTATGGAATGAAGAATTATCAAAATGCAGTCCGTTTATTTATAACAGAAATGGTGAAGTAATATGTAGAATACAAGGAATATCATGACGTGTTTGTATGGAACTCAGTTTCAAATAACACGAAAGCAAATCCTCATACACTTCTCACCATGCCATAAAAATCTTGTGTTATGAGTATCTTAGGTAAGAAAATAGGGATTGCCCTATCAGGTGGAGGCTATAGAGCAGCTGCGTACCACATCGGAACATTGCGTGCTCTTCATCGTCTCGGAGTGTTAGACAAAGTAGATGTCATATCTTCAGTCTCAGGTGGTTCGATAACATCAGCATACTATGCGCTGAATAAAGACAACTACGAAGAGTTTGAGAAGGGCTTTATCAGCAGCCTTTCAAAAGGTGTTCTGTGGTCATCTTTCTTGTATCTTGGCATTGCAGGCATCGTCATGCTTGCCTTGTCGGTTGGGATGGGACATCTGGCGGGTTTTGTTTCGGCTGTATTTTTCCCTCATCATCCCATTGTTTCGGGTATTTGTGCAGCCTTGGGAGGTGTCATCATGCTTTTCCTCTTGCTCATTCTTTTTCTGAAGTATTCATTTGTCACGCTGCCGACAAGCAAGTTCATCTCTCGCTTATACGATAAGGTGTTCTTCAAGGAGAAGACGCTTGGTGACCTGCCCGACCGCCCTTCATTGTGTATCAATTCCACAAACATTGCTACACAGCTGCCTTTCTACTTCTCAAAATCGGCAATGGGAGAGTATGCCTACCGTGTTGAAAAGAAGTCTATCTTTAATGCAACCGACTTTCCTATATCAAGTGCGGTCATGGCATCATCATGCGTTCCTTATGGTTTCACGCCGATTACCATTGACAGGAAGTATTTGGTGGAGGAGTATGAGAACTGCCCGACTAAGCCTGAAGCTCCCAAACTGATAGACGGAGGAGTTTACGACAATCAGGGAGCGCATAAGCTCAGCCATGATAAGAGCCGTTTCCATACGGATTACATCATTGTGAGCGATGCCGGTAACAGTTCTGTCTCTGCAGCAAGGACAACAAACTTCTTCAATCTGGCTATGACAACTATCAGTCTTATGATGGACAGGGTGAAGAAGATGCAAAGAGCTGATAATCTGTATGAGACGTATGTCGGCAAAGAACATTTTGCGTATGTTCCATTAGAGTGGGAGTGCAGCGAACGACTTATCCATGGTTTTGCGAAGAACCTGAAAGAGGGAAATATCCATCCTGATGTATGGCAGGCTCACGCTATAACGGAAGAGGAGGTCTCCAGACTGAAAGGAGCGGATGAACAGTCTGCAACTAAAGCCATTATTGAGAAAGTAAAGAAGGCTATCAAATGGTCTGAGCTGGAAAAGAAAATACCCCGACAGGAAACAGAAAACATAGCACGAAGTGTTGGGACCAGTCTGACTTCCCTTTCCTTGCAGGAAATCGAGAGTCTGGCAGCGCATTCTGCCTGGCTGACAGAGATGCAAGTCCGCCTTTACTTGCCAATGCTGGTTGCAGAAAGGGAATGAAAGTTCCACGCAGGAACGTTCGTTTTGTGAACACTGTCAGTGCATTATGTCTTTTTGCTTTCTCTTTTGTCGCATAGTTACCGTGCTCTTTTGGTAGGAGAACAGCAACAGTTTGTCGAGAAGGTAATATGCTGAACCAGTCTGTAAGGAATGTCTTTTAGAACATAGAATAACATATCGCCCTTCCCTTGAAGGATAGGGGAGGGGTGATGTGAATTTGTTTTTAATGCTGTCGGGTAAACAGGTTTCGTATAAGTTAGTCATTGTTGTCTTTGTATTATAATGACCATAATGAACCACCTTTCCCATATTTTACCGATGTGCTGCAGCACATCACGTATGGTGTTGTTGGTAAACACCAATGGTGTTGTGCACTAAACACCTTGCAATATGTTGTCGGGATGCGAGTGGCTTGTTGTCAGGAAAGGCTTGCACTACCAATAATAAACAAGACTTGTCCGGTTAATGGGCTTATTTTTCCAAAGCTAATACAGTGTTATCTGTTAACCTCAAATCTCTTATCGGACAGTAATTGCTTATTTAGAATATGTTTCTGTAATTGGTAAGTGATCTCTGTTCTTTTGCCTCTTGTGGCTTATTCTCAGACGGCAAGGGGCAATATTCTCATTGTTTGAGAGGAAAAGTCTGATATTAATTAGTAACTTTGCATGGATTTTAAAGATTATTTAGATGTTTCATTTGCGCCTTGACAGGCGGAAGCTGTATGTGGGAGGCGGCATCTTGGCAGTTCTCCTATTGGTATATCTCATCTTTCGCAGTCTGCCTCCTTCACAGCAGGATGTGGACAAGAGTGCCGTAACCGTCAGTCAGGAGTCATATTACACGTTGGAAGCTGACGGAAAGCCTGTGGCTTACTTTGCTGATTATGCCGACTCGCTCTTTACAGGCGGATCGGTCAATAAGGATTCCATCCATACACGCCATGTTGGTCAGCATGGCTATTGGGTAAACCGTCTGCCAGTTGTTCCCTCTTGCTTCGGGCGTGTTGTCATAAAGTGGGATTGCAGACCGTCAACGGTTGTCAATCTCAAGACCAGCGGCGTGCAGAATCTTCTTCATCGCCTTTTCATTCAGATGGATGCGGAACTGGGCGGATTGCAGACCAAGCGCAACGAGCTGGGCTATTATCTTCGTGTACACAGTGTGCAGGACTACGGTTACAACAAGATTGCCGACTACCATGCAGAGGTGTTGCATCAGATGGATTCGCTCCGCAAAGTGATGAAGGTGGTGCACAAGGCGGCATTCTCTACCTCCCGGCTCCGCATCCGTCAGCAGAACCGCTATTCCATCGTGTCATCTTCCAACAAGAAAAAGCAGATTGTCTGCAACCGTCTGGCGATATATAAGGACAGTGGCGCAGTACTCCTGCAGACCGCAAGTGGCACTACTCCCCTGCGCGTTACCACCCGTCTGGGGACTGACAGGGCTATAGCTGAAGCGAACAAGTACTACCGTCAGCACCCTTCAGTCGTCAATGTGCAGCCGGCTGGCATCCGATTTGATGGCGGACGGTATGAGGGTGAAATGCGTAAAAGGGTCCCTAACGGCTACGGGAAGTATTATGGTGACAACGGTAGTTTCTACGACGGACACTGGAAGGACGGCAAGCGCAACGGATTTGGCATTTATGTTGCTCCGTATGAGTATCTGCAGGTGGGTGAATGGAAGGAGGATGTGTTCAAGGGAGAGCGTCTCACCTACACAGCTGACCGTATTTATGGCATCGACCTGTCAAGGCATCAGCACGAGAAGAACAACAAGGTCTATCACATCTACTGGGATAAGCTGCGCATCACCGACCTCGGTACGCTGAGCAGCAAGACCATCAAGGGCAAGGTGGACTATCCTGTATCGTTCGCTTATGTGAAGTCTACGGAAGGGTGTACGGTGTTGAATGCCTATTACCAGGCTGATTATGCCGCAGCACGGAGCCATGGCATCCGTACAGGAACTTACCATTTCTTCTCGACGACATCGGCTGGAGCGGCACAGGCTGACTACTTTCTCAAGTGCAGCAGGTTCAGCAAGGGCGACTTGCCGCCGGTTCTGGACGTTGAACCGACGGATGCGCAGATTGCAGCGATGGGCGGTGCTGAGGTGATGTTCCGCCATATTCGTGCCTGGATGAGCCGTGTGCAGAAGCAGACGGGTAGGCGTCCCATCCTCTATATAAGTCAGATGTTTGCCAATACCTATATGCCACTGGCACCCGATTTAGGCGATAACTACCACGTATGGATAGCCCGCTACGGCGAGTATAAGCCCAACTTCAAGCTGGCTTACTGGCAGTTGAGCCCCGACGGTAAGGTGCGTGGCATCCACGGAGATGTTGATATCAACGTTTTCAACGGCTATCGCAACCAATATGAGGATTTCCTGAAGCGTCATTGTTTCTGAATGGGGAGTAAATAATCGGTAGGAGAGTGGTTGATGATTGAAGTATAAACAACATAAAAAAAGATTCATCCGTTAAATGCGTGGACACTTTTCGTATAGCTTTAACGGATGAACCGAAGTTATTTGTTAAATAAAAACATAGCCAAGACCGCCTTGTCTACCTGTTTTATTATCATCTTCTGATGCAGAAAACCTTTCCATATCAAGACTTTGAAAATCGCAGGCAACAGTTTGAAAAATCATGACATAATTTCGGATAAAATACCTACAGATAAAGGCAAAAACACGTGTAAAAAGCAAGTTTGCAACCAGCAGTAAATCAGTTGGTTATAAAGCAGTGCAAGAAAAGGTGCTTAATTGGACTTCAAAAGGGCGTTAGTTAGACCTCAAAAGGGCATCTATTGCAAGTCAATTGGGCGTCTTTTGGAAGCCAAGAGACCATGTATTGGTTTTGAATAGTATGAAAATAGTTTACAAGCGTTGGGTGATATGGGAATAAGTTGTTTGTAGAAGACGGAAAGACATAGTATCTGTTTACCTTTTCTGCATTTATTATCTTGTGCTTTATCCTTTTTGTAAGACCATCTGATTTTGGACAGTCATACCATGCAGGTGTATAAGCCTTTATTCTGTTTCCAATCTACGCATTTAACGGAAGAGCCATAAAAGCAGGTGCTGGAGGGTGCTTTTGGCAGACTCTCTCTCTTTCAGTGTGTTCTTAGCACCTGCTGTAATTGATTTGTGATGCTGTTCTCTCTTAACCCTTGCAACCCACTGACACTTGCTTCCTGTCCCATTACCACCTGTATTCAATCTTATTACCGCTTACTCCCTCTCCTGTCAGCACCTACTTTCAATTCAATTAACGCCCTTTTGCAATGCAATCAGGCACCTTTTCCTGCATGGGTTTATAATCATTTGATAATCTGCAGGATATAAACCTGTTGGGGAAGCGTTGTTTTTGATGTCTTATTGTCCGGGAAAACTTAAACAGCATACGCTCCTATGCGGAACTATTGTTGTTGTCAGAATAGTCCTGAAAGCCCCTGTGATAGTGGACTTCGAGGCTGTTAAGGAGAGTATAGTATGCTGATGGTGATTGATTCTGACAAATGTTTGGTTAATAGATGCAGTGTTGTAATTTTTATATAATTATTGTATAATTCTGTTGTTTTGTAAATAAATGAGATGAATATATGAAAAAAAGTAAGAAAAAGGTTGTTCTTTTGTGAATTATACTTATCTTTGCACATGTGTCTGAAAACTGAAATATTCGGTGGAGTGTTTGCCGCGGGGACTGTCTCGTGGTATGGTTGATGGAGTAGGGCACTGTCAATGAAGGGAAGTTTTTGTATTCAATATATGGTAATCAATAAACAGGTATATATATGAAGCAGGTTTACTACTTTCTTTTCTTAGTGCTGCTGACGTTGTCGTCAGTAAGTGCAAAGGCTGATACACCAGTAAAAATCAAGGTGGATGATGTCAGCAGAGTTACTGTAAAGGTCAATTATGCCCCTGTTGCCGGTCTTGTCAACGGTGTGAACACGGTGAACGTTCCCCAATATGGGTCTTTGATGGTTGAGGCAAAGCAGGGATTCTATCTGAAGAGCGTCATGAAGACGACAGCTTCGGGCGACAACGTGGCGCAGAGCATTACGAATCTTACCAGTTGCAACATCTATGTCTCAGAGTCGGACAAGAATGTACTTTACACCGTTAAGAGTGGCGACCTTGCCGCTGTCCGCACGGGTTCGTGCACGGTGAAGGTCGACAATGCTGTGAAGGTGAAGTTAGTACGCTATGAGTCGCAGTCTGTAGTTGACCTGCAAAACGGTGAGAATACTGTGAAATGGATTCCTAATACTGAGAAAACACTTGTTATCAGCAATGCTAATTATGGTGATGCACCTATTTACAAGGTGACACTTGACGGTCAGGAGGTGGCTGCTTCAGGCGGTCAGTACTTCGTTATGCCTGTAGAGGGCAGCATGGTTGTTGTTGCAGCCGATTATCCTGATGTGTCCTGTGCGGTGAAGTTCAACTTCTCTGATGAGGCGGCAAAGGGTGTTCTGTCGAAGGTGATGGCTGACGGAGTGGAGGTGCAGGGCTACAGCGATGCCGGTTTCACGCTGAAGGCAGGGGCGAAGTTGTCGTTGAAGTTCGACCAGACCAACTATTCCTTAGACGCTTTCAAGGTCAATGGCGATGCTGTAAGCATCTATGGTACTTATGAATGTTATGTGAAAGGCGAGACAGTCTTTGATATCCAGGCGCATAAGTATGCCACGGTGAAAGGCTTGCTGACGGTTGACAAGGCAGCAAATATCACCGTTTATGAGGGGCAGAGCTATAATAATAAGGTGATAACACTGCATGATGGCGAGAATAGCATTGAAGTGGGTGAGAAGAACAATCTCATCCAGGTGAAGCCTAACAGCGGTTGCAAGATTGAGTCGTTGAAGGTCAACGGCAATGGCTTGTCTGCCAATTACGAAGGTGCTTACGAGGTAAGACTGGCTGAGGGAATGAAGATAGAGATTACTACTTCTGCCATTGTGCGCGACCAGAAGACAACGGTTTTCATTGATGATATAAGCCTTGCCAACTATGGATTTAACTTCTATCGTTCCGACCGTTCCACAGTACAGATGCAGACAGGTGAAAATACGCTTATGTTCTCAGCGGATGATAATCACTTCATGCT
The DNA here is from genome assembly GCF_001262015.1 of Prevotella fusca JCM 17724. Lineage (NCBI taxonomy): Bacteria > Pseudomonadati > Bacteroidota > Bacteroidia > Bacteroidales > Prevotellaceae > Prevotella > Prevotella fusca. Next base: position 10,243 of record NZ_CP012075.1, read on the forward strand.
TGGTGCATACGGGAATGATATGAGTAAGATGGTGGTGAAGCTGAATGGAAAGAAGCTCGAGCCTGCTTACCCCGGCGGTACAAGTTTTGAGTTCGAATTGCGGAATAATGACCGTCTGGATGTTCTGCTCAAGGGAGAAACGGATGGTATAGGCACTGTGCAACAGGCAAGGAATGGCAAGACTGTGGTCTATCGTCTTGACGGAACACGTGTGGAAGGAACCAGTCTGCCTGATGGAATGTATATTATTAATGGTAAAAAGGTTATAGTAAACAAGCGATGAGAAAGATTCTACTCACGGTATTTGGTTCATGTATGATAGGAATGGCTTTCGGTCAGACAAAGCTCGACTTGCAAAGTCAGATGGAACTGTTCAAGCTCCGCAACACGTCCATTCCTACCTACAACAGTCGTACACGTTCGTTTGAGCGTCCTAAGAATGTCCCGGAGAACACGATGGCAATGATTGAATTCAAGGATGGTGACGGTCGTGCCGAGTTGGAGGAACAGGGAGTAAAGGTTCTTCGGGTGCGTGGCAATATTGCTTTTGTCGTTGTTCCTCTGGCTGATGTTGAGCGTGTTGCAGCACTGAAATGCGTCCGTCGTATGGAACTTCCGCGTCGTATGTACCAGAAGATGGATGTCGTACGCAAGGAAATCGGTGTCGACAAAATTCATCAGGGTATCGACCTTCCTCAGGCTTACACAGGGAAAGGCGTTGTGACGGGTATCGTTGACGGTGGTATTGACCCTAACCACATCAACTTCCTCAAGCCCGATGGTACGACCCGTTTCGGTTATATCAGTAAGATTACGGTTGACCAGAGCAACAAGGACGGCTATCTTTATAACAACTATTATCCCCGTGCCGTGCTTGATACGATGTCCCAGCGTGACAACACCTATGCCATAGAGGACTTTACGACCGACAGTTACACCACCTTTCACGGTACACATACGACGGGAATCATGGCTGGCGGCTATAAGGGAAACATCACTTACGGCAAGAGCGATGATGACGATACGTCTTATCCTGTGTCGGCTTCCAATCCGTTCTATGGTTGCGCCACAGAGTCGGAGCTTGTTGCTTCATGCGGTGATTTGCGTGATATGTATATTGCCTTCGGTGTCGATGATGTTGTCCAGTATGCGCTGAAGTCGGGGAAGTCGCCCAAGCCGTGTGTCATAAACCTTTCCTTGGGAAGCAATATCGGGGTACACGACTCGACGAGTGTGATGAATAAGTTTCTTGCTGAGGAAGGTAAGCATGCCATCATCTGTGTGGCAGCAGGCAATGAGGCGGATATGGCGGTCGCACTGAAGAAGACCTTTGACAACGCCGATGAGACAGTCAAGACCTTTATCACACCGATGCAGCCTGGTGCATTGAAGTCGGGCACGAAGACTTACTTCAATCTCCGCAACGGACAGATAGCAGTTTACAGTAATGACTCTACTGAGTTCGAGTTCCAGGTTGTTGTTACCAATACGAAGCGTGAGAACCGTGCCGCTGTGCGTATTCCTGTTTTGAAGAATACAAACGGACAGGCTGTCACCTATGCTTCGGGCGGTGACTATTCCATGAGCGGTGCGGTCATCAATCAGACCTTTGCCAAGGCTTTCGACGGTTACGTCACTGTGGCTTCTGCCATAGATGCCGAGACAGGTCGCTATTATGCCATGGCTGAGATTATGACCAGCGATAACCAGAAGACCAACCAAGATGGCAACTATAAGCTGTCGTTGGAGATAAAGAGCAAGAAAGCCGGACAGCGTGTGGAAGTCTATGGTGATGCACAGCATGTCTACTTTGATGACAATAAACAGACTGGCTTCGTGAGCGGTTCCCGTAATGGTTCTATCAGCGATATGGCTTGTGCTGCAAATATCGTTACTGTCGGCAGCTACAATGTGCGTAATCACTGGGCATCGCTTGACGGCTATGTCTATGGTTATAACAAGAAAGGTGATGGGGACGACTACCCGACAGGTGAAGTCTCACGTTTCTCGTCTTTCGGCACGCTGGCTGATGGTAGAGACCTGCCGACTGTCTGTGCACCAGGCGCATCCATTATCTCTTCGGTGAATACTTATGCTGTGGAGAATCCTGATTTAGGCTATTCGGACATGGCATTGCAGGGTAAACTGAAGAAAGACAAGAAGACTTATTACTGGCACCAGTCGCTTGGTACGTCAATGGCTACACCTGTAGTAGCAGGATCTATCGCTTTATGGCTGGAAGCTAACCCTGCTTTGACCTGCAAGGATGTTGTGCGTATTATCAAGGAGACTGCCCGTAAGGATGATTTTGTGAAGAATACGGGTGACCCTGTACAGTGGGGCGCGGGCAAGTTTGATGCCTATGCCGGTCTGAAGCAGGTGTTGCGTGAGAAACAGACCGATGGAATCAACGGCGTGCGAACGACCGAAAACAAGGAAGTCCCTGTCATTACGATGACGGGTGAGCGTTCGTTTACAGCCTTCCTTGCTGGTGCAAAGCAGCTCGCGGTACGTGTCTATTCGCTTGGTGGTCAGCTGGTTCATTCCCTTTCGGCACAGGGTGACGAGCTTAATGTCAATGCATCGTCCTGGGGAAAGGGTGTCTACCTTATCCAGGTGAATGGAAGCAAGGCACAGCGTATTGTCATTTACTAAGTTATTTGTCTCTGTCAGCAAAGTTACTAACGGTAGGTAACAGTATTACAAACCGTTAGTAACAGCTTTACAAAGGCTTTGTAACCCGATTACTAAGCACAAGGAGCAGAATGGAGACAAACGATAGGATGCACACTTTGTGTGTTCTTCGATAACACTTGATGACAGGATGTATCAGAATGGAACGTATCAACAATGTAGGACAGTATAGTCTATGCATCCGTAAACGATGTCAGTTAGTGTCTGCGCTGGGTTTGTGTCTTTTGCAGACTATTGTTGAAAGTCGTTCCAAGACGGTTTCCTATGTTTTTCTTCTGGTACTCCTTTCTCTTAACCAGCTGCTTGCAGGATGCCTGTCGGCAGATTGTACTCAAAAAATAAGTTAGTGTTGTCTCGTAAACATTTCATGCATAAGTAAGTCTTTTGGGTCTTGTTAAGTATAATACGTTATAATGATGGCTCTCTCTTTCCATCTTCAACCGATGTGTTGTTGCCCATCACATGTTGTGTTGTTGGTAAACACCAATGGTGTTGAGGGCTAACCACGTTGGAATATGTAGCTGTGTTGGAAGCAACTTGTCGTTAGAGGAGAGTTGTACTACCAAAGGCAAACAAAACATATTTGATTAAAAGGAACTAATTTTCCCCTCCCCCCATACGATATTAACCATTTAAATCAGACTCCGCATTGGAGCGCATGCTATTTAAGTTTTATCGGACAGCAATTAAAAGAATACAGTACTCATTTTTATTTACTATTTAATATGAAGCATAAGTTTACTTTCCTGCCATCCTTTCTTCTGTTGATGATGGCTATGTTGTGGAGCTCGCTCGCTGTTCATGCACAGGAAGAGCAGATTATCAGGTTCCATACCAATGTTCCTGCAAAAGCAAAGAACAGTGGTACAGCTGCACAGGTCTCCTTTGTGCTGGGTGCAGCGGATGAGGACATGACGGTCAGCATTGACTGTGGCGCAGGTGATACCGAGTTCGATGTGAAGAAAGCCAAGGTGGAGAACGACAATGGCGAACAGACCATCAAAGGCTCGCTTTTCACGGGTGTCGTGTCTGACGAAGGCTGGGTGACGATTACCGGCGACCCGGACAATCTCTATTTCTTCAATGCTTCAGGCAATGAAATCGACCAGATTGAGTTCAGTGAGAACCTGAAACTCAGAGTTCTGAACCTGGAACATAATGTGCTGAACGCCTTGAATATTGACAAGCTACAGCATCTGAATGTCATCTATCTGCAGGATAATCCGTTCACAGCAGCCACACCGCTGATGATTGGCAGTATGCCTGAACTCGTAGTTCTGGAGGTGCCACAGATAGGACATATCTCACAGAACTTCACCCTTCGCAACTTTCCTAAGCTCCGTTCGTTCGATGCTTATCATACATTGGGACTGAAGTCCGTTGATCCGACGGGCTGTCCTAACCTGCAGCGTCTGAGTCTTGACATGACAAATGTTGAGTCAGTTGACCTCTCACAGAATCCCTTGCTGCAGATTCTGAATGTCAGCGACTCTCGTGTGAAGAGTCTCGACCTCAGTCATAATCCGAAAATCGTACAGCTTTATATCTCGCATTCTTCCGGCACAGTGAATACGGATGTGAAGTTCGACAATATCGACATAACGAATTGTCCGGAACTTTACTACTTCTATTGTGGCGGCAATAACCTGTATACGCTCGATTTGAGCAAGAACCCGAAACTCTTTACTCTCTCATGCGACCGCAACCTACTGAAAAGTCTTGACGTTAGCAACAACCCCGACCTCTATAGTGTCAACGTGCGTTACAACTACATGGACTTCGCTACGTTGCCTTGGCCGGGCAACTGGTTCGAGTATTACCATGAGCAGAATCCGTTGGAGCTGGATGATACCTATAAGGTAGGGGATGTCATCGACCTCGGCAGACGTGTGCTCCGTGCAAAGACTACCACCCAGGCGAAGCTCTATCGTGTGCCTAAGGCTGATCCGACAAAGCCTGTTGAGCTGGACGAGTCGTACTATTCCTATGCAGACGGTAAGGTAACATTGAAGAAGGCATTGGATGAAGAGGTGTTTGTTCAGTTCACTAACAGTGTTCTCAAGGACTATCCCATCCGCACCGAGAACTTCCGTGTGAAGACTGTTGCCGAGTTCGGTAAGGATGTGAAGGCTATCGAACTGGCAAGTCTCGGTTCTGAAGGTTCGCCTGTTAAGATGTCTGTGGGCATTCTCGATGCTACGGAGGCTAACCCCGTAACGGTGAAGGTTGACCTTGGTGATGGAAATACTACCCCGTTCCAGGTTACATCTGACCGTCCTGCAACAGCCAACATCAATACCGTCCGCACGGGTTCAGGCAATATAATTGTCTATGTTCCGCAGGACAGGTATGTGACAACTTTGGAGTCTGATGGTCAGTATATTGACAATATTGACCTCTCCGCACTCACCGAACTCCGTACACTCTCGCTGAAGAATGCAGGTCTGACAATCATCGATCTTGCCTACAACAACAAGCTCGAGAAACTTGATCTTTCCGGCAACAGTCTCAAGCGTGTCGACCTCCGTGGTCCGTCGACTTACTTCTACAAGAGTAAACTTTCCGACATCAACGTAAGCAGAAACCAGTTGGATTCACTTCTCTTCAATGACCTCTATGCTGTCCGCAAGCTCAATGTCAGCCATAACAATCTGAACAATCTGGATGTTTCTGACGCTGACAACCTGCGTGTACTTGATATTTCTTACAACAAGTTCACACGCCTTTTGCTTAATCACAGTGAACTCGTTGAGGAAATCAATGCTTCAAACAATGCACTCACCGAGGTGAAGATACCGCCAGTTGCACCTGTTGCCAAGCTGAACGTCAGCGGAAACTACTTCACTTTGGCGAATATGCCTGATGACTTCGGACTGGCACAAGGCAAGTTCATCTATGCACCACAGCATGTGCTGCAGATTTCAACATCTTCCCCCGGAATTGACCTTTCTGAACAGTATATCACAAGGAACGGTGCGACGACACAGTTTGTATGGAAGAAGAAGGACGGTCAGCCGCTGAAGCTGGGAACTGACTACACCATCAGCAATGGCTCGGCAAAGTTCCTTAACCTCGGTCTTGACTCTATTTATTGTGAGATGACACATGCAGGCTACCCGGATTTCCAAGGTGCTGACGTCTTTAAGACAACCTGCGTTCATCCTATAAGTATGCCACAGTACGAGCTGGCTTCGTTCACTACCGTCAACCAGACGGACAGTGTGGCACTCTCTTTGGCAAGCTACGAGCCGGGTAAGTCGGTTTATTTCGAATGGAATGGTGACGGTAACGTTACCCAGTACGCTCTTGACACCACCTACAAGCTCTTCCGTGCCAAGTCAAAGGAGAATGCAAAGGTGCGTGTGCTTGTTGCTGAGGCTGATGACAAACTCAAGATATTCAGCGTGTCCAATGTCAAGATGAGCCAGGCTGACCTCTCTGGTCTGAAGGATGCAAAGGTAATTGCAGTTGCTGGGGCTGGTCTGTCGGCTGTCAAACTTCCTGCTTCAGCTCCTGGTCTGACCGACCTGAACCTTGACGATAATGCACTGAGCGATATAGACCTGTCACATTTCCCGAAGCTCTTTTCAGTCTCTCTGATTGGCAATAAGTTCAAGACATTCGACCTTTCGCAGGCTCAGAGCCTTGGAGTGGCTTACCTCTCAAGTAATAAGATGAAAGATATCAAGCTCGATAATCCTAACCTCTGGAACCTCGACTTGAGTAACAATGATCTTGAAAGCGTATCCCTTGACAAACTGCCAGCACTGGAGCAGCTGTGGCTGAACGCCAATAAGCTGACAAAGGTTGACGTATCAAAGAATCCGAAACTTGCCGTACTAAATATCGTTGGCAACCGTCTGAAGTTCTCTACCATGCCTTTGCCAATAAATAATGGCAAGCCTTTCAATAAGTATTCATACAATCTTCAGGCACCGATTGATGTCAAGTGCGTTAATGGTAAGGTTGACCTCAGTTCTGAGGCTGTAGTAGGCGGTGAGCCAACGACCTATCGTTGGTTTGACGGTAATGTCAAGTATATTGACGGTGAGTTGCAAGGTGAGGAGTTGGACAAGAATGAGGAATATACGGTTGAGAACGGTGTTACTACGCTGAAACTCACCCAGTCGTTCACGAAACTTGTCTGTGTCATGGCAAACGACAACTTCCCTAATGCTCTCATTTATACGAACTATATTGAGTTTACCCCTGATCCGACAGGTATTGATGCTGTCAGTGCCGATAAGGATGTGAAGATTCAGTTTGTTGAAGGCGGTATCAACGTCCTTGGGGCAAAGAACAATATAGTTGCTGTCTATACCATTGATGGTAAGCTGGCTTATCAGAGCAAGGTTGTTGACGATGCGGCCCGCATCTCCTTGGCTCGTGGTACCTATATTGTACGTGTAGGCACCAAGGCGGCAAAAGTGAGTATCAGGTAAGTAAACAATGTTTTTGCTTGTCATGTGTGCAGTATCTGCTTTCTTCTTGCAAGAGCATAGCAGGCTATGCAACTGAACGAGAAAGCAGAGAGTGCGCACAAAAGCAAGAGAAGACAAAGAACTTACCGTATTCATAGGATGAACATTTCAGCATGGATATTGTAGAACCTACATATATCTGTTTGGTTCTGAACACCTACTTGACTTTTATTTCCTAAGCTGTAGGGTGTGTCAAAACTCAAACTCAGAAGAAAGTGACTTCTGATCTGGAAGCCAATCATCCTAAACAACACTTAAAAGAGCCATATCTGAACTTATGATTAAAGCCAGATATGGCTCTTCTTATTTCAATTATGTCAGGAAGCAATACTATTAACAAGAAATGATAGAAGTTGTTATCTAAGGGCTGATAGGGGATAAAGCAGAAGAACAGTAAGTTTTGTCGTATTGATTTCTTTTCTGTATTTTCCATAAAAATGTGTGCTGTTTCTTTTATGGTGACAGGTCTGAAATATATTTACAAAAAATCTATCAGCCTTCCTTAAAATTCCTATAAATGGCTTTCTTTTTTCATGTTTGTAACTAACAGTAATTCAGCATATTGCAAACTTGTACAGGAAAAGGTGCTTGATTGGGCTTCAATTAAGCCTTAGTTAGGCTTCAATTAACGCCCTTTTGAACGTCAATTTGGGCTTAATTCAAGTGCAGGAAAGCATAGATTGAAAACAAGGTGAGGAAATAATAGGACAAAACAGTGCCGCCCCTACCTCTCCGCAGGAGGAAAAGGGAGTGAAGATAATGATGCTCCTATGTGTTTGGATGATATTATTCTGAGGCTGTTCCAGTATCCTTAATCTCAATTTGCACATTAGATTTGTTGAAATCAGATGGTTATAAACCCTCTATGCTGCTGTTTGATATATAACTTCTGAACAAGTGAAGATGATTCTTCTGACGACTGATTGGGATTAAAGCACCCTTGTTAATCATAATTATGAGTTCCTTATTTCCTGTTTGAGAAAAGTTTTGTATATTTGCCTTTGATTTTATAGATGACAAGTAGCAAAGGCTATACAAGATAGATGAATAAAAGAAGGCTATACAGAATGACGGAAGGGTGGGTAGCTTGCCTGCTCTTTCTGTTGTTTGCTGCATGCAGCGTTCCGCATGAACAGGAAGTTGATGATTACAATGACAAGGCTTATGCCTTCCATTACCGTAATCTCGACTCAGTCAGCCTGTATGCCGGTAAGGCTCTCAAGATGGCAAAGCGATATGATGCCGGGAGGGCGGAAGCACTGAATAACCTTGCCTTTGTTGACTTGATAAAGATGCGTTTCACGGCAGCCTATGCCAAACTTGATTCTGTGCTCAAGATTACTGACAACCAGGTGGAGCTGCTGGTGGCTGACATCCAGCTGATGCGTCTCTGCCAGCGTGAGTCGCTCAACAAGGAGTTCTACGATTACTATGAGAAGGCACAGAAACGGATCCACCGCATTGAGGAAGATGAGAAGCTGCTTTCCGACCGCCAGCGTCGCCGTATGGTCTATGCACGGTCAGAATTCGCCATCGTCACTTCCACCTATTATTATTATGTAGGACTGGAAGAACCCTCCATCAAGGCTATCCGTCAGATTAACCCTGATGGTGAGATACAGACGGATATGGCTCAGCTGCTGGCTTATTACTATAATATCGGGGCGGGTGGAATCATCATTACAGGTACACAGAAGGCGATTGAGCAGGAGGAATTCGACTATCTCATGCGCTGCTACATGCTCTCCCGGCAACACAACTACCCTTACTGGGAGGCGAATTCGCTGCAGACACTGAGCGAGCACCTTATGAACGAGAAAAGTCGTGAAACCTTGCTGCGTAACAATCTGCCGTCGTTCCGGTTCCTTAATATTGAGCACATGCCCGATGAGCTCCTTGCAGGTAATCTGGCACAGCGTTCGTTAAATATCTTCCAGCGTTACGGCGATGTTTATCAGATAGCCGGCTCTTACCGCACACTGGCTTCCTGCTACTGGCAGATAAAAGACTATCGGTCGGCTATCATCTGTCTGCAGAAGTCTTTGACCAATAATCCTGCCATCAGACAGGCACCTGACCTTGTTGCTTCTATCCGTGAGCAGTTGAGTGTGGCTTATTCGGCTATCAACAACAAGCAGCAGAGCGATTATAACAGGAATATATATCTTGATCTGCAGGATGAGACCCGACAGGACCGATACCTTGCTTCACGAGCTGAACAGTTGGACCGTACTTCCCAGCAGCTTAATGTTATCATCATTGCAGTGGGATTTTCCATCTTCATGGTGCTTGCTTCGTTGGTTCTCTTCCATTATCTCCGCCGTCGGAAAGACAACCACAGTTCGTTGGACGACCTTCTGCTTCCGCTTGAGCAATGGCGGCAGCATAATGAACAGCGCATGGCTGAACTGGCTGAACAGTATGAGGAAGTCTCGGAGCAGCTCAGTATCAACAGGCTTCATCTCATAGACAATAAGCGCAAAAATCTTGAACAGCGTGCAAAAGTATCGCTTGTCAACAGCGTCATCCCACTTATTGACCGTATGCTGCATGAGATAGAGAAACTGAAGAAAGGTGGGGAATGTGATGCGCTGAAAGCAGAACGTTACACCTATATCCGTGAGTTGACTGACAAGATAAATGAATTGAACACGGTGCTTACGGAGTGGATTCAGCTTCGTCAGGGACGTTTGTCACTGCATATCGAGAGTTTCCCCGTGCAGCAGGTGTTCGATATTGTGAAGAAAGGGCGCATGGGCTTCCAGATGAAAGGACTCAGTCTGCGGGTTGTTGACACAAGGGCTGTCGTCAAGGCTGACCGTGTGCTGACGCTTTTCATGGTGAATACATTGGCTGACAATGCCCGGAAGTTCACTGAATCGGGTGGTGAAGTGACGATCACTTCAGTTGAAGAAGGGGACTATGTTGAGATTTCCGTTGCTGATACTGGCCATGGGCTTACCGATGAACAGCAACTCCATATTTTCGACCATAAGCCCATCCACGACCAGAGGGATAGTGCGTCGCATGGATTCGGACTGATGAACTGTAACGGTATTATCAATAAGTACAGGAAGATAAGCCAGATATTCTCTGTCTGCACGATTGGTGTGGAGAGCCAGAAGGGAAAAGGAAGCCGCTTCTACTTCCGTCTGCCGAAGGGAATCGGCCGTATGTTGCTTGTGTTTTTCCTCTCAGTCGGCTCTTTGCTGACTGCACAGGCACGTCCAAGTAGGGGAATTGACAAGGCAACGGCGCTGGCAAAGCATGACTATAACACGCTTGCCGGCATCTATGCCGACTCGGCTTACTTCTCAAATATCAATGGTTCTTACGGTCAGACACTGGCTTATGCCGATACCTGTAGGTACTATCTTAATAAACTTTATCAGCAATTGCGACCGAATGGTAAGGAGCTGATGAAAAGGGTGGGAAGCCTTCCTAATGTCCCCGCAGAAATCAAATGGTTCCAGGACAGCATACCAATGAACTACGGTATCATCCTTGATATACGCAATGAGAGTGCTGTGGCGGCACTTGCCCTGCATGAATGGGAGCTTTATAAATATAATAACTCGGTTTATACGCACCTCTTCAAGGAGCGTTATTCTGACAGTTCCTTAGGCGAATACTGCCGGATGATGATGAAGTCAGAAACGAACAAGAACGTGGCTGTAGCCCTGCTTGTCCTCTTTCTTCTCTCCATTTTCCCTGTGTATTACGTGATGTATTACCGTCATCGCCTGTCTTACCAGTTCTGTCTGGAGCGTGTGAAGCGCATCAATGCCATTCTTCTCAGTGATGTGAGCGAGGAAGAGAAACTCAAGGAGGTGGAACGGGGCGTGAGCGACAGGTTCCCCAAGCGTCTGCTTGATATCGTCTCGCAAATCAAGGAGGCACTCATTACATCGGTTGAAGAGAAGCAGAAGAGTGAATCGAGTATTGAAATGCTGGAGGATGAGGTGCGTTGTGTGGGATATGAGAACGAACGGTTGCACATCAGCAACAGTATTCTCGACAACTGTCTTTCAACCCTCAAGCACGAGACGATGTACTACCCTTCGCGTATCCGACAGCTTGTCGATGAATCCGACCGCCAGCTTAGTGCCATTGATGAACTTGCTGTGTATTACAAGGAACTCTATCAGATTCTGAGCCAGCAGGCAATGCACCAGGTAGAGTCGGTGAAACTCATCTCACGGGCGGTTGATATTACGACGGTTGTGAGCCCGGCAAAGCTCACCATGCCCTTCACTGCACCGTTCATCAGCGGTGACCCCGTCTTTCTGGGTTATTTGTTTGATATTCTGTATTTAAATAATAAGAATCAACCGCTCACCGTCACTGTTGAAGAACGGCAGACGGGTTATGTCGTATTGCATGTCCTGATGTCGGCATTGCATCTGTCAGACGAAGTGTGCCGAGACCTTTTCCAGCCTTCTGCTGACCGTCTGATGTTCTTTATCTGCCGACAGATAGCACGCGACAATGGTGAGGCTACCAACCGTCGTGGCTGTGGCATATCGGCAACTGAGACACCCGATGGCATAATGGTAGATGTGGTTCTGTCAAAAGCAAATTAAGAAATAAAACAAAATATACGTATGGAGAAATTTAGAGTCATCATAGTTGAGGATGTTCCCTTGGAACTGAAGGGGACGGAGGGTATCTTCAGAAACGAAATTCCTGAGGCTGAGATTATCGGAACGGCTGAAAGTGAGATTGCTTACTGGAAACAGATTAAACAGCAGCTGCCCGACCTTGTGCTGCTCGACCTTGGCTTGGGTGGTTCGACGACAGTCGGTGTTGAAATCTGCCGTCAGACCAAGCAGACCTATCCCAACGTGAAGGTGCTTATCTTCACAGGTGAGATCCTGAACGAGAAACTGTGGGTTGACGTGCTTGATGCAGGTGCTGATGGAATCTGTCTGAAGAGTGGTGAACTGCTGACACGGGGCGACGTGGCAAGTGTCATGTCGGGTAAGCGCATGGTGTTCAACCAGCCTATCCTCGAAAAGATCGTGGGTAGGTTCAAGCTGAGCGTAAGCGGACAGCTGATGCATCAGGAAGCGATGGTGAGCTATGAGATTGACGAGTATGACGAACGTTTCCTCCGCCACCTTGCTCTCGGCTATACGAAGGAGCAGATAACAAACCTGCGTGGTATGCCTTTCGGTGTGAAGAGTTTGGAGAAACGCCAGAATGAACTCGTGCAGAAACTCTTTCCCGATGGCAACAACGGTATGAGCGTCAACGCAACACGCCTCGTGGTGCGTGCATTGGAGCTGCGTATCATCGATATTGACAACCTTCATGCCGATGAAGAATAAGTTAGGCTATATTGTCCTGATGCTTTTCATAGCCCAGCTGGCAGTCATCCTGCTTTCATGGCTTCTGACGGCAGCTTTCCCCGAGCTGCCCATGCACTCCCTGTTAAGCAGTGAAGGCATCCGGTGGTACTTCGGTTCTTTCGTCAGCAACCAGCTTTCGCCGCTGCTTATCTATTTCATCATGGCGGTGATGGCAGGCGGTGCATGTGTCCGCAGCCGACTTTATGCTGCGTTCCGTGCGCAGATGGCTGCGCTGTGCCACCGTCTGACGGGTTCGTCGGCTTGTCGGTATGAGTTCCATTATCGTGAGAGAATAGGCTTACGGCTGGCACTTGTTGAGTTCATCGTCTATGTAGTTATGATGCTTCTTCTTACGGTTGTTCCCCATGCCATTCTCCTTAGTGTCACAGGACAGCTCTTCCCCAGCTCGTTTTCATCCAGTTTTATCCCCTCGCTGTCATTCATCATCATCATCATGTCGCTGTCGTATGGCGTGGCAAGTGGTACGATAGACAGCGTTTCCAAGATGCATAAAGTCCTTGTAGGCGGTCTTGAAGTCGGTGCAAGGCTGGTTCCCACATACGTTATCGGCATCCAGTTGTATATGTCGGTGATGTATGTGTTTGTCCTGTAAGCCCACGGGGTATGAGATGATTTTGTAAACAGACGCTGATCACAACCCAGCAAACAGCCCAGCCAGCCTCACCCCCCCAACCCCCTCTCCTGCAGAGAGGGGGAGTGTAGTGTACAGTTCGCTGAAAAAGGGGCATCTCGGTGTTTACCCCCCCGTACGGGGAAGGGGGCTGTTTTCTCTTCCTCTTCTTCTTTTTTATAGGGTAAGCGAAAAATATAGGGAAAACCTTTGGTTAATCAGTTGGAAAATAGTAACTTTGCACGCGTTTAGCAAATTTAGACCCTTTAAAATAGTTGAATGAAGAATGACAGAATGAAAATGAAGTACCGCGTGAACGAGCAGATTCGCGTTCGGGAAGTACGTGTGGTAAGTGATGATGGAGCTGAGGTTATGCCGACGCGCAAGGCGTTGGAACTGGCTCAGAAAGAAGGAGTTGACCTTGTGGAGATTTCTCCTAATGCACAGCCGCCCGTTTGTCGTATCATCGACTATTCTAAGTTCCTCTACCAGCAGAAGAAGCATCAGAAGGAGATGAAGCAGAAGCAGGTGAAGCAGGAGGTAAAGGAGATCCGTTTCGGTCCGCAGACGGATGAGCATGACTATAAGTTCAAGCTCAAGCATGCGCAGGAGTTCCTCAATGCAGGAAACAAGGTGCGCGCATACGTATTCTTCCGTGGTCGTTCGATTCTGTTCAAGGAGCAAGGCGAGGTGCTGCTGCTTCGTTTCGCCAACGACCTTGAGGAGCTTGCAAAGGTTGAGCAGCTTCCGAAGCTGGAGGGCAAGAAGATGTTTCTCTATCTTGCACCTAAGAAGGCTGGCGTCGTCAAGAAGAGCCAGCAGAAGCGTGACCGTGAAGAGGCAGAGGCTGGCATGAAGGCTGCTGCCGAGACTGTCAGCGAGGAGCCAACAACGGATGGCGGGCTGTTTGCCAACGCCAAGAACGGTGCTGACGCATTGAAGAAACTGAATATTGACTAACGCCCGTCGGGCTGCTTCCTGCAAAGGGAATGGCGGAAATGGGCAGCCTGTGCGTAACGTCCTGGTATATACGTTGCCACAGATGAATATAAATAACAATTTTAAATTTTACAAAAATGCCAAAACAGAAGACAAATTCCGGCGCGAAGAAGAGATTCACGTTCACCGGTACTGGTAAGATCAAACGTCATCATGCTTACCACAGTCACATTCTGACTAAGAAGACAAAGAAACAGAAGAGAAATCTTGTTCACCAGACGCTCGTGGATGGTACTAACTTGAAGCAGGTACGCGATCTGCTCAATCTGCGTTAATTCATTAGTCAAACAACATTAAAAGGAAAGAAAAACTATGCCAAGATCAGTCAATCATGTTGCTTCAAAAGCAAAGAGAACAAGAATTCTGAAGCAGACCAAGGGTTACTATGGTGCCCGTAAAAATGTCTGGACGGTAGCAAAGAACACCTATGAGAAGGGTTTGACTTATGCTTATCGTGACCGCCGTAACAAGAAGCGTAACTTCCGCGCATTGTGGATTCAGCGTATCAACGCTGCTGCTCGTCTCTATGATATGAGCTACAGCCAGTTGATGGGTGCATTGCACAAGGCAGGTATCGAGATCAACCGTAAGGTGCTCGCTGACCTCGCTGTTAACAATCAGGAGGCTTTCAAGGCTATTGTTGACAAGGTAAAGTAAATTAATGACGCTCACGGACGTGGGCACTCGTTATAACGGAATGGAGCTGTCGCCCGAAAGGGTGGCAGCTTTTTTTATAGCTTCACCACCAGCCAGCCTCACCCCCAACCCCTCTCCGAGTGGAGAGGGGAGTGAACACCGTGTTATCCCTACAACTTAGGCTTAGACATAGGGGTTTCTCGCATTCTACTCCCCTCTCCATTCGGAGAGGGGCTGGGGGTGAGGCTTCATACTCAACCCAATCCGGTTACGGCGCATATCGACTTCGACGACACGGACACGGACGTGCTGATGGAGGCGGACGACCTGCGTGGGGTCGGTGACGAAGCGGTCGGAGAGCTGGGAGATGTGGACAAGACCGTCTTGATGGACACCGATGTCGACGAAAGCACCGAAGTTGGTGATGTTCGTCACGATGCCAGTGAGTTCCATTCCTACGATGAGGTCGTTGAGGGTGTGGACATTCTTGTCGAACTCGAAGACTTCAACCTCTCCACGTGGGTCACGTCCAGGCTTCTCAAGCTCGGTGAGGATGTCACGTAGGGTTGCCTCACCCAAAGCCCCTACAGCCCCCTCCGGCTTCCCCGAAGGGAGGAGAGCCTTATTTGCTGAGTGTGCGCTATTGTTCTTATGCTCGTTTTCTTTGCTGTATGGTGTTTATCTATTCATTTGCAGATATAGGTTTATGTTTTGTCTTAATCACGATTGTTGGATGTTTTTCTTTTCGTGGATCGTTTGTGTAAGTAAGGATGTTGGCAGAGACTATGTCCGTGGGCTTAATTCGCCTTGGCAATGCTTCCATTATACATTGGGGTGATAGCTTATAATCGATGATGGTCAACTTTTTCCGGGATTTCTTCAGTTTTCCGTTTATTACCCATTGTAGTTCAGCAAAGGAGTTGGTTCTTATAATGATAATATCTTTGGGTGGTTTACAGAATGTGATGTTTTCAGCTTGTTTTATCTGTTCTTCTGCCGAGAATGTCTGTATGGATTCGATGGCTTGGGGCGGAATAAATCCCAGCCTATGTGATACAATCTGTTTGGCCGAATCCGAGCGCATCTCGTCAATGGTGACGTGCAGGAGGGAGTCGGGTAGGGGAGTGCCGTCAATGACGCATAAGGTCTGGGCACGTGTGGTGAGACTGGCGAGTACAGTCAGGATTATACAGGTCAGGATTCTTTTCAGTCTCTTCATAATCTTTTATTCATCAAGATGATTTATAAGCATAAAGAAGGATGGGCTTCTTGCTCTTGTCGCAGATGGATTCGATTTTCTTGAGCATAGCAGGGCTTGTGGTAAAGCATCCCCACGAAGCATCGGAGAGTGGGAGATAGGAGGTGAGATGGTGCATAATGCCCACGTATCGGGAACTATGTATGAGGATATTTCTTCGGCGTGCATTGCAGTTTGAGTCATCAAGACCATCAAGGGCAAAACGCAGCCCGACAGTAGCGGAATAGCTTTTCTCTGCAATCTTGAAATGTCCGAGGCTCGAGCATCTGCTTCCCTCTTTGTTTGAGAAACTTGGTTTCCACGCACTGTTACCCTTTCCTCTACCGTGTGCGCAAGGACCAGTGTCGAGCACGGATGACGTATTCAGGTCGATGATAGCTATTCGGTCCTCACCCGATGGGCGTGAGAAGTCTACGAGGATACAATAGTCTTCGCTAAATCCCTTTTCGTGACAGGTCTCCCAAACCTCTTTGAGCTGACTATCGAATGAATAGGACTTCATCTTCCAATAGCCCTTTATGCCGAAATTAATGAGAAGGAGGAAGATCAAAAGAAACCTCACCCCCAACCAGCTTCTCTCCCAGCCCCTCCCCCGTAGGGAGGGGAGGGAACAGCGAGATACCCCAACAGTTTGAATATCTTTTGATTTATCATTTCCCATCACTTATCTGGTATATTAGGATTTTATTTGACTTATCATTTTCCTATAATGTTGTCTACCATATAAGGGTGTCACGCTATCTACTCCCCTCTCCACTTGGAGAGGGGCTGAGGGTGAGGCTGGGTTGGCTTTCTTACATTCCCCTCGCCTTCAGCAATCCTTTAGTGTCAGGCGCTTTGAGACCAGTGAAGTCAGAGAAGATGGTCATGAGGTCACGAGTGTTACCACGTGAGAGAATCTTCTGGCGGAAGTCATCACCCACCTTGCGTGTCAGTGCACCATGTGCCTCGAAGTAGTCGGCAATGTTCACGGCAAGCACCTCACTCCACAGATAGCTGTAATAACCAGCAGCATATCCTCCACCCCAAATGTGGTTGAAGTAAGATGTAGAGTAGCGTGGAGGAATCTGATTGTTCAGCAGACCCATATCCGCCAATACTTTCTTCTCGAATGCTGGTGCTTCTTCCGCTGTTGGAACCTCAGATGGTGAGAGGCAATGCCAAGCCAAGTCTACGCTTGTAGCAGCAAGGTTCTCTCCTAATGAATAAGCTGAAAGGAAGTTGAGCGAACCGAGCATCTTCTCACGGAGGGCATCTGGCATAGGCTCATTGGTCTTGTAATGGCGCGCATAGTTGTTGAACACCTCTGGTATGCTTGCGAACGACTCATTAAACTGTGATGGCATCTCCACGAAGTCACGTGATACAGCAGTACCACTCAACGTGTTGTACTTACAGTTAGAAAGCATACCATGCAGAGCATGTCCGAACTCGTGGAACATCGTCTGTGTCTCATCCCAAGTAAGGAGAGTTGGCTGACCTTCTGGAGCCTTAGCATAGTTACAGACGTTGAAAATCAGCGGCTTCTGCTGACGGTCACCACTCTGCTTGAGGAAGGCACTCATCCACGCACCACCACGCTTTGTAGGACGGCGGAAGTAATCGCAATAGAAGAGAGCCAGCTGCTTGCCGTCAGCATCGAGTACGTCAAACACCTTCATATCCTTATGATAGGTAGGAATATCCTTGCGCTCGCGGAAGCTAAGTCCGTAGGCACGGTGAGCAGCATAGAAGATACCGTTCACGAGCACAGAGTCAAGATTGAAGTAAGGCTTTACATCATCATCCGAGAAGCTATACTGATCCTTCTTCATCTTTGCCGAATAATAGAAACGATCGTAAGGCTGGAGGCGGAAGTCTGCACCCTCTGTCTTTTGTGCATACTCTTCAATAGACTTTGTCTGCGCTTCAGACTTTGGCTTATATGCCTCTATCATCTGGCGCAGGAAGGCATAGACGTTGTCCGTATTCTTTGCCATAGCCCTCTCGAGCGAGTAAGAAGCATAGTTCTTGTATCCCATCAGCTGCGCCTTCTCCGCACGCAGGCGGGCAATTTTCACAATGATGGGGAAGGTGTTGTAAGCCCCCGTGCCGTCCGTACGGTGGATAGAAGCGTTGTAAACCTTCTCACGCAGAGCACGGTTCTCAAGACTTGCGAGGATAGGCTGCTGGGTGGTATTCGTAATCACGATGCAGTAAGGCGCCTTGTCACCACGGCTTTCAGCATCCTTCTTGCACTGGGCGATATCGGTTTCGCTAAGACCTGCCAATTCCTTTACATCATTGACCCATACGGTTGCCTCATTAGCAGCCTTTGGAAGCATATTGCCAAAATCCTGCTGAAGTTTCGCCAGTTCCTTGTTGATTTCCTGCATGCGAGCCATCTTCTCCTTCGGGAGCAGTGCGCCAGCATGGGTAAAGTCCTTGTAGACAACCTCCAGCAGTTTCTTGTCCTCACCCTTGAGTGTCTTGTATTCGTGGTCGTAGACATACTTGATGCGCTGGAAGAACTTCTGATTGAACTTTATCTCGTTCTCAAACTCAGTCATCAGCGGAACGATACTTCCCTGAGCCTTTTCAATCTCAGGAGTCTTGTCGGCAGATACCAGTGCATAGAAGATATTTGATACACGCTCCAGTGTCTTGCCGCTACGTTCGTAGGCCAAGATCGTATTTACGAAGGTAGGCTTCTGCTTATTGTCCGTAATCTTCTTTATCTCCGCTCTCTGCTCAGCGATAGCCGCCTTGACGGCAGGGAGGTAGTCCTCACCCTTGATGCAGCTGAAGTCAGGAGCGTTAAAAGGTAATGTACTCTGTTTCATAAGCGAATTAGTGACCGTCTGTGTGGTCTTAGGTCTTGCGTTCTGTGCCTGACTTGTAAGTGCTGTGCAGGCAAGTCCTGCGGCAAGCACAACATTTTTAAGGTTCTGTTTCATGTTCGTAATGTTGGTGGGTGTTGGGTGTTGAATGTTGGGTGTTGAATGTTGATGAATTGTTATGTAGTTGTGTTTTTACTAAACTAAGTTCATTAACACCTAACATTTATCCATCATTCACAAACCTTTATCACCTGCCATTCATCACCCATCACCCAACATTCTTGATGGAGTCTCTATAGATTTATAATAATATCATTACCAGAGTTTAAGACGCTCATTCTCAGGGATGAAGAGTTTGTCGCCCTCCTTTACACCGAATGCCTTATACCATGCGTTGATGTGTGGCAGAGCGCCATTCACACGCCATTCGCCAAGAGAGTGGGGATCGCTCTTAACACGGTTGCGGATTTCAGCCTCGGTGATATTGTTTGCCCATACACCTGCATAAGCGATGAAGAAACGCTGTTCTGGTGTAAAGCCCATAATGCTCTTGCCCTTCTTCGCCTCTGCTGTCTTCTCGAAAGCATTGAAAGCCACCTCAAGTCCACCGTGGTCAGCAAGGTTTTCACCTAATGTGAGCTTACCGTTTGCATTGAGGTCAGGCAATACCTTGATAGCACTGAAGAAGTCAGCATACTTACCTGTACGAGCCTCAAAGTTCTTAGCATCCTCCTCTGTCCACCAGTCTGTCATATTACCATCCTTGTCATAATGACGTCCCTGATCATCGAATCCGTGTGTCATCTCGTGTCCGATAACCACACCAATAGCACCATAATTAAAGGCATCATCAGCCTTAGGGTCGAAGAATGGATATTGAAGGATACCTGCAGGGAAGCAGATTTCATTCGTCGTAGGATTATAATAAGCATTCACGGTCTGTGGAGTCATCAACCACTTATCCTTGTCAACTGGCTTACCAGCCTTCTCCTCAATAGCATCCTTTGCCCAAAACATCTGGCAAGCCTGCACGTTCTCATAATATGA
This sequence comes from Prevotella fusca JCM 17724, assembly GCF_001262015.1. Lineage (NCBI taxonomy): Bacteria > Pseudomonadati > Bacteroidota > Bacteroidia > Bacteroidales > Prevotellaceae > Prevotella > Prevotella fusca. Next base: position 30,159 of record NZ_CP012075.1, read on the forward strand.
CTTTGATGGATCAATCGTAAGCTGGCTCAAATCCTTCCACTTGTTAGGATACCCCACCTTCACATAGAAGGTTGAGAGTTTCTCAAGTGCAGCCTTCTTAGTAGCCTCACTCATCCAGTCCTGTGCCTTGATACGCTCAGCAAGACTCACCTCAAGATTCTTGATGAGGTCTTCCATACGTTTCTTGCTTGTGGCTGGGAAGTAACGCTCGCAATAGATGCGGCCCAAAGCCTCACCCATCTGCTTCTCCACCTGCTGTGTAGCACGCTTCCAACGAGGATAATCCTCCTTTGTACCACGCATCGTCTTACTGAAGAAGTTGAAGTATTCTGCACGAACATCATCGCTCAGATAGTTAGCCGAAGCAAGGATAGCACTCCACTCCATACGTGCACGGAGTTCCTCAGCAGTCTCTGTAGATGTCAGCTTGTCAACTCCTGCAAGGAAAGCAGGCTGGCATACGACCATCGTCTGGATATACTCGCTCTTAATGCCATCAGCATTTGCTAACTGCTCAAGCGGAATATTAGGATACTTCTCCTTGAACTCGCTGAGTGTCATCTTATTATAGTTCGCCTCAACATCACGCAGTTCAGTACGGCTCTTTGAAATCAAAGCCAGCATCGTTTCATAACGCATAACGGCATCACGCTTAGCTGCAGCCTGTGCATCAGTGAATCCATAAAGACGGAACATATTAGCGATGAACTGGCGGAAGGCATTACGGATGTCAGTCGTAGCCTTATCATTGTCAAGATAGTATTCCTTCTGTCCGAGGCTCAATCCGTCCTGATAGATAAGAAGAATATTCATCTTTGCATTCTTCTCGTCAGCCTCAAAGGAATAACCCATTGGCACACCATAACCAAAGCTCGCATACTTCAACTGAAGGGCACGAAGGTCTGACAAGCTCTTTGCACCTTCCATCTCGTTGAGCAATGGCTTAACAGGGCTTACCCCCTCCTTGTTACGACGAACCGAGTCCATAGCGAGCTTATAGAAGTCGCCTAATTTCTTCTCAACCGCACTTTGCTTACCCTGCTTCTTGAGCAAGTCTGTAAGAATGGTGTTGACACGCTTGTTATTGTTCTCCTGCAATTGGTCGAACGAACCAAAGCGTGAGAAGGCTCCAGGAAGTGGATTAAGTTTCTGCCATCCACCTGTAGCAAACATAAAGAAATCATCAGCCGGACGTACCGACTTGTCGAGATTCTCAGCCTTGATACCAGCCTGGCTCTGTGCCATACCAGTAATCGGGGCAGATGCAAGGAGCATCATTGGTAAAAGTGTTTTAATACGCATAGTAAATATGTTTTAGTTTAATTCAGAATTCAGAATTCACAATTTATAATTATGATTACCGACGTGAGAAAAGTTCAAGCATCAAAGCTCAAGGTTTAAACTTTCCACCTCTTCCGAAAGCACCATCCATCTATCGTTTTCCTCATCGAGTTCACGCTGGAGGTTGGTATATTCTGTTACGAGTTCCATATTCGAGGCATTTTCAGATGCCATAAGGAGTTCATCGAGTTCACTCTTGCGTGCCTCGAGTTTCGCAATTTTAGCTTCAGATTCTTCCACGGCACGTTGTGCCTTACGAATCTTCTTCTGTTGCTCCTTGCGTTCAGCGTAAGATAGAGAGGCCTCACCTCCCGCCCTCTCCTGCAGAGAGGGAGCTGCACTTTTGCTATCAGAAGATGATGACTTACTATTATTCCCACCTCTCAGCGGATTGTTTCCAGCACTCCCCCTCTCTGCAGGAGAGGGGGTAAGGGGGGTGAGGCTTGCGTGGAGGGGGCTTTTCAACCAATCATAGATTCCACCTAAATGCTCTCTCACCTTACCACCACCGAACTCATATACCTTGCTCACCAATCCATCGAGAAACTCACGGTCGTGACTCACGATGATTGCCGTTCCGTCAAAGGCTTTAATAGCCTCCTTCAACACTTCTTTTGAAGCAATGTCGAGGTGGTTGGTTGGCTCATCGAGGATAAGGAGGTTTACTGGTTCAAGTAGGAGTTTGATCATCGCCAAACGCGAACGCTCACCACCTGAAAGCACCTTGACATACTTCTCCGACGTCTCGCCACCGAACATAAATGCTCCGAGTAAGTCGTTTATCCTCAAGCGCATATCGCCCGTAGCAACTCTATCAATAGTTTCGTAAATTGTGAGGTTCTCATCTAACAGCTGAGCTTGGTTCTGTGCAAAATAACCTATCTGCACGTTATGACCAACCTTCAGCATACCATCAAAAGGAATCTCACCCATGATACACTTCACGAAGGTAGACTTACCCTCACCATTCTTACCTACAAAGGCCACTTTCTCGCCTCGTTTGATAATCAGGTCTACACCCTCAAACACCGTCTGTCCAGGTCTATCACTATGCAATCTGCTTGGATAAGTCTTACCCAATCCCTCTGCAATAACAGGGTAATCACCACTTCGCAAACATGGAGGGAATTTCAAACGCATAGCCGAATTGTCAACCTCATCTACCTCGATTGGCACAATCTTCTCCAACTGACGAATACGTTGCTGTACCTGTACGGCCTTTGTGGCTTGATAACGAAAACGCTCAATGAATGCCTTTGTTTCTGCAATCTCCTTCTGCTGGTTCTCATATGCACGGAGCTGTTGTTCACGACGCTCTTTCCGAAGAACGAGATACTCGTCATACTTCACACGATAATCTTCCACGTGTCCGCAGGTAATCTCCAGCGTACGGTTCGTTACATTGTTGACGAATGCACGGTCGTGACTCACAAGCACAACGGCCTTGGCACTCTGAGAGAGGAATTGCTCAAGCCATTGGATTGACTCGATATCAAGATGGTTTGTTGGCTCATCAAGCAGAAGGACATCAGGTCGGCGGAGAAGAATCTTTGCCAACTCAATACGCATACGCCATCCACCAGAGAACTCACGTGTAGGGCGTTCAAAATCCTCTCGCATAAAGCCAAGACCTGTCAGCGTACGCTCAATCTCTGCCTCATAATTCTCACCTCCCATCATCATATAGCGTTCGTGTTCAGTGGTGAAACGCTCTACGAGTTCAGCATACCCCTCACTCTCATAATCAGTACGCTCAGCCATCTCCTGCTCCATCTTCTTGAGCTTAGCCTCCATCTTCGTCTTATCAGAGAAAGCCTTGCGTGTCTCCTCCTTTACGGTCGTATCGTCAGAAAGTTTCATCACCTGCGGGAGATAGCCTACAGTCGTATCGTTCGGTATAGAAACAAAGCCACTCGTAGGTTTCTGCATTCCACAGAGTATCTTCAGCATCGTTGACTTTCCTGCTCCGTTCTTTCCCACTAAGGCTATCCTGTCCCGTTCATTGATGACGAATGAAACATCCTTAAACAATGGCTTCACGCCAAATTCCACCGTCAGTCCGTCTATTGATATCATTTCTTTCTTCTTCTGTTTCTGAGCATTAAAGTTTGGATTTGATGATTCCCTGCAAAGGGTTCCCTCTACAGACATTATTAAACTTCTACGTTCAAACCTCAATGTCCATTTTTCCTGCAAAGATAATATTTTTATTTTGAATAGAAAAGTTCCCTTGTGACGTTAGCTCTTTGTTTTAAGGACATTTGAGATACTTTCCCATGAGAAGATACACCATGGGCTTGTTTTCTTTTTCAACAAAAGTTGTATGTTCTTTTTTAGAAACAGTCTTCCAATAGCATTATTGATACACTCACCTTTCATGAACAACTCTCCAAACTGCTGCCATGAATCAACATGCGAACTGATAAAACTTACTTCCTCATTACAAAAATCTTCAATCTCTTCAAAAGTTATATATCCGACTTCTACAGCGGAGGTTAGGATATAAAGATTCAGTCCCGATAAAAATATAGAACGAGCAAGATTGTCTTCTTCGTCATGCGCATCTTCCAACTCTTCCAAGACGTTAGACACATCAGCGGCATCTTTTATTCCAAAGTCTCTTTTAAGGAGTTTTTTCAAACTTTCTACTTCTTTCTCCTCCAAATGCCCAAACTCCATCAGACGTATTGGCTCACCCAAAGTCAGGACTGAACGGAATGGACAGCTTAATGCCAAGAAAAGGTTTTCAAGCGTTGGATTTCCCTGCTCCTTAAACTTGGAAATTAATCCCTCAACGGCTTCGTACTCTGCCTGTTCTTCAGCTTTAAGTTCGGCTTTGCCTTCTTCTATTCCTTCCTTGAAACTCTCTATCAGTTCCTTGATAAATTTAAACATAACGTTTTCTTTTATAGTGTTTTTTCTTCGGATTAAATATCTGCGGAAGTTATTGTCACATACCAATATAACAGACATCATACCTACACATATCATCCATGCTCTTTGTGATGGACAAAGATAGCAAAAATAACTCGAAAAGCAATGAAGTAGAGAATTTATCAGCAATATTATGGTTCTTCCGTTAAATGGGTAGATTGGAACAGAATGAAGGATTATACACCTGCATGGTATGACCATGCAAAATCAGTTGGTCTCATAAAAAGGGATAAAGCACAAGATAAAAATGCAGAAAAGACAAATAAATACCATGTCTTTCCGTCTTCTACAAACAACTTATCCCCATGCCAACCAACGTTTGTAAACTATTTTCATACAGTTCAAAGCTAACACATGGTCTTTTGGCTTTGAAAAGACGCCCGATTGACTTGCAATAGATGCCTTTTTGAGACCTTACTAACGCCCTTTTGAAGTCCAATTAAGCACCTTTTTTAGCACCATCTTATAACTAACTGATTTCCTGTTGGTTGCGAACTTGCTTTTTACACGTTTTTTTGCCTTTATTTGTAGGTGTTTTACCCGAAATTGTGTCATGATTTTTCAAACTGTTCTCTACATTTTCAAAGTATTAACATGAAAAGGTTTTCTGTATCAGAGGATGATAATAAAGTAGGTAGCCAAGGCTGTCTTGGCTATGTTTTTATTTAATGAATAACTTTGGTTCTTCTGTTAAAGCTATACGAAAAGTGTCCACGCATTTAACCCATATCTCATTAGACCACAATGTTCATAATTCCTACTTTTGTTGCCTAACATCTTTTATTTTCTTGTCGGCATCTTGTCAGTCTTTGTAACTTGACGTCGCCCGCTACGCCTGCGTTGCAAAAACAGACAATCTGTTCGACAATAAAACAAAATCTGTTCAGGCTATAATGATATGGGTTTAACGGATGAACCAATATTATTTCTCAAAGAAATCATCATTCCCAAATTATTTTTATGAAAAGAAATATTCATTTTCATGAAAATGAATCGAACGCAATGGTCTGGCGCAATGGAATGTCAGGCTTTCAGCAACCTTGCAAACTGATAGTCAGACTGCAGAAAAGGACTTCTGACTCATGAAGAGAATGCAAGCCCTTAGAGTGCATTATATCCTGTGATTGACACACAAATCTTTTACTCTTGTTTGTGAAAGATAAATAGCTTTTGTAGTGAATAAAATATAATTTTTATACATTATTCTTGCTGTATTCACAAACTTTATATAGCTTTGCATCGATTTATCACTATAAAAGCTGTGTGTAGACAGGGAATTTATATTCATATGGCATTGTCATGTGCAGGTTACAAGGGAATGGATGCTTCTTTGGAACCTATTAATGTTGTATGTCAAGCGGAATCAAATATTTTGTTTACACACAGATTCTACGGACATAGTTTTATCAAAAAAATATTGCATACATGTGATTCAGTTGGTGCATACGTAAAACAGGCAGGGGTTTTTATCAGGAATTCTCTGCCTGATTTCGTAGTCTTTCTACGGTATGTATAAGGACGTAATGATATGTTTCAAAGTAATCTGGTCTGGGGATAAATATAATTTGAAGATTTAAGACAGTATAGAAACTTTATGCCACTCTTGAACGAGAAGTTGTTTTATAAGATGAACACCCATTTTTAGACACTCTTATTGACGGAGACATCACTCTACTGGTGATGATGAGATGTAAAAACAAGAAAGTAGATATGAACCATATTGAAAATTATGTGGCTACAATTTAAGAAGTATAGGATGTTTAAATTATTAAAGTTAAAAACAAAGAAATGAGAAAACAACATTTATGTATTTTGTCTGCTATGGCTTTGTTATCATTGGGAAGTTGTTCCAATGACAACACGACGCTGGATAGCAATGAACAATCAAACGGAACAACTTCCGGAATGATGGAGTTTGAATTAGTGGACAGTGCTAGTTCGGGACAAACCCGTACGGTAGGTGTTTATAATGGGCACAGTATAAACTTTTACTGGAGTAATGGTGACAGACTTTGGCTTAATACAGGTTCTGGCGCTTCACCATTGGTTCAAAGTTCAAAGGATGATATCAATTCTTCAATGCCATCTTTTGATGACGCCAAGGTCGCTAATGCCAGGTTCTACTTTGCTGGTTTATATACAGCTGACAGTTATCCTCTCCGTTATACAGGTAATGGCAATACGAGAGGTGACAGGGTTACTATAAAGTCTGTACAAAATCAGAAGTACCCTAATAGGGGCACTCACCTTGGTGCGGATGGTGATTGTGGTACGGCTACTGCTGTCAGAGATGGTGGAAAGTATAAGTTTACTCTCTCTCACAAGGCGGCTTATATGACATTTACTCCTTATTACAGCCATGTCTTTGCTGAAGATGTAAAGGTTACCAAGATTAAGGTCACAGCTGACGAGGCACTTACTGGAGAGTATGCTTTCGATGATAACGGTATCGACCTCAGGACACGTCCTGCAGCAAATGCATCGAACCGCAGTGTTACGCTTGAACTGAATGGCGGTCATCCAAATGGTTTTGCTATTCCTACCAGAACAAATCATCGGAAGAATGCTGCAATTATGGTTTTTGCACCAGGTACTTATCATAATTTCACAATAGAATATTTCCTTTATGATAGTAAGACTTTGGTATATGGCTCTGTAAAGCAGAACTATGGTACTATGACATTTACCCCAGGAAAGAACAGAAGAGTCTCTGTTGACCTTGCAGTTCCTCACTACAATCAGAATATCTATTATATGTGGGATGCTGCAGCGAACAAGTACGCATGGTCAGGCTTCGAAAAGTATCAGCCAATCCTTAGAGGAGAGCGCAGTTACCGTCATTATCCGCAGACTAAGTCTGATTCTCGATGGTACAATGAAGCTAACTTCCCAACTTCTGCTTCACGTTCGGCAAAGAACAATCCTAATGCCAATGAGCTCCGCTGGTATGCAGAGAAGGGTGACCCACATTGGGATCCATCTCTCTGGTGTATTATGACCCACTTGTATGATGGCAGCATGTGGCTGAAGAAGCGCAATGTCATTGCAAGGGAAAACGGAAAGAGCTTGGCAGATCTTAAGAGAAATGCTCCTGATGGAACAGACTATACTACAAATGCTTCTTTTAAGATATATTCGAAGTATGTGTATAGTAATAGGAATATCAAGTTAGGCAAGCCTGTTAATTCGAATGACTATATCCTCTTGCCAACCTATGGTTACTATCTTTCAGGTCTGTTTACCGGACCAAGTAATCGCCCCAGTGAGTTTATGCACGTAGGACAAAGAGGTTACTTCTGGTCAAGCACGCCTCGCCCTGATAGAAATCTCTGTGCTTACAATCTGTACGTTGCAAGGGGAGAGGTTCATACAGGATATGGCGACCGTGAGAATGCACATTGTAGCTGGCCTGAATAAGAATAAGGGTTACAGTTTTCTGCGAAAAGGTATAGAGAATGCATGATGAGCTTTTAGGACTTTTCTAAGATGTAGAAGGAATTTAGTTAAGGCATTCTTTGAGTATATGCAGGTCTGGGCAATGGGCTCAGACCTGCTTTTTTGTTGAGCTTCATCCGATGTGGAATTGCTTTTTGTTTTGTATAAAGTCATAAGAAAATTGACAATTCTATATCACTCGTCAGGGGGATTGTGGGAGTGTAGCTATGCTTAAAATAGGATGTAAACAGTTCTTTGAGAGTCCTATTTTGATGAATCGATAGGGGATAGTATTGTTAATGTTATCATTTGGAAGTTCAGATCACAGTCGTATAAACTTCCAGCTTGGTTTGATGTTGCTTTATGGTCGCAGTTTGACAGTTGTATGAAAGCCTTTAATAAAGTATGCCTGCACTGAGTTTTGTGTGGATTGGATTTGTCTAATTTATTATTAATTATTATCTTTGTGTCATATTATAGAGAACAGGCAAGAGAATGTTTCAGACTGTAGGGGCGGATGTTAGCGCATCGTCAGGTGTTTTGATATATTTCTTCAGCAATAGAAAGAGAACAGGATATGTCATTAAGATTACCCAGCGGACTTCCCGCTATTGAGATATTAAAACGTGAGAACATCTTTGTAGGAGATGGGCAGCAAGAGGAAGAGACGGTAAACCGACGACTTCGTATTGTCTTGCTCAATCTCATGCCATTGAAAGTAATTACGGAAACAGACTTTGTACGCCTGCTTTCCAATAGTCCTTTGCAGTTGGAAATAAGTTTCATGAAACTAAAAAGCCATGTGTCAAAGCATACTGCAGCGGAACACATGGAACGTTTCTATCATGATTTTGAAAAACTCAGCAAGGAGAAGTTCGATGGGATGATTGTCACTGGTGCGCCTGTTGAGGGTATGCCTTTTGAGGAGGTGGATTACTGGACAGAACTACAGGAAATATTCAATTGGGCTCGTGAGAACGTGGGCTCAACGCTTTACATCTGTTGGGCGGCACAGGCAGGACTCTATCATTTCTATGGTGTTCCGAAGTTCCCATTGGAAAAAAAGATGTTTGGTATCTTCCCGACAGTTTCATTGAAACCTGAACTGCCACTCTTCCGGGGCTTTGACGATGTCTTCCGTATGCCTCAGAGCCGTCATACGGAGATACGGCGTGGGGACATAGAACGGGTAGATGACCTTGAAGTCATCGCTGAGTCAGAGGAAAGCGGAGTGTCTGTCGTGAGGTCACGCAGCAGGCGTGAGTTCTTTATCACAGGTCATCTGGAGTATGCTCCCGACACACTTGACACAGAATACCACCGTGATCTTGGCAAGCGTGATGATGTGGAGGTTCCGAAGTATTATTATCGTGAGGACGACCCATCTAAAGGTCCGCTTGTCACTTGGCGTGCACATGCCAACTTGCTGTTCACAAATTGGCTGAGCTGGGTGGTGGATATTGAATGATGGGAGTTAATGAGTTGTGGCTTTTGCTTAGCATCATCTTTTATTATGGTTCTGCTGGATTTAGTGTGAATTAACATGCCGTTTCTTGCATAAAACAGTGCGGATTTCGTATCTTTGTGGTCATTATGAAGAGACCAGAAGACATCTTAGCCAAGCTGCTCCTCCAAAACAATGATGACAGGGAAATCGATCGTGTGACATGTGATGACTCCGCTGATGAGATACACATCACCCTCAAATATCGCCATGACACCATCCATGTTAATGGGAAGGAATTCCCTATATTTGACTTCCGTCACGAACGGAGTTGGAGGCACTTGGACATGTGGCAGTACAAGACGATTCTTGAAGCCCGAGTCCCCCGATACCGGGATGGAGATGGGATCAAGAGCGTCCCCGTTCCGTGGGCAATGCCGAACTCCCGGCTGTCTTGGTTGATGGAAAAAAAACGGTAGAAACGCTACTGTCCACCAAGAATCAGACAAAGACTGCACGTCTTCTTCGCCTGTCCTTTGACCAAGTGCATGGAGTGATGCAACGGGCTGTTGAACGGGGATTGAATCGGCGTGACGACAGGCACATCCATGAGCATGTCTGTATGGATGAGAAGTCAATCCGACGGGGGCATGAGTATGTGAGTATGCTCTATGACGGAGATACAGGAAATGTCATCGAAGTAGAGGGCGGGCGCACCAGGAAAAGTGTTGAGAATCTGTGCTCCAAGGCTCTCACTGAAGAGCAAAGGGCAGGTGTGAAGACCGTATGCACGGACATGTGGGACGCCTTCATTGACGGAGCGAAGAAGTACTTCCCTAACGCCAGCCACTGCCACGACATGTACCACTGTGTCACCTATCTGAACGACGCCGTTGACAAAGTTCGCAAACGTGAGGTCAGGCACTTCCCGGAACTGAGACACACCAAATATTTGTGGTTAAAGGACCAGTCCAAATATACCACCAACGACCAGGCTCGTTTCAACAAGCTTGAAGATGCGGAATATGAGGTTTCGCAGGCTTGGAAAGTCAAAGAACTCTTTCGTGACCTCCTACATCTCAAGTACCATGGTGACATGGAAGCTTACGGAATGTTGCTGCGCCGGATGGATGATGCATTGCAGTACAACATAGAGGAAATCAACGGGGTGGTCTTCATATTCAAGAGACACCTTAAAGGCATTGTCAGAGCCATGGTCACAGGTGCAAATAACGGCAAAGCCGAAAGAACCAACGGCTCCATTCAAGAGATAAAGACCATCGGCAGAGGATATGGAACTGCCGAGAGGTACAGGATTGCTATTCTATTTTTCTACGGTGGGCTAGACATAAGTTAATTCACACTAAATCCAGCAGAACCTTTATTATAAATAGCTGATGCCCATTGTTAGATTTCTTCATCACCCAACAATAGTGACCATCATCACCCAACATCCAACGCCCATCACCCAACAATAGTGACCATCATCACCCAACATCCAACACCCATCACCCAGCAATAGTGACCATCATCACCCAACATTCAACACCCATCACCCACAATAGTGACCATCATCCCCCAACATCCAACACCCATCATCCAACAATAGTGACCATCATCACCCAATATTCACCACCCATCACTCAATATCCAACACCCATCACCCAACAATATGTATTCATCATCACCCAATATCCAACACCCATCACCTTTCCCCCAACATCCATCACCCACCACAATCGAACTCCTTGCACCAGCAAAGAACTTGGAATGCGGAATAGCTGCCATTGAACACGGTGCAGATGCCGTGTACATCGGTGCTTCCCGCTTTGGTGCGCGTCAGTCTGCAGGCAATAGTGTGGAGGATATTGGCAAGCTATGCGAATATGCTCACCGCTATGGTGCCACGGTTCACGTTACCATCAATACGATTATCTATAACGATGAGTTTGAAGATACACTTGCTTTGGTTCGTGAACTGGTGGCGGTTGGCGTTGATGCCTTCCTCCTGCAGGACATGGGATTGATGAGCAAGGTGAGGGAAATAGTGCCCGATACGGTAGCACTTCATGCCAGTACACAGTGCGATACACGGACATGGGAGAAGGCAGAATGGCTGAGCCAGCAGGGCTTTGACCGTGTCGTACTTGCCCGTGAATTGTCAGCTGAGGAGATAAACGGTATCCACAGCCGACTGCCGGAGCTTGAACTGGAAGCCTTCGTGCACGGTGCATTGTGCGTGAGTTACAGTGGTGTATGTTATGTGTCACAGTATAGTTTCGGTCGTTCAGCCAATCGTGGTGCGTGTGCACAGTTCTGTCGACTGGCGTTTGACTTGAAAGATTCTGACGGTAAGACCATCGAACACCAGCGTCATCTTCTCTCACTGAAGGATATGAGTCAGATAGATAACCTTGAGACGCTTATGCGTTCAGGGGCTTGCGCCTTCAAGATTGAAGGAAGATTGAAGGATATAAACTATGTGAAGAATGTCGTTTCGGCTTATAGCAAGCGCATTGACGAGATTATCCGTAAGCACCCGGACGAGTTCCGTCGCGCCTCTTTGGGACGTGTTCGCTATTCGTTTACACCCGATTTGAAAAAGACTTTCAACCGTGGTTATACCAATTACTTCCTCAAGGGAAGACAGGCTGACATCTTCTCACCTGATACTCCAAAGGCTTTGGGCGAGTTTGTTGGTCGGGTAAAGGAGATAAGACGTGACAGTTTCAATGTGTCCAGCACTGCGAACTTTGCGAATGGTGACGGTCTGTGTTTCCTTTCACGTGATGCAGAAGGTCAGCCAACACGCTTGGAAGGATTCCGTGTGAACCGTGCCGTGGGTAATAGGCTCTATCCTTTCAAGATGCCGAGAGGCTTAAAGCCCGGTATGGGGTTGTATCGAAATCAGGACCAAGCGTTTGACAAAGAGTTGAGTGGAAAGACCGCTGAACGTAAGATTGCGATTAAGATGCGGTTCGGGACTTCCTCTAAAACCTTCCCCAACCCCTCCGAAGAAGGGGAGTGCCTGGCGGATAGTCGTGGGGGAATATGGGCAAAAGCAGAGGTGATAGGAAGTTCTGCTCCAAATCAAACATCCAACGAACGAATATCTAACGTACGAACATGTAGCGAACGAACATCCGACGAGAACCCCGTTAGGCTCTCCCCTCCTATTACTTCCCTTCGGTCAGTGACTGATGGTTCGGAGAGGGTCGGGGGAGGTCTTTGGGGAGTCTCCTCCCTTTCTCTTTCTCTTGAACTTGCACAGAAACCACAACATGATAATATCATTCGCCAGTTAACCAAGTTGGGCAATACCGTTTATGAATGTACGGAGGTTGAGATAGCTGAGGGAGCAGATATGTACTTCGTTCCAAGTAGTATCCTTGCCGAACTTCGTCGTATGGTGATAGAGAATCTCGACGAACAGGTGAAGGGAATGCAGCGTATGGCTATTCATCGGAAGTCAGTGGTGGAGGTGTCTGCCCGCAAGCCCCAGATTACAATGGTAAATCCTTCTCAATATCAAGATTTGCCCTATTTGTATAATATCTCCAATGATGCTGCCCGTAAATTCTATGAACAGCAGGGATTGGCAAAGGTTGATTCTGCCTTTGAGCTGCAGTATCCAAAAAGTTCTTCCACACCCTCGGCTTCAATGTTTACTGGCAGGAAAGGAAGTGACAGGAAGGGTGTACATGTAGAACCTCTCTCTGACAAGGCATCGGCAAACGGGCTTTCCTCCTCTTCGGAGAAGTCAGAGGGAACTTCCCCTCTGCTTATGCAGTGTCGTCATTGCATCCGTTACTCCCTTGGTTATTGTGTCAAGCGAGGAGGAAAGAAACCCACATGGCGTGAACCTCTTTTCCTTGAGTTGCCCGATAAGCGCCGGTTCCGTTTAGAGTTCGACTGCAAGGATTGTCAGATGAATATTTATCCAGTATGAAATTCAAGATTTGATGCTAATATGAAAAGATATTGTTCTGTTTTGTTTGTCCTGTTGATAGGGTTGAATTTATTGCTGACGGGTTGTTATCATAAGAAGACACCGTCTTCATTCCGTCTGTCAGACAGTATTCAGGAAGCACAGATATCCCGTAAGATAGAGGCTGGAGGCGACTCTATCTTGAAGCAAAAGGACAGTGCGGAGGATGAATGGCAAGGTATGACAAGCAAGGTTGACTCATTGTCTTTCCGGATAAAGCACCATTACTCGCAGGGATTCAATTTTGTCGTAGTATCAGATTCGCTGATGCTTCTTCGCCAGCAACCTGAGGAAGCGGTCAACGGTATGACGACAGATTCCTTTGCCGTGAAGAAAGGAAAGGAGGTTGTTGTGGCTGACATCCGTATTCTTCCGAATGATAAACAGGACTCGGTGTGGGTGCAGATAGCCACGGAAGATTATGCTTTTGGCTGGACTCATGAAGGTCGTCTGTTGAAAAAGGTTGACCCTGCTGACCCTATTTCGCAGTTCATCTCAACCTTTTCCAATATTCACCTCCTTATCTTTCTGATTATCATATCAGTTATAGGCGTAGGCTATCTGGCTCGTAAGATATTGAAGAAGAATGCACATATTGTACATTTTAACGACATCAGCTCGTTCTATCCCACGCTGTTAGCCGTCATCGTGGCACTCTCTGCCGCCTTTTATGCCAGCATACAGCTCTTTGCACCCGAGACGTGGCGTGAGTTTTACTTCCATCCCTCGCTCAACCCCTTCTCACAACCCTTATTGCTCAACATCTTCCTGGTGCTTGTGTGGGCAATGCTTATTATCGGTATTGCAACTATTGATGACGTGCGGAGACTGTTGAGGTCGGGCGACACCTTACTTTATCTTAGTGGTTTAGGTGCGGTATGTGCAGTGAATTACATTGTTTTCTCCGTGCTTACCTTATATTATATAGGTTATCCGCTTCTCATCGCCTACATCTATTATGCTTTCCGTGTCTATCTGCGTAAGAGCAGCGAGACTTATTATTGTGGTAACTGTGGTGTACGCCTTCACAGGAAAGGGAGATGTCCACAATGTGGGGCTGTGAATGAATAGCTAAAGAACGCAGAAAAAAGGAGAAATAGTAGGTTTTCTATCTGCAAATAATCATCTGTTGGTTTAGAAATATATTTACAATTTGATGACTGTTTTTTACTCGGTTCTAAGGGTAAAAACGGTCATTTTTGTGTTCTCGTAATTATCATGTAGTCAAATAGTTACAAAGTGCTGCAAGAAAAGGTGCTTAATTGGACTTCAAAAGGGCGTTAGTAACACGCCAAAAGGGCATCTATTAGAAGCCAAAAGGGCGTTAATTCAAGTCCAATTCATCATGTATTGGTTTTTAGTCTTTGATTATTATGTTACAATTTAGAGTGAGTGGGCAGATGAATCGGGTTTCCCCTTTTTTCATTTCTTATCCCTTTTATGTGTTTGCTCTTTAATGTCCGAATCGCTATATTCCTAATAAATAAGGATTGCGTGTTATATATTTTCTTCTTACCTTTGCCAACGTTAACATTTGCATAAGAACATTAGGACAAGATTGTATGATTAAATCAAAACTTGGTATCGTTCTCTTGTTGGTGTCATTTTTGCCCATAGGAGTACATGCTGATAATATTGATGAAAGAGGAGATTCCTCCCGAGTGTATGACATTGACGAAGTTGTGGTTGTAGAACAGCCCAAGGAGGCATTTCGTCTTCGGCAGCAGCCATTGAGCAGTACGTCTTTCAATGGCGACCAGCTTCACGGACTCAATGTGCAGGACGCACGCCAGCTCTCGACGTTTGTTCCTTCATTCGTCATGCCAGAACATGGCAGCCGTTACACCTCTTCTATATATATGCGTGGCATCGGCTCCCGTGTTTATTCGCCAGCCGTAGGTATCTATGTGGACGGTATGCCGATATTGAGCAAGAGTGCTTTCAACTTTCATGCGTATGATATTGACCGTGTCGATGTTCTACATGGTCCACAGGGGACACTCTATGGTATGAATACTGAAGGCGGACTGATTCGTCTTTATAGTCGTAATCCCTTCCGTTATCAGGGAACAGACGTTAAGGTTTCTGTCGGTACGAAATTCCTTCGCAAGATAGAAGCGAGCCATTATGAGAAGCTGAATGACAAGACTGCTTTCTCATTGGCTGGATTCTATGGAGGACAGAATGGCTTTTTCCGTAACCAGTTTGATGGGACACGTGCCGACCTTATTAATGAATTTGGTGGAAAAGGTCGCTTCTTGTGGAATCCATCGGGCAGGCTGACCTTTGATTTCATGGCTGATTATCAGTTTACCCGACAGAATGGTTTTCCATACGGTCAGATTGTGACCGAGAATGAGATAGCATCTGCACCAATCACTTCACCTCTTTATGGGCTGAAGGCCGGAACACAGATGCCCAACCAGAACCGGCAGAGCAATTACCGTCGGAATATCCTCAACACAGGAGTGGGAATCAAGTATATGGGCAATGGTTTTGACATCAATTCTATGACCTCGTGGCAATATCTCCATGACTATATGCTCATGGATATTGATTATCGTCCACAGGATTTTATACATCTTGTTCAACGGCAGCATGGAAATGCTCTGGTTGAGGAACTTTCTGTCAAGAGCCGTAATAACAGCAGATGGCACTGGACATTCGGTGCTTTCGGTTCTTATCAGTGGTTGAAAATCACAGCTCCTGTTTACTTCGGTCAGGATATGAACACCTATCTTTCAAAAAAGATAACGAGTTATGCCTATAATGGTATGCTTAATGCCATGGCACGCCGTATAGCACAAGGTTTGATAGCAGGTGGTATGTCGGAGGAACTTGCCAATAAAACCGCCCGTGCAAGTGCTGCAGCGGCGATTGCCGGGGCAGGCGGTGTCAACATAAACATGACGATGGAGCCTGTGCCGGGTGTGTTCCGCACCCCGACACTCAATTTCGGTGTCTATCATGAGAGCAATGTAGAATTCTCGGAACGCCTCACCGCAACTTTGGGCTTGCGTTATGATTACTCCCGAGTAGGTATCGATTATGAAACGTCATCTCGTTTGGCGTTGCAGGAGAATGTGATGGGTATAAAGTTAAACCCTGTCATCACTTCCATGTTGAAGCATCGTGAGCATAACCACTTCAAGCAGTTTCTGCCAAAGATGGGACTGACCTATCGCCTTCAGAATGGTAGCAATGTCTATGCAACATGGTCAAAGGGCTATCGTGCAGGTGGTTATAACTTTGAGATGTTCTCTGATGTACTTCAGGCTGAGACGTCACAAGCGGCAAATAAGGCACGTGGGGATGTTGATATTGCACATGATGAGGCTTATTATGAGCGTATTGCAAAGACCATAGAGTATAAGCCGGAGACAAGCTGGAACTATGAAGCTGGGGCACATCTTAATCTCTTCAACAACCAGCTTCATCTTGACCTTGCAGCTTACTATATGCAGATACATAACCAGCAGCTCTCTGTTATGGCTGGCAATTATGGTTTCGGACGAGTGATGACGAATGCGGGTCGCAGTCATTCCTGCGGTCTGGAGACAACTCTCCGTGGTGGTGCGCTGGATAACAGGCTCACATACGCTCTCAGCTATGGATTTACAAGTGCCCGCTTTGATGAGTATAGGGATTCGATTCCTGGAGTCGGAACAGTTGATTACAAGAATAAGCGTGTGCCGTTTGTACCCCAGCATACCCTCGGGGCAAGTGCAGACTATCGTATAGATGTAGACCCGGCAGCTTTGCTTGATCCTACAAACCGCTTCCATCTGCGTAGTGTTACAGTAGGTTTGAACCTTGCTTCGCAGGGAAAGATCTATTGGGATGAGCAGAATACCATCGGTCAGAACTTCTATGCTGTCTTAGGTGCTCATGCTGATGCTGACTTCGGACCATTACATGTCAATCTATGGGTTCGTAATCTGACGGATACAAAGTATAACACCTTTGCCGTACAGAGTGCTGCTACTGGTACTCGATACACATTTGCACAGATGGGCAATCCTTTCCAGATGGGTATCGACTTCAGAATACATTTCTAATAGATAGGTTCTAAGACCTCTTCCTATTTCTCCGAAATAGTGGAGTGCCTGGCAGGATACATGTTGGCGGTTAATAGCTTGTCAAAATGGAATAGACCTGCAAATGTTTAGTAAGAGGATGTGTTAAAACTATAATGAACCTTCTGAAAAAGTAACGTTTTATAATCTACAAATCCCAAGAGCCATGTCGCAACTCCTTATTAGAGTTGGACATGGCTCTTTTTTTGATTCTTCCGTTAAATGCATAGATGCCTGTCATGCAATGTATATAGTCTCAATGTGAAATATTCATCATTTCTGAGTCCATATATCTGTCTTTTAAGAACCTTTGTTTTTACCTCTGTTCTTCTTTTCCGAACAGTGTCTATTTCATTTTCTTGTGCAGTTTACGCAAAGCCTTGTCGCGAATCTGGCGCACACGCTCACGCTTCAGTCCCATGTGTTCAGCAATCTCAGACATGGTGTAATGGGCTCCTGTCAGACCATAGATATATGTGATGACGCTTTTCTCACGTTCGTCAAGAACATCCAGCCCCTTTTGAATTTCAGCACTGAGAATTTCCTGGTTGAGATGTTCGTCGGCATGTTGTGCGTTGTCATTCTCCAATACATGCTGCAGTGTGAAGTTGTTATTGCTTCCTACAGGTACGGGCTGGTCGATTGAGATGGGATGTGAGCGTTTCTGCTCAAACTTACTCTTCTCAGTCTTAGGCAGTTTGTAGAGTGCAGCCTGTTCTTTTATCGCCTCTTCCATGGCGGAACGGATATAGGGAGCTGCAAAAACTACAAAGCGTACACCCTTTGAACCGTCAAATTTCTGTGCCGCATGCATCATACCTATGTTTCCCTCGCTGATGAGGTCATCTTCTCCTAATCCCCGGTTGCGGTACTGATGTGCCAGAGAAACAACGAATTTCAAGTTGGATTTGGTCAGTTTCTCCAGAGCTTTTGCATCTCCAACCTTTATTCTTTCAGCCAATGTGCGCTCTTCCTCGTCAGAAAGAAGCTGTCCGTTGGCAATTTCTTCGATGTATTTTTCGTTTGAAATCATAATAAGGGATTTTAAAAGTTGAATACCAGCAGGCAGCGTTATGCCCTTTCTGTCTGGTTATTATTGTTTCTGTTTTTTCTGATATACCATTTAACGATGAAGTAGATGCAGGTAATGATGACCAGGACTATCAAGCCGATTTTGATGTATTCACCATATTCTAAAATCTTATCGTGAAGTTGATTCTCTGGAACAAAAGAGTGCATGTAGTGTCCCAGAAAAGCAAGAATGCTGTGCCATGCACCTGCACCAAGCGTGGTATATAGCAGGAACTTCCAATAGTTCATCTTAGCCAGTCCTGCAGGGATGGAAATAAGATGGCGTATGCCTGGCAGGAGACGTCCTGTGATAGTGGCAATCATACCATGCTTGTCAAAATATCTCTCGCTCTTTTCAACTTTTTCCTGATTCAACAGGCAGGCACGTCCCCATTTGCTGTTGGCAAACTTGTAGATGATAGGACGGCCAAGATACCATCCTGCAAGATAGTTTATAGTTGCACCAACGTCGGCTCCCAATGTTGAAAAGAGAATTACCAACCATATGTTAAGGTTTCCTGCAGCTGCATGATAGGCTGCAGGTGCGACAACCAGCTCTGATGGTACAGGGATAACCGTACTTTCAAGAAGCATCAGGAAAAAGATGGTGCCATAATTAAGCTGTGAGAGCAAGGCTGTTATAAAGCTCATAATGATGTGTTGTTAATTAATTTTCTTGTTTATTTGTTCTGTTATAGTACGTTGGCGGTGAGGTAGTCCTGTGGATTTGCACCTTCCGGATAAAGGTCGGAAAGTACTTCAATACATTCCTCAGGGTTTCGTTCAACGGCTTTCTGCAGATATGTCCTGTATTCTTTCTCCTTCTTAAGTTCGTAGCAACAGCGTGCAAGATAAGCAAATCCTATGTCCCAGTCATCGTCCATTTCTGGCAACAGACTGATGAAGATGCGGTAGGCATACTCGACATATCCGTTGTCGAAAGCCGATATGCCAATGTGAATGAGGGTCAGTGATTTGTCTTTTGACTCGGATAAAGCCTGCTGATAGCACTGCTGTGCTTCGGCTGCATGTCCCTGCATGAGGTGAATATGTCCGATGGTAACATCTATGACGCTGGTATCCTGGTTATGACAGAGCTGCTTGTAACGCTCGTAATACTTCAGTGATTCCTCGTAATTGCCAAGTGTGAAGAGTCCGTTAGCCTTGTTGAGGATGGCTTCATCATCATCTGGATTGATGGCAATGGAGTATTCGCTTGACGTGATTGAATCCTGGATGTCATTTCTAAGAAACTGATTCTGTGCCAGCTGGTTCCAGTAAGGACCAGAGTAGGGGTTGGAATCAAGTAGTTCATTGAAGATGGATTCGCTCTCTTCATATCTGCCGTGGCTCTTGAGAATACGTGCATGAAGTTCCTTATAGTCGTTGTCATCAGTCATCGTCGAGCGTTTCAGCCATTTCTCAGCGTAATCCGTCTCTTCGTAATCTGCGAATAGGACTGCAACATCAAGGATGTAATCCTCACGGTCTTCTGTGGCTATGGTTTCATCATACTGGGTTTGAAGGAAGATGTCTGCAGCACTGACCTTGTTCTCGGCAATCATGATTTCTGCCTTCAGATAGAGGTAGTCGAGGTCGCTTTTGTCAATAATTGTCTCGGCAATCTCGTCGGCAAGCTGTGGATTGTTGTCAATAAGCAATGCCATTCGTGACTTGAAAGCGAGTGGGGCAGTGGCAGTCGGGTACATTCTGACAGCATAGTCGGCAGCTTCTATGGCTTTGTTTTCCTCACCGACAGAGTGATAATACTCAGCAACATCAGTCAGTTCCTCTGGGTCGAGGAACTCGCTGATGTTGCCTTCCTGCAGTGCTTCGTATCTGCGGAGCAGCTGCTTGAACTTATCGCTGTGATAGTATATGTCCAAATCTTGCTTTTTTGTTATGCTTTGGCTTTCTTAGCCCAGGTATCCTTCAGACCGACAGTCTTGTTGAATACAAGGTGATTATCGGTTGTGTCTGGGTCAAGCATGAAGTAGCCCGTACGCTGGAACTGTAGATAATCGCCGGGCTTTTTCTCGGAGAGATACTGCTCAACGTAGCACTCCGTGCGTACGGTTAGGCTCTCTGGGTTGAGAAGTTCACGGAAATCACGTTCGTCAGCAGCAGGATTCTCAACATTGAACAAACGGTCGTACTCACGTACTTCAGCCTTTAAGCAATGGTCTGCGCTAACCCAGTGGAGAGTTTTTCCCTTGATTTTCCTATCTGATCCAGAAGTTCCACTACGTGTTTCTGAATCGTATTCTGCATAGATTTCTATAATATTTCCTTCTGTATCTTTTTTGCAATAGTCAACTTCTGGACATTTAATAATGTATGCATTATTCAAACGTACTTCTTTCCCAGGACGTAATCGTTGGAATTTTCGTGGTGCATCCTCCATAAAGTCTGCACGTTCAATCCAAAGGTTCTTTGAGAAGGTTATGGTATGTGTGCCATCAGCCTCATTCTCTGGATTGTTGATAGCTTCCATCTCCTCAGTCTTGCCCTCTGGATAGTTCGTAATAACCAGTTTCACAGGGTCGAGTACAGCACTCACACGTGTTGCTTTCTTGTTCAGGTCATCACGTACAGCAGCCTCCAACAAGGCTACGTCATTAAGTGCATCGAACTTGGTATAGCCAATTGAGTCAATGAAGTTGCGGATAGACTCTGGAGAATAGCCACGACGGCGCATACCGCAGAGTGTCGGCATACGTGGGTCATCCCATCCCTTCACGAGGTTTTCATCGACAAGTGTATGGAGTTTACGCTTTGACATTACTGTATAGGTAAGGTTCAAGCGGTTGAACTCAATCTGTCGTGGGCGGTTGTCTTTGAGGTTATCCGCTGTGCCGTCACTTTCCTTCAGGAAGTCTACTAACTTATCATAGAGCGGATGGTGAGGAACAAATTCAAGTGTACAGATAGAGTGGGTGACTCCCTCAAAGTAATCACTCTGTCCGTGTGCAAAGTCATACATCGGATAACAATGCCATTTTGTGCCTGTACGATGATGTGGAATCTGAATGATCCGGTACATAATTGGGTCACGGAAGTGCATGTTAGGATTAGCCATATCGAGCTTTGCACGTAGTACCATACTTCCTTCGACAGCCTCGGCTGTGTTCATCTTCTCAAACAGTGCGAGGTTCTCCTCAACAGGGCGGTCACGGTAAGGTGATGGGATGCCTGGTGTGGTCGGTGTTCCTTTCTGTGCTGCAATTTCTTCCGAAGTCTGCTCGTCAACATAAGCCAGTCCTTTCTTTATCATCCATAGAGCAAATTCCCACAGTTTCTCAAAGTAGTCACTGGCATAATAGATGTTGCCCCACTTGAAGCCAAGCCAGCTGATGTCATGAAGGATATTCTCTACATATTCTGTATTCTCCTTGCTTGGGTTGGTGTCATCAAAGCGAAGATTACAGATGCCATTATAATGTTCAGCTACACCGAAGTCCATGCAGATAGCCTTTGCATGTCCAATGTGGAGATAGCCGTTTGGCTCTGGCGGGAAACGTGTCTGGATACGTCCTCCGTTCTTACCTTCTGCGAGGTCTTCCTCAACCAGTTGCTCAACGAAGCTCAAGCTACGCTTCTCCTCATTGGTGTTGTTCTCTATTGTAGTCATATTTTCTTGTTTGTTATTATGCTGCAAAGTTACTTATTTTTTCTCGTTTATGACAGACTTTACTATATAAATAATGGTTCTTCCGTTAAATGCATGGATACTTTTCGTATAGCTTTAACAAAAGAACCGAAGTTATGCATTATACAAAAAGACAGGCAAGACTGTCTTGGCTGTCTTTTCTATTGTCATCCTCCGACACAGAAAATCTTTTCATGTTGATACTTTGAGAAACGTAGATAAGGATTTGAAAAATCATGACATAATTTCGGGTAAAATACCTGCAGATAAAGGCTAAAACACGTGTAAAAAGCAAGTTTGCAACCAACAGTAAATCAGTTAGTTATAAAGTCGTGCAAGAAAAGGTGCTTAATTGGACTTCAAAAGGGCGTCAGTTAGACCTCAAAAGGGCATCTATTGCAAGTCAATTGGGCGTCTTTTCAAAGCCAAAAGACCATGTGTTAGCTTTAGGGTGTATGAAAATAGTTTACAAATGTTGGGTAACATGGGGATAAGCCGTTTGTAGAAGGCGGAAAGACATAGTAACGGGTAGACATCGTGTTTATTTGCCTTTTCTGCATTTTATCTTGTAGTTTATTCCCCCTTTGTAAAACCATCTGATTTTGGATAGTCATACCATTCAAGCGTATAAGCCTTTATTCTGTTTCCAATCTACGTATTTAACGGAAGAACCTAAATAATGGTGAATATTCTTACATATATTCTGAACGACACTTTGTGCAAAGCGTCTTTACGTGTTGTTCTGATATGTTTGCAGGCGGTTTTGTAACAGAATGAAACATGCTTTCCGTTCCCTTTCGCAAGTATGTCACAAAAGACGTGAAACAGCGAGGTGGAAGGCGGATTCTGTAATATAATAATTGCTTTGTTTTGAACAAAAAAGTTGCATAAAAGTTTGCTCGTATAAAAATATTCTCTTATCTTTGCAATCGTTATCCTGAATACAATCTTTTTACCTTAAAGAAACTAATACCTATTGAGATTGAATGCCCGTCGCTGTGAAGCGTTGGGCATTTCTCATTTCCAGCACTTATGGCTTCTGTCATTTTATATGACAATCTGCATTTTTTCTATGCTCTTTTTAAATAAAAATCTTTTATGTTTTCTCCAGTGTTCTTAGGAATTATATTATAATTTGCAACTTGTTTGTACATATAAGTATTTATGGCTTTTCCTGTTTTACGGTTTGTACTGTTTTGTTGTCTAAATGGATGGAAAACAAGGTGTTACTATACGGCAGAAAGTAGAACTCAATTATTATTCTTTCTTTCTCCTGCTGTTTTTCATATAGATATTGTAACTTTGCATAAAACTTGAGAAAAATGAAGAATATATTTAAAGAACTACGACGCAAGGATCATCCACGGGTTTTGGGTGCCTTGGATATTTTTAAGTTTATCGGTCCCGGCCTGCTTGTGACCGTCGGCTTCATCGACCCGGGCAACTGGGCAAGCAACTTTGCCGCAGGCTCAGAGTATGGTTATGCGCTGTTGTGGGTTGTGACACTTTCAACGATTATGCTCATTGCCTTGCAGCACAATGTAGCGCACTTGGGAATTGTGACAGGTCTCTGTCTGAGCGAGGCTGCTGTGAAGTATGCACCAAAGTGGGTGGGGCGTCCGATTATTGTAAGTGCGATCCTTGCCAGTATATCCACCTCGTTGGCAGAGATACTCGGTGGTGCTATTGCCTTGCAGATGCTTTTTGGAATAAGTATCCCGACAGGCTCTGTGCTGACGACAGTGGCTGTACTTATCATGCTGTTCACCAACAGTTACAAGAAGATGGAGCGTGCCATCATTGGTTTTGTGTCCATGATAGGCCTTTCGTTTATCTATGAGCTTTTCCTTGTCGATATTCACTGGCCCGCAGCAATTGAGGGAGCATTTGTGCCGACAGTGCCGCAAGGCTCACTTTTGATTATCATGAGTGTATTGGGAGCTGTTGTAATGCCCCATAACCTGTTTCTCCATTCAGAGATTGTACAGAGCCGTCAGATTCACTTGAAGGGAGACGAGCGCATCCGCCACATGCTGAAGTACGAGTTTATTGATACGCTTTTCTCCATGATTGTGGGGTGGGCTATCAATTCTGCCATGATTCTTCTGGCAGCAAGTACGTTCTTCTCGCATGGTCAGCATGTTGATGAACTTTCACAGGCACAGGCTATGTTACAGCCTTTGCTGGGTGACAATGCCGCAAACATCTTCGCAATAGCCTTGCTGCTGGCAGGTATTTCAAGTACGATTACAAGTGGAATGGCGGCTGGTAGTATCTTCTCGGGGCTGTTTGGCGAGTCGTATAATGCAAAAGACACGCACTCCATCGTGGGTATAGTCCTTTCGTTGGGTATTGCGCTTCTGATGATATTCTTTATCGGTGACCCGTTCAAGGGGCTCATTATCTCACAGATGTTCCTCTCTGTCCAGCTTCCTTTCACTGTTTTCCTGCAGGTTGGACTGACCTCGTCAAAGCGTGTAATGGGACAGTATGCCAACAGCAGGTTGAATATGGTATTTCTTTATTCACTGGCAGGCATAGTCACCTTATTAAATATATGGCTTTTGATAGAAAGTATAGCATAGTCTTTAGGTTCTGAAACTTGAATGTTCTATGCTGGTTATGTAATAAAAAAGTTATGTTGGGAAAATCAACAGATGACCTGTTACGTTCAAATTAAGCACTGATTGATGTCCGATAGGTGCTTAGTTGGAGTCCAACTAAGCACCTTTTCTTGTACTGTTTTGAAATGCTTTGATTATCTGTTGGTTGTGAATCTGAGAATGAAGGAGCTTCTGGCAGCTTTTCAGATACGGAAACGCTATATGTTTTGTAAGGTTATTTCAAACCCTTTCCTTGCTTTTGCTTTTTCCTTTCCAGCATCTTCTGATTAGTTGATGCCGCGTTTGTTCAGAGCCTTGGCATATTTCTCAGCATTCACCTGATGTTCTTCGTAAGTCTTGGCAAAGTTGTGCGTGCCGCTGAAATCCTCCTTTGCACACATATAGATATAGTCATGATGAACATAGTTCAGAACAGCATCAATGGCTGCAACTGACGGGATGCGGATAGGTCCGGGAGGAAGCCCACGATACTTATAGGTGTTGTAAGGATTGTCAACCGTGAGCCACTTCTGGTAGATGCGGCGGGCTGTGAAGTTTCTGGTTGCAAACTTTACCGTCGGGTCAGCCTGCAGCGGCATGTTGATGTGCAGACGGTTGATGTACATACCTGCAATGTCAGGCATTTCAGCTTCGTTGTCGGTTTCTTCGTCTACAATACTTGCAAGCGTTACGACCTCACTTTGTGTTAGTCCAACCTTCTTTGTCTTCTCTTTCCGTTCAGAATTCCAGAACTTCTTGTTTTCCTCGCTCATCTTGTCGAGGAACTTATCGACTGTTGTGTTCCAGTAGAAGTCGTATGTGTTAGGGATGAACATTGCCGGGATGGTCTCAGGCGTGAAGCCGTATTTCTTGCAGGTCTCTTTTGACTTGAGTCTTGAAAGGAGTTCGGCGCGTGTGAACATCATCTTTCCGCTAACGTCTGTAGCAAGGTCGTCAATGGTTCTTACCGATTTGATTGTGATCTTGACAGGTGCCTGCAGTCCGTTGATAATGTGGCGGGATGTCTGCAGTGAGCCTGATGAACCTACGGCAAATCTGCCGACCCGGATGTTGTCAGCATACCCCATGACGCCTGCAAGCTGTTTGAATACCCAGAAGCCATGAGGCGTAGAGAGTGGCTGTAGTTTGGCGTAGACAGAGTCTATATTGTCATCCTCGTCTATGAGAAGGTAATATTCCTTCCCAGTGCGGGACATTCCCGAGAAGAAAAGAAAGTAAGCCACACCTGCCAGTACGGCAAGGATGGCAACAATGATCCGTCGGGAGGTTGATCCCTTGCTCTTTCCTTTAGTTTTTGTCATCGTCTTTACTTTATATCTTAGGGCTGCAAAGTTACAACTTTAATGTATTAAACATGCAATGACAGGCAACTTTGATGGGTTCTTTTTTGAAATTTAAGAGAAAAGATAGTTTGTTGTCTGTATTATTGTGTAATTTTGTCTGCAGTAAATAAAGGGATAATGAAAGAATTTGATACATATATCTTTGATTTAGACGGGACGTTGCTGAGTACGTTAGGCGATTTGGCCGCAAGTACAAACTATGCGCTTCGTTGGGCTGGTATGCCGGAACGTACTGTGGAAGAGGTGCGTATGTTCGTGGGAAATGGGGTCAGACTGCTTATGGAGCGTGCTGTTCCCGGTGGTGTTGAGAATCCTAAGTTTGAGGAAACATACGCCAGGTTTCGCGAACATTACATGGAACATAACCTTGATACTACCTGTCCCTACGATGGTATTCCTGAGTTGCTTTGCGAGTTGAAGCGGCGTGGCAAGAAACTGGCCATCGTGAGCAACAAGTTCTATGCAGCAACACAGGAACTTGCATGCCATTTTTTCCCTGATATGATAGATGTGGCAATAGGCGAGCGTGAGACAATCAGGAAGAAGCCTGCTCCCGATACAGTGCTGGAGGCACTTCGCCAGTTGGATGCTCCGAAGGAAGGTGCGGTATATATCGGTGACAGTGATGTGGATGTAATGACGGCAAAGAACTGCGGATTGCCTTGTATCAGCGTACTTTGGGGGTTTCGTGACAAGGATTTCCTGTTAGAACACGGTGCAAGTCTGTTTGTAGAGAAACCTGAAGAAATCCTTGGAGATTAAACAGCACCGTGATTTCAGGCATTAGTTGGAAAACAGTTTGTTAGATACTGCTTTTCACAGTGTTACATCTTGGTAACACCTTAGTGTAACCTGTTTCCCAACTAATGCCTGCTTGTAATATTTCTATAGCTTCTTGCCAGATACGATTACGAACACAATGAGTAGTCCTGCCATGAAGATGAAGAGGAAAGAACCTAATGCACCAGCATAGACCCTGCCCGTGTGTATCTCTAAGGCAAGGTTCCAAAGTGAGATAGGCTTGTTTTCCAGTTCCTCGGGCTGGTTTGCAAATGGTGTTCCGCTGAAGTAGCTCACGACACATTCCTTATTTGTAAAGTCTGAACTATAGCCCGAAATGGTTTGTCCGTCTGGTGCTGTACCCGGTATGCGGGGTGAGGATGTCATGTAGTTCTCGTATGGAATGATTGTACAACTGTTCCTGTCCCAGGAATAAAGCCCGTCAAAAGAACCAATCAGCCATCTTCCATAACAGTCACGCTGCCACACTGTCTGTCCCATCACACTGACTGGAGGCGGCGATGACACTTTGTGTGGCTTACTGTCGAAGGAACGTAAGGAGAAGAATCCCTCAGAAGTTGAGAGAAGCCAGTCGTGTAGCTGTTCGTCATAACGAATCATTCTCAGTTTGTCAAACCAGGCGTTGTCATTGTCCAAGGATGTTCCCGGCAATGGGCGTGTGCTGTTCGTAGCGAGAGCTATCATGACAGGAGGACGCAATGCCCATCCGGTCAATGCGATAAAAAGCGTGAGGAAGAATGTATAAATCCCTGTTTTTGTGTGCCATCGCAGAATGCGGACACTCCTTGGGCGTAGCCAGAACCATATACCTGTCACGCAGAGGACGATGAGGACAATGGATATTCCGTCCATGAGGAACTTCCCTACGGTGCCGAATAAAGCCCCACTGTGCAAAAGCCATATCTGGCGGAAGAGCGATACTTTGTTTTCATATCCCTCAGGTGCCTGTAGGTCAAGCCGTGTGAAACTCTTGTAAGGTGCTATGGCATAATAAAGATGAGAACGGGAGAGCACGACAAGGGTGTCGCCGTGTGTGGTTATATCTGTCAACAACTCATCATCGTCCGTCATTGGCAGAGGTACTGACAGCCAATGCGCATGTTTACCTGTTTTATATAGCCCCATGATACTGGCTGCAAAGAGGTCGCCCTGCGGTGTTGCGACCATTCCTCTTATCTGCCGATAGTCAGCACCCGTGGGCAATCCTTGGTTATAATCCGTGAAATGTGATGCTGTTGTGTCAGTCCGTATTATACCAGATGTGCCGTATATGAGTACAATGTCATGTCCGTCCGTATCTTTGTAGCGTAGTGTACCACGTAAAAGCCCATTGTTCCATTGCTTGAAAGTGTACTGGTCCGGTAATAGCCCACGGCTTATATTGATGTCGGAAAAGCACTGGCGATGATTGAGTATGATGCCTGACAGACAGAACATTATTAAGAAGAATGTGATTACGATACCAATCCATTTATGATATTTACGCCACGTTTTACGTTTCATGTTCCTGATGTTTGTGATATGTTTTCAACTAAGTTTAAACAAGATGCAAACTTACATACAAATGCAGGAATACGGACTCTTTGAGTCCCTAAATTGTCATCTTGGTGTTATGAATGCTGATGTCTTGCCTGGTGGGAAATAGAGCACCTGGATGATTACCGATGTTTGGAAAGACACAAGGGGATAGATGTGAATAGCCCCTTAGCCTTTAGAGGATGACTCTAAAAGAAAATCAGTGCAATCCTTAATCTCTTGGGAGATAAGTTAAAGGAAGGTTCTGAGCACAATGTGATTTCCTTCATAAGAGAAAATAGTTCTCAAGAGCTTTTATAGATTCTTCAGTAACTTCTGCAATGTTCTTTATAATAGAGCCGTTCTCCATCAGTACAATCCTGTCACTTATATCTATTGTATGGTGTAGGTTATGGCTCGAAATTAGAATAGAGGCTTGATGTTGTTCCTTGTATGCAGTCAGGAGTTTCTTTAATTGGTTCTGACTGCTTGGGTCAAGGAAGTTGAAAGGCTCATCAAGGATTACGAACTTCGGACAAGAGAGTAGGGTGGCAGCTATGCCGACTTTCTGCTTGTTTCCTGCTGAAAGCTCGCGGATATACTTCCTGTTGTCAAGAATATCGTCACCAAGAAAAGTATGGAAGTCGTTTAACAGTTCTTCCATTTCTTGCTCTACGATATTGTTGACCTTTGCAATGAAAGTAAAGAATTCCTTTGGTGTGAGGAAATCAATAAGGAAACTTTCGTCCAGATAGGCTGCGATATAACTCTTCCATGATTCTTCAAGATTGGAAACCAGAGTTTCTCTGTCCTTTACTTTTTCTCCATGCAGACTTGAATCACCATCAGCCAGACAGAAGTTTATGACGCCGTTGTCAGCCTTGATGAGGTTAAGTATTAAGCGGAAAAGTGTTGTCTTTCCTGCACCATTATTACCAACGAGGCCAATAAGCTCGTTGGAAGGGAAATAAAATTCGGGGATAGACACAGCTGCCTTATCCCCGAATTTCTTTATAAGGTTATTAACGGATATTGCGACCATGGCAATTCTTGAATTTCTTACCACTACCACATGGACATGGGTCGTTCGGACGTGGCATCTTGTCCGCACGATATGGAGTGTGGTTTACCTGCTGTGCTCCTTCGCGGGTATCCTGCTGTGCTGCAGCAACCTGACCTGGGTCATTGAGTTCAACCTTCTCCTCTTTGTACTGCTGTGTGCGCTCTTCCGGTGCAGCTTCCTGAATCTCGTCAGCTGGCTGCATCTCTGGAATCTGACCACGCATGAGTACACTTGCTGTGCGGTTGTTCATGTCGTCAATCATGTTGTCCCACAGCTTCACACTCTCCAGCTTGAAGATGAGTAACGGGTCTTTCTGCTCGTAAGAAGCATTCTGTACAGAGTGACGGAGATCATCCAGCTGGCGGAGGTTCTCTTTCCA
Organism: Prevotella fusca JCM 17724; assembly: GCF_001262015.1. NCBI lineage: Bacteria > Pseudomonadati > Bacteroidota > Bacteroidia > Bacteroidales > Prevotellaceae > Prevotella > Prevotella fusca. The sequence goes on from NZ_CP012075.1 coordinate 59,822, forward strand.
GTCATCATCAATGATATGGAGCAGGATAACCTTCTCGAACTGCTTGACAACAGACTTTGCTTCGCTCTCGTAGGCTTCCTTCAAGTCGCAAGGAATGTTGTAAACACGCTTGCCGTCGGTGATAGGAACCATGATGCGCTCATACAATGCGCCCTGATTCTCATATACCTGCTTGATGATAGGCCATGCAACAGTCTGGATGCGTTCAGTCTTACGTGTGAATGCCTCCATGGCTGCCTGGAAGCTGCGCTCTGCAAGCTCATCTGTGTTGCCGCTCGTAAACTCTTCCTCTGTGAAAGGACATTCCATTGCAAGAACCTTCAGGAACTCTTCCTTGCAGCCCTCGTAGTCATTCTTTGCGATGATACTCAAGCAACGGTCCCAGATAATGTTGGAGATGTCCATACCAATACGCTCACCCATCAGTGCATGGCGACGCTTCTCGTAGATAACCGTACGCTGCTTGTTCATGACATCATCATACTCCAACAGACGCTTACGGATACCGAAGTTGTTCTCCTCGACTTTCTTCTGTGCACGCTCGATACTGTTTGAAATCATAGAACTTTCAATGCGCTCACCATCTTCAAATCCCAACTTGTCCATTACCTTGGCAATACGCTCAGAACCGAAGAGACGCATCAGCTTATCTTCAAGTGATACATAGAATACTGATGAACCCGGGTCACCCTGACGACCGGCACGACCACGCAGCTGACGGTCTACACGACGGCTCTCATGACGCTCTGTACCAATGATAGCCAGACCACCTGCTTCCTTGACTTCCTGTGAAAGTTTGATGTCAGTACCACGACCTGCCATATTGGTAGCGATCGTTACTGCACCAAGACCATCTACTGAACGACCGGCCTCGGCTACAATCTGCGCCTCTTTCAAGTGCTGCTTGGCATTCAACACCTGGTGTGGAATCTTACGCATATTAAGCATCTTGCTCAAGAGCTCACTGATTTCGACAGATGTTGTACCAACAAGACAAGGACGTCCCTGGTTTCTCATTGCTTCAACCTCGTCGATGACAGCTGCGTACTTCTCACGTGCTGTCTTATAAACACGGTCCTCCATATCCTTACGCAGGATCGGACGGTTGGTAGGAATTTCAACGACATCCAGCTTATAGATGTCCCAGAACTCACCAGCCTCAGTTGAAGCTGTACCGGTCATACCAGAGAGTTTGTGATACATACGGAAGTAGTTCTGCAAGGTAATGGTTGCAAAGGTCTGTGTTGCGGCCTCTACCTTTACATGCTCTTTAGCTTCGACAGCCTGGTGCAAGCCGTCGCTCCAGCGGCGACCTTCCATGATACGACCTGTCTGCTCGTCGACAATCTTGACCTCGCCATTCAGTACAACATACTCGTCATCCTTGTTGAACATGGTGTAAGCCTTCAAAAGCTGCTGCAAGGTATGAACACGCTCACTCTGAACGCCGTAATGAGCCATCATGGCATCTTTCTGGTCGATATATGTCTGCTCGTCAATGAGCTTTTCATCTTTCTGTTTCTCAAGTGCAGAGAGTTCTGTGGCAATGTCAGGCAATACGAAGAGCTTGTCATCTTTCACCTGTGCAGCCAGCCATGCTGTACCCTTGTCAGTAAGGTCGCAGGAGTTCATCTTCTCGTCTGTTACGAAGTAGAGAGGCTCTATAGCCTTTGGCATTTCACGGTTGTTGTTTGCCATGTAATACTCCTCGGTCTTCAGCATACCTGCCTTGATACCTTCCTCTGAAAGATACTTGATAAGTGCCTTATTCTTAGGCAGTGCCTTGAACGAACGGTAAAGGGCAAGGAAACCTTCTTCCATCAATTTCTGACAAACAGCCTTGTCGTTGGCATTCTTCTGTGCTTCAGACAGCTTATGACGAGCCTCGGAAAGAAGTTCTGTTGCCTGCTTGCGCTGAACCTCATAAAGGCTCTGTACCAATGGTTGGAACTCCTCGAACATCTGGACATCGCCCTTTGGGACAGGACCACTGATGATAAGAGGTGTACGTGCGTCATCAATCAATACGGAGTCAACCTCATCGACAATGGCATAGTTGTGCTGACGCTGTACGAGGTCGGCTGGTGATACTGCCATGTTGTCGCGCAGATAGTCGAAACCGAATTCATTGTTGGTACCAAAAGTAATATCTGCCTGATAAGCCTTGCGACGTGCAGGAGAGTTTGGCTGGTGCTTGTCGATACAGTCAACAGAAAGACCGTTAAACATATAGAGAGGCCCCATCCACTCAGAGTCACGCTTTGCCAGATAGTCGTTGACAGTTACGACGTGAACACCATTGCCTGTAAGGGCGTTGAGGAATACCGGCAGGGTAGCAACAAGTGTCTTACCTTCACCAGTAGCCATCTCGGCAATCTTACCTTGATGAAGAACTGTACCACCGAAAATCTGTACATCATAATGTACCATCTCCCATTTCAAGTCATTGCCACCGGCGGTCCAATGATTATGATAGATAGCCTTGTCGCCATCAATAGTAATAAAGTCCTTGGATGGGTCGGCAGCAAGTTCACGGTCAAAGTCAGTTGCTGTTACAACCGTCTCTTCATTCTCAGCGAAACGGCGTGCCGTATCCTTGACGATAGAGAAAGCCACGGGCATAACCTCATCGAGTGCCTTCTCGTAGTTGTCAAGAGCCTCTTTTTCGAGTTTGTCTATCTGGTTGAAGATGACTTCGCGCTCATCAATCGGTGTTCCTTCTATCGTTGCACGAAGCTCTGCAATCTTCTCACGCTGTTCTTTGCCGGCATCCTGGACATATTGCTGTATTTCCTTTGTCTTTGCACGCAACTCGTCATTGCTAAGTGACATGATTTCCGGGTACGCAGCCTTTACCTTGTCTACGTATGGCTGAATCAACTTCATATCACGTGTTGATTTATCTCCGAAAAGTGCTTTTAATATCTTATTGAAATTCATTTCTTTTTGTTTTATGCTAATCCGATTATATGTTATACCCAGTTTGGGATTCTGTTTTTTGAAGTCTTAGCTGATGCCTTGAGGTTGGTAATGATGTTACCTGTGTTTTGTAGCCGTATTACAAAGGGCTTGTAATGTTGTTACAAAGGGCTTGTAATCGTATTACAAAGGCTTTGTAATATTGTTACAAAGGGTTGGTAAGTCTGGTAATGAATACCTGTCAGCCCTGTTCTGCTAAGTCAGAAACCTTAAACTTGTATTATATTCCTTGGATGATTGATTTTTATTTGCATCGAGGTTGTATGAACCCCAAATTGTCTTTGTTATCACGTCAGTATATTCCGATGAATACTCCTGTTACATTAAGATATGGCACTGGGGGCACGAATCTTAATCCCAGTCCTCAAGGAGGGGTTCGGAAGAAAGAGTTGCTGCTCTTGGTTATTGTTTGAATTAGAATTTAGTTCTGTAGAATACTTGTCAGATAAATCTGTAACGAATATTGCTTTGCTTTGTGCAGGTTCAATGTCTTCGTCCTCTTTAATCTGCTTGAAGGTTTCAAGAATTGACAGTATGTCCTGCTCTACGCCTTTGAATGCCTGTTGATGGCACAGGTCTTCGATGTTGACATCACCCAATGCAATCTTCAGCGCAGACTGATAGCTCTGCGCCTCTACTCCTGTTGCCGCAAGAACGACAAGTAAAGCGGTGATGTACTTATTCATTATCTTTTATCTCTTTGAGCCACCCGCAGTGGTGACCGACTTATTGATTCGTAAATGCAATATGCAATGTAATAGCAAGAATAATGCCACAATTAATACTGGCACAGGAATATCTTGGAAAAGACTTCCTGTAAATCCCAATACAATCAGAATTCCCCATATCTTCCACCAAGTACTTTTCTTCTTTTTAACCGTACTGTAAAGGAAGAACAGAGGAAGAGGATTGAAGAAGAACAGGATGAAATTCAAGCTGACACATGGGTGTTGAGAGAAAATCATTATAAAGAAGATGATGCCCATCAAGCCCGAAGTAAGCATCAAAGCTGCATCCCAAGCCCGGTAAAACTGCTGTTTTCGATAACTGAAGGTCATCATTATGATGCTGATAGCTGCAAAAATCAGTGCTATAGATAATGGAGAGAGTGGGAAAGCAGGCTCTTCCACTTCTTTTTCAGCTGCCAATAGTTCGTTTGTCTCCTTTACTAAAGGCTTTCCATTGTAAGTTGCTTTGTCAAAATCGTTCCTTAGATTCTCTGGCAGAAACTGCTGTTCCGGCTTTGTTGTTTTGTGGTCTGCATTAACGCCAAGCAATAAATCTTCTCCGAATTGTGACCATTCATATTTGTTGTTCCATTCATGTATCATTGAACGGAACGTAGCATCCTTGTCAACAGCAGGATATACAACCTTGCCATGCAGGTGGTTGACAATCATGTCACGTGCCCTGCTTGTACAGTTGTCGTAAAAGAAATTGTAACGATAGATCACATTTTCAGGCTTCAGGTTCTCTTGCAATGCTTTATGTATAAGCTGCTTGTCGTCTGAAGACAAGTTCAATACCTGTTCCGTTACACCCCGTCCCTCATAGCTATACTGTGCAAGAAACATATCCATAGACTGTACGCCCAGCCGATAGTCTGTCATGCCAAGAACAAAACGAAGGATGAAATAAGACTGTTCAAATGAAAAAATCCCGTAATTCAAGGCGAAATCTTCTCCATTCTGCTTGTCGTAATAACGAATTGCCGTATGCCCGTATTGCGCCCAGACTTCTTTACCCGGAGAGCAGGTTAAAAGGGAAATCTGAACACTGTCAGCGTTGCTCATAGACTGTGCTCCTGCTGTTACATTAACCACAGACAGGAGTAAAGTCAGTACAATATATAATAATCCCTTTTTCATTTTGACCGCAAAGATAGTAAAAAAGCGTGAGAGCACAAAGAAAGCTTATTAAAAATCAAAATCCCTTACTGTTTTTCTGCTATATAGATTTTTTTTAATAACTTTGCGCCATTATATCGTTTAGACGCATAGTCAGCATAAGAAATAAAAGCGAATGAAAAAGATAATAGCAGCAGTGTTCCTTGCAGGACTTACAGTACAAGTCTCTGCCCAGAGTGGAACTAATTCTCCATATAGCCAGTACGGTTTAGGAGCTCTGGCATCTCAGGCAACAGGTTTTAACCGTGGTATGAACGGATTGGCATACGGCTTTCATGAGCATAATCAGGTGAACTATATGAACCCGGCGTCATATGCCTCTGTTGACTCTCTTTCATTCATCTTTGATGCTGGCGTCAGCCTTCAGTTGACTAACTTTGACGAGAACGGCAACAAGGTTAATGCACACAATGCTGATATTGAATATGTCGCTGCGTCATTCAGAGTATTCAAGCATGTAGGCGTTAGTTTTGGTATCCTGCCTTACTCGAATGTCGGTTACAACTTCAGCAATACACAAAATGTCAATGCTTTCCCAAGCACATCTTCTCCAAATGCCACCTATTCTAATATTTATAGCGGCAATGGAGGTCTGCACATGGTTTATTTAGGTGCAGGCTGGGAACCTTTCAAGGGAATTGCTTTCGGTGCAAACATCTCATATTTGTGGGGAACACTGAATCGTAGTTCAACAAATACATACAGTGACAGTTATGTAAACACCTTGTCAAAGAACTATACAGCACAAGTGAAGAGCTATAAAGTTGACCTGGGGGCGCAATTCACTTGCCCAATAAACAAGAAGAATGAGCTGACATTAGGTCTTGCATACTCTCTCGGACATAATCTGGGGGCAGAGCCAGAGTGCAGCATTATTTCAACAAACTCACAGACAAGTGTTTCTGATACGACCCGTTATGTTGTGTCAAAGGCATTTGAGATTCCTCAGACCTTTGGTGTCGGCTTGATGTGGAATCACAACAACCGTCTGAAGTTTGGAGTTGATTATCAGATGCAGAAGTGGGTGAAGATACAATATCCACAGTTAATCACCATCAATGGCAAGACAAGCTACAGTCTTGTTGACGGGCAGTTTACTGACCGCCACAAACTTACTGTCGGTGGCGACTATTGTAAAGGTGAACGCTATCGTGGCTTCTTCAGCCGCATGCACTACCGCGGAGGTGTCAGCTACGCTACTCCCTATTTGAGAATAAATGGACAGGAAGGTCCACGTGAGCTTTCGGCAAGTTTCGGTGTTGGTATTCCTATCATAAATGGTTATAACAACCGTAGTATGTTGAATATCAGTGCAGAATGGGTTAATCAGAAGGCTGTTGGGCTCATCAAGGAGAACACATTCCGCATCAACGTTGGTTTGACTTTCAATGAGCGTTGGTTTGCTAAGTTCAAGGTTGAATAATATGCGTTCAAGCCTTTATTCACTTTTCATTGGTTTTGCATTATTTACAACGGGCTGGGCTATGGTTTCCTGTTCAGAGGAGCATGAGCACACAGCCCCTGCCATCCATGATCGTGACTCCGTTCCGGTTATGACCACATACGGTGTCAATACGCTTATTTCAGACTCGGGTGTCATCAAGTACCGCATTGTCACCGAACAACTTGAAATCAATGAAAACAGGCATCCTTCACGATGGACATTCAATAAAGGCGTCTTGCTCACACAGTTTGATTTAAAGAAACATGTCGTAGGATATATACAGTGTGATACAGCAGTATATTATGACAAGGACCGTCGTTGGGAGCTTCGTGGACGTGTGAGAATCCTCACGGCACAAGGTCTAACTTTCTATAGTAATGAACTGTACTGGGACGAGCGTAACCATGAAATGTGGTCATACAGCTACTCGCATCTCAAAACTCCAGACAAGGAGTTGGAAGGTAACTGGTTCCGCAGCGACGAACAGATGACCGATTATGAGATACGCCAGACAAAAGGTTGGGGTATCTTCTCCAATGATGAATTAATGCCAGCACCTAACCAAGACTTTACATCTATTGATATCACACATATTGACAATATGAAAGGTTCAGTAGTAAATCAACATTAAGAGAAATTGGATATAAATTTAATTATAGGAATCATAATAACAATGGTCCTCTCCGGCTTCTTCTCGGGAATGGAGATAGCCTTTGTTGCGAGTAACCGTCTTCTTGCAGAGATGGACAAGGAGAAAAACGGTATTGCTCAGAAGTGTCTGACCGTGTACTATAACAATCCGAATGGATTTGTTTCAACGATGCTTGTGGGAAACAATATTGTCCTTGTTATCTACGGTATTCTCTTTGCACAAATCTTTGATACAACATTGTTCAAAGGTATTGAAGAGCCTGCAACCCGTGTGGTCTTAGACACGATATTCTCAACGATCATTATTCTTTTTACGGGTGAATTCCTGCCCAAGACATTGTTCAAGAGCAACCCTAACCGGTTGCTGACGTTCTTTGCTCCATTGGCTTACGTCTTTTTCATCATACTGTGGCCTATCAGCCGCTTTGCAACATTCCTTGCACGTATCCTTTTGCGTATGGTGGGAGTAAAGATGGATGAGGAAGAAAATGACGGTACGTTTACGAAAGTAGATCTTGATTATCTAGTGCAGAGCACCATTGAGAATGCCGAGAATGAGGATGACATAGAGGAAGAAGTAAAGATATTCCAGAACGCCTTGGACTTCCAGGATACGAAGGTGCGCGACTGTATGGTGCCACGTACGGAAATCAATGCTGTTGAGGAGAACTGTACATTGCAGGAACTGCAGCAGATGTTTATTGAAAGTGGCAATTCTAAGATTGTTGTTTACGAAGGCGACATAGACCATATCAAGGGTTATATCCACTCTTCCGAGATGTTCCGTGCTCCGGAGAACTGGAAGGAACATATCCGTCAGATGCCGTTTGTGCCGGAGACGATGGCAGCACAGAAACTTATGCAGGTTTTTCTTTTGCAGAAGAAAAGTCTGGGTGTGGTCGTGGATGAGTTCGGCGGCACAAGCGGTATCGTGTCTTTGGAAGATATTGTGGAGGAAATCTTCGGTGATATTGAGGATGAGCACGACAATACGAAGTATATTGCCAAGCAGATAGCTGATAATGAGTACATCCTTTCGGCTCGTCTGGAGATAGACAAGGTCAATGAAATGTTCAATCTTGACTTGCCGGAGAGCGATGATTATATGACTCTTGGTGGCTTGTTGCTGCATGTCTATCAGAGTTTCCCTAAACTCAACGAAATCGTTACGGTAGGGATGTATGAGTTCAAGATTATCAAGAAGACTATGACAAAAATAGAACTCGTGCGCCTTAAAGTCAATTTAACAGAATAATTTGTGAATGAAAAATTATGATACTTGCCCTTTTTTTTGTATTTTTGTGGGCAATTTGTCATATTGAATAGAATAATTAAAATCAAATAATAAATCTAAAATGGCAGCATTAGGAAAAATCAGAAGCAGAGGTGGCATACTGGTAGCAGCTATCGGTCTGGCACTGTTTGCATTCTTAGCTGAGGAAGGCTTCCGCTCTTGTAATGGTATCAAGGGGGAGGCACGTCAGCAGATTGGACAGATTTTGGGCGAGAATATCAGTGTCCAGGATTATCAGAAGTTGATTGATGAATATCAGTCAGCAATTAAGTTTACCATGCAACGTGACAACCTCACCGAGCAGGAACTCAATCAGGTTAAGGATCAGGTCTGGCAGCAGCTGGTCAGCAACCGTGTTCTGCAGGCTGATGCAGAGAAGGTTGGTCTTACTGTTACTGAGAAGGAAATTCAGAATGTGTTGAATGATGGTACTAACCCGATGTTGGCTCAGACTCCATTCGTTAACCAGCAGACTGGTCGTTTCGATGTAAACGCTCTCAAGCAGTTCATCGACAGTTACAATAAGGCTAAGGCATCAAAGTCACCACAGCTTGATCAGATGCAGGCAATCTACGATTACTGGCTCTTTATCGAAAAGAATCTCCGTACACAGCTCCTTGGTCAGAAGTACCAGGCACTGCTTGCAGGCTGTGTGCTTTCAAATAAGGCTGAGGCTAAGATGGCTTTCAAGGACAACAACGAGGAAAGTCAGGTGCAGCTTGCTTCGTTGGCTTACAGTTCTGTAAAGGATGCTGATGTCAAGATTACAGATGACGACCTCAAGGCGAAGTACGAGGAACTCAAGCTGGCATTCCGTCAGGATGTTGAGACACGTGACATCAAGTTCGTTGATTTCCAGATTAAAGCCAGTGCAGCAGACCGCAATGAGATTGTAAAGGAAATGGATGACCTCCAGAAGCAGCTCGTTACAGCAGCTGATCCGGCAACAATCATCAGTAAGAGCGGCTCTGAGATACCTTATATCGGTCTTCCTGTAAGCAGCAAGGCTTATCAGCAGTATCCTGACATTGCTTCAAAGATTGATTCTCTTGCTGTGGGAACAACCGGCGTAACTGAGAACAAGCAGGACAATACATTGAATATTATCCGTGTCTTTTCAAAGGAGCAGTTGCCAGACTCAGTACAGTTCCGTCAGATTCAGGTTGCAGCAAGCACAGCTGACGAGGCACGTGTGAAGGCTGACTCCATTCAGAAGGCTTTGGCTGGCGGTGCAGATTTTGAGGCACTTGCAAAGCGTTATGGTCAGACTGCAGAGAAGGTGTGGTTTACTGGTCAGCAGTATGAATTTGCTCCAACAATGAGCCAGGATAACCGTACTTTTGTTAATGCACTGCTCAATGGTGAGGTAAATGCTACTCAGAACCTTGCACTTGCACAGGGTAATATCATCCTGCAGGTACTTGATAAGAAGGCTATGACCACAAAGACAACTGCTGCAGTTATCAAGAAACTCGTTGACTTCTCTAAGAACACACGTAGTAATGCTTATAACAAATTCTCGGAATTTGTAGCAAAGAATACTACGGTAACTGAGCTTGAGAAGAACGCTGCCAAGGCAGGTTATCACGTACAGTCTCTTAATGACATTTCAACAGCAGAGCACTATATTGCTGGTATCCGTGGTACACGTGATGCTCTCAAGTGGCTCTTCGAGGCTAAGCAGGGTGATATGTCACCTCTCTATGAGTGTGGTGACAATGATCATCTCATGGTTATTGCTTTGACAGCTGTTCATCCACAGGGCTATCGTGCATGGGATGATGCACAGGTTAAGGAAATCCTTAAACGTGAGGTAATGAAAGACAAGAAGGCTGAGAAGCTCATGGCACAGCTCAAGGGTGTAAACTCAATTGCAGCAGCTCAGTCAAAGGGTGCAAAGGTAAGTACGGTAAATCAGATTACATTCTCTGCTCCAGCTTTCGTACAGGCTACAGGTTCTGTTGAGCCGGCACTCTCCGGTGCAGTGGCTGGAACTGCAGCAGGCAAGTTCTCTAAGGCTCCTGTAAAGGGTAACGCTGGTGTCTATGTCTTCCAGGTAGACAAGAAGGCTATGCGTGCAGGTTCTAAGTATGATGAAACTTTGACTATGCAGCAGACTGCCCAGATGAATATGCAGCTCGTCGGCAACTTCATGCAGGATCTCATCCTCAAGGCAAAGGTTGTTGACAATCGTTACCTCTTCTTCTAAGAGATTTATACCATAATATATATTGAGGGTGTGTCACTTGTTGATACACCCTTTTTGGTTCTTCTGTTAAATGCGTAGATTGGAAACAGAATAAAGGTTTGTACACCTGCATGGTATGACTATACAAAATCAGATGGTCTCATAAGGGAGGGGATAAACTACAAGATAAAATGCAGAAAAGGTAAATAAACACGATGTCTACCTGTTACTATGTCTTTCCGCCTTCTACAAACGGCTTATTCCCATGTTGCTCAATGTTTGTAAACTATTTTCATGCACTTCAAAGCTAACACATGGTCTTTTGGCTTCTAAAAGACGCCCAATTGACTTGCAATAGATGCCCTTTTGAGGTCTAACTAACGCCCTTTTGAAGTCCAATTAAGCACCTTTTCTTGCACGACTTTATAACCAACTGATTTACTGTTGGTTGTAAACTTGCTTTTTACACGTGTTTTTGCCTTTATCTGTAGGTGTTTTGTCCGAAATTATGTCATGATTTTTCAAATCATTATCTACGGATTTCCAACGTATTGACATGAAGAAGTTTTCTGCGTCGGAGGTTGAAAATAAAATAGGTAGTCAAGACCGTCTTGGCTATGTTTTTTGTTTAATAAATAACTTCGGTTCTTCCGTTAGACCCATATCGGTCATTAGAGCCTAAACAGATTTTGTTTTGTTGTCGAACAGATTGCCTGTTTTTGCAACGCAGGCGTAGCGGGCTACGTCAAGTTACAAAGACAGACAAGATACCGACAAGAAACTAAAAGATGTTAGGAAACAACACAAAAGTAGGAATTATGAACATTGTGGCCCAATGAGATTTGGATTAAAGCTATACGAAAATTGTCCACGCATTTAACGAATGAACTTTTCTTTGTTTTAAGAAGATATGTGTCGGATTTTTTTCTTGGTGAAAACCGGTAAGGTCGCACAGGTAACATCATTGGCAATCCCTGACAATGGTATTATCAACGAATGGGAATAATGGGGGAAATGATTTGTGAGTCCAGTCTTTCTTAATCCTCTAATGATTTGGTTTATAGTGAGCACTGGATAGGATGGTATGAATGATTTGTAAGGTCAGGTCTTCATATCGTCTTTCTCTTTTCATATTGAATTTGGAAAACACACGTTTTCCATGTCTGAATTTTCCTTACAAAGTTAATAGCCAGTATTGCATGGAAATCATTGTTAAATAAGAGAGACTTATTTGTTTGTAACTATAACTTTATCAGCAGATTATAAAGCTGCACTAATATAGGTGTGGTTACTTAGGCTTCAATTGAGCCTTATTTGAGCTTCAACTAAGCATCTATTGGACGTCAATTGGTGCTTAGTTGGAGTGCAATTAAGCACCAATACGATTTAAGGTGTTGAATTTTTAAGACAAAACTCATCTGATAATAAAAGAATAGGGACGCACAAAACCGTGCGTCCCTACAATTTGTCTGTATGATTCCCTGTTTGTATAGGAGGGAATGTTTTAGAATAAAGCCAGTTTATTGGTTAGGCATAACGAATTTATCGCCAGTCTGCTTGATCAGTTCACGCTTGAAATAATCACTGTAGCCAGGACGCTGAACACGCTCGCCAAGACCTGTCTTTGTGCGCAGGAACTTTCCGTCCTTCTCTGGCTTGACAGCCATATCATTGAATTTCACAATCAGGTAAGTTGCCAACTGACGCCAGCGTGCAATCATCTCGTCACTCTTCTGTACAGAGTAGTCGTTGAGATACTTCACGGCAGCTTCCTTATCGGTGGCATAGAGTGCCTGTGCCTTGGCTTCTACCTCCTTCTGTGCGGCAAAGTAAGAGTTGTCAAGAGAGTCGCGCACCTCTTTCAAGGCTGGGAAAAGCTGGGAGTAGCGTGGGTAAACCATGTTGCTGACCCAGTTGCATACCCAAAAGGCATTCTTGTCAGAGAAGGTGACAGCATCAGCACCCGGTGTGTTGAAACACTCGGCACGGCGAGTATTGCTGCAATAGATTGGCACGTAGGCAACCATATTGCCGTCATCGTTACCGAACCAGATGATTCCACCTATCTCACGTGGCAGCGATGAACGGAGCTGGGCAATGTAGGAGAAGCCTGTCTGCTGTGTTGAAATAGGACGCTCGTTGAAACATTTTTTGCCATCTACTTCAAATTTGAGTGGAGTGGGGCGGTAAGGTGAGTTCCAGATACCCTGTGCAATGTCCTGATCGAGTGACAGCGGAGTACCTTCATAGTGGTCACGCATGCAATCTTCCATCTTGGCAACATCAAGTTTCGTGTCTGGTACAATCCAAAGCGGCATGTCCTCAGCATTAGGGTCTTTACCCAATGCCCATGGTAACCAGCGTGACATATCCTTGAAGTGATTGAAATAACTCCATACACGAGCTTCACACCAGCGTCGACCACCGAAGTCGGGTGCAGCGTATGTCATTTTCCAGTTGAATTCCTTGTCTTTTCCGGTGAACCATCCCTTAGAACGTGCAAAGCTGATACAGTTCTTGGATGTGATAACCTCTGTGTCATAAGTTGAGAACTGTCCGATGCGGCTCTGGTTGGCATGGGCAGAAATCATTCCGTCTGGGATGCGTACGGCAACCCATACAACCTTCTGTTTCTTGTCGCCTCCACAGCCCTGCATTTCAAGCAGCCATACCTCATTAGGGTCGGCAATGGTGAAAGTCTCACCACCAGAGTTATAGCCGTAGGTTTCAACAAGTGAGGTCATTACCTTGATAGCCTCACGGGCGGTCTTGCTACGCTGCAGTCCGAGATACATCAGTGAACCGTAGTCGATGATACCCGCCTTGTCAACCATTTCTTCACGACCGCCGTAGGTTGTTTCACCAATACTTACCTGATACTCGTTGATGTTGCCAATCACATTGTATGTTACTGCAGCCTCTGGGATAAAGCCATGGCTCTCATGCGTGTCATAATCAATTATCTCACGTCGGTCGCTTTTTGCGTGTGTTCCGGCAGGATAATGGCACAGGTTAGTAAACAGGCCGTAATCATCAGCGGTATAAGTCACGAGGACGGAACCGTCCTTTGTAGCTCCCTTTGTGGCAATGAAGTTGGTACACGCATTGGCATACGTAATCATTGTCAGGAAGAACAGTGTTGCAAATGATTTTTTCATAATCTGCAATTTAATTGTTAATACTTTATTTTAGTCAGATATTCTTGTTTGTTGTTGCGGTTGTCTGTTGCAATGACTTTCAACGTCCGTTCCTTGCCGGTAGGACGTATTGGTGTGTCGGCGAGGTTGCAGAAGAATACTTCCTTATTCTTTCCGAACTTCAACAGGATGAATTTTCCGTCCAGATAAGCCTTGTATTCTTTCAAGCCACTTTCTGTATCCGTTATCTTGAAGATAAGGCTGCGTGGATTGAGGCTCGTTTCTGTAATTGTTGGTGAGGTCTCGTCGGAGGCAATGAAATATACGCATGCCAGCTCACGTATCAGTCCCGTAACCCATCCGTCAGCATACGTTCCACCGCAATAGGCTGCTGGCGTATCTGCATTCATGCTGGAACGCATGGCAATGTACAGTTTCTCGGGATTGCGTATCTTACCTGTTGGCTTGATGCTTAGCTGGGCATAGTTGAACAAAGGCAAGGCTGCTTTGGAGAAGCTATAGCACTTTGACAGTGAATTTCCCGTAAAGCCGTGCTGTAGCTGTAGCCAGCTGTTCTTTGCAAGTAAACCTTTCGGAATATTCAGCCGTACTCCGTCAGCTTCAAACTGGTTCTCTTTGGCATAATAGAGTGGGGTGGCTCCTTCCGGATGGGATGGCTTCGGGATGGCTTCAGGCTCTCCACGTACGGTGAACTCCTTCACTGTCTGATTGCCAAAGATGTCGCTCAGTACGTATCGCAGGCGGTAATCGCGTCGCTGGTTGAAGTTGATGATACCCTTATTAGTCCCTGTCCGAAAGATTGGAATAGTATTGCCGGGCTCGATATATGACTTCATAAACCAGATTCTCGTTGAGAGGAAGTGGTCATAGTCACCCCACGAGTTTACCATTCTGTGGCAACTTGTTGGGAAATTGTCCACATCCGAAGCGAAAACAAGTTTGCTATCACAATAGAGTTTCGTATATCTTATACCATAATTATTATATACGGAGTCCATGTGGTCGTTGGCTCTCACGCCAAAGCCCACCTTTCCCCATGCGTGGAAATATCCTTTGTCAAAGGTAAAGATACGTGACTCAGAAGTATGCTGGAAGACACCCTCGCCCGGTTGAGGATAGGACTTGAAGGCATAGACTGCTGGGGCTGTCCTGTCCTTTATGATAGACTTGAGGAAATTGAGAGGGTCACAGAGATTGTTATCCTTGGTCTTGTGCATCTCCAAATGGATATGTGGACCTTGGGATGAGCCCGTATTACCACTAAGTGCAATGAATTGTCCTTTCTTTACAGGGAATTCTCCCGGTCGAAATTTAATGTCACAGGCAAATTGCTGGTGCTGATATTGCCATTTCCGCACGGCAGCTTCAATCTGCGGAGAGAAGCGGTTGAGATGTAGATAATAGCTGGTGTATCCATTGGGATGCGTGACCAAGAGAGCATGTCCATAGCCGTATTTCTCAATGACAGCCCCCGAAATGTAGCCGTCGGCAATGGAATAGACTCCAAGATTTTCTTCACGCTCAGTCTTGATGTCAATACCTCCATGGATGTGGTTGGGTCGGGGCTCGCCAAAGTTGCCCGCCAGTTGCACAGGAACGTGGACTGGTGAACCGAAAGGTAGTACGGATAATAAAATATTCAACAACAAACTCATTGGCTATCAGATTCTTTCTTTTAAATATGTATGTCTTTTGCTTGCCTTGAAGGTGGCACCAGAATCATGTCAGTAGCTTATCGTCTTTGTAGGCTCTGGGCTTACCATTGTCGTCAAGACGTATGGTAATCATCCCTATAGTCCATTCTGTCATGGGCTCTTCATCAGTGAATGGGTAGGTGTCGAGGACAATACCGTCCTCAATGACAACTATTCCTTGTTCTATTATTCCTTCAGGCGTTTCAATGATGTTGGCTCCGATACGTCTTATAGGCATCTTGCTGTCATTCGTCATTTCTGGGGCTGTCAGGTATTCCCCGTTCCCTCATGGCATCAGCAGGTGTTCTTGTCTGCGGGTCTGCCGGCTGGTCAGGAACAGCTTGCGGGTTGACAGGGTCGCCGCCAATCGTACGGATTGGGTCGGAGTTCTTTAGAGAATCGGATGCCTGGACAGATGCTTGGCGTCGGATGTGCATGCGGACAAGATGAATGTTACTCAGAGTAAGCATCTTGAAGGTTGTCGTAGACTGTTGTCCTTTCAGCATGAGGAAATAGCCACGGATGTTCTTGATGCGCAGTGAATCCCCTGCATCAATCGTCATTGTCTGATGTGAGTCGGACGTGATGTGCTGGTATTGTGTGATGGTACTGTCATTTGAATAGGTAACAGCCATTACGATAACAGCATCACGCATACCATCTTGTATGATGAACTGTGAGTCGAAACTCAAGAGAAGGCGGTCGCCTTTGTGAAAGGATGAGTCTGCTTTTATCTCAAAGGTCTCACGGTCGACAGGAGCGTATGGTGAAAGTATCAATGAGCGACTGCCTCGCCAGATGTCAGTGGTATCTCCCTTTGAAGCGATGTCACCGTATTGAGCCAGTTCAGTCTCTGATGCACCTTGTGAACGAGCCTCGTTCTCAAGGCGTTTGCTGAGGTCAATATAGATGTCGTGTAGCTTTTCTGTATGCCGCATATAGTATTGAAGCGACTTGTCGAACTTCTCTTCCGACACGTCATGTTTCTTCATTACAGCGAGCTTGAATGCTTTTTGTCTGACATCTGTATAGCCGTCACGGTTTGCCATTGCCATTGCCAGATGGTAGTCATAGAGTATATCTTCCATCTCTGAAGGCTGGATATACTCTGATGGGATTGAAGGTTTACAGCTTACAGCAAAGACTGCAAGCAGAAACCAGCAAAGAGCGGTGTATGAGCGAATAAGATGTTTATTTCTCATTGTCTACTTTCTGACTATCAGCTATATTTTCGTTGCCAATGACTTGTTTGTCTTTGGCAGGCACCCAGCCGTTGAAGTCCTTGCGGAAAGCAAGGATGATGGTGATGACACCCACGGAAATGCAGGAGTCTGCAAAGTTGAATACAGGTGAAAAGAAGATGAATGACTCGCCACCCCATAGTGGGAACCAGTCGGGGAAAGTACCGTGGAAAAGTGGGAAATAGAACATGTCAACCACCTTACCCATCAGCATAGGTGCATAGCCCTCACCCCAAGAGACGAGTGTTGCAGGTGTGGCACCTTCTATGTAATAAGGTGTAGATGCCGTGAAGAGCTGGCCATAGAAGAGTGAATCGAAGATGTTGCCGGCTGCACCGGCTGTTATCATCGACAATACAACAATGTACCCCATCCTTGCTCCTTGTTTGATACGGTTGGATATGTACCATATAAGGAAGCCAATGGCTATGATTCGGAATATACTGAGGAAGAGCTTGCTCCCTAATTCCATCCCCCATGCCATACCATTGTTCTCGACAAATTCTATCTGGAACCAGTCGAAGATATGGATTGACTCACCTAAATTCATGTTAAGTTTGACAGCTACCTTGATAATCTGGTCAATTACGATTAATAGTATAACCAACAAGGTGGCTGTCAAACTTTGTTTTTTCTTTTTACTCATCAGTGATTTTTATTTGCCATCTTTGATGCTACGCTCAGTGTTGCATGAGGTACCACACGTAGACGCTCCTTGGGAATCAGCTCTCCTGTGATACGATCAATGCCATAGGTCTTGTTGTTGATTCTGATGAGCGCAGCCTGCAGTGCCTGGATAAACTTCTGCTGGCGTTGCGCCATCTGTACCAATTCCTCCTTAGTCTGATTAGAACTGCCTTCTTCCAGAGCTTTATACGTTGGTGATGTGTCGTTTACATCATTCGTATTCTTATTCATCAGGATTTTCATTGTCTCGTCGTAGTCAGACTTTGCAATAGCTAACTTGTCATTTACTATCGAGCGGAACTCCTCGAGCTCCTCATCGGTATAACGCTTTTTAGTTTCCATAAGGTAAAAATTGAATTAGGTTATGAAAGTAATCTGTAATATTATAGAAGTTGTTGAAAGCCCGATTATAGGGACGTGTGGTTAATACATCCACTATAATCTTGGCTTATGGGCGCACGGTATGTGCGCCCCAACCCTTTTTATCAGTCTTTTTTAATATCAATATGGAGCCTGAATTCATCAAACTCAACATCAGTACCATTGTTCTCTTCGAGTGTGATATTGTTGGCAAGAACCTGTGTCTTAATTAGTTCACCGAATGATTCTACTGCTGCTTTTGCCTCAGCATTAGGCTCAATGACAACAGAGATGCGGTCGGTTATCTCAAGACCAGTTTCCTTGCGAAGATTCTGTATACGGTTAATCAACTCACGTGCCATACCTTCACGACGGAGTTCTTCAGTCAGTTCAACCTCAAGGGCTACCGTCAGGTTACCCTCGTTGCTTACCAACCAGCCTGGGATATCCTCAGAGATAATCTCAACATCTGCAGCCTCTACCTTGATTGGCTGACCTTCCAGCTCGAAGTTGAATTCTCCTGCAGCCTCCAAAGCTGCAATCTCATCCTGTGAAAGTGCATCCATACGGGCTGCAACCAGCTTCATCAGCTTACCGAACTTCTTACCCATGACACGGAAGTTACACTTCACCTTCTTAACAAGGATGCCCTGACCTTCAACGAAAGTAAGGTCCTTAACGTTCACCTCATGCTTGATAAGGTCAGCTACAGCCTCGATGTGCTTCTTTTGAGTTGCATCAATAGCCGGAACCATAATCTGTGCCAATGGCTGGCGAACCTTGATGTTCACCTTACGACGCAGGGCGAGAACCATAGAAGTAATGCGCTGTGCCATATCCATACGTGCCTCAAGGTCAGCATCAACGACTGACTCATCAGCTACTGACCAGCGATCCAAGTGGATGCTCTCTGAGTCACCACCTAAGTCTTTATAGAGCTGATCAGCATAGAATGGTGCGAACGGAGCCAACAGACGTGCAACTGTTATCAGACAGGTGTACAATGTGTCGTAAGCACTCTTCTTGTCAGCACTCATTTCCTTACCCCAGAAACGTTTACGGTTCAGCCGAACATACCAGTTGCTGAGGTCGTTATTAACGAATGAGTCAATAAGACGACCAGCACGTGTCGGGTCAAAGTTCTCCAACTCAGCTGTGACACCTTTTATAAGAGAGTTGAGCTTGGAGATAATCCAACGGTCAATCTCCGGTGCATCAGCCTTCACAGCCTCGCATGTCGTAGCATCATAGCCATCAACATTCGCATAGAGTGCAAAGAAGCTATATGTATTATATAAGGTACCGAAGAACTTACGGCGACACTCGTCAACACCTTCCGGATCGAACTTCAAGTTGTCCCATGGTTCGCTGTTCGTCATCATATAGAAACGCACAGGGTCAGCACCATACTTGTTCATCATCTCGAATGGGTCGGTAACATTGCCTACATGCTTACTCATCTTGTTACCCTTGGCATCAAGCACAAGACCCGTTGAAATCACGTTTTTAAAGGCAACAGAGTCGAATACCATCGTCGCGATAGCATGGAGTGTAAAGAACCAACCACGTGTCTGGTCAACACCCTCGTTAATGAAGTCGGCAGGGAAGAATGCTGGTGGTACAGCTATACCCTCATAGCATGAGTGTACCAGCTGGTCACGGTATTCAGCTTCGCTCTTGCCTGTAGCCTTCAACCCTTCTGCATTGATTTCACCTTCAAATGGATAGTGAAGCTGGGCGTATGGCATAGAACCACTGTCGAACCAAACGTCAATAAGGTCTGACTCACGGCGCATAGCCTTTCCTTCATCGTTTACAAGGACAATATCATCAACGTAAGGACGGTGAAGGTCAATCTTGTCATAATTCTCTTGGCTGAAGTCGCCCACCACGAAGCCTGCTTCCTTCAGTGGGTTCTTGTCCATGACACCAGCAGCTACAGATTTCTCTATCTCGTTGTAGAGTTCCTCCACAGAGCCGATGCACTTCTCACCACGGTTCTCGTCACGCCAGATTGGCAATGGAGTTCCCCAGAAACGTGAACGGCTGAGGTTCCAGTCATTCAAGTTTTCAAGCCAGTTGCCGAAGCGGCCTGTACCTGTTGATTCCGGCTGCCAACGGATTGTCTTGTTCAACTTAACCATACGTTCCTTCTTGGCAGTGTCCTTGATGAACCAGCTGTCGAGAGGATAGTAAAGGATTGGCTTGTCCGTACGCCAGCAATGCGGATAGTTATGTACGTGTTTCTGAATATTGAAAGCCGTACCTTCCTGCTTCATCTCCATACAGAGGATGATATTCAGGTCTTCTGCCTTCTCAGATGCCTTCTTGTCCCATACGCCGTCTGGGTTGAAGCGTGGGTCGTATGAGTTCTTTACATAGTCGCCTGCGTGATGACCGTATGCCTTTTCGTTTACACAAGCCTTAACGAAGTTCCGGTCTAACTCTTCGATAGTATAGTACTTACCTTGGAGGTCAACCATTGGACGGGTCTGTCCCTTCTTTGAAATCAGGTAAAGTGCAGGGATGTTTGCATCCTTTGCCACCTTAGCATCGTCAGCACCGAAGGTAGGAGCAATATGTACGATACCCGTACCGTCATCTGTTGTTACATAGTCGCCAAGGATGATACGGAAAGCCTCGCTCTCCATCTCAACAAACTTGTCACGACCATCTTCGCTTGCAAACACCTTCTCCGGATGAGCTGCAGCATAGTCATTCACAAACTTTGGTGCAAAGGCACCAGTCTGTTCAACTGGTTTTACCCAAGGCATGAGCTGCTGATAGTGCAGTCCTTCAAGCTCTGTACCCATCACGCGCCCGACGATACGGTAAGGAACATACTTGTCGCCACGTACATATTCAGGCAGTTCTCCGCCGTCGGTAATCTCACCCTCTGACTTGAGGTAAGCAGCTACACGGCTGGCTGCCATTACGAGAGTGGTTTTCTCTTCGTCATACGGATTGTAAGTCTCAATGACAACATACTCAATCTTCGGACCAACACAGAGTGCAACGTTTGAAGGCAGTGTCCACGGTGTGGTTGTCCATGCAACGAAGCAAGGCTTACCCCATGTTTCCTTTGGCAGGTCAGCCTTCTCTGTCAATGCTTTCCAGTCGTCAGCAGGGATAGCAAACTGTGCTGTAACGGTAGTGTCCTTTACATCTCGATAGCAGCCTGGCTGGTTCAGCTCATGGCTTGACAGACCAGTACCTGCACCTGGTGAATAAGGCTGGATAGTATAGCCCTTGTACAGCAAGCCCTTGTTGTAGAGCTGCTTGAGAAGCCACCACAGGGTCTCAATATATTTATTGTCGTATGTAATGTATGGGTGCTCCATATCAACAAAGTAACCCATCTCTTCTGTCAGCTGCTGCCATTCAGCAGTGAACTTCATCACATTCTCACGGCACTTATGGTTGTAATCTTCAGTTGAAATATATTTATCTGATGCGTGATTGTCAATATCCTTTTTGGTGATACCCAGTTCTTTCTCTACACCTAATTCTACAGGTAGTCCATGAGTATCCCAACCCGCCTTGCGAAGAACCTGGAAACCCTGCATAGTCTTGTAGCGGTTGAAAGTATCCTTGATTGCACGTGCCAGCACGTGGTGAATGCCGGGGTGACCGTTAGCTGATGGAGGTCCCTCGAAGAAGATGAACTGCGGCTCACCCTCACGTTCATCAATACTCTTGTGGAAGATATCTTTCTTCTCCCACTCTTTCAATATTTCCTGGTTTGTGCTTACAAGGTCAAGTCCCTTGTGCTCGGCGAATTTCTTTGCCATATTATCTATTTGTTTTGCTTATTTTCTAAATACCTGCAAAGATACAAATAACAACTGAAACTACCAAACTTTTTAGTAGTATGAAAGGTGATGTGCTTTCTTTCTTACAAAGTTTTATTTTGAAAAGTAGTTCGTATATTGTAAATATGTCTATTGTAATGATAATCGCTTTTTATGGTTTCTATTTGTATTTTGTAATATAGTAGTTGTAACTAAAGTTTAATATGGTATTAGATGAATAAAGAAACTTATCTTCTTTTTGTAAATAAAAATCATATCCTTGATTTTATTTGATGCTTAATTGGAGTTGAATTGACGCCCTTTTGACTTCTTAAAGATGCCCTTTTGGCGTGTTACTAACGCCCTTTAGAGGTCTAATTAAGCACCTTTTCTTGTATTGTTTTCTAACTATTTGGTTTAGTGGGAGTTGCAACTGTAGCAAAATCGTGCTCTTTTTGAGTAAAAATCAGCTTTAAGCAGGTTTTTTGTAATGATATTTCCGAATGTGACAAATGCGTTTTATAGGTATGATTGTTATTTATAGAAACAAAAAAAGGACGCACAATTTGTGCGTCCGTAGAGATAAAGAGCTACAGAGAATTATTCTGTTAGCGTCTTAATTCTTTTACTTGAAGTAGCGGTTGTAAAGACCAACGAAGCCTGCACAGTGGCGAGCCTCGTCCTTAGCCATCTCGTGGATGGTGTCGTGGAGAGCGTCAGAGCCTTCCTTCTTGGCAAGTTTTGCCATCTCGAACTTCTCGGCACATGCACCCTTCTCGGCCTCGATACGAGCCATGAGGTTTGACTTGGTGTCCTTCAGTACATCGCCGAGCAGCTCTGCATAACGGCTTGCGTGGTTAGCCTCCTCGTAAGCGTAGTGCTCAAAAGCACGAGCCACCTCAGGATAGCCCTCACGGTCAGCCTGGCGAGCCATTGCGAGGTACATACCTACCTCAGAACATTCGCCGGCGAATGTCATCTTGCAGTGCTCGATGAGTTCCTCTGACACCTTGTCCTTGTAAGCTGTACCTAATTCATGTACGGTAGCGAACTCGGTTACGTCGTCTTCTGTCATCTCCTTGAACTTGCTTGCTGGAGCCTTACAGATTGGGCACTGCTCTGGTGCCTCCTCACCTTCGTGGATATAGCCACAAACGGTGCAGATAAATTTCTTCTTCATAATGTTTCTTGTATGTTTTTGTATTTAAAAGGGCTTGTCGGCCCTCATCGTCATCTTGTGTGATGGGCGGCTAAAGTTCCGGAATACACTCCGGCTATGCCGGTGGTTGCAAACGCCTTGCAGCCTGTGAGCGAGGCTGTCAGTTCAGTTCCTCTTCCTGGCTTATAGCCTCCAGACACTTGGGACAGATGCCCTTGTAATAGAGCTGGGTGTCATCAATTCTGAATCCCTTGCCCATCTCGCCAGTATAGCGTGGCATCTCCATTGCCTCGAAGTCAAAAACCTTCTCGCAGCGTTTGCAGAAGAAGTGCGCATGTGGTTCGGTAATGCCATCATAGCATACACGGTGGTCATCAATGGTAATCATTGATGCTGCGCCATGTTCTGATAACATTCTCAGTGTGTTATATACTGTTGTGCGGCTCACCGTCGGCAGTTGCTTCTTCAGAGCGACGAATACCTCTTCCACCGTAGGATGAGTATGGTGAGAAATCAGATATTTCATGATTGCAACGCGCTGAATTGATGGACGGATGCCCAGTGCGATAAGTTTGTTGTATGCTGAATCCACTATAATAAGAAGTTATCAGTTTATACTTAAAGATATTATGTTATTTTTCAATAAATCATCTGGTTATGTACAGATAACTTAATGTAAACTTATTGCAAAGGTAGTAATTTTGTGGTAAGCTGACAAATAATATTTTGTAAAATATACAATAGAGTGATAGTTTTGACTTTAATTCACAGTTCGATTTTGTCTTTAGGCAGGGTAAGAAGGTGGGAGACGTTGTAAGGAAAGGCAGGATAAAAAGACATAGTAACAGGGTAAATAGGCATGAGGTCTTCATAATTCTGGACTTTGAATTATCGAAGTGATTATAATTATGATTTTTGAACTTTGAATTTTGAAATTTAGTTGATGTATTATGAATTAAAAGTCGTACCTTTGCCACAATATTTGATTTATAAAACTAATTTGTAGTATGGTTAAAATCACTTTCCCAGACGGTTCCGTTCGTGAATACGAGCAGGGCGTAACTGGTTTTCAAATCGCCGAGAGCATTTCGCCGGCTCTCGCCCGTGACGTTGTATCTTGCGGTGTAAATGGCGAAACAACAGAACTCAACCGTCCTATCAACGAGGACGCAAGCATCGCACTTTATAAGTTCGATGACGAAGAAGGTAAGCACACCTTCTGGCACACCTCTGCCCACCTCCTTGCCGAGGCTCTGCAGGAACTCTATCCAGGCATTCAGTTTGGTTTCGGTCCAGCAGTTGAAAACGGTTTCTTCTATGACGTGATGCCAGCAGAGGGACAGACAATCTCTGAGAACGACTTCCCAAAGATTGAAGAGAAGATGCGCGAGCTTGCAAAGAAGAACGAGCAGGTTCTCCGTCGTGACATTTCAAAGGCTGATGCCGTAAAGGAATTCACTGCTGACGGACAGGAATACAAGGTGGAGCACATCGTTGAAGACCTCGAAGATGGCACCATCTCAACATATTCACAGGGTAACTTCACCGACCTTTGTCGTGGTCCGCACCTCGTTTCTACAGGTGCTATCAAGGCAATCAAGATAACCAGCGTTGCCGGAGCTTTCTGGCGTGGCGATGCTAAGCGCGAGCAGATGACACGTATCTACGGTATCACCTTCCCAAAGAAGAAGATGCTCGACGAATACCTCGTAATGCTCGAAGAAGCAAAGAAGCGCGACCATCGTAAGATTGGTAAGGAAATGGAACTCTTCATGTTCTCTGACCGTGTCGGTAAGGGTCTTCCTATCTGGTTGCCAAAGGGTACACAGCTGCGTCTGCGCCTGCAGGACCTTCTGCGTCGTCTCCTCCGTCCTTACAACTATCAGGAGGTAATCACACCGGGTATCGGTGGCAAGAACCTCTACGTAACATCTGGTCACTATGCGCACTATGGCAAGGATGCTTTCCAGCCAATCCACACACCGGAGGAGGACGAAGAGTACATGCTCAAGCCAATGAACTGCCCTCACCACTGTGAGATCTACGCACACAAGCCACGTTCTTACAAAGATCTCCCACTGCGTATCGCTGAGTTCGGAACCGTGTTCCGCTACGAGAAGAGCGGTGAGCTTCACGGACTTACACGTGTTCGCACCTTCACACAGGATGATGCTCATATCTTCGTGCGCCCTGAACAGGTAAAGGCAGAGTTCGAGAACAATATCGACATTATTCTCAAGGTGTTCAAGACCTTCGGCTTCGATAACTATGAGGCACAGATTTCGCTCCGCGACCCAGAAGACAAGGAGAAGTACATCGGCTCTGACGACGTATGGGAAGAGAGCGAGACTGCCATCAAGGAGGCTTGTGCTGAGAAGGGGCTTCAGGCTCGTGTAGAGCTTGGCGAGGCTGCTTTCTACGGTCCTAAGCTCGACTTCATGGTGAAGGATGCCATCGGACGTCGTTGGCAGCTCGGAACTATTCAGGTAGACTATAACCTCCCTAACCGCTTCAAGCTCGAATACACCGCTGAGGACAACTCAAAGAAGACCCCAGTGATGGTTCACCGTGCACCATTCGGTTCGCTCGAGCGTTTCACAGCCGTTCTCATCGAGCACACAGCAGGTCACTTCCCACTCTGGTTGACACCTGATCAGATTGCTATCCTCCCGATCTCTGAGAAGTACAACGACTATGCCCACAAGGTAAAGGCATACTTCGATGCACACGACGTACGTTCGATCATGGACGACCGCAACGAGAAGATTGGCCGCAAGATTCGCGACAACGAGCTCAAGCGCGTACCTTACATGGTCATCGTCGGCGAGAAAGAGGCAGCCGAAGGTCTCGTATCAATGCGTCAGCAGGGCGGTGGCGAACAGGCTACTATGACAATGGAAGCCTTCGCTGAGCGTATCAACAATGAGGTTGCCGATCAGCTGAAGGAGTTGGATTAAAGCCTCCCCAAGCCCCTCTGAAGGGAGGGGCTGTGTTAGGATAAAGTTCGCTTTTGAGGCTTAACATATTACTGACCCTCGTGGTCTTCCTTCTCTCCCCAGCGAGAGGGGGAGTCATTTATGCGGTATCCCTTGGTGGATGCCGCTTTTTTATTTTAAGTTGACGATTTTTTGAGTAAACAAGTCATTTGTCCAGCTGCTTCACGGGTTGTAACTTGTTCCACCATGCGGGATACCCGTGTGGTCAGGCTAAGATTTGTTAATCTGTTCTTATGTCCTTTCTACCTGTCATTTTGTTCATTTTCTTCAATCTGCCTTAACCAGTTCATCTGTCATTCTGTCTGCTGTTCATTTTCTTCATTCTGTCTTAATATGGGGTCTTCCGAAATATGGAGTGATAAAGTAGCCAGCTACATAATATGGCACACAGAGAAGCGGAGGAAGAAGAGGAAAAATCTTTTCAACCAAGGGCGTTCTTATAGGCTGCAGTCAGACAGTTATTTCCAGAAGCGGAAAGTAATATCTTCAAAACTGCCATCAAGGCGTCGGCGAAGCATGCGCTGATTGGTACGTGGGGAGTTCAGTGCGCCGAGATGGCGGAGATAAGGCCCCACTTTTATATAATTGAAGTGCTGTTGGTTAATGAGTGGCGATATGGCTGTACGCCCCGTGTACCATCCTGTCTTTAGTCCTGGGTGACAATGCAGGACGTGTTCGGCAAGCGTGTCTACTGCAGTCGGGTCAGCATCGCCCCCCATGAAGCCCACACAGGTGATAGTATCTTCTGCCTCACGGATGAGCGAGGAAAGTACCTCCGTAGTAAGGTCGCTGCCCTCGTCACTCCACAGGAATCTGCTGTGGCAGCCCGGGCAGTGGCATGGGCATCCTGAAATGTTGATGGCAAGCGTCACCTCATCGGGAAATTCCTGAAAGACGATATCCGTGTTGATATAATGAAGCATCTTTATCTGGTTGTTTTCTCTGAAAAAAAATGTATTGTCTGGGGGCGTCCAGTCTGTTTCTTGCATTGCCATTCCGCAAAGACAGCCTGTCCGTTTCTGAATGCAAAGTTATGAATAAAGTTTTAATTGGAACTGATTGTACAGATGAAAAACAAAAAAGGAGATGTAAGATGATGTGGAATGTTGCTTAACATGCTCTTTCATTACTGGTGAAAAAGATGAAGAAATATTGCTTTTTTAAGTGGGTTTGTATCCATCAGATTATCAAACGATTACAAAGACGTGCAAGAAAAGGTGCTTAGTTGCATTGCAATAGGGAGTTAATTGACCTTCAATAGGGCGTTAGTTGGATTGTAGTTAGGCGTTAATTGAATTGCTGTTGATACTCAGTGGAAACTTGAAGGAGAAAGTCTTGGTGTAGACAAGCATCTTTGAACTGCCCTTGTCTGTCCCGATTTTTTCACAGTGAAGTCGTGCTTCTTCCCAACTCCTTTCCAAAAGGGAGGGGTATGAATACTATTGTTACCCTACGGACCTCGTGGATGCGCCTTTACTCTTAGCACCTTGCCCTTTGATAATCTTTTAACCCACAATCTGTTGTTAAACTACAATGGGCTTGTTTGCCTGTT
Organism: Prevotella fusca JCM 17724; assembly: GCF_001262015.1. Taxonomy (NCBI): domain Bacteria; kingdom Pseudomonadati; phylum Bacteroidota; class Bacteroidia; order Bacteroidales; family Prevotellaceae; genus Prevotella; species Prevotella fusca. The sequence continues at coordinate 86,923 of NZ_CP012075.1, forward strand.
CGCTTGTACCCTGTGAGATACAAAAGAAGTGCATTTGAAATATCTTGACAACTGTGCGGTCGTCAGGCTCAAAAAGAAGTGCAAAAATGACGGATTTCAGTAACGTTGTAACCCGCAGAGAATCAGATGTTTGCACAACGGTGTTTCAAAAGAGCGTTAGTTAGGGTTCAAAAGGGCGTTAACAAGACCTCAAAAGGGCGTCTTTTCGAAGCCAATTGGGCGTATTTTCAAAGCTAAAAGACCATCAGTTCGATTTCACGGTTTGAAATATTATTACAAAAGATTGTTCGGGTCACTGCAAAGATACATAATGACAGTTTTTAAACAAGCATAATGATGAATATCCACGCATTTAATGGATGAAGCCCAAAGAGGTGTGTTATAAAGAGAATTATACGTGAAAGGATGTTATTTCTCTTGATTTTTTTCTCTTCTGATTAAACCTTATATGTTTTTCCGCATCATATTTTTCGTTAAGATTTAGAATAGAAGAAAGGTATGTTATGGTTAAAAGATTGTTTGTTTTTGTCCTTCTGCTGACAGGTTCGATGACAATGTTGGCACAGAACAGAACCATAACGGGTACGCTCTATGACGGAGAGTTAAAAGAGAAAGTACCCTTTGCTGTTGTCCAGCTGTTGAAGCAGGACAGTAGTTATGTTGTCGGTGCCACATCAGACGACAACGGAAACTTCAAGGTGACTGCGCCTGCAAACGGACGATACATTCTGAAGGAATCGTATGTAGGGTATAAGACCATCTTCCAGAATGTTACGATTGCCAACGAGCAGGATGTATCGGTGGGGCAGTTAGACTTTCATGTAGAAGCCCGTACGCTGAAGGAGGTGAAAGTGGTGGCAAGTGCACCGAAGGTTGTTGTGAAGGCTGACACATTCCAGTACAATGCCTCTGCCTATCGTGTTCCGGAAGGGTCGACCATCGAAGCCCTTGTAAAGAAACTTCCCGGTGCAGAAGTGTCGAGCGACGGAACGATAAAAATCAACGGAAAGGAAGTGAAGAAGATTCTTGTTGATGGAAAGGAGTTCATGGTGGGTGACACCAAGACCGCCATGAAGAATCTGCCTACGTCCATCATACAGACCATAAAGGCTTATGACCAGAAGAGTGACCTTACTCGTGTGACGGGTATCGACGATGGTAATGAGTCGACAGTACTCGACTTCGGTGTGAAGCCGGGAATGAACAAGGGTCTTTTCTCGAATATCGACCTCGGTATCGGAACAAAGAACCGTTATTCAGAGCGTGGTATGGCAGCCTATTTCAACAGCAAGTTCCGTATGATGGGCTTTGTTTCGGCGAATAATGTCAATGACATGGGCTTCGGCGGCGGTCCACGTGGCGGCTTCGGCGGTGTGCGGCAGGGACTGAATGCGACGAAGATGGTCGGTCTGAATATGAATTATGACAACGGAAAGACGCTGCAATGGGACGGTAGCGTGCGCTGGAACCATGCAGATGGTGACCTGAATACCCGTGTGGCGGCTGAGAATTTCGTGGCACAGCAGGGCTCTTTCTCCAACCGTCTCTCCCAGCAATACACAAGAACCAACTCGTGGGATGGACGATTCCGTCTGGAATGGCGTCCCGACTCAGTATGGAACATCATGTTCCGCCCGAATATTCAGTTAAGCAAGAGCGACGGACAGACGGTAAGTACATCAGCTGCCTATAACTCTGACCCTTACGAAACGGTAGATGATCCGTTGTCGGATGCCTCTATCACACAGTTGAAAGCATTGGGCAAGATGGTGAATACACAGCGCAATATGACTATAACATACGGTGACAGTAAGTCATTGGGTGCTATGTTGCAGGTGAACCGAAAGTTGTCATCGAACGGACGGAACGTTACGTTGAGAATGGACGGCAACTATAGCGATGCTGATTCCAAGACATTCTCAACCCAAGATATACAATATTACCAGCTGCGCAACACTCTCGGCAATGATTCCACCTATCAGGCTTACCGCTTCAATCTCATGCCTACGAAGAGCTGGGACTATGCCGTGCAGGCTACTTACAGCGAACCGATAGCGCGGAAGACCTATCTGCAGTTCAGTTATCAGTTCAAGTATGGTTTTTCCAAGAGTGACCGTGATACCTACGACCTCTCTTCTCTGCCCTCTGGGACGTTCAGCGGTTTGCAGCCTGCTTACCGTTCGTGGGATATTATCTTGGTCTACTGACCAATCCGTTGAACAGCTATCTTGATGATAACCTCAGCCGGTACTCCGAGTATCGCACTTATACACACGATATGCAGATGATGCTGCGAATGATTCGCAACAAGTGGAAGATGAATGTGGGTGTGATGCTGCAGCCACAGCGTTCTACCTACATGCAGGATTACCTTAGTGTGCATGTCGATACAGCACGTACGGTGGTGAACTGGAGTCCTACCTTCGACTTCCGTTACCGCTTCGGCGAGCAGAGTAACCTGCGTATCAATTATAAAGGAACGGTGTCACAGCCTACAATGAGCCAGCTGCTCAGTATTGTCGACAATACCGATCCGCAGAACATATCAGTTGGTAATCCGGGACTGAAGCCTGCCTTTACCAATCGTTTCCGTCTGTTCTATAACACCTACAAGCAGAAATACGCCCAGGCACTGATGACTTTCGCCAATTTCTCAAGTACACGTAATGCCATCGGCAACAGTGTCAGCTACGATGCAGCGAGCGGTGCACGTACTGTCCGCCCTGTCAACGTGAACGGAAACTGGGATGCTGATGCAGGATTGATGTACAACAGGAGCATTGACTCAGCCGGAGTATGGAACATTCACACCTTTACACGTGCCAACTTTAACCGCTATGTCAGTTATCTACAGCTGAACATGGCAAGCAGTCTGGAGAAGAATGTCACGAAATCGCTGACCTTGGGCGAGCGTCTTGCAGGTAGTTACCGCAACTCATGGCTGGAACTGGAGCTGGACGGGTCAGTAGACCATACCCGTACAAAGAACAACCTGCAGAGTGTCAGCAACCTGCGCACCTGGCAGTTTGCCTACGGTGGTACGTTGAGTCTGAACCTTCCGTGGAACATGAGCATATCGACTGACCTTCATCAGAACAGCCGCCGTGGTTACAGTGATGCCTCGCTGAATACGAATGAAATGCTTTGGAATGCGCAGATTTCGCAGAGCTTGCTGCGTAACAATGCCCTCACGTTAAGTCTGCAGTTCTATGACATCCTTCATCAGCAGAGCAATCTCTCACGTGTCATCAATGCCGTGAGCCGCACAGATACGGAATACAACAGCATCAACAGCTATATCATGCTGCGTGCTACTTACCGTCTGAACCTCTTTGGAGGTAAGAATGCTATGCCGAAACCTAAGGATGGTCCTGGTTTCGACCGTCGTGGTCCGGGTATGGGACCTCGTCCGGGTGACCGTCCTGCTGGCGGTGGCAGTTCATCTGGTGGCGGTCGTCCCCCGATGGGTGGTGGCTTTGGCGGGTTCTAAGCCCCTCAGCCCCTCCTAAGGAGGAGAGTTCCTGGCGGAAGCCGGCAAAGGTAAGACTTGCCAATTTCTGCAAGTCTTCTTTTGTCAGTATGTGTATGCTGTGGAAACAATGTTTTTACTTATTGGTGTCCGATAAAACTATTGAAGCTCCAAGAAACCTTTGTTGTCAGCAAAACAGGTACATTTGTCTCATAATGAGATGTGTCCTAACCTTTAAATCAGTACTCAACACCATTGGTGTTTACCAATAGCACCACGTGTGATGGGCAGCAGCACATCGGTAGGAGATGGTAAGTCAGGGCTTATTCTCTGTATACGTTAGGATATGAAAGCAATCCTTTTTCCTACAGGTTTATAATGTGTTGATTGTCTGGGGGGGTATACTGTGGCGCAAGAAATGTGCTTGCTCACATTACAAAAGGGCGTTGATTGCACTGCAACCAACGCCCTTTTGCAAAGCTCATAATCCATGATTTAAAATTATGATTACCGCTGTCTGTTCTTAATTTGTATGCTTTTGCAAATATCTTGTTAACTCGTCAGCCTGAATCCCAGTACGTTCGTCACTTTGTCCAACCTTTACAAGCACCTTGTCCACTTGTCTACTCGTTAACTCGTCAACTTGTGATACTGTTCATAAAGCCACTGCTTCTGCTCGGCAATCGTCAGATGGCTGTTGTCAAGTTCGAGGGCATCTTCTGCCTTGCGGAGCGGAGATGTTTCACGATGCGAGTCAATATAATCTCGTTCCTGCACATTCTTGAGAATCTCGCTGTAGTCGGCTTCCATGCCCTTTGCCTTCAGTTCGTCATAACGACGCTGGGCACGTACTTCTGCCGATGCTGTTACAAAGATTTTCAGTTCCGCATCCGGGAATACCACCGTACCGATGTCGCGCCCGTCCATGACGATTCCTTTCTCAGCTCCCATACGCTGTTGCTGCTCAACGAGAGCTTTACGGACAAAGGCAAGTGTGGCGATAGGGCTCACGTGTGATGAAACTTCCATGGTACGGATGTCGCTCTCCACGTTCTCGCCATTGAGATAAGTGTCGGGACGACCAGTCTCCTTGTTGAGGCGGAAGCTGATGTCAATATCCTTCATCTGTGCCTGCAGCTCCTGCTCACGAATCGTACCGTCAGCATTGAAGAGGTTATGGCGCAGCGCATAGAGCGTTACGGAACGGTACATGGCACCCGTATCAACATAGATGTAGCCAATCTCCTTGGCAAGGTCTTTTGCCATTGTGCTCTTTCCGCATGAGGAGAAGCCATCGATGGCGATAGTTATTTTCTTCATTGTGTATTGTATTTAAAACGAGTAAGCCAGGTTCACTAATATTGAACTGCTGGCAGCATGATACTTTCCATAAGCGAGGTTCAGCTTGAATTGTTCGAGGTTGATGCCCGCACCTACACTGAAGCCGGCACCGTGTGCACTGGCTTCATCAGATTTTCCGATGGTCATCTCGTCTGCCTTTCGGAAGTTGTAGCCACCGCCGATCCATATACTTTCAGACAGAAGGATGTCGGCTCCGAGGTTGAGATGATTGATGAAACGGTAGTCGTAATGGGTGAGGTCGACGAGGGTTGCCGATACCCTGACAGGGAGAGCAGCGAAGGTTTTGCTTACACCCACCTGCACGTCGATGGGCATCTTGCCATAGTCCTCCTCGTATGCCTTGATTTGTCCACCGAGATTCTTGGCAACCAGCGATACCGACCACTGTCTTTCAGGCTCATACCAGTTGAGTCCGAGGTCAACACCCACCGCCATTGAGTTGTAATTGCCAATGTAGGAAGTGATGAACTTTGCCGTGATACCACCCATCAGGTTACGTGCCAACTCGTAGGCAAAGATGCCTTCAATGGCAATGTCACTGGCGTTGAAGGTACCGGTCTGTACGTTGTTGGCATCCACTTCCTTCATCTTTCCGTAGTTCATATACTGTACACCGCCGGCAAGAGTGGCTTTCTCGCCCAGTGCCTTAGTGTAGGATGCGCCCATATAGTGGGCTCCACGCATATAATTCATATAACTGAGTCCCACTGTTTTATCGCTCACCGAGGAAGCAAGGGCAGGATTGGAGAACATCAGCGAAGGGTCGTCCTCAATGATGGTGATATTCTCTCCGCCCAAAGCAGCAGCGTGTGCGCTTACCGGAAGACGTAGGAAGTTGTATTCAGTTTGACTCTCCTGTGCCCGTATTACGGTCGCAAAAAGGGTTAACAGGAGGGTGAAAACGATTTTTTTCATTTAATCTAAATTAATTTCTCGGCAAAGTTACATCTTTTTCCGAATATCTTATTACTTTTGTCGTTACAACTTGTAATGTGGCTTTTTGTGCCCATTATGGTTTGTATAACGGCAGAAAAGGGCGTTTAGTATATCTTATCTTGGAAATAAAGAAGTCAAATAGAGCAGATTTAGAGAATAAACGGTGGATTGGTTTCCTTTTGGGAATCATCGTTGCGCTGTCTATCTTCTTTGTTGCCATGGAATATAATGCCACGGGCGATGCCGATGATTCGGCTGATTCCAAAGCCATCAAGAATGTCACACTCCACGATATGGATATGCTTCCCGCCATCGACCAGCAGGATCTTGCCAAGAAACAAGAGGACACGAAGCCTACCATGGAGGACCTGCTCAATCTCAAACGCCGTGATATTCCCAACAAGGTTACGCCTCATGATGTGGGAAGTATGAACTCGAATGACGAGAAAACGGGTGCTCCGCAGGTGAATGACGAGCCTATTATCATGCCGATGGTGACCACAACACCTGAACCTCCGAAGGTGAAGGAAGAAGCAAAGAAGGAGATGGAGAAGATGACCGATGACCTTTCTGACAAGGTTGTGGAACGCTATGACGACAAGGTTAGCAAGCGAATACTCTCCGAAACACCAACACCACCGGGTGGATGGGTGGAGTTTATGAAGTGGCTTACGAAGACATTACAATACCCTGCAGCTGCAAAGGAGAACAAATTACAGGGAACGGTGAATATTACTTTCATCATCAATGCCGATGGAACGGTGGATGATGTCAAAATCAAGAGCGGTAAAGTGCCTGTTCTCAACGACGAAGCACTGCGTGTTCTCAAGACAATGGGTAAATGGAAGCCGGGCATTGAGAAGAATAAACCTTGCCGTTCGCTGATAGAAATTCCGTTTGTCTTCCAGCTTTCATGAGACTTCTGACCTGTCAGAAAACGATTAAATAGATATTAGATTAATAACTTTCAACTTCAATCCTGTATGTACACTGCTGATGAAATTCTGAGTAAAGTAAACGAGTATATTGACAATCTCACTTACGATCGTAAGCCGCAGAGCTTGTATGAACCCATTAAATACGTTCTTTCACTGGGAGGAAAGCGCATCCGTCCTACGCTGATGCTCCTTTCCTATAACCTTTTTAAGGACGATCCCGAGGCGATTCTCTCACCGGCTTGCGCCCTTGAGACCTATCATAACTATACACTCTTGCACGATGACCTGATGGATGATGCGCCACTGCGTCGTGGTCAGCAGACGGTTCATGTGCGTTGGGATGCTAACACGGCCATCCTGTCGGGCGACTCTATGCTTGTTCTGGCTTTTGAGCGGATGGAACAGTGCGACAGCAGACACCTTCGTGAGGTGCTCCGCCTCTTCACGGTGACGGCTCTTGAGATTGGTGAGGGTCAGCAGTACGACATGGAGTTTGAGAACCGTAACGATGTGAAGGAGGAAGAATACATCGAGATGATTCGTCTGAAAACCAGTGTATTGCTGGCTTGTGCGATGAAGATTGGTGCTATCCTTGCTGATGCACCTGCTGAAGATGTGGAGAATCTTTATAAGTTCGGCGAGCAGATTGGTCTGGCTTTCCAGCTGCAGGACGATTATCTTGATGTCTATGGCGACCCAAAAGTATTCGGTAAGAAGGTGGGTGGCGACATTATCTGCAACAAGAAGACCTATATGCTCATCAATGCTTTCAACAAAGCGAATGCCCGTCAGCGCAAGGAACTGGAGAAATGGATAGGCTGTGAGAACTTCAATCATGAGGAGAAAGTGGCTGCCGTTACGAAACTCTATAATAGTATAGGGGTTGATAAGATGGCTATGGAGCGCATCAACTATTATTTTGATGAGGCAAACAAATATCTTGCTGCGGTGAACCTGCCCGATGTGCGAAAGGCGGAACTGCTGGCTTATGCACAGAAGATGTTGCATAGGAAGAGGTAGGAGGAGCCCCACCCCGACCCTCCCCAAAGGGGGAGGGAGACAAATAGGATAAGGTTAGGATAAAGTATAATAGCTGCATTGATTGCTTAGAAATACTATTCATCAACACCCAACAGCCATCATCCATCACCCAATGATAATAGACACTCACGCACACTTAGATGTAGAAGACTTTGCTGACGACCTGCCAGAGGTGATTAGTCGTGCCCGTGAGGTAGGTGTAGGAAAGATATTCCTGCCTGCCATTGACCTCAAGTCTGTGGATACTGTATTAGCTGTTTGCCGACAGTATCCCGATACCTGCTATCCGATGATTGGATTACAGCCTGAGGAGGTACGGGATGATTGGCGGGAAGTTCTGGACGCAATGCACGAACGTATCCTGCTTTCACTCCGTCAGAAGGCAGAGGGAACTGCAAAGCCGGGTGAAACAGTCGTTGCAATCGGTGAGGTTGGACTGGATTTCTATTGGACACGTGAATACGAGCGGCAGCAGCTTGCAGCTTTTGAGGAAGCTGTGAAATGGAGCGTTGAGACGCATCTTCCGCTGATGATTCACTGCCGTAAGGCGCAGAATGAGCTGCTGCATATCATGCGACCGTATGAGAAGGAACTGCCTGGTGGTGTCTTTCATTGCTTTACGGGCAATCAGAAAGAAGCAGAGGAGTTCCTCCGCTTTGATCGTTTTGTTCTTGGCATCGGTGGCGTGTCAACCTTTAAAAGCAGTCATCTGCGCGAGGACTTGCCTGCAGTAGTGCCCCTTGATCGTATTGTCCTTGAGACCGATAGCCCTTATATGGCTCCTGTTCCCTATCGTGGCAAGCGCAATGAAAGTGCTTTCATCGTAGAAGTAATGCGCACCCTTGCTGCCAGTTACGGTGTTGATGAGGCTGAGTTTGCCCGCCAGACCAATGAAAACGTGCGGAGAATTTTTGGAGAATAGACAAGTTTGCAGGTTGACAAGTAAACAAGTTTGTAGGTTAACAAGTGCTGAAGTTGACGGGGGATGGCTGGTAAGTTTACAAGTTGCTTGTAATTGTCAGATGATTCGTATATTGACAAGCTATCTACTTGTATTCAAATAGTAACTGTTATGAAAAAACGTTTACTGCCTGACGAAACATTATGTGTACCAATATTTTTTTGTCCATTATTACCCTCCCTCATCACTGTCTCTCAATGCAGTCCCTCAACACCTACCATTTATCATCTGCCACCCACCACTATGTAATGTTTTTTCAGTTTCCGGAAACGTATAGATGCTTAATTGCATTCCAATTAAGCCTTACTTGACGTCCAATAGATGCCCTTTTGCCCTCTAATAGATGCCCTTTTGAAGTCTAATTAAGCACCTATTCTTACACTGGTTTGTAATCAATTGATTATCTGTTAGTTGTCGGCTTGCCTGAAAAAGCTGTTTTATGCCTGTTTTTAAGTAGTGTAGGAAGCCTTTGTTGTAAATATTTTTCTATTGTTATTTGATACTTATCCTGGTCTTGCTGAACGCTTTTTGCAAGTCTGGTTAAGATGGGATTAAGTCAAAGGATTCTGTTAGGTGGATTCCTTGCACGGTTTCAAGGGCTTGTGGTAGAAGGGGCATAAGGTAAACGAGGGTAAGTTGAAGTGTAAGCAGAGGTGATGGAAACATATTTGCCAGACAACAATAATAATCAAGTTAGTGTTGAATGGCAAATAGCTCTATGTAAAGTCATATTGTAATGAATGGTTTTCGATAACTTGTTAACTTACACCTCGTCAATTTATTGGCTACAAACTCGGGTAGACGAGATTGGCTTCAGTGATGTTATTCAGTACTTCAGTGAGGTACTTACGTGATTCCCACTTTGCCATAGACAGGTCGTGGAGCAGGTAGTTACCACAGTCACGTGGTGCTGCACCTGGGATTTCGCCCTCGAAGTCGGCAACGAACTGGAAGGTACGGCGCATGAGGTCGACGATGTCTTTCGATTCAAGGTCACCACGAAGAATGAGGTAATTGCCTGTCAGGCAACCCATCGGACCCCAATAGATAACACGGTCTTTCCACTCTTCATCGTTGCGGAGGAAGGTTGCAGCCAAGTGTTCGATGGCGTGGATGGCACCCACGTGCAACACTGGCTCACGGTTCGGTTCTTTCATACGGATATCGAAGGTGGTAACAGTCTCGCTGCCCACTTCGTCCTTACGGCTTACATAAATGCCACGCAGCAGTCGCTCGTGGTCAATGGTAAAGGAAGGGATTTTATTCATAAGTCTTGTTTTTTACTCTTAACCCACTAATTATGATTTTAGATGCTTTCTACAAAATGCTTCGTCACCTCAAAACTACCATTGGCAATGCGTTCCCAGAAGTCGTAGTACTGGCTGGCTTTGTTGTCTTTGAGCGGAACGTCGCTGATAACTCGGAAGGAAACGAAAGGTGTCTGGTAGATGTGACAGACCTGTGCGATGGAACAACTTTCCATGTCAACGGCTGTTGCTTCTGGGAAGTGGTCCATTATCTGTTGCATTTTCTCACGTGAGTTGACAAACCATTCGCCACTGACAGTCAGTCCCGCCTTGACGTGCAGGTCCTTACAATCAGATAAGTTGTTCAGCGACAATGCCTTTTCAATCAGGTCAGCAGGAGCTTTGAAGCGGGAGGGCATGCCGATAATCTGACCGAAAGCCACTTCGTCGCCACAGTAGGCATCGTGGTACGCACATTCTGATGCCACCACTACGTCGGTAACCTCCAACGAAGTGTCAGCCCCACCAGCACAACCACTTGAGATAACAAGGTCGGGGTGGTAATGATTGATCATCTCCACCGCACCGATGGCAGAGTTAACCTTACCGATACCGCACTGCTGCAGGATGATTTCCTTCTCTCCCAATCTGCCCGTAACGAAGTCTTTGTGGTTGAAATGCTCCGTCTCGGTATTGGAAAGAATTGCTTTAAGTTGCTCGAACTCTTTGTCCATTGCAACGATGATTCCTATTTTCATACTGCAAAGGTACGAAAAAGTTACAAGTTGGATATTGTAAGTTCTTAGTTTTTTGTAACTTTGCAGAGATTATACATAAGTCAGACAAAAGCAAAAATAAATAAGAATGAAAACTTGGAAAAGATTTCTACCCGATGTAGTGGTAGTCGTGTTGTTTGCGGTCATCTCGTTCGCTTACTTCTTCGTACCGGTTACTCAGGGTAAGATTCTCTATCGCCACGATGCCTCAGCAGGTGTCGGTTCGGCACAGGAAATGACAGAGTTTCAGAACCGTACAGGAGAGGCAACACGCTGGACGAACGCCATCTTCGGTGGTATGCCTACCTATCAGATGTCGCCATCGTATCAGTCGACAGACGGACTTTCGCAGGTGATGAATGCTTATCACCTTTGGTTGCCTGAGAATGTATGGTTCCTTTTTGTCTATCTCTTAGGTTTCTATATTCTGTTGAGAGCCTTCGATTTCCACCAGTCGTTGGCAGCCTTGGGTAGTATTATGTGGGCGTTCTCGTCCTACTTCCTAATCATCATTGCTGCCGGTCACCTCTGGAAGGTAATGGCCTTGGCTTATCTTCCACCGATGATTGCCGGTATTGTCTTGGCTTATCGAGGGCGTTATCTATCCGGATTCATTGTGACGGCTATCTTCACAGCCTTTGAAGTGAAAGCAAATCACGTGCAGATGACTTATTATTATCTGTTTATCATTCTCTTTATGGTTATCGCTTATCTCGTGCAAGCCGTTCGTGAGAAGCAACTTGCAGGCTTCCTCAAGGCTACGGGCGTATTGGCTGTTGCGGCATTGATTGGCGTTGCCATCAATCTTTCAAGCCTTTACCACACATGGCAGTATCAGAAAGAGAGCATGCGTGGCAAGAGCGAGTTGCTGAAGGCGGATGGAGCCAACCAGACAAGTTCAGGACTTGATCGCGACTATATCACCCAGTGGAGTTATGGTATTCATGAGACAATGACCTTACTTGTGCCTGATGCAAAGGGTGGAGCAAGTGTTCCATTGAGCAAGAACGAGACGGCTATGTTGAAGGTTGACCCGCAGATACAGTCAATGATTCCACAGCTCTACGACGCTTTTCCACAGTATTTCGGCTCACAGCCGGGAACGAGCGGTCCTGTTTACGTGGGTGCATTCGTCCTCTTCCTCTTCATTTTAGGACTCTTCTTGGTGAAGGGTACAACGAAGTGGGCATTGTTGGCAGCCACAATACTGTCCGTTCTCCTTTCGTGGGGGCATAATTTCATGGGATTCACCAACTTCTTCCTCGATTACATACCGATGTATGCGAAGTTCCGAACGGTGGCAAGCATCCTTGTTATCGCTGAGTTCACCATTCCTCTCTTGGCAGCATTGACGCTGAAGCGTCTTGTTGACGAGCCGGAACTGCTTGGTAAGAAGATGAAATATGCCTATATCAGCCTCGGCTTGACAGCCGGTGTAGCAGTCTTGGTAGCTGTGTTCCCTGACATGATGGGTCCGTTCTTCAGCGACCAGGAGCGTCAGATGATTAACAGTATCCAGGGAATGGACGGTAATACGGCAGGAGCAATCCTTGCTAACATCTCCGCTATGCGTGCTGCAATGGTCAGCTCTGATGCCTGGCGTTCGGTTATCGTCATTCTCATCGGCTTCGCTCTGCTCTTCGCTTACAAGATGAAGAAGTTGCGTGCCGACTATATGATAGCTGGTCTGTTGGTTCTCTGCCTCGTTGACATGTGGCAGGTTGATAAGCGTTACCTCAATGACGAGATGTTCGTACCAAAGAGTGAGCGTGATATGCCACAGCAGCCCACAGCAGCCGATCTTGAGATTAACAAGGACAAGAGCCTCGACTATCGTGTACTGAACTTCGCTTCAAACACATTCAACGAGAACGAGACTTCTTACTTCCATAAGAGTATCGGTGGTTATCACCCTGCGAAGCTCCGTCGTTATCAGGAGATGATTGATGCTTACATCGCTCCAGAGATGCAGAAGACGATGCAGGCGATTGCTGCTGCAGGCGGTGACATGCAGGCGGTGGATGGTGTCAAGACCTTCCCGGTGCTGAACATGCTGAACACGAAGTACTTTATCCTTCCTCTGCAGGGTGGTGCAACTGCGCCGATACAGAATCCCTATGCGCAGGGCAACGGCTGGTTTGTCAATAAGCTCACCTATGTCAACGATGCCAATGCAGAGTATGCGCAGGTGGGTAAGATTGATGTTTGCCATGAGGCAGTAGCTGATAAGAAGTTTGAAGCTGCTTTGGGTCAGGCAAAGATGAACGACTCTACTGCAACTGTGAAGCTCGACAAGTATGAGCCTAACAATCTGCAATATACCGTCAACTCAAAGAATGGTGGTGTGGTAGTCTTCTCTGAGGTCTACTATCCGGGTTGGACAGCAACCGTTGATGGTCAGCCTGCAGAGCTTGGACGTGTGAACTACATCCTCCGTGCTGTGAGTGTGAAGCCGGGTAAGCACACGGTTGTACTCGACTTCCACCCAACAAGTATCTCAACTACTGAGACCATTGCTTACATTGCTATGATTATCTTGCTCTTGGCGATTGTAGGAGCAGGGTATATGGAATGGAAGCGTAGGAAATAAACTGGTAACAACCAGCCCCTCCCAGCCTCACCCCCAACCCCTCTCCGAGTGGAGAGGGGAGTGAAATGCGACAAAAGCAACAATCCCTCCCCTCTGTCCTCTCCTGTAGGGGGGGTAGCGAGATACCCCCCTATGTGAAGTTGACAAGTAGACGAGTGAACGAGTTGTTTGCTCTATTACAAGCACCTTGTCCATTTGTATACTCGTTAACTCGTAAACTTGTTCTCTCGTCAGCAAAGCTCTGTGTGCTCCGCAGGTCTTTAGTTCTCTCTGTGGCTTTGACATTCTGTTAATGCTCCGTGACTCTGCTTTCTGTGAGAGATTAATTCCCGAGGAAACTTGTAAATCTTTTTCAATGGGTCAAAGCTAATACATGGTCTTTTGACTTTGAAAAGACGCCCAATTGACTTGCAAAAGATGCCCTTTTGAGGTCTTACTAACGCCCTTTTGAAGTCCAATTAAGCACCTTTTCTTGCACAGTCTTATAACCATCTGATATTCTATCGATTACAAACTCAGCTTTTATACGTGTTTTTCGTCTTGTTCATAGGAGTTTTGGTTGTAAATATGTAATGATTTTTCAAATCCTTACCAGCGGGTTTCGAACCATTACAACAAGATGATTTTCCATAAAACTTTACCCTTATTCGACAATCGTCTACGCATTTGACGAAACACAAAAGCCTCCCACAAGCATTAGAACTTGTGAGAGGCTTTTTCATATACCCCACGCTCTATCCTTCATCGGTAATCACTCCCTTTCAACCAAAGACCATTGCTTCAGAGAAGCGATAGGGGTATCTTGCATTTTACTCCCCTCCCTACGGGGGAGGGGCTGCTTGGTTGTCTGCCTGGTTAGTTTTGTTGTTTTGGGCTTTACTCCTCCATCAACTTTCTATATCTACCTTTCTTAATCTCCTCATTGCCCAATCGGCGTGCCTTGTTGATTTCGTAATCAGAGAAGCCACCTTCAAAGTAGACAACTTCACCGTTACCCTCAAAGGCGAGGATGTGGGTACAGATACGGTCGAGGAACCAACGGTCGTGGCTGATGACAACCGCACAACCAGCGAATGCCTCAAGACCTTCCTCCAATGCACGGAGTGTGTTCACGTCGATGTCATTGGTAGGCCCATCGAGGAGGAGGACATTGCCTTCCTGCTTCAATGCCATAGCCAACTGAAGACGGTTACGTTCACCACCTGAGAGTACAGAACAGAGCTTGCTCTGATCGGTACCAGAGAAGTTGAAACGTGAGAGATAAGCACGTGAATTGATGTCACGTCCACCCATGCGGATAGTCTCGTTGCCCTGTGAAACTACGTCATATACCGTCTTGTTAGGGTCGATATCCTTGTGCTGCTGGTCAACGTAAGCGAGCTTAACGGTCTCACCTACCTCAAACGTACCGCCATCAGCCTGCTCCAAGCCCATGATAAGGCGGAAGAGCGTTGTCTTACCTGCACCATTAGGACCGATAACACCTACAATGCCGTTAGGAGGCAACATGAAGTTGAGGTCGTTGAAAAGAACCTTCTCGCCAAAAGCCTTCTGCACGTGCTGTGCTTCGATAACCTTATTGCCAAGACGTGGACCGTTAGGAATAAAGATTTCGAGTTTCTCCTCACGCTGCTTCTGCTCCTCGTTGAGCATCTGCTCGTAAGAGTTCAGACGAGCCTTACCCTTAGCCTGACGAGCCTTCGGTGCCATACGTACCCACTCCAACTCACGCTCCAAAGTTTTGCGACGCTTAGAAGCCGACTTCTCTTCCTGCTCCATGCGCTTTGTCTTCTGGTCGAGCCATGAAGAGTAGTTACCCTTCCAAGGAATGCCCTCGCCACGGTCGAGCTCAAGAATCCACTCGCTCACATCGTCAAGGAAGTAACGGTCGTGGGTAACAGCGATGACAGTACCCTCATACTGCTGCAGGTGCTGCTCCAACCAGTCGATACTCTCGGCATCAAGGTGGTTGGTAGGCTCATCGAGCAACAATACGTCTGGCTTCTGAAGAAGCAGGCGGCAGAGTGCAACACGACGACGCTCACCTCCAGAGAGGTTGGTCACAGGCAAATCGCCCTTAGGACAACGCAGTGCATCCATCGCACGCTCCAAGCGTGAATCAATGTTCCAAGCATCTGTTGCATCGATGATATCCTGCAATTCTGCCTGACGCTGCATCAGCTTATCCATCTTGTCAGCATCAGAGTAATACTCCTCCAAGCCGAACTTTACGTTAATATCGTCATATTCCTTCAGTGCATCATAGATATGCTGCACACCCTCCATGACATTCTCCTTCACGGTCTTAGCCTCATCGAGCGGTGGATCCTGTGGCAGATAACCCACAGAGTAGCCCGGACTCCATACCACTTCACCCTGTGTTGGTTCCACAAGACCAGCGATAATCTTCATCAGCGTAGACTTACCTGCGCCGTTGAGACCAATAATACCTATCTTTGCACCATAGAAGAACGAGAGGTAAATGTTCTTCAGAATCTGTTTCTGGTTCTGTGGGATAATCTTCGATACACCCACCATTGAGAAGATAATCTTCTTGTCGTCTACTGTTGCCATTAATTCTTTCGTTTGTTTTGTAGGCAAAGATAACGAAAATAATTCATATTGGCAAATTAAGACACAAGTTAAGAAGTGGACAAGTTTACAAGGTGACAAGTGAACAAGGTACTTGCGGAAAGAAGACAGAGGAAATAAAAGACAGGGTAACAGAAGAACGCTTAGGATTCAGCCTTTTATCGTCTCAACATATAGCGACTTTCTGATAATTACCACAGCCCCAGAAACTATTATATCTATCTTCTTTGTGAACGAGAGAATATGTATTGTTTTCATTTTTTTTATTGACGAAAAGAAATCACCGTAAAAGATTTCTATTACTATTCCTCTCAAGGATTTGCATTTGATGAATAGCTATCTGATTAAGTCTGACAAGTCTTTCCCCTTGAGGTATATCGTCATTGATAAGTACTGCATTGATATTCTCCATGTTCGACAAACAAATCAATTCATTTACAGAAGCATAGTCACGAATATTACCTTTCAAATCTGGATTAGACTCTCGCCATTGTCTGGCTGTCATTCCAAACATGGCAACATTCAGCACGTCTGCCTCCTCTGCATAAATGATGTTTGCCTGCGTAGAGGTAATTTTCTCAGGGATGAGACGACTCTTTATAGCATCCGTATGTATGCGATAGTTTATCTTAGATAATTCTCTTTTTGCAGTCCATCCTATCAACTCTTGTTCTTTAGCTTTCAGACGTTGAAACTCCATGACAAGATAAAGTTCAAACTCAACAGAAACCCAATTAGCAAACTTGAAAGCTATATCACGCTGAGCAAAAGTACCACCACCAGCTCCATTCTTAGTGAAGATACCTATTGCTGCAGTCAACTCCACCCATCTGGTTGGGCTCATAGTAAAAGAGTTACTACCTGCTTCTGTCAAAAGGGGGTCGAATTCGACCCCTTTGAAGTTAGGATTGTTTAGTTTCTCCCATAAACCCAAATACTCCAGCGTATTCTTTTGGCGCATCCAATTCTTAACAACGTCTTTAGGCTCAGCAGCATTCTTCTGTCGAGCAATGTCTGTTATACAGATGTAATCAATACCATCTTTTGTCATAGTCTTAATTGCTACATCTTTAACGAAGATTTCTCCCTTCTTTGTCATAGTATTATTATTTTATAAATATATGTGCAAAGATAATACAAAATAACTTTTCTCTCACTATCATTGACAAAATACTTGTAAAATCATTGATAATTCAGAATAATGTTTACCTTTGCAGGGGGTAATCATTAACAGAATACTAACGTATTGGCTAACAAACATAAATGTACGGAGCATTCTTATCTTTACCTACTTTCAAACACCCACAGACAGGAATGCTTATCCCCAAGATTAGGGAAGTGTTATCTTATAAAACAAACGATTATGAAAGAAAAACTCATGCCATATAGATGGATAGCTTACGTGTTAGCATGGTATATATTCCAGATGTATCCTGCCTATCTCCAAATGACTTCTACGTCGGAAGAATATCTCGTAACACTTTTCCTAATATCAGTAGTGGTAATTCTCTTTTGCTCTTACAAATTTGGTTCAGAGAAAGGAAAGGTTCTTGGCATACTGATGTTTCTAATAGCTGTGCTTATCGACGTATTCGTTGCGTTCTTCACGTTTGCAATGTTGCTGGGAATGAACTGGCACAATTAGATCACACTAAGAAACAAATAATTATGGGAGAAAAACATACATTAAACAAATGGATCGGTTATGCTATCTTATGGAGTTTGATTGCTTACCCCTGTTTAATCTTAGCATGTAATTCACCGGAGAATTTCGTCTTCACTTTATTAGTATTCATAGCAATCATTCTCTATCTCTCCTACAAGTTTGGAAAAGAGAAAGGAATCATTGCAGGAATCCTAATGTTTTTCATTACAATAATATTAAATCTATTTGTTGCGTTTTCCACGTATGCAATATTGCTGGGACTGACCTGGCGGAATTAAGGATAATGAAAAGTGTTGTTCACTCAATTTTATGCTGATAAACTAATTTATACTCAAAAGGGACTCTTTGTCTTGCAGGCTGTTATTAGAATGAAGAGAAGTAACAGCGTTAGAGTAGGTTTATATCTTTTCCTGTGTATAGTTTCTATTATCAGTTTATTTTATATCTTCAGAAACATTCTGATGATGCGTCAAGGGTAATGAGATTTTCTCATACGGTAATGTACTTCAGCTGATTATCAGCCATAAAAACGATTACCCTCTTCATTCGAAAGAATGAAGAGGGTAATCGTTTTATCCTGCTTTGGACTTGCTTCATTTCATTTAATACGAATAAGCGGATAAGAGCTTCGTTTTGAATGCCGCTTTCTTATTCTATATCATTATGATAGATATGGCTCAGTTTTAATCAAAATACTTTTGAATAGCATCCATCAGAGGTGTCAGCTCACGGTTGTTCACCCTGCCATAGCGGTCAATCATCTGCATGGCATAGGCAATGTAAAGCCTGCGTTTTGCACGTGACATCGCAACATAGAACTTACGGGCGTCTTCCTCGTCCTGCAGCTTCGTCTTGTTATAGGCGTTCGGGTAGCGCCCGTTGGCAGCATCGTAGATGATGACATTGTCAAACTCGAGCCCTTTTGCCTTGTGAACCGTCGTTACATAGATGCGCTCAAGGATACTCTTGCTGTTGCAGAAGTCAGCTTCCTTCAGCGTATTGATGTCCATTATGTACTGCGAGAGTTGTGGGGCAAGGGCATTGGGTGTCGTCTCATCCGTCAGCATATCTATGCGGAGATAACGGAGGATGTAATCCAGTCGGGGAATCTCGTTGATTAATCTTTCTGCAAGCAGGGTATTATAGGCTGAGGAGAGTTCGCTTACAAGGGCGGGAACTTGGTCAGTTGACACCGTATAAAGCCGTCTGACAGCCTCTTGGTAAAGTTCTCCATAATTGCTGCGAAGTATGTTTGCAAAGGGTTGCACCTTCGGATGGCGGATGAAAGCCTCTTGCAGTGCCTGCTTCTCACGGGCTTTGTCAGCACAGAGGCGTACAAGACTGATAGTCGCTTTCACGTCATCAATTGCCTGATGGCTGTTGACACCTGTCAGTTGGAAGGTTTCAAGAAGGCTCTCCAGCTTGTAGGAATGAAGGCTTGGAGCCAGTAGTCTTATCAGCTTGAGCGAGTCAAAACAACGGTTGTCATGTGCCAATATGGTGTCATTGCAGTAGCGTCGCAGGTTGTTGTCAAGTATGTTGTAATCATAGTTGGCGTTATGTCCGAGGATAGGACTCGTACCTACGTATGCAAGGAAACGTTGCAGGGCATCTGCAGGAGTGAGAAGTTCGTCGGCAGACATCTTCTCGTGGTAGATAGCATACATCGGGTTTTCCTTGTCGCCGAGCATCGGCAGGATGGGTTTGCTGGTTTCAATGTACAGGTCGAGTGGCTTCCCGATGATTTCTCCCCCCTTGATTCGTATGGCAGCAATCTCTATGATGTCATCATTGAAGACGTCTAATCCGGTTGTTTCCGTGTCGAATACCACGATTTCTTCCTCATCGTATGCCCGTAGGAACTCTGTTGTGTAGCAGCTTCCGGGGTATAGTAGGAAGTCGGAAGGCGAAAGTGCCAGCTGTTTCAGCTTCCAGTTGAACCGTCTGGCAAGGGCGTGGGAAGGAAAAGCACGCACCCCTTTCATAATACGCGTCCAAGCTATGGAGTTATGTTCATTGGCAAGTACGCTCAGATGTGCCAGTAACAGCTTGACTTCAGGTTTGTCAAAGAGGTCGCGCCCCGATACCTTGAAGTGAGTCAGACCCGCCTGTGTCATAGTGTCACTGATACGGTCAGCATCCGAGTTGGCACTGACGATGATGGCTGTACGCTCGTCATTGTTGCGCTCGTAGAGACGGATAGCTTCTTCGGTAACGTCCTGGCGTTCCATTTCAGTTGTGTTGCAGTGTATGATTCTCAGGTCGCCAGGGGTGGCTTTTGTGTCATTGTCAGAGACAGGAAGCAGTTCGCGGTCAATCTTCAGTTGCTTTTCTGCATAGTCATTGAAGATTTCGAGCAGGTATTTTGGCGAACGATGGTTCCGTTGCAGATGGTGTATGTTTCCCTTGCACCGCATCTTCAGCAGCGTCAGTGTTTCCACTTTCGCCCCCATAAAAGAGAAGATTGCCTGCTGTTCGTCGCCTAAGTACATCACCATCGGGTGGTCTTCTGCCGTCAGCAGGTCAATGATGGCAAGCTGCATGCCGTTAAGGTCCTGCACCTCGTCCACCTGTATCCACGGATAACGCTTGCAGGTGGGATCAGAGCTATAGATGTCGTATGTGTAAAGCAGCAGGTCCTCGAAGTCGAAGAGATGATTCTCCTCCTTGTATCGTGCATAACAACCGGCGTAATACATCTTCCAGAGCAGCACACGAATCCTATCAGCCAGTTTCCCGTCAAGCCCCGGCACATTCGCCTCGTCCATATATTCCTGTGCATGATGATAGATATTCACTACCGCCTGCTTGTCATATTCAATCTTTTGTGAGGCGCAGATATGCTTTACAGCTTCCCTGTCGTCATCCGTAAAACTCTCTGGATGAAGGTAATACTTCCATGGATGGCGGTGTTCCATCTGATAGATGAAATGCTGGAAGAAGATAATCGTCTGATAACCTTTGTATCGGTTGAAGTCTTTTGTCACCCCTTCTTCGTCCTCATTGCGATAGTCAGCAATGATGCTCACTGCCTCTTCGTCGTCAATGATAGCTGAATCGGCAGGTATCCTGCCCTGTTCAAAAAGAAACTTAGAGCAGAAACGATGCACGTTACCCACCATCAGTTCCGAGAAATCACCTCCCACCACCTTTTGAATACGGTTGGTCATCTCCCTTGCAGCACGGTTTGTGAACGTCAGACAGAGCATATCCTCATACTTCACACCCCTTTCCCGTGCGTGTCTTATCCTCTCTGCGAGGATATGTGTCTTGCCACATCCCGGTGATGCCAGTACAAGATGATGTCCCTGGCTTGCCTCTACAACAGGAATCTGGTATTTATCTAAACTTGGTGTGTAACTGTTTGTCTCCATAGAAAGTATTTTTATAGCAGTAGATGCTTCTTCTGCAAAAGTAAGAAAAAGATTGGAAATAACTCGTTATCAACTTAAAAGAATGAAAATAAAATTGTAACTTTGCAATCGGACTCGGTGTGCAGGTGTGTACCCAGTCCCATTTTGTGGGTTAATAATTTAGCGTTTGCTATTTATTCAATAACGTTCAGGAAACTTGGCGGTAGAATGAACAACAAGAATGGATGAATAAGTGAACGTCCACGATAGCGTGGGCGTTTCTCATCTCTTGTTGTAGGTTTCCGCCAAGTACCTCTGAACGTGGATGATTACGTCCACGTTTCTCATGTTGGTACTTGGCTATAACTTTCGTAATTTGAGTATAAAGCATCGCATTAAAATGTTTTAATGCAATGACAAAAGAAGAAACTGTAATGCTTAAAGGAGTTGCTCTCCTTATGATGTTAGGTTGCCATTTAGGTTCTGGCTTTGGTATTAATCTTATTCATATAGGAGGAGTTCCTTTATACGATATTATTAATAAAATAGATGTTCCTGTACAGATATTCACAATTCTTGGCGGATACGGTTTGTACTATGTTTTTCAGAAAGGTGATAAGCGCCATCTTAGCAGAATCTTCAAACTTTATCTCCATTACTGGGTAATAATTACGATATTTGTAACAATTGGTTATTTCATAGATGACAGTTCTAAATATCCTGGAAGTTTTAAAGATGTTATTTTGAACTACAGTTCTTTTTATTCAAGCTGGAATTATGAATGCTGGTTCCTTTTTCCTTATTCTTTCCTTTCTTTATCCTATCCTTTTCTATTCAAACAGATGTCTAGATTACGAGCAAGATATGTCTGTTTAATTACGTTTGTTATATTCCTGGTTTCTAGTTTGTTGATTTCTAAACTTGGCGTACAGTATAAAACGTCTTCACCAGCTCTTTATAACCTGCTATACTTAGGATTTTTGTTATTCCCATTCAGTTTGGGTGCAATGCTAAAGCGTACAGAGTCATTTTCTAAACTTAAGATGTTAGTAGCAAAAAAATCCTATGGGAAGATTCTTGTTTTTACATTATTAATCATAGCTTCGATTGCTAAATATTATATTCCCACTGCAATTTTCAGTCCATTTTATGCAATAACATTTATCATATCATTTGTTCTTTTGTCACAAGGAAAGACAAACATACCTATCCTTGCTACTATTGGGCATCACTCTATGAATATATGGATGATTCACACGTGGTTCTTATATTATCTCTTTCCTTCTTTTATAGCAGGATTCAAATATGTATTCTTGGAGTATATAGCACTACTATTTGTGAGTTTTATCATTTCATTTGTTATTAATAGAATTGTTAACTTGATGCCTCTTAAATTTTAGGAGTAAGTTAGGTTGTTCTCTTTTACGATAAAAGAAATATGCATGAAAGGTTTAGAGAATCTTTGTAATTTACTTTACGCTAACATTTTCATTTTTCGCTGGAAAGCTATACCTTTGCAGACATGGAACTTTATGTTACTTGTAAATGCTAATATAGAGAGGACTCTGTTATGACAAAATTGAAACTGAAGAAGCATCTTGCCACATTGCCAAAGGAAGACGTAATAAGACTTGTGCTGGATTTATATGATGCAAACAAGGAAGCGAAGATGTATTTGGAAATGTATCTTACACCTGATTATAGCACTGCGTTGGAAAAATATAAGAAGATTATCCGTAACGAATTTTTCCCTGCTCGGGGCTTTTCTGACAAGCCTTCATTTGCAACTTGCCGTAAGGCAATCTCTGATTTCAAGAAGTTGAAGGCTGACGCCATCAGTCTTGGTGATTTGATGCTTTACTATATAGAGTTGGGATGTGAGTACACAATGACCTTCGGTGATATGTGGGAACAGTATTACACCACATTAGAAACGAATTTTGATAAAGCTCTGAAGCATATTTGTGAATACGGTCTTGAGGAACACTTCAGGCAGAGAATTAAAAGTATGCTTAACTCAACGAATTGTGGTTGGGGCTTTTCCGATACATTATGGGATATGTACTATGAGCATTTTGGTTATCAAGACTAAACTAACACACTTTATTTAAACAAGCATTAAGCCGCCTCTGTAGAATTAATCTGATAATAGACGGCTTAACTATTTTATATAAAGCTATGCAGGACTTTGCAGCGATTGACTTTGAAACAGCCAACTTTGAGCGGTGTAGTGTCTGTTCGGTGGGTGTGGTAGTAGTAAGGGGAGGAGAGATTGTTGACAGCTTTTATTCCCTTATACAGCCCGAACCGAATTATTACCATTGGCGATGTACGCAGGTGCATGGACTGACATGTGCTGATACGGATGATGCCCCAGTGTTCAGCGAGGTGTGGAAACAGATAGAACCGATGATAGAAGGTTTGCCGCTTGTGGCACATAATGCCCCGTTTGACAAGGGATGTCTGATGGCATCTTTCTATACCTATCAGATGGACTATCCTGATTATGAGTTCTTTGATACGCTGAAGGCGGCTCGTCGTAAGTTCCCTCATCTTCCTAACCATCAGCTGCATACGGTTTCTTCTGCCTGTGGCTATGAATTAGCCGACCATCATCACGCACTTGCGGATGCTGAGGCTTGTGCGTGGATAGCACGTGAGATTTTGTAGGATGTTAGGTGGTGGATGTTAGGTGGTGGGTGTTAGATGTTGGGTGGTGATGATGTGTTAGTTGGTATTAGGTGGTGGGTGACAGCTGTTGGGGGTAATGATATGTTACGTGAGAAGTATTGGTGATAAGTATTGATACTAAGCAGAATGGACATTTTTACAAAGGTTAGTCATCTTTGTCTTTATATAAAAAGGATGACAATAATAAGGCGCGCGCCCCTCATCTACGAACGTGCGGAGGTCTCGCACGTGTTGTGCTAAGACTCCGCACACATGGTGCCAAGCCTTAGCACGAATCTTATCAGACACCAAACACATGAAAGAACATTGTCGATACGAATGCTATATGCCGTTAGAAAGAAGTTAGGCTACCCTTAGGAAGTAGGAAGCATCTGTTTGATTAGGATTTATCCATTATCTGTAATCGTTCCTTACAGTGCACATATAGATAAGAGAATGGGTGTTGATGAATTGTTTAAAAGTTCATCAACACCCATTATTTATTACTCAAACTCAACAAAAATCTTTAGTAAATGTAGTGTATAGCAGAGGTGTTTCGATTATAGAAAGGGCTGTTCATCAACCCCCATTATCCATCATCCACCACCTAAGTGACCATCAACAGCCAATACTCAACACCTAACACCCGACATCACGCTCCTTCAAACTCGCGGAGGAAGCGGGTGTCGTTCTCAGAGAAGAGGCGGAGGTCGCTGACACGGTACTTGAGGTTGGCGATACGCTCAACACCCATACCGAAGGCATAGCCTGTATATACATTAGAGTCAATGCCACAAGCCTCCAGGTCATGTGGGTCGACCATGCCACAACCGAGAATCTCCACCCATCCGGTGTGCTTGCAGAAACCGCAGCCCTCACCGCCACAGATGTTACAGCTGATATCCATCTCTGCACTTGGCTCTGTGAAAGGGAAGTAGCTTGGACGAAGACGAATCTTCGTGTCGGCACCGAACATCTCACGGGCAAAGGTGAGAAGCACCTGCTTGAGGTCGGTAAAGCTGACATTCTTGTCTACGTAAAGACCTTCTACCTGATGGAAGAAACAGTGTGCACGTGCCGAAATCGCCTCATTGCGATATACACGGCCCGGGCAGAGAACACGGATCGGCGGCTCGTGGGTAGACATGTAGTGTGCCTCGTCATTGGATGTGTGGCTACGGAGAAGTACGTTCTTCGTAACGTCCATCGTACTGCTGCGCTCAATGAAGAAGGTATCCTGCATGTCACGTGCCGGATGGTCAGCAGCAAAGTTCAGCATCGTAAAGACGTGCTGGTCGTCATCAATCTCCGGACCCTGATAGAGCGTGAAGCCCATGCGGGCGAAGATGTCAATAATCTCGTTCTTTACAAGCGTCAGTGGATGACGTGTGCCGAGGGTGATAGGGTAGGCGGTACGTGTCAGGTCAATGTCATCGCTCTGTGCCTCACTTGTTTCAAGCTGGTCCTTGAGTTCATTGATTTTGTTCTGTGCGCTCTGCTTGAGCTCGTTGATTTTCATACCGACAGCCTTCTTCTGCTCGGCTGCTACATTGCGGAACTCACCCATCAATGCGTTTATTTCCCCCTTTTTACTGAGGTATTTCAGACGGAGTTGTTCTACATCATCGGCACTCTTTGCCGTGAGTGTGCTCACTTCCTTGAGAAGTTCTTCTATCTTGTCTAATAACATACTGCTTGATTATTTTCCTGCAAAGGTACGATTTATAATCGGAACGGAGAAATTACCCTGATATAAATTTATTGTTTTCGTGTCTTATTAGAAATAAATATCGTACATTTGCAGGAAATTTGAGACGAATAATTAGGAGAGTATGAAAAAAGCATTTTTACTTGTTGTATGTGTGTGTGTGGCTATGATGGCTGTTACCACTGGTTGCTCTAATAAGAAAGTGGACGGAGGCGACAGTTCGAGTACGGATTCTACGGCAGCAGAGCTGAGTGACACGGTTGACAGTGTCGACTCTGCTACGGAAATGATTGCCGCTACTCCGATGCCAAAGGCTGCTGACCAGCTGTTTGATGACTTCTTCTTTAACTTTATTGCTAATAAGAAGTTGCAGAGCAGTCGAATCAAGTTCCCATTGGCAGTAGTGAGTGGAGAGAAGACAACAGAACTGAGTCGTAACAACTGGAAGACTGACCACTTCTTCCGTAAGCAGGGATATTATACACTTATCTTCGATAACGAGAAACAGATGAAGTTCTCTAAATCGACCGACTTGGATAGTGTCATCGTTGAGAAAATACATTTGAAGAAGGATATGGTTGAGCAGTTCTGGTTTGATCATCAGGATGGCAGCTGGAAGTTGAATCAGATTCGTAACATCACGTATGATAAGAGTTATAATGCTTCTTTCTTCGCTTTCCTGTCACGTTTCTTTGCCAATGGCGGCAAGGGATACGTGAAGAGTCCGCTGGCTTACACTGGTCCTGACCCTAATGGTGAGGAGACAACGACGGTAAACACCACAATTCCTGCCGAAGAATGGTCATCTTTCCTGCCAGAAGTACCGAGTGATATGATTTATAATATCCTCTATGGGCAGAAGTATTCAGAGTCAGACCGGAAGATTCTTACTTTCCGTGGACTGGCTAATGGTGTGGAAACCCAGCTTATCTTCAAGCATCATGGAAAAGACTGGCGGCTGGAGAAGATTGTAGCCTATTAACAGGAAGACTTCCTGCCCGTCATTAGCTGCGGGACTTTCTGTGGACCGGCTCTGCAATATCCACGCTGAAGTCTTAATTGTTTAATAATTAATTGCTTATGAAAAGTGAACGTCAGAAAGCCTTGGATGGTGAATTGTTCAACGCTGTTGACCCAGAGTTGCAGCACATAATCCTGCGGACAAAACGCCTGCTGCGCGAACTGAACAGCTGTGACTATGCTGACCGGGACGGCAAGCGTAGGATTATCGAGCAGATGTTCGGCTCTGTCGGTGAAAGTATACATATCGACATGGACTTTCATTGTGAGTATGGTATCAATATACACCTGGGTAACTGGGTCGTTATCAACATGAACTGTACGTTCGTAGACAACAATCGTATTGACATAGGCAATGATGTTCTCATTGCATCAGACGTGAAAATTTATACAGCTACGCATCCAGTCAATGCCAAGGACAGGATGATTTCCGGTGGAGGATGGAACGTCTATGCCCAACCTGTCAAGATAGAAGACGGCGTATGGATAGGAGGTGGTGCGGTTATCCTGCCTGGCGTGACGATTGGCCGTAATGCCGTTATAGGCGCAGGGGCTGTGGTAACAAAGGATATTCCAGCCAATGCGGTCGCTGTCGGTAATCCGGCAAGGGTCATCAGATACCAGGAAGAATAGCTCCTTATAGCAAACAGAAACGAAGAGCAACACAAGAACGGTATAAGCTAAAATGAAAACAGAGTTTAACTATAGTCTGCTAAAGCATAACACCTTCGGCATTGACGCTAAATGTCAGCGTTTTGTCGAATACAATTCTGTAGAGGAAGCACAGGAGGTTGTGCGTTCCCTGAAAGACGAAGACTATCCGTTACTGATACTTGGTGGTGGTAGTAACCTGCTACTCACGGGTGACTATAAGGGCACTGTACTGCATTCGGGCATCTCGTTTGTCGAACAGATTGACGAAGAACGGGTACGCTGCGGTTCGGGATATGTGTGGGATGATTTTGTTGATTATTGCGTTTCGCATAACCTTTATGGGGCAGAGAACCTCTCGATTATCCCAGGTGAATGTGGAGCAAGTGCTGTGCAGAACATCGGTGCGTATGGAGTTGAAGCCAAAGACCTGATTGAAGAGGTTGAAGCTGTTGAGATTTCCACTGGCAAAGTGCATCATTTCAAGAATGCTGAATGTGCATACAGCTATCGCCAGAGTAAATTCAAGCACGAATGGCGTGACAAGTTTCTTATCACATCTGTCACTTACCGGCTTTCCAAGACTTACCAACCCAAGCTCGACTATGGTAATATCCGTGCGGCATTGGCTGAACAGGGCATAGAACATCCTACTGCAGCTGAACTTCGCCAGACGATTACCAATATCCGTAATGCCAAACTTCCTGACCCTAAGGTGACGGGTAATGCGGGCAGTTTCTTTATGAACCCTATTGTTCCAAAGGCAAAATATGATGAACTGGCGGCTCGGTATGAGCGTATGCCTCACTATACAATCGATGCCGAGCATGAAAAGATTCCTGCTGGTTGGATGATTGAACAATGTGGTTGGAAAGGTAAGACGCTTGGTCGTGCAGGTGTTTACGACAAGCAGGCATTGGTGTTGGTGAACCTTGGTGGTGCAACAGGTGCGGATATAGTCCGCCTCTATAAGACTATCCAGCATGATGTGAAGGAGAAGTTTGGGATTGAGATACATCCGGAGGTGAATACCTCCCCCAACTAAAGCCTCTCCCAACCCCTCCGAAAGGAGTGCTAAACAAAAAGTAACTAACTTTCTTGATATTATGGTATAGTATAATATTAAGATGTATCACATTGTTAAGATGTATCATAATAACTGCTACATCCAATCATAGATACGCCTTATAAGCGTTCAGTTAAGAAATACTTATAACTAAGCAGCGGACCAACTTTTAAGAACATACCCTTTGAAGCAAAAAGAACTCATAAGCAACGAGCATTCCGTTAGGCACTCCCTTCCTTCGGAGGGGTTGGGAGAGGTTCTCACCTTCCTTGGCACAGGCACATCCAACGGAGTCCCTGTACTTGGTTGCAACTGCGAGGTATGTAAGAGTAAAGACCCACGCGACAAACGATTGCGCACTTCTGCCCTGTTGGAGACAGCAAATACCCGTATTGTTATCGACTGCGGTCCTGACTTTCGCCAACAGATGTTGCCACAACCTTTCTGCAAGATTGACGGACTGTTAGTTACGCATATCCACTATGATCATGTGGGAGGTGTTGATGATGTACGCCCCTATTGTAGGCTGGGGGATATAGATGTCTTCGCTAATGCAGACACCTGTGCTGGACTGCGGCATAATTTCCCTTACTGTTTTGCTGAAAATCTTTATCCCGGAGTACCCAGATTGAATCTTCATGCCATTCTGCCTCATTCTCATATACGGATAGGGGATATAGAAGTGGTGCCCATTACCGTGATGCACGCACAGTTACTCATCCTCGGTTATCGTTTTGGAAAACTTGCTTATATAACGGATATGAAAACGATAGACGATGCGGAACTTCCTTATCTTGAGGGGGTTGAAACCTTGGTGGTAAACGGCTTGCGTTGGGAGCGTGAACATCATTCGCATCAATTGATACCTGAAGCAATAGCGTTCAGCAGGCGAGTAGGGGCTAAGCGGACTTACTTAACCCATCTTACGCATCAGATTGGTTTGCATGAAGTGGCGCAGAAACAGCTTCCGGAGGGGGTGTTCTTTGCGTATGATGGCTTGAGAGTTGAAGTGTAAAGACTAATCTCGTAAAGCCTTTCCCTTTTGATACTTCTCCAAAGGGGGGTATCAATACTGAGTTATTTGTGTGTGTTTTTTCATACAGCAAATGGATTGTTTCTTTTCCCCGTGCATGTAACCCTGAATTATCTTTACATAATTTGTTGTTATTCCTGCTTCAAAACGGTGACAAAACACCTTTGTGGTTGTGCTTGTAACTGTCATGAAACCAATAACTTATAATCTTGGGTTAGGATAAGGTACTTAATGGGGCTTCAATTAAGCCTTAGTTGGACTTCAATTAACGCCCTTTTGGATGCTAAGTAAGGCTTAGTTGGAACGCAATTAAGCATCTATATATAATCAAGTAATGAAAAAATAGGACAAAACCTCTTGTTGTCCAGTTTCTTTTCTTTCAGAAACGGGGGTGAATGTTGTGACATACTTGTATGTCTCTCGGATAGCCTTTTGGTATAGTTCTCATCTGTTTTTTATGTTTCAAAACTTTTCAGTGTCTTACTTCTTCCTTTCTGTCTTTCCTGCTTCTTCTATGTTTCTGCAGCGGTTTTTGTCAGGGAGGGGGGGGCTTCTCATGGAAATGATTGCAGAGCCTCAGTTTCTTTATGCAGGAAAGCAAGTAGAATCTTTCTTGTTTATTCGTTGAATCCACGTTATATTATTGCTTAAAACATTTCCAAGTATGGAAGAAAATTCTTAAATTTGCAGAAAATAATCTGTGCTTGGCAAATTGGCAGTAGGCTTCCTTTGCCCTTGCTGATATCGTTTTTAAGAAAACATAGAGTAATGCAGTATCATGTAACTTGTAATAAATGCAATCGTGCGTTTACGATTACGGCTGATAGCGGTGACCGTATGAAATGTACCTGTCCTTATTGTGGGCAGTCGTTGCTTGTCAACCTGCCGGCTATGGCAGAGCCTGTTACGCCGGTTGTGCAGCAGCCAGTCAGTCCTTCGGTGCAGCCACCAGTGACCGGGCAGGGCGGTAATGATGGTAAAGGTATAGCTGTCAAGATTCTTTTAACAGTGCTTATTGTGCTGATTCTGGGCGGTCTGGGTGTTTTTGCTTTCGTCCAGTGGCAGAATAAGAAAGAGGCAGCACGGCTGGAGTTGCAGGCACAGCGTAAGGCGCATGCTGATTCGCTGATGCAGATACGGGCGCAGCAGGAGGCACAGGAAGCTGAGGCGCAGCGGGTGGATGAACAGCGGAAGTCTGTGTGCAACTTTATAAAATCATTCTATCAGAAAGCCGTTCTGGTGGATGACGTTGACGTCAACTTCTATGAACGTTATCTGACGGACTACTGCCGGCGGATGATTTTCGGAGTGCTGGAGGATTATGAGTCAGATGTGGAGGACGGAACGATATGGTGGGGAGCTTTTGGCAATACGGCTTCCGACCCTGATAAAATCCAACTTCTACGTAACCTCAGCATCACTCCGGTGGAGGGAAACTGGTATAAGGTGAGACTGACACAGGATGGTGCGACTGAATACCGTCAGTTAAAAGTACTTACGAAGGATGGGCACGTCCTCATTGATGACGTAAGATAAAACCCCAGACTAAGAAAGGAGGGAAAGAAGATGCAATTTAACGTCGTTTGCAAGCATTGTCATCGTCCCTTTGTTATAGAATCGGGACCGGGCAGTACATTAAGGTGTAATTGCCCTTATTGTGGTGAAGGTATGGTGGTTGCCACTCCACACATGGAGGTGACAGCCGGCAGTATTGCTGAGACTGCTGCCACAGTGAGCCACGAAGAAGTGGAAAAGGATAACACAAACGAGCAAACCAATCCGGTGAAAACCAAAAAACCATCGAAGGGTGGGTTGGGAAAGAAGGTAACAATAGTATTTGTTGTCCTTCTGGCTGTCGTGATACTGTTGTCATCACTCTTATATATTATTTTCTCAGCAATGTCGAATTAAACAATAACACACTCAAATTATGAAACAGACAAAGATAGTATGTTCTATTAGCGACCGACGTTGTGATGTCGATTTCCTGAGAAAACTTTTCTTCTCGGGTATGAATGTCGTCCGTATGAATACTGCACATGCCAGTCCTGACGGTATCAAGGAGATTATCCGCAATACACGTGCAGTGTCGCCACACTTGGCTTTGCTCATTGATACCAAGGGTCCTGAGGTGAGAACTACGGCTGTTGAGGAGCCTATTCACTACAAGGTGGGTGACATGGTCAAGATCTTTGGTCGTCCAGATGTGGATTCTTCTAAGGATATTATCAATGTTTCTTACCCTGATTTTGCCCGTGACGTGAAGGTGGGCGACCATGTTCTCTTTGATGACGGAGCATTGGACATGCTTGTTATAGAGAGTGTTGGACCTATGCTGGTGGCTCAGGTGCAGAACGAGGGTGAGCTTGGTTCACGCAAGAGTGTGAATGTCCCGGGTGAACATATAGAGCTTCCTGCACTTACAGAGAAAGACAGAAGCAATATCCTGTTGGCTATTGAGGAGGATATCGACTTCATCGCTCACTCTTTCGTGCGGTCAGCTGCCGATGTGCATGAGGTTCAGAAGATTCTTGACGAGCATAATTCTGACATCAAGATTATCTCAAAGATTGAGAATCAGGAGGGTGTTGATAATATTGATGAGATTATTGATGCGTCATACGGAATTATGATTGCTCGTGGTGACTTGGGTATTGAAGTGCCGATTGAGCAGATTCCGGGTATTCAGCGCAGCATCATCAACAAGTGTATCATGAAGAAGAAGCCGGTTATTGTGGCTACTCAGATGCTGCATACGATGATTAACAATCCTCGTCCTACACGTGCCGAGGTGACCGATATTGCCAATGCTATCTACAGCCACACTGACGCATTGATGCTGAGTGGGGAGACAGCGAGCGGCAAGTATCCTGTTGAGGCAGTGCAGACAATGTCACGTATTGCTGAAGCTGCTGAGGTCGATGCTCACAAACGTGGACACGTTACGGTTCCTATGACCAACCGCAACGACCAGCGTGAGTTCCTGTCAAGAAGTGCAATTGAGGCAACTGAGCAGTTGGGTGTTAAAGGTATTATCACTGACAGTGAGACCGGGCAGACGGCACGCAACCTTGCTGCCTTCCGTGGTCCGCACCCAGTGTTGGCTATCTGCTATAAGGATAAGGTGCAGCGTTGGCTGAATCTCAGCTATGGTGTCATTGCTGTCTATCAGCAGCAGCATAAGTCAAACCAGGAAATGTTTACTGCTGCCTTGCGTATGCTTCGTCAGAAGGGGTATATTGATCTGGAGGATAAGATTGCTTATCTGTCTGGTTCGTTCGGTACTGGTAGCGGTACGACTTTCCTTGAGATTAATAAGGTGGGTGATGTGTTCGACCAAAGTTATCGTTTCCACCTCCCGGAGGGATCGTACAGTAAAGGAACAGAAGAGGCTTAATGGCTGTTTATGCTGAAAGGGCTGCATGAAGTGTGTCCCTTTCAGCATATTTTTTCTTAGCTTTTCTTCTTTATGGGCAGGTAAATTCATTATCGGATAATCTGTTATTCCTCTCTGGCAAGTAGTTCAGTTTCTTGGAGGATAAGAGTCTCAAGTCGGTTGTTGGAGGTTCTTGGAATTAGAGTGTTAGATATTCTTTTAACTCGATAATGTTGCATTGTCTTTGGAGAAGTAAGTCTGCTAATCAAAGAAGGCTTGTTTACTTTTGGTAGCACAACCCTTTTTTAACTATAAGTTGCTCTCCTTCCAGTAACATTTTGCAACGTGTTAGTGCTTAGCACCATTGGTGTTTGCTAACATCACCATGTGTGATGGGCAACAGCACATCGGTTGTAGACGGGAAGACATGTTCATTATTGTCATTAGAATGTATTATATAGTGACATCAATGACTTACTTGTATGGGATATATTTACCTTACAGTACTGATTCAGAATAAAAGAAAAGGTGTTCAGAATGTGCTCCTGAACACCTTTTTTGATGTAGTCTTTATTAGATGTTATGACTCTTTTTAGTCCTGCTGGATGGCAATCTTCTTGACACGGCGTTCGTGTCTGCCACCCTCAAAGCTGGCTTTGAAGAATTCATCAAGAATCTTTGCGGCTGTCTTGTTATCAATAAATCTGCCAGGAAGCACTATGACGTTTGCATCATTATGCTGACGGGTCAGCTCTGCTACGTCCTTGTTCCATACCAGACCGGCACGCACACCTTGGTGTTTGTTGAGCGTAATAGCCATGCCTTCTCCACTGCCACAGATGGCAATGCCCGGGTAAACTTCACCACTCTCAATGGCTTCAGCCAATGGGTGGGCATAATCAGGGTAATCGCAACTCAAGTCACTGTTGCAGCCAAAGTCCTTATATGCGTACTTGTGTTCTTCCAGATACTGGATAACGAACTGCTTCAATGGATAGCCTGCGTGGTCGCAGGCAACTCCTACTGTCTTAATTTCCATAAGCTGTTTAGGTTTTATGAGCCCCTTGGTCCTGATGAAGACCCCAGGGGGTCAGGTTAAACGTTTATGCTAAAAATGCTTTAACTTGCTCGTAGACATTCTCTGGGGTGAAGCCTAATTTCTCGTCGAGCACCTTGTAAGGTGCTGAGAAGCCGAAGCTGTTGAGACCAAAGACCTTACCGTTGGCACCGACCAAGCCTTCAAGGGTGACAGGAAGTCCTGCTGTAAGACCGAAGATCTTGGCATCCTTCGGCAATACCTGTTCCTGGTAGTCCTTGCTCTGACGACGGAAGAGACCCTCTGACGGTGCTGTTACAACACGTACCTTCAGTCCGTCCTTACGCAGCAGTGCGGCACCATCAATGCAGGTAGAGACCTCTGAGCCGCTTGCAACGAGGATAACGTCAAACTGGTCGTCTGAACCTGTTACGATATAAGCACCCTTGCGTGTCTGCTGATAGTCAGTTCCTTCGGGCAGGCTATTTATGTTCTGACGCGAGAAGATGAGTGCTGTCGGCGTATCCATGTTCTCCATTGCCATCTGCCAGCAAACAGTTGTGTCATCGCTGTCGGCAGGACGAAGTACACGTACAGAGTCCTGTCCGGCATGGTTCCTTAGTTTCTCCATCAGACGAATCTGTGCCTCCTGCTCAACCGGCTCATGTGTAGGACCATCTTCACCGACACGGAAAGCGTCGTGTGTCCAGATAAACTTCACAGGAACCTGCATGAGAGCAGCCATGCGTACAGCTGGTTTCATGTAGTCAGAGAATACAAAGAAAGTTCCCATAGCTGTGATGACACCTCCATGAAGCATCATACCGATACACATACATGCCATTGCCAACTCACTGACACCTGCCTGGAAGAAGGCGCCGCTGAAGTCGCCGCGTGTGAGTGAATGTGTCTTGTTGAGGAATCCATCAGTCTTGTCAGAATTACTGAGGTCGGCTGATGATACGATCAGGTTAGGTACTTGTTCTGCAAGCAGACCGAGGCAGGCGGCAGAAGCATTACGTGTAGGGATGTCACGCTTCTGTACAAGACCACTCCAGTCAATCTTCGGAGCCTTGCCAGAGAACCACTGACGCATCAGTTCAGCCTTCTCCGGGTTTTCTTTCTCCCAAGCTGCTTCAGCTGCGTGACGTTCTGCGACAATCTTTCTGAGTTCTGCAGCACGGTCGCTATAGAGTTTCTGTACTTCCGGGAAAATCTTGAATGGGTCTTCAATATCACCACCAAGATTCTTTATGGTATTTGTATATGCGTCTCCGCCAAGTGGTGCACCGTGAGTCTTTATGCTGTTCTCGTAGCTACTGCCGTCAGCCTGCAGTGCTCCCTTGCCCATAACGGTCTCGCCGATGATAAGGGTCGGGCGATGTTCTTCCTTGTTTGCAGCGACAAGAGCTTCACGAATGGCATCCGGGTCGTTTCCTGCAATCTTCATAACGTTCCATCCCCACGCCTGGTACTTCATGGCAGTATCTTCTGTCATGACGGCAGCGCACTCTGTAGAGAGCTGAATGCCGTTGGAGTCATAGAACATGATGAGATTGTTCAGCCCTAAGTTTCCAGCCAAACGTCCTACTTCGCTGCTGATACCTTCCTGAATACCACCGTCAGAGATGTAGGCATATATCTTGTGTTGCATCATGGTTTTGCCAAGACGTGCCTCAAGGAACTTCTCGGCTACAGCTGCACCGGCAGCGTAAGCATGGCCTTGTCCAAGTGGACCTGACGAGTTCTCTATGCCGTGAGCAATGTCACGCTCTGGATGACCGGGAGTGATTGAACCCCACTGGCGGAACTGTTTTATATCATCAACCGTAAACTTTCCCTGTAGGGTCAGTGCTGCGTAAAGCATTGGAGACATGTGACCTGGGTCGAGATAGAAGCGGTCACGTCCTGCCCATTCCGGTTGTTCTGGGTCATAGACGAGAAATTCAGAGAAAAGGATGTTGATAAAGTCCGCACCACCCATAGCACCACCGGGATGTCCCGACTTAGCCTTTTCTACCATTGACACTGCGAGAATTCTAATGTTATCCGCTGCTCTGTTCATCAATTTCTTGTCATTCATAATAGATAGGATTAAAAAATTATAATGCAAATATAAAGATAAATATGGAGACATCAAAATATTAAACTTACTATTTTATGAAAATGTTTTAAAATAATTTTAACCACTGGCTGGTGTCCTGTGTTTATTGTAATGTATGGTGGTTCTCTCTTCTTTTATTATGACTTGAAGTTGTTGTCGGTGATGCTTGGAGAATAGCAAAAGGCATTGCTCGTGTTTGTCCTTTTTTTTCATGACCTTCATTTTTATTGGTGCTTTCTTGCATGCTAATTAAGGCTTAATAGCATTGCAACTAAGGCTTAATTGAAGTCCAATTAAGCATCATTTCTTGTTTTGATATTGTAGTTAATTGATGCACAGGCATTTGTAAACATCTCGTTTTGTCCGTTATCTATCATTGGAGGGAATGTTGCTGATTGTCTTTTATTTCATACTTATATTGCTGTCTTTTGCAGCCTGAGGGGGAGTTTTTACGTTATACTTGAGTCTTTTGGGCTGCTTATGATGAGATACAATAAAAATGGGAACGCACGGTGATACGTTCCCATTTCAATTGTTGTTTTATGGATGCGAAATAGTATCTCCTTGTAGTTTGTGTTTGACAGACAGTTAGTTTGCTGCTATGCACTACCTGCTGTGGTAATAACTCCAGCTTGCACTTTTATGTTGGCAGTGTAAATTTAATGCCGTGTAATGTAGGAGAGGGTTGTGTTTTGCATCCGTTTCATAGATAGATTCCTGCTACTTGTCAGTGTGATGTGGATTTCTGCACGGCTGCTTCCTGAAGCCTGAACACAGTTTTATGGATTATAGCGTTGCGTCCATGTATGCCTGCTTGTTGATGCGATACAAGGCTGCGCCACGTTTGCTTGTAATCTTATCAATGAAGTTCGTTTTCTCAATGAAGTCAATCTGCTTAATACGCTTGCGGAAGTTTCGCTTGTCAATCTCTGTTCCTAAGATAGCCTCATGGACATGTTGAAGTTGTGTGAGAGTAAAGAGGTCCGGGAGAAGATTGAAGCTGATGGGATCTTTGTGAAGGAGCTTACGTAGTTGGCTCAAAGCCATCTGTACCATAGCGATATGGTCACCGTACAGTTCCGGCAACTTGTCGATGTCAACCCATTGAAGGTCGTTCTCTTCCAGTAGTTGATGGTCATAATCAGAAACATTGATGAGTGCACAGTAAGCAATAGAAATGACACGGTCGCCCGGGTCACGGTCGGTTTCACCGAATGCTCCCACCTGTCGCATGTAAATGTCGTTGATGCCTGTACACTGATACAAGACGCGGTTTGCAGCTTCCTTCAGGCTTTCGTTTTCTCTTACGAAACCGCCATAAAGTGACAGTTTACCGCTGTACGGCTCAACTTTTCGTTTACCGACAAGTAGCTGAAGTTTCTTGTTTTCAAAACCCAGTACGATGCAGTCCACCGATACCAGCAGTTTAGGTTCTCCTTTATAGTATTTATTCATGTTATAGGGTTTTTGATTAGAGATGTAAATGTATGGTTATTTCTTTGGTGAATAAGTAGTAGTAATCCGTTTGTTTTTGGAGTAAAAGGTTTGAAAGGTTGGTCACGTATATGCCCGAGTGGCTTGGTTGGACTTGTTGACCTTATTGGCTGAAAGGGCTGAATCCCATGTGAAGAACCCAGCCCTTATGCTAAATTACGTATATCCTTGCAGATGATGACACCTTAAACCAGATGTCATGGTATCTTTAGCAAACCTTGTGGGAACCTTCACTGATAACCACTGGATAAACTTCTGGTGCATGACCATACTTTGCATTGAACTTCTCAGTTGCATCTGCAATGAATTTGTCATACAGTTCATCCTTGACAAGGTTGATAGTGCAACCGCCAAAGCCGCCGCCCATGATACGAGAGCCAGTCACGCCATTCTCCTTAGCAACGTCGTTGAGGAAGTCAAGCTCTTCGCAGCTTACCTCATACTCCTTGCTAAGACCGTGATGTGTCTCATACATCTTCTGACCTACTGTCTCATAGTCACCAGCAAGGAGTGCGTCGCAGACAGCGAGTACACGTTCCTTCTCACCCAGTACGAAGTGTGCACGCTGGTAATCTTCAGCACTCACCTCTGCTTTGACAGCCTCCAGTTCGTCCCAGTTAGCATCACGCAGTGTCTCGAACTTCTTTTCTGGGAAGTGCTTGCACATTGCAGCAACAACATTCTCACAGCTTCTGCGGCGGTCGTTGTATGGGCTACCAACGAGTTCGTGCTTAACCTTTGAGTTTACAAGAACGAGCTTGTAACCCTGTGGGTTGAATGGGAAGTACTCGAACTCTCGGCTGCGGCAGTCAAGACGCATCAGCTTGCCTTCCTGTCCGAAGACACTTGCAAACTGGTCCATGATACCACAGTTCACACCGATATACTTGTGCTCTGTAGCCTGACCTGCGAGTGCGATGTCCCACTTTGAAATCTTATTGTCAGCGAACAAGTCGTTCAACGCACATCCGAAGCAACTCTCCATAGCAGCGGAAGAGCTCATACCTGCTCCGAGAGGCACATCACCTGCAAAGGCAATGTTGAAACCCTTTACGTCAACACCGAGAGCCTTGAACTCCTGTACCATACCATAGATGAAACGTGCCCATGTTGCGCGTGGTCCCTCTGGGTCGTCAACCTTGAACTCTACACGGTCCTTGAGGTCGATAGAATAGCACATTATGGTGTTTGTACCGTTTGGACGAACCTCAGCCATGATGCCTTTGTCCACTGCACCTGGGAATACGAAACCACCGTTATAGTCGGTGTGTTCGCCGATGAGGTTGATACGTCCTGGTGAGAAATAAATGTTTCCGGTCTTGCCGTCGAAATGTTTGATGAAACGACTTCTTACGAATTCTATGTCCATGTTAGTAATGTTTTAAATGATTGTTAGGGTATTATTGATATATTTCAGTATAATGGCAAGCATAATGCCTGCCATTATAAGTTTTTTTTAAGCCTTTTTTGAAGGATGTGAACCAATCAAAGCGTAGAAGAGCATGTATGCGAGCATGCCGACAATGAGCCAATAGCTGTTGATGTCGCCAATCTTGGTAGCCATGAGGTTCTGGATTAATGGCATTACACCACCGCCGACAACCATGGTCATGAACAGACCAGAAGCTGTTGCTGTGTACTTGCCGAGACCTTCTGTTGCGAGGTTGAAGATAACACCCCACATTACTGATGTACAGATACCGCAAAGGATGATGAACAACACCTTTGTTGGAACTTCTGCCTCAATCCATGTACTCTCAGCAATATTAGGAATTGTAAGGCTCATCTTGCTTGTTTCAGACATGAAGATTGCAACGAGCAGAAGAACAATAGCTAAAGCCGAAGTAACTGTAAGCTGTGTACGTGAAGAAACCTTGCCACTGATGAAGGCACTTACGAAGCGACCAACAAGCATCAGCAGCCAGTAGATACCAGCAATAAGACCTGCAATGGCAGCACTACCGAGCACACCACCCTCTGCAATTGGCTCACTGAGGTAGAACAGGAGCTGACCAGGGATACCAACCTCAACACCTACGTAGAAGAAGATGGCAATGATACCAAGTACCAACTGGCGATATCCTAAAGCGCCTTTGATGCCACCAATAACGTCAGACTTCTCTGTCTCAGGCTCTGTCAACTGTGTAAACCAAACGATAACGAAGGAGGCTGCAAAGATAACCAATGCGATGAGCAGCAGTGGGGTGACAGCCTTTAGGGATGTTCCCTTTGTAATCTCACCAATCATAGAACCTGCAACCATTGGAGTCAATGTTGCTGCGAGTGAGTTCAATGATGCACCAGTCTGGATAAGCTGGTTACCACGGTTACCACCGCCACCAAGAAGGTTCAGCATTGGGTTTACTACAGTATTCAAGATACAAACACAGAAACCGCAAACGAAGGCACCGAGCAGATAAACTACGTATGTGCTGATAGCGTTTCCGTCCATTCTACTTGAACCATATTGGATGGCAATACCGATGAAGCCAAGTGCTAAAGCAACAAGAGCAGTTTTCTTGTAACCATGCTTTGTAATCATCATACCGGCAGGGATACCCATGAACAGATAGGCAGCGAAGTTCATCATGTTACCCATCATGCCAGCCCACTCGTAATGCTGTTTCCAGATTGTACCGAAAGGTGCAGCCATGTTGGTGACGAAAGAGATCATAGCAAACAGGAACATCATGGTAATAATAGCTACCAAGGTTCCTTTCTTGTTAGTTTGATTTTCCATTGTTATGCTTTAGTTTTTATTTATTATTTCGTATTCAGGTTCTTATTTCTCTACACCGAACTTATAGATAGTTCTCTGCGTGTACTCCTTACATGGCTCCAGGATAACTGAAGGGAAGTAAGGATGGTTCGGACTGTCTGGGAAGTGCTGTGCTTCAAAGCAGATGGCACTGCGGCGTGGGAAGGTTGCACCGTGCTGACCTTTGTAACCGTCAGCCCAGTTGTCAGTATATACCTGAACGCCAGGCTCTGTGGTGTAAACCTCCATTGTTCTTCCGCTCTTTGGCTCCTTGATACGTGCAGCGAATGAAAGTTCTCCCTCTTCTTTCTTATTCAGAACGAAGCAATGGTCGTAACCAGCACCATTCTTAATCTGCTCATGGTCAGCATCAATGTCCTGACCTACAGGCTTTGGCTCACGGAAGTCGAATGGCGTACCGGCAACCTTCAGAATCTCACCTGTCGGGATAGATGTCTCGTCAATAGGGAGATAGAAATCGGCATTTATCTGACACTCCAAGTCATCAATCGTTGGTGTTGGATTAGCAATACCTGCCAGTGAGAAGAAGCCATGGCTGGTAAGGTTGATGATTGTCTTCTTGTTGGTTTTTGCTGAATACTTGATAACAAGTTCGTTATCATCTGTGAATGAATAGGCTACCCAGATGTCAACTTCGCCCGTGTAGCCTTCCTCTCCGTATGAAGATGTGTACTTCAATACAACAGCGTGGTCGTTTACCTGTACCGCATCCCATACCTTTGCATTAAATCCTTTCTTTCCTCCATGCAGTGAGTTAGGACCATTGTTGATGGCAAGGTTGTACTCCTTCCCATTCAACTGGAAACGTCCTTTGGCAATGCGGTTACCATAACGGCCAATAAGGGTTGAAAGATAAGGTTCTGGTGAATTGATGACCTCTTGTATATTATCATGTCCTTGGATGACATTTGCCAAGTTTCCTTCTTTGTCAGGAACCATGATAGCAACAATCGCACCACCGTAATTAGTGACTGCAACCTCATTGCCCTTGGCATTTCTGAGTACATAGAGATCGGTTTTCTTACCATCTATCGTAGTCTGGAAGTCCTCTTTCTTCAGACCACACACGTAGTGTGTCTCTTCGACATTTACCATGATGTTCTGTTTTTAGTTACTTTTCAAGAGTTGCAAAGTAAATAAAAATAAACGAAAACTGCAAACTTAACTTTGAAAATAATAGTGTATGGTGTGTTAAAAACAATTAATATAATAGCGTTTTAACCCGATTCTGTCATTAAGAATATTGCTTTTGGCATTTTTTAATGACTGAATAGGGTTAAAATCAATTCAACACTAAAATCTTAGTTATAAATTATATAGGTGTTTGATAATAGCGCAATCTGCATGCTTCAGTGCTTTTGTCTTCGCCTAAAGAACCTTTGAATCGCCTTTGTTTTTTGATGAACATGCTTTAAGCAAAGGATAGTTCGAACTCTCCTGAAACTTCATTAATTTGCGCTGAATAGGATCTAACTCTTCGTGTTTCTTTTAGCTGAAGCATTTTCTTGATAAAAGGTGCTGTCGGACTATCAGGATAAGCCTTTATAAATCGTTCCCACTCGTCTTTAGCTTCTTTTTCTACGTAATCAGTATCCACAGCAGGAGTGTTATCAAGGCCAAACAAAAAGGCAGACTGGAGGAATTTATAGTCATCTCGTAGTCTACAGAATAATTCCTTCTGTGTTGGATATTTCTTTACGTAAGCCTCGTGTCGAGCAAGCAGATTACCCAACTCTCGCCAAGTTATTATGAGTCCAGCATCTATGCTAATATTCTCAGCATCCTTTATCAGGTTCCAGTAGTCCTGATAGTACTTAGGCAATAGTTTGACATACTGAGTGTATATTTTGGTTGGTAGGGTCAATTCTGCGAGTCCCTCTCCCAATTCTTTTATTTCTATCCCTGCCTTCTTATAGAATAACTCCTTCTTTTTGATGGAATCGTGTGGCTCTATTTCATGACCATCGTTGTCTATTCTAAAACTGTAATAGTTCTCAGTGTAATAGAACTCACGCTCATTGATCTTGTCCAGCTCTTTTTGTACTTGCGCACTAAATTCATCAAAGATTCGACAACGCTCCTCCGGCGATGCATCCTTTATTTTAATGTCAATTATTTGCTGATGAAGTTTTATACGCTTCAAAGGGTCGGTTGTTTGTGCAAGAACTTGCTTAACGCTATCAATCTTAGCATTTTGTTGGGTGCTGTCGATATTTGTTTCTTGCTTTGTACTATCGATGTTTTGAACATCTTTATTTGTTTGCTTAGAAGGATTGTTTTGACAAGCTGTCAATAGTACAATTCCTGATAAGAATAGATATATGATTCGCTTCATAAGATTAATGTATGAAAGGTTTAGTAATGATATATATTGTTCTCTGTTCTTCTGTGCAAAGATATATATAATATAGGAAGAAACTCTCAATTATTTGTTTTTCTTATTTGTTTCTTTTTAATATATTTTTTGTATCAAGTTGTTCTGTTGTGCGTGTCTTAGTTTGCCTTTTTGTGGTTTGCTTTTAAAAATACCCAAACTTAATATGCTTGAATAGACACCTTTTTAGAATGTTTGTGTTTGAAATATTCTGACAAAAGCCAGTCTTATAAGTTCGTTTTTTAGGTAAAAAACAGTAATTTAAGTGGGCTTTGTAACTGTCAAGTAATCAGATAGTTGAAGGGTGGTAAAATAAAAGGTGCTTGGTTGCATTCCAAAAGGGCGTTAGTAAGACCTCAAAAGGGCATCTTTTGCAAGTCAATTAAGCCTTAATTCGAATGCAATTAAGCACCAATAAGAATTCGGTTTGTGATTTTTCTTTACAAAGTTATTGTTTGGGAAATAAGTGTTAAAGCCCACTTAGCAAGTCGGCAACCACATAGCTTGAGCCACCAACGAAGATGAAATCATCTTTATCGGCATCTTGAAGGGCTGCTCGGTAGGCTTCAAGGACTGTTGGATAGACCTTTCCGTGCAAATCGTAGTCGTCGGCTGTTTCTGCAACCTTTTCTGCTGGGAAGGCACGATGTGTGCTCGGTTGTGTCCAATAATAGATGGCATCATCGGGGAGCATAGACATAACCGCATGCAGGTCTTTGTCGTCTACCATTCCGAAGACCATGCGCTTCTGTTTACATGCTTGGCGATTGATTTGTTGTGAGAGGTAGGTCCAACCGCCAGCGTTG
The DNA here is from genome assembly GCF_001262015.1 of Prevotella fusca JCM 17724. Classification (NCBI taxonomy): domain Bacteria; kingdom Pseudomonadati; phylum Bacteroidota; class Bacteroidia; order Bacteroidales; family Prevotellaceae; genus Prevotella; species Prevotella fusca. Next base: position 129,971 of record NZ_CP012075.1, read on the forward strand.
TGACCTGTGTCGCAAATAACCAATGGATTTGCTTGCAGCTTCTGCCATCTCCCCATCAGCCCAGTTGCCTTGTATACATTAGCAAAGCCTTTCACAATGCTGTCGGTATTCTTGATGACACCTTTATTATATAGCTGCATGGCTGCCGTGAGCACAGTGTTGGTGTTTTTCTCTTGATAGTTACCGCCCAATTCGCCTACAATGTCGCCGAAGAAACGAGTATGATAAGCAATGCCTCCATCAGGGTGTGGGTGAGAAGAAAGTACTGTGGGGATGTCTTCTGCAAAGATAATGAGCGACTCCTCCTTCTGTGCTTTTGCCTTGAAGACAATTTGTGTTTCAGGCACTGACTCACCAATAACGACGGGTACACCATGTTTGATAATACCAGCCTTCTCTGCTGCGATTGCCCCGAGTGTGTTGCCGAGGAATTGGATGTGGTCGAGAGATATGTTGGTGATAATCGATAGGATAGGGGTGATGATGTTTGTGCAATCAAGTCTACCACCTAAACCCACTTCGATGATGGCAATATCAACCTTTTGTTCAGCAAAATACTTGAAAGCCAATGCTGTTGTGAGTTCAAAGAAAGAAGGGTGGAGCGGTTCAAAGAAGGCACGTTCTTGTTCAACAAAATCTATAACCTCCTGTTCTGAAATCATTTCTCCGTTGACTTTGATACGCTCGCGGAAGTCAACGAGGTGCGGACTGGTGTAGAGTCCGACTTTATATCCTTCAGCTTGGAGGATAGCCGCCAACGTATGTGAGCATGAACCTTTTCCGTTGGTTCCTGCAACATGGATAGAAAGGAAGTGGGTGTGTGGATGACCGAAGTGTTCATCTAATGCCTTTGTAGTCTCAAGTCCTTCTTTGTAGGCAGAAGCCCCGACGTGTTCAAAGACGGGTGTGCTGTTGAATAGATATTCTACTGTTTCTTGGTAGGTCATAGTTGGGTGTTGGGTGATGGGTGTTGGGTGATGGGTGGTGATGAAATGTTAGGAAACGATTTAGCCCCATTAGCCAATGAAGTCTAATGGGGCGTATAATCATTATCTTAATTCTATTTGTAAGCTCATTGCTTATTTATAAAACTTTTCTAACTCGTCAGCTTGTCCAACTCGTTTACTCGTCAACTTGTTTAGCTAAAGAGCTTTTTGAAGTTCTCAAAGATAGAACGCTTAGTGCTGTTATCACCACGGAAGTTCTCGCTTTGGCGCAACTCCTCAATCATTCTCTTTTCTTCCTTATTCAGTTCCTTTGGAACATAAATGCTGATGTGAACCACTAAATCACCAGTGCCGTTGCCATAGCCTTGTACGGCAGGAAGACCCTTGCCACGCAGACGGAGCGTCTTGCCGGGCTGTGTGCCGGGTTCAATCTTTATCTTTACGTTACTGCCGTCGATGGTAGGAATCTCAACCTGTCCGCCTAATGCAGCTGTTGGAAAGTCAAGGAGAAGGTTATAGATCACATTCTGACCATCACGAACAAAGGTGTCGTTGTTTTCTTCCTCAATATATACCTGTATGTTACCCGCTACACCATTGTGTCTGCCGGCATTACCTTTACCAGGTACATTGACAACCATACCTTCAGCTACACCAGCCGGAATGTTGATTTCAACAACTTCCTCGCCCTTTACAATACCTTCACCATGACAGTGAGTACACTTGTTCTTGATGATAGTTCCCTCACCATTACATACGTGACAGGTTGTCTGGGTCTGCATCATACCAAAGATACTCTGCTGTGTGCGGATTTCAACGCCCGAACCATGACAGTTCTGACAAGTCTCTGTGCCGCTTCCACTCTCTGCACCAGAGCCATGACAGTGGTTGCAGGTTACATCCTTGCGCACCTTGAACTTCTTGGTAACGCCTGTTGCAACCTCTTGTAAGGAGAGACGAACCTTTAATCGAAGGTCAGTTCCACGATACTTGGGTGCCTGATGCCTGCCACCTCCGAAACCTCCGAAACTTCCACCATGTCCGCCGAACACATCACCGAACATAGAGAAGATGTCGTCCATGGAGAAACCGCCACCACCGAATGGATTGCTACCACCAAAGCCACCACCAGGAGCATCAAAGCCAAACTGGTCATACTGCTGACGCTTCTGTGGGTCGTGCAATACATCGTAGGCTTCAGCAGCTTCCTTAAACTTAGCCTCGGCTTCATCATCTCCCGGATTGCGGTCGGGATGATACTTGATGGCAAGTTTTCTGTATGCTTTCTTTATCTCGTCTTCAGAGGCATTCTTGCTGACACCCAGCACCTCATAGTAATCTCTTTTTGCCATTCTTCCTTATGAAATTATTGTCCCACAGCTACCTTTGCATGGCGTATCACCTTGTCATTGAGCGTATAACCCGTCTGTACACAGTCAATGACCTTGCCTTTCTTGTCATCGCCCATACCTGGAACCATTGCAATGGCTTCATGATAATCAACGTTGAAATCGGCATCATCGGTCTCTATCTTCTTCACACCAAGGTTTTCCAAGGTCTTTAAGAACTTCTTGAAGATAAGCTCATAACCCTCTTTGATTGCCTGTGGGTCTTCTGTCTTGTCGGCAGTAGCACGCTCGAAGTCGTCAAGGATAGGTAGAATGGCAGAGATAGACTTCTCGCTTCCATTGAGAATCAGCTCTGACTTCTCTTTCAGCGTACGCTTCTTGTAGTTGTCAAACTCAGCTGCCAGACGGATATACTTGTCCTTCCACTGCTCTGCTTCTGTCTGTGCAGCTGTCAACGGGTCAACTTCTTCTACAGTTGCTTCCTCTTCGTTCGTCTCTTCAGCCTGTGTTTCAGTTTCGTTCTGGGTTTTCTCTTCGTTGTTCAACCCCAGCTCTTCGCCTTCAACCTTTATATTTTTCTCTTTTTTGCTCATAACTTAATTGTACTATTTGTCATGGCATATACTTGCAAATTGTATGCCATGTTTTGAATAGCTTAGTACATTCCTGCTTTCTGCTCCTTTATCTGGTCGTCATGGATATACTCATCATAACTCATCAGCTTGTCGATAGTACCATTTGGAGTCAATTCGATGATACGGTCAGCAACGGTATTGATGAACTCGTGGTCATGTGAACTGAAGAGAATATTACCCTTGAAGCCAACCAGATTGTTGTTGAATGCCTGAATACTCTCCAGGTCGAGGTGGTTGGTAGGGGTATCAAGAATCAGACAGTTTGCATTCTGAAGCTGCATACGGGCAATCATACAACGCATCTTCTCACCTCCAGAGAGTACGTTCACCTTCTTCTCAACCTCTTCCTGCTTGAACAACATACGCCCCAAAAAGCCTTTCATAGCCACTTCGTTGCCCGGACCGTACTGTGACAGCCAGTCAACAAGGTTCAAATCGCAGTCAAAGAATGTGGTGTTATCCAATGGGAGATAAGCTGTGGTGATGGTTACACCCCAGTTATATGTACCGCCATCAGCCTCACGATTGCCATTGATAATCTCGAAGAGGGCTGTCATAGCCTTTGAATTGCGTGAAAGGAAGACAACCTTCTGTCCCTTTTCGATATTAAAGTTCACGTTGTCGAACAGTACAGTACCGTCTGAATCAACAGCCTTCAGGTTCTCAACCTCAAGAATCTGGTTGCCCGGCTCACGCTCCATAGAGAAGATGATGCCCGGATACTTACGGCTTGACGGACGGATTTCCTCAACGTTCAGACGCTCCAACATCTTCTTACGTGATGTTGTCTGCTTACTCTTGGCAACATTGGCAGAGAAACGGCGGATGAATTCCTCCAGCTGTTTCTTCTTCTCTTCTGCCTTCATCTTCTGGTTCTGAGCCTGACGCAATGCCAGCTGTGAACTCTCATACCAGAATGAGTAGTTACCTGCAAAGACGGTTACCTTGCCGAAGTCGATATCAATTGTCTGTGTGCTGACCGAGTCAAGGAAGTGACGGTCGTGCGAAACAACCAACACTGTCTGGTGTTCGTCAATCTCGCCGAGATAATCCTCCAGCCACTCAACGGTCTCAAGGTCAAGGTCGTTGGTAGGCTCATCAAGCAAAAGGTTCTCTGGCTTACCGAAGAGAGCCTTTGCCAACATGACACGCACCTTCTCTGTGTTTGACAGTTGCGACATCTGCTTCTGGTGCAGGTCGTCCTTGATGCCAAGGTTCTGCAGAAGCTGTGCAGCATTGCTTTCAGCCTCCCATCCGTTCATCTCAGCAAACTTCAGTTCCAGGTCAGCAGCACGGTTACCATCTTCCTCGGTCATCTCTGGCTTGGCGTAAAGTTCCTCACGTTCCTTCATGTTCTGCCAAAGTGACTCATGTCCCATGAGGACAGTGTCCATCACCTTATACTCATCATATTTGAAGTGGTCCTGCTCCAATACAGACAGACGCTCTCCCGACCCCAGCTCTACTGTTCCCTTGTTAGGCTCCAAGTCGCCTGAGATGGCACGGAGCAAGGTAGATTTACCGGCACCATTGGCACCTATGACTCCGTAAATATTACCTGGTGTAAACTTCAGATTGACATCCTTGTAGAGAACTCTCTTGCCGAATTGGATAGCAAGATTTGAAAGTGTAATCATCTTTTTCTAATACCTTATTATATAATAATTTGGCTGCAAAGGTACTATTTTTATTTCACATGACAAAATCTCATCCTTGCTTCTACTGACGTTACTTACTAAAAACTTCCCACTCTGATTTGGTGATGTAGCAAGACAGTATAAAGATTGGTTCTTCCAGCGTTTGTATTGATAAAGCCTACAAAGAATAGACGTAAACCACTGAACTTATCACACGATTATTTTAAATTCATTTTGCTGTCATTTTAACATTTTGCGTAAACACCTTGTAAGCTAATCAGTTAAATGTTCATGATGTGTGACAGAAGTGACAGGAAAGTCTGTTTTGAAATAATCGGTTATGAACTCTCTCACCATACAAGAAAAGACAAGTATATAGAGTCTTATCATCTCTCCACTTACCGTTCGAAGATCATATTGAGAGTCTTATTCTGTTTTTCGTTTTGCCTTTAACCCAAATCGGCCGTTAGACTACAATGCGTTCATTATGAATCGTATTGTTTTCTGACAGCCGATTTGAATGTTACGAGGCTAAACAATAGAAAAGAGCCATATCAGAACTCGTAATTAGAGTTTGATATGGCACTTTTATACCCAATGATTATAATCTATAACTTTTTGATATGTGCATTATAGTTTTAACACACCCACATCAGTTCTCTGCTTTACTCTGCGGTCCACAGACGCATTCCCTTGTAACGGTTAAGACCTCCATATACATCAGCACAGCCCATATGACCTTCTACAGGATAGAAATAGAGATAATATGCACCTCTGGTAGCTACAGTTGGATTGCCATTCATTGGAGTCGGAGTGCTCGTCCAATAGGCACCATAGGTTCCGATACCAGAGAGTGTTCCATTATCATAACTTCCCAAAGCAGGAAGGAAGAAATAATCATCAATGCGGCTCGGTCGCCCTGTAGGGACATTGTGATTAAGAATATTACAAGATATATCTTTAGTCGTATAATTATTGCCATCAGAAGAATTATTAGAACTGAAGCTGTTAATCTTATTCTTTTTCTTAAACCACATTCCACCTACGTATATGTGTCCCATGACTGTCCAAAGCTCTTCATTATCCCAATGGGGATTACCGCCTGTTATATACCAGGAAAGCTCATTTACGTTTGGACAATTTATACAACTGCGTTCAGCCCCTCCTGCAGAGAATGCCTTTTCGTTGTACCAACGAGAGTCTGTTACACTCCGTGGGTAATAAAATGAATTACTCTGTCCATTAATGGCAGGCTGGTAATTTTCTTTACCTTTCCAGTAGTCCTGATCATTCCTGGCATCCCACATATAATACTTAGAACTATAGTCTTTTGGATCCAGATTAGCAGTGATATCATAAATCATACCAGTCTCACAGTTGACTTTAACAGTCTTGGTAACAGTACCTTCAAGCGCAGGTCCTCCATAAGGAAAAGGAATGTCTTTTTTATTACGGAGCCAATAGCGTATGGTCAGGGAATGTTGTCCTGGAGCAATGACAATATAAGAACCGTTTACAGAAAGATCGGCCTGACTGTTTGTTACAGGAAAACCGTCACGACCATCCAAGGTAAGCGTGATCTTTTTGGAACCGCCAAATTTTGGAGAAGGCGAAAGCGTTCCATTAGCAAAATCGTAGGTACCAGCAATTTCATCCTCTGATATGACTTCAATCTTAAACAACCTACTGTTCTTTACATATTTATTTGATGTTCGTGGTTGGAAGCAAAGATAGGATGCTTTGTGTTTAAGTCTGAATTTCAACTGGTTGCCATTACCTGAAGCTATGGCACTTCCACAGTCACCAGACGTGCCGGCATGGGTGAAGTCGTTAGGCTTTTCCTGCTTCTGGTCAGAGCTAATAGTCACTTCTGTACCTGATGCGCTATTAGCACCTGTGTAATGTATTTCACAGTCATTCTTGAAAGATCCGATAATAGAAAAAAGACCACGAGTCTTGTCTTTGTTAAGTTTTCCTTCCGAGCTCTCTTGCCAATTGCCGCGCATGTCTTTTGCCCATATTTTGTCTCCTGTAGACCAATAAGGGGTTGCGCCTTTCCCAATGGCATGGGTAAGGAAAGTGCGACTTGCTGGAGAATTAGCACGTGTTGGCAGTACATCCTCACTTATGAATGTCACTTTCGTGGCTGCGCCATTTCCCCCGTCTTTTTTATCCCCTTGTACTGCATCGTCGTTGGTACATCCTACCATTGTGATAGCTGCAACCAGAATAGCTGTCTTAAAAAATAGATTTCTTGTTTTCATTTAACACCTAAATTTTTGATAATTACTACTTTTGGGGAGTATCTGCGCTCCAAGGTTGATTGTCTTCGTCATTGGAGAAAAAATCCTGTTTGGCATCGCCGAATGTACCACCTTGTCCGATGTGTTCATGATCTCCACTGGCTTCTACCATCAAACTCTCAACTTCTACATGGATGTTTTCTACCATGGGGCAGGTATATACCTGTTTCTTTAATTTTGTTCGATTCATTTTCAACATTTTTTAGAGTAAATAATAAATGATATTTATATAATTTGTGAATATTCTTAATCAGATAAACGTAAGATGTTTTTTCATCCTCTATGTTTATGGAGAAACATGTATTTTTACGCAGAAAATCATAAGGAGCTTTAGCTATGTGTACCTTCATATTGGTAAAGTATGATAGAGAAATCACACACAATCTGTTTAAAAAGCAGGAAAATCAAGAATATCTTAATCCTCATCCTTATTTAAGTTAAGTTTATAAAGCAATATTGAATATATTTATTTGTTTGCCAACATCTCATTTTTTAGTTAATTTAATTTTCTGTCTACAAAGGTATGTGTTTTTTAATTGTAAGAAGCAAAAGGTCTGGTATAAATATATTTTTTTAACATTCAATGTTCCATGTGTAACTATTTAACGATATGTGTATGATAAAATTTCAAGCCTCAAACAAGACTTGAATTGCATTAAACGGGGTCGATTGCGTTTCCTGTCAGGTTCAAGGATTTAATGTAATTCCAGAAATGCGTCTGCTCCTAAATTAGTGCGGAATGCTCAAGAATTCTTCTGTTTGATTTTCAGCTTGCGTATTCTACGTTCATCACAATTCTTGAATACAATTACATAGTGGTGTATTTCCTTGATTATCACTTTCTGCTCCGGGGTCGAGACCGCTTGCGTCACATAGTCAAGCACACGCTCCGCATCTGCAAGCAGCTCGCCATAATCAGTGCAGTGGTCAGGCGTATTGTCAACAACCTCATCAGGCGAAGAGTTGCAGGACAGTTTGTGCCCATTATGTCCTTCCTGACCGCCCGACTTTCTGCCACTTAGTTTGCGAAGAGTTTTCGTTCTTCTGACAATCTCGTCTTTCATGCTCTCTTTGCCTGACGGCGTGCTGCTGCCTGGGCTCTTTCCCTGCTTCTCGTATTTGGACAGACGCTCTGTCAACTTGGCGATACTCTTGTCTTTCTTATGAATCTGGCGATTTGAACATTCTATGTTACGGTTCAGTCTGGCAATCTCAGCATACTGCTCGTTGATGGTATCATGTGTCAACCACATCTTTGCTTTCATACCCTGCAGTACTATTGACATGTCCGTAACTTGCTCTTTCATTAGGTGTAAAGGTGTGAAAGAGATCTCACATATATTAGAAATAAGCACACTTCATCCTGACTTGTTGTAAGTCTATTATAAAAAATTCAGAAATAATAATAAGGGTATATCACTTACTGCTGAATAGTTACCTTTTTTGTCTTAAAACAATCTGCCATTCTATTTATTCTTTGTACTTTTGCAGCATGATAAGAAAGAACCCATATAAAGAGGAGAAATACAAGCATTATCGGGTGGCGGAGCCGGCTTCGTTGCTTGAGTGGCTGTTGGCTAATCTGAAAGAGAGCAAGAGTAAGGTGAAGGCAACGTTACAGAACCGTGGCATTAAAGTTAACAGCAAGTGTGTTACGCAGTTCGACTATCAGCTGAAGGCGGGTGACAAGGTGTCAGTCAGCAAGAGCAAGAAGAACGACCAGTTCCATAGCCGTTACGTGAAGATAGTCTATGAAGACAGGTTCCTGGTTGTGGTAGAGAAGAATGTCGGCATCCTTTCAATGGCTGCCGGTCACACTTCGCCGAATGTGAAGAAAGTCCTGGATGATTATTTCCATAAGACAAGGCAGAAGTGTACGGCACATGTCGTGCATCGTCTTGACCGTGACACGTCGGGACTGATGATTTATGCCAAGGATATGCAGACCGAACAGTTGCTGGAGCGTGACTGGCACAATATAGTCTACGACCGCCGTTATGTGGCTGTGGTAAGCGGTGAGATGGAAGATGACGAGGGAACGATAGCCAACTGGCTGAAGGACAACAAGTCATACGTTACCTACAGTTCGCCTGTGGATAACGGAGGAAGATATGCTGTTACGCATTTCCGTGTGCTCGACCGTACGGTTTCGCACAGTCTTGTGGAGTACCGTTTGGAGACAGGGCGCAAGAACCAGATTCGTGTTCATTCTGCGGATATGGGGCATCCTGTCTGTGGTGATATAAAGTATGGTAACGGCGACGACCCTCTGCACCGTCTTTGTCTGCATGCCTATGTGCTCTGTTTCTATCATCCCGTGACACATCAGCGTATGGAATTCGAGACCCCTGTTCCAACAAATTTCAGACATTTATTCAAGTAATAGAACAATTCCTATGGACAACCTACAGTATATAATACCTCTGCTTGCAGTTATTGTAATCGGTTTTATTCTTATCAAGAAGATAACGGGTTGCATCTTCCGTATTGTTGTTACAGCTGTGATGCTTGCCGTTTTTTATTGGGTTCTGACAACTTTAGAAGTTCTTTAGTGGAATAGTCGCAAATTATTTACGTGAAAAAAAATTCTTTTTTCATGAAGATAATTTGATGGCTGTGTATATTCAGCTGCGGCAATATGACGAGATTGTGGGGTAAGGTAGCCTTATCTTTGGTTCTTCCGTTAAATGCGTAGATTGGAAACAAAACAGAGGCTTATACACCTGCATGGTATGACTGTCCAAGGTCGGACGGTCTCACAAAAAGGAATAAAGCACAAGATAAAAATGCAGAAAAGGCAAACAGATACTATGTCTTTCCGTTTTCTACAAACAACTTATTCCCATATCACCCAACGTTTGTAAACTATTTTCATGCAGTTCAAAGCTAACACATGGTCTTTTGGCTTTGAAAAGACGCCCAATTGACCTGCAATAGACGCCCTTTTGAAGTCCAATTAAGCACCTTTTCTTGCATGACTTTATAACCAACTGATTTTCTGTTGGTTGCAAACTTGCTTTTTATACGTATTTTTGCCTTTGTCTGTAGGTGTTTTACCCGAAATTATGTCATGATTTTTCAATCCGTTGTCTGCCTTTTCAAAGTGTTGACATGAAAAGGTTTTCTGCATAGGAGGATGATAATAAATCAGGTGGCCAAGACAGTCTTGGCTGTGTTTTTATTTAACAAATAACTCCGGTTCTTCCGTTAAAGCTATACGAAAAGTGTCCACGCATTTAACGGATGAACCTTATTTTTTCGTTTTGGTATGCCTTTCTCCAGACGTATTCCTGTCTGTATTGAGTTGCGGAGGAGATTAGTGCGAAGCATATACCTTGTTGTCCGAACCGATAACAGGCATAGGAATAGCCCCTTTCATTGTCTTGCGAAAATTAACTTTGAATTTTATTGAACGCAAAAAGCCCTGTTCCTTTCGGCCTTGGAGATAGAAGGCAAAGGGAACAGGGCTTTGTTATATTTGTTTGCTGTCTGCGTTTATTTGGCCAAAGCTGGATAGAGTACAAACTCGAAGTTGGTAGGTTTGACAGCTACACGGTACTTCTCTGCAACGCCAGGACCACAGGTGGCAGTACCAACACCGTTCTGTGCAGCATCCAGATGTACGGTAAGCATACCGTCACGTGACAGCTGATTGATATGGGTTGCGCGGTCGATGACGCTGTCAGAGAATGGCGTTACAGAGAACTGGAACGGACGCTTTGCTGCTACCATGAGGCTGTTACGTGTGTCAGAGAGTGACATCCAGCGCACGTCTGTACGGTTGCCCGTTGCCTGTGGCTTCACATAATAGTGGAACATCGCCTCAGCTGTAGTCTTGTAGCGTCCAATCAGACCAGCCTGTGTGCGGTCGTTATAGGTCTCAACATCACCACGACCGTTGTATTCAACCTTGTCAAACGAGTCCTTTACACGGAAAGTAAGACCAAGGCGGGCAAGCGACTTGATGGCAGCTGTATCAGGTGTGAAGTCTACCTTCACTGCCAGTGCACCGTTCTTCAGTGGCTGATAGGTGAAGACAGCCTTTCCAATCACGTTGCCTTTCTTGCCAATTACCTCTGTCTCGGCACGTGTTACTTCCTTGTTGCGGGTAATCTTCGTAACTTTCTGACTGATAGAATCGAGCCCATCCTTGCGCCATACTCTTACACCGAACTGGTCACGTCCATCGTTGTCGGTTGCAGGGCGGTAGAGGCTCAGGCTCAGCGGAGCATCGAGGAACTCCTGACTCCCGTTCTTCAGAGAGGTCAGTTCGCCGGTATTCTCATTCACCTTGTAGCTGATGCGCTGCTTCTCACGTGGGAGGAAGGTGGTACAGTCGACTGCCCTCTCCAGTACAAACTGGTCATATGCAACAACGTCATTCTTCGTAAGAATCAGCGCATCGTTGACAGGACGCCATGTAAGGTTGAGGTAGAGTTCCTTCTGTGTACCAGCTGAAACGGATGGGAGGATGATTGTTGTTGTCTCGTGTGGAGCGCAGTCTACGTGCTGCGTTCCCTCTAAGACGGTCTTTCCGTTCTCGTCAATAATCTGCCAGTTGAGCTGGTAAGCGTTCAGATTGGTGAAATCAAACCAGTTCTTTACCTTTACAGATATTTCCTTCTCGGTTGAAACCAGTTCAGACTTGATGTTCTGGTAGATTTTCTTCACCTCTGCAAGATGCGGGTGGGGGGTGCGGTCGGCTGCAATCAGACCGTTACAGCAGAAGTTGTCGAAACTTGGCACATCCTTAGGACCGTAATCACCACCGTAACTCCAGTACCAGTTGCCGTTCCTGTCAATCTCTCGGAACGACTGGTCAACCCAGTCCCAGATGCTTCCACCCTGCAAGATTGACTCTGATTCAATCAGGTCCCAGTAGTCCTTCATGCCGCCACAGCTGTTACCCATAGCGTGAAGATACTCACACATGATGTAAGGGCGTGTTGTATCGGTTCGCTTTGCGTATTTCTTCATGTGGTCGAGGGACTGATACATAGGACAATAGATGTCGGTATTGAAGTTTTCCTCGGCACGTTCATATTGGATAAGACGTGTCTTGTCGGCGTTCTTCAGCCATCGGTAGGTGTGTTCGAAGTTCACGCCGTTGCCTGCTTCATTGCCCAGCGACCAGATAATGATGCTCGGGTGGTCCTTTGAACGTTCATACATGCGGCGTGTTCTGTCCATGTGTGCAGCCAGCCAGGTACTGTCCTTTGCTAAAGACTCTTTGCCATAGCCCATTCCGTGAGACTCAATGTTAGCCTCGTCAATGACATACAAGCCGTATTTGTCGCACAGCTGGTACCAGTAAGAGTCGTTAGGATAGTGAGAACAACGCACAAGGTTGATGTTGTTCTGCTTCATCAGTCGGATGTCCTGTTCCATGAGTTCCTTGCTCACGGTGCGTCCGAGCTCTGAATGTTCATGTCTGTTGACACCCTTCACGAGGATAGGTGTACCGTTCACGCAGAGCTGTTTGTCCTTTATTTCTATGGTTCTGAAGCCCACCTTGCTGCCAGTCTGCTCAGTAACGTTGCCGTTCTTGTCCTTCAGTGTGATGAGGAGCGTGTAGAGGTTAGGGTGTTCGGCACTCCACGCAGCGACGTTCTGTACGGTCTTTGTGGTGAAATTTATCAGCTCGTCATTACCCTTTTCGCTGACGGACTTATCCTCAGAGAGGACAGTATTGCCCTTTGCATCGGTCAGAACATAGCTTACAGTACCATTTCCTGCACCTTTAATATTTGTAGTAAGGCTGAAATTTCCACTGAAAGAGCCGTTAGCTTGCTTGTCAACACCTGCTGCAACGTTGTAATCAGCAATATACTGCGTCGGGGTAGAGTAGAGGTAAACGTCCTGCTCAATACCACTTATGCGCCAATAGTCCTGACACTCGAGGTAAGAGCCAGCTGCCCAGCGGTAGACTTCCATAGCGATAGTGTTCTCACCATCGTTCAGATACTTCGTGATGTCCCACTCTGAAGGCATCTTTGCACCCATATTATAGCCAATGTAGGTTCCGTTTATCCACAGATAGAAGAACGACTTGACACCCTCGCAGCAAAGAACTATGCGTCGACCCTTCCATGTTGAAGGCACAGTAAAGGTGCGGCGGTAAGATCCCACTTCGTTCTCTGCGTATGGAACAAGGGGAGGATTCTTCTTGAATTGGAAGAGTTTGTCATCAAACTCGTAGGTTTCGTTGACATAGATAGGCAGACCATAGCCCTGACGTTCCCAGTTTCCTGGCACGTTGATTTCGTTCCATCCCTGTACGGCAAAGTCAGTCTGGAAGAAGTTTTTTGGTCTGTTGTCAGGATTCTTGGTCCAGTGGAATTTCCATTTGCCGTTGAGTGTCATGTAATAGTCCGACTGCTCATAGCCTCCGGGCTGTTGTAGCTTATCAACCGAGCTGTAAGGCAGGACATAAGCATGCGGCTCAATCTTGTTCAAACCTGTGGTGTACTGACTCTGCCACTCAGGGGTAGGCGTCTGTGCAAATGAACACAAGGGGGTAAGTGCTCCTAAAAGAAGCGCGTAAAGTTTTCTCATGTCTATGTTAGGTAATGAAGTTGTCCGAAAGCGACCTTGCTAATTCACAATAGAGAAGATAACTCTCCCAGCTTGTTATTCTGAGAGGGTTATCTCCTTGTTGTTGATAGTGTAATGGAAAGAAATGGTATAAGAGAGTCCGTCCAATACGTTTCTTATATCCTTGTTCTTCTTGATTACACCCGTATAAGTCTTCTTGTTGTCTAATTTGGAATCAACGATGATCTTATAATCATAGAGCTGCTCCAGAATGTGTGCAATCTCTTTGACCTGCATATTGTTGAACGGTATCATGTTGTCACGCCACACAGCATCGACAGCTGCATACTCATTCTCGGTCTTGATGGACTTTGAGTCTTTGCTTACGGTAGCCTTCTGGTTGGGATGAAGGATAACCTTTCCCTGTCCGTTGAGCCCTGTCACTTCCAGTTTTCCTTCTATCAGGCTGATGACTTCACGTCCTTCGGCACTCTGTCCGTTGAAGTTGAAGGTTGTTCCTAATACCTTTGCTGATGCGCCGTCACTGTTTACAATGAATGGCTTTTCTGCATTCTTGGTCACATGAAACAGTGCCTCGCCCTTCAAGTTGACCTTTCTCTCATCTCCTTCAAAGTTGTCTGCGTAGCTGATGGTCGCTCCCTTGTTCAGCCAGACAGTGGACTGGTCAGGTAATGTGACTTTTTTTATTTCATTCAGAGCGGCAACAGTGATGGTTTTTTCAGAACGGTAAAGATAGGCAAAGAGCCCTCCTCCAATCATCAGTACAGCCATCAGAATGGCTGCGGCATAGCGTAGGAAGTGGAATGTGCCTTTACTTCTCTTCTGTTTCTCGTAAGCGTCAATCTGATTGAAGAGTCTGGCTTCTGCTTCCTCAATCTTTTCAGATGTGGCAAGTGGGTTAGGCTTTCCCAGGTGGTAAGCCAGTTCCATCCCGAAGAAGTCCTTGCGATTCTCCTCCGAGTGTGCGAGCCATTCTGCCAGCTGCTCCATCTCTCTGTCTGTTGCCTTGCCAGTGAGATAGTCTTTGGTAATCTTATTATTTATATCGCTCATTCTGTTTTGCTTCAACTGCGGTCTTTAATTATGCTTTTTAATCAATATCAATTTATCAGATGATATTCTTTATAACAACCCAACAGCTCTTTTTACGTAATGATGATTAATAAAAAATGTTATAACCGTGTAGATCCGTCACTACAGCATGCTTTGTCTGTCGTTGTTTTTTCAGCGTTGTGACAGCGTGTTGCCATAGTCAATGGTATAGAAAAACACGATGAAAATTGTTATTATATAGGGTTTACAGTTGTTCAGTCACATAGCCTTCTCGTGAAATATATTTACAAACAAGAGGGGCTTAATAGTCTTGTAAACAGCATGAAAATGCTTTCGTGACAAGGTTTGTAACAGTCTTTCAATCAGGTGATTATATGGTTGTACAAGAAAAGCAGCTTAATTGGGCTTGAATTAAGCCTTAGTTGGCGTTCAATTAAGGCTTAGTTCGATGCCAATCAGGGCTTGAAAGGGACGCAAGTAAGCATCTGTTGGATTTCTGTCAGGTGAGTTTTTATTACAAAAGTCAGGAAACCCAAATGTCAGCGTTACGGTTTTTGCCCGTTCCGTATCCGTTTCAGGCAACGGCGACAGGGCAAACTGGCTTTGCAGCAGTTCAGTCCTCGTTAGGGAAAGTCTTATGCGTGGCGTTTCAGTTTTAGTCTTAAAGACTTCAAAGCCTTGTAAAGATGCACTTCTACAGTGCGTATTGAGATGCCTAACTGTTCGGCAATCTCCTTGTTCTTCTTGTCGTGCTGATAGCTGAGGATGAATACTTCACGGCATTTGGTAGGAAGTTCTCCGATGGCATCATTGATTTGCTTGCGCATCTCCAGTCCTTCAATATAACCCATTACATCGTTAGCCTCGGGGTTATAGTAGTCCAGCTTGAACTGAGTAACCTTCTTCACGCTTTCGGCATGGTTGCTGACCACTGTACGGTGCTTGATGACATTGAGTGCACGGGTATAGACGATGCGATAGAGGAAAGCCTTGATGTGGTTTTCGTCTTCAACGTCTTCCTTGTGTTTCCAAAGTTCCATGAAGGCTTCCTGCACGATGTCTTCCGCCTCGTCGTCGTGTACAAGGCGTGCGGCATAGAAGGAAAGAGAGGGGTATAATGCCCTGAATATCTGTCTGAACCTTTGTTCTGGTAATGTCATCGTTGATTTCTTGTTCCTGCCGATTATGGTTCTATCAGTACCTGCAGATTGGCATCTGGCATGGTGTCAGCAGAAGAATTTTAATCTTTATGTGACAAAGATACACTTTTTTATACTTGCTAAAGGGGCTTTAGTGGTTAATTTATGTGAAATGGATGTGTTCTACCTCTTATATAAAGAAAATTGACTATCTTTGTAAAAATAAAGTTTTAAGTAGATGTTCATAATTAATTGCCAGTATATTTAAGTCTGTTTTCCATTCAGTCTGCCAGCTTGAAGTAAGGAATGTAGCAGGCTACACGATTGATGAGAGTTGCCGGATTGACAAAGAACAGACCTGGGGATATTGGTAAAGCAAGGAATAAAACATAAAAAAACATGTATGCGGTTAATTCTGAATACCTGTTTTTATGTGTCGTCAGCGTGTTATAAAGATAATACCTGTTGAAATGGAATATGAGTAAAGCTGATAGTCCGAAAGTATATTTTACCCTTAGATTATGTCTGTGTGCCTTCCTGTTGTTGATAGGTGTACAGACTGCTTCTGCGCAGGTGTCGCTGACGACGAATCAGACAGAACTGAAGACGGTCATACAACGCATAAAATCGAAGACTAAATATCGCTTTTTTTACAATGACGAACTTGGAAAAGAACTGGTCAATGCTGTTTCCATGCGCAATCTGCCGATTGATTTCGTTCTGGACAGGCTCTTTGAGAACACGGGAATAACGTATAAGATAATTGACAATATCATCTATCTGAAGAAGGAAAAGCAGCCTGTAGCAGGTGGGGAAGCCAATGCTCCGGCTTCTGACCATCCGCAACGTAAGGACGGAACACGCAAAACGCCTGTGCTCTATACTTTCAATGGGCAGATACAGGACGTGGCAGGCAATCCGCTCATTGGTGCAACGGTCATGGTAAAGGGGGCTTCAAAGGCGCATGCTGTTGCTGACCTTGAAGGTAAGTTTGTGCTGAAAACTGAGAATCCCAATCCGTTGCTGATAGTCTCCTGTATAGGTTATAATTCTGTCGAGAAGCGTATCGAGAGCCGGCATAACCAGCTGTTTGTGTTGAAGGAAAATCTCTTCGAGTTAGGAGATGTCTTTGTGACGGCTTTGGGTATAAGCCGTTCACGTAGAGCCTTGAACTATAATGTCAAGCAGATGGATGGGGATGAAGTGAATACTGTGAAGACAACCAATCTTATCAATGCCTTGGGAGGAAAGCTGGCTGGCGTCTCTGTCAATGAATCGGCAGCCGGAATGGGTGGTGCAGCGCGTGTTGTGATGCGTGGTCCGAAGTCGTTGGCGCAGAGCAATCAGCCACTTTATGTCATTGACGGTATCCCTGTCAATAACCGTAGCAATGATGATGTGAAAAGTGGTATATACTCCCAGCAGCCCGGTACGGAGGGTATTTCAGATATTAACCCGGATGATGTGGAGAGTGTTTCCGTGCTCAGTGGTGCCGCTGCCGCAGCCCTTTATGGATCTGCTGCCGCACAGGGTGCTGTGATGATAAAGACGAAGTCGGGAAGAGTGGGGAAGATGTCAGTGGAATTATCCTCAAGCACCCAGTTCCTGTCGCCCTTTGTCTTGCCCGAGTTTCAGAGCAGGTATGGCAACCGCATCAACGAGATGAAGTCGTGGGGAGCAAAGAATACGCATGGCTCTGGCGGCTACACGCCCGATGAATTCTTCCGTACGGGGGTAAACTTTACCAACAATGCCACGCTGACAACGGGTACTGAGCGCAACCAGGTATATCTTTCTCTGGGTTCTTCAACCGTGAGCGGCATTATTCCTAACAATGATTTCCAGCGTTATAATCTTACGTTCAAGAATGTTTTTTCAACCTTGCAGGACAAGCTGAGGCTTACTTTTTCTTTTAAGTTCGTAAGGGAGAATGACAGGAACATGTTGGCACAGGGACAATACTTCAATCCCCTGACATCAGTCTACCTTTTTCCGCGTGGTGAGAGTTTTGAGGCAATCAAGGAGTTTGAGACTTATGATGTGTCACGAGGGATAAGTCTGCAGAACTGGAAGTATGGTGACGACCTGAAGATGCAGAACCCTTATTGGGTGGCTAACCGTATGGTCAAGACGACAAAGCGCAACAGATACCTTACAGACCTCGGTGTGAAGTATAATCTTACAAACTGGTTGGCACTTGAAGGACGTCTCCGGTGGGATGAGGCTGTGAATAAGCTGGAGGACAAACGCTATGCTTCCACGCTCGACATCTTTACCCATTCACCTTACGGATATTATGGTTATTGCAAGGTGAACGACCGTTCTCTCTATGCTGACTTCATGGCTGACATTTCCAGACGTTGGGAGAACTTCTCACTTGAAGCGAATGTTGGGGCGGCATTCTCAAAAACATCGTATGATGTGGCTGGTTTTCAAGGTGGTTTGAAGGCACCATCAAATATCTTTACACCGAATGCAATCGACTACAGTAAGGTGTCGGGAGATAACCGTCCAATCTTCGATATTACACGTCATGCCATCAATTCGCTTTTTGGAAGTGTGGAAATGGGCTGGCGTGAACGCATTTATCTGACGGTGACAGGCCGAAATGACTGGGATTCAGCTCTCAGCAACACTGCCCAGCAGTCCTTCTTCTATCCTTCTGTAGGCTTGTCGACCATTCTCTCAAGGCAGTTCAAGCTGCCGGAATTCATCGACTTTCTGAAGTTCCGAATGTCATGGGCATCTGTAGGGTCAGCCATACCAGCTAACATCTCTTCCACTTCACGCTACGAGTATATCCCCTCTACGGGAACTTACCACACAGTGACCTATAAGTTTCCAAAGAACTTCTATCCTGAACGGACAAACTCGTGGGAAGCGGGTATGACGGCTAATCTGTTCAAGGAAGCAGTGTCAGTGAAATTCACGCTCTACCAATCGGATACGAAGAACCAGACTTTTCTTCGCCAGATAACCTTGGGTGGTGCTTATAACCGGGAGTATATCCAGGCGGGAAACGTGCGGAACAGGGGCTTGGAACTGGGTGTCGGCTACAATAAGAAATGGAACAGTCTGCGCTGGGCGGTGGATATGAATTACAGTATGAACCGTAACCGTATTGTCAGATTGCTTGATAATCCTGATGAAACCTTGCGACAAGGCGGATTGAATGGTTGCGAAGTGATACTGACACAAGGCGGCACGATGGGCGACCTATATACATTTACTGATTATAAGCGGGATGCACAGGGAAACATCCAGCTTAATTCAGACGGGCAGGTGATGCAGATGGAATTGCCTTCACCTAAGCTGGTCGGCTCGGTGTTGCCTAAGGCACACCTTGGATTGAGCAGTAAGCTGTCGTGGAAGGGAATGGAGTTCGGCATGCTGATTACAGCCCGTTTGGGTGGAGTCTGTGTGTCGCAGACACAGGCTTTCATGGATTCGTACGGCGTATCTAAGAAAACAGCGGAGCTGCGGGATAGAGGTGGAGTTAAGATAGGTGAGCAGTTGCTCTCGACGGAGAAGTTTTATTCGGTCGTGGGAGGTGAGACTCCAATCTGGGATGAGTATGTTTATAAAGCATCAAATGCCAGAATAAGGGAGCTTTACCTTGGTTACACGTTCGATAAGTTGATTCGTGGGGCAAAGGTGTCGTTGGCTCTGACAGCGAGAAACCTGCTGATGTTGTACTGTAAGGCACCTTTCGACCCTGAAGCAACACCTTCCACGGATATTTACTATCAAGGCTTTGATTATTTCATGCAGCCCAGCCAACGCTCGTTGGGCTTTAGTATCAACGTAAAACTTTAAGGTTATGATGTTTAGTAGAAAGATACAGTTCTTCTTGTTCTGTCTGCTGGCAGTCCTGTCTTCCTGTACGGGCAACTTCGTTGATATAAACCGTCCGGGTAGCAAGTTGTCGCCCGAGGAGCTGCAACGCGATAACTATGCGGTAGGCTCTTTCCTTATTCAGATGCAGGGAGTGGCTTTCCCAGAGCAGGAGAATGCTTACCAGACGATGATAGACTTCGTTGGCAACTATCTTGGACGTTACACAACCTACACAAAAGAGCTGCCGAAGAACCACACGCTTTTCAATGCAAGCAACGCTTGGTGTGCCTGGCCTGCCTCTTATGCACCCTCCGTCGTCTCTGCTTTCAATGAGGTGGTGACGCTGAACGGCAAGGAAAATATTTCTTATGCATGGGCATTGATACTGCGAGCACAGGCATTCCTGCGTTTTACGGACATATACGGACCGTTCCCGCTCAGTATGGATAAAGACAATGCCGAGGTTTATTCTTCGCAACGGGACATTTATCTGCAACTGATAAACGACCTTGACAAGGCGACAGCCTATATTGCATCTGATGTAAACCTTGCCAATGAAAAGACCGTTTTTGCCCCATACGACCTTGTTTACAAGGGCGATTTCAATAAATGGCGTAAGTTTGCCAATTCGCTCAAGCTGCGCATTGCCGTGCGTATCAGCAATGTGGAACCAGCAATGGCACGTTCGTTGGCAGAACAGGCTGTTAGGGATGGTGTGATAGAAGACAATGAAGAAAACTGTACCATCAGTTATAACAAGTCGGGCTTGTGGACTACTGCTGTTTCATGGGGCGACAGTCGCATCTGTGCCGACCTTGAAAGCTACATGACAGGATATAGGGATTCACGACTGTCAAAGTACTTCTTGCAGCCGAATGTGGCTGGTAGCCGTAAGTTCATTGGCTGTCGGGCAGGAGCGTTGATTGAGAGCAATGTACTTGCCAAGCGTCTTTATTCTACGGTCAACCTGTCAGAGACAACTCCGGGAGTATGGCTTACGGCTTCAGAGATGGCTTTCTGCAAGGCAGAAGGTGTCCTGCGTGGTTGGAATATGGGTAGCGGAGCTGTCAGGGACTTCTATGAGCAGGGGATAAAACTATCCTTCAAGCAGTGGGGAGCGGATGGTGTTGCTGCCTATTTGCTTGATGATACATCAGTGGAAGCTGATTATACAGACGCATCAGGGGGCTTTGGAGGGAATGTTACGAAGGTTTCAACGATTACCATAAAATGGAATGACAATGCACCGATGGCGGAGAAAATGGAGCGGTTGATTACGCAGAAGTGGATAGCTCTTTTCCCGAACGGACAGGAGGCATGGAACGAAATCCGCCGTACAGGTTACCCTCGCATCTTCCCTGTACCACAGGCTACCAATGGATATACGCTATTGACGCCCAACAGGATTCCCTTTGACAAAAATCAGCAAATCAATAACCGTAGTAATTATGACAAGGCTGTAGAGTACTTAGGCGGTGCGGATGA
The DNA here is from genome assembly GCF_001262015.1 of Prevotella fusca JCM 17724. Taxonomy (NCBI): domain Bacteria; kingdom Pseudomonadati; phylum Bacteroidota; class Bacteroidia; order Bacteroidales; family Prevotellaceae; genus Prevotella; species Prevotella fusca. The sequence goes on from NZ_CP012075.1 coordinate 150,911, forward strand.
TTACGCAACGCCAATGTGGTGGCAGAAATAGGATTTTTTCTGTGCTTATATAGTAGCGTTTTTGAGAAAGTTTCTTTACAAAAGCATATGCTTCTATATGCTGTTTTTGCACTCAAAAAGGCTGTTTTTATCACTCTTGTAATCGTCATGTAATCAGGTAGTTATAAGAGTACGCAAGAAAAGGTGCTTAATTGGACTTCAAAAGGGCGTTAGTAAGACCCCAAAAGGGCATCTTTTGGAAGCTAATTGGGCGTCTTTTCGAATCCAATTAAGCATCTCTTTGCTTTTGAATAGTGAATTTTTATTTACAGTTACTTCGGTTTCTACTTCCCTTTTGATAGGTATATGATTCTTTGGTCGTTTTGTCGTTGGGTGTAGGTTATAGATTTAAAATATAATATTACAGTTCGATATAAGTTTATATGTGGAAAAAGTTTACTTGATAGTCATAATATCAAAGGAAACGGCTAAAGGAACTGCTACAATATATTAGAATCGACTATAGGAAATTGAGGTATACCAAGGATTATAGGGCACGTGACTATATGCCTTTCCAACTGGGTAAAAATAACTTCTTAAAATATCGATACTATCCAGATTACCTTGTTAATAGCAAAGATGATAATGATAGGGATTATATCACAAACTGTACCAAGGTTTTAAGTGGTATGAGTATTAGCTGTAATTCCATTAATCTCCTCGTTGATGGGGGTAATATGGTCGTATGTGGTCCATATATTGTAATGACGGATAAAGTATATGTAGAAAATCATTGTAAGAAAGACGACGCTGAATTCAAAGCGAGACTTGAGTCTGAGTTAGGACATCCAGTCATTATTATACCTTGGACTATGCGCGGTGATTTTGATGCTAAAGATACAGATAAGTATGGACATTCTGACGGTTTCATAAAATGGTGTGGCGATAATCGTATACTGATGTGTAACCACGGTGATGAATATCCAGAAGAAGCTACTGCTATAAAAAATGAACTTGAGATGTATGGGTTTGAAGTGGCTGAGATGAGATTTAATGATAAGGTGACTTCGCCTATGGCAGGTCTCAATTGGGCTTATATCAATTTCCTTCAAGTCGGCAAGCATATTATTATGCCAATATTTAATATTGAAGAGGACTTCATTGCTTATAACTATATAGCGGATGCATTCCCTGATTGTACTATTCATCAGATAGAAATGGCAGAGATTGTTGAAGAGGGAGGAGCACTTCATTGTATAAGTTGGAATATATTTCAGAATAATTGAGAGGCAACTATATTAGTTAAACAATGTTTACAGACAATTAAGCATTATTCATAATGAATTGAAAGAAGAATTTTATTGGATGTCAAAAAATAATCCCACGAGTGTAGTTATCTACACTCGTGGGATTAATTTAGAGGATAAAAAACTTCTTCTTAAGCATGAGAGCCTACCAACAAATATCGTTATTTGTTGAGTAGTGATTCAATCTTATATATGCTTTCTTTCAATTCAGCCTCGTTTGGCGTTGGGTTCTTGAACAGAGAAAGAGCTTCTTCTAATTGCTGTAAGGCTTTCAGATTCTTCTTTTGCTTGTACTCCTTGCGCAATGTCTCAATCTTTGCAACGTTTTGTACACCTCTTATTATATGTTCAAAACGGCGGCTTGAGTGGTTCCCCGGATACACAATGTAGGTGTCGCCCGGTGTGAACAACTTGAAGCGGCTGTCATACATCGGGTTGTCGGTCCAGTTCATCCATGCCCAACGTAGGAAGCCGTTGAAGCGATTGGCAATACAATAGAGTGGGAGGTAGGTTGCTTCTATCGGCTCGTTGTTACTGCCGACATTCGGCATTGCATCTGGGCAGGCGGTATAGGAAGTGCTAATCCAACCTTTTGAGTTTCTCAAAGCAAGGTCTTCTGGTGTGAATTGCTGCTTCCAAGCAATGCAATAGTCGTAGATTTTATCGACAAGTTCTTTATGGTAGTTACCTGCTAACGACATTTTAATACCGGGCGCAGCCTCCTGTGCAATGCGGTAGGCATCTTGCATAGCATCGAGGGCGCGTTCGTCCATCGCTATGACAGTTCTGTCAAACCAACCTTTCTCCTTCTGGTGGGCAGCAAAAGAACGTAAGAATGGAATCCATAAGTCGTTGTACTCTTTGCTGTTAGTTGTCGTTTTAAGTTCCTTATGACTTTTCGATGCCTCATCATAATAGGTGAAAGTCATGTCCCAAGGCACCATTGAAAAACAATTGATGTCTCCATTGATTCCGCAGGATTCGAGGAAAGAAATCCAACGGTCGAAGGCTGTATAGTCATACGACCATGTTCCGTCTGTCTTTCGTGTCGTTTCAATCATCGCATCGAACTTGTCATTGCTCTGTACGCCCCATGGCTCGTAGAAAAGGATGGCTGAAGCGTTGCACTGTCCAGCACGTGCCAGCAACTGCATGTAGGGGCGGAGAATGTCAAGATGGGCTTGACTCCAAGGAGCTACACCGTAGTATCTACTAACTGCGTAGGGTTGTTGCCAGAAATTCAGGTGGAAGTTATTAGAGAGTGTAATCTTTCGATTGAGCACTTTTACGGTGAAAGGGATGGTACTGACCGTTTTCCCGTCTTGTTGTAGCTGTAGGTTTAGTTTGTAGGTGCCAGCTTTGATGTCCTGCGGAATCTCAATTGTGCACCATGCTGCCTTGCCATACATTGGGTCGTCAGCTCTTATGCTATCATCACCGATGATGTCGGGCATGAGCCATGTCTGTAAGGAGTCGGGGTGATCACCACAGTTTTGGAAGTCATCAGTGATTACGGCATTAAGAAAATGAGCTGTAGCAGTCGACAGGAGTCGATTGCTACAGCTCATAGTTAATTTTAAGTTGCCCTTTACCGTTTCTGGTAATGGGAACTCAAGTCCGATACGTTCGCCTTTCCAGGCTGTTATTTCTTTCTTCTCACTTGCTTTTTTTTTACGGCAAGTAGTGCTTTTGTCTGATGTGCCTTTGCTGCATCTACCACGTACTTAGTGCGGTCAACGTAAGGAAGAATATCATATTCACCCTTAGTAATAGCCTTCAATGACAGACTCTTGAACTCAATATCATAACCGTCGTTCTGTCCACGGACTTCGTAGAGGAAACCGATGCGCTGATTCTTCATAAGAACCATTGTAGAGTAGCAAGAAGACTCGTCGGTTACACGCAGACCTTTCTTCCAGTTGCTGCCCAATGCGTCGGCGGTAGAGTAGTCAGCGTAAGATGCCAACTCCTTATAGAAGAAACCTACACTGTCACGACGTGCGCTAAGTGGTACTGACTGAAGAGCTACGAAAAGATTCTTGCCGTCAGCAACTCTCTTTGCAGGAACGATGAGAATACCACCGTTGCAGGCATTTACCTGCTTGCCAGTCATGTTCTGTGGCATTACTTCCTCGCCCCAGCTACCTGTAGCCTTCGCAGCATCTTTGTAAGTATAGATATTGAAGCGTCTGCCTCCGTAAACATCACGGCAGCTAAGTAATACGCTACCATCAGGCATTTCTTCAACCTTTGACTCGTCCTGTGCAATAGAAGGAGCCTTTGATGGAGTACCTAAGACATTCCATGTGCGACCGAAGTCATCAGAATAGATAACGAATGTACCGCAGCGGTCAACGCCCTTCTGACGAATAGGGTGTGCGATGTAAAGACGATAGAACTTTCCTTTGCGCACGTAACGGCTCTGCATAATCTTACCTGATGTCAGGAAGATACCATCTGGGTTGCCACCGTTAGGCAGCTTACCATCGTAGAGACCGTGAATCATTTCGGTAAGGTCGGTTCCATTGTCCCATGTCTTGCCACCATCAGTACTATGGAAGAAGTAAGCATGCTGTGGGTTCTGACGGGTTGCAGTCTGATAAGCACTCTTTCCTGCTACACAATGGAGCAACACATTGTCTGACGTACGGTCAGCAATGATACTTGGATCGCCGAAGGCGGTACGGATTGGGTCAGCTGCATGTTCGTTACCACGTGCCACGCAAACCGTATCAGACCATGTTTTACCGAAGTCCTTACTTGTCTTCATGACAACGTTAATCTGCCACAAACCATTTCTGTTATTCCATCCCACATCAGTGTGACTAAGACGGAAATCGCAAGTAGCTAACAGTGTTCCCTTACGTGTCTCAGTAATTGCAGGGATACGATAAGGAACTGGGCTGTTAGCTCTATCAAAAACGATGGTGGTAAAACCATCATCGTTCTTGATATTGTTGTTCTTGTCTGTTCCTACTGCACCTACTTGTAAGAGTGAGGCGCAGAGGGATACAGTTAATAAAATCTTTTTGTACATTTATTCTTATTTGTCGGAAAAATACTAAAACTTGTATTCAACAAATGCTTCCATTGCCTCGTAGCAAGCAAGTCCTAAGTCATCATAGAGCTTGGCAGTACCACGGTTGCGGTCTTCTGAACGCTGCCAGAAGAGACGCTCGTCATTGCCAAGGAATGGAGCACTTTCCATCTGACTCTGATGCTTCAGGATAGAGTTACGTTTTGCACGGAGTTCCTCTGGGCTGATAGGAACACACATCTCGATGTTCTCAATTTCCCATTCTGCCCATGCACCACGATACATCCATACGCGGCAGTCCTTCAGCCACTCTGACTTAGCTTCCTTCTCAAGGTCGATAGCAGCAAGAACGGCGTCTGTACACTTACGGTGAGTACCATGTGGGTCAGCCAAGTCGCCTGCTACATAAATCTGATGAGGCTGTACCTTGGTAATGAGTTCTCTAACGATGTTTACGTCTGCTTCGCCCATTGGGAGCTTCTCAATCTTACCAGACTCATAGAAAGGCAGGTCAAGGAAGTGAACATGGTCGAGTGGAATCTGATTGAAGGTAGAAGCTGTACGTGCCTCGCCACGACGGATAAGTCCCTTGATGGTACGAATGTCCTGTGTGTCGATGTCACCTTCCTTCTTATTCTTTAAGAACTCCTTAATCTCCTTGTACTTAGACTTGATAACCTCGTCTTGCTCACCAGCGAAGAGCTGATTGAAGCCATTGATGAAGTGCATGAAGCGTACAACTTCCTCGTCACCTACAGCAATGTTACCTGATGTTTCGTAAGCTACGTGAACATCATGTCCCTGCTGTACCAAACGGCGAAGTGTTCCACCCATTGAAATAACATCATCGTCAGGGTGTGGAGAGAATACAATCACTCTCTTTGGGAATGGATTAGCACGCTCTGGACGATAGGTGTCGTCAGCATCTGGCTTGCCACCTGGCCAGCCTGTAATTGTATGCTGGAGATCATTGAAGATCTTAATGTTTGCATTGTATGCTGAACCATAGAGTGCAAGGAGTTCGCTAAGACCATTCTCGTTGTAATCCTTATTAGTCAACTTGAGGATTGGTTTCCCTGTGACCTGGCAGAGCCAAACGAGTGCAGAACGTACCAGCTTGTCCGTCCATTTACAGGAAGCAACGAGCCAAGGGTGCTGGATACGTGTCAGCTTTGCTGCTGCTGAAAGGTCAATGGCAACGTGCGCATCGTTGTGTGTCTGCAGGAAAGATGCCGGAACCGCATCAGTAACCTTTCCTTCAACGGTCTTCTTGATGATGTCTGCCTTTTCTTCACCCCATGCAGTAAGGTATATCTTGCGAGCAGCGAGGATGGTGTTGACCCCCATTGTGATAGAACAGGGAGGAACTGATTCCTGTGAACCGAAGCTCATCTTCATTTCTTCACGTGCAGTCTCATCAATAAGGATGAGGCGTGAGGCTGATGTAATACTTGAACCAGGCTCATTGGTTGCAATGTTGCCCATGCGTCCGATACCCAAGAGAATAACATCAAGCCCACCCAGTACTTTGATGTGCTGCTCATACTGGCGGCAATGCTCCTGTACTTCATCCTGAGCAATGGTACCATCTGGTGTAAAGATGTTCTCAACTTCAATATCAATATGATTCAGGAAACGCTCCTTCAGTTGGTTGATGCTTCGGTTTACATTCTCAGCATTCAGTGGAAAATACTCATAGGCATTGAAGACGACAACATTCTTGAAACTAAGCCTTCCTGCCTCATGACGCTTGATAAGTTCCTGGAAGATTGGAGTGAGGGAGGAACCAGAGCCAACGCCCATAACATATTTTCTTCCTTCCTGTTCTCTCTTCTTGATATCAGCCTCAAGCTGGTTGGCTATGTTAACAGCGCCCTCTTCTATCGTTGGGAAGATGTCTGTCGGAACCTTCTCAAAGCGTGTGATTTCAGAGCGTTCTATGGCAGTTGCCGGATGATAAAACTCCTCAGGTATTTGATTGAGTACTATTTGTGAACTTAAATTCAGTTTCATTACAAGTTCTCCTTCTCTATGTCTTTAAAGTATTTGTATGTTTCTACAGTTAACTTGTCTGTTGCACTTTCATCACACACAATGATACCGTGCTCGTGCATCTGTAGAGCACTGATTGTCCATTTCTGTGTGAGCGGACCTTCTACAACAGCACGCAAAGCCTCGGCCTTGTTATGACCATTAACAAGAATCAATACCTCTTTTGCGTCCATTACTGTACCAACACCTACAGTCAATGCATGTACAGGGACTTTGTTTGGATCATTATCGAAGAAACGTGAGTTTGCAATACGTGTGTCTGAAGTCAAAGTCTTGATGCGTGTACGTGAGCGAAGTGATGAACCTGGCTCGTTGAAAGCGATATGTCCGTCGGGACCAATACCACCGAGGAAGAGGTCGATGCCGCCTGCTTCACGAATCATATCCTCATAGTGCTGGCACTCTGCCTCAAGGTTTTCTGCGTTACCATTCAGAATATGGATGTTCTCTTTTGGACAGTCTATGTGGTTGAAGAGGTGCTCAGCCATGAAAGAGTGGTAGCTCTGTGGATGACTCTCTGGCAGTCCGACATACTCGTCCATGTTGAATGTAACCACGTTCTTGAAGCTCACTCTGCCTTCTTTGTAAGCCTTTACCAACTCTGCATACATTCCTTCCGGTGATGAACCAGTTGGCAAGCCGAGTACAAATGGCTTCTCTTGATTCTTAGCAGCATTGATGCGCTCAATGACGTAGTTGGCTGCCCATTTAGATAACTGTTCGTAGTTGGGTTCTATGATTAATCTCATAATCTATTGGTTTTAATTATTTTGGTTTGGTTTTATGTTAATAATTCTCTTCTATTTTTATGCTTCAATCTTTTCTTTTTTCGTCTTGTCTTCGTATGTGAATGGAACGAACCATGTTATCAGCAGCGCTGGGATGGTACATACCAATACGAAGATAAAGAACTGACGATAACCTAACATGTCACTGAAAATACCACTCAACATACCTGGTAACATTACACCCAAGTTCATGATGCCACTTGCAAAAGCATAGTGTGCCATCTGGTGTTTACCAGGTGCAATCTGCTGCATCATAAAGAGTGAGAGTCCAACAAAGCCGAAACCATAGCCGAAGTATTCCATAACAATAGCCCCACCAATCAACCAAAGATTCTCTGGTTGATAGACTGCTAATAAAGTATAGGCGATAAATGGAATGTTAAAGATTAATGCGAGGGAGAAGAGGCTCTTCTGCAATCCTCTCCATGCAATGTAATAACCCGCAAGGATAGAGCCAATAACGAAGGCTGCAGCACCGAAGGTTCCATAACAGAGTCCAATCTCTTGTTCACTTAATCCCAAACCTTGTTTGGCACGTGATGCCTTAAGGAAGAGAGGAACAATCTTCATTACAAAACCCTCTGCAAAACGATAGAGGATAATGAAGAATATATAATATATAATGTGTTTCTTCTTGAAGAAGTCAATGAATACCTCTATAAGTTCGTTTAATGATTCTTTTAATGACTTTGGCGAATCTGTTGTTGCCTTCTTTGGGTTTGGAAGGATAAAGATGTGGTAACAGCCTATCACTATCATAATTGTAGCAATAATAAGCATGATAAACATCCATGCCTTTGTTACACCAAAATGCTCAATGAATGTACCTGCAAGGTAGACCAATCCACCTGTTGCAGCAATCTTAGCAATGTTATAGAAGGCTCCCTGCCAACCAATCCAGCGTGCCTGTTCTTCATTTGAGAGTACAGACATATAGGTTCCGTCTGCAGCAATATCATGCGTAGCACCACTCAGCGCAATAACTGCAAGTATTGCAATCGTGACAGAAAAGAAGAATGGAAGATGAAGGGCAAAGGCTACTAATGCAAAAAGCACACCTGTAAGTAGCTGTGTCAGAACAACAAAGAATTTCTTTGTTTTATAAATCTCTAAAAACGGACTCCATAAGGGCTTTAAGGTCCAAGGAAGCATGATGAGGGAGGTCCAAAAGGCTATCTGTTTATCAGATACTCCCATTCCTTTATACATAAGTGTACAAACCATGTTGAGCACAACGAAAGGCATACCCATGGCAAAATAAAGCGTAGGAACCCATGTTGCTGGACTATGCACCATCTTGTTTTCCTCTTTTAGGTTCTTAGGGTTTAGACTCATTTTCTTTAATTAATATTTTCTAAGAAAGTAACAGCTGAAGAGCTACTTGTACTTATCTGCGAGGCTTCATTTAACTTTAATTTACCAATGAGATAGGTTTGTAGCTCTTAAAGCTATACTTCTTTGATTTCAGACCTAATATATAACTCATAGAAATGTATTTTATTGTATGCGTTTTTGGTTTATTCGATGAAAATATCTAATTTTGCCGCAGAATTTCATTTTTGCATTTATAAATCATTACCTATATTCTTATGTGGCTGAATTCTTATTCCCATTTTTTGAAGGCAACGATAGCTTGTACAGGCTTATTATTCTCATCGGTAGTTCTTCCTGTGGTTCATGCCCAGGAACAGAATGTTGTTGTAATTAATCCGACGGATTCCCCTGCTGATATTGTTCATAAGGCAGCAAATGTTGTTCCGTCTGAACGTCAGTTCAACTGGCAGCGTCAGGAACTTACAGCTTTCTTGCATTATGGTGTAAATACTTATACTGGTAGAGAGTGGGGCGATGGCAAGGAGTCACCGGCTATCTTCAATCCTACTGACCTCGATGCAGACCAGTGGATACGTGAGTTGAAATCGGCTGGTTTCAAGTGTGCCATCCTTACCTGTAAGCATCACGATGGTTTTTGTTTGTGGCCATCAGCCTATACAGAGCATAGCGTGAAGCATTCTCCATGGAAGGATGGTAAGGGCGACGTGGTACGTGAGGTGAGCGATGCCTGCAAGAAGTATGGTATGGATTTCGGCGTTTACCTTTCTCCTTGGGACCGTAATTCGGAACTTTATGGAACTGAGGCTTATAACGATTTCTTTGTTAAGCAGTTGACAGAATTGCTGACCCTGTATGGTAAGGTGAGCGAAGTGTGGTTTGACGGTGCTTGTGGTGAAGGTCCTAATGGAAAGAAACAGGAGTATGACTTCGTACGATGGTATGAACTTATCCGTAAGTTGCAGCCAGAGGCAGTGATTGCTGTAATGGGACCTGACGTGCGTTGGGTTGGTACTGAAACTGGTCGTGGTCGTGAGATGGAATGGAGTGTTGTTCCAAAGGATAATCTTGACCAGGATGCAATTGCAAAGAATTCACAGCAGGAGGTGTTGACTGCACCTGTTGGCGATATGATGGGGCAGGACCTCGGTAGCCGTAAAAAGATTGAGAAGGCAAAGTCACTTGTCTGGTATCCGGCTGAGATTGACGTCTCTATCCGTCCAGGTTGGTTCTATCATGAGGCACAGGACAGCAAGGTGAAGTCGCCAAAGGAACTGATGGATATCTATTTTACTTCTGTCGGAATGAATGGTGTACTTCTGTTGAATCTCCCTCCTAACAAGGAAGGTAAACTTGCTGATGCCGATGTTAGGAGTCTTCGTGGTTTCCGTCAGTTGTATGCTACTACCTTTACTGATAATCTCTTGGCAAATGCTAAGGTTACTTGTGCGCTTTCAGAGGGTAAGAGTCGCAATGTCGTTGACCATAATTATGATACATCTGTATTGCCAAAAATGAAGGATGGTAAAGCTGTCTTCCAGTTCAAACTGAAGAATCCAGCTACTTTCAACGTTCTTTCTGTGCAGGAGGATATCCGCAAGGGACAGCGTGTAGAGAAGTTCTCACTTGAGGTGAAGGATGCAAAGGGCAACTGGAAGAGGGTGACAGAGGGTACAACCGTAGGCCATAAGCGTTTGTTGAAGTTCCCTGTAGAGACTGCTAAGGAGGTGCGCCTTATCATCAGTGAGGTGCGTGCCGTACCTGCTATCTCTGAGATTGGTTTGTACCGATTAAGAGATTAGGCTATTATTCTAAGGCTTATTACAATAAGTTATATAAAAAAGGACGCACAGTTTGTGCGTCCTTTTTTATATAATAATACTTATTCTTTATTACAATATCAGTTCTTATTTATCTCAAAGTATGTTGATTTTTGATTTCGACCTGCTTTGCAATCTCTCTTAATAGTTCATTGCTAATGGCAATAGAGAGTTGTGGAACATTTCGGTTGTTTATAGTAGAAATAACTTTAGCTTTGCCGAAAATATCCTGTGTTAGTTGTTGGTCCTTACGCAAAGCATCAGCGTATGGTCCACAAGCGAGGATAACTGTGTCGAAATGTGACCAAAATGATTTTGTTTCTTTCATAAGGTCAAAGCGTTGACGGATATTTTCTTCTGTTTCTTGTCTCTCTTTTACAGATAGTCCATAATTATTTACTCTACATTTTTCATTCAATTCTGTGATAAAACAGTCTTTATAAAAGTCAATTGTAGAGATGTTGACAGGATTATCAAGTTTCCCAAGTTCTCTGATATAATTGATGAGTTTCTGATAATTATACCAAGTAGCAGATGTTCCACCAGCACCCGAAATAATCTTATCACCTTTCTTCCTCTCAATAGTGAATCGTTGAGGTTTATTATATGGAGCAAATGGACAAAATGTTTCCCAACTTCCATCCCACTGTGGGATTTCCTCTTCATTAATAAATCCATGTCCTTTTTCCACTAAATTCATCCATTGATTATAGTTATTAGAACATTCTTGCTGCTCTGAGGTACTTCCTTCTTCGTGGGCACATTCCTTACCAGTGATTAGTATTTTGGCATTTGGGTTACCCAATCCAATGTAATTTTTCACTTCTTTCTGTGAAAACTTCATTAATAACTCTTGAAAAGCGTTGATTAGTTCCATAGTTTTAAGTTTATGAATTTATCTGTTTTAATTTAATAAAAGCATGAATGGTTTGTCTGTAAGTCTTTATCTCTCAAGCTGTATTTTATTGGTTTATTGTTTCTTAAATATCAATAAGTTATCTGCATACCCCTTCCAATCAGCCACTCCACAAATACTATCTGTTGGGGTGCGATAGAAGGTGTTGCCGTTGTTTCCACCTGTCAGATAGATAGCGTCAGTAAAACCGTAGTCGGAAAGGGCTTGTGCAAAGTCGTAGAGGGATTCTTTATGGATTGTCTCAACATACCAAATCGTTGTAGAGCCTGCCTTACGTGCTAATGCACAGCGTGTCACTTTTCCCTTTAAGGCAAACTGCTCCTCACATATTTGTCCTGCCGATACGAGGGCAAACTGGCGGAACATACTGCCGTTGTGGGCTTTTACATACTCCTTTATAGTATCGTCTTGACCGATGCCAATTTGCCATTTATTGCCAACGATGGCTACAAAGCCAGCCTTGCTGTGACCGTTTGCATATTCCTTGCCTTGATAGACAAAGTCGCCAATGTACTTGTATTGATGGTTTTCATCCCAATAGTAATCCCAACCATGTGTAACAAGGCAGACCGTAGAGTCAATGACCGAAGGGACTGTGCGGGATAGGGTAGGCGTGAGTCCGTGCAGTTCGTATAGTCTCATACTTACTCCATAGAGTGAGTCTACCTTCATTGTCACACCTTGCAGAGAATCTGATGGCATCTTTTCCAAGTCGCAAATGATTTCAGTTGAGGTGCGACTTAGCGGGTAATCAAAGGAAAGTGTACGGTTATTTGCTTTCTGCCAGAAGTAGACGGTTGCAGCAGAGAGGGAGATAAAAACAAGCGCAACAAGTCCTGCCCACCATCTGCGGGATGCTGGCTTCTGCTTGTCTTCTATCTGAGAAGGTTTGAAGTCCGTACCTCCTAAGAACTGAATATCGTCGTCATTATAACTCATTTTGCTTTTGTTTTATACCCTCTTCAAGGAGTTGCAGTGCCTTGTGGGAAATAGAATCGAGAACTATCTTTTGTGACAGTTCCTTTCTCCATAGGCTCAGCTGGTCCTTTTTTGTGTCAATTCTACTGATATAGTGAAGGTTGAGTACATATTGTTTACCCACCCTTACAAATACGATTTCCTGCTGTCGCATCTGTTGGTCAATAAGTTCTGTGATGGTTTTGAGGTTCATCCATAGCTGTATCTCCTCCCCATTTGAAAGTGTCATCACACAGTAGTTGCCGTCTGACCGGATATAAAGAATCTCGTCAAACGCCAGTCGCATCATTTCTGTGCTTCCGTTTTGTATGATTAACAGCTGTTTCACTACTTATTGCCAACAATTTATTATAGTACTGCAAATTTAGTAAATAAAAGCTATACTCTCGTTTCTTTGTTGAGAAAATATCTCTCCTTTGGACTATCAACTGCATAGAATCTCTACTTGCAGAAGTCTTTTCGGTGTGTAACGTGCAAGTCAATGAAGAGTTTAACCCTTGCCAGTAACTCTCTTATATGTGTCCATATAGCCCTTGGATGGCGCACGTCGTCGGCATTATACCCCACGGCATTGATGTTCATCTCGTCTGCTAAGAAGATGCTGCGTTCGTTATGCCACTTCTGAGAGATGATAATCATGTCATGTACATCGAAGTTTTGTTTTATATTCCTCATAGAGAGTAGGGTGCGATAGCCTTGTCCGTCCATCGTGATGACACTGTCAGGTACGCCTCTTTTCATCAGGTCTTGGCGCATTGTCTGTGGCTCGTCATAACCTTCTCGCTTGTCTCCACTGATGATGAGCTGTCTGAACTTTCCATGTTTGTAAAGTTCTGCTGTGGCATTGATGCGTGCCATGTAGAAGGCACTCGGCTTTTTACCGTCCCTTGCCTTTGGGTTTGTGCCGAGCAGTAAGGCTGTCTCCATTTCAGGAACGTTGTTGATGTCGTTGAATGTCCTGCCTTCTGCATTCTTGTCAACGATAAAGTTACAGAGTACGACTACGGCTCCGAGTAAGGTAATGATAGCGATAGTGGAGTAAATGATTCGCTTCTTCCTCTGTTTGTTTCTTTTCATTTTTATTTGAATTAAATATACCAAGTTGTCATACACTTTAATGTGTCTTGTCTTGATACTTTTTTAAATAATCTCGGTGCAAAGTTAGACTTTATCTTCTACCTACTCTCATCCTTTTTCTCCCTGCTGATGAAATAGTGTTCAGGCTGTATGAAACGTAGAATTTATAATTCAAAATTCACAATTATGATTACCGATTGTAGGATAGTTCAAAGTTCAAAATTATGATTATCGATGTAGGATAGTTCAAACGTCAAAGTTTAAAGTTGAGCTGTCAACTATCTTTACAAAATGATGAGATATTAAACTAAAAAATCCTCTGAAAATACTTGTTTTAAGTGTTTTTGTAAGTAGTTTATTATCAGGTGGTTGTGAGGTGGTTTTTTAAAAGGTGCTTGTTAAGGGTTCAAGAGGGCGTTAGTAACACGGCAAGATGATTTCTAAAATACAACTAATTGGAAATAAACAAGTTACCTTGTTTGTTAAACTGAATAGGTAACGATTTGGAAACGAACGAACTAATTGGTGTCGCTGTTTTCTGCCTAACAAAGAACGCTTGTTATTCTGTTTGCAAAGATAATACTTTGTTACCGAATAACAAGCGTTTTCAAAGAAATATTCACATATCTGCATTTTTGATTGTTGCTGTTGGAGTTGCTATAATCCTCTCCCTCGCTTCTTCTTTCTGTTGGCTTGGTTTCTGAGCTTGCGCTGCCATGCGGACTCGGCATAGTCATCGCCATGTGTTGTTGGCGTAATCATTCCGCCTACCCCCTCCACCAAATCATCGGCTGTACTGATGGCTGCATCTGCCATATCTCTTATAGTTTGTGCGATTTTTGGCGTTTCCTTAGTTGGTGGTGGACTGTATGAACGGCTTGGGGGTACGAGTTGATAGTCAGCATCCTTAGTATCTGTATGCTTTGACGATTTGCGTATTACTTGGTCAGATTTATTCGTATCGGTTTTCTTACCTGCCTCGAAGTTCTTTTGCAAAGAACGGTAGCCAAACTCTCTGCCTACTTCCGATGCCTTGAACGAATATTCTCCGTATGAGAACTTCAAACCATAAACCTTGCTCTGCTTGTTCTTCATACGATCTATGGTTACTCCATGCTTGTTCAACTCATAGAGGAACATAGAATGTCCTGTGATACCTATACTTTTGTACTTTTCAAGTAGGTCATAGCATATTCTTTGTAGTTCTCTCTTTGTTTCCTCTCTTGTGGGATTGGCTTTTGCTTTCTGATGTTTCCTTTTGATTTTGACTTCCTTTGCAATGGTTAAGCCTTTCTCCCTGCTGATTTCCTCTGTTATTCTTGCAGCCTTGTTGCTTACAAAGGTGGTATCATAAACTTCTCCGTATAGGCTGATGCGGTTGGCGATAATGTGGATATGCCTGTTGTCTGTATCCTTGTGCGTTACTGCCATCCACTGATGGTTGTCAAGTCCCATTTTCTTGGCAAACAGATGGGCTATTTGGGCAAGTTCAGAAACAGATAGTTTCTTCTCGTCCTGTGGCGCAATGCCGATTTCGATGCGCAGGAATTTGTTTCTGCATCTGGTATTGTAATCGCTGACCAAGTTCATTTCCTCGTAAATAGCCTTTGATTCTCTGCTACAAAGGTTATGAAAGGCAAGCCGATTACCCAGCTTGCCCTCTCTGAAGATATAGTCCAATGCAGTGCTTCCGTGCGCTATCGCCTTACACTTTCCTATCATACCTCGGCAGATTTAAAACCTTATATATATCGTCACCAATGCGGAAGTGAGGGTCGAAAAAACGCTTAAATGCTTCTTTGGCACATATGGAAAGGTTCTTGGTTATCGGCACCCATGACTCGTCCTTTATCCTGATGAGGTTGGAAACCTGTGCGTAGAACATTCCCGTTCGGTAGAGTACGGCAATGGCTTCCTTTTCATTGTCGGTCATCTTGGGAACGGTTACCACTTCACCATTCAAAAGAATCTCACGGCAGTACTCGGAGAACTTCCGCCCTGTGCTTTCTGCCTTTGCCTTGATGCGCTGCTTCTCCTCCAAAGTACACCTAATCTTGATGAACTCCGTCTTGTTCATCTGTTTTTCTTCATTGTTCTTCTGCTGCCATTGGGTAGCTTTTCTTCTGTATTTCTTCATATAAGTTTCTCTGAAAGTTAATCATTATGGATGATTCGTTGCTGCTTAATTTCTGAATGATGACCGATGAGAACGGAGTGATTACGGTCTAATCTCCCCGACTGTTTATCGAGGGGAGCAAGAGCAGTTTGTACCCACAAACTGACGTCTTGCAATAGCTGCTGAAATGCCGATAACGCCTTGGGGCGTTTCCTCTGCCGAAAGTGAATGCACGGCATTCCGTGTCTAACTACGTTCGTGGCATTCCCTCCTTTCTGTCTTTTAGACAATAACATAGTATTCGCTCCTTTTTTCGTGCTTATAGCTTTCTCCACTTCTCTATATCCTCGTGGTATTCCTCCAAATGACTGCGCACGAGGTTCTCCACGAAACTTGAAAGATTGCTGCCCCTGTCGCCCAATCTTCGCACGATGAGGTCTGCACGTTCCTGTGTTTCCTTGCTCAGATAGACAGCCTTCCTATTACTGAGTTTGGCAGGTAAAAGATAGGCTTGCTTGTAGGCTTCAAGCGTTTCCTTTCTCATTTTGGCACTGATGCGTTTCTGAACGGGTGCATTCTCTGGCAGCCTTGCTTGTTCAGTTTCGTGTAAAAGCTCGGTACACCGTGATACCTCTGTGTTCTGTAATGGCTCGACATCCTCTGATGGCTTACCGCTCCGTGTCATCTTTGTGTGCTGCTGGCTACTTCTTCCGAGCAGTTCTTCTTCGTTACCACCTAAATAATATGAAAGGTCATACTCTACCTCTGTTGTTTTCTTCTTTTCCATTTTTCTATCTTATTTTATGTTTAACTTGTTTTACCTTTATGGAGTTGCTTTGCATTTGCTGCATCGCCTTTGATTGTTTTTCTTCTGCTCACATACCCTATGCACGTGATACTCGTTGAGGTCTTTGAAGTTTCCGTAATGCACGGACATATCCTCGACCTTGAAACCAGCCCTGATGAAATCATTGGTTGCCCTCTTTCATGCTTCGTCATTGTCAAGGAAGGTACGGATATGGGTGAGGTGTCGGTCATTCAAATAGCGGATAGTCCTTGCCACGTTGCTCACGGAGTTCATCACGAGGCAAACTCTCGTTACTTCTTCTTTCATTGAAAGGAGAGAAAGGAAATCCATAAATCCCTCGAACACGCATACAGGCTGTATCTTATCAGCGTCCTTGTCTCTCAACTTATCTATGAATATCGGAGTAATGTCCTTCGGGGCAATCGTTCCCTTGAAGGAACCATTGTCCCGAAGCTCATAGCCACCCGACTGATTGGCAAAGCCGATGGCTTGATAATGATGGCCTCTTACCTCATAGCTGATACAACGTAGAAAGGGTGTAGCCTTTTCTATGTTGATGCAGCGTTCTTCTGTGAGGTATTTCTGCAAATGGAGTGGCAAGATGTCTGATATACCTGTCAGTCTCCTTGCTCCGTTTGCAGATGCTGCTTGTCTGATGCTTTCCTGCTTGGAAGAGTCTTGTACACTCTCTCTTTGAGGATTACACACTGTATAATCGGGAGCGTTTCGTCCCAATTGACGGATGGCTTCCAACAGCGTGCAGCCTTCTAACCGCACACAAAGGTCGATAATACTTCCGCCTTTGCCTTCGGCATAATCTATCCAAAGGTTCTTCTCAGTGTCCACCTTGAAACTTGGATGTGTGTCTTCACGAAACGGTGAACGGTAGAGGGCATAGGCTGGTGTCCTACGCACAGATTTGATACCTTTCCTTTCAAGGTACTCCACAATAGAGTATCGCTTGATGCGTGATAAATCTTCTTCTTTCATTGTCATTATAATTATTGGTTGAACATTTATTCATTCTGATTTTATATCGGATTATATTTTGATTATGCTGATAGCGCAAACTTCATTGATGCTTTTTTGCTTCCTAAAGTTTTTCCCCTAAAAACTTTTTTCACTTTCTTCTTACTACATACTTCTTTAATGTAAGTTATTGATAATCAGCAATACTTTGTAGTAAACGATGATACTACACACTCTACTACATCAAACTACTACAGCTATTTACCAGTGGGCAGGGGTGGATTTTCCTAACCTTATACACATAGACAGGACTACAACCCTCACGCCTCTTGCTTACCTTTTCAAAGCCAGCTCTTTTGAGTGCTTCGCCCATACGTTTGAGTGTCAAAGGTTGATGCGTATAAACACCTAAATAAGCGAGTATTTCGGTAGTGGTCATGTAAGCACAATGAGGATTGTCCTCTGTTGGCTTTTCAAAACAGCGTAATAGTAGTTCCATTTCTGCGGTCTGTACTTGGAAGTCCTCACTCTCCTTGTAGAGTTCCGTGATTTCTTCATCGTTAAACCAATATCGAAAGCCTGCGTTTAACAAGGCTTTGGCTTCGGTATAGACGGCATCCATAGAGATAGCTTTAGCTCGTTCAATATCAATGGATAGCATCTCAAACGGAAGGAATCGTCTGCTTCCTGTGGGGTCAGTCAAGAAATCATTGCCGTTTACCGATGCTACAAAACTCGCCAAGTGTGGGTGTTCCTCCACATACTTGTCGTAGGGCATACGGTATTTGACCATCGGGCAGGTGATGAGGTTCTTCAGTTCGTTCTCGTCACGCTTATTGAGGGCTTTGAGCTGGTCGTCAATGTTTACGATAAGGTTTTGTCCGATATAGGTGAGGGTATCTTTCTCCTGCGGATATATCTTACCTGTGTAGCTGTAACCTTTAAGCGCAGGCGGACAAAGCAAATCAAGAAAGGTGGTCTTGAACTTGCCTTGTTCTCCTGTCAGTACAAGGCAGGTATGGTTACGGCATTCACGGTCGTCCATAGCGTTGGCAACTACTGCAACAAGCCATTTGATAAGGTATGGCAACCACTTTTCAGAGTTGCGGACGATAACGCACGATGCAAGGTTGGCTATTGTGCTTTGGTTTACCTCCATCTTGTGCAGCACTTCTGAAGCATCAACCGTTGGCAAAGCCTTGAAATACTCCTGTATGGGATTGATACGGGGAGAAAAGCTGCTTTCAATGATGGAATAGAGATTATCAGCGGAAGTAATAATACCTTCCTCGCTATCAAGTTCCCTGCGAAAGGTATTGATGTCATAACGGCTGACCTTACTATACACATTGGCATATTTGGGAGAAAACTCTGTTCTGCCAAGTACAGTGTTGAACCTGAAGTCATAATGGGTGGAGAGGTAGCTTTCTATCTCCTTGTTTTTGGAAGTTTGCCTACTATGCTTCGGCTTATCTTCTGTGCGTATATTGCTATTGTCTGCATACTTCTTCATAATCATCCTAAAATGATTTCTGAAAGTGAAGTTAAGGAGGATAATTCTGATAGCCAAGCATTCTCGGTGTGCTTGCATAATGTTGCATAGACTTGCTATAAAATTCCTTGTAGGAAATCATCAAACATCTTATTTTTTAGTGGATTAAATGAAGAAATCAAAGGATAAAAGGAAATGATACAAATACCAATAATTGATTGGCTTTGTAACAAACCACATTCAAATGCGGTATTCTGCACATATGGGTAGTGAGCTATAAGTAAAGGAATAACAAAGAACGGATAAGGCGAAAATAACTACCTATTTAAACAAAAAGCAATCCACAAAAAGATGTAAGCAAAAATTAAGAGCTTATCTCTATGTTCTCAGAAATCTTAGAACAAGATAGAAGGTTTATGCCAAATGGTTGACTGTATCTTTATATTCTATTGGCAGTGAAAGAAGGAAAGTGGGTGTTTCAGTGTTGATAACGACAAGAAACGAGGAAGAAATTTTCATCGTGTTTCCTTTGTTTTCCCTGCTGTTCCTTAGTGCTTTGAGCATAAGGAAACTATCCCTACTTTTGCATCGTGCTGGGGCGCAGAACGCTGCAACATAAGCAAAAAGTAACAACAAACAAAACAATAGAAGTATGGGATATTTGATAATTACAGACCAGAACTGGCAGAAAATAAGGGATGAGATATTAAGTCTTGCCGACTGCTGCCACAAGGCATTTGGAGAGAAGTGTAAGCACACAGATTGGCTGCACAATGGTGATGTGTGCCAGCTGCTTAACATCAGCAAGCGCACCTTGCAGCATTATCGTGATACAGGCGTGCTGCCATTCGCACAAATCGGGCACAAGTGCTATTACAAGCGTGAAGACGTGGAGCGGTTGTTACAGACAAAATCGGAGAAAACCAAGAGCAACAAATAGACAAACAATGAAAAGATGGAAACTGTTAGAGATTTGAACATGGACATGGACAAAATGCAGGTAGTGCTGTCCGCTATCCACAGTGTGAGCAGGAGAATTAAGGAAGTGGCACAAACGCACAAGCCGCTATTTGGCGGAGAGCATTTCCTTACGGGTGAGGAGGTGTGTGAGCGGCTGTATATTAGCCCTCGCACATTGCAAGATTATAGAGATAAGGGGATTATACCTTATACGCAATTTGCAGGGAAGATACTATACAAGGCTTCGGATTTGGAGAGGCTGTTAGAGGAAAATTATAGCGTATAACAATTTTAGCACACCTCTATTTGTTATAAAATCTAAAAAAGTATCTGTTTCATCTTCTTTTTACACTTTTGTGTAATGTATTTCTTGATATACACTTCTAATTTTGCAAAAAAATAAATTATCAGTTATGGAAGAAAGATATGATAGAAACAGACTCTATGTGAGTGAAAACGAACAAAGTATGATTAAGGATTATAAAATATTCCTTGGTGGTGTTGGTATCGGTAGTATCGTGGCAGAATGTGCTTTAAGATTAGGTTTTGAACATATCACCATTGTTTATGGTGATAAGGTAGAAAAGACTAACTTAAATAGACAAAACTACACGGAAAATGACATCGGTAGATATAAAGCTGAGTGCTTGGCAGAACGATTGTTAAGTATAAACCCTAATGCACATATAGCCGTACATACCGAGTTCTTAGCGTCAGATAATATCGAAGCATTGATTGCCAATCACAATGTTGCTATCAATGCTTTAGATTTTAAGGACGAAACTCCTTTTGTCTTTGATAAAATCCCTTATTTCCGCAGCGTTTTTGCTTGCAAGAAAAGCAAGTGCCTGATACATAAAAGTATTCAAACACTTGCGTATGTCAGAAAATTCACTTATCTTAGTGCTACTAAACATATAAAATAATCAACCAACTGACATGACAAAAGTAG
Organism: Prevotella fusca JCM 17724; assembly: GCF_001262015.1. Taxonomy (NCBI): domain Bacteria; kingdom Pseudomonadati; phylum Bacteroidota; class Bacteroidia; order Bacteroidales; family Prevotellaceae; genus Prevotella; species Prevotella fusca. Next base: position 171,494 of record NZ_CP012075.1, read on the forward strand.
CAATAAAATCTGACAAAATAACCTCTTTGGGTGGAATTTTTCACGTAATGGATGTTTTTTCCAAACTTGGACTCAATCAAATTATGGACTCCTCGCGTGGTCAGCGTGGCAGTACAGGTACGGCATTCCAATATAGTGATATTATTTCTTCGCTGTTTATAGCTATTTATGTGGTGCTGATTGCTTGGAAGATATTAACACGCTCGTTGCTCAGTTTTCATTATCCTCCAAATGTACACTTCCTGGGGCAGACATTGTTGGTCGTGGTTTAAAAGAACTTAAGGAAGCAAATGTGGTTTACACTTGTGATAAATCCAAGCACGCTTATAAGTACAATAAGGCTGAGAAATTAAACCAACTTCTTCTGACGATGGTTAAGCATCTTGGTTTGACACACGAAGGAAGCAGCGTTGATTTAGACTTTGACCACCAGTTTATTCCTGCGCACAAATACGATGCAACATATTCTTATAAAGGCGATTACGGTTACTTTCCTGGCTGGGCACACCTGCCTTTCTCCTTTCTTGAGCAGAACACCTTCTTTATGCTCGTTACAGCAATGTTGAAGAACTTCTACCTTTTTCTCATTGATAAATTGTCTCAACAAATAGAACCTCTAGAGAAAAGCAGCCGTTTGAAGAAGTTCATATTACACTTCATCAACGTACCTGCCAAATGGATTAAGACAGGAAGGAGATACGTCTTAAACCTATACACACCCAAAAAGTATTATATCAAGATTTTTAAAGAATAGCTTCAAACTCTTTGCTGAATTTTATCTTCCCCATTCCCTATGGGTAAGGGAACTTGTGTCCAATAACCAACCTATTTGTGGTAAGTTGAGCAAAAAATGACAAATCGACCTTTCTCGTAGGGTTAAATGAGACGCAAGCAAGTTTTGAAACAAACAAGGAAATTGTTTGCGGAAATAAGGTTATTTGTTAATGTTCGTTTATCATTAAGCATATAGTCCTTATTCTGTAAACCCTCTTTTTTTGAAAGTTATATAGTTCATATACATTCCTCTTTTCATTCTTTCATCCAATGGACGTTTCCCATTGGCTATCTCATCCATAACTTTCCATTGCCAATCTTTGAGGACACGACGTCTGCGATCCCACTCAACCATTTTTTGAACCAACTCAATTGTGATATTATCGTTATCAGTCGAGGAAGCATGACTTGCACTAGGTGCTTTATCGTCTTCGGAAGCAAGCTTATCTGCCTCAAACAACAATTCGATATTCTTCTCACAAACGATATTATAAATATTTATGGCTTTTCTTCTTTCTGAATCAGTAAACTTATGATTAAACTTCAACTTATGAGCCGTTTCTTGAGCAGCAGACTGATAATTGATAGACAAACAATCAGTTTCTTTTCCCCATTCAGCAATTTTTCTCCACAATGAATATGGAATAGATTCTATAATTTCCATATCATGAGCTACATCTTCATCGTTCTTATCAGGATTCAGCGAAAAACCTTTTCTGACTGGAGTTGAAGAATTTATGAGATCAGACTTTATATCATTCAAATCATAAGACCAAGTGTATGCCTTAACCTTCTCCCAGCATTCTTCTTTTTTTGACCACTCGATATAATGTGAAACAGGTGATTCATTGAGAATGAATTCATTTATCTGTTTCATTAGCTCATAAATGAAATCAGAAAGTGCGTTAGAAAGGCATTGGTTCTTCCAAATCTTGTAGAGGTTTAGCTTTCCCTTCGTTATGGTAGTTAATAAAGAAATAGCATAAGGAACAACTACTTGTTTCAACTCACCAATATTATTTCCAGATACTTTGGTACCATATCTTTTATCGGCAGTTCTGAATAATATCGTTTTGGCAATGGCATCTTCATAATAGATGCTATTGAGGTTTTTAATATTTTCAGGTAAGTTATTATTTATGAACTTACTGTAGTTCTTTTCGTTACCACGTACCACGATAAACGGACCGATTGAAATCTTTTTCCCATCATACACTTCTTCGTATGCGTTTATATATTTGGCAAGTTCTACCTTCGTAATAACCTGCTTCTTGGGATATTTCAAGTCAAAGGCAGTTTGGCGAGATTTGGTAAACCCCTCCTTTTGACGGAGATTTTTATATTGGCCTCTTGCTCTTTCAAAGAACCAATATGTCTGGATGTTTGAATCTTCTGTTATTGGTGTCATGATATATCGTGATAACTTCTCAAACGCAATAAGATGGGCATTATTGGCTGTAAAATCAGCGTCATTCACCTTGTTTTGTGTATTTGCATATCGAGAAATGCGTGATACAATATCGGCAAATTCTTCTGCTCTTTTGATCACCGAGATTTTAGCTTGAACAAAAATTCCAGAGATGTCAGCCTTATCCTTTTTCCATGTATGGTAGATAGATGCAGTTGTTTGACCGCCATTTACAATCTGTAAATTAGAAATCTTGACAATGTTTCTGCCTATAGAATCTAATTCGATGTGATCAGCAGTAGCCGCTAATCCATTATTGAAGGCCAAGAACATATGTGGCTCTTTTTTAATTGTATCTCTGATACCTTTGTTAATTTTTCCCGTAAATTGGAGGAAAGAACGGACATTTTGTTCCAATAATCTGGCACCAAACCTTTCATATAAATTGGCCAAACATATTCCAGGTATAATAGCTACATATGCTTGATAGTCTGGGTTTTCAGAAGCTGCTGATAAACATGGGACAGTATAGCCTTCCTCCATAAAATTAATCTCAATAGGCACGCGTGACTCTATTGTAACTTGGTAAAGATAGCGAAGGTCAATCACTCGGACGAATACTTTATATCCACAGATTTCTATATTAGCAGGAATTTCCCCTTTATATTCTCCATTAGTTAGGATAAAGGCATTAACTCTTACCAAATTCTCTTTTAATTCTTCATATGAAGATAGAGTATTTGCGAACTCGAATATTTCAGATGATTCTGCAACTTCATTTGCATAATCACCATATACAGCCTTTCTGAAGAAATTAATAATTCTGGTAGCAGCTCTATCAATTTCAGCTTTAGGAGTTGAAGATATGCTTTCTTCACACCCAAAAATAGAAATAAATAAGTCAACAGTTTCATAATTATCAGCTATTGCATAGCCATTAATTTTATGTTGCTTTTTTGTTCCTAAGTCTTTTTCATCAAAAGCTACTGTTGCATTTTCAGTTTCTCCAGCTTCTGATAATACATCAAGAACATATCTAGTAAATGTTTGTTCTTGATTATCGCCATCTTCATTAGATAGTTGGCGGGTTGCAATCTCTTGAATGAGAGATAGATAATATTTATTTATGTCATTATTCATGTCACTTTATGGTATTAAATAAAACACTTTCAGGAACTAAATATTCATCGCACATGCCGATAGAAATAGCATAAACGACATTACTAACTCCGTTTCTAAGCTCATTCTCCATGATTCTTGGAAAATCGGCTAATACTTTATAGTACTTTTCGCTCCTTTTTTTATAAAAACGCTCAGCATATAAGGATTCATGACAAGATATGTACTTCGCTTCAATGAGCTTTTCTTCGAAGATACATAGTGCAGGTACATTGCCACTGAGAAGGACCTTTATTTCTGACACAATCATAGGCAAACTTTCTCCATTAGTTTTGGATACTTCTAAAACTAAATGATAAACAAATAAATGAGCGACAAGTGAATTATCAAGTTGTCGTTCTCCGTTTATAATTATGAATTGAGCATTATTGGTAGATGTTGTTTTTACTTCAACTGCCCAATTATCGCCTTGAAAGTCCTTATTTGTTTTCTCAACTCCAGTCCACAATTGTAAAGTAGAAACATAGGTATCATTTGAACTTCGATTTAACAATTTTCTAAGGAAAACCAATTCTCCGTATAAACCTTGCTGTTCTTCTTTTGATAATCCTTCGAATTTAAGTTTTCCGAACAAATCCTTCCATCTATGTAATTGATTTACAACCTCTTGAGCCATTTCTTTTGTAGAAGATAGTGGTTTTAGAGTAGTTATCAAATCTTCACACAATGCGGCGAAAACTCTTTGGTTTACATTTCTCATCAGTTGAACATGGAGCATCTTTTGTCCTAGCATTGAAGCATCCAAAAGCTGCCTAATTCTTAATTCGCTCAAATTGCTTAAAGACGAAATATCAATCTTGAATTCTTTCGAGAAAGAGACCGCTATCCCAACTATATCATCGGGATAGCTATATGTGGCATATACTTGTATTGGTAATGATGTGTCATACAATTTCTTCACAACCCCTATAGTTGCAAGGCTTTTTAATGAGCTCCACAACTCTATAATATGATATTTATTCTCCATACTCATTGTCGTTTTCATTATCGAAATTGTCTTCAATATCAGCATATTCTCCTACCATATTCACTTTATAATTTACAGCTATAGATGTATCTGTTGCAGGAAACGAAATAGCGAACCCTACAAAAGGATCATCACCTACTGTAAACACGGTTGAACCTTCAACGGGCACGTTATTCTTCATAACGTTGGCACCAATAGGATTTAATGGATATATAATTAGAAGTGGTTGAGCTTTGGGTCTGAAATTACTACGTACAACTAATGGCTTGGGATATGCCTTTGCCCAAGTTTTACCACTATTAATAGCCTCTTGCTTTGTTGCTTCAAGAGCTTCATTTAGCACATTCTTATCTAAATCCACAAATTCATCGGCTTGATTACCTACTATATGATTCTTTCGAATAAAGTAAGTTTTGTAATCGGTATCAATAGCTCTATTACGATAGAAACAATTAACTTTATATTTGTTACAGAAACAATATTCCTTATTCGGTCCACTACCAGCCGTTTTGTTCATTAGAACTACGCTCCAATTCGTTAATTCGCCATATCCTTGTAACTCATTAATATACTTAACTATCAACTCAAGATTTACCTTTTTGAGAGATTCTGCAACAGTAAATTCATTGAAATAATCAGAGATTTGGTTTGCTGGAACGTTCTTCCAAAGATAGTCTCCGTCTTTGATTAGCGGCTCACCTAAACCAGATAGAAGCTCTTTGGTTGCAACAAGGTTTCTATTCTTTAATCCCTTGTCAATTGGCAATTGATACGTTTCAATGAGGCGAGAAGCCCATGATACTTGAATTTCTTTGGTATTTCTCATTTTATTAAGAGCTGTAATCTGCAGGCATCCTGGATGCGTACGCACCTTAAGGGCATACTTATCAGGAGTACTTCTCGATTCTGCAAGGTAGTTGAACTCATCACGCAACTCAGCACTAGCAACAGCTATGTGTCGATACCATTCACTAAGTTCCGCACTTGTAAATAATCGGCATAAATCAACATATCCAGGACGATAACCAAACCATCTGCCCATCTGCATTAATGTGTCATACATTTTAGATGCACGTAGGAAATAGCTTATTGAAAGACCTTCCAAAGTTAGACCTCGAGATAGTTTGTCTCCGCCTATAGCAATTACAGAAACCCCATTTTTAGAATTCAGTTGATAATCAACAATATCACCTGAAGATCCGTTAATGGATTTCACTTCAATTTTCTGAACAACTTTGAAAAGCAAAGGCTTAATATCTTCCCACTGGTGGACTTGCAAGCAATGATCAATATTGGAAAGCGACGAATTTTTAATATTATTGGTTGTTTCAGTATAGTCATTCTCTAGCAAATCTTGAAATTCACTGAGCACAGATGAATCGTTTGCTTCTATCTCTTGCTTATAATAAGAAAACTGCTGAGCGACCAATTCTTTAATCTCATTTTGCCATAGCTGATAGCGAGAAACGTGGATAAGCATAGAGTTATGCTTGTTTTCTTGGCCTCTTGCTATACGTATAGCGCATGTCAATATAAAGCTCTTAATAGCCGTCTTTAATGACTCTGGTATATCTGCAAATGTTGGCTTGGGATCATTCTTTTTGTGCCCCTCTGGTATGAAAGTCAGATAATCGCTAATAGGAACCACAATTGGCAACAAGTCTTCTTCATCCTCAACGTCCATACTTGTCCCAAATACTTTTTCAGGACCAATATAATTAGTTGGTGCAGGTAGATTGATAATGAAATCACGTGGAAATAGATCTGATTCGTCTTGTGCTATAAATATATTAGCAAAAGGGGTGGCTGTATATCCAACATAGGCAGACCTATTGAATTGTCCAATCAGCGTTCTAATAGCTTTATTAATTGCTGTTGGGTCTAAATTCTTATCTTTCTTTGTATTGATTGAAGCATTATCAGCTTCATCATCAACTAGTAGCAACGATTTATTGGCAATCTTGTGACCCCCAGCTTGAGCTTTTAGCCAAGTGTTCAAGCGCTTTAATACTGATGCGTTCTTTTTTACAACCAAAATTATAGGTTGCGGTGCATTGAAGTTGAAGCCAGCTGTATTTGCTGCCCTACTATTGAAATCGCCAGAATCCAAACTTGTGGTATAGGAATTAGCTATAGCGGAATCAAAACCAGGAATCAGTCCCACACCGATTTTGGTAGTATTATTGATATTATATGCTCGTTCGTATTGGGTATCAAATCCTAAAAAGCCCTCATCTATTCTACTTTGAGTTTGGCTTCTCAGATTATTCAATATGCCAGCTAGTACAACGATAAAATTGAAGCCAGCATCAGCAGCTTTGCAAATTAAGCCTGTGTAATTAGCTGTTTTACCAGATTGAACTTGACCTACAACTAACCCTTTTTTATCAATTGTGATATTGGTCAGCTGTGGATTAAACAAATTATCTAAAATGCGGTCACTCATATCGTCTAATTTTTGAATGACAAGTGGAGCAAAGCCTTTTTGTTCAGACAGATATTGTTTATATCTCACCCAAAAGTTCCAAGTAGATTTGCGTTCAGCTTTGAAATCTCTAAGCCAAGGTTGTCTTCTTTCATTTCCTTCTAGAATTTGAAAATCCTGAATTCTTACTCCATACAAGGATAGTAATTCGTTTTTTACTTGCGCAATATCCATATTGGGAAAGATTAGTGATACCCTTGCTATAGTATCATTAATCTGATCGTCTGTTACAACAGCATTTGGTCCGATTAGGACTCGGCACATATTAATAATTTGATTCTGCATAGCTATAAATTTTCGATTAAATCCTCAAAGATATTAAATGGTTCTACTGTTTTTAGATATGCTTTGGCTTGTTCAGATGTCTTTCCCATTTTAATTTGGTTATCATACATCATCCGCATCATATCTGTTATGATTGAAGGATTGATACCTGTAAAAGGTTCAAGTTGAGACTCTTCACCTTTTGCTTCATTGATATAAATAGTCTTAGTTGGTAACGTTTCCTCAATAAAACTAAGGAGAGTGTTAATAGCCTTCTCTGGGTTATCATGAGCCATACTTTTAATTTGCTGAATCATATCATGTTCACGATTAACCACAAAAGACCATTTGTTATCTTTTTTCTTCTCGCACCATAGAGGTTGGAAAGATGTACCAGCTTTCTGCTTCAGAATCTTTCCTCTATGTCGATATACTTCACAGCCAATTGATCTTACAGCTTTAGCGTAAGATTCAAGTTGACTTCTATTTTGCATTGGAGGATAGGCTCTTGATTTTTTAATATCAATCTGCCATTCAGTGTCCAATGTATTAGGTAAATCTATCTTAATTCGCACTAATTTATAGTGTTCTTCCTTTCTAAATAGCCCAAGCCAATCACCTGCTAAAAGTAATCTTTTTCCTCTATACACATAGAATCCCTGCTGAGCTGCCCATCCATTTATACCTTCGGCTTTAGTATAGGCTACTTCGCTAGAGAAAGCACTTTTATGAGGCAAAACATACCCCTTGACAGATATTCCACCAATAATATTCTCGGTGGGTCTTATCTGCGTCTTTGGTTCATCTTCACAGAATGGATTCCAAGGTTCTATCTCATGTTCACACCAGAAAATCTTCACAACTTTTTCTTCAATAAAACGGTGAAAAGTCATTGAAATGTGTCGTTTCACCTTATCTAATTGTGAAGAAAATTTAGCCTTTGAGTTAATATCAATCTCACTTGTTTCTGGGTTAATGATTCGGTCTAAACCTGACCATACAACCAAAGTGCCATGAGAAACATCATCAAGAGCATTTATATATTCATCAGGAATCCATTGAAGAAGTTCCCATTGGTTTGTTTTTGCAACATAGTCTAAGTCCCAAGTCCAATAAACGGGCTTGTAATCAGCCTTTTTGCTATATACGGTAAGTCTTCTACATTGAGAGAATGAGGCGGTTTTTAGTCCCAAACCAAATCGTCCTAAATCACTTTTTGAACGTTCTTCCAAAGGATTTTGAGAACCCGGTCTCATAGCTTCAATCAGTTCTTGGTGGTTCATTCCAATACCGTCATCTTTAATAGTTATAATGGATTGGCCACCTTTCCAGATTCTTGAAATCCAGATATTATTCGCTCCAGCTGATATAGAGTTATCTAATATATCAGCCATTGCTGTTTCCAAACTATAGCCCATAGCTCGAAAAGTCTCAACCATAGACGCAGCAGCAGGTGTAGCATTAGCGGTTTTGAGTTCTTCGTAATTCATCTTCATGAGCTAATATTTTTTTTATCTCTAAAGCAATCTTCTCTGCAAGTACTACAGGGACAGCGTTACCAATTTGTTTAAATGCGGCAGAGCGACTTCCTTCAAAGAAGTAGTCATCTGGGAATGATTGTATTCTTGCAGCTTCACGTATTGTAATAGAGCGTACATTATCCGTAGTTGGATTAGGAGTTGGATATATGTAATAATGTCCATCCATAGCGATATGCGCTACAACGGTGTGACATACCCCGTTAGGATCTACCACACAAAACCTATTTAAGAATGTCTGCGTATTTTTATGTTTTTGCAGTGAAGGGTCAAGCTTATCATACCGTAAACGTTTCCCTTCATTCCATTGTTCAACCGCTTGCTTATAGATTTCTCTATCTGTAGGATTGTTAGGACGTGCAATGTGCTGAGTGGTAAAGCTCAAGACTCCTCTAATTCCTGATTTTTTAAGGTATTCCATATCATTTAAAGGCTTTGTGTAATGAACAATTCCACAAAGTGTACCTTCACCAGCTTTGATTATAGGCAAATCACAAAACAAATCCCTCATTATTTTGTATGGCATTTGCTCTTCAAGAAGGTACGGATAGTGATACGAGGTATCTTCTTGTGTGTCTCTTTTATTTTGCCAACCAACAATAATGACCCTATGACGTTTTTGTAAAACGCCATGCTGTGATGCTATCTGTTCACGAAATTCTATATTGTAATCCAACTCACGCACCAATCGAATAAGATCCCTAAATGGCTCTCCACCTTTAGCAGTAAGAATTCCCAAAACATTTTCAAATACAAACATTTTGGGCTTATAATGCTTAAGGAAATCTACATAGAATTTATATAAGTCATTACGAGGGTCTTCTTCTATTTTCTTTCCTAATCTGGCACGGCCAGCGACAGAATATGCTTGGCACGGTGGACCTCCAATTATCATATCAACGGGCTTCCCATTACAAAGTTTGTCAACTCTTTCAAAAAGGCTTGGCAATGTTTCTTTCCCTATAGCTTCTTGAATTACAGAGTCAATCACAGATTTAGGAACTTTATTCCAAAGCCAACTTCCATCTGTCTTTTCCTTCTTATTTTTGAGGTATTCTTCGTATATTTCAAGTTTTCCGTTCTCCTTTAAATAATGAAATGCTGCACGAGTTTTCAATGAATCACAAGCATAGTGATCCATCTCAATATGTGCTATGGGTTCATAACCAGCTCTGATAAAACCTTCTGATAGCCCACCAGCACCTGCAAACAAATCTATAAATCTGTACTTCATACGTTAATCATTTTGTTTTATTAAGCAGTTCTGATACATCAACATCTAAGAGATTAGCGATCTCTATCAATTGGTGGACAGAAGGTTGTGAGCGGTTAGTACACCATCTGGAAACCGTCATGTCTGATTTTCCTAATTGATCAGCAAGCCATTTGCTTGTCTTGTGATTATCTGCCAATGCGGCTTTTAATCTATTGGGTATTTGTTTAACGCTCATATTCTCTTCTGAATTCCTTCTATTAAAACGGCAAAAATACTCATTTATTGTTTATTTTCCTACAGATTTTTAATATTTAACCCTAATCAGCTTGCTTTTTTAAGCTCATAATGAACTTATACTCGTTGATTATGGCTGCAAAGTTCCTAATGAAATAGGCTTTAGATAGAATATTAAAATACCATTTTCTGGTAGTATAATACCATTTTACGTATTGATAATCAACGGTATAAAATATAAAGTAAGGTCCATCAGTGCAAGGTGCAAGACCTGTCTATATATATAGGCTTGCACCTTGCACTGAAAATTGTAGCCAAAGAATCTATAAAACATTTTCTATCAAATATTTGGAGCATGTTCATTTTTTAGTACTTTTGAACTCAAGAAACACAAGAGCGTGTTTCGAGCAGCAGTATCCACGTGTACTCTCAAAATACTCTGTTATGGCTACAATTTGGCTACACAGAAAAGAAGAAAGTTTATAAAGAACTATGATACAAGGAGATGCAAGGAATATTCATTTCCCTCTCTAACTTCATCTCACGACAAACAAAACGTATTCATTCCGTTCATATGTTGGTAGTACTAGTTGTACGTAGTCGTGTCGTAGTAATACGCACAAGTAACCATCAGCTACAACGTATTCCTTTCTTTTTCACCGTATTATCTTGTGTTGTAGTGATGTAGTAAGACAACAATGAAAGAAAAAGGATTGATACATTATTCAGTTATTGACATCCTTGCCATATATGATGATTGGGGTAAGTGCATTCCTTGGACGCATCAACTCACTGCACACATGCTTTCTGAACAGGTGGGCTTCTACGCTGTCAAGCAAGAAGGAAAGGGCGATAATTGTAGGTAATGGGTAGAGCAGTGCGTAGCTCCTTACCTCCTTATCCGTGACTATTTTCCTTTCGTCTGCGCCCCTTTCTTCTGGATGCAGGACGGATTCTTCGGTTATCGTCCGAAGTCTGCCATTGACTTTTCTCCATGTAACTCCGAAGAACCTTGCAAGCTCGCCCTCGGTCATGGCTACTTCGCCTTTTCCCCTGCGGATAACCTGCATACCATTTCCCCACTCGAAGTAGCTGCGCTCCGTGTCCAGACGGATTGCAGCCTTGGTCTTTATTCCATCTTCCGTATTCATGCCGTTTCCTCCATGCTTTTGTTTCTGCCTGTGTTGGCAATAGCCATTGTCCCTATGGTAATAGTTTCCTTTACCGTTACCTTATCATCCTCTTTGTTCTTTTCCTGATGTTTGGCGATGAGTCTGTCCATATCCTCCGAAATCTTGCAGTCCGTTACCTGCGCATAAATCTGCGTACTGGATATAGAAGCGTGTCCCATCATCTTTGCAATGCTCTCAATGGGAATACCTGCACTTAGGCACATCGTGCCGAAGGTATGCCTTCCCATGTGGTAGGACAGACGTTGCTTGATACCACAAGCCTTGCCTACGATGCTTAGCTTTGCTGCTAACACACTTCTACTGCAACAAGACAGAAAGATAAGACGATTATTCATATTCGTGTTATTGCTTTCTTCTTTCACCGCTTGTAGCTGCCTTTGTTGCTCGATAATCGCCTTGGCTATGGGGTGTAACGGCACAACAAATTCCACCTTAGTCTTCTGACGCTCCTTTCTTATATACATCTTCCCGTCCGCTGCGCTCTTGATATGCCCAAACGTCAAGTGTTCCATATCCGTAATGGCTAAACCTGTGAAGCAGGAGAAGATGAACATCCGCCTTGCAAGTTCGGCATCGCTATCACACATCTTTATTGCCATCAGGTTTGCTACATCACTCTTACTAAGAAAGCGGATAGCCTTTTCCACCTTTTCATATTCCGCATGTTCAAATGGGTTATAACGAATGATGCGCCGGCTTACTGCACGGAACATCAAACGACTCAGCCAACAAAGATAATTGTTGATAGAAGACCCTTTCAACCCTTTCTTTTTAAGAAAGAATCGGTATTCCTCAAACAGTTCCTCCGTTACGCTTTGGATTTCTATATCCTTACCTCCTAAGTCCTTTATAAACTCGCATAACATCCTATTTGCATAGCAAAGGTTAGTGTATGTACCTTCTGCCTTAGACTTGCCCACACCTTCCTTTACCGATTGTAGTTCTGCATTACTAAGCTCCAACAAAGTTGTAGGAGAAGTTGCTATGCCTTGCAATCTGTTTTTAAGCAGTTCAGCGCTTACTACTCTGTCTTTTAGGAGCAGTTCCCGATAAGTCTTCTCTACCAGTTGTCTGAATGATTGCAGTCGAAGATTGATTTTCTTATCCGTAGTTGTCCCCTGCTTTGAGTTCCACTCCGCAGGCTTACATTCTTCGTTTATGGTAATGACAGAGTTCTTGCCATCTATCGTGATACGGCAGAGTATGGACGTCAGACCATTTGCCTTGGTCTTTTGTCTGTTGATATAAAACAGTGTCTTAAATGTACTTCTCATCATGATTTTAGTTTTAATGCTTCTATTCTATGGCTAAATACTCATCTGCATATCCTCCGTGAAAGAAAGGAAACGCTCAAATTCCACAAATAGTTTTTGTGGCGTAACCTTTGCATATCGCTCGGTCATACTCACATTGCTATGCCCCAACATCTTGCTTACCGTTTCTATCGGTACGCCTTGTTCAAGGGTAATGAGTGTGGCAAAGGTATGCCTTGCCGTATGTGTGGCAAAAGGAAAGGCTATGCTAGCTCTTAAGCGCAATGCTTTAAGATACGATTGATAGGTGGCATATTTCATCTGTGGCAATAGGCTTTCTCTTTCATCGCTTCGATACTTCTCTATTATCCTGATGGCTTCGGGCAACAACTTGATACGGCAAAGTACGCCTGTCTTCTGCCTATTGAACTTCAGCCAAAGACTTCCCTCATCATCACGGACAAGATGTGTCTTTCTTAATCCCATCAAATCACAATAGGCTGCACCCGTATGGCAGGCAAAGACAAACAAGTCCCTTGCTGTTTCCATTTCCTCCTCCAACTCTCCAAACTGTATGTTCATTAGTTTGTCAAGCGAACACCTGTCAAGAGCTTTGGGTAGCTTCTTATCTCCTCTTGCTATTTTTGCATTAGCAAACAACAAGGTGTCAGCCAATCCCTCACGGTATGCCAACCTACATACGGTCTTTATTTGGGAAGCTGCACCATAGAAACTGCTCTCTTGAAAACCTAATGTCCCCAAGAAAAAATCCCTAAAATCAAAAATAAAGTTTTCAGATAGTTGTGAGAAAGCTAAATCCTCTACCTTATATTTCTCTTCGATGAATGTGCGAAGATTGCTTCGTGTAGAGTGATAATTAGATAGCGTATCTTTCTTAATATCTATTCCAACGTGTTCTTCTTTCTCCCTGATAAGCCTATCAAGGCGTTCTATAAGCATACACCGAGATTGTACGCTCCCTTGAAACTGCTCCTTGATGTCCGTGGCAGTAAATGCCTGTCCTTTGGACAGCAATGTTTGATAAGCGGACTGAATGGAAAGTACTAAACTATCCAGCTTTCCGTTCACTTCCACCGCCTCACGGCTCTTGCCCCTCATTCTACTCTCACGAGGACTCCACAAATCTATATCGCAAGATAGCTTGCAACTAAACTGTGCTATACTCCTTCCAAGTGTGATACGTCCCATAATGGGAGCTTTACCCTGCTTATCCTTTCCGCTCTTTTTGAGGTAGAGCAACACCTTCATCTTTTCTGTTTTCATACGCTTTAATTTTTATGGACAAATTTACCCGAATTAAAGCGTTCCTCACTTATGCAGAAAACTGCCGACCAAAGCAACAAACACACGAGAGAAACAATTTCAGTTACCTACATCTGCATTTAGTTACCTACTTCAAATCTTGGTAATGATTTAGTAACTGAACTTTTGCCTATATCTGCATATTTCTACCCTTTACAAATAGAGCAGTTTTATGCAAATTGCCTCGTTTCCACCTCATTACCAATTAGTTTGCATATCTTTCGATATTTCTTCATTTTCCTTGATTAGTTACATGCCAAAAGGGCATCTGTTGGAGGTCAATTAGGCGTCTTTTAGAAGCCAAAAGAGCATGTTTTAAAATTTACGATGTGAATTTTTATTACAAATATGCTTTTGTTTGATGCTGTATCGAATCTTTTGTTTTTTGATTAGTCATTCACTGTTTTTTGAATGGTGTTGTATTTGCTTTGGATTTAAGGTTTGTGTATTCTTTGAGCTGTTATATAAAAAAGCCGTTGCTTCCTCACGAAGCAACGGCTTTTATATGTTTGAGAGATAAATCTCTTACTTCTGGATTGCAGCTACACCTGGGAGTACCTTACCCTCGATAGCCTCGAGCATAGCACCACCACCGGTAGATACGTATGAAACCTTGTCAGCAAGACCGAACTTGTTAACAGCTGCGACAGAGTCGCCACCACCGACGAGTGAGTAAGCACCGTTCTCCTGAGTTGCCTGTGCAACAGTCTTGGCAATCTCGCCAGTACCCTTGGCAAAGTTCTCCAGCTCAAATACGCCAACAGGACCGTTCCAGAGGATAGTCTTAGACTCGAGAATAATCTTCTTCCATGCCTCGATGCTCTCCTCTGATGCGTCCATACCTTCCCACTCATCAGGAATCTGGTCGATCGGGAATACCTGACGCTCTGTGTCGTTAGAGAACTCCTTGCCGCAGACTGTAGCAACAGAGAGTGAAAGGTTTACGCCCTTCTCCTTAGCTGCAGCCATTACGTTCAATGCCTCAGGCATCAAGTCGTCCTCGTGGAGTGACTTGCCTATCTTACCACCCTGTGCCTTGATGAAGGTGTAACCCATACCGCCACCGATGATGAGGTTGTCAACCTTATCGAGAAGGTTCTTGATAACACCGAGCTTAGAGCTGACCTTTGAACCACCGATGATAGCGGTGAAAGGATGCTGAGCGTTCTTTAATACGTTATCAATAGCTGTAACCTCTTTTTCCATGAGGAAGCCCAGCATCTTGTGGTCAGCATCAAAGTAGTCAGCGATAACAGCTGTTGATGCGTGCTTACGGTGAGCAGTACCGAAAGCGTCATTTACATATACGTCAGCGTATGAAGCGAGCTTCTTTGCGAAGTCCTTCTGGCGGTCCTTCATCTCAGCCTTTGCAGCGTCGAACTCAGGAGTACCCTTTTCTACGCCTACGGGCTTGCCCTCCTCCTCTGGATAGTAACGGAGGTTCTCGAGCAAGAGAGCCTCGCCTGTCTTCAATGCAGCAGCCTCAGCCTCAGCGTTACCAGCGTCCTTAGCGAACTTAACCTCAACACCGAGAGCATTGCTTACGTTCTTGACAATCTGGCTCAATGAAAGCTCTGGCTTAACCTTGCCCTTTGGTTTACCCATGTGGCTCATCATGATGAGAGCACCACCGTCAGCCAGTACCTTCTTCAGTGTTGGCAGAGCACCACGGATACGTGTTTCGTCAGTTACATGACCATTCTCATCCAAAGGCACATTGAAGTCTACGCGGACGATAGCCTTATGTCCTGCGAAGTTAAAATCGTTAATTTTCATTTGTTTGTTTGTTATTTGTAACGTTATAATGTTCCTATCCGCAAAAATACTAATTTTTGATGGATTGGTGAAATCAAACACTATCTTTTTTGTAAATTTGCAGAAAAATAAGAAAGTAATGAAAGATTCGGTTATTATTGTCAGTGGTGGACTGGATTCCATCACGCTGCTTTATGATAAAGCGGAGTCAATCGCCTTGGCAATCTCTTTTGACTATGGGCAGAATCATGGGGCTAAGGAATTGCCCTTTGCTGCATATCATTGTGAGAAGCTGGGTATTCCTCATATTACGATTCCACTTTCTTTTATGCACCAGTATTTCAAGAGTTCTCTGCTTGATGGTGCTGAGGCTATCCCGGAGGGGCATTATGAGGAGGAGAATATGAAGTCTACGGTTGTTCCCTTTCGTAATGGTATTATGCTGTCGATTGCGACAGGTATTGCCGAGAGTCATGAGCTGAAGCGGGTGTATATAGCTAATCATGGTGGTGACCACACGATTTATCCTGACTGTCGCCCGGAGTTCATCCATGCGATGAATGGTGCTACGGAAGCTGGAACGTTTGTTAATGTGCGTGTTGAAGCACCTTATACGGAGGTGACCAAGGCTGAGATTGTTGCTCGTGGTGCTGCGTTGGGAATTGATTATTCCAGGACATGGAGCTGTTATAAGGGCTCTGATGTACATTGTGGTAAGTGTGGTACCTGTATGGAGCGGAGAGAGGCCTTTGAGAATGCCGGTGTGGATGATCCGACAACCTATTGCAAGGATTGAAAATATCTTCTTGTTATAGTTTCTCACTTGATTGTCTAAAACAAAACAGTCGGATTGAAACTTTCAATCCGACTGTTCCGTTAATTATGAATGATAGGCTTTAAGCCAGCAATTGTTCTGCCATATTTGCAGCAGCTCTTCTTCCGTCTCCCATAGCAAGGATGACCGTTGCTCCGCCACGTACAATATCACCACCAGCAAAGATTTCCGGCTGTGAACTCTGCATCTGTTCGTTGACAACGATAGTGTCTTTGCGACCTAATTCCAGTCCCTTTACAGACTTTGGTACCAATGGGTTAGGCGATACACCCACGGCAACGATAACTTGGTCGCAATCAACAGTGATAGTCTCACCTGTTAGCTCTGGACGGCGGCGTCCACTTGCATCAGGCTCTCCAAGTTTCATCACGTCTAAGACTGCAGCACATACGCGTCCCTTCTCATCTGCCTTATACTCCTGTGGGTTATGTAGTGTGAGGAAGTTAATTCCTTCTTCCTTGGCGTGCTTCACCTCTTCAAGACGTGCTGGCATCTCAGCTTCAGAACGACGGTAGACAAGCGTCACGTCAGCACCTAATCGTTTTGCCGTACGGCAGGAATCCATAGCCGTGTTACCACCGCCGATAACCAAGACTTTCTTGCCCATGATGATAGGTGTGTCGGTCTCCGGGTTAGCCGCATCCATGAGATTTACACGCGTCAGATACTCATTACTTGAAAGGATGTTGATGGCGTTTTCGCCAGGAATACCCATGAAGTTTGGCAGTCCGGCACCTGAACCAACGAAGATTCCCTTGAAGCCTTTTTCTTTAAGGTCTTCTATGCTGATGGTCTTACCCACGATGGTATCGGTCTGGAAGTGTACACCGATACGGCGGAGATTATCTATCTCGACATCCACAATCTTGTTCGGAAGACGGAACTCTGGGATGCCATATTTCAATACACCGCCAATTTCGTGCAGTGCCTCGAAGACATAAACCTCAAATCCACGCTTTGCCATGTCGCCTGCAAAGCTCAGTCCGGCAGGACCGGAGCCGATGACGGCAACCTTGATGCCATTAGATGGTGCTACGTCTGGCAGTGCCATGTGTCCGCTCTCACGCTCGTAATCGGCAGCGAAACGCTCAAGATAACCGATTGCTACGGCTGGTGAGTTCATCTTCAGATGGACGCAGCGGCTCTCGCACTGCTTCTCTTGTGGGCAGACACGACCACATACGGCTGGCAAAGCTGATGTTTCCTTGAGTATCTTGGCTGCTTCGAGGAAGTTGCCACGCTCAATATTCTTGATGAAATCAGGAATCTGAATGTTTACAGGACATCCTTCAACACAAGAAGGCTTCGGGCAGTCAAGGCAGCGTTTTGCTTCTTGCATAGCCATCTCAGGGGTCAGTCCGATATTTACTTCCTCCAGTCGGGTCTTCGCGCGATACTCTGGGTCAAGCTCCGGCATCTTCACCCGTTCAATAGCTATGCGCTCCTTCGGCTTGAGTGCCTTGCGCAATACGGTACGCCAATCGTCTCCTTGCATCTCTTCTGATAGGTGCCCAGTCGTATTTCCTTCTTGGCGGCTTGTTGCATCCTTTTCTGCATTACAACCAGCTCCTGCCTTTCCTTGACCCTCTTTTTCCTGCTTGTTTTCCGCCTGGCACTCCCCTCCTTCGGAGGGGTTGGGGGAGGTTTCAATCTCCTTGAACGTTCCCATTCGCTTGAACATCTCGTCCCAGTCAACGAGGTCACCGTTAAATTCTGGTCCGTCAATGCAGACGAAGCGAGTCTTTCCACCAATAGTCAGACGACAGGCACCACACATTCCTGTTCCGTCCACCATGATTGTGTTGAGTGAAACATCATTTGGAATACCGTACTTCTTTGCCAGAAGTGACGTGAACTTCATCATGATGGGAGGTCCGATGGCCAGTACTTTGTCCACATGCTCGCGCTGTATTACCTTCTCTACTCCTACGGTGATGACACCTTTCTCGCCGTATGAGCCGTCGTCGGTCATGATGATGACCTCATCGGAGTATTTCTTCACATCATCCACCATGATTACCAATTCCTTGGTGCGTCCGGCAAGAACGGATATAACCCTGTTGCCGGCTTGTTTCAGTGCTGTAAGGATGGGAAGGATGGCAGCAATACCGATGCCGCCACCAGCACATACAATCGTACCATAGTTCTCAATGTGTGATGGTGTGCCAAGTGGTCCGACGATGTCAGCCAGTTCATCACCAACATTCAGTTGGCAAAGTTTTGTGGATGAACGCCCCACTTCCTGAATAACCATGGTGAGTGTCCCCTTCATGGGGTCCGACTTAGCGATGGTGTAGGGTACACGTTCACTTTTTTTGTCAACACGCACGATGATGAAGTTGCCTGGACGGCAGCTCCGTGCAATGAGCGGTGCTTCCACTTCTAAGCAGAAGACCTTCTCAGAAAACTGTTGTTTGTGGATAATCTTGTTCATGGGTTGGTAATAGATAGATGATTTTCTCGCCCCCTTCTCTCTCTAAACTGAACGTTGACTGACCGTTAAGAAGTGTAGGAGAGGGAAGTATAATGTTTATAGGGTGAGGGTTTTATAGTTATTATTAGTTGTTCGCGATAGTCATGAAGCTGTGCCAAACTGCAAGGATGTATGGTTTGTTTGTCCGTATTTGACTTTTATTTACGAACGCACAATGCGTACACCCCTGCAGATTACAGCTGATAATCAGTTTGATACAGCTTCTTTTTCTAATTCATCTTGTCATCCAGCATCTCGAAGCCACAGTAAGGTACAAGTACCTTTGGGACACGGATGCCTTCTGGGGTCTGGTTATTCTCGATGATGGCTGCAACGATACGTGGTAGAGCAAGTGCTGAACCGTTCAGCGTGTGACAGAGTTCAATCTTCTTGTCATCCGCACGGCGGTAACGGCAGTGCAGGCGGTTTGCCTGATAGCTCTCGAAGTTTGAAACGCTTGAAACCTCCAGCCAACGCTCCTGTGCAGCACTCCATACCTCGAAGTCGTAGCAGATAGCAGAGGTAAAACTCATGTCACCACCGCAGAGACGGAGGATATGATAAGGCAGCTCCAGCTTCTTCAGCAGACCTTCCACGTGTACCAGCATCTCATCCAATGACTTGTAAGAGTTCTCTGGCTTGTCAATGCGTACAATCTCAACCTTGTCGAACTGATGCAGACGGTTCAGACCACGAACGTCCTTGCCATAGCTGCCTGCCTCACGACGGAAACATGCTGAGTAAGCACAACGCTTGACAGGCAGTTCCTGCTCATTAAGAATCTCGTCACGGAAGATATTTGTTACAGGAACCTCAGCTGTCGGGATGAGGTAGAGGTCGTCAAGATTTGCATGATACATCTGTCCTTCCTTGTCTGGCAGCTGACCAGTTGCAAGTCCAGACTCCTGGTTTACAACCAATGGTGGCTGTACCTCCAAATAGCCACTCTTACGGGCTTCGTCGAGGAAGAAAGCCTCCAAGGCACGCTGGAAGCGGGCCATCTTTCCGATGTAGAGCGGAAAACCGGCACCGGTAATCTTCACGCCGAGGTCGAAGTCTACCAAGTTGAACTTTTTGAGCAAATCCCAGTGGCACAAGGCGTCGGCAGGCAGGGCTGGTTTCTCACCACCTTCCTTTACAACAACATTGTCGTTGGCATCCTTGCCCTCTGGTACACTCTCGTGAGGAATGTTAGGAATAGTGAGCAGCACGTCCGTCATATCTTTCTGTGCCTTCTCCATAATCTCCTGAAGAGCCTTGTCGGCCGACTTCAGCTGTGCTACCTCTTCCTTTATATTGTCAGCTTCGTCTTTCTTTCCTTCTTTCATCAGTCCGCCGATCTGCTTCGAGAGCTGGTTCTGCTTCTGCTTGTTTGTGTCGAGCTTCTGTTGAGTCTCACGACGCAGGCGGTCATATTCCAATACTTTCTCAACTGCCTCACGTGCACCGCTGAAGTGTTTCTTCTCCAGTCCCTTGATGACGCGTTCAGTTTCTTCACTGATGAGCTTTAATGTAAGCATAACGTTTTGTTCTTTATTGTAATTTGTTTCTGAGAGCAAAGTTACGAAAAAACTTCTATAAGTCAAAGACATTTTTCTTACTTATTTTATCATGTGTTGAGCTGAGTGAACGACAGTTTTTGTCAGCTGGTATATCTGAAGATTTATTCTACTCGGTAATTATTCCCGGATTATGATGTTCAGGATGATTCTGTGCAGGGATGTTTCTGTGTTTTCTTGTTTTTCTTTTGATGAATTTTTATTACATAATTTGTCAATTGTCTGTGCTCAAAACTGACCTCTTGAAGGAGCTGTTTCTGTTTTTGTAATATCCAAATAGATAGGTGGTTACAGCTTTTTCAAAAGAAAAGGTGCTTAATTGGACTTCAATTAAGCACTAATAAACGCAGAAGGGATTACTACTGACCTCTATAAACGAGAAAACCGCAGGACAATGTCCTGCGGCCAATTTCTCTCTTTTTCTGTTCGTTCTCTGATTACTTAACAGAGTCAGCAGCAGCTGAATCAGCAACAACAGAGTCGCCACCAGCAACTGAGTCAGAGCTCATAGAATCTGTAACTGAGTCTGCTGTAGAGTCAGCGTTCTGAGCTGGCTTAGAGTTGTTACCACAAGATGCGAAAGAGATAGCTGCGATAGCTACGAACATTAAAACTAATTTCTTCATTTTCTTTGCTTTTTAAATCTGTAAAACAATCATTTGTTTGTTAAAACGTTGCAAAGGTAAGTACTTTTTTTATTCAACAATCATTTTTTAAGGACTTTTTTTATCTCCTTTTGTAACAAATATGTAAACTGCTGATAATCAGTGTTATATGAATGTTAAACAAATGTTAAAGTTATTTATGTGTGCCTGCACAGTTTTGTTTTTTATGTTTTTTGTGTAATTGGATAGAGCTTTCAGACGGGTAAAGATGTCTGTTTTGGGGATTATTTGTGGCATTTAGGATGAGTAAACGGTAGCTTTTCCTTGGTTTTGTCTTCATTTTACTGTAACTTTGCAAGTTATATGATAGATACAGCAGCATTTCAAGGCAAGACAGCCAAATTCTATACGTTGGGTTGTAAGCTCAATTTCTCAGAGACAAGTACTTTCGCGCGTACCTTATATAATATGGGCGTACGGGAAGCGAAGAAATCTGAGCAGGCAGACATCTGTCTGATTAATACTTGTTCGGTTACCGAGGTTGCCGACCACAAGTGTCGTCAGATCATTCATCGTATGGTGCGCCAGAACCCCGGAGCTTTTGTTATCGTTACAGGTTGTTATGCTCAGCTTGAGAGTGCGACTGTGGCTAAGATTGAAGGTGTCGACCTTGTATTGGGAAGTAATGAGAAAGCCGACCTCGTGCAGTATCTGAGTGATGCGTGGAATAAGATGGATGAAACCAAAGGGGAAGGAGCTTCACAGGGTGAGTACCACTCTGTCAAGACAAAGGATATTAAGACTTTCCAAGCAAGTTGCTCACGCGGTAACCGTACACGCTACTTCCTGAAAGTACAGGATGGCTGTAACTACTTCTGCACTTATTGCACGATTCCTTATGCCCGTGGCTTTTCACGTAATCCCACTATAGCCTCACTTGTCGGACAGGCAGAGGAGGCTGCGAGGGAAGGAGGCAGGGAGATTGTGCTGACAGGTGTGAATATAGGTGACTTCGGTAGGACAACTGGTGAGAGCTTCCTCGACCTTGTCAAGGCATTGGATAAGGTAGAGGGAATTCGTCGTTTCCGTATCAGTTCGCTGGAACCTGACCTGATAGATGACGAGTTGATAGAATATTGTGCACAGTCACGTGCGTTTATGCCACATTTCCATATCCCTCTTCAGAGCGGTTCTGATGAGGTGTTGAAGCTGATGCACCGTCGTTATGATACGGCACTCTTCGCCCATAAGATAAAGCTGATCAAGGCGAGGATGCCCAATGCTTTCATCGGAGTGGATGTAATGGTGGGTTCACGAGGTGAACGCCCGGAGTATTTCGAGGAATGTTTTAACTTCCTTGACTCCCTGCCCGTTACACAACTTCACGTCTTTCCATATTCAGAACGCCCGGGGACAGCGGCACTGTCCATTCCGTATGTGGTGGATGACCGTGAGAAGAAGCACCGTGCACACAAGCTCCTGAAGCTGTCGGACGAGAAAACCCGTGCCTTCTATGCTGCCCACATAGGGCAGGAGGCAGATGTCCTCTTTGAGAAGGCGGCACGTGGCAAGGCCATGCACGGCTTCACGGATAACTATATTCGAGTGGAACTGTCACCCGATCAGGCAAAGGAAGAGTATGATAATCAGATTATCCGTGTGCGTCTGGGCGGTTTCAATTTCGACCAAAGCTCATTAAAGGCAGAACTCTTATGAAAGTAGCAATCGTCATCTTGAACTGGAACGGACGGGGAATGATGGAGACCTATCTTCCTTCTGTGCTGAACTTCTCACGCAGTGAGGCTGAGGTTGTTATAGCAGACAATGCTTCAACGGATGATTCTGTGGCTTGGCTCAAGGCAAACTATCCTCATCTCCGTGTCATACAGTTGGATTGTAACTATGGCTTTGCAGAGGGTTATAACCGTGCACTCAAGCAGGTAGACAGTGAGTACTATGTGTTGCTGAACAGTGATGTGGAGGTGACGCATCACTGGCTAACACCGCTGATAGAGGAAATGGATGCACATGAAGATATAGCAGCTTGTCAGCCGAAACTGCTCTCCATTGCCAACCGTGATGCCTTCGAGTACGCTGGTGCTTCAGGTGGATTCATCGATCGTTATGGTTACCCATTCTGTCGTGGACGCATTTTTGACACAGTAGAGGACGATAATGGGCAGTATGATAACGCCGAGGAAATCCTTTGGGCAACAGGTGCCTGCATGATGATTCGTGCCAGTGATTACTGGGCTGCCGGTGGATTGGATGGCAGGTTCTTTGCGCATAACGAGGAGATTGACCTCTGTTGGCGTCTTCATCGTATGGGTAAGCGGATATTCTGTTTCCCTGAAAGTTACGTTTATCATGTGGGGGGAGGGACATTGCCTAAGTCGAATCCACGCAAGACTTTCCTCAACTTCCGCAATAATCTGACGATGTTATGGAAGAACCTGCCAGCGGAAGAATTGAATCATGTGATGCGTGTACGCTGGTTCCTGGACTATCTGGCTGCATTCCAGACCCTGATTATGAACCGGAACTGGGGCGATTTCAAGGCAATTTTCTCTGCACGTCGTGCTTTTAAGCAGTGGCGATACGAGTTTGAACGGGTGCCGGATGCTGCTGATAAGGCTGCAAAGCGCACTGCTGCTCTGGCTGGTTGCACGCATGACGGACGATGGAAATGTTCAGTTCTTTGGAAGTATTATGCAAAGGGATGTAAACAATTCAGTAGATTATCTGTGTGATAACAGGATATTATCGCATTTTGTTTTAACTTTTTTAGCATATTACTTGCTTTTGAAAATATTTTTTAGTAATTTTGCAGAGAATACTCAAATATTGTAAAAGAAGCCGGTGAGACATCTCTATTATATATTGTGTTTTGTTCTGCTTACCTGTGTCGGTTGTCAGTTCAAGCTGTCCTCTGATGATGAGAATGATAGTTCTCAGTTGTTAGTGATAGACCGCTATGACCGTTTGGAGTATCGTTATCTGACGACGGGTGACTTCTCTGCTCTGCAACAGATGAATACAGAGTATCCGATAGAGACCCGTACACTGATAGAAGACGTTGTAAAGATAGGCGAGATAACCGATCCGGATATTAATACTAAGTTCTTGAAGTTCTATCAAGATACCACATTGCAGTCTCTGATTGCTGCTGTGGAATCAGAGTATGCCAATACGGAAGACCTTGACCATCAGTTGAGCACTGCTTTCAAAAGACTGAAGCAGTCACTGCCTGGCATTGGAGTTCCGAAGGTCTATGCCCAGATATCCGCCTTGGATCAGAGTATTGTGGTGGGCAATGGTACGATAGGAATTTCACTTGACAAGTATCTTGGCTCCAATTATCCTTTGTATGCGAAGTTTTACTCACCTACACAACGCAAGCAGATGTCGCGTGAATACATCCTTCCTGATTGTCTGACGTTCTATCTTATGAGTATTTATCCCCTGCAGAACTTTGAGTCGCGTCCACAGTTGGAGCGTGATCTGCATATAGGAAAGATACAGTGGATAGTAAATCAGACGATGACGAAGCGCATCTATCACAGTCGCTATGAGGAGGCTGTGGAGACTTATATGAAGAAGAATCCCAAAACTTCTTATGAGGAACTTCTTCGTATGGCAGATTTCTCCAAGTTTAATGTCGTGGAGAATTAGAGGATACAGTTCGATAGAATAGAAATCATTTCATAATCCCCTCTCTGAACCAATGGTTATTGACCGTAAGAAAGGTTTTGGAGAGGGGATAATTGTATCTAATAGGTTATAGTGTTTAATCCCCAATAGACTTTTAAAGCCTAAGTGATTCCCAGCCAAGCTGTATATTACAAGGGAGTAAGCGCTCAGCACGAATGGTGCTAACCCTCCGCACCACCCGTGCTGGGCAAGAACACAATGGTTGATAACGAAATGTATGACTTGTTTGTGTCATTATCTTTATAGTAAAATACGACCGACAGACTTATACTTGAAGTGTTTGGCAGATAGCGTGAAACGATAGTCTTCTGCTAATAGCCTTAAACTTTTAACGGCGTATTTGTTGTGGATGATTAATATTATTGCTAAGTTCTGAAAAAATATCAGTTTGTTCTTGTTTATCTTCTTTTTTTTATATTTTTGTAGCAGAATCTTCTATAGACTAACGCTTAAATAATAATTTATGGAAAAAGGAAGAGAAATCTGTAAGGTATTGAAGAATGTTCGTCAGAAGATAGCAAATGAGAACGGAATAAGCTATCATCCTGAAGAGTGCCACCATAAGGGTGAATGTGCAGGTACGTGCCCTGCTTGTGAGGAAGAGATACGTTTTCTTGAGCGTGAGTTAAAAGTGCGCAAAGGTAATGGTTTCGGTATGAGGGTGGCTGGTATAGCAGCAGGAATCTGTGTTACGGTTATGCCTGTGACAGTTGCAGCGCAAAACGTTAGTCCTGATAGTGCATCTAAACCTTCTGTGCATACTACCAAGAATGATTCTGTAAAGGTCGTAGACTGTTCAGATGGTAATGCAGCTGCTGTGCTCGTACGTGGAATGGTAATAGGCAGTGATGATAAGGAACCATTGATAGGTGCTTCTGTCTTAATAGAGGGAACAAACAAGGGTGTGGCGACAAATATAGATGGTTTGTTTGCTTTGAAGTTGTTGCCAGATACTTCGTTGGTTATTTCATTTATTGGTTACAAGAAGAAAACGGTTAGTGTAAGTTCTCTTTTACGTTCTGATAATAATGTTATTATGCTTGAGGCTTATGATATGTCGGTGATAGCGGGAGGAGTTGGATATGTTTTACCAAACTACGATGATGTATATGGTCGTAGGACCTACAAGCCTAAGTCGCATAAGGAGAAGAATAAGAAGCGTAAGTAAATATTAAACTTATGACAAAAGGGAAGAGTACTTGTAAATTACTGAAGGATATTCGTCAGCAGATAGCAGATGCGAATGGTATCAGCTATCGGCCTAAGGAGTGTCACTATGAAGGTGAATGCTCTGGTACCTGCCCAGCTTGTGAGGAAGAGATACGTTATCTTGAGCGTGAGTTAAAGGCACGTAAGGGTAATGGCTTCGGTATGAAAGTGGCTGGTATAGCAGCAGGAGTCTGCGCTACGGTCATGCCCATGGCTGCTATGGTTCAAAGCGTTAGTTCTGATAACACATCGAATAGTTCTGTGCCTGCAACGATGAAAGATACAGCAAAATTTGTAGACTTTTCTAATGGTCGTGCTGGTGCCGTACTTGTTCGGGGACAAGTTATATTTGAAGATGATGAGGAACCTGTGATAGGAGCAAAAGTTCAAGTTATGGGTAGCGAGAATAGTGTTCTAACGGATTTGGATGGTATGTTTGCTGTTAAAGTTGTTCCTGATGCCTCGTTGCTCATTAAGTGTATAGGATGTGCTGACAGAATGGTTCGTGTAAAAGATCTATCTCATTCATCGATGAACTTTATTAAGTTGAGTAGTGAAGAAGTGATGTTGTTAGGAGAAGTCGTTTTCGTTAAGCCTAACTATGATGATGTGTATGGTCATAGGACAGACAAGCCCAAGTCACATAAAGAGAAGAGTAAGAAGAATAGATGAACTTTATATTAAGATTATGGAAAAAGGAAAGCTCACTTGTAAGATACTGAAAGGAATCCGTCAACAGATAGCAGATGCGAATGGTATCAGCTATCGGCCTAAGGAGTGTCACTATGAAGGTGAATGCTCTGGTACTTGCCCAGCCTGCGAACAGGAGATACGCTATTTGGAGACTCAGTTGAGAGAGCGGAACCGAAAGGGTTGGAGTATGAGGGTTGCTGGTTTGGCTGCAGGGCTTTGTGTGGCAACTGTTCCTCTTGCTTCTTGCAGTAATTCTTCAAAAACTGATAGTAAAGTACAGAAAACTCTTGATTCGACACTTCAAGAAGAAAATATAAATGAGGTGAAAGTCCTTAAACCAGATAAGAAAGATTCTGTCGTTATCAGTGGACAGACGGTGATGCAATTTTTAAATAACCCCCTTGATAATACCGTTGTTTGCAGATTAGGAGATAGAAGAGGGATAGTTTTGGGTGAGGATGGACGGTTTACCTTGAGAGTTAACCGCAGCGATACGCTTGTGTTCTCAAATTCAGGTTTTGAGGATTATAAACTGGTAGTTGATACAATTAAGAATCCAAATAATATCATTGTTTGTTTACAATGGGTTGATGGACCTGGAAAGTGTGGAGGCATCAGGGAGGAACCACTAAAATCAGAGAATGTTGATAATACCGGTCCCAAGTCACACAAAGAGAAATGCAATCAGAAATAATTGCACCGTTTATAGCTGTTAGCTGATACTGACTCACTATCGAATATTGTTCATTAAATGTATAGGATGTGCTGATAGAACAGTTTGAGTAAAAGAGCTATCCGATTTATTGATGAATTTTATTCATGTGGTAGTGAAGAAATGATGTTGTTTGGAGAAGTCGTTTTTGATAATATGGTCATATGACTGACAAGCCCAGGTCACATAAAAAGAAGAGTAAGAAGAATAGATGAACTTTATATTAAGATTATGGAAAGAGGGAAGCTCACTTGTAAGATACTGAAAGGTATCCGTCAGCAGATAGCAGATGCGAATGGTATCAGCTATCGGCCTAAGGAGTGTCACTATGAAGGTGAATGCTCTGGTACTTGCCCAGCCTGTGAACAGGAGATACGCTATTTGGAGACTCAGTTGAGAGAGCGGAACCGAAAGGGCTGGAGCATGAAGGTTGCTGGTTTGGCTGCAGGGCTTTGTGTGGCAACTGTTCCTCTTACATCGTGTCATAATTCTCCAAAATCTTGCAAAGTTGGGAATACAGTTCACAACTCTATTGATACGACAGTTAAAGGGGAACAGGTAAATGTACCAGAAGCATTTACATCAGAAATGAAAAACTCCATTGCCATTAGTGGACGTGTGATTAACGCTTTGACAGATAAGGTAGCTTCTGAGGTTTATGTTATGACATTGGGAGGTAAGAAGAAACTGGCTTTGGGCGAAGACGGAAGATTTGCCCTGCGGGTTAATCGCAATGATACCCTTGTGTTTTCATCGTATGGTTTTGAGGATAAGGTGATACCTGTTAAGTCTGTCCGTCACCCCAAGAATATAGAGGTTTGTTTAAAGCCCTCTCTTGAGTTAGTAGGAAAAGTAGATGTAAGGTGTTTAGAGGAAGAATTAGCCGACAGCACTGTCCCTCAATCACATAAAGAGAAATGCAATCAGAAATAATCGCACCGTTTATAGCCGTTAATCGGCACAGACTCACTACCGATGGGGAAGGCGTAACGACATTGGTTGCCTTCCACGGTTGTCCGCTCCATTGCCAGTACTGTTTAAATCCTCAGTGTTTGCAGGCTGATGGCGTATGGCGTAGGCTCACTCCCGGTGAGTTGTACAGTGAGGTGGAAATAGACGACCTTTACTTTATGGCAACGGGTGGCGGTATCTGTTTTGGAGGCGGTGAGCCCCTTCTTCGTTCAGACTTCATCAAGGCGTTTGCCGAGATAATGAACCCCGAATGGAAGTTAACGATTGAAACATCGCTTAATGTTCCACTTGAGAATTTAAAAGCTATCGTCTCGTTGGTGCAGATGTGGTATGTGGACATTAAAGACATGAGTTCTGATGTCTATAAGGCTTATACATGTAAAGAGAATAATCAGGTAATCAGCAATCTTGAGTGGATGGCAGCGAATGGTCATGCTGATAAGGTGATTATCCGTCTGCCCTTGATTCCTGAATATAATACGGATGAAAACCGCCGGCGAAGCCAGCAGCAGTTGGAGAAGATGGGTTTTACCGTTTTTGATCAGTTTAACTATATTGTGCGATAGTAAGATTAATGAGGGCTTACGTTATACGCAGGCAACAGTTTGAAAAATTATGACATAATTTCGGATAAAATATCTATAGATAAAGGCAAAAATACGTGTAAAAAGCAAGTTTGCAAGCAACAGTAAATCAGTTAGTTATAAAGTCATGCAAGAAAAGGTGCTTAGTTAGACTTCAAAAGGGCGTTAGTAGCATTGCAAAAGGGCATCTATTGGAAGGCAATAGGGCATCTTTTAGAAGCTAAGAGAGTATGTGTTGTGTTTGAGGTGTGCGAAAATAGTTTACAATACACTTTGTGTATAAGTGTGAATTTTAGTTCATCCGATATTTCACAAGATGTGTAGTTCTTTCAGTCTATAGAGTGACAAAGTTTACTAAAGTAATAAGAACATCTGTATGAGAGTTTGAAAACATTTTCTCTCACAGAATGACGCTCAATGTATAAACAATCTTTCGGGCTGGTGAAGACCTCTCTTTCCACCCGAATAGGGATTAGAGGTGAGGCTTCTTCTTATACAATATATCTCGCTCGTCTTTTGTTTTTTCCTTGAAAAGCATTATCTTTGCAATTAATATAAAAGAAATAAAGTATGAAAAAGTCACTTATTGTATTATCAATTATATTTTTGCTGTTGCCTGTTACAATAACTGCACAGAGCTTTGACGCATTGTGGAAGCAAGTTAATCAGGCACAGGAGAAGGATTTGCCCAAGACACAGATTAGTCTGTTGAAGAAGATTGAGAAGAAGGCACAGCAGGAGAAGGCTTATGGTCATCTCTTGGCGGCTGGTCTTCAGGCTTCTGAATTGCAGACCCAAATCTCTCCAGACTCATTAGAGGTGGAGATGAATAAGCTGAAGATTCAAGCAAAGGAGGCTGAACGGAAAGATGAAGTCTTGGGTGCTGTTTATAACTGCATTTTGGGTTCAATCCTCAGAAGTAAGAACGATAAGAATGCAGATGAATATTTCAAGAAGGCACTTGCTAATCCTTCTTTGTTAGCACGACAGAAGGCCGAAGACTTCAAGCCTTTGGTTGAAATTGGTGAGGATGATAGTATCTTTAATGGCGACTTGCTGCATGTCATTGGCATGCAGGTGGGCGACTATGAGAAGCTGACTCGCTATTATACAGAAAAAGGAAATCGTGAGGCTGCTTGCTATACGGCAATGATGGGAATTGACGAGGATGAGGAAAACGTCCCACGTCTTGATTCTCTGATACAGGTTTATGGTGACCTTCCTATCTGTGGTGAGGTGGCAGTGAAGCGATATAGATGTATGGACGAAGACGCTCCTGTAGCTGAGCGGATTGCCTTTATCGACAAGGCGCTTGCTCGCTGGGCATCTTGGAAAGGAATTACAGTGTTGCGTAATGTTCGCGAGAAATTGGTAAGACCGAAGTTTAATGTTAAGATGACTCGTCGAAGTGTGAGTTCATCGGAAGATAATAATAAGGTAAACCTTAATATTCGTAATTTATCCGATATAACACTCACGATAACTCGTACAACATTAGATGGCAATCACCTGTACAATCTTCGACATCCTGATGAATTGAAAAAGATAAAGGCAAGTCTGATTCCTTCAACCCAGCAGACGATTCGTCGTATTTTCTCTGGTCATGAGGATTACGAGGAGTTTGAAGACTCTTTCTTGATGCCAAAGCTGCCTTTAGGTGTTTATTTCGTTAAGGTAGAGACTTCTGATAAGCGTGTTGATGTTGATTATGGCTACTATTTTGTTAGCAATCTCTATGTAATGACAGAGCAGCAGCCTGACAATAAGTCGCGTTATGTTGTGGTAAATGTCGTTGATGGTCAGCCTGTAAGTGATGCTACGGTTCGGGTTAAGTATGCTGGTCGTTACGGGAAGGTCCCAATTGTCAAGACGGCTAAGACTGATAAGAATGGTGAAGTTCTATTTGTTTCTGAACCATCTACAGCTGATGTCTATGTCTATACGGCTAAGGATAAGGCTTTCTGTAGTACAAGTTTGAAGAGTTATTATAGTTTCAGTAACAATAAAGATGATGGAATTGTAACAAAGATCTTCACAGATAGGAGTATCTATCGTCCTTGTCAGACTGTTCACGCTTCTGTTATTGTTTACGAGAAAAACAAGGAAGGCTTTAAAACAAAAGCGCAGGTAGGGAAGACTTTTGATCTGATTCTGCGTGATGCTAACGGTAAGGAGGTAAGTAGGAAGTCGGTAACAACAGACCGTTTCGGTACTGCTGCAACAGACTTTGAACTTCCTGCAAGTGGTCTGACGGGGCGTTTCTCTATTTATGCTGATTATGCTTCAAAAGGGTTGAGGAGCTTCCAAGTTGACGAGTATAAGCGTCCAACCTTTGAAGTAAACTTTGACGAGTATAAGGAAAAGTATGCTATTGGCGACTCTATCAAGTTGGTTGGGCGTGCCAAGAGCTTTGCTGGTGTTCCTGTTCAAGGTGCAAAGGTACATTATGTCGTTACCCGCCACCCAAGTTATTGGTGTGGTTTCTATGAAAATAGTGAAGAGGTAAAGACGGGTGATGTTATGACAGATGATAAGGGAGAGTTCACTGTGACAGTTCCTTTTGTTCTGTCGGCTGATGTCATCAAGGAGATGAATTCTCCAAAGAGATATTATCCACGCTTCTATAATTTTGCTGTTGAGGCTTCTGTAACAGATGCTGCGGGTGAGACACGTGACGGTTATGCTTCATTGCCATTGGGAACAAAGGAGGCAAGGCTTTCTTGTTCTATTCCTGAAAAGAATCTGAGGGATAGTCTTAAAACTTTCAAATTCAATTATGTCAATGCAGCAGGTAATCCCGTTGAGGGTATGGTGAAGTATGTGATTGTGTCACAGCAGAAGGATAAGAGTAAGTATGTCTATAACAATTATAAGACGGTTAAGGCCAACGAGCCTGTTGTAGTGAAGGGATTGGACTCTGGTACTTATCGTATGCATGCTATCTGTGGAACGGATACTTTGGATACAGACTTCATTGTTTTCTCAATGGATGACAAACGTCCTGTTATAGAGACACATGACTGGTCCTATCTGAGTGAAACCACATTCCCACGTAATGGAGGACCTATCTATATGCAGGTGGGTTCTACCGATGATAATCAGCACGTTGTCTATTCTATCTATTCTGGTAATAAAGTGATTGAAACGGGTTCTTTCAATCAGAGCAATAGTATTCATACGCGCAAGTTCTATTATAAGGAAGAGTATGGAGACGGTATAACATTGAATTATGCTTGGGTGAAGAATGGTGAGTTATATAGCCATACTTGGTATATTTCCCGTCCGTTACCAGATAAGCGACTGATTGTGAAGTGGAAGTCTTTCCGTAACAAACTTATACCAGGGCAGAAAGAGGAGTGGACGGTAACGATTAATCGTCCTGATGGTAAGACTGTAGATGCACAATTGATGGCAACGCTTTACGACAAGAGTCTTGACGAGATAATGTCCCATTCTTGGAACTTCTCTCCCTCGTTCTCTCTTAATTATACAAGTGTAGATTGGAGATCTTCTTCTATCTCTGGTCTGTCGCTCTCTGCTTTGGCCTCTTTGAATCCTATGGATGTTTCAGATGTATCTATCTCACATTTTGATAATAGTTTCTTTATGTACTTCGATGAGGCGGATGTTGCGTTGTACAGTGCTATTAGTGAGAGAAATTTCGATGGGATGACACGTTCAGTGATGTCAAAGGCAGTGACAAAGGAAGAGGTTGTTACTATTGGTTATGGTTCTAAGAGTGTAGCGAGGGAGACTGCTTCAGACGTTCAATACGATCAGGAGATAAAGCTATCAGAAGAGAAGAAGAACGGAAAAGGAAAGGTCTCTATGCGTGAGAATCTTAACGAGACAGCCTTCTTCTATCCACAATTACAGACAGATGGCAAGGGGAATGTAAGCATCAAGTTTACGCTTCCAGAGAGTCTTACAACGTGGCGTTTTATGGGATTGGCACACGATGAGGATATGAACAGTGGTTTCCTTTCAGATGATATCATTGCTCAGAAGACATTGATGGTTCAGCCAAATATGCCTCGCTTTGTACGTATGGGTGATGAGGCGATGGTATCTGCTCGTCTGTTCAACCAGTCTGAGAAGGATATTAATGCAACAGCTAAGATAGAAATCCTTGACCCAGCAACTGAAAAGGTGCTCTTTAAAGATAGTAAAGCTGTGCTTCTCAAGGCTGATGGTAGTTCTTCAGCAACTTATAGCTTGGCTTCATTATTAGCAAAGAATGCCAATAAACTTACCGCTGACCAATCATTGCTGATTGTACGCTTCATGGTTGAGGGCAATGGTTTCTCAGATGGTGAACAGCATTA
This sequence comes from Prevotella fusca JCM 17724, assembly GCF_001262015.1. Classification (NCBI taxonomy): domain Bacteria; kingdom Pseudomonadati; phylum Bacteroidota; class Bacteroidia; order Bacteroidales; family Prevotellaceae; genus Prevotella; species Prevotella fusca. The sequence continues at coordinate 204,761 of NZ_CP012075.1, forward strand.
TCTGCCCGTGCTTCAGAATCAGGAGTATGTGACGAACACATTTGCTTTCTCACAGAATGAAGCTGGTGTCAAGACGATTGATGTGAGTAAACTCTTTCCTAAGAAGAGTGTGGGGCAGAAACTTACAGTGGAGTATACCAATAATCCTAATTGGCTGATGATTCAGGCATTGCCTTATGTGGCGGATGCGAATGAGAAGAATGCTATCAGTCTTGTAACGGCTTATTATGTCAATAGCTTAGGTAAAAAGATTATCTCTACATCGCCAGCTATTAAGCAGACCATCGAACAGTGGAAGAAGGAGAGTGGTGCTGAAACATCAATGATGTCGGCTTTGGAAAAGAATCAGGAACTGAAGTCTCTGACACTTGAGGAGACCCCTTGGTTGCAAGATGCAAATAATGAGCGTGAACAGAAGCAGAAACTTGTTCGCTTCTTTGATGAGAATCAGTTGCAGAACAAACTGACGACAACGTTGACAAGTCTGAAGAAACTGCAAAATCCTGATGGTTCATTCTCTTGGTGGCCAGGTATGGATGGAAGTCTTTATATGACTGTTGCGGTGACAAAAACACTTGCCCGTCTGCAGAACCTTACAGGTCCAACTCCAGAGGTTACGAAGATGATCAATGCTTCTTTCCGTTATATGGATAAGAGGGTGGTAAAGTGTGTGGCTGAAATGAAGCGTGATGAGAAGAAGTATAATACTACATTATTCCCTGCTAATGAACTCTGTGATTATCTTTATACCAATGCTTTGTTTTACAATGATCGAGCAACAAATGATATAAAGTATCTCATCGATCGCTTGACGAAGAAGCCTGTAGATTTGACTATCTATGGCAAGGCAAACACTGCAGTGATTCTTCAGCAGTATGGTAAGGTTGACAAGGCGCGTGAATATCTCCAGAGTCTGAATGAATACACCGTATATAAAGAGGAAATGGGGCGTTACTTTGATACAAAACGTGCTTATTATAGCTGGCGTGATTACAAGATTCCAACAGAAGTGGCAGCTATCGAAGCTGTAAAAACGATTACACCGACTGATGGTAAGACGCTTGCAGAGATGCAGCGTTGGCTGTTACAGCAGAAGCGTACACAGGCTTGGGACACACCACTGAACTCGGTTGATGCTATTTGGGCTTTTATGAACAATGGTAATTGGTTGATGCAGAATGGTGAGCATACAAGTCTGATGCTTGATAACAAACCTTTGCAGACAACGCAGCCAACAGCAGGACTCGGCTATGTGAAGTCTACACAGCCTGTTGATTTCCACTCGGCTGAAAGTCATGATTTGGTTGTTAGCAAGGCAAGCACGGGTACAAGCTGGGGTGCTGTCTATGCACAGTTCTTCCAAACATCAACTGATATCTCGGATGCTGCGTCTGGTTTGAAGATTAAGCGTGAAGTTATGGTTGACAGCGTGCAATCAAAGAATGGTAAAGAGCTCAAGGTTGGTGACAAGGTGCGCATTCGTTTGACAATAGTTGCTGATCGTAATTACGACTTTGTGCAGGTTGTTGACAAGCGTGCTGCCTGCCTTGAGCCTGTAAGTCAGGTGAGTGGTTATCGTCGGGGATATTACATTGCTTCAAAAGATTACACGACTAATTACTACTTCGACCAAATGGCTAAGGGGAAGCATGTCGTAGAGACAGAATATTATATTGACCGTGCCGGTGTTTACCAGACTGGAACCTGTACAGCACAATGTGCATACGCACCAGAGTATAGCGGACGCACTGGTGCAACTGTGATTCAAGTTGATGAGTAGACGAGTTTATGAGTTGGCAAGTGAACAAGTTATGAGATAGCGTTATGGAGTAAGAGGTGTTGTCTTAACTCCCTCTCACTCCTTTATACAAAAAGAAAAAATGCTTCAAATAGAAATAGATAACGGCAGTGGCTTCTGCTTCGGTGTGACCACTGCCATTAAGAAAGCCGAAGAAGAGCTGGCAAAGGGCACAAGGCTCTATTGCTTGGGCGATATTGTACATAACAGCATGGAGGTGGAACGCCTTACTAAGAAAGGACTTATCACCATCAATCATGAGCAGATGCGAGAGCTTCACAACGTAAAGGTACTGCTGCGTGCACATGGTGAACCTCCCGAGACCTACGAACTTGCGAAGCGCAACAATATTGAGATTATCGATGCCACCTGCCCCGTGGTGCTTGCGCTTCAACGTCGTATCAAGACGCAGTATGAGAAAAGGCAGAATCCTGCTGATTGTTCTTTGGAAAGTAGCGAATCAGTTGTTACTCTTTCTTCAACGAATCAGACAATTGGGACAGGGCAAGGGAACGCTTGTTCTTCTTTGGAATCTACTTCTCCCGCCAATCAGAGAGGGATTGGCAGTGAGGCATCCATCGTCATCTTCGGCAAGAATGGTCACGCCGAGGTGCTCGGTCTTGTCGGGCAGACACATAGCCATGCCATCGTGATAGAGAAGTTTGAGGATGTGAAAGCATTGGACTTCAATCACGACATCTATCTTTATTCGCAGACTACGAAAAGTCTGGATGAGTTTCATAAGATTATTGAATATATCCAGAGTCATATTTCGCCGAATGCCAAGTTCCAAAGTTTCGATACTATCTGCCGACAGGTGGCTAACCGTATGCCGAACATCTCAGCCTTTGCAGCCCGTCATGACCTGATACTCTTTGTTGCTGGTCGTAAGAGCTCGAATGGTAAGGTTCTGTTCCATGAGTGTCTGAGTGTGAATCCGAACTCTCATCAGGTGGAGAGCGCAGATGAAATTGATATGAGTTGGTTTGCGGGTGTGCAGACAGTGGGTATTTGTGGTGCTACGAGTACTCCGAAGTGGCTGATGGAGGAATGCCGTGATGAGATACTGCGGCGTAGGGAATGAGTTGGCTGTAGTGGGGCGGATATGGATGCAGGTGATAGTCAGTGTGATATATCCAGTAGCTGGTTGTATCTTTTTAGATATATTGTTTGTTCTCTCCAAATGAGTTGACGACAGGAATGGTATAAGGGGACTGTAAGAGGATTGCTTCAATGCAGTCCTCTTTTTTAGGTTCTTCCGTTAAAATGCGTAGAGTGGAAACAAAATAAGGGCTTATACACCTGCATGGTATGACTATCCAAAATCAGATGGTTTCACAAAAAGGGATAAAGCGCAAGATAAAAATACAGAAAAGGCAAACAGAGACTATGTCTTTCCGTCTTCTACAAACAATTTATTCCCATGTCAACCAATGTTTGTAAACTATTTTCATGCAGTTCAAAGCTAACACATGGTCTTTTGGCTTCTAAAAGACGCCCAATTGGCTTGCAATAGATGCCCTTTTGAGGTCTAACTGACGCCCTATTGAAGTCCAATTAAGCACCTTTTCTTGCACTACCTTATAACTGACTGATTTACTGTCGGTTGCAGACTTGCTTTTTACACGTGTTTTTATCTTTATCTGCAGGTGTTCTATCCGAAATTATGTCATGATTTTTCAATCTGTTGTCTGTGTTTTCAAAGTATTGACATGAAAAGGTTTCCTGCATCGGAGGATGATAATAAAGTAGACAGCCAAGACAGTCTTGGCTATGTTTTTATTTAATAAATAACTCCGGTTCTTTCGTTAAAGCTATACGAAAAGTGTCCACTCATTTAACGGATGAACCTAAAGACAGAGGATGTAAAAGGGCTATGTGTATGCTATTTTAGTTTTAGATAACCAGATGGTTACATCATTATGGAACGAAGGGTATACTTAGTTTGACATCAATTAAGCATCACTTAGTCTTCAATTAAGCACCTGTTGGACGTCAATTAGTGTTTAGTTAGAGTGGTATTTACCATCAGCATCATTTTGATAGAGGAAATATTATTGCAAAACCCCTTCTGATGAGTTGGTTTGTTTTCATGATAGTATATTTGAAAATAAGAAAACAGACGTGTTAAAATGCAATGTTTACTTTTAATACGTCTGCTTTTGATTTATTGGCAAGAGGTTAAAGGAGTGAGAAGAGTTTAGATGACAATTTTGTTTTATGAGTTGTCTGGAGTTAGAAGGAGTTAAACCAAAACTTCGCGCCCAGCACTGTTACCTGTTAACTTGTTTACTTGTCAACTCGTTTACTCGTCAACTTGACCCTTATTTCTTTTTCTTGAACAGGCTGAATTTCTTGTTCAAGACACCGGCAGGTTGTTTTCCTCCAAACTTGCGGTAGAGCTTCCAGCCAAGGATAAGTCCGTCCAAAACACCTGCGCCAGTGCTGATCACACCCGAGAAGCGTTGTGTAGGTGTATTTTTGTCTTTCGGCTTATGCATGAGTTCATTCCACAACCCGGCAATCTTGTTGCTGTCCTTGGTCAGGTCGGTACGCAGCTGTGCCTTACGAAGGCGTATCTCGTCCAGTGACTTATAATTGGAATTAAAGAGAGTAGTCTGTTCAGTCATAAGCCTATTTTGACGTTAAGAGACTTCCCAGGAACCTTACTAACGGACGTTCAATGAGTTTATGACGTAGTAAGATAAAGATGAAAAGCAGTAGCAGATAGCCACCGCCGACGATGAGGAAAGCCCAGATGAGTGAACCCACCAGAGTCTGCAGTGCATAAACCGCAGCAAAGGAGAGGTATATAAGTGATATGAGGAGGATGATGCAGAATACTGTCACCACGGTAATCACCGTCAGCAGGCGCACCACCTTTTCAATTACATCGAGCTTCACGTATTCTGTTTGAAGCCCGATGTAATGTTTCAGCACCTCAATAAGCTGTGCTATTGTTTCTACGTTCTTGTCGTTTGAGAACATCCTCTATGAATTAGATAACTTCTGCAGCTGCGTCCTTGATATCTTCTACGAACTCGTCAGCTTCCTTGCGGCTGAGCTTGATGTCGTGTTTCTTGCAGAAATCATCAACAGCGTCAGCAATCTTTGTACGTGTATCAGTTCCCTTCTCTGGAGCCAACAGGAGTCCGAGAGCTGCGCCCGTGATGCTACCACAGAGGAATGCGCCAATGTAACCTAATGTCTTCATAATTCTTATTTTTTGTTGTTAGTAAAAACTTAACCTTTATCAATGGCAAATATAATCAAACTTTTGCATATCAGCAACACATATAAGTGTATTTTGTGTTAAAAAACTTGCAAATACTTTATTTAACAAACTTTAGAGGCGTTATTTTTTTACTTCTGCTTCTTATTTCGTAACTTCGCACGATAATTGATGTAGTAAATTAAAAGTATAATCAATAAATAACTAAGAGATTATGAAGAAGTTTATGGTTTTGGGAGCAGCTATGTGTGTTGCGATGGCTTTCACTGGTTGCAAATCAAGCGAGAGTGCATACAAGAAGGCTTACGAGAAGGCAAAGGCTCAGGAGCAGAGCTCTACAGATAATTACGACAATTCATCTCAGCAGGAGGCTGTTGTTGCACCTGTGGAGACACAGCCTGTTACTCAGGCTCCTGTTGTTGACAATTATGACAATGTACCTGTTCGCACTGAGACTGTTTCTGTTGTCGACGGAGCAGGTCTGAGATCTTACAGCGTAGTTGTTGGTTCATTCGGTGTTAAGTCTAACGCTTATGGCTTGCAGCAGCGTCTGAAGAATGCCGGTTATAATGCTCAGGTAGCTTACAATGCTGGTAATAGTATGTACCGTGTTGTTGCTGAAACTTTTGACAGTAAGGCTTCTGCCGTTCAGAGCCGCAATCAGCTTCGTGCTACATATGCTGATGCTTGGTTGCTCTACTCTCGTTAAATGAGCAGAATCTTAGCGATAGATTACGGAAAGAAACGTACGGGATTGGCAGTCACCGACCCATTGTGCATCATTGCCAATGGGTTGGCGACTGTTGCTACGTCTGAACTTTTCGAGTTTCTTACGCAATATACGGCAAAGGAAACGGTCAGTCAGCTTGTCATTGGCAAGCCGATGCAGCCCAATGGCAAGCCGAGCGAGAACCTTGCCCGTGTTGAGCAGTTTGTCAACCGTTGGCGTAAGGCGCACCCTGAGTTGCCCATTGATTATTATGACGAACGGTTTACATCGGTCATTGCCCATCAGGCGATGATTGCCGGTGGTGTGAAGAAGAAGGCACGCCGTGAGGACAAGGGGCTTGTTGATGAGATTTCAGCAACTATCATCCTTCAGGATTACATGAGGTCAAAGGGGCTTTAGATCGGCAAGTCCCCGTTTACCCTTGTCGGACTAAATTAAGAATAAAGACAAACAAATATGGTATTACCCATTTACACATACGGTCAGCCGGTGCTGCGTAAGGTAGCCGAGGATATTCCCCTCGATTATCCGAACCTTCAGGAGCTGATTCAGAACATGTTTGAGACCAACACTGCCAGCGATGGCGTCGGGTTGGCTGCACCACAGATAGGCAAGTCTATTCGTGTGGTTGTCATTGACTTGGATGTTCTTTCTGATACATTCCCTGAGTACAAGGACTTCCGCCATGCGTTCATCAACGGGCACATCCTTGAATTTGATGACTCCGAGACTGAGACGATGGAAGAGGGGTGCCTTTCCCTGCCTGGTATTCACGAGGCTGTTACACGTGCAAAGCGCATCTATGTGAAGTATCTTGACGAGAATCTTGTCGAGCATGAGGAGTGGATTGATGGCTATCTTGCCCGTGTCATCCAGCACGAGTTCGACCATCTTGAAGGTCGTGTGTTCACTGACCGTCTCTCGCCATTCCGCAAGCAGATGATCAGCAGCAAGCTCAAAGCCCTCTTGCAGGGTAAGATCCGATGCCATTACCGTGTGAAGGCTCCACGCAGGTAAGCCTATGTTGCGTGGTATCGTAGTGTCCTTGCTATGCCTGTTGGCATTGCCGTCCGCTGCCCAGTATAACATCAAGAAGATGATGGAGGAGGGGAGGCGGACGCTCGACCAGGGATACTACGTTACTTCCATGCAGATTTTCTCCCGTATTGTTGCCCTCAAGCCAAACCTCTACGAGGCGTGGTATTTGATGGCATTGTCAAAGTATCACCTTGAAGACTACAAGGGTGCTGGTGATGACTGTCGCCGTGCTTTGACCTTGCAGCCTTATATTGCTGACATTTACGAGCTTTATGGCATGACCAGCATACGTGTGGAGCGTTACGACAGTGCCATCATAGCTTATACCCATGCCCTTGATATAGCTCCCGATAACCGCGATTACTGGTTTAATCGCGCCTATTGTCTCTATCAGGTGGGCGATAGCAAGGCTGCTTTTCAGCAGTTGGATTATATCCTCAAACGGTGGAAGTCTTTTGATGCTGCCATCCAGCTACGTGCCGACATTGCTGCAGGTAGGAAGCCAAAGCAGCAACCAACGAAAGCTAACAATTTTCAAACCTATAAACTCCCCAGCCTTCGTGTAGAGAGCGACGACAAGCAGAATCCTATGAGGAATAAGCCCCTTCTGCATTTGCCACGTTAGGAAGGGTTGTTGGTAGTATAAATGTCAATGCGTATTTTATATTCTCACAAGGTTTCATTCTATGGTAACAGAGGAATATAGTTCTGCCTTTTGGGATTGCTTACAAATCTTGATAGGATTATAGTGTAAGAAATCTATTACTTATAGAACTACATTCATTTGTTACTCTGGCTATGATAGCACATTATACTATTGTTTCCTTGTAGTATCCATATCTTTATGTTATTCTGTCTTTGATAGAATTTTATATTATTCCGTCATTATTGTTTCCCTGTTATTATGTTATTTTATCTGAAGATTTTTCTTAAAGGTTATTGTCTAAAGGTATAAAAGTCTTACTTTTGCATTCAGTAACTGTTTTATGTTGCATACATTTATCTAAAAAATACTTAGGATGAAAGAAATTGATTATAAAGATTTGAGGTTCAACCCGTTCAACCTTTTAGGCAAGGAATGGATGCTGCTCTCTGCGGGTAATGAGCAGGATGGGTGTAACACGATGACCATTAGCTGGGGACATCTTGGCTGTCTTTGGGGACATAATGATCCGACAGCGGTTGTCTATATACGTCCCAGTCGCTTTACAAAGACCTTTGTAGACAAGGAAGAGTATTTTACGCTTTGTGTAATGGATTCGTCTTTCAAGAAGCAAATGGCTTATCTCGGTTCTGTTTCAGGTCGTGATGAGGACAAGATAGGGAAGAGTGGACTTACAAAAGTATTTGCTGACAACAGCGTCTATTTCAAGGAAGCCAAGTTGGTGCTTGTCTGCAAGAAAGAGTATGCAGCCGAACTGCAGGCAAGCGGTTTCATAGATAAGGATGTTCTCAAGCAGGCTTATCCAGCTAATGACTTTCATACAATGTATGTCGGCAAGATTGAGAAGGTTCTGGTGCGTGATGATGAGTATCTTAACAGATTGTGATTGTTTAATTTGTGTTTGGCAGTATTCTACCTAAATAGAATAAGCCATAATATGGTTATGAAAATAGGAGGATGTTTTGTTATCCTGTTCTTCCTTTCTTCGTGTAAGCCTTATGGGGACTATAAAGAACAGGGATGCTGGATGCAGTTGAAAGAGAATGAACGAATAGGTTTTTATTGGCGATATAATGATAGGATTTATGCAGCCTTAGGTGACTCGGCTATCCTTGTCAAGTATGTTAAGCCAATGGAGAGTATTGATATTAACAGTTTCTATGTGAATAAAGAAACTATTGATGGTATGGGGAACTACGCTAAGGATAAGAATAATGTTTACTATCCTTTGCGTATAATATGTGCTGATGCTGATACATACGGTTATGAGTATGCTACAGAGTCTATTGTAAAAGGAGCCTTTCCTTCTTCTTTCAGATATGTAGGGGAGGGGAAAGGGACGGATGGGTATACAATGTATAAATATGGTAGACCCGTTGATTAAAAAAAGTAAACGAGTAGACAAGTAAACGAGGTGCTTGTAATAAAAGATTATGTGTCATGATAAGAACATATTTTTTTATGCAAGCACCTCGTTTACTTGTCTACTCGTTTACTCGTCAACTTATTTAATATCGTCGTATGCACGGATAGCCTGAAGGAAACGTGCATTGATGTCATCGAAGGTGTATAGTCCATCAGCATTCTGGCTGAGACCTTTCAGTTTCAGAGAGAAAACCTGTGGAGCATGCTGGAGGTCGAGTAGGGACATCTGTTTAAGCTGGTCAGTGCTCTGATATACAAGGTTTATGGCTATATAAGCCTTTCCTGCAGCGTCAACCCACTTCTCAAACACAAGTTTAGAGCCGATAGGGGTCTTTTTCTCGATAGAGTTAGGTAGTGAATACTCTTCAACACCAAGTGCTGCATCTACGCTTGCAATGTTTGAATCGTGTCCACAGAGGAATGTAAACTTGCGGTCTTTGGCATTCAGCTCGTCGTACATATACTGCAGAAGTGGGTGAGCCACGTTTACAGCCACGATCGGAGCTGTGAAAAGTACATCACCATATACGTCCTTTACCTTTGCAATCTTCGTCCATTCGTCAAGTGTGAGTTTATGTCCGAAGCCTGCTTTTATGGCGTCAGGCTCTTCATAATACTGAAGAATAAACGCATCAGAGGCCGAGTTAGCATTCTTCAAAGACCCCTTCATGCCTGGTTCCTGGTTGAGTTCGAGCGTAATCCGGGTGTCATTATTAACGAAATCCTTTACTTCACCTTTCTTGTAGTATTCGCTCTGCTTCAAATCCAAAACCTTGGCAATGATGTCGTAGCTGTCGTTCAAACCCTTGTTTATTCCAACGAGTCCTTCCTTGCCACCCATGGCATTGATCTGCTTCATAGCCTCGGTACGGAAAGCCTCAGTGCTCTTGGTGAGACGTGGGAAGAATACAGGGTCCATCTTTGATGGTACGTAGCGGTGGTTTACACGCAGATTGGCTACAGGCATAAAGCCACCAGAGAAGTATTGTGCTGTGGCAATACAACGCTGCATGGAATTGGCATAGAGGCTCACCTCGTCAATTGTCGGTACATGATTATCCTTGAACAATCCTGCATCGATGGTCCATTTACGGAAGAACTGTCCCATCTCTGTCTCAAGGACACCACCTCTGAGTGTTAGTTCGCTGGCAGCTGATGACCAGTCAGTCCACTCGTGAGGAGTCATCTTGCTCAATGTAGAACCATTGGTAGACAGCGGTGAGCGTATGTTATGACGAGAGAGGATGACGACTTCTTTCAACTTATATTTTCCTTTGAAAGCATCAGAACGTTGAAGCTGCGCCTGTGCCAATGATGGGCAAACGATAGTCAGCACCAGAAGGATGAAGAGTGAATTAAGTTTTCTCATTGTAGCTGTGTTTTAGGTTTATGTTTGATTTTAGTTCAAAATTCACAATTATGATTGCCAGTGTTTGCTATAAAGGAGGGAGACGATCTGTCAGTAGTTAGTTGCTGATATGAATTCCGCAGTTAGCAACGATAGTAATCATAATTATGAATTTTGAGATATGAGTTTATTGGTGTCCGATAAAACTTCCCCATACAATATGGCTATCAGTGTCTTACTATATATTCTATAGTGAGAATAATAAACTTCTCTTCCCATCTTCAGCCGATGTGTTGTTGTCCAGCACAAGTGGTGTTGTTGGTAAACACCAATGGTGTCGAGTGCTGAACATCTTGCTGTATGTTGTCGGTGTAGAAGCAACTTGTTGTCAGAAAAGAGTTAGTATTGCCATAAGCAAATACGCCTTATTTTATTAAAAGGCTTACTTTCCCAAATCCAATGCGATATTGTCTGTTTAATATAGATTCCGCATTGGAGCGTATGCTATTCAAGTTTTATCGGACAGCATTGTTATGAATTATGAATTCACAAGAGTAATCATAATTATTAATTATGAAAGTTCTTTAGAATTTAATCTGCAGACGTGTCTCAAGGATAGAGAATGTGTTGTCGTTGAATGCAGAATTCTCTGTTGCACGTGTGATAGAGCCACGTACACGCCAGATCATGTACTTGTTCAGATAGTAGTTGAAGGTCAATGACCAGTCGCTGACCTTACCACCATAAATATTGGCATCCTTGTCAGTTAATAATATAGATTCCGCATTGGAGCGTATGCTATTCAAGTTTTATCGGACAGCAATGTTATGAATTATGAATTCACAAGAGTAATCATAATTATTAATTATGAAAGTTCTTTAGAATTTAATCTGCAGACGTGTCTCAAGGATAGAGAATGTGTTGTCGTTGAATGCAGAATTCTCTGTTGCACGTGTGATAGAGCCACGTACACGCCAGATCATGTACTTGTTCAGATAGTAGTTGAAGGTCAATGACCAGTCGCTGACCTTACCACCATAAATATTGGCATCCTTGTCAGTTAATGTTGAATAGTTGTAAGATGCAACAACCTCCATTGAGCCTGGGTCTGGGGTAGCAATACCAGCATTGGCCTTGGTGTATGTATAACCCTGACCGTTGAGCAGATAGCGTACGTTACCGTATGCACCCCATGCGCTATAGTTTGGCAAGGCGTTTTCACGCTTGATGCCAACATAGAAGTACTGTGCCTCAAGACCGAAGTTTCCACAAGCGTAGTTCATTTCTGGAGAGAACTTCCACAGTGCGGTAGCGTCAGTGATGGTTGCCTCCTGTGCCGATACGCTTGCAATACGTGTTGGGAATGGAGCCTTCAATGTGTATGACTTGTGGCTGATAGCAGCATTCTTGTTGTAACGTGGTGACTCGTAAGCACCGCTGATGCCAACGTGGAAAATGTTTCCGCGTTCTGTCATAGGACGCCATACCAGTCGTGTCATTGCACCCCATGCCTCATTGCCGAGCTTGTCAGAAGTCATCTTCATGGCATCATTCTCTGCAAAAACAGATGCTGTGGCGTGGAATTTCTCGCCAGCGTGAACGTACATGGCACCAAGCAGACGGCTGTTGAAGAAAGCCTGACTTGCCAGAGGCTCTTCCATTGAAATCTTGAAACTTGATGATGTACCACTCTGCAGACCATACTGATGGACGAAGTAACCCATACGGACCAGGTTCTCCTTATCGAAGTTATAGTCGATGTTGATGTCCTTCAGAGAAAGATTCTGGCGAGCATAGCCAACATCAATCTTTGCTTTCCACTTTCCGTATGTTGCGCCTAAGCCGACACGGAAGTCTGGAATGGCAACACCATCATTGAGTTTGTCATTGAGTGCATCGTCTGTTGAGTGCATCACACCTGCATCCATAAGGATACGACCAGATGGTTTAACAATCAACTTCGTCTCATCTTCCTGAGCGAAGGCACCTACGCAAACCATCAATCCGCAGGTTGCAATAAGGATAATTCTTTTCATAGACGTATGTATATTATCTATATTAATATTAGGTTTTTTCTTTTTTGAGTTATGAAGTTAAGAGAGTTGTAAAGAGTTAAGCAACTACTTCAGATGTGAATACAGACCATTTGGAAACAAAGCTGCTGTTTTAGCTTTCCTTGCCCGTGCTTAACTCCTTGAGATTAGTTTGATGCCTTGAAAGTACTCTTGGCAACCTTGCCCTCCTTCTGCAGCTTAGCAAATTCTTTCTTTGCTTTTGCCAACTGCTCCTGGAATGCTGGGTCAGCATGGAGGCGTGCTACAACTGCTGCACTTACGATGCGTGCTGCATCCACATCACTCTGCCAGTGATAACCGCAGATGACACGGCTCTGTCCCATCTGGTAACCACGTTCAAGGATTTCATTCTGACGGTCAATGTTGATTTCAGCGAGTACGAGAGCTGTAGCCCAACCGATTGCTGTATGACCGGACGGGAAAGAACCGTTGGTTGACAGTTCCTGCTGCTGCTCTGGGTTACAGGTCATTTCCTTATAGAAAGCAAATGGACGAACACGCATATAGTGATTCTTTGCACTACGTGTTGCCAGGTCACCTGCATCCTCACGCATGTTCAGCACGAGCTTATAGATTTCTGGAGTTGTCTCTTTGCTGATTTTTATACCGAATGCCTCTGAGAAAGCGTTAGGAACACCGTCACCACCTACACGTGCGTCTGATGCTGCCTGGTCGCCACGAGGAGTGTTGCGTTGCATCTTACCCCACTGGTACTGTGCTTCATCATATAAGAATTGTATGCTGCCAGGCTGTGGAGGAGCTGGAAGAAGGTCGAGTGAACTTGCCTGCTGGCCGTCCTGAAGGAAGAAGAGGTCAGGTTTCGTACGGACATCTTTGATTTTCGTTGCAGCTGTCTGTGCGAAAGTGGTTACTGAAAACATTGCCAGCAAACCGACTAATAAGGTTTTCTTTGTCATTGGTTGATTTTTTTAAGTTATATAAAGCTGTTTAATTCTAAGCAAGATAGTTATTTGTTGTTGCAAAGGTAGGAAAATGTTGGCTATAAAATAGTTGCATCCTGTTATTTACACGAAATAATAGGATGCAACTATTGTTAACTTGCTGATTTTCAAAGATTAGCTTTATTCTGATAATTTTAAGATATAATGCACTATACTTGCCGGATTTTGCCTGCAATATTCTGTGAGAGCAGTGTTGTTGTCGCCGATTTTGCTATGATAGAGCCGACTGACAACAGGGTTAAGGTTTCCGTAGATACCTAACATGCCCGGTAGGAGTGTGCGCTTTACACGGGGCATTGCCAATAGCAATATAAGCACACGTACCTGCTGGCTGCTGGCTGCCGTGAAATGAAATATTCCCTCACACACCTCTTTGTCAGTAGCAACAAACTTCTTGAAAAAGAGGTCTGAAGTTTCAGATATGCGGTCTGTAATATTTCGGGTGGCTGATTCAATGTCGGCGAAGAGCTTTGAGTTGAACTTCTTCATTCGTCGCTCCTCGTTCTCCTGTATGACACTATCGTGCACGGATGTATATTCCTGCATGAGCTGCTGCAGTGTTTTCAATTGTTGAATCTGCGTCATCCGGTCATCGATTGTCTGCAACAGACGGAGAAGGACTATGCGGTCACGGTTGTAGACATCTTTTTCTATTGACTGCAATTCATCCAGCAAGGCTTTTGTCATCAACTCATACCCTTCCTGCTGTTGCAGATAATTGATGCTGTCGGATATGTAGTTACGGATGGTCTTCAATCCTTCTGGTGTAAAGATATTCTCGTATTGTGTTTTGACAGCGATAAAGTCAGTATATACTTCTGCCATCGGGCGCAGCTTGCATTCATTAATAATATATTGGATGCGCTCTTTCATTCCGTCATTCAACCCCTTCAGCACAAGTGTATCCTGGGTTGAACGATGAAACTTCTCAAGTCGTTCCTTCAACTCCTGTATATGGTTGATCCATACCTCATTCCTTCGGCATTGTTCTATGATGACTTCAATCTTGTCAGTATTGCGTGCTTCTTCTGATTCATGTATCAGTATGTCACGTTCGTAGACCTCGAACTGCTGAATACGCCCTATCTGTTCGTTCAGGTATTTTACCATTTGGAGGGCTGTGTCTCTGTTCAGTTGGGCGATACGGGTTGATAGTGTCTTAAACTGTTCGTTGTTGGCATGCAGGCTTTGTGAGCTGATGTTAATACTGTCAATCTCATCGCCGATGCTGTCTATGGCATTGCGTTCGGCTTTAGTCAGCCTGTTCTTTAAGGTATCCAAGGCTGCCAGACGACGGTGAAGGTCGTCTTTGCTCATCTGAAGCTGGCGGTATGTCAATGTCCGATGACGGCGATAACTGATGAAAATGATACAGATGATGAAGATGACTGTGAATATGACGATACCGATAAGCTGCAGGCTGGGTACCTTGTCATCAAAGGTAACCCACTTGGTTGCATCTTCCTTCCCGGGTTCCAACTGCAGAATGCCGAGGTCGGAACCGATATGCAAGGTGTTGTTGTGTACAAATCCTGCCTGTGCATTGAAGTGAATGTCTGCAAAGAGACTGCCGCAATCAATCAGACGACCGTTTTTTATCTTGTACTTGTGTATGCCAGCTTCCGGTATAGTGTAGACAACGCTGTCATTGATGCAGAACATCCTGCTGCATCCATCGGCTCTGACAGAGTCTGAACCTTGAATCTGCAGGTGGTGGTTGGTGAGCAGGAGCAGGTGAGGATGTTGCTGACCGTAAGTAAGCAGGCTGCTGATAAACACCTTGTTCTGTGTTCCTGCAACACTCTGTATCTGTTTGTCATTCTCTACGAACACACCATGATTGAGCGTGGCTATATATATGTCTTCGCTGTTCTGTGTCTGATGGAAAGCCGTTGCATATTTGTTGTTCATCGCACTCACGGTGTCGGTCTTGTTGTTTTTCAAGTCGATAGACAGCAAATAGTCCTGTACACCAAGCAGTATTCTGCCCTGTGGGGCTTGAAGTGCCATTGACGTGATGCGTGTCTTGGGCTGTGCGAGTACATCCGGGCGCGCGAAGAGCTGATTGGTGAGGTAGTGGTTGCCGACGGTCAGTCTGCAAAGCTGGTTGTTGGTGTTGTAGTAATAAATGTCATCCCCTTTGGCATACATCTCTTTTGGGAGCTCGTCATTTTCAAAGTCGTATATCTTGGTTGCTGTTTGCTCTCCGGCTTTTTGG
Source organism: Prevotella fusca JCM 17724 (assembly GCF_001262015.1). Lineage (NCBI taxonomy): Bacteria > Pseudomonadati > Bacteroidota > Bacteroidia > Bacteroidales > Prevotellaceae > Prevotella > Prevotella fusca. Next base: position 220,251 of record NZ_CP012075.1, read on the forward strand.
CGAAACAGTTCATGTCGGTTGTTTACATAGAAGAAGTCGTTGCCTGCCGAACATGCAGCAATGACTGGCGGATTGGCATTGAAGAAGCCGAGATGGTGGGGGATACGCCATACTGCATTCTTTGTGAGGAGAATGGAAAATCCATTTCCATCATCGGGAATGGATATCTTGTGCGGATTATCTGGAATGTTGTTTCTTAAAGGAATACTGACAAAACGCTCTAAGTTATCAGACAGCAGGATGCTTGATGCGGTTATGAAATAGTGTGTGGCACCTGCTTTGTAGAATGATAGTACGGGTTGGGGTAGTGGAAATGTCTTGGCATTGTTTCCGTCAAGCTGTTCTATTGTAAGCTGTTTGTCAGAAAGGATATGTAGTTTACCATCATAGATGGCAACGTTGCGTATGTTCTCACCTTTGTGACGGAGTGCTGTCTTTTGTGAAACTAAGTTTATACTTGCCAGTCCAGCCTGTGTTGCTGCAAATAGCCACTGATCTCCCGCATGACAAAGCTGGTTCACCAGAAAAGGTTTTCCCTCCTGGTCAGTGCAGCTGCCATTAGTAGGATAAACTGCTTTGAGTCCTTGCTGCCGGTAATCGAGCGGCATGGAGAAGAGACCCTGGGAAGTGGCAACAAGCAGACTGCTGTCTATGATGTCAATGTCATAGGGGGAATATCGGTTGCCTTTGCATGGTATGTTAAATGTCGCCTCATGGATGAGCGTGTCACCAACCATATTCCATAGTTGTAGTCCTTCATTACGTGCAGCAATCCATATCCTGTTTGTGCGGAGCGGGTCGCGTTCAATGTCATAGATGCGGTCCAACCCGGTATAAAAGCGTTTTCGGTTTTGTCCCTTGACATGCCATACAACACCCGTCTCACCCCCGATCCAATATCCATTCTTGTCAGTGGATAGGGCAGACAGCCGTTCATCGTAGTGGAATTCCCTCTCCGATAGCGACCTGGAAGCTGTTGTTTCCTTGCAGCTCGTGACGACAAGTAGTAATAACGTGCAGAACCAACCCACAAGAAGAAGGCTCTTGTTCCTTTTATTGTCTTTTATAGCCATTAGTTTCTTCTTTGTTTGCAAAGATAATGATTTCTTTGTTTATAAACTGCAAATCATGGTTGATACTTTTCCTTGTAATCCGTTTTTTCGTCTTGCCAGTAATAGTTCTGGGTCTTCAGGAATTTGGAGTGATAGTGTTTAATATCTGATTATCAATAACATTTATAATTTATATACTTTTATATCCCCTTTGTTTACTGATATTAAAGAATACAAAGTACTAATTTAAAGGTTACGAAAGTTGTTGTTGTATCACATGGGTTATACACGCTACAAAACGCTTATAATGAACTATTTACAAATTTTCTTTACTAACAAGTGGCATAAAGGACATCATCGCATCACTCCAAATTCCGGAAGAGCCATAGTTCTGGTAGGGTAGGAGCTGCGCTTTTCACGATAATCGCTTGTCTTTCATCGCTCGGTTTGGTATCCATGTGTTTGCACGTAAGCCTGTAGCGTGGCTGTTTATAGGGGGGGCTTTCCGTTAAATGCGTAGACGCCTCTACGCATATACATGGATATAGCCTCAAAGTGAAGTGTTCTTCATTTCTAAATCCATATCATTGAGACAACAAGGCTTTTATCTAAATTTGCAACTGTTCGCTTGTACCCTGTGAGATACAAAAGAAATACATTGGAAATATCTTGACAATTGTGCAGCTGTCAGGCTCAAAAAGACGTGCAAAAATGACAGATTTCAGCAACGTTGTAACCTACAGTGAATCAGATGTTTGTACAGTCTTGTTTCAAAAGGGCGTTAGTTAGGGTTCAAAAGGGCGTTAGTTGGACCTCAAAAGGGCATCTATTGCAAGCCAATTGGGCGTCTTTTCAAAGCCAGAAGAGCATCAGTTTGATTTCACGTTTTGAAATATTTGTACAAAAACGTTGTTTGGGTCACTATAAAGATACATAATGACAGCTTTTATACAAGCCGCTTCACCTATGAGTTGACCGATATGTGTGTCATTTCAGTTTGCGCCCCGACTTCTCTTGATGTCAGACCGTTGGACTTCAACAGTATGGCAGGCACGGCAAAGCATACGGAAGGCATGGCTCTTGCCATGGCGTAAGCCCTCTTCCAACTGTAGATGCTCTTTGTCTGTCAGGTCTATAACTTTAATCTTTCCGATAGTTGTATTGATTGTGTTACAATACTGATTTGCAGGAGTTTATAATAAAGACGGGGACAGTTGAAAAAGTCAACTGTCCCCGTCTTTGTTTTTCATCAGCCTAAAGAAACTACTGCAAATTCTTCTTACTTCCTGGAAAAGCTATCGCTGTTCTTCCCCGTTCCAGAATTCCCAGCTTGCGAAAGCCTGCAGAAGAAGCATCTCAAGCCCATTCTTTACAACTGCGCCACGTTCGCGACCTTTTGCCATGAACAGTGTTTCGTCCGGGTTGTAAAGCAGGTCATAAAGAAGTGTATGGCCGTCCATAGCCTCATAAGGGAGGGCAGGACATACCTCTGTGTTCGGATACATGCCAAGCGGGGTGCAGTTGATGATGACATTATACTCTCGGATTAACTTCGGGGTAATCTCATCATAGGTCAAAGTATCAGACCGCTTCGTGCGAGATACGAACTTCGTTTCCAATCCGAGCGACTTCAATCCATAGTTGATTGCCTTTGAAGCACCGCCAGTGCCGAGGATAAGAGCCTTCTTATGATGCCGTTCAAGCAGAGGTTCAATGCTGCGGGTAAAACCAATCACATCACTGTTGAAGCCTTTTAACAGTGTCTTGTTGCCCTTGTGTGTGACACGGATAACATTCACGGCACCAATGGCTTTTGCTTCTGGGCTGAGACTGTCAAGGTAGGGGATGACCTGTTCCTTGTAGGGGATGGTCACATTCAGTCCACGCAGTTCGGGGTTGGAGTCGACAACCTCGATAAAATTATCTATTGATGGGATTTCGAAATTGATGTATCGAGCATTAATGTGCTCGTTATCAAACTTCTCGTTGAAGTATCCAATAGAAAAAGAATGCCCCAATGGGTAGCCAATAAGTCCGTATTTGTCCATATCTTAACCTTGTTCTATAAATTATTTTTCTGCAAAATACATCGTACAGATACCGAAAGTCAGTCGGCGGAAAGAGCTTTTCGCAAAGCCTGCCTTATGAAATATCTCCATCATCCGTTCGCCCTGTGGGAATGCCTCGACCGTCTTGTTGAGATATTCGTAAGCGCTTTTATCCTTGGAAATGAATTTTGCGTAGTTGAGCAGCACTGTGTTGGAATAAATGCGGAAGAGCTGTTTCATTGGGAAACTGACAGGTGTGGTCAGTTCGACAATGCTAAGATGTCCGCCTTTCTTCAGCACACGGCAGATTTCGGCAAGCCCTTTGTCGAGGTTTTGGAAGTTGCGGATACCAAATGCCGCAGTCACAGCATCGAAAGTGTAGTCAGGAAAAGAAAGGTTGAGGCAGTCCTCCTTCTGGAAGGAAATCACCTCGCTAAGTCCGGCTGCTTTCACCTTTTCACGGCCGATAGCCATCATACCTTCAGAAATATCTGCACCGATAAGTTGTTCTGGTTTCAGCTCATTGGCGGCAAGAATGGCAAAGTCACCAGTTCCTGTGGCTATGTCAAGCATCTTCTTGGGACGGAACGGCAACAGCTGGCGGATAGCTTTCTTTCGCCATCCTTTGTCAATGTTTCCTGAGAGACGGTGGTTCAGTGTGTCGTAAGTCGGAGCGATATTGTCAAACATCTCTGCTATGAGTTTGCCTTTCTCGCCATCTCCGTCATAGGGTTTTATCTTCTCCTGGTCGTACATTGTCTTGTTTTGTTCATGATTCATAAACCTAAATTCATAATTATGATTACCATCTTTGGATATAGCACAAGTATTGTGGTAATATCAGATTAGATGTTTGTCAGTGAATAATATTAATCAAAATTATGAATTCAGGATTATGAATTTTGTATTTGTCTTTTACTTCCTTGAAGCCAGATACTGCTTTACGTTCTTCTCAATACGTGCAGCAATGTCGCCTTCTTCAACAGCCTTGTCAAATTTCTCGCCAGTGATATGCTCGTAAAGCTCAATGTAACGGTCGCTGACGCTTTCTGCATATTCATCTGTTATTTCAGGCATTGTCTGTCCCGGCTCGTTCATGAAGTTGTGTTCAATCAGCCACTGGCGGAGGAACTCCTTTGAAAGCTGCTTCTGTGGCTCGCCCTTTTCAAGTTTCTCCTCATAGCCTTCAGCATAGAAGTAGCGGCTTGAGTCAGGGGTGTGAATCTCATCAATGAGATAGCACTGACCGTCACGCTTGCCGAACTCATACTTTGTATCAACGAGTATCAGCCCCTGCTTTGCGGCAATTTCCTGACCACGCGCAAAGAGTTTGCGGGTCCAGTCCTCAATGATTGCATAATCTTCTGCAGAAACGATACCCTGCTTGATAATCTCTTCCTTGGAGATATTCATGTCGTGACCCTCGTCAGCCTTGGTTGTTGGGGTTACAATCGGCTCTGGGAAACGTTCGTTCTCACGCATGCCGTCAGGGAGCTTCACGCCACAGAGTTCACGGCAGCCATCCTTATATGCGCGCCATGCAGATCCCGTAAGGATAGAGCGGATAATCATTTCAACACGAAAGCCTTCACACTTCAGACCAACAGTTACCATTGGGTCGGGAGTAGCCAACTTCCAGTTAGGACAGATGTCGGTTGTCTGGTCAAGGAACTTGGCTGCAATCTGGTTCAAAACCTGTCCTTTGAACGGTATTCCTTTTGGCAGGACGACATCGAATGCAGAGATTCGGTCGGTAGCTACCATGACGATAAGATCGTCGTTGATGTCATACACATCACGTACTTTGCCGTGATACACACTCTTCTGTCCATCAAAATGGAATTCAGTCTTTGTTAATGCTTTCATTGTTTTTATGTTTATAGAGTCCTATCTCTTGTCCGCCTTATCGTATGCCTCGTAGGCGTTCACGATACGCGTAACTAACTTGTGCCTTACAATGTCTTTCTTGTCAAGATTGATAACAGAGATGCCATCCACGCCGCCTAAGATAGAAAGAGCTTCTTTCAGTCCGCTCTTTTCAGCATGCGGAAGGTCAATCTGTGTCAGGTCACCTGTTATGATCATCTTCGTGTTCCAGCCCATACGTGTGAGGAACATACGGATTTGTGCAGGTGTAGTGTTCTGTGCTTCATCAAGAATGACAACTGCATCGCTCAGTGTCCGTCCTCGCATGAAAGCCAATGGGGCAATCTGGATTATATGCTTGTCCATCATGTCCTGCAGTTTGACGGCGGGAATCATATCCTCTAAAGCATCATAAAGCGGTTGCAAATAAGGGTCAATCTTGTCCTTCATATCGCCCGGAAGGAAGCCGAGTTTCTCGCCAGCTTCAACAGCCGGACGCGAAAGGATAATCTTCTTTGCAGCCTTCTCCTTGAGTGCCTTTACCGCCAAGGCAATGCTAAGATAAGTCTTACCTGTTCCCGCAGGACCAACGGCAAATATCATGTCGCTCTTCTCAAAGGCATCAATGAGCTGCTGTTGATTCTCCGACCTACCTTTGATGGGCCTGCCCGATACGGAATAAACAAGGACGTCCTTTACCGCATCTGCTTTGGTCTTCCGACCTTTCACGATATCAAGGATGTCCTCTTCTGTAATGGTGTTATACCGTTCCACATGCTTGCGCATGGTTTCAATGTCTTCTTCAATCTTTACCATCTCTTCTTCATCTCCTAAGATACGGATAACGTTGTCTCTTGCAACTATCCTCAGCTTGGGAAAGAGCGACTTTATCATCTGGAGGTGACCGTTGCCAACTCCATAGAAGACCACCGGGTCTATGTCTTCAAGAACTATATGCTTTTCTATCAACTTTGTCTGCTTTATATTTGTTCGCAAAGTTACTATAAAATAGTGATACTTGCAAATTATTCTTAATTCATAATTCGCAATCATCAAAAACTTATTACCTTTGTATCAATGAAACGAAAAAGAAAGATAACAAAGAAGCGTTTTCTCTTGGGCTTCATCTCCATAACCCTTTTTTTAGCTGTCGTAAGAATACTGTTTCCATCCATAGCTCACGATAGGATAGTGGTGTTGTGTAAAACGGAAAGTGACAGTACTAAAGTAGTGGAAACTTCTGACTCCGTAAAAGTTAAGTCGCAGTCTACCACTGGTCAGATGCAGCTGTCTCATTTCTTCAGGGCAGACGGCTCTTTGAAGAAGAACAGGATTATCGGAGTAAGGGATTATGATGAGAGCTTCCCCGACTCCCAGTCGCAACAGTTGGAGGCAGCCTTGCGCTATGGCGTGAAACCAGTTGCCGACCGTGCTGGTGCGGAGAAGTGCAAGAGTGGGCTGGTTTATATAGGTAGTAATCCTTATTATAAAATGAAGAAACTGAACAGCAGCGTGCCTTATCTTGTGCCGCGTGCGGCTGTTTTGCTTCAGGACATTGCCCGTAACTTCATGGATAGTCTGCAGACAAAGGGTGTACCAGTAAACAAGCTGCTGGTGTCAAGCGTGCTGAGAACGAAGGAAGATGTTGAGAAACTTCGTCAGCACAACCATAACGCAACAGAGAACAGCTGTCATTTATATGGTACAACCTTTGATATAGCATACAATAAGTATGCCTCTGTTTCCCGCCCGGTAAGGGATGATACACTCAAGTGGGTGTTAAGCGAAGTGCTGAACGACCTACGTTCGCAAGGACGCTGCTTTATCAAGTACGAAAAGCGTCAAGGCTGCTTCCATATTACAGTAAGATGATGAGCGGTTTGGGCTAAACCCTATCTCCAGATAAAAGGCACAATGCAGTAAAATTGTCCGCAAAATACAGTTGCGATGTGTAATTTATGGTATGTGTATCAATATAATCATCAGATTATTTGGCTGTTAGAAAAAAAAGAAGTACTTTTGCAGCCGCTGTCACGAGATGGCAGCATTTAAATTCAAACCTTTAAATATTTATAAAATTTTATGGCAACAAAAATCAGATTGCAGCGCGGTGGTCGTAAGAACTATGCTTTCTACAGCATCGTAATCGCTGACGCTCGTGCACCACGTGATGGTAAGTTTACTGAGAAGATTGGTACTTATAACCCTAATACCAATCCAGCCACAGTAGATTTGAATTTTGATCGTGCTCTTTACTGGGTTGAGACAGGTGCTCAGCCAACAGACACTGCTCGCAACATCCTTAAGGGTGAGGGCGTTTACATGATGAAGCACCTCCGTGGTGGTGTTAAGAAGGGCGCATTCGACGAGGCTGCATGCCAGCAGAAGTTTGACGCTTGGAAGCAGGCTAAGGTCGCAGCTACAGAGGCTGTAGAGAAGCAGGTAACCGATGATAAGAAGAAGGCTGCTGCTCAGAACCTTGAGGCTGAGAAGAAGGTTAACGAAGCTATTGCTAAGAAGGTTGCAGACAAGAAGGCTGCTGCCGTTGCAGCAAAGGCTGAGGCTGAAGCAGCTCAGGCTGCTGAGGACACTGCCGCTGAGGCTCCTGCAGAGGAGGCGCCAGCTGAGGCTTAATCCTTCGTACCGTTAAAGTATAAGTCCATAGACTCTCCATGAGTTTATGGACTTTTTTGTTTTTAGCCCTTTGTGAAGCCATAGTCCTTTAAGGTTCAGTTAGGAAAAGATGGAGCACTGGCATTGAAAACTGGTGATAGTCTGTGTTGATTCAGTTATGCTATCTTGTTCTTTGCATGCGTTATGGAACAAGGTTTTACCGCTGAAAATCTTGAAATATGCTTACATGATTTGCTGTTGTTTCTGCTCGAAAGGTAGAAAAAGGGTTCTTCCGTTAAATGCGTAGATTGGAAACGGAATAAAGGCTTATACGCTTGCATGGTATGACTATCCAAAATTAGATGGTCTTACAAGGGGGGGATAAACTACAGAAAAGACAAATAAACACTTTGTCCATCCATTAGTATGCCTTTCCGTCTTCTACAAATCGTTCCCACACCAACCAATGTTTGTAAACTATTTTCACACACTTCAAAACCAATACATGGTCTTTTGGCTTCTAAAAGACGCCTAATTGACTTGCAATAGATGCCCTTTTGAGGTCTAACTAACGCCCTTTTGAAGTCCAATTAAGCACCTTTTCTTGCACGACTTTATAACTAACTGATTTACTGTTGGTTGTGAACTTGCTTTTTACACGTGTTTTAGCCTTTATCTGCAGGCATTTTACCCTAAATTATGTCATGATTTTTCAATCTGCTGTCTGCGATTTTCAAAGTATTAAAATGAAAAGGTTTTCTGTGTCGGAGGATGATAACAAAGTAGACAGCCAAGACTGTCTTGGCTGTCTATTTGTATAATGCATAACTACGGTTCTTTTGTTGAAGCTATACGAAAAGTGTCCACGCATTTAACGGAAGAGCCAGAAAAAAGGGGAGTTAACTTGGTGTAATTATAACGGTCAGATGTACAGTTGGTTAAGAAGCAGGTGCTTAATAGGACTTCAATTAAGCCTTAGTAAGGTTTTAACTAAGCACCTATTGGATGTCAATTAGTGCTTAGTTAGACCGTAGTTTATCGTCAATTAATTTTCAGAAGTGGAATTATTTTGATATAATTCGTTCTGAAACAGATAGCAGACATTGTGTGAGTCGTTCTTTTCCCTTTTACAGGCGATGTTCTCTTGGGCGGGCATATAGGTCTTGCCTTACTCTCTTTTTATGTTCGTCGGTTACTCCATCATCTACCAAACAGCTTACCCAAACAATGCTCTGAGTGCTTCTTCCACCTTTCTTACAGAGTGAAGCTGTATGTTGTATTTGCCAGTCAGTCCCGAAAGGTTATACTTGGGGATAATGATGTTACTGAAACCTAACTTTTCAGCTTCGGCAATACGCTGTTCAATACGGCTGACCGGGCGTACTTCTCCACTCAATCCAACCTCACCGCACATACACCATCCCTGTTCAATCGGTGTGTCAACATTCGATGAAAGTACGGCAGCGATGACACTTAAATCCATTGCCATATCTGTCACACGAAGTCCCCCGGCGATGTTCAGGAACACGTCTTTCTGCATGAGTTTGAATCCTACACGTTTCTCTAATACTGCAAGCAACATGTTCAGTCGGCGTTGGTCGAAGCCTGTAGCGGAACGCTGAGGCGTACCGTATGCAGCTGATGATACAAGTGCCTGTGTCTCAACAAGGAAAGGGCGTACTCCTTCAATAGTACTTGAAATAGCTACTCCAGATAATCCTTCATGGTCTTCTGTCAGCAAAAGTTCCGAAGGATTGCTTACTTGACGCAGTCCCTGCTGTTCCATTTCATAGATACCAAGCTCTGAGGTAGAGCCAAAACGGTTCTTGATACTGCGAAGGATACGGTACATGTAATGTTGGTCGCCCTCAAACTGGATAACGGTATCAACGATATGTTCTAATATCTTTGGACCGGCAATACTACCCTCTTTATTGATGTGCCCGATGAGTATGACAGGTACGCCACTCGTCTTGGCAAACCGCAGCAGGGCTGATGCACATTCACGTACTTGTGTGATACTGCCCGGGCTGCTGTCTACATCTTCTGTTGAAATGGTCTGGATAGAATCCACAACAACCAGTTCTGGCTGAACGTCACGGATATGTTCAAAGATATGTTCCAAAGACGTTTCCGACAAGATGATGATGTTTTCAGCGATGTTCTTGGTGATTCGCTCGGCACGCATCTTTATCTGATGGGGGCTTTCCTCACCACTGACGTAGAGCACACGCTGTGTCATGTGAAGAATTGTCTGTAACGTAAGCGTACTTTTGCCGATGCCTGGTTCACCACCGAGCAATACAATGCTGCCTGGTACCAGACCGCCACCTAATACCCGGTTCAGTTCGCCATCGTGCATGTCGATACGTGGCTCATCATGAGAAGATATGTCACGCAGGCGTTGTGGCTTGTTTGCCAATGCTGAAACAGAGCCTCCCGATGCCGCATTACGCAGCGTTGTAGCAGCGTTGCGGGCAGCCTGTGAACCCGTATCAGCTGCGATTCGAATCTCCTTGAACGTGTTCCACTGCCCGCAGCTGGGGCACTTGCCAATCCATTTTGTACTTTCCTGTCCGCAGTTACTGCAGACAAAAGCTATCTTGTCCTTTGCCATAGTGAGACAAAAGTAGTAAGTTTTTTCTTAGTTACAAAATTTATTCTTAATTTTGCAACTATATGAAACGTATTAATTACATACTCATACTGGCTGTGTTTGCACTTGTCAGCTGCGGAAAGAGCGACAAGGAACTGCAGGCTGAACGACAGAACCGGAAGTTGGCGGAGCGTGAGGCTTACCAGAAGGCCTACAAGGTGGCAGTCATGCCGACGATGGACTGTCTTCCTGCTTATCTCTTGAAGGACAGCTTGTTGTATGATACTGCTAAAGTGGATGTCAGACTTTGCAGGTTTAATGCCCAGATGGATTGTGACACGGCGATGGCAGGTGGAAGTGTACAGGCAGCCTTTACTGACCTTGTTCGTACAGAACGGTTGAAGCATAAGCGTAAGGTGCTGATGCACTACCTTACAGATACGAACCTCAATTGGCAACTTATAGCTGACAAGGGGTCAAAGTTGAAGAAGCTGTCCGACCTCAGTGATAAGATAATTGCTATGACCCGATACTCGGCGACAGACCTTTTGAGTGATATGGTTGTGAAGAAGGCAAAGCCAAAGTACCAGGTGTTTCGTGTTCAGATAAATGATGTGTTTGTGCGATTGTCTATGTTGCAGAATCATGAAATTGATGCTTATTGGTTTGCAGAGCCGCAGGCTACAAAGGCTTTGATGGGTGATAATAATGCTATCTTCAGTTCGGCTGATGCAGGAGTACACCTTGGTGTGGTCGCAATAATGGATAAGAAGCGTCGTAATGAGGAGGAAGCTGCCTTTGCTGCAGCATACAATAAAGCCGTAGAACTGATTGACAAGAACGGTGTGAAGTATTATGCTGATCTGATTAAGAAGTATATGAAGGCTGATGATGCTACAGTACGCGCATTGCCTGACATCAAGTACACGAAAGTCGGACCACCACGAAAGGCTGACTTGCTCATGGCACGCAACTATCTTACGGGTGGTAAGTAAGAAGACAGAACTGAATAGTAATTTAAATAGGACAAGACCGTGAAGGTAGAGGAGATTCTTAGCAAAGCTATAAACTGTTTGATGGACAAAAGGTTGGATAATGCTATTGAAGCATTAGAGCAACTTTATTCGCAACGTCCATCGCTTATGGGGCACAGTGAGTTTGATACCATCAAGAGCGATTATCAACTGATGGTGGACTATATGGGGAGAGGTTTTGCTGATAATCAGCGAGAGTCGCTCTACAAGACTTTGCTACAGAGACTCTACAGAGTTGCTGCCGACCTTGAGATAAGCTGGCGTTGCAAGAATATCGGTGCTTATGTTGATGCTTTCAGGGTGAGTGATCGTCTGAATACAAACCATGATTTCGTTCGTACTGTACTTGAAACATATGTTTCAGATGTTGCCATGCTTTCGCTTCAACCTGAATCAACAAGGGAACAGAAGAAGGCAGATGTTTATGATCGACACCTGTTGTTTATAGGCCGTCTCTTCAATGCTTTATGGACATCCTGCCAATGGACGGATGATGACTGTCTGTTCTATACGGAGCTACTCCTGTCTCCGACGGTCGTGTCAAGCGATCAGCAGATTATAGTTAGTGCTATCAGTATTGGCGCAATGAACCAGTTTGACATCAACAAGTTCAAGACTCTCGTCAATGTTTACCGACAGGCTACGGATGAACATGTTCGCCAGCGTGCACTGGTAGGATGGGTGTTGTCAGTGTTCGAAGGTATGGATATCTTCCCAGAACAGGATGCTGTCGTCCGTGAACTCTGTACCAACCCGGCCACTACACGTGAGTTGCTGACCTTGCAGATACAGTTCTTCTACAGTCAGGACGCTGAGAAAGACAACGACAAGATACAGCGTGATATCATGCCCGATATTATGAGCAACTCCAATCTCACCATCGGGCGACTTGGCATCATAGAGAAAGAGGAAGATGCGCTTGAGAATATTCTTCATCAAGATGCTGAGGACAAACGCATGGAGCAGCTGGAAGAGAAGGTGCGCAAGATGATGGACATGCAGAAGCAAGGCTCTGACATCTACTTTGGAGGCTTCAGACAGATGAAACGGTTTCCATTCTTCAACGATATGGTAAGCTGGTTCACACCTTTCTATTTGGAACATCCCGCCTTACGCCCTACGATCAAGAATTTAGGTGACTCTCAGTTCCTGCATATTCTTATGGAAAAAGGCAACTTCTGTGAATCAGACAAGTACTCCTTTGCGCTTGCTTTAGAGCAAATAGTCAATCAGTTACCTGCAAATATTAAAGAAGTAATGGGGTCAGAAGCAGCTTTGGGACCACTGGCGGCATCTGATGAGCCACAGGATGCCATCAGTATACGTCGCACCTATCTGCAAGATCTGTATCGTTTCTTCCGTCTGTACCGTACAGCCAATGATTTTATTAATCCTTTTGAGGATACTGGTAAGGGTGATTTCATGGCAGACACGTTCTTTTTTACCTACAAAACGTTTATGGGAACGGGGCTTGATGATGTTAAACTGAGACTGGCATTACATCTGTACAAGCACCAGCAAATGTCCGAACTTGCCGACCTGCTCACTACTTTCCAAAGCAATGATGCTCGATATGCAATACTTATGGGCTATACGAATATTAGTGTTGGCAAGCCGGAATTCGCTTATCAGTTCTTTGATTATGCCCTGGAGGTCGAGCCAGACAATCAATGGGCATTGAAGGGAAAAGCACGGGCTGCACTTGACTGCCAGGATTACGGCACTGCTGAAGAAGTTTATGCACGGTTGTTGAAGCTGGAACCAAGTCAAAAAGGTTATACTATGAACCGTTGTGTGGCTCTCTTGAAATTAGGCAGGACAGGTGAAGTGCGTGATGAGTTGTTCCGTCTTGATTACGAATATCCCGATGATATGAATGTGAAGCGTGTCCTTGCTTGGGCGATGCTGTCAGACAAGAGTCTTGATAAAGCCGCACAGCTTTACGATACCCTCCTTGCAGAATCACCAGCTCATGAAGATTATCTCAATGGCGGTTACTGTCAGTGGGCAATGGGTAACATACAGCGTGCTGCTGATTTGTTCCGCGAATGGATGACAAAGAGTGGGAAAGGTCGTGACCAGCTACTGAAAGAGTTTCATAGTGATACTGACACTTTAAGCAGGTATGGTATTACGGAAACAGATTGTTTTCTGATGCTTAGCATGCTAGGATAGAAGTGGTATGTTGTCGGTACAGTGTATGCTGATTCCAGCATAGTGACACTAATGATTATCAGCGTTTCCTCAAATGCACTAATGACTTTTTCATAAAGTTTAAAGAGGCTTGTGAGAATGACTCTGTAGTATATGATTTGTTCTCAAAGGCAGAACAGGAATATAAGTCTTCATAAATTCAATTCTTGATAGAATGCTGCTACATGTAAGCCATCATATTTGTATAGACTTCTCTGTGGCAAATGCAGCCCTTTCTGTCGTTGTTCTTTGGCTTTGAATTATATTTACATAAATTTGCTGTGGTATATTTGGAAAGTTGAAGAAAACGGGGGTTCTGAATGCAATTTGTAACGTTCAGATAATCAGGTGGTTGTAAGGTGGTGCAAGAAAAGGTGCTTAGTTGGACTCCAAGTAAGCCTTAGTTAGTCCTCAATTAAGCACCTTTTGGAGGTCAAGTAAGGCTTAATTAGAACGCAAGTAAGCATCAATAAATTTTCTAAAGTGAGCTTATTTTTACAAATAAAACGTTAAGGGCTGTTTTGTGGGTGGCTTAACTTACGGATTGATGAAGCTGCTTTCTTCAATTATGGTGAGTGGCTGGAATGTAATCTTAGGCGGGTAAAGAAGAGTATCTTGGAAAGTTATCTCCGCAAACGAATAGAGGCAACCTTTACGCAATGGTAAAAGTTGCCTCTATTCGTTAACTTTCAAAGCAATTATTTTCCAGTCATTACACCTTCTATATATAGACGTGTCATTTCCACTTTTCCGTTAGTCCGTACGGTGATGCTCTTCTTGAAGTGTCCGGGGAACTTACCAGTACCATTGTATGTTACGTCAATGCTGCTTTTCTGACCGGGAGCGATAGGACGCTTGTCATAGTTTGGAACGGTGCAGCCACAGCTTGCTACTATCTGGTTGATGATCAGAGGAGCCTTTCCTACATTGGTAAAAGTGAATGTTGCCTTGTGCACAGGATTGTCTTCTGAGAATGTGCCGAAGTCGTAAGTAACTTTATCAAATTTGATTTCTGCCTGATTCTGTGCTACTGCGAATGTCAGTCCGAAAACCAACAGCAGTGTCATTAATAAGAACTTTTTCATGTCGTTTCTTTTTAATTGATATCTTTTATGTTTGATGCAAAAGTAATCAGAAAGTTTATGGTTGCATGATTTTTTCACAATTATTAAGGAGAAATCGTTTAATAATGTTCTTTATGGCAGTTGTTTTGATTGAAAAGCTACTTATATTCCCTTATATTTTCATGAGCTGTTTCCCATATTTCATTTAAAGTTCGTACCTTTGCAGGAGATTAACAGAACTTGGCAAATGGAGGTGGAGCTTCCTTTTGTTGTTTTTGGAAGAGAAATATAATTAACATATTAAGATATGTATAGAACAAATACTTGTGGAGAGCTGCGCCTTTCGGATGCAGGCAAGGAAGTGACCCTCGCTGGCTGGGTACAGCGTGCACGTAAAATGGGAGGTATGACCTTTGTCGATCTCCGTGACCGCTATGGTATCACCCAGTTGGTTTTCAACGAGGCAGACGATGCTGCCCTTTGTGGTGAAGCCAACAAGTTAGGACGTGAATACTGCATTCAGGTGAAGGGTGTTGTCAGTGAACGTCAGAGTAAGAACAGTAAGATTCCTACAGGTGATATTGAGATTATCGCTAAGGAGCTGAACGTGCTCAGTGTTTCTGATACCCCTCCTTTCACAATTGAAGACAATACAGACGGTGGTGATGACCTCCGCATGAAATACCGTTATCTTGATCTTCGCCGTGAGGCTGTCCGTAAGAATATGGAACTGCGCCACCGCATGACAATTCTTATCCGTAACTTCCTCGATTCAGAGAAGTTCATGGAGGTGGAGACTCCTATCCTTATTGGTTCTACGCCTGAGGGGGCACGTGACTTCGTTGTGCCTTCACGTATGAATCCCGGTCAGTTCTATGCACTTCCCCAGAGTCCGCAGACCCTGAAGCAGCTCTTGATGGTAGCAGGTTTCGACCGTTACTTCCAGATTGCAAAGTGTTTCCGTGATGAAGACCTGCGTGCTGACCGTCAGCCGGAGTTTACACAGATTGACTGTGAGATGTCATTTGTTGACCAGGATGATGTTATCAATCTGTTTGAAGAGATGGCTCGTCATCTTTTCCGTGAGATTCGTGGTGTAGAGCTGCCGAAGCTCGAGCAGATGAAGTGGCACGATGCTATGAAACGCTTTGGTTCAGATAAGCCGGACTTGCGTTTCGGTATGGAGTTCGTCGAGCTGATGGATGACTTGAAGGGAACCGGGTCGTTCTCTGTGTTTGATGAGGCTGCCTATATTGGTGGTATCGTTGTCCCTGGTTGTGCTGAATATAGCCGCAAGCAACTTAATGAACTGACAGACTTTGTGAAGCGTCCGCAGATTGGTGCTCAGGGACTTGTTTTTATTAAGTATAATGCTGACGGAACGGTCAAGAGTTCTATTGATAAGTTCTATACAGAGGAGCAGTTACTGAAGGTTAAGGAAACAACAGGTGCCAAGGATGGCGACCTTGTGTTGATTCTTTCTGGTGACAATATCAACAAGACACGTGTGCAGCTCTGTGCTCTGCGTCTTGAGATGGGTGACCGACTTGGTCTTCGTGACAAGAATGTGTTTAAGTGTCTGTGGATAGTAGACTTCCCATTGTTCGAGTGGAGTGATGAGGAGCAGCGTCTGATGGCGACCCATCATCCATTCACTATGCCTCACCCGGATGATATTCCATTGCTGGATGAACACCCAGAGCGGGTTCGTGCCAAGGCTTACGATTTCGTATGTAATGGTATTGAAGTTGGTGGTGGCTCCCTCCGTATTCACGATACAAAGTTACAGGAGAGGATGTTTGAGGTTCTCGGCTTCACGCCAGAGCGTGCCAAGGCTCAGTTTGGTTTCTTGATGAATGCCTTTAAGTATGGTGCGCCACCTCATGCAGGTCTTGCTTTCGGTCTTGACCGTTTTGTAAGTATTATGGCTGGACTCGATTCTATCCGTGACTGCATTGCATTCCCAAAGAATAACAGTGGTCGTGATGTCATGTTGGATGCACCTTCTGTTATCGATCAGAAGCAGTTGGATGAGTTGGAAATCAAGTTGGATTTGAAAGAATAGCACTTTTAGTTGACTTATGTCAATAAATCGCATTTGAAGGAGTTAAATCATTCAATATCTTTGACTTTTTGTCGTAAGTATTTGAAACTTTGGATAATTTGATGTACTTTTGCAAAAAGTAAACTGCACACGACAAAATGAAAGCAGGTTTTCTATTGTGTTTGTTTGCATTACTTTTATATAAAATACTGATAAATTGTTATTCGATTGCTTGAACAAGACTTTAATTGTATAAAGATTATGACAGAAAAGAAAGAAGTTAAGTCTGCTCCTAAAGCAGCAAAGAAAGCCACAACAAAGAAGGCTCCTGCCAAGAAAGCAGTTGCAGCTGTAGCTATCAATGCAGAGAATGTCGGCTTCAAGGCTGGCGATGTTTACAATGCACTTGCTGCTGAGGCTAAGGCTCTCACGGTTGCTGAGATTGCAAAGGCTGCAAAGATCAGCTCTGAGGAGGTTTATCTTGGTATTGGTTGGCTCTTCAAAGAGGGCAAGATTAAGGATGAAGAAGGAAAGGTTACTCTTGCTTAAATCAGAGTAATTAATATAACACAGGAGGGGAGTCTGTATGAGAGAGTATAGGCTCCTTTTTTTTATGCAATACGATAAGGAGATATTACGTGTTCTTGCTGAGGCTGGTAACGAGGGACTTTCTGTGAGGAAAATCTCCCGTCATGTTTATAATGCGTGTAATTCTCTTTTCAATCCTATAGAGCAGGAGGAAGTTCACAGGTATGTTCAGTTATATCTTCTGAAGAACTGTAAAACAGTTGGGTCTATCTTTGAAAAGACAAGAAAGGGAGTTTATCGGTTGAACAAAGCTAACCAAACGACACAGCGGCATCTCCTCCTGTTCCGTGATGAAGAAGAAATAGCTGAGGAAAAACCCGTTGAAGATCAAAGTCTAAGTCTTTTTTAAACTTAGTACATTCAGAATTGAGGTGTATAGTGGGTGAATATATTTAGTTTGAGACATTATATTATTATGAAGGAGATAATCTTAAGCTAAAGTAATGGAATGTGCTACCGTTTGTATATAATCAAACTGTTCTTTTGATGAACGAGTTTGATAGTCCCTATATTTATCAGACATTTTCCTGTAAATACCACAGATAATGAAAAAGCATAATTTAAAATTGTTTTTATTCATTTTTATTTGTATATTTGCAATTACATTAATTTTTTGATATTTAACTATGGCACAAACAGATAATCATCTTGTCATTATGGCAGGCGGAGTTGGCAGTAGATTCTGGCCGATGAGTACAACGGATTGCCCTAAGCAGTTCATTGACGTTTTGGGGGTTGGTAAATCGCTCATACAATTGACGTATGACCGTTTTGCTGGTGTTGTTCCATCAGATAACGTCTGGGTTGTTACTAATCAGAAGTATGTTGGTCTGGTTCATGAGCAGCTGCCGGATATTCCTGTAAACCACATCTTGAGTGAGCCATGTCGTCGTAACACAGCACCTTGCGTGGCGTATGTAAGCTGGCGCATCAAGAAAGAGAATCCCAAAGCAAATATTGTAGTCTCTCCCAGTGATCATATTGTTGTGAATGATACAGAGTTCAGACGTGTTATTACAAACTGTCTGAAGTTTACTGCTGAGACTGATGCTATTGTAACATTGGGAATGAAACCTACACGTCCCGAAACTGGCTATGGCTATATTCAGGCAGACCTGTCAACCGCTTCTGCCCGAAACCGTGAGATATACCGTGTTGACCAGTTCCGTGAAAAGCCTGATTTAGAGACGGCTGAGCGTTATATAAAGCAGAATAACTTTTTCTGGAATGCAGGAATCTTTATATGGAGTGCCTCAACTATTGTAAATGCTTTCCGTATTTATCAGCCGAGTGTAGCCCGTGTCTTTGAGCGTATTATGGATGTTCTTGGTACTGCAGACGAGCAGCGTGTCATAGATGAGGTTTATCCAGAATGTGAGAATATATCAGTCGACTATGCCATTATGGAGAAGGCTGAGGAAATCTTCGTCTGTCCTGCAGACTTTGGTTGGAGCGATTTAGGTACATGGGGCTCTCTGCTTGCACAGACACAGCACGACATTTATGGTAACACTGTTATCGGAAATGATGTACATCTCTTCGACAGTAAGAACTGTATCGTTCATACTACGGAGGAACGCAAGGTCGTTATCCAGGGACTCGATGGCTATATTGTTGCTGAGCAAGATGGCAAGTTGCTTATCTGTCGTCTTTCAGAGGAACAGCGATTGAAGCAGTTTACAGGAGAAGGATGAATTGATTCAAACTCCTGAAGTATAATGTGGAGTATGTCTGCAGGCTGTTGACACAGAGTATTGGAATTAATGTGTTCTTCTGTCGTATGCCCATCTTGTTATCAAGGCTTTTGTCAAATAGTAATCTTTGACAAAATCGTAAGGACGCACGGTTCGTAATCCGTAAAGTAATCTTTTACTGGCGGAAGTAAGAACCGTGCGTTCTTGTTTTATATGATGTTTAAAAGATAGTATATACTCTATGTATCAGAGTATTTCATCATTGGATTATTGATGTTGAATTGTTATGACGATGAATCTTAAATTAAGAATTAGCCTTTTCTTTCTCTTTTCCCCACTTGTAATCCTTGCGCAGGCTCCACAGCTTGTCCGGGTTAATCGACAGCATCATTTTCAGAGTATAGTTCCAAAGGGAAATTACAGTGGACTGACGTGGCTGGGAGGTGATTCTTATGCTGTTGTTTCCGACAAGACACCGGAAAGTGGCTTTTTCGTCTTTCATATGCAGATGGATTCTGTCAGTGGGGATATTACCGAGGTACGCTTTGAGGGTTTTCGTTCTTCAGGAGAGGCGAATCATGATGAGGAAGGAATCGCTTTTTTCCAAAAGGACAGTACATTGTTAATCTCCCGTGAGGCGGATAACAGAATTCTGGAATATGGAATGAATGGTAAGCAGACGGGCAGGGGGCTGGCTGTACCATCCGTCTTCAGTACTGCGACGCCGCTATATGGTTTTGAAGCATTGACATATAATGCCCAGACACACCGTTTCTGGACAACTTCTGAAAGTACACTGAAGGCAGATGGCTTACAGGCTGATTCTAAGAATAAAGTGAAGAACCGTCTTCGTTTGCAGAGTTTTGATGAGGCTTTTATGCCCCAGGAACAGTATGCTTATCTGATGGATGCTGCAGATAGTCATCCTTCTGCATCTAATTATGTGATGGGAGTAGCGTCAATGGCAGCATTGGATGATGGCAGATTACTTGTGTTGGAGCGTGAATTTTTGGTGAAGCCGAGTAAGTTAGGTTCCTTTGTCATTAATAAAATCTTTTGCGTTAATCCTGCGCAGTCTGTACCAGTCAGCCTGGAAAAGGAACTTGATTCAGACAGTCCTTACATGGAGAAGAACTTGCTCGTGGAGTGGAAGACCTCATTGACATTATTCCGTCAGGACCTTGCAAACTATGAGGGAATGTGTCTCGGTCCACGCCTTGTAGACGGAAGTCAGGTTATTGTCCTCTGTGCCGATAGCCAGAATCAGTATGGTGGTGTTCTTCGCGACTGGTTCCGCACGATTGTGATTCGTTGAACGTTTGCGATAATTGAAGCTAAATATAAACCTATTGCAGTCTATATAATGTGTTTCTATGGTATGTTATACAAAAATGAAATTATGGTCCAGAATCTATTGATGCTTACTTGCATTCCAATAAGGCGTCGATTGACGTCTAATAGATGTTTAATTGAAAGCTAATTAGTGCTTAGTTGGAGTCCAATTAAGCACTTTTTTTGCTTCTTTCGTTAAATGCGTGGATATTCATCATGATGCTTGTATAAAAGCTGTCATTATCTATCTTTGTAGTGACTCGAACAATATTTTGTACAAATATTTCAAAGTGTGAAATCAAATTGATGCTCTTCTGGCTTTGAAAAGATGCCCAATTGGCTTTGAGAAGACGCCCTTTTGAGGTCTTATTAACGCCCTTTTGAACCCTAACTAACGCCCTTTTGAAACACGGGTGTGCAAACATCTGATTCACTGTAGGTTACAACGTTGCTGAAATCCGTCATTTTTGCACTTCTTTTTGAGCCTGACGGCTGCATAATTGTCAAGATATTTCCGATGTGTTTCTTTTGTATCTCACAGGGTACAAGCGAACAGTTACAGATTTAGATAAAAGCCTTGTTGTCTCAATGATATGGATTTAGAAATGAAGAACACTTCACTTTGAGACCATATCCATTGTATGCGTAGGCGTTTACGCATTTTACGGAAGAACCCTTTTTTTGTTGTTGATTATAGTCTTTTTAGCCAAAATGTAGCCAGATCATGTGTTTCAGATAGTGTAAAAGCGTTTTTGGATGAACTGATCAGACTTTTAGCAGACATCCCGTCGGGCTCTCCCCCTCCTTTGGAGGGGCTAGGAGAAGGTATCCTCATATCCTAATCTTTCCTACTAACTTCCTCTGTTTCCCCTCACCAATGATTGGTGCATGTGCATCTTCGGGAAAGAAGATGGTGAATTGACCTGGTTTGACTTTAAAGTATTCCTTAGCCTCTTGTGTATAGAAACCACAATCAGTGTCAGGGTTATAAGCTATGTCGGGTTCTCCCAGGTCGGATATTGAAGTCCAGCCCATTGTCTCTTCCTGCAGCAAAGGTACTTGTATGTCAATATACTTCCTATGAAACTCCAATCGCTGTTCTTCTTTAGATTTCAGTTCCCCCTCATCTAAATTAATGAACAGGTCATCGCCGTCAAGCGTGATGCGCCCTGTTTCCTGTCCACTGAAATCATGATGAAGAATATAGTCCATCAATTCCTTCATTCTTGCATGCAGGATGTAATATCGTTGGCATGCGTTCAAATCTGCTATTATCATCTTTCTGGATTTATTTAATTCGACACAAAAGCGATGCAAATGTGCACAAGGAATGGAATACTGTTGAGTGCTATTTGTTTTATGTAAGAGCACTGCAAACATACATAATTATTTCCTGATAGTAAAGAGATGTCCTGTAATAATGTGCGTTTAGCGAATGTATAGGAAAGAACTGCATGGTTCTTTAGATGCAGCAAATTTATATGCTGTGATTTCTTTTCATGAAGAAAAATATTTTTTTTCATGAAGAAAAATATTTCTCTTCACGTAAATAAATATTTCTTTTCATGAAGATAATTCGTTTGTGACGGTTGTTACAGGGAATTAACAGGCATAAAAGTTGCGTCAGTCCTCTTTGAAACTTTCATTTTTTATACCTGTTGATTATCAATAGTATAGTCTGTTTGTCAGTTGCTTACGAGTTTAGAGTCAAGTAAACCCCATCAATCAGTCAACTTCAAAGCAATCAGCTTGTTTACCTGTAAACTTGTTCACTTGTCAACTTTAAAACAGCCTACTTGTCAGCTTAAAAGCTACACCAGTTCCACTTTCTCCATTTCCTGTTCTTTGTCGCAGTAATGGCATTTGAGAATGCCATGTTCCTTGTCAACGACATGGAAGATGGTGCTCATGGGTTCGTTATTGGTGATACACTTCGGGTTATTGCATTTTACAATGCTCCGAAGCTCATCCGGCGTCACCACCTTCTTCTTCTCTACCACTTCATAGTCATTAATGATGTTCAACACCACGTTCGGTGCCACGACCGACAGACGGGAAATTTCATCATCAGTGAAGAACTTGTTGCTTACCTTGATGATTCCCTTTGTGCCTACCATCTTCGATGAGAAGTTATAGCCGATGGTGACAGGTGTGGAGAGCTTCTGGAGCTGTAAAAGGTTTACTACCTGAAAGGTCTTTTCAGCTGGAATATGGTCTATAACGGTGCCGCTCTCAATGGCAGCTACCAGGCGTTCTTTCTTTGACATGATTTTCTAAAGCCTCACTCTGTCTCCTCAATGTAAAGGAATGCCTGGCAGAGTGTTAGTGGGCAGTTTTACTTGTTCACTCATAGGCATTATGAGTATGTATTTTATTTTTCCTGAGTTATTCTTACTCTGTCAAAGGCATCATCTGCTCTTACCCCGATGGATAGCTTGCGTACTTTGCCAGTGGTGTTTGGTGTAACAGTAATAGTGAGTTTGTTTCCTGTTAATTCTGCAGAATACCATCCCCCTTGAATACCGGAACTGATAATTTTCTTTCCATATTGTACAGATGAATTGTCTGTGGTCATACTTGTAAATCGCAGAGTTTGATAGCTGTTACATACTAACTTGTAGTTTCCCCCTTCAGTGGGAACCGTTATATTCCTTGGGTCACCAGTGTAGTCTGATGTCCACTTCATAGGTGTCCAGCGACTTTCATCCTCTCGATTGGTACAATTAGATATCGTTGTCAAAAGAACCAGTACCAAGGCTGCCAAGTAAATGTTCTTCAGTTTACACATAAAATTCATTTTATTGATTGATTAAATAAATTATTATTATCGAAATATTTTTCGTTCTTTATCCCTCACCCTGTTCCCCTATGTAGAGAGGAATGCCTGGCAGAGTGTCAGTGGGCAGTTTTACTTGTTCACTCATAGGCATTATGAGTATTTATTTACCTTGTATTATCTCTATATAATCGAAGATGTCACCCGCTGTTACAACAATGGATAGCTTGCGTTCCTTGCCTGTTGCATTGGGTTGAAGAGTAATATTAAAAGTATTTTCTTTTACTGATACATCATACCAATCATATTTGATATGTCGGAAATCTTGGTCTTTGCTCCCGGAATAAATTGTTGTGTCAGCAGTTGTCACGTTGCTGATCCATGGTCCTCCGTAATTGATACACACTAACTTATATGTTCCTCCTTCAGCTGGAGCTGTAATCTTTCTTGGGTCACCAGGGCGGTCTGATGTCCACTTCATAGGAGCCCAGCGACCCTCCTCTTCTTGTATGCTGCAGCTGAATACAGCAGTCAGAAAAAATAGTAGCAGTGCGGCAAGCGAACTCTTTTTAAATCTACACATATTGGTTAAATAGGTAAAGTTTCTATATCAGGAAGGTCTTATCGTTCTTCACTTCCTCTAATGATATTCCGAGGCAGTGGCAGAAGATGGCTTCACGAGCAAAGAGACCATTACGGGCCTGCTCGATATAGTAAGCGTGTGGGCTGTCATCAACATCGTAAGCAATCTCGTTGACACGTGGCAGCGGATGAAGAATTTTCATGTTCGGGCGAGCCTGGGACAACATGTCACGACGGAGGATATAGACGTTCTTTACACGTTCATATTCCATCAGGTCAGAGAAGCGTTCCTTTTGTACGCGTGTCATATAAATTATGTCTGCATGGGCAATCACTTCCGGCGTGAAATCTTCATGCTCTTCAAAGCGGATGTTGTGCTCGCGGCAGTAAACCTTATATTCCTCAGGCATAGTTAGTTCCTTCGGAGCAATAAAGTGAAATGTCGGGTTGAAATGTCGCATTGCCATAAGGAGTGAGTGGACAGTTCTGCCGTATTTAAGGTCACCTACAAGATAGATGTTTAAGTTCTCTAATGTTCCCTGTGTCTGATAGATTGTGTAGAGATCAAGCAGGCACTGTGAAGGGTGCTGGTGCGCCCCGTCTCCGGCATTGATAATTGGTACTGGTGCCACTTCGGAAGCATATTGTGCTGCACCTTCTATATAATGTCGCATGACGATGGCATCCGCATAATTAGAGACCATAAGGATGGTATCTTTCAGTGTTTCTCCCTTACTGACGCTCGAAACCTTTGCATCGGTAAAGCCTATAACACGTGCACCGAGTCGGTTGGCAGCAGTTTCAAAACTAAGGCGGGTTCGTGTCGAAGGCTCATAGAAGAGCGTTGCAATGACCTTTCCCTTGAGCAACTCACGGTTCGGATGCTTCTCAAACTCTTGAGCCATCTCGATAAGGTAGAGCAGTTGTTCACGGTCTAACCCTTGAATATTCACAAAGTTATGCTTTTCCATATTCGTTTTGTGATAGTTTTTATTCTTTTCTGCTGGTAAAGATACATTTTTATTTTCTTTTCAACGAACCATGGAAAAGGAAATGTCCAGCTATATCAAAAAAACATCTATTTATTTTGCTTATCCATTGATTTACATTATCTTTGCATAATATTTTCACAATTTATGAGAAGACATTTTATACATTTCCTTTGGGGATTCCTTATTGCTGTATTAGGCTTCGTCTTCATATTCTTCATCTCGGTATGGAACGGATGGGTAGGATACATGCCTAATATGGAAGAACTGTCTAACCCTATAGATAAGTTTGCTTCGCAGGTCTATTCTTCTGACCAGCAACTCATTGGTACTTGGAATTCAGACAATAACAACCGCGTGGCAATTGACTATAACGGACTGTCGCCACATCTGGTTCATGCCCTTGTTGCTACTGAGGATGAGCGATTCTATGAACATTCAGGCATTGACTTCATCGCATTAGGACGTGCAGTAGTGAAGCGAGGTGTGATGGGGCAGGCAAGTGCCGGTGGTGGTTCTACGATTACGCAGCAGCTCGCTAAGCAGCTTTTCTCAGAGAAAGCACACAGCACAACGGAGCGTGTTCTGCAGAAGCCTATCGAGTGGATTATCGCAGTAAAGCTGGAACGTCATTTCACGAAGGAAGAGATATTGGCAATGTATTTCAATTATTTCGACTTCTTGCACAATGCCGTAGGTGTCAAGCGGGCTGCCAATGTCTATTTCGATAAGGAGCCACGCAATCTCACAGTTACAGAGGCTGCAATGTTGGTGGGGCTATGTAAGAATCCTTCAATGTTCAATCCACTTCGTTATCCGGAGCGTTGCATGCAGCGACGTAACGTGGTATTACAGCAGATGGTAAAGTCTGGCTACGTGACCAAAGGTGAATTTGAGGAACTGTCGCAACGCCCTTTGGGTCTCCATTTTACCAAATCAAAGCCGGTGAGTGGTGCAGGTGATTATTTCCAGGCATTCCTTCGTCAGTATATGATGGCAAAGAAGCCGGAACGTGAGAACTATCAGTCATGGCAGAACCGTCAGTTCGTACTCGACTCTATTGCCTGGGAACAGGATCCGCTTTATGGCTGGTGTAAGAAGAATAAGAAGCGTAGTGGCGAATCGTATGACGTAAACACGGATGGTCTGCGCATCTATACAACCATCGACACACGTATGCAGCAGTATGCTGAAGAAGCGGTGCGCAAGCATGTGGGAGGATACCTGCAGTCACAGTTCAATCTTGCCATGCGTTATAAGAAGAATGCACCGTTCTCATCAAAGATCTCTCGGCGTACGATAAAGGAAATTCTGAACCGTTCATGTCGGCAGAGTCTGCGCTATCAGCGTCTGAAGGAACAGGGAGCAACGCCGGAAGAGATCAGGCGCAGTTTCAGTACTCCACATGAGATGACGCTCTTCACTTATCATGGTGATATTGATACTGTTATGACACCAATCGACTCTATACGTTATTATAAGTCGTTCCTTCGTGCAGCGTTCATGAGTATGGACCCACATACGGGTGCTGTGAAGGCTTATGTGGGTGGTATCGACTATCAGCATTTCAAGTATGATGTCGTTATGGGTGGTCGTCGTCAGGTGGGCTCAACCATCAAGCCTTACCTTTATGCACTTGCGATGCAGAAC
Organism: Prevotella fusca JCM 17724; assembly: GCF_001262015.1. Lineage (NCBI taxonomy): Bacteria > Pseudomonadati > Bacteroidota > Bacteroidia > Bacteroidales > Prevotellaceae > Prevotella > Prevotella fusca. The sequence goes on from NZ_CP012075.1 coordinate 246,372, forward strand.
GGTATGACCCCTTGTTCGCTTGCTCCGAACGTACAGCGTTCTTACGGTGGATGGACTCCCCGCAACGGTTCACGTGCCCGCTACGGTCAGGAAGTGCCATTGCGTTGGGCTCTGCAACAGTCTAACAACTGGATTTCAGCTTATCTGATTAATCTTCTCGGTCCGACTCAGTTCGTAAATATATTGCATGATTTTGGATTAAATAATCCTGATATCGAAAAGTATGCAAGTCCTGTTCTCTGCCTTGGACCATGTGAAGTCTCTGTCGGAGAGATGGCAAGTGCCTATACAACCTTTGCTAATGGCGGTATTCGTTGTGCTCCGCTCTTCGTTACGAAGATAGAGGATAGCCATGGTAATGTCATTGCTAAGTTCCAGCCATTGATGACTGAGGTTATCTCGGAGACAAGTTCTTATCAGATGATTGATATGATGCGTGCTGTAATCCAGGGCGGTACGGGTAGTCGTCTGCGTTATGCATATCATCTTACAGCCGATATGGGAGGTAAGACTGGTACGACGAATAACAACTCGGATGGTTGGTTTATGGGTATTACGCCAAACCTTGTCAGTGGATGTTGGGTAGGTGGAGAGGATCGCGACATCCATTTTGACCACACCTCAATGGGTCAGGGTGCTACAACAGCCTTGCCAGTATGGGCTTACTACATGCAACGTGTCTATGCGGACAAGCGATTAGGCTATAGTCAAAGCACGAAGTTTGTCATTCCTGCCAAGTTCAATCCATGTCAGGTAGCTGACACTATTAATATTAATGGTATACAGGAGGAGTACTTCTAAAGTCTGGTCAGTATAGAATCAACTAAGCCCATTTTGGGGGTATATTAGAATAAAACAGAGGCATACACATCGTGTGCCCCTGTTTTTTTGTGTCATGTTCCCAAGTAGTAGGATTGTATTTGTATGAAATTAGTACTGTCTGGTAAACATTTCCCGTATGAATTAGTCATTAATGAATCTTTTTCCCATTTTCAAACAATGTGTTGTTGGCAGACGCCAATGATGTTGATTGCTATACACTTTCCAATATGATGCCAGCGTGGAAATGATTTGTCATCAGGAAAGAGTTGCACTACCAAAAACAAACAAAACTTTTTTGATTAGAAGTCTTACTTTTCTCGAGCCAACACAATACTATCTATTTTATCGTTGAATAATGGCAAAAATGTTCCTGAATGATGCAAAATACTGGTAATTTCATACCTGAGTATGGGAATTGTTTGGTTCATCCGTTAAATGTGTGGACACTTTTCGTATAGCTTTAACAAAAGAACAAAAGTTATGCATTAAACAAAAACATAGCCAAGATTGTCTTGGCTACCTACTTTATTATCATCCTCCGATGCAGAAAACCTTTTCATGTTAATACTTTTAAAATCAGACAATGACTTGAAAAATCATGACATAATTTCAGGTGAAACACGTACAAATAAAGGCAAAAACACGTATAAAAAACAAGTTTACAACCAACAGTAAATCAGTTAGTTATAAAGTCGTGCAAGAAAAGGTGCTTAATTGGACTTCAAAAGGGCGTCTATTGCAAGTCAATTGGGCGTCTTTTCAAAGCCAAGAGACCATGTGTTAGTTTTGAACTGCATGAAAATAATTTACAAACGTTGGGTAATATGGAGACAGGTTGTTTGTAGAAGATGGAAAGACATAGCATCTGTTTGCCTTTTCTGCATTTTATCTTGTAATCTATCTCCCCTTGTAAGACCGTCTGATTTTGGATAATAATACCATACAGGTGAATAAGCCTTTATTCTGTTTCCAATCTACACATTTAACGGAAGGACCAATTGTTCCAGCAAATGTTTTCAGTGTTTGTTATTTGTTGCGCAGGTAAAGTGATGAAAATGAGCAACAAACTTTCAATTTTCATCCGGTTTTCTTGTTGCATTCACAAATTTTATATATCTTTGCAGCTGTTTATCACTATAACGACTGTGTGTAGACAGAGAGACGAGTAAATGTATTCATATTCCATCATGTATTATATTATAAGTATGTGTTGGTAACAAGGAGACAACAGCGTTCTTTGGCTCTCTTGATATTTCATGTGGGAGAAAACCTGATGTTTTGTTCATACACAGATGCTACGGGCATATTATTATCCAGACATTATGCAAGTATGCGGTTCATTAGTGCATATTTAAACTGGCAAGGGAGACTTTGGAAACCTCTCGTTTGACTTATGTGTTCTTTTTGTAAGTACACAAGGAGACAATTAGTTCACGACATACATCTATTATTAGAAGCTGTCTGACATTGTTGTATATTCAACGAAATGTGTGAGAGAATAATAGTATATTTAAAGAGTTATCTGTTCTGAAATGTAAGTAAGATGAAAGTTTTTTAGATGGTACAGAGGCTTTAAAGCTGTTTCTAAAAAAATGAATGGACATCTTCCGGACATTTTATGGAGGTCATTATGCCACTGGGGGGATGAAGTGCTGAAACGAAGGAAAGTTAGTTCCTTCCATGAAGGAAGCAATATGACTACAAGCCAAATATATTGGATGATTTAAAAAATTAAAAGTAACAAACAAAGAAATGAGAAAACAACATTTATGTATTTTGTCTGCTATGGCTTTGTTGTCATTGGGAAGTTGTTCCAATGACAATACAGTGCTGGATAGCAATGAGCAAGCAAACGGAACCACTACAGGTTTGATGGAGTTTGCAGTAGAGGAAACTCAGGGGCAAACCCGTACAATGGGTATTTATGACGGAAGTCGTATTAAATTCTATTGGACAGAAGGTGATAAGCTGTGGATTAATACAGACGGTACGACTCTGGTTCAAAGTGCAAAGGATGAGATTAATTCAGCGATGACAGCTCTTAAGGATACCAAAACACCGGATGCCAAGTTCTATTTTTCAGGTTTATATACAGCTGAAAGCTATCCTGTACGTTATACAGGTAATGGTAATGCGCATGGTGACAAGGTTACAATTAAGTCTGAACAAAGTCAGACAGAGCCTAATAATGCCAGACATCTTGGTACGGATGGTGACTGTGGTACGGCTACTGCTGTTAGAGAGAATGGAAAGTATAAGTTTACGCTCTCACACAAGGCGGCTTACATGACATTTACTCCTTATTACAGCTATGGTTTTGCTGATGATGTAAAGGTTACCAAAATCAAGATTACAGCAGATGAGGCACTTGCAGGAGAGTTCGGTTTCAATGACAATGGCATTGATGTTTCAAAACGTCCTGCGGCAGATGCTTCAAACTGCAGTATTACATTGAACCTCGGAAATTTTGCTATTCCTACTCAGGCAGAGATTTCCAAGAATGCTGCAATTCTGGTTCTTGCACCTGGTACATATCATAATTTCAAAGTAGAATATTTCCTTAATGACAGTAAGACAAATGTGTATGGCTCTGTAGTAAAGAACTATGGTACTTTGACATTTACTTCTGGGAAGAACAGGAGGGTTTCTGCAAACCTCGCTGTAACTCATTATGGACAGGATATCTTCTATATGTGGGATGCAACAGTAGGTCAGCATGCTTGGAAAGGACATGAAGGTAATCAGCCTTCTTTGAATGGTGATAAGAATGCTGCTTATCCAAAGGCAGGTGACCCACGATACTATAATGGAGTTAATCACCCAGCTTCTGCTTCACGTTCAGCAAAGGATTGTCCTAATGCCAATGAGTTGCACTGGTATACAAAGTATGGTAACCCTCATTGGGACGCTTCTATTTGGTGTTTCATGAAGCATTTGTATCAAGGTGGTATGTGGCTGAAGAAACTTGATGTCATTGCAAGAGAAACTGGAAAGAGTCTAGAGACAATAAAGAAGGAGGGACCTAATGGGATAGACTTTACGAAATCTTCTTCTGATCTAAAGATATATGATAAGTATAAGACTACAAATGAAAATATTACTGTAGGTAAACCAAGCAATCTGTCTGACTATTTATTCTTCCCTGCAATAGGTGATTATATTATTGACGGTGATGAAGGAAAGTTGGTTAATGTTGGCACGAGAGGATATTATTGGTCAAGTACGCCTCGTCCTGATGGAAATCTTAATTCTTATAATTTCTGTGTAGAAAGGAGCAAAGTTCATACAGGATATGGTGGTAAGATGAATTCCCATTGCCTGTGGCCGAAATAATATGTTGTGATACATCCTTCTGATTTTATAGCTTATGATGGGATATTTTACAGATGCCATTGTCATAGCTTTGAATTAAAATAACTTAATAGGATTGTAAGAAGCGTATAAAGAGTCCTTTTTAAGAGTTACAATAAGTAACTAAGCATATATGAAACAGTCAAATTGAAGCATACTTTGCTAAGATATGACTGTTTTTTGTATTAGAGTAGAGACCAGTAGTTGGTGATAATGATTTTAAGATACAGGAAAGGGCACTAACTTCTGCGTTGTTCTTGGGTAGAACATGTTTAGAAGCTGGTGCCCTTGGTGTATTATGCTTGGGTATGGATTGTATCTTTGTAGGGTAGGTTAAAAATACAAAGAACTGACTGCATTCATGGACTGAACCTTTCCGCATGAACTTCTTTAGAAGCTGCCTACAGTGTATGCCCGTCAAGATAGTTCTGAAGCGATGTCTTGTAACTGTCAGAGATTGGCAGGAAAGCATCGCCGATGACAATACGGAAACGGTCAATTCCGTCAATCTTCTTCATGTGAACAATATAGGAACGGTGAATGCGCATGAATTCTGGTTTGGGAAGTGATTCCTCAATCTTCTTCATGTTCATCAGACTCATGACAGGCTTGCGGTCATCAGTAAGATAGATCTTGACATAATCTTTCAGTCCTTCGATATAGAGAATATCATCAAACATGATTTTCACCAGCTTGTACTCGCTCTTGACAAATATAAATCGGTCGGCAGAGGTATTTTCAGTTTGTCGTACACTCTGGAACCATTCTAATGCCCTGTTGGCACCAGCCAGGAAGTCATCATAGCTGATAGGCTTCATGAGGTAGTCGATGGCATTTGCCTTGTAGCCGTCGACGGCATACTGGCTGAATGCAGTAGTAAAAATAATCTTTGTTTCCTTAGGTAGAATCTTTGCAAACTCGAGCCCGCTGAGTTCTGGCATCTGAATATCCAGGAATATGAGGTCAACCCTATTTTCACGGATGGCTCTAACGCCTTCTACTGCGCTGTTGAATACGCCAATCAGGTTCAAGAAAAGCGTTTTTTTAGCATAACTTGCAAGCAAGTCAGCTGCTAAAGGCTCATCGTCAATGATTATACAGTTTAGTGTCATAGATGATTATTTTTGATGAGTATATATTCTTGTTTTTGTCAAATCCTTTCTCCCATTTATACTTGCCGGGATAAGCAATTTCAAGTCGGCGTTCAACTTGTTTAAGTCCGATTCCGTGTCCGTTTCTTTCAGATTCCCTTTTGGGGTAGTTGCTGTTCTGAATGGAGAAAACGATATTGTCATTGTCAGCATCCAACTTTATGTGAATAAAGTTCTTGTGCTCCGGGCTTATGCCGTGTTTGAAGGCGTTTTCAAGAAGTGAAATGAATATCATCGGCGCAACATGGATCTGACAGTTTGATGGGATGTTGCATTCACGTGTAATCTCAACGTTGTCAGGTATGCGAATCATCATCAGGTCCACATAGTTCTGTAGGAATTCAACTTCCTCCTCCAAGCTCACATACGGCTGCTGATTATCATATAGAATATGGCGCAGCATCTTGGAAAGGTCTATGATAGCCTTCTGTGCTTTTTCCGTGTCAAAAACCGTGAGCGCATAGATGTTGTTCATTGTGTTGAGCAGGAAGTGCGGATTCACTTGCTGGCGAAGGTTCACTAATTCGGCTTTTGCCATGGCTGTCTCTGCCTTACGCCTCTCTTTTTCAGCTTTTGACCAACGTTGTGCCATCAGGACAGAAGTTGCTACACCTGCACAGATAGCAAGGGTGAATATGCCCCGAATGATGAAAAAGAATTGTGGGTTGAACTCCTTGCTCTCAACCAGTATTTGATAAGGCAATGTGATGATATGTTGCTCGTTTCCAGCATGGTAGAGCCATTCGTATTGTCCGATGGTGAGAAATACGACGAGTAATGTGTTGAGTGCCCAGAATTCTTTTTTCCGTCCTTTCAGCAAGGCAGGTGCAAGGATGAAGTAATTAATGTACGCAACAATCATCATGGAAAGGGGAACAATATACTGCGAGAGGTTGTTCTGCCATGACATGGTTCCGTGGAAGACATACATAATGGGAATGAGGAGAAGTGGAAACCAAATGATAATCTGGCTCCAAATAGTCTTGGATGTATAAATTTGTTTCCTCATTTATTACTTTTATGTTTGTTTGTATAATACAATTCTGCAAACAAAGGTAATAAAACTTTCTGTAAAATAAAATGTATTCTCAATTTATGTGAGTTTTTTTTACATCTCCCCATCTCAATACATATACAAAAACGATGTAATTAACTTATTTTTATATTATAAGGACGGGTAGTAACTATTCAGCGATAACCAATATATACAGTGCATATCAATTTATCAAACCTTAAATAAGGCTTGAATCGCATTATATGGAGTTTTGTGGTGCTTCTTAGCTGTTTCTACAATCGAATGAAGTTCAAGAAAAGCGTCTGCTCCGAAGTCGGACCGAAATGTACATGAGTTCTTCAGTTTGATTTTCAGCTTGCGTATTCCCCGTTCGCTTCCATTATTGTCAGAGGGTATCATCGGATTTTCAAGGAAACTGAAAATGTAGTCTCTGCATTTGACCAGGCCTTTTCTGAACGTAATGAACTTTTTACCAAGCCCCTCTATATTCTGTTTGAGTAGATTGTCTAAACGCCGGGTCCATGACACCTTGTCTATGACGTCGTTCGGATTGGCGTTCCGCTCGTGAATGGCTTCACGGAACAGACTGGTTACTTTCCCGGACCACTCCTGCTCGGTGTTCAACTCTGAAAGATATTGCAGTTCGCGAAGCAAGTGGGCAAGACATACCTGATGATTGAGGAAATGGAGTGCAAAGTATGCGCTATGGCGGTCAGTAACGGCAGTCATTCGTTCCAAGCTGTCGCCAAACCTGTCTGCCAATACCTTCGATCCTCTTCCATCAGCACGGAAAAGCAGTGTGTAATAAACTGTCTGTGCTATCCAGGCCCAATCGGGTCTTTTGTTACAGTACAAGCCACTCTCATCGAAACCAAATACTGCTGATGACTTGATATGTTCTTTGATCTTATCAATCACGGGGTGCGCATTTCTCCTTGCCTCATTCACCCGGTTCACCAGCGAGCCTTCACTTGGAGTGAGACCGAATACCTCACGCAAAAGACTTGCTATACGACCGTATGGAAGAAATTGCACGACACTCAGATAAACCACCAGAGCCTTTACGCTTGAATCATATACCACGTTGTCTGACCGCCGTCCCGGTGCCGTCCGAATACGTTCGCCACAGTTCTTGCATACCATCATACAGTGTCGGATTTCCTTGATTACGGGCTTGAACTCTGGAATGGAAATAACCTGAGTCACATAATCAAGTACACGCTCTGCGTCTGACAAAGATTCTCCGCAACGAGTACAATAGTCAGGTACCTCGTCGATTGTCTCGTCAGGTACGGAAGAGCAAGACAACTTATGCCCATCATGTCCCTTTTGTCCTCCCGGCTTCTTGCCACTTGGCTTACGGAGACTTCCTGTTCTTCTGACAACCTCATCCTTCATACGCTCCTTACTTGGCGGAGTGCTGCTGTTATTAGAGTTCTTGTCAGGGTTTTCATACTTGGCCAAGCGTTCCCGTAAGTTTGTAAGTTCCGTATCTTTCTTGCGGATTTGGAGGTTCAGAGCATTTATGTTATGGTTCAATTTGACATTCTCGGCATACTGCCGGTTGACAGTTTCACGCAACAACCGCATCTCTTCCGTCATGTCTTGTAACACTTTTGATATGTCCGTAACTTGCTCTTTCATAGGTATAAAGGTACAAAGTAAATCTGAAATACGCAAGAAAAACGAGCATCTTTATAGCCTTGATACGAAGATTTTAGAGGAGAGAATACAGACTTGTCAATACCGCTGAATAGTTACGACGGGTAAATACAAAGAGAGCGTATCATTTGATACGCTCTCTTTGTTATGTATAGTTGTTTGTTATTTTGATAGTTGTTTTTGTCGATGTAACTATCCGGACAGGTGTTGAAAACCTTATGATGAGAAGTTTTTTTATGTTTGCTGTCAGCTATTTGTGTCTTTATTGCTTATAGTGCAGCCCGCTAAAGATTTCCTTTATAGGTTAGTCAATTGGTGTATTACTATAATTATAATGACAATAACGAAGCTATCTTTTCTTTTTCTGCAGATGCGTTGTTACCCATCACACGTGGTGTTATTGATAAACACCAATGGTGTTAAGTACTAAATAGCTTGCAATATTTTCCCAGGATGCAAGCTGTTATCTATTAATAGAGATTCCGTTAGAGCATGGGAGCGTATGTAACTTTAGCTTATAGGACAGCAATAATTGTGCTTTTATGTGTCCTTAATAGCTTTCTCTTTCAGTAGAATAGTCTGTTATGCCGTTTCATGAAGAAAGTAACAGGTCGACTGAAAGGCAAGAGGCGTCAAAGGATTTTGTAAGAAACCTACTTTAGGTAAAGCGGTTCAAACGGGCAATATATTTCCCTAAAATGTCAAATTCGAGGTTCACTACCGACCCAATGGTGATGTCGGCAAAGTTTGTGTGCTCCCTTGTGTAAGGAATGATTGCTACCTTAAAGCTGTTGTCTGTCGGTTCACAAACGGTAAGGGATACGCCGTTGACCGTGACTGAGCCCTTGTCTACAGTGAAGTATCCGCGCTGTGCCATCTCACGGCTGTGTGGGTATTCAAAGGTGAAATAGGTACTTCCGTCTGCATCTTCCATATTGATACACTTTGCAGTCTGGTCAACATGACCTTGGACGATGTGCCCGTCGAGTCTTCCGTTCATAATCATTGACCGTTCTATATTAACATGATCCCCCACTTTGAGCAATCCTAAATTTGAACGTTCAAGGGTTTCTTTCATGGCAGTCACCGTGTAGCTGTCGTCTTTGAGCCGGACAACAGTAAGGCATACGCCATTGTGCGCAATACTTTGGTCGATTTTCAATTCGCTGGTAAACGAACAATGAAAGGTGAAGTGGATATTTTCCTGTTCATGCTCAATCCCTGTAAGGGTTGCCATTTCTTCTACGATTCCTGAGAACATTGCTATATATTTCTTTCTTTTATATCCTCTTAAAGGAAGCCTGTTGGTTGTTCCATAGGGTTTGCGGATTTTCTTTTGTATGATTCCGCAGGCTTACTTGTAAGAGGAATGGTTCTACTTATTATTAAAACTGTGATGTTCAGGTGTGACTTTTAGAACCTGTTTTAAATAAAAAGGGTGGGGAATCTCATTGGAAACCCCACCTCAATCCCCCTCTTTCAGGAGTGGGATATGGAAAAGTCGTACCGATGATGTGATGAAAAGTCCGAGTATCAATGATAAGAGAGCTCCTCGTCTTTGTAATCCACTGACCTTGCGGCTTAGTCGCTGAAATGCGATTTATGTGGCCCGCCATTAACAAAAGAAGTCATCTCGGGTTTTCTAATTTATTTGATGACTATCCCGATCGAATCGATACGACTAAATCTGTATCCTTTCTGTTTGCAAAGTTAGTATAAAGATTCTTATCTTCCAAACATTTTATACTTAAAAGTGTTTACTTCTGCAGGCAAATCTTTTAGTTCTTTATTCGGAAGGGTTTGAACTTGCAGTGTCTCTTTTTCAGTTTAAGGCAGGTTCTGAAACTTATCTTTTATGGAGTTTTCAAACCTGCCTTGGATGTCTATCCAGCCAGATGGTAATGTCATGTATGGGTGACCGCATCTTCCAAGACGATTAGATGAGGTCAGTCTCTTCAGATGAGTGCGTCCTGTAGAATCTCGCTCAGCGTAGGATGGATGTGTATAATGTCACGTATCTCATCCAGTTTGGCATCACGGTTCATCAGGGCTGATACCTCTTGGATGAGGTCAGCCGAGTGTGCACCATAGGCGTGTGCTCCTAAGATAGAGCCGTCCTCTCCGACCAATATCTTTATCATTCCTTCTGTTTCTTCCATGCTCAATGCCTTTCCATTTGCACGATAGAATCCTTTGCGGGTGGTGAATTTGATATTTTGGGTCTTACACTGGTCTTCAGTCTTGCCCACGCAGGCTGCTTCTGGATATGTAAAGATGGCAGATGGCATGATGTCAAGACGGATGTGATCCTTCTTGTCAAGAATATGATTGACGGCACGGAATCCTTGGAATGTTGCAGCATGTGCAAGCATCTGACGTCCGTTGACGTCTCCAATGGCATAAACGCCTTTCACGTTTGTTTCCATGTTTTCGTTGACCATAATGCCTTTCTGACTGAACGCTATGCCTGCTGACTCCAAACCGATGTTCTCTACATTGGCTTGCCGGCCTGTAGCAATCAGTACGAGGTCAGTCTCAACCTTCTCTTCTTTACCTTTCCTTTCGAAAAGCACGGTCGTGCAGTGTTCTCCATTTTCTGAAGTTGAGATGATTTGATTGACAGCACTCTGCATGTAGAAGGTAACACCTCTTTTCTCTAATGTCTTTCTCAATCGTTTGGCGATGTCACTATCAATAGGTGGGAGACATTCCTTCATGAACTCAATAACGGTCACTTCACTTCCGAACGCAGAGAAGGCTGAAGCAAATTCCATTCCGATAACTCCTGCTCCGATAATTGTGAGACGTTGAGGAATGCTTGGGATAGAAAGTAATTCAGTTGAGGTGACGATGTTCTTTGTAGTTTCGGACTGATTCGTAAAGTCCTCTTCGCTCATGAATGGTGGCATCTTTGAACGTGAGCCAGTGGCGATGATGATGTTCTCTGCTTCTATCTGTTCACCATTCACTTCGACTATATGGTCAGAGACAAAGCGAGCTTCGCCCTTTATTAAGTTGATTCCGGGTTGGTTAAGCAAGGAACTTACACCATCCCTAAGCTGACTGATTACCCCTTCTTTTCTTTCCATTACTTTTGTAAAGTCGAGTGGGGGAGTCGTGTTATAGTGTGAGGCAGCTATAAGCAGCATCTCAGCATCATGAGCAAGACATTTAGTTGGAATACATCCTGCATTGAGACATGTTCCACCTGGTTGTGCTTTCTCAATAATCGTCACTTCCAAACCATTCTGAGCAGCATAGGAAGCGGTTCGGTAACCACCAGGTCCCGAACCGATTATTAATAGATTTGTCTTTTTCATATTTAATCTCTATTGTAGAGTTACAGTGTATAATGTATAGGTTTGCTATAGTTACAGTCCGATAAATCCTAAATTACATACTCTCCCATATGTTTACTTTTGGTAGTACAACTCTTTTCTAACCACAAGTTCCTCCCGCCCTGACAACAAATTGCAAGGATTTAGCCATCAACACGACTGGTGCTTGCCAATAACACCACATGTGATGGGCATGAACACATCGGTAGAAACAGGGAAGAAAGGTTCATTGTTGTCATATTATAGTAAGATACTAATGACTAACCTGTATGGGAAATGTTACCGGACAGTACTATTTTGCTATACATTTTCTTGTATGTCGTTGATAAGCTGACGATAAGTAAGGATAGGATGCTTGGCAGCAAGGACATCATCCACACGACCGATAGGTGTGTTGTGTGGTGCTTCCTTGACAAGCTCTGGCGTCTCACGAGCCTCTTTGGCAATGATGTGCATAATCTCAATAAAGCCGTCAATAGTATCCTTGCTTTCCGTCTCAGTAGGCTCAATCATCATAGCCTCATGGAAAAGAAGAGGGAAGTATATTGTCGGCGCATGATAACCATAGTCGAGTAAGCGTTTGGCGACATCCATGGTTGTCACGCCTGTACTCTTATCCTTCAGGCCATCAAATACAAACTCATGCTTGCAAAGTGTGTCGATAGGAAGTTCGTAATCATCCTTCAGACACTCCTTGATATAGTTTGCATTCAGTGTAGCAAATGGTCCAACCTCCTTGATGTGCTTCTTGCCAAGAGTGAGAATATAAGTGTAAGCACGGAGAATGACGAGGAAGTTGCCAAGATACCCGCTTATGCGGTTGTTTGCAGTAGTATATTCTTCTGTCAACTCTGGGCTCTCAACAGCAAAGCCATCCTGTGTTTTGAAAACGTGGGGCTTTGGTAGGAAGGGAATCAATTTCTCGCATACACCAACCGGACCAGAACCTGGACCGCCACCGCCATGTGGTGTGGAGAATGTCTTGTGGAGATTGAGATGGATAACATCAAATCCCATGTCGCCGGGACGTGCAGTCCCCAGCAACGGATTGAGGTTGGCACCATCATAATACAGCAGACCGCCACAATCATGTACGAGCTTTGCAATCTCTGGAATATCCTTCTCAAATAGACCTAACGTGTTAGGATTGGTCATCATCATACCGGCAATGTCATCACCCAATAGAGGTTTTAAGTCGTTGACATCAACAAGTCCTTCTGGTGTACTCTTTACTTCTACAATCTCCAGTCCACATACTGCAGCTGATGCCGGATTAGTTCCGTGAGCCGAATCAGGTACGATAACCTTTGTACGCTTGGTGTCGCCACGCTGCTGATGGTATGATGTGATAATCATCAAACCAGTCAACTCTCCATGTGCACCAGCATAAGGGTTGAGCGTAACATCAGCCATTCCTGTGATGGATGCAAGTGCACGCTGAATATTGTATTCTACTTCCAGTGCACCTTGAACTGTTTCAATGGGCTGGCAGGGATGAAGGTCTGTAAAAGCAGGCATTGAAGCTATCTCCTCATTGATAACCGGATTGTATTTCATTGTGCATGAGCCCAGGGGATAGAAGCCATTATCAACGCCAAAGTTGTTTTCACTGTGATTGGTATAATGACGTACAACAGTCATTTCATCACATTCAGGCAGTTCTGCATCTTTAGTCCGTTTGTAAGACTCGGGGAGTGGATGATGCCCAAAACGGTTCTCTGGGAGACTGTAAGCACGTCTGCCAGGGTGTGACAACTCAAATATCAGATTGCCATATAGTTTATTGTTCATTGTTGCTTGGATTTTAAAAACGTTGTTCGACTATAATAATCCGACAAGTGTGTCAATCTCCTCTTTTGTACGTTTCTCTGTAACGGCAATGAGAAGTTTGTCGTCATCAACCTTGATGCCAGGGAGAATACCGTTCTTGATAGCTTTATCGAAGAAAGTATTACGGTCCTTTATCTGAACAAGGAATTCATTGAAGAACGGTTTGTTGTAAACGAGCTTTACTTTGCCTGTACCAAGGAGCTGCTCACAAAGATAGTGTGCACCGTCATAACTTGTCTGGGCAGCTTCCTTTATCCCTTCCTTACCCATTATGCTCATATAGATGGTTGCGTAAAGTGCCATCAGACTTTGGTTGGAACAGATGTTGGAAGTTGCTTTCTGACGACGGATATGTTGTTCGCGTGCCTGGAGCGTAAGGGCGAATACACGCTGTCCACGACTGTCGCATGTCTTACCCACAATGCGTCCGGGAAGTTTACGCATGAGTTTCTCGGTTGAACACATATAGCCAGCGTAAGGACCACCGAATGCCATTGGCAGACCAAGGCTCTGAATGTCACCAACGGCAAGGTCAGCACCCCATTCTCCCGGAGTCTTCAACAAAGCAAGGTCAGCAGCGACACTGTTGATAATGAACAATGCTTTCTTTTTATGGCAAGTGTCAGCAAAGTCTGTGAAATCCTCAATGATTCCATGTCGGTTAGGCTGTTGGACGATAACACCAGCTACGGCGCCAGCCTCCATCTGGTTCTTCAGGTCATCAAGTGAAGTTACACCATCAACAGTCTTGATAGCTTTAAGCGTGATGCCGTAGAAATGAGCGTATGTTTTCAGAACGCCGATGATGTTCTCGCATAATGCTTCAGAATAAAGCACGGTATCGGCTTTCTTTGCATTGTTGAAAGCCACCATCATAGCTTCAGCTGTGGCTGTTGTTCCTTCATACATAGAGGCATTGGCAATATCCATACCCGTAAGTTCAGCCATCATGCTCTGGAACTCAAAGATATAATGGAGTGTACCCTGTGATATTTCTGCCTGATAAGGAGTGTAGGACGTAAGAAACTCTGAACGGCTCAGAAGGTTAGGGATGACACTTGGTGCATAATGATCATACACACCGCCTCCGGCAAAGCAGGTGAGTCTGTTGTTTTTCTGACCGAGTTTCTCAAAGAAAGCACGTATTTCCAACTCGCTCATTGTCTCAGGAATATCGTAATCCCCCTTGAAGCGGATGCTTTCGGGCACCTCTGCATAAAGACCGTCAAGGTCCTTTATGCCGATGCGGTCAAGCATCTGCTGAATGTCCTCATTTGTATGAGGTAAAAACTTATGGTTCATTTGTTTAGGATTTTGTTTAGGTAATGTAGACCGTATGGCTACGATTAAGCGTTTATAAGCAATGATTGGCTTTTCTATCATTGCCTATTGGTACTTATAAACGCCTAACAGTTTTTAATTAGAACTTTATTCAGCACAGAACTCCTCGTATGCTTTAGCATCCATAAGATCCTTTAGTTCAGCAGTGTCAGAGAGTTCCACCTTGATAATCCAGTTCTCGAAAGCATCCTTATTAAGCAGGTCTGGCTCATCCTCCAATGCTTCATTAACTTCGATGACCTTGCCTGATACAGGAGACTTGAGGTCAGAAGCAGCTTTAACACTCTCAATAGCACCGAAATCCTCATCAATCTCGACCTCATCATCTACCTCTGGCATGTCAACGTAAACGATGTTGCCTAAGGCGTTCTGTGCATAGTCTGTGATACCGATATAGCCAATGTTACCTGCTACTTTAACGAACTCGTGTGACTCTGAATAGTAGAGCCCTTCAATAACTTTTGCCATAATATTTTTATTTTTATGATTGTTTGTTTTGTTGTATCTATTGCCTGAACAGCTTGTTGGTGCAGTATCAGAATATGGGGACGCACTGGTTGTACGTCCACCATTGGATATTATAGCCATGTGCATGGGATATGTGTCCTTGCAGATTGCCACTGGCAACTATACTGATACACCCCGACAGGCATTTAGTGCATGTTACTTCTTGTAGTGTTTCTCGTAGAACTTCTTTTTTACCACAGTGCCTGGGAATGTCTTTTTGCGAATCTGTATCTCAAGTCTGTCACCCATCTGGATGGAAGCATCTACTAAAGCCACAGCACAGCTCTTCTCAGTTGAAATCAGACGGTAGCCAGTGGTAACCTCGCCAACCTCTTTCCCATCTTTCAGAACCTTATATCCATGACGTGGGATAGCGTTGTCATCCAGTTCAATACCACGGAGACGACGTGCAACGCCTTCCGTCTTCTGGCGCAGGAGAGCCTCTTTGCCGAGAAACTCCTCTTTATCAAACTTCACGAACATGGACAATCCTGCCATGACAGGCGTGATCTTATCAGAAAGTTCATTGCCATAGAGGGGCATTCCTACTTCAAAGCGTAAGGTGTCACGACAGCCCAGTCCGCAAGGCTTTACACCAGCTTCCATGAGTTTGCCCCATGCTTCAACGATATATTCAGGTGTACCATAGACTTCAAAGCCGTCTTCACCTGTATATCCTGTACGGGAAACAATTACTTCGGTGCCATCCTTCTCAAGGCGTTTTACCTCATAGAATTTCAAATCCTTGCAGGCAAGTCCAAGTACGTTCTCGACCTTTTCTTCAGCTTCAGGTCCCTGGATTGCCAACTGCCCGTAAGCCTCGCTTTTATTGTCGATAACAACATCGAAACCTGTTGCGTTCTCTTCAATCCATGCAACGTCCTTGTCAATGTTGGAAGCGTTGATTGTCATAAGGTAGAGACGTTCATCGAGTTTGCAGATGCACGTGTCATCTACAACGCCACCATCAGGATAGCAGAGCATTCCGTAGAGTACTTTACCGGCAGAAAGCCCAGTGACATCATTTGTAAAGATATGATTAATGAATTTGTCAGCTTCAGGACCTGATACAATCACCTCGCCCATGTGGGAAACATCAAATACTCCGCAATGTTCTCGTACAGCATTATGCTCTTCGATGATTCCTGTGTACTGGATTGGCATGTCATAGCCAGCAAACGGAGTGATGAGTGCGCCTAATGCGACGTGTTTGTCATATAGGCAAGTTCTTTTATTTGTCATACAGTTTAGGTTTTAAGTTTTGGTTCTTCTCTTGGTAGTTTATCGTGTATGTTTAAGTTGGATTTAATTTCATAAGTCCGTTTGCAAATATAAGTAAAAGGGTTGAAGTCACAAAATATAATCTAACAAAATGATGTTAATAAAGTTAAAGTATGGATAAGCAATGTTATATGCATCTGGCAATAAGTCGGTTTTAGTATTTATTCGTAATTTTGTATTTCTCTAAATGAAAAGAGGTATTGGTTTTATGAAGCATTTACAGCAAATATTTATTCTTATTGCCTGCATATTGGTTGTGACAGCGGCAGCGGTACAGCGTGATGGTAAGTTATGGGGCAATCGTGTATTCAGTAATACGGAAAATGAAGCGAAGCTCCCGGCGGATACAGTTCGTACATTGGATGATGGGACGGTTGTTGTCAACACTACTTATTTGGCAAAGGGAGTAAAAGGCTATGGTGGTCCTCTTCCATTAGAGATTTATCTGAAGGATGGTAAGATACAGCAGGTTAAGACTTTGCGCAATTCGGAGACGCCTGATTTCCTTCTGGAGGCGAGTAGGTTGCTGGACCATTGGAACGGCAAGACACCTGAGCAGGCTCTGGCAATGAAAGTAGATGGCGTGACAGGAGCAACATACACTTCGCAGGCTATTATCAATAACATGAAAGCTGGTCTTCGATATGCTGTCAAGAATGTAAAGGATTCATCAATCTTCGATAAGATGGATTTCCGTGCGAAGACTATCATTGGTTTGATAGTTGTCCTTATGGCAGCTGTTATTCCGTTGTTTGTCAAGAACAGACGTTATCGGGTATTCCAGCTGTTAATGAATTTTGTCGTTTTGGGGCTTTGGGGAGGTACGTTTATATCCTTGTCGGTCATCATCAGTTTCATGTCAGGCGGCATCAATGTCTGGGTGTCATTGATTCCGATAGTGATGCTCATTACTGCATTTGTTTATCCAGTCTTTGGCAAGAAGAAGTACTATTGCACCCATGTCTGTCCTTTGGGCTCCGTACAAGAACTGGTGGGAATGACAAATCATAACAAATGGAATATGAGCAATCGAACTGTGCGGATTCTGGAACATTTCCGCAAGATTCTATTCTGGATTCTTATGGTTCTGATGCTTGCCGGTGTATGGTCGGAGTGGATGGACTATGAGCTCTTTGTTGCTTTTGTCTTCCAGTCAGCAGCCTGGGTGGTTGTTCTGATAGCTGTGGTATTCCTCTTGCTGTCATTTTTTGTGCCACGTCCTTATTGCCGCTTCGTCTGTCCAACAGGAAGTTTATTAAAGCTGTCTGCTACTGATGTGAAAAATTGGGTGTAAGACTGACTGAGTGACAAATCAACCTATCCTTTTGTTGTAAGTAAGCATCGCTTGCAATGCAAGGGTAAGCCTGTTCCATTCTGACTAACGTCTTTTTTCAATCCAGCTAAGCATCTTTTCTTGTACTGCTTTATAATCTGTTGATAGCTGACAGGATGCTTATTTGGGTTTTATCCCAGGTCATTGGGAGTTCTCACTATTCCAAAATGTTTCGAAATCCTATAGGATTAGCAGGAGAACACACACTTTTTTGTAATGACCCCAAATCTTTTCATGTAAATACTTTGAAATCGCAGACAACAGCCTGAAATATCATGACATAATTTCGAGTAAAATACCTACAAATAAAGGCTAAAACACGTGTAAAAAGCAAGTTTGCAACCAGCAGTAAATCAGTTAGTTATAAAGTAGTGCAAGAAAAGGTGCTTAATTGGACTTCAAAAGGGCGTCAGTAAGGCCTCAAAAGGGCATCTATTGCAAGTCAATTGGGCGTCTTTTCAATGCCAAAAGACCATGTATTGGTTTTGAGTTGTATGAAAATAGTTTACAAATGTTGATTGATATAGGAATAAGTTGTTTGTTGAAGATGGAAAGACATGGTATTTATTTTCTGCATTTTTTGTGCCTAAGTTTCTTCTTTCCTACTGTGTTTAATATCGACAACATCAAAGTGGTCGGCAAGTACATCTGGAAAGATGCAACGTAATAGTTGGTCACTCTTCATGATGCAAAGATAATAAATTCTTATGAAATTATGCGCTTAAGAGGATAGGCTTGCAACTGGGTTTTAGGACTGACCCGTTTCCTTCTTTCCTACTGTGTTTTATAGGGGTGCGGAGTTAGAAAACAAAAAGTCCCAGACTGTTGGTCTGGGACTGAAAGATTACTTGTCTCACGACAACTAATCTTCTAACCTTAATAATCTAATACCATGAAAAACACGTTGCAAAGATATCCATATTCTATTATAGTTCCAAATATATAGTGTTAAATAATACAAACTTTTAGCTTCTGTCATTTAACTTAGGACATTACTCTATATACGTGTTATGATTGGTCTGTATCAAGTTATTTTATACTGTTGAGCAGTCCAAGTTTGCCATCGTTTACCAGTTTGATAATGAGTTCGCCGAAGAGCGTATTTTGCCATGCAAACCACTCACGTGTGAACTTGTTAGCATCGTCCTTATAGAAACTTTCGTGTATGAAACCAGTTCCAGCGTCGGTGTTCATCAGCATTTCAATACACTGGCGGATTTCCTGATCATCTTTTGAGGTGAAAGCTCGCATCATGATGGACATAGGCCATATCATATCATTACCAATGTGTGGACCACCAATTCCCTCACCAGCCTTGCCACGGTGGAAATAAGGATTATCCACACTCCATACATAACGGCGGGTGTTCTGATAGATTGGGTCGTCAGAGCTTACATCACCAAGATAAGGCATTGCCAACAGACTTGGTACGTTGGCATCATCCATCAGGAAGTAGCTGCCAAAGCCATCTACTTCGTAAGCATATATTTTACCGTATTTAGGATGTTCATATACTGCATACTTCTGCAAGGCATCGCTGACCTCATTGGCAAGGTTGGCACATTGTGTGGCAAGTGCAGTATTTTTATTTACTTTGGTCAATATCTCCGCTGCTTTGCGTAGAGAAGATACTGCCATAAAGTTTGATGGTACGAGGAACTGTAATGTTGTTGTATCGTCTGAAGGACGGAAGGCAGAGGCAATCAATCCTACTGGCTTGACAGGTGCTCCCCATCCTGCATTGTTCATTGTGTCAAGTGCACGGTCTGTAACACGCAGGAACTTGTAGGTTCCTCTACCATCTTTCTTCTGCTGCTCACGGAAAGTCTTGAGGATATTCTCTACTGCTTTAATCCATTCTGAACTAAAGACACTTGTGTCGCCTGTCACCTTCCAATATTCAAAAGCAAGGCGGATAGGGTAGCAGAGTGAGTCAATTTCAAATTTACGCTCGTGCAACTCTGGCTTCATATCCGTTTCATCAGTCATCCAGCGGCCATTTGGATCTGGATAATGATTAAATGCATTAGCGTATGGGTCGATGTTGATACATTTAAACTGCCGGTTGATGACACCTGCCAGCATCTTCTTCAGTTTCTTATCCTTGCCTGCCAACTGTACGTAAGGCCAGACTTGCGCACCCGAGTCACGGAGCCACATGGCCGGAATGTCACCTGTGTAAACGTAAGTGTCAGGTGTTCCGTCAGCTTCTTCACCATAGTGAACGGTGGTGTCGAGTGTATTTGGAAAGCAATTCTCAAACATCCATGCCAGACGTTTGTTAGTCAACTTCTTTACGATGTTCTGTATTTCCTTCTCAACTGCTTCAGAACGGAAAAGGCGGTCAGCTTCCTTCGGGCGTTTAGATGTGAATGTCACCGCATCCGCAGGGCAGGTGAGTTGGCACACTGATACCTCATTGATATTATCTGCATTGGCAGGTTGCGCCTGTAATGCCATCAGTGCAATGAATGTTGATGTGACATAGGTAATCTTTATCATACGTTACTAGTGATGCAATAATTTTAAATTAAACTTCATATATCCCTTTATTAATAAGGGTTTCAGATCGTTCTTTGATTTTTTGATTTGAAAATGACAGCGTAACTTTGCAACCAAAACTGCATTGTTATGAACGTCGGTCGATATGTGTTTTCACAAGTTGTGAAGTACATACCTCGTTATCAGTTCGACAAGTGCGTGAAGAAGTACCGTGGCGACTGGCATGTCAAGGATTTGACTTGTTACAACCAGCTTCTGCACCTTTTGTTTGGACAGCTGACGAGTTGTGATTCTCTACGGGACATCTGCCTGTGTCTTGGTGCCCACAAGGACATCCTCTACCATCTTGGATTTGGCAACACGGTCAACCAGTCATCACTTTCCCGAGCTAACGACAATCGGGATTACCGCATCTATGAGGAGTTTGGCATCTATATGATAAATCTGGTAAGACCTTTATACACAAGGACCTCGATACCAGATGTCACTATAGACAACGTACTTTACTCCCTCGATTCCACGACCATCTCCACAAGTGTCAAACTTGCGACATGGGCTTTAGGAAGATACAACAAGGGGGCGGTGAAGATGCACACTCTGCTTGACTTGCGCGGGAGCATTCCAGCAAACATCCACATCACGGATGGCAGATGGCATGACAGCAACGAACTTGAACTGACTGCGCCGGAGCCTCTTGCCTTCTATATGATGGACAAGGCCTATGTTGACTTCGATGAGTTCTTTCGCTTCCATTTGGCTGGAGCCTATTGGGTTACCAGACCGAAGGACAACATGAAATACGAGATTATTGGTCATAGAAAAGACTTCTCCCGAGAGGATGGTATTCGAGGCGACTTTACCATTCGCTTGACTCAGCCAAAGACTCATGCACTTTACCCTGAGCCTTTCAGGGCAGTCTGCCACTATGATGAGGAGACGTGTGAAGAAATAGTGTTCATCACTAACAACTTCGAGATCAGCGCAGTGGAAGTGTCCGTCCTGTATAGGCACAGATGGGACATAGAGGTGTTCTTCAAGTGGATAAAGCAGAACATTGTCGTGAAGACCTTGTGGGGGTATTCCGAGAATGCAGTCCGAATCCATCTCTGGGTTGCAGTCATCGCCTATCTGCTTGTTGCAAGAATAAAGGCGGACAACAAAAGCCCATACACCATTACGGAAGTGGCAACGCTGATAAGAGTTTCTGCTTTGGAGAAAACTCACCTCAGAGATTTAATCACTAAGCCGAGAACCTCTGTCATTTACAATCAATATGTCAAAGAACTACCTCTATTTGATAATATGTAAAACTTAACGCGATTTTATCGCATCAGTACTAATCATACGTTATGATTTCGTTTTATTGATATTTATTGATTTGGTCTATGATGAACTGAACTTCTTCGTCGGTCATTGTTGGGTTGCAGGGCAGGGATAGTTCCTGTTGATGGATGAATTCTGTGATAGGATAATGCCGTTCGTTCCACTCCTTGTAAGCCTGCTGCTGGTATGGAGGAATAGGGTAGTGAATCATTGTTTCTATGCCACTGTCTTTTAGGTATTGCTGCAAACGGTTGCGTGATGGGCAGAAAATGGGGAAGATATGATGAACATTATCCCTGTCATTGTCTTTTGTCAGTGTTATCTGCGGGTTGTTGATATCCTCATGATAAGCCTTGGCAATCATCTTCCTGCGTTGGTTTTCTTCATTCAGATATTGCAGTTTTACATTCAATACAGCAGCCTGAATCTCATCCATACGGCTGTTTATTCCCTTGAATGTAAACTCATACTTGCGTGCTGAACCATAGTTGGCAAGGCTTTGGATAGTCTGTGTCAGTTGTTCGTCATCAGTTGTTACAGCTCCAGCATCACCTAAGGCGCCGAGATTCTTACCAGGGTAGAAGCTGTGAGCTGCAGCATTTCCAAGGCTTCCTGTGCGTTTCTCGCCATATTGACAGCCATGTGCCTGTGCATTATCTTCCAGTAACAGGAGGTTATAACGCTGGCAAATGTTGCTAATCAAGGACGTATAGGCACATCGTCCATAAAGGTGTACAAGCATAACAGCACGTGTGCGAGGCGTGATAGCCTGTTCAATCTGTTGTTCATCAATCTCTAACGTATTGATGTCAGGTTCAACAAGCACGGGCGTTAGCTGGTTTTCAGTGATGGAAAGAATAGTTGCTATATAGGTATTGGCAGGAACGATGACCTCATCTCCCTCTTTGAGAAGCCCTAACTCCCTATAGGCACGGAGAATAAGGCAGAGTGCATCAAGTCCGTTACCGCAAGTTATGCAGTGCTTTGTGCCGATGTATTGCGCATAATTCTCCTCAAACAACCTGTTCTGTTGTCCCTGCAGGTACCATCCTGAGCGTATGACACGCTCAACAGCTGTTGATATTTCGGTGTCGTGCAAGGCTGTTATGCTTTGAAGTGAGAGGTATTTTATCATTGTTTCTGTTTACTGTACTTATAAAGTGAATGCTGTTTGTGGGACAGTGGAAGTCTGTTTTTTCCTAATTCAGGGCGGACTAGGTCTCCCATTCATAGCAGTCGTAGCAGACTCCGCGTCCTCCAAAGCCTTCTTTCTGAAAGATAAGTGGAGCATTAAGCACTCTTCCTTCCTCTTCTGTACTCTTGCCAAAGTCGAAGAAGCCTTGGTGATTTGCATAAACTTCATTGATAACATAATCAAAGAGAAGGTCTAATGCACCAACAGATTTTCCTTCTTCTGAGGCTGATATGTACTGTGTGTGAACAACTTGTGGCATCTCATAAACCAGTGTGCCACCAATGGAAACACCTTTGTCGTTATATGCCATGAAAAGTCGGATGGACTTGGGGAAACGACTGTGGAGTAATTCTAATTCTTCAAGGGAGTGTACAGGGCGAGTTGCATACTTATGGGCAAGGTTGTTATTAAGGATTTCCCAAAAAGCAGCAAGGTCTTTACTCTCCTTAACAGTCACACCAGCACGAGAGGCTTTTCTGATTCCACTCTTTCGACTCTCTGCGAACTTCATTCGCCAGACAAAAGGTATACTGCTTGAAATGTCACGGTTTACCAGTTGTGTATGGCACACATTGATGATGGCATAGAGGTCTTCTTCTGCTGGATAGCTGTGATAAATCCACGGTGTAGGCTTGTATATAACTCGCTGTATTCCTGATTGATAAAGATATTCATTAATCTTAATGAATACATCACATATTTCTGCTGCTGTTGCTTGTTTATTGGTTATAAGTCCACCGTAGGTCAGTCCTTGATGAGAGTAAAGTACTTTGTCTACACGATTAGCTGGCAGGAGGGCGTAAAGTCGTCCTTTGCGGTAGACCATCAGCGAACAGTCTTGAAACCGGTCGGCATGATAATCCATGTAGGAACGGATGAAAAGAAACGTTCCCTGCTTTGAATGCTCAACAAACTGATCCCACTCAGTTGCCAGATTTTGTGTATATTTTCTTACTTCAAACATTCTGTTTTCGGATTCCTCCATAGGTGGCAAGCGATAAAGCAGCTCTTGTTCTTTAGAGGTAGATGTGTTTTTATCTTGTGATCTCTTGTAAACTCAATACGCTGCAAGGATAAATTCGGAAAGTAAAGGACACATATCCTCTTTTATTTAGTAGCTGTTTATGATAGTGTCAAGCCTTGAATAAGTTGTTTTTTATTTGCCTTTAGATGCCTTATAGTTCAGATATTCATTATAATCACGAATATAATCAGACTCATCAAAGGGGGATTCTGCCAGTACCAGGCATACAGCACCCGACGAGAAATCATCGAGTGTGCGCCAAGTGTCCGTATCTACCAATAGTCCTTGATAGGGGTGATTCAGTAGGAAAGACTGTTTATGAATTCCATCATCCAATGTCACGGTGAATGAACCACTTACTGCAATGATGAACTCACGGCAATGCTTATGTGAATGTCCACCACGGAAAGCCCCTGATGGCACATCATAAGTCCAATAGACGCGAGAGACATTGAACGGAATATCTTTCATACCCTCGGCTACGGAGAGATTGCCACGTGGGTCAACAATCTTCGGCAGTGATATAATCTTCCCTATAGAAGCCTTGTTTTCTTTCATTCTTTTATTTCTTTAGATACTGATTTAGCAGAATCAGTCAAGAGTACTCAAGGCATCATCAAACGCAACTGTTTTAATAATTTATGTCCAGTTGGGATTCTGTTAATGCCTACTTAATATTTAATTAACGCCTACTTGCATTGCAAGTAACGCCCAATTGAAGTCCAACTAAGCACCTTTTCCTGTATGGTCTTACAACGGTATGATAGTTAAAGACTTATGTCACCACTATAACTCATCGTCAGTAACGCCTGTTTTGCTATGTCTGAAAGCGTATTATTATATGGTATTTGTGTACAGAAAAACTAACTCAGGAACTTGAGTTACAGTCTCAAGCCTTTATTTCCTCATATAAGGATCTGTACCCAATACGGTTTCGGCAACTCGTTTAGCTTTGTCACGAAGAGCGTCCATGTCAGTACCTACTTCACCATAGCAGAGAGCTATACCCATACGACGACCTATGTGAGCAACCGGTTTGCCGAAGATGCGCAGGCGGGTGCAATCTTCCTTGCAGGCATCCATTAAGTTGTAAAACAATGGTTTATCTGATTCTATTGGAGAAAGGATTACAGCAGAACAACCTGCATGTTCAAGATGGATTGCCGGTATAGGAAGTCCCATTACTGCACGGAAGTGGAGTTCAAACTCGCTTAAGTTGGTTGTATGCGCCAATGTGACCATACCTGTGTCATGTGGACGAGGTGACAACTCAGAGAATATAACCTCTCCTTTCTTTGTCAAGAAGAACTCAACTCCCCAAATACCATATCCAGTGAGTGCACGTGTAACTTCATTGGCGATGTGTTCCGCCTTACGTAAAGCCTCTTCTGATATGGCGTATGGCTGCCAGCTCTCACGGTAATCACCACCTTTCTGTATATGTCCAATAGGTGGGCAAAAGAGGGTAGGACCATTCTTCTGTGTAACAGTAAGCAGAGTGAATTCGCTTTCAAAATCGATGAACTCTTCAATAATCACCTCCTTAACATCACCACGTGCACCTTTCATAGCATTCTCAAATGCTTCTTCCAGTTCCTTGTCATTGTGAACATAACTCTGACCATGCCCACTTGAACTCATCAGAGGTTTTACCACACATGGGAAACCAATCTCGTCAGCTGCAGCTTTGAATTCCTCGTATGTCTTGGCATAGAAGTATTTGGCTGTCCTTAATCCCAGATCTCGTGCTGCAAGGTCACGTATTGCGCGGCGGTTCATTGTGAAGTTCACAGCACGTGCTGATGGAGCGACCTTTATTCCACGCTGTTCATAGTCGAGCAGGCGTTCCGTACGGATAGCCTCAATTTCAGGAATGATGAGGTCAGGCTTATGGGAGTCAACAACTGCATCAAGCGCAGCACCGTCAAGCATGTCAATTACTTCATACTCATCAGCGACCTGCATGGCAGGTGCATTCGCATAGCTGTCGCATGCTATAACATACTGACCAGCACGCTTGGCTGCAATGACGAACTCCTTGCCCAGTTCACCTGAGCCCAATAACAAGATTTTTTTCATGTGGAGGTGTTGTATATATAATAAGAGGTGAGGATAATTGACGCCCTCATTTGTCCATTGTTATTAGCAGGACGGACAGTCGAGGGCATCTTTTATATATATTATCTGTTTTATAATCTTCCTTTCTGAGTGTACATCATGTCGTAATACTTCTGGTAATCTCCCGAAGTAACATCCTGAATCCACTCCTGATGCTCCAGATTCCAACGGATTGTCTTCACAATACCCTCAGCAAACATTGTCTCTGGATACCATCCTAATTCGTTCTTGATCTTTGTAGGGTCAATGGCGTAACGTGCGTCATGCCCAAGACGGTCAGGAACATGTGTAATCAATTCTTCATTGATCCAGCTGATGTCAATATCACCATTGCTGTCTTTCACTTGCTTTTTAAGAATAGAACGAAGGCTTTTGTCCTCTGCCATCATACCGTGGATAGTCTTGATAGTGAGCTTGACGATGTCGATATTCTTCATTTCGTTATGTCCACCAACATTGTAAACCTCCCCATCACGACCTTCACGTACAACCATGTCAATAGCCTTGCAGTGGTCTTCAACGTAAAGCCAGTCGCGGACATTCAGACCTTCACCATATACAGGAAGTTTCTTTCCTTCAAGGATATTATTGATAATCAATGGAATCAGCTTCTCTGGGAAGTGATAAGGACCATAGTTGTTAGAGCAACGGGTAATGGTTACAGGCATATGATAGGTGTCATGATAAGCCATTACGAAATGGTCTGCACTGGTCTTGCTGGCAGAGTAGGGACTGTGTGGGCAGAGTGGAGTCTGTTCCGTGAAGTAGCCCTCTGCTCCCAGTGAACCATATACTTCATCTGTTGACACCTGGTGATAACGCTTTCCAGCTTTCCAGGTAGGATAACCTTGCTCATTTTTTCCTGTCACCCATGCATGACGTGCCGCATCCATGAGGTTCTGTGTACCAAGGATATTTACGGAAAGGAAAAGCTGCGGATCTTCAATCGAACGGTCAACATGACTTTCTGCAGCAAAGTTGACAAGGTAGTCAATATCATATTCTGCGAAAAGGCGGTCAGCAAGTTCACGGTCACGAATGTCACCCTTCACAAAGATACATCGCTCGTCATCAATATCATCCTTGATGGTTCCGAGATTACCTGCATAGGTAAGGGCATCGAGGATTATCACCTTGATTTCTTCATTCACATACTTCTTATGAAGCAGATACTTAATGTAGTTAGCGCCGATAAAGCCAGCAGCACCAGTTACTAAATAGGTTTTCATATCTTTGTTGTTTATTGTTTATTGTTTCTGTTTTGTCAATGTGGAAGGTTTAATCTTTTTGTAAACGCCCTTAATTCACATATAGGAAACATTATGACATAGGATATAAACGCTTAGGGAAAGGTATTCTTTCCTTTACAATTCATATAGGTTTTTATTTATATTCTGGTTGTTTGTCTCCTAATGTTATAACTTCGCAATCAGTGAATTTATTGCCCTCTATGGTCAATCTCACCAAAGTTCTGTCTTTATGCCATCCACGCTGACCTGCAGCTCCGGGATTTATATGCAGCAGGTTCAATGTCTTGTCAAACTGTATCTTGAGGATATGAGAATGTCCATCAACAAAAAGATTGGGCGGAGAAGCATAGAGCATGCTCTGTACCGAACGGTCATATCGTCCGGGATAGCCACCAATATGTTTCAACAGCACATCAACATCCTCGCACTTGAAACGCAGAATATCACGGTAGCGATTACGCATAGTGTAGTCATCAATATTACCGCATACTGCACGGAAGATGGGGTTCATAGCTTCAAACTTATCCGCAACCTCCATTGAACCGATGTCACCGGCATGCCATATCTCGTCACATTCGCCAAGATAGTATTCATATTTATTATCCCAGTAGCCGTGGGTGTCAGAGATTATGCCGATACGCTTCATAGAAGATGCTTTCTTCTGATAAACTCTGCAATCAATTCCTTGGTCTTTTCCAAACCGAGAATACTTGCATTAATACAGAGATCATAACTTTCAGCTGCTCCCCAGGTCTTAGCCGTGTAGTAGTTGTAGTATTTGGCACGTTCATTTTCACCATTCTCAATTATTTTACGTGCTTCCTCGTTTGAACAGCTGCGCCGTTCGCAGATATTGGCGATACGGGTTTCCATGGATGCTGTTATGAAGATGTTTACGGTGTCTGGATTGTCCCGTAATACGTAATCAGCGGTTCTACCAACGAAGACACAGCGTGGGTTCTGTTTTACAACTTCACGGATAGCATCACTCTGGAACTGATAAAGGCTTTCCTGTGAGAAGTTACTCTTATAGAAGTTGTTGTCTCCCAGAAGTGGGAGATGTATGTGGAAGTGGCTCTTCATAAATCCTTTCTGTTCATCATTCTGCTCGAAGAACTTCTCAGAGAAGCCACTCTCTTTGGCTGCAAGATTGAGTATCTCACGGTCATAGAACTGACAGTCGAATTCATCGGCAAGCATCTTTGCGATGATACGACCGCCGCTTCCAATCTGACGACCAACGTTTATTATCAGTTTCTTTTCCATATTCAGATTGTAATTGATGGTTATACGTCTTGTTTATTAATAGCCTGCTGCTTCAGTCGGCGCATGTAGACAGTCATGATGATTGCAGCAACCAGTGATGCCGTTAAATCGCTTGATGGTAATGAAGCCCATACACCATCCACTTGGAAAAAATGCGGCAGTATGGCAAGCAGCGGAAGGAGGAATAACAGCTGGCGGGAGAGGGAAAGGAAGATACTTATCTTTACCTTGCCGATACACTGGAAGAAGTTGGTTATCACCATCTGATACCCTATGAGAGGATACATCATCATGTTTATCTGGATTGCCTTGATGGCTTGACGAATCAGTTCGGAATCTGTCGTGAACATACGTGCACAATAATAAGGGGCTATATGGGCTATCAGCCAGCCTGTAACCATGATTCCTGTTGCTGTAAGGATGGTAAGTTTCAGCACACGCATAAGCCGGTCGGTCTGCTGCGAGCCATAGTTATAACCAGCTATTGGTTGCATACCTTGGTCCAGTCCAATGACAAACATCACGAAAATCATAGCTATGCTGTTGGCTATGCCATATGCGCCGACAGCCATGTCTCCGCCATATTTTACCAGCTGATTATTCATGAAAATAACCACAATGCAGGCACAGACATTCATCAAGAAAGGTGAAATTCCAATGGAAATAATATTCTCCACCAGATGTTTTTTAAGTCGATAGATACCATATTTAAGATGAAGCAGCTCATTATGATTGGCAAACTGTTTCATCTGCCAGCAAAGTGCCAATGCCTGTGAAATGACAGTGGCAAAAGCTGCGTCACGGATTCCCCAATGCCATAATCTTATGAATACGAAATCGAGAAAGATATTCATCACGACAGTAAAGATAGTTGCCATCATTGCCTGACGTGGTTTGGAAGCGGCACGAAGTACGGCATTCATCCCAAAATACATGTGGGATATGACGTTGCCTGCCAAGATAACCTCCATAAAGCTGCGTGCATAGGGGAGTGTTGCGTCACTCGCACCAAAGAAACGTAAGATAGGATTAAGAAAGATAAGGCAGATTATCCCGAAGACACTTCCTATAATCAGGTTTAATGTTACAGTGTTGCCAAGGATGTTTTCTGCCGTCTCATAGTCGCGCTGGCCTAATTTCGCGCTGATAGCTGTTGAGGCACCTACTCCTACAGTAGCACCAAAGGCTGCGCCAAGATTGATAAAAGGAAAAGTAATAGCCAGACCGGATATAGCCATCGGACCAACAACCTGACCAATGAATACCCGGTCTATGATGTTATAGAGCGATGCTGCCGTCATGGCTATAATAGCCGGTAACGCATATTGTGCCAGCAACTTGCCTACAGGCTTTGTTCCTAATTCTAAGGTCGCTTTCTTATTATCCATCAAGATTCTATTACTAATCTATTTGCATATGAGATTCATCTCAACACTATGCTTGCAAAAGTACGAAAAAAAACTGATAAAACCTATTTGCTGATTGATGATTTATAGGTTGATAAACCATATTTTCTGCTACTTCTGCTACATAATTTTTGATTTATCTGTATGAAAATGCTGAATTCTTCTCATGAAAAAAAAGAATTCTTTTCATGAAGAAAAATATTTTTCTTCACGTAAATAAATATTTCTTTTCATGAAAAGAATTTGGAAAGGATGTTTTTCAAATTAATAGATAGGGGATGATTCCGCAGGATGAAACGGGCTGCACATCATAAACAAAGCCCGACTGTATGTGGATTTGCTGTGCGTTCCTGCATTACTGGTAATAAATAGCTTGTTGTTCTTTTATGGATAGATATGATTAAGGGACACACAAACAGTGTGTCCCTTGATCTTGATACAGCTTTTTACTGGAAAACTGTTGTTGGTTACGGGATACCCCGTATAAGAATTTACCTGTTGTTGCCAAGTAAGGATGAAGAATCTTTCACGTTTTCGTCTGGTTCTTTATTCTTTTTCCCAGCCATTATGCGAGTATTTGGGATTGACAGAAAACTCCGCTGCACCAATGTCGAGATCTCCACTGTTCGGAACCCGATATTGTCCCCATGCACATGGCTTGCTCTTTTTCGTCCTGTTACCTTGCCATGTTCCCACATACTGGTTGTTGCAATAAGAATCGGAATGGTCATCAATATCGTCATATACGATTTTATTGTCATGGGTTTCATACCAATAGAAGAACAGATAACCGGAGAATACACCACTTCCCCTCTGGTTGGAATCTTCTTCAAACCTGTATTTAGCGATACTGCATCCACGTCGTTTGAACTTTCCCTTCATAGAGTCGTCCACACCATACGTTGGATGGTTGAACTCCCTGTTTTCAATCACGTCGATTGTTCCATGGAAATTGCATCGGTTCCCCTTGACAACAGAAACGCCAGTAACATCATACAGGTTGTCATCTTTTTTCTGTACATTCAGGATGTCTATCTTGAGTTTCTGATAGTTTGAACCTATAAATCCAATATAAGGCACTCTTTTGTCAGATAGAATGTTTGAGAAATCTGTTTCAATCCCCGTGTTCTTGTTGTCTTCCACCATGGATAGAATCCATGTTGGAACATCATAAGCTACCTTTTTCTTCTGGCATCCTAAGAAAGGAATGGCAAACAGGAGAAGTATGAAAGGGTTTAATGTTCTCCTCATAATCTTCAGATATAAAATGCCTTATATTGTTCTGTCATTATCCTATGAAGTTGGCCTGTCCTATGAAGTAAAGCAGGATATAACCCAGTATGATTGAGACGATACCGCTGGTCAGTCCCACCTTGAGCATGTCATTGTGCTTGACGAGTCCTGTTGAATAGGCGATGGCGTTCGGCGGGGTAGAGATAGGCAGACACATAGCCGTAGAAGCAGCAATGGCAATACCGATGAGAATAGTGCTTGTGCCTCCGATTCCATCCAGCTTGTTGCCCATGCCACGGCATACTACGGCAAGGATAGGAACTAACAGGGCTGCAGTTGCTGTGTTAGAAATGAAGTTTGACAGGAAGTAACAGATCAGTCCGGATATGATAAGGATGATGATAGGACTCCAGTTGCCGAATGGAATACTCTCGATAGCTGCATCAGCCAATCCGGAACCGTTCATGCCCAGACCGATTGCAAAACCTCCGGCAACCATCCAGATAACGCTCCAGTTGATTTCCTGCATATCCTTTGCAGTTATTACACCTGTAACGGCGAAGATACCCATCGGAATCATAGAGACGGTGTTGGTGTCAATGCCGGTAATATCTTTTGGGATAATCCATAAGAGAATCGTGATGATGAAAGTAATGATGACCACCCACATGCGCCATCCACGATGCACTTCACCGTCAATCTTCAGCTGAATAGTCTTCTGCGTAAATGGGAAGAAATATAGGATAATTCTCCATGAAACAATTAGAAGGATGATTACAAGCGGAGCCATGAATGCCATCCAGTGCATGAAATCAATGTTCATGTTCAGTCCTTGTGGGTCATTGAGATATTTGAGTGCGATAAGGTTTGGTGGAGTACCGATTGGCGTTCCCATACCTCCAAGGTTTGCTGCAACAGGGATTGACATCGTCAGGGCAATACGACCTTTTCCGTTGGCAGGGAGAGCAGCAAAGACTGGTGCGAGGAAGGTAAGCATGAGGGCTGCTGTAGCAGTGTTTGAAATGAACATCGAGAAGATTCCTGTTATGAACAGAAAGCCCAGAAGAACATTCTCACTCTTGTTTCCAAATGGCTTGATAAGGTTACGTGCCAGCAATGTGTCGAGTCCCGATTTGGAAGCTGCAATCGCCAGGATGAATCCAGCAAGGAACAGCATGATGATCGGATCCGCAAAGGATGCCATGATTTCCTTTGAATCAAGGAGTTCTCCTATCCCGTCGCTCTTGAAGATGCCAAACGCATTCTTTGACACTGTGACGCACATGATGGTCATGATAGCCAGGGATGTAGCCCATGCCGGGATACATTCTGTCAGCCATGAAAGGGTTGCAAACACAAAGATTGCAATGATGCGTTGTTGTACTACGGTTAACCCATCAATGCCAAAGCAGCTTGTGGGCAGGTTCCAGATAATTGTTGTCACCACGAGAATGCCTAAGATTTCCCAGACTTTCTTCATTTCAACGTGGCTGCTAAGTGCATTAGACTTTTCTTCTGCCATGGTGTTAGTTGTTTAGTTTAATAATTTAGATTGTTTGGTAAATTAGGTGGCTAAAGTATAAAAAATATTCTTAACAAGCAAAAGAATGTATCTTTTTTTGTATTTTTGCATATTAAATTCTTGTTTATGCGTCAGTTATCGGTATTTACTCTTTGCCTTTTATTGTTTCTTTCCTGTAGTAACCCTCGAAAGAAGATGGTCCGTGAAGGGGAAAAGGGAACAAAAAAAGAATTAAAATACGCCCGGAATATCACTATTGAACGTACAAAGAGTTATGTGGTAGTACGTTTGTTGAACCCTTGGAAGAAGGGTGCTGTTCTGCATACTTATTATCTTGTTGGCTGTGGCTCGCAGGTGGATGTGCCTGAAGATGGTACAAAGGTTGCAATCCCACTTCAGAAAAGTGTTGTCTTTACGACGTCTCATGCCAACCTCATTGAAATGCTGCATGCACAGAAGGCTATTGCCGGAGTAGCAGACTTGAAGTACATGATTATCCCAGACGTTCAGAAACGTGCACGGATGAAAGGTGGAATAGTGGATTGTGGCTATGCAATGAAGCCTGACATTGAGCGGATTATTGACTTGTGTGCTGATGCTGTCCTGCTTTCTCCCTTTGAGAACAGTGGTGGTTATGGACGTCTGGAGCAGATAGGAGTCCCAATTATAGAATGTGCTGACTATATGGAACGTTCTGCCTTGGGACGTGCAGAATGGATGAAGTTCTACGGTTTGCTCTTCGGAAAGGAACACGAAGCCGATTCGTTGTTTGCTGTCGTGGAAGAGAACTATAAGTCTTTGAGTAAGAAAGCAAGACAGAGTAAGGTGACACGTAGTGTACTGCCTGACAGGAAAGTAGGTGCGGTATGGTATCTGCCAGGTGGTGAGAGCAGTGTCGGTCTGTTATATAAGGATGCGCACGGCTCCTATGCCTATGCAGCAGACAAGCATAGCGGAAGTCTTTCAATGCCTTTCGAAACTGTTTTGGACAAGTTCGGACAGAGTGATTTCTGGGTTTTATGTTATAATGGAGACTTTAATTGTAGTCTGTTGTTAGCTGAATATCAAGGTTATGCAAAGTTGAAGCCTTGTCAGACAAAGGAAATCTATGGCTGTAAGGTAGACAGCAAACCCTACTTTGAGGAGGTGAGCTGGCGACCAGACTGGCTGCTGGCTGACTTGATTCAACTCTTTCATCCTGACTTGCATATTGCTCCCATGCGTTATTACCAGAAACTGACAGATTAAAAGATAGAGAAGATGAGACAGAATATCTTTATATTTCTGGCGATGGGTATCGTACTGTTGTTCGGGCTGAACCTTCTGACGGGTTCTGTTCAGATACCGTTTGCTGATGTTGTGGATATTCTCTTTAATCGTTTTGACGGAAAGGAAAGCTGGCGGTATATTGTTTTGGAGAACCGACTCCCACAAACCTTAACCTCCATGCTCTGTGGTGCTTCACTGGCAGTTTGCGGTTTAATGCTACAGACGGCGTTCCGTAATCCCTTGGCAGGGCCAGATGTGTTTGGTATCAGTTCAGGGGCAGGATTAGGCGTAGCATTAGTGATGTTGCTGTTAGGTGGTAGCGTGTCTATATCAACGTTCACGGTGTCAGGCTTCTTTGCTATTCTTACGGCTGCTTTTATCGGTGCAATCGGGGTGACAGCACTTATCCTGTTTCTCTCAACTCTGGTGCGTAACAGCATTTTGTTGCTGATAGTCGGTATAATGGTCGGCTACGTTTCTTCATCCGTCGTTTCCCTTTTGAATTTCTTTGCAACCGAAGACGGCGTGAAGAGTTATATGGTTTGGGGGATGGGGAACTTTGGAGGAGTTCCGATGAACCACATGCCACTCTTTGCATCGCTCTGTCTGGCAGGTGTTGTTGCGTCTTTCTTCTTGGTAAAACCACTGAACATTCTGCTTTTAGGACCGCAATATGCAGAGAGCTTAGGCATTAGTACCCGTCAGATGCGCAATATACTATTAGTGGTAGTAGGACTTTTGACGGCTGTTACAACAGCTTTCTGTGGTCCTGTGTCATTTATAGGATTAGCTATTCCCCATGTATCCCGCTTGCTGTTCCGCACAGAGAATCATCAGACACTTCTTCCCGGAACCGTGCTTAGTGGGGCTTTGATAGCTTTGTTGTGCAACTTTATCTGCTATCTTCCCGGTGAGTCAGGTATTATCCCACTTAATGCAGTCACACCACTTATTGGTGCACCTGTTATAATATATGTGATACTTAAGCGTCGATAATTAATCAAGTTCCGAGTGTATTATTAAGGAGTAATAATTAAGCCAATAACCTTCATGTTGTCTATAACAAGAAACGATGTTGAAGGCTATTGGCTTAATATTTTCTGCTCTCTGGAGCTTTTGTTTCTTCTTAAGGACTACTTTTCCCCTGTTAGCCTTTTCTGTATGGGATATTGTTTGTATGAAGAAAGTCTGCTATATGTAAAGTATAGCTTTAGTAACCCATATATTGCCCCATGAAACAGATGTTGTTGTACTTGTCAAGAATGTAATAAAGGAAAGGATGGTCAGCCTTGAAGGTGAACTTTGTAGGGTGAACAGCTGCCGATAATGTCTCTATTTGTGTAACTTGAACAGCTTTTGCACTGACTCCATTCTCGTTAACAGTCAGGCTTATCTGCTGGAATACATCATCAATAACCAGTGGTTGAGAACTCATTTTGCTGATATCAGCCTCAGAAGAGAAAAGATTACCTAAGCCCATTTCGCTATACAGTTGCTTCATAGGAATATTCAATGAAGTGGTAAAGCGTGGGAAAAGGATGTCTACACAATCATATACTTTGGTGCTTTGAGATATCTTTTGCAGGTCTTTGACCGTTAATTTGCTGATGATAGCTTGCAAGTTGTTTTTCTTCAGAGGAAGGATGGCATACATTTGAAAGCCATTTTCTAACGGCATACGTAGTACTTGATAATCCTTTCCCGTATATCCTTGATATACTTGCTTAGAATCATAGTTCTGCATCATTTCAACTTGTTTTGTTTTGCCATCCGATGTATAGAATGTCATAGGTTTTGTTTCCTCCTTTTCAAAAGGTAAAGCCCATGCAGCTTTGAGCGTTACAGCATTAATAAGCTGTGCCGCTTGAAGGCCAGTAAATTTAATTGGCAAGGTCTGAATCTGCCCTTTGGTTATCGTTTTACAGAGTCTATTAGCTTTTTCTTTGCCTTTCGAAGTGTTGGCAGATTCGATTATATTGGTAAAATAATAGTGTTCTAACGCTTCTTGGAAGTCGGGTAGGACCTTAGTTTGCTCGTGAAGTGTCAGGAAATTCGCAGTAATCATATATCCCTGAGATTCATTTTGTTCGATGGTATTTTCCTTTCTCTGACCAATAAGCATCTTTCTATCAAGTGAATTAATACTCTGAAGGTCTTTTACCGAGTAGCCAAGAGCTTTTGAAATGACTTCCTGTGTCTTTCCATCTGCACCATTATTAAGCATGTTCAGCGAATAAATCACTGCCATAGGTGAGAAAGCCATACTCTCCTTGTTCTTTTTGCTGGATAACAGTTGGAAGAACTTCAGGCTGAAGGTGTTAGAACTTGATACTAATCTTGTTTCTTCTTCTGTTAGCTGATAGTCAGGTTCAGCCTCTTTAGCAGCCATTTCAAGAGTTTGAGGAGTTTTGTTAGGTTGTTTGTTAGATTGGATACAACTTGCCAATAAAAGTAAAATTGGAAAGTATAGAAGTTTTTTAGCCATAGTGAATTGGTTTGATTTAAAATAAAAAGTGTCATCAAAGGTACAAAAAGAATTGCTTTGAAATGTATAAATGATTTCTTTTTCTATCAAAAAGACATTTTTTCTCCTTTTTTAACCACAATAATGCACATTTTTTTATACTTTTGTAGATTGAATTCATATTAAGACATCTCTGATAATTACTAATAAAAATCATTCATTACATGGGTAATTTAGAACTATCGCCGGTGCGGAAGACCATAGTGGGAGTGCAATTCCTCTTTGTAGCTTTCGGTGCCACTGTTCTCGTCCCTTTGCTCGTGGGACTTGACCCGGCAACAGCGTTATTCACAGCAGGTTTAGGAACATTTATCTTTCATTTGGTTACGAAAGGTAAGGTTCCTATTTTTTTAGGCTCTTCCTTTGCCTTCATTGCTCCGATTAAGTTTGCTTCTGACCATTGGGGTATGCCTGGAACATTGGCTGGAATAGCTGGTGTGGCACTTGTTTATTTTGTGATGTCAGCATTGATTAAATGGCAGGGCAAGAAGCTGTTGGATAAGCTCTTCCCACCAGTTGTTATCGGTCCAGTCATCATTCTGATAGGTCTTTCTTTATCAAAGGCGGCAGTTGATATGGCTAAAACAAACTGGACTATTGCGTTTATTTCATTGGGTGTGGCAGTGACTGTTCTCTCAATGGGACGTGGTTTGATGAAGTTGGTGCCTGTTATTTGTGGAATTGCGGCAGGATACATTGCCGCAGTTTGTATGCATGAGGTTAACTTCGGGCCGGTAGATGCTGCACCTTGGTTTGCTTTACCGCCAGCATTAGCAAATTTTCATTTGCCACAGTTTGATTGGGAGCCTTTCCTTTATATGATTCCTGTGGCGATAGCTCCTGTGATTGAGCACGTGGGTGATGTCTATGTGGTAAGTGCTGTTGCGGATAAGGACTTTACGAAGTCTCCTGGTTTGCATCGTACAATGTTGGGTGATGGCTTGGCTTGTCTGGCAGCTTGTTTGTTTGGTGGTCCTCCAGTGACGACTTACAGTGAGGTGACGGGTGCAATGAGTATTACAAAGGTAACTCATCCTCAGGTAATCCGTATTGCTGCAGCAACAGCAATCGTCTTCTCGGTAATAGGTAAGTTGAGTGCTCTCTTGCAGAGTATTCCTGCAGCAGTCTTAGGAGGTATCATGTTGCTGCTCTTTGGTACAATTGCATCTGTAGGTATTCAGAACCTTATTCAGCACAAGGTAGACTTCAACCGCACACGTAATATCATTATTATATCTGTTACGCTGACGATGGGTATTGGTGGTGCTGTTCTGCAGTGGGGGAGTTTCTCTATGGGAGGTATTGGGCTTTCTGCTATGGTGGGTGTTATCTTGAACCTGATATTGCCACCGGCAAAGGAGAAAAAGAAAGCTGAAAAATAAAGATATATAGTTGGGCTAATTAGTATGACAAGGCTAATTAGCCCATTTTTTGTAACAGCGAATCGTTACTTACCAAGTGTTTCCTTGTATTGCTGCTTGATTTTTTCTTCGAGTTGCTCTAATGTCTGCTTGCTATTGAGCATACTCTTGACGAGTCGATATCCGAGCCATATCAGAACCATGCCGATGAGGGCAAGGAGATACTGGAGAACGATACCGTTTACGAGGGTCTTTGTGTAGTTTTCGCAGATAACAAAGCCCACTATGAAGATGATATAGTCAATCCATCCCCAGCTGTTATAGCTTCGGGCGATGCGTTGATACTCTTCGTTGTTGGCAAGAACTTTGTTACGGTTCTCTTTCCATTTCTTTTCAAATTCTTCGTTGGTCATTTGTTAGATGTTGAATGTTAGATGTTAAATGTTGGACGTTGAATGTTGATGATTATTGATGATATATTTAGTGCTGTCTGGCAAACATTTGTCGTGTAAGTTAGTGTCATGCTATCTATTATACCGAATCTTTTTTCTCATTTTCTACCGATGTGTTGTTGCCCATCAAATGTGGTGTTGTTGGTAAGCACTACTGGTGTTGTTGGTAAGCACTACTGGTGTTGAGAGCTAAACACCTTGCAATATGTTGTAGGACCGAGAACAAACTGTTGTCAGGAAAGAGTTGTGTTGTCAAAAGCAAACAAACATATTTGATAAGAGACTTGCTTTTCCAAATATAAATAGGAATTTATTTGTTTAAAAGAGCATGGGAGGCTATGCTGTTTAAGTTTTACCAGACAGCGGTAGACACATTTACACCTTCATTAAATCGCTCATTATGGAATCGCTGACATAGATGCCGTTACGGGTGAGGTGGATCCAGCCGTTGTCCTCTTTTAATAAGCCCTGTTGTAACAATGGTGTTGCAAGGCACATGAGATACGTTCGGTATTCGGCAGAGATCGTTGACAGTTCTATTCCTTCACATGTACGGAGCGCAGTCATAACCGTATCGTTGTAATGTGTGTCTGCATCTATTACTTCCGCTTCACATGGTAGTCTGTCTTCTCGGATTGCATTTATGTAAGTCTCTGTGTCCGCCACATTCCAGCTTCTCTTTCCATTGCCGTATGAATGGGCGGATGCTCCGGTGCCTATGTAAGGAATGTTGTGCCAATAGGAACTATTGTGCTGAGAACGGAAAGGACTGGGGGCTTTGAACTTTGAGCTTTGAACTTTGAGCTTTGGACTTTTGGGGGTGAGTTTGGCGAAGTTGCTGATTTCGTATTGCTCATAGCCGGCATCGGCAAGACGGTCGATGAGCATGTCGTACATCTGTCGGTAAAGTTCATCATTTATTTCTTTGACCTTTCCGGCCTGGAGAAGTCGGTAGAGTGGGGTGCTCTCTTCATACATAAGACTGTATGCGGAGATATGCTCAACGTCCAAGGCGAGAAGTCGCTCGATGTCATCTTCCCATTCTTCAAGTGTCTCGTTCGGGAAGCCAAACATGAGGTCTACGGATATATTCCTGATACCTACAGTCCTTAAACGACTTACTGCTGTCTCAACTTCGTTAGCTGTGTGGCGACGATGAAGAAACTTCAGTCGTTCATCAGAGAAAGTCTGTGCACCCATTGAGATGCGGTTGACAGGCAGTTGGCGCAGATTCTGTGCGAACTCTTCCGTTACATCATCTGGATTGCATTCCATTGTGATTTCGATAGGAGTCGCTGTGGTGCCAGTGTTGTTCTCTATATTCCGTTCTAAACCAATGTGATATACCTTGTTTATCGTCTGGAATATCTTCTGTAGGCTCTCGAAAGAAAGCTGAGAAGGGGTTCCACCACCCAAATAGATAGTTGACAAACTACTTGTTCTTCCAGCAGACATATCACATTTCTTCTCCGTGCGCAGTTCCATCTCATGGCAGACAGCATTCACATACTGTTCTTCTACAGAAAGTCTTTCGTTCTTTTTCTTTGCGGGTACAGTAGAATAGAAGCCGCAGTAAATACAGCGACTGGCGCAGAAAGGAATGTGAATGTATAATCCAGGCATGATAATCGAATATGCGTATATATTAATGTATGTGTTGTGAGAAGCAATGCAAATGTACTAATAAGTTTTAAAAGATTACGCTTTTTTCGTAAGAACTTTTGGCACTTTCAATGAAAATGTCTAACTTAGACCGCTGAAAGGGCAATCTTTGGTTTGTCCCTTGAAAGGAATAGACAAATTATTACTAACAGCTTAAATCTATCAAGATATGAGAGTATATCAGACAAACGAGATTAAGAACATTGCCTTGGTTGGCAGTGCGGGTAGCGGCAAGACTACTCTTGCCGAAAGTATGTTGTTCGAAGCTGGTGTCATTAAACGCCGCGGTTCAGTTGAAGCCAAGAACACGGTCAGTGATTACTTCCCTGTAGAGCAGGAATATGGTTACTCTGTGTTCCCGACGGTATTCCATGTAGAGTGGAACAACAAGAAGCTGAACATCATTGACTGTCCAGGTAGCGACGACTTCGTGGGCGGAGCTATTACTGCACTTAACGTAACCGATGAGGCTGTTATCCTTATCAATGGTCAGTATGGACCGGAGGTAGGTACGCAGAACAACTTCCGTTATACCGAAAAACTCAAGAAGCCCGTTATTTTCTTAGTTAACCAGTTGGATTCTGAAAAGTGTGATTTTGATAACCTCATCTCGAACATGCAGGAGATTTACGGGTCAAAGTGTGTACCTGTACAGTATCCTGTTGAGACTGGTCCAGGTTTTAACAGCTTGATTGATGTCCTGTTGATGAAGAAATACAGTTGGAAACCCGAAGGTGGTGAGCCGATTATTGAGGATATTCCAGCTGACCAGATGGATAAGGCGATGGAACTGCATAAGGCACTTGTTGAGGCTGCTGCCGAGAATGATGAGGGCTTGATGGAGAAATTCTTTGAGGAAGAGACACTTACTGAGGATGAGTTGCGTACAGGTATCCGCAAGGGACTTGTCACTCGCTCCATTTTTCCTGTTTTCTGTGTATGTGCAGGCAAGAGTATGGGTGTCCGCCGTTTGATGGAATTCCTCGGTAACGTCGTTCCTTTCGTTGACGAGATGCCGAAGATTCACAACACCCGTGGTGAGGAAGTTACACCTGACAGCAATGGTCCGGAATCGCTTTACTTCTTCAAGACTGGTATGGAGCCACATATCGGTGAGGTAAGTTATTTCAAGGTGATGAGTGGCTGTGTGAAGTCGGGCGATGACCTGACAAACTCTGACCGAGGCTCAAAGGAGCGTATGGGGCAGCTTTATGCCTGTGCAGGTGCGAACCGTATTGCCGTTGACCAGCTGAATGCCGGAGACTTAGGTTGTACTGTGAAGCTGAAGGATGTGAAGACTGGTAATACTTTGAACGGAAAGGGGCTTGACCAGCGTTTTGACTTCATTAAGTATCCTAATTCCAAGTACTCTCGTGCTGTTGAGGCTAAGAGCTCACAGGAGACTGAGAAGCTCATGGCAGCCTTGCTGAAGATGCGTCAGGAGGATCCTACATGGGTTGTTGAGCAGAGCAAGGAGCTGAAGCAGACCATCGTTCATGGTCAGGGTGAGTTCCATCTTCGTACGCTCAAATGGCGTCTGGAGAACAATGAGAAGTTGCAGGTGACATTCAAGGAGCCTAAGATTCCATATCGTGAGACAATCACCAAGCAGTCAAAGGCTGAGTATCGCCATAAGAAACAGAGTGGTGGTGCCGGTCAGTTCGGCGAGGTCCATTTGATAGTTGAGCCATACGCAGAAGGTATGCCTGATCCGACAACCTATAAATTCAATGGACAGGAGTTCAAGATGAACATTAAGGGACGTGAAGAGCGTGACCTTCCTTGGGGTGGTAAGCTCGTGTTTATCAACTCAGTTGTAGGTGGTGCTATTGATGCCCGCTTCATGCCTGCTATATTAAAAGGTGTAATGGATTGCATGGAGCGTGGCCCGCTGACAGGAAGTTATGCACGTGATGTACGTGTGATTGTCTTTGATGGTAAGATGCATCCGGTTGATTCCAATGAGCTTTCTTTCACCT
Source organism: Prevotella fusca JCM 17724 (assembly GCF_001262015.1). Taxonomy (NCBI): domain Bacteria; kingdom Pseudomonadati; phylum Bacteroidota; class Bacteroidia; order Bacteroidales; family Prevotellaceae; genus Prevotella; species Prevotella fusca. The sequence continues at coordinate 288,089 of NZ_CP012075.1, forward strand.
TGGCAGCCCGTCATGCTTTCTCTGATGCCTTCAAGGCAGCTGGTCCTAAGATTCTTGAGCCAATTTATGACTTGGAAGTATTCGTGCCGGGAGACTATATGGGTGATGTAATGAGCGACTTGCAGGGACGCCGTGCCATGATTATGGGTATGGATTCTGAGGCTGGTTATCAGAAGCTGCAGGCAAAGATTCCTTTGAAGGAACTCGCAAACTATAGCATTTCATTGAGTTCTCTCACTGGCGGTCGTGCAAGTTTCACAACGAAGTTTGCAAGTTATGAGCTTGTTCCAAATGACATCCAGCTGAAGCTGATTGCTGAGCATGAGGCTGAAGTGAAGGAAGATGAAGAGTAATTCCCCTGTTTTAGATAATTAAATTAAAGAGGTTGATTCGAAGGTAGCTGATTATATCCTTTGGGTCAGCCTCTTTTCTTTTTATGACTAAGGGATGTCTTGTTTGTCCCTATGTTATAGTATGATAGCTCTTAAGTTTTAGAACACTTAAAGCAGTCGTTTATAATACTTTTTTCAGCTTTGCGAAATTCGTTTCATGAAAAGAAATCTTTTTTTCGTGAAGTAAAATTAGATATAAGACTTGATATAGAGGGAAAGAATGGGGTATCGTAATGGCAATGCATTGTGCGAATGGAAGGCTTGTTTTTTGTTTTATAATTAATAATTATAATCCTTGTAATGAATAATTAGTTAATAAGTCTGAATTCAACCTATTTAATTAACTTTTATATGTTAAGGTTTTAAGAAATTCTTATCTTTGCATCCACGAATTTGATATAAGGTGTTGCAAGTGGGTTGTTTCCATGTCACACATGAATATAAATAGCGGATAATGAAGAAGAAAACAATTTGGACAATAGCGGTAATCATGGGACTTTCGTTCCTTGGCTTGCTTCTGCTCCAGCTCAACTATATTGAAGAAATGGCTGAGATGAAGAAGGAACAGTTTGACGAGTCCGTCAACCGTGCCCTTTATCAGGCTTCTCGCAATATGGAGTTGAATGAAACTCTTCGCTATTTGGAAGATGATATAGACAAGAAAGAACGTACGCAGGATAAGGAAAATGCAACGGAAAAGGATACTTCGTCCGCAGCTCACCAGGCTCCTGCAACAGATGATCAGGGTGAAGCATATACTTCCTTTGAGGCAAAACTGCTTCAGTCAAAACCTTCGCTGACACCGAAAGCGATGATTCTGCGTAACGACAGCAGCAGTCTTTCTGCTACAAAGCGTAACATGCAAGAGATTGTCCGTAACCGTTATGTGTATCAAAAGGCAATGTTGGAGGAGGTGATATACAATATTCTTTACTCAGCTTCAGACAAGCCGCTGCGTGACCGTATCAACTTCAAGCTGCTTGATCAGGACTTGAAGGCGGAGATGATGAACAACGGAATCAATATTCCTTACCATTTCACGGTGACGACACAGGATGGACGCGAGGTGTATAAGTGTCCGGACTATGTGAGCAACGGTGAGGAGAATACCTATTCGCAAGTATTGTTCCGTAATGACCCAGTAAACAGGATGGGCGTTGTGAAGGTTCACTTCCCGGAGATGAACAACTACATATTCTCGAGTGTACGCTTTATGATTCCGTCAATCATCTTTACCTTCGTCCTTTTGGTGACCTTCATCTTCACGATTGTGACCATCTTCCGTCAGAAACGGTACAGCGAGATAAAGAATGACTTTATTAACAATATGACGCATGAGCTGAAGACGCCGATTGCAAGTATTTCGCTGGCTGCCCAGATGATGAACGACAAGAGCCTGCCGAAGACACCAAAGATGATTGAACACTTGGGAGGTGTTGTCAATGATGAGTCGAAACGTTTGCGTTTCCTTGTTGAGAAAGTGCTACAGATGAGTATGTATGACCGCAAGAAGGCTGTGTTGAAGAAGAAATATACCGACCTTAACGAGATGGTGGAGACGGTTGCCCATTCGTTCTCGCTGCGTGTTGAGCATACAGGTGGTAAGGTTTATACGGAAATTGAAGCAGTTGATTCGACGATGTATGTCGATGAAATGCACTTCCAGAACGTCATTTTTAACCTCTTGGATAATGCCGTCAAGTATGCAAAGCCCGACCAGCCGCTGGATGTTTATCTGAAGACTTGGAATACGAATGATTTTCTCTATCTTTCAGTCCGTGATACAGGACAGGGTATCAAGAAAGATAATCTGAAGAAGATATTTGACAAGTTCTATCGTGTTCATACAGGAAACCTCCATGATGTGAAAGGTTTTGGACTTGGGTTGGCGTACGTGAAGAAAATGGTTGACCTGCATGAAGGAGAGATAAAAGTGCTGAGTGAGTATGGTAAGGGGACGAAGTTCGTTATCAAGCTCCCGGTGATTCATGATGAAGAGTACGAAGGAATAGAATAGATTTATAAAGTAAAAACAATTTAATACGTATAGATTATGGATGATAAATTGAAAATTCTGTTGTGTGAAGATGATGAGAATCTCGGAACACTGTTGAGTGAATATCTGCAGGCTAAGGGCTATCAAGCTGACCTCTGTCCTGATGGTGAGGTAGGTTATAGAGCTTTTCTGAAGAGTAAGTATGACATCTGTGTGCTCGATGTCATGATGCCAAAGAAGGATGGCTTTACGCTTGCACAGGAGATTCGTCAGGCTAATGCGGAGATTCCTATTATCTTCCTTACTGCAAAACAGCTGAAGGAGGATATTCTGGAAGGTTTCAAAATCGGTGCTGATGATTATATTACCAAGCCATTCTCTATGGAGGAACTTGTGTTCCGTATTGAGGCAATCCTCCGTCGTGTAAGAGGAAAGAAGACCAAGGAGTCTACTATGTATAGTATTGGTCGCTTCACTTTCGATACACAGAAGCAGTTGCTTACATTGGACAATAACCCGGAGAAGGCAACGAAACTTACTACAAAGGAGAATGAACTACTTGCCTTGCTTTGCGCACACTCTAATGAAATTCTCCAGCGTGACTATGCTTTGAAGACTATCTGGATTGATGACAACTACTTCAATGCCCGTTCAATGGATGTTTACATAACCAAGTTGCGTAAGCATTTGAAGCCGGATGCTCAGATTGAGATTATCAATATCCACGGCAAGGGCTATAAGCTTATCGTTCCAGATGAGGAATAAGAAAACTGTATTCTGATGGTGCAGCATATTGGAATTGTAAACAGCAACGCTATTCTCTCCCAACAGGGAGCAGGGTAGCGTCGTTTTCTGTCAGTCTTAATGATTTAAATTCAGCTTTACGACCTGTATTACAGTATTTTTTATTAATTTTGCATCGAATAATTGGACAATATCAGAAGAAGGCATTTATGATACACAAATTCGATTTCCTGGTTATCGGTGGCGGTATTGCGGGAATGAGTTATGCCCTGAGTGTGGCTAATAGTGGCAAGGGAAAGGTTGCCCTTGTATGCAAGACTTCTTTGGGTGAAGCGAATACGGCTAAAGCACAGGGAGGAATAGCTGCTGTAACCAATCTCGCTATAGACAATTTTGAAAAGCACATCCACGACACGATGGTTGCTGGTGATTATATTTCCGACCCTGAGGCGGTAAAGCATGTTGTATGTAATGCGCCTGAAGCTATAAGAAAGCTCATCGGGTGGGGTGTTAACTTCGACAAGAACGGTGACGGGACATACAATCTTCACCGTGAAGGAGGGCACAGTGACTTTCGCATACTTCATCACGCTGATGATACGGGCTTTGAGATACAGCGTGGACTGATGGAAGCAGTGAGGACAAATTGTAATATAACAGTGTTTGAGAATCATTATGCTGTTGAGATTATCACGCAACACCATTTGGGGATAAAGGTTACACGCAGGACGCCGGATATAGAGTGTTACGGTGCTTATATCCTCAATCCCGATACCAAAAAGGTTGATACGTTCCTGAGTAAGGTTACACTTATGGCTACAGGAGGTGTGGGAGCGGTCTATGCAATGACATCCAATCCTGTGATTGCTACCGGCGATGGCATCGCAATGGTCTATCGTGCCAAGGGAACTGTAAAGGATATGGAGTTCGTACAATTCCATCCCACAGTCCTTTATAATCCATCGGAAACCCATCCGGCGTTTCTGATTACTGAAGCAATGCGTGGATATGGCGGTGTGCTGAGATTGCCGGATGGTAAGGAGTTCATGCAGAAGTATGATAAACGTCTTTCCCTTGCTCCTCGCGATATAGTTGCACGGGCAATTGACCATGAGATGAAAATTCACGGACTTAACCATGTATGTCTTGACTTGACACATAAGGATGCAGAAGAAACAAAGCGTCATTTCCCGCATATCTATGAGAAGTGTTTGAGCGTTGGCATAGATATAACGAAAGAGTATATCCCCGTCTGTCCCAGTGCCCATTACATCTGTGGTGGCATTAAGGTCGATTTGAATGCGGAAAGTTCCATCCACAGACTTTATGCAGTCGGAGAATGTTCATGTACGGGATTGCATGGAGGAAACCGACTTGCCAGCAACTCATTGATAGAGGCAGTAGTATATGCACAGTCGGCTTCTGCGCATTCTCTTCAGACGATTGATAACTACGACTTCAATACGAATGTCCCTGAATGGGATGATGAGGGAACTATGACCAATGAAGAGCATGTTCTGATAACACAGAGCATCCGGGAAGTAGGCGAAATCATGAGTAACTATGTTGGTATTGTGCGGAGTGATTTACGCTTGAAACGTGCATGGGCAAGGCTTGACCTTTTGTATGAGGAAACAGAAAGCCTCTTTAAACGAGTTACAGCAACCAAGGATATCTGTGAACTCCGTAATATGATTAACGTCGGGTATCTAATAACAAGGCAGGCTATAGAGCGCAAGGAAAGCCGGGGGTTGCACTACACGGTAGATTATCCTAAGCATGCTTATGACCAAAAGTAGCTAAAAGAATACAGACTGAATATACGAGATACACAATTATCATTGTCTTCTCGTTTTATAACTAAGAACAAAATGATAGACGAAAAGTGGATGGGACAGGGTTTCATAGACGAACCTATCCCAGAGAGAATAGATGTCAAGGCTGAAATACGCAGGATGTGCAAGGAAAAGAATGCGCTGATTATGGCACATTATTATACAGAAGGTGTAATTCAGGAACTGGCAGATTTCGTAGGAGACAGTCTGGCACTGGCACAGAAGGCTGCAACAACAGATGCCGACATCATCGTCATGTGTGGCGTCCACTTCATGGGTGAAACGAATAAGATTTTATGTCCGGAGAAGACAATACTCGTTCCTGACCTGAATGCTTCCTGCTCCTTGGCAGAAAGCTGTCCTGCTGATGAGTTTGAGAAGTTCGTAAAGGCTCATCCCGGTCATACCGTAATAAGCTATGTCAATACAACGGCTGCAACCAAGGCGGTGACCGATGTCGTGGTAACGAGCAGCAATGCAAGACAAGTTGTAGACTCTCTTCCGAAAGATACACCTATTATTTTCGGACCAGACAGGAACTTGGGAGGTTACATCAACAGGCTTACTGGACGGAAGATGCTGTTGTGGGACGGTGCTTGTCACGTTCATGAGAAGTTCTCTGTAGAGAAGATTCTACAGCTGAAGCGCGAACATCCTACAGCCAAGATACTGGCTCATCCCGAATGCAAGGAGTCTGTTACCAGCCTTGCTGACAAGGTCGGCAGTACGGCAGCCTTGCTGAAGTACAGCATTATGGATGAAGCACAGGAGTTTATCGTGGCAACGGAGAATGGTATTCTGGTCGAAATGCAGAAGTCGGCTCCACAGAAAACCTTTATCCCTGCTCCTCCCGATGGCAGTACTTGTGCCTGTAATGAATGTAATTATATGAAACTTATCACACTGAGTAAGTTGTATAATTGCCTGAAATATGGATGGCCTGCTATTGAGGTAGAACCAACGGTAGCCAAGAAGGCTGTCAAATCCATTCATAGAATGTTGGACATATCCGAACGTTTAGGTTTATAAATTTTATTTTTATTATGTTATCAGTAGAAGAACTCAACGACAAACTTATCGAACTCGCTTTCAGTGAGGATATTGGTGACGGTGACCATACAACACTTTGTTGCATCCCTGCAGATTCCATGGGCGAAAGCAGATTGCTTATCAAGGAAGAAGGAATCCTGGCAGGAGTAGATGTTGCCAGAAGAGTATTCCATCTTTTCGACCCGGAACTGCAGGTGGATGTCTATGTAGAAGACGGTACGCATGTCAAGCCGGGAGATATTGTGATGAGTGTAAAGGGAAGAACCCGAAGCCTGTTGCAGACAGAGCGTCTCATGCTCAATATTCTACAGCGTATGAGTGGTATAGCTACAATGACGCATAAGTATCAGCAGGCACTTGTTGATGCTGGTACCAAGACACGCGTTCTTGATACACGTAAGACTACACCTGGAATGAGAATGCTGGAAAAAGAGGCTGTCAAGATTGGTGGTGGTATGAACCATCGTATCGGTCTTTTTGATATGATTCTCTTGAAAGACAATCATGTAGATTTCTGTGGAGGCGTGCATAATGCAATCTCTATGGCAAAGCAGTATTGTAGGGAGCATGGTAAAGAAGACCTCAAGATTGAGTGTGAGGTGCGAAACTTTAAGGAACTGGAAGAAGCGTTGGATGAAGGATGTGACCGCATTATGTTCGACAATTTCACGCCTGAGGCAACACGCAAGGCAGTTGAAATGGTCGGCGGACGCTGTGAGACGGAGTCAAGTGGCGGAATTACCTTCGATACCATGATTCCTTATGCACAGGCTGGTGTTGATTTCATCTCTTTTGGTGCGCTAACACATAGTGTTAAGGGACTTGATATGAGCTTCAAGGCGGCAACGGGAAACAGTTGATTGGCAGCAGATAGTCAACAGCTCCAATTCTTCTTCATGAAAATAAATATTTATTCTCATGAACCTTAATTCCGCAGCATAATTTCTTGTGAGAAATCCAAGTGCCTGAGAAACAAAGTCCTCAAAACACTTGGACATGTCAGGATTTTCACCTATCTTAGTGCTATCAAAATAATAAACAAGCAAAAATCTGACATGACAAAGGTAGCAATTAAAAACGAAAATATCACTTCCTTCGGAGGAATTTATCACATCATGGACGTTTTTTCAAAGTAGGGCTTTGAAAAACTTACCGAATCCGTGTTGGGCAGATGCGGATGCAGCAGCAAGGCATTCAGCCATGGAAGCATTCCAGGCTCTTTCTTCTTCAGCTACCTTTGTGGTGAGGACTGTCTTGAGGACATCAATTCGCTTACAGGACAGTTCAGGCAGAGACCAGGCGCGCTGTTACCCGGTGCCGACACTGTGGGGCGCGGACTGAAGGAGCTTGCCGAGAAGAATATTGTCTACAGGAGCGAGACATCAGGAAAGTCCTACAGTTTCAACACTGCAGAGAAGCTGAACACCTTACTTTTACGGATGATACGGAGAATGGAGCTTATAAAGGGTTCTTCCATTAAATGCGTGGATGTTTTTCGTATAGCTTTAAAGGAAAAACCGGAGTTGTTCATTTAAAAACATAGCCAAGACTGTCTTGGATACCTACTTTTGTTATCATCCTCCGACACAGAAAACCCTTTCATTTTAATACTTTGAAAATGCAGACAATAGATTGAAAAATCATGACATAATTTCGGGTAAAATACCTACAGATAAAGGCAAAAACACGTGTAAAAAGCAAGTTTGCAACCAACAGTAAATCAGTTAGTTATAAAGTGGTGTAAGAAAAGGTGCTTAATTGGACTTCAAAAGGGCGTCAGTTAGACCTCAAAAGGGCATCTATTGCAACTCAATTGGGCGTCTTTTCAAAGCCAAAAGACCATGTGTTGGTTTTGAGTTGCATGAAAATAGTTTACAAACATTGATTGATATGGGAATAAGTTGTTTGTGGAAGATGGAAAGACATGGTATTTGTTTGCCTTTTCTGCATTTTTATCTTTTACTTTATCCTCCTTTGTGAGACCGTCTGATCTTGGATAGCCATACCATACAAGCGTATAATCCTTTGTTCTGTTACCAATCTACGCATTTAACGGGAGAACCTTATAAAGGCGGGCAGCCATGTTGACCTGGACTTTGACCACCAGTTTATTCCAGCTTACAAGTTCGATGCAAAGTATTCCTACAAGCAGGATTTTGGCTATTTCCCGGGCTGGGCTTCCATCGGGGGCATCATAGTCGGAAGTGAGAACCGTGATGGAAACACCAATGTGAATAACTGGAACATATGCCCTTTTCCCTCATGGCTGAGAACATGGTTTTCATGATGGTTACCGCCATGCTGAAGAACTTCTATTTCTATCTTGTCCGCCATATCAGCGAAAAGGTCAAGCCGTTGAAAAAGACAAGCAGGCTGAAAGCCTTTATCCTGCATTTTGTCAGCGTGCCGGCAAAATGGGTGCGAACGGGAAGGAGGAACGTTCTGAACCTGTATACAAACAAAGCATACTATTCTGAAGTATTCCTTGAATAAGCAGCATTTCTTTGTGGTTCTCATATTCCTCATTGGTTTGGGTGGGGGATTTCATGCCCAGGCAAGACCCTAGAAGCCCGAAAGTCCTCATAACAACATATAGAGCCCAAAAAGACATCTCAACATATAAAATCGCCTCACAAGGAAAAACGCTGCGGAATTGAGGATGAAAATAAATGGATAAAGATTGTATCAGGATGTAGGGGAGGGGGCTTTTACCTGTCCTTGCACGCTGCTTGCTTATCATGGAAAGCCACCGTGTTTAGTCTTATAGGTGTTTCTTTTCTTGAAATTGCACCTTGATTGATGACAAAGGAACTATTACTGTTCCTTTTTCTTACTGTTCGAGGAATGGAAAGAGGTAAGACTTTCTCCCTTGACGAATGTAATAACCCCACCTAGAACCAGTGACAGTCCGCAGAAAAGGAGTGTGTTTCCATTAAAGCGGATGATCAGGTGGAGTACGAACAGAAGAAGACCTATGATGATAGCTGCAATGCCTAAGTATTTGATATATCTTTTCATGCAAATGTGTAATAATACTGTATTTAGACGCAAAAGTACTAAAAAAATTTGGTCAATTGCATAAAAAACAGTACTTTTGCATCGCATTTTGTGAAAGCAGATGCAGTTTAATTCACATTTTATATTTTTAAGTAGTATGAATCAATACGAAACCGTTTTCATTTTGACTCCCGTTTTGTCTGACGAACAGATGAAGGAAACGGTCGCTAAATTCAAGAAACTGCTCACCGATAACGGCGCTGAGATCTTGAACGAGGAGGCCTGGGGTCTGAAGAAGTTGGCTTACAACATCCAGAAGAAGTCATCAGGCTTCTACGCAATGTTGGAGTTCAACGCAGAACCATCAGTTATCAATACTCTCGAGACCGGCTTCCGTCGTGACGAGAAGGTTATTCGTTACATTACCGTTAAGCAGGACAAGTATTCTGCAGTTTATGCTGAGAAGCGTCGTGCTAAATGGGCAGCTAAAAAGGAGGCTTAAAACATGGCAGAGCAGAAATCAGAAATCCGTTATTTGACCGCTCCTTCTATCGACACAAAGAAGAAGAAGTATTGCCGTTTCAAAAAGAGCGGTATTAAGTACATCGACTATAAGGATGGCGAGTTCTTGAAGAAGTTCCTCAACGAGCAGGGTAAGATTCTCCCTCGTCGTATCACAGGTACTTCTCTGAAGTATCAGCGTCGTGTGGCACAGGCTGTTAAGCGTGCTCGTCAGATTGCGCTCCTTCCTTATGTAACCGATTTGATGAAGTAAAAAGGAGGTCATTAGATGGAAATTATACTGAAAGAAGATATTATCGGTCTTGGATACAAGAACGATATCGTTAATGTAAAGAACGGCTATGGCCGTAACTACCTTATCCCAACAGGTAAGGGTGTTATCGCTTCTCCATCTGCTAAGAAGCAGTTGGCTGAGAACCTGAAGCAGCAGGCTTCCAAGCTCGCAGCTCTCAAGGCTGAGGCTGAGAAGAAGGCAGCTCAGTTGGATGGTGTAGAGCTTGTTATTGCAACAAAAGTTTCTGCAACTGGCGTAACTTACGGTTCAGTTAACGCAGCTACCGTTGTTGAGGAGCTTGCTAAGCGTGGTATTGAGATTGATCGCAAGATCGTTACAATGCGTGATATGAAGGCAGTTGGTACTTCTGAGGCTACTGTTCACTTCCACAAGGAGGTTGAGGTTAAGGTTCCTGTAACTGTTGTTGCAGAGAATCAGCCAGCACCTGCAGTTGAGGAAGCTCCAGTAGAGCAGCCTGCAGAGGCAGCTGTAGCTGAGGAGGAAACTCCAGCAGCTGAGTGATTCAATATTGACATTTTTGCACTGTAAAGCAGTAATGTTAGATAGTAATCCCTTTCACTTTCGGGTGGAGGGGATTTTTTAGTCCATTATGAAACGAATTGTACTTACCGGCGGTCCTTGTGCCGGAAAAACGACAGCACTTGTCAAGATTATCGAGCACTTCTCAAGTCTTGGTTACAAGGTGTTTATCATTCCAGAAGTTCCAACGCTCTTCAGTCAGGCGGGTATGGATTATCTTACGGATAATCCTGCATTCTTCTATGAGGGAGAGAAGGCTACATTGGAGATGCAGCTTGCCTTGGAAGACAAGTTTACCTGTATGGCTGAAACCATTGATAAACCTACGATTATTGTCTGTGACCGTGGTACTATGGACATCTCTGCTTATATGAAGCCGGAGATGTGGAAGGAAATAACGACTGGTGCAGGAACTTCATCAGAAGACCTTCGTGCCCGTTATGACGCAGTTCTTCACCTAGTAAGTGCTGCTGATGGTGCTGAACAGTTCTATACCACAGCTAACAATGCCGAGCGTACAGAGGGACTTGAACTTGCCCGTGAATTGGATAAGAAGGTTATTCAAGCATGGTCGGAGCACCCGCATCTGCGTGTAATCAACAATCATGAGAACTTTGACACAAAGATTAATCGTGTGCTTCAGGAAATCTCCAATGTACTGGAGATCCCCCAGCAGGTCATTGAAGAACGCAAGTATATTGTCCGTCTTATAGGAGAAATACCCGATGCTATTGAAAGTGAAATCAAGCAGACTTACCTTACTTCTGAGCCACGCAGTGAAGTCCGACTCCGTCGCCGTACATTGAATGGTGTTTCTGTCAATGTCCGTACAACGAAGAAGACCTTGCCGAATAATGAGCAGGTTGTTACGGAGCGACAGATTGACAACAATCTCTATGAGTCGCTGATGCGTCAGGCTGATCCTTACCGGCAGTCAATACACAAGGTTCGCAAAACCTTTATATGGCGTGGACAGTTTTTTGAATTAGATACTTACATTGCTCCAACTTCGGATCTTCAAATCTTGGAGACGAAAGGAATTGTTGATCATGAGGATGTTAATTTTCCACCGTTCCTTGAAGTTATCGAAGATATTACAGGTAAGACAGAGTTCTACAATTATAATCTGGCTTTAAAGAGGTAAAGTTTTTTTGTTGTTGTCTGGGAGAAAGTACAAACTCTTTTCTGTCGGTTTCAATCTCAAAGCAAAGATTAGTTCCCACATACTTAATAGTTAAACTTTCCCACTTGTGGTGTTAGGCTATCCCGGGTATATTATGCTAAGCATATATTCCTTAAAATCGTTGGTCTAATATAGGGTCAAAGATCGTTAATCCTTTTTTGCGGACTCTTCCGTCAGCTGGCTCATCATGGCTATCATCTTTTCTGTGTCCGTATTGCCCCGTGCCAGCCTATTCATCGTTCTGAAAATGTTAATTATCAGGTATTCTGGGGCTATAATGTTTCGTGTGGGTAATAGGATTCTGATTTGCTCGTAACAGAATATATCACTACCATAAAGTTTTCCGTTTAGTTATACCTTTCATACTCTCTTATTTGCTGGTAAACTCATGATTCTGAAATTCCCTCGAAATATTGGATAAATCAGAACTATTCTGTTTTAATAATTCCAGTAGTTCCGATATATATGTTGTTAAGAGTATGGTCGTGTGATAACAAAAAGAGGGTATGCCAAGACGGCATACCCTCGTGAAAATAATAATTGATAGTTGTTGAGTGTCTGTGATGACAATAACCAATCTGGTATTTTTTACCAGATTGTTCAGTCAGATAATTTATTCAGCTGGAAATCACTTGTCCCCAAACATCCCAAATCGTTACTCAATGACAACCAATGGGTCGTCCTCAAGCACAGCCTGGCCGACCTTCACCGCAATAGCAGTCACCTTGCCATCCTTCTCAGCTTCGATGTTGTTCTGCATCTTCATTGCCTCGAGGACAACAACTGTGTCGCCAGCCTTCACCTCCTGACCAACAGTCACTTCAACGGATGTGATAGTTCCTGGCAGTGGAGCCTTAACAGCAGCAGAACTGTTGATAGCAACAGCAGGAGTAGCCTCCTCACTTGCCTCAGCAGCAGCTGGCTTACCAAGCTCAACCTTCTTCTTCTCTGGTTCAGCAGGCTGTTCCATCTGCACTGCATACTGCTCACCGTTGACAGTTACTTCTGCAACATTCTCGGCATTAATCTCACCAATCTCGACTTTATATTCCTTGCCGTCGATAGTATATTTGTATTCTTTCATTGTTGTCTATTATGGTTTCTTTGTCATTATCTCGAACTTAGCATCCCACATTGTCTGCTTTGGCAGAATAGTGATAATGCCCGGCTCGTTGTCGTGAACATTGTTGCCGGCAAACTCATAGAGTGCCATTGCAATTGCTGCATATACGTTTTTATCCATAGTCGCGTGCCTCCTTATTACATTGGCATACATCCATGCTTCTTAGCTGGCAGGTCCTGCTTCTTATGAGCCAACTGAGCTAAGCCGCGGCAGATGCGGAAACGAGTGTTGCGTGGTTCGATAACATCATCAATGTAGCCAAACTGCGCTGCCTGATATGGATTAGCAAACTTCTCTGAGTACTCCTCTTCCTTTTCAGCGAGGAACTGCTTAACGTCGCCACCCTGCTCCTTAACTTCCTTAGCTTCTCTACCACAGAGAACAGCAACTGCACCAGATGCCCCCATAACGGCAATCTCAGCACTTGGCCATGCGAAGTTGAGGTCAGAACGGAGCTGCTTACAACCCATAACGATATGAGAACCACCGTAGCTCTTGCGCAATGTGATAGTAATCTTTGGAACGGTAGCCTCACCGTAAGCGTAGAGCAACTGTGCACCGTGAAGGATGACAGCATTGTACTCCTGACCTGTACCTGGGAGGAAGCCCGGTACGTCAACAAGTGAAACGATTGGAATGTTGAAAGCATCGCAGAAACGAACGAAGCGTGCACCCTTACGGCTTGCGTTTACGTCCAATACGCCAGCGTAAGCTGATGGCTGGTTAGCTACGATACCAACGCTCTGACCGTTGAAACGTGCGAAACCAGTGATGATGTTCTTAGCAAACTTTGGCTGAACTTCGAAGAACTCTCCGTTATCAGTTACAGCCTGAATTACCTTGTACATATCGTATGCCTGGTTTGGATCGTCTGGGATAATCTCGTTCAAGAGGTCTTCCTTACGGTCGATAGGGTCGGTGCACTCAACGCGTGGTGCTTCCTCACGATTGTTTGAAGGAATGTAAGAGAGGAGCTTCTTGATAAGATCCATCGCTTCCTCCTCAGTCTTGGCTGTGAAGCTGGTCACACCGCTCTTTGAAGCGTGAACGCTTGCGCCACCGAGGTGCTCAGCGTCGATATCTTCACCTGTTACGGTCTTTACAACCTTAGGACCAGTCAGAAACATGTAACTCGTCTGCTCCTTCATGATGATGAAGTCTGTCAATGCTGGAGAGTAAACTGCACCACCGGCACAGGGACCAAGGATGCTTGAGATCTGTGGGATGACACCAGAAGCGAGGATGTTACGCTCGAAGATTTCGCCGTAACCTGCCAAAGCAGAGATGCCCTCCTGAATACGTGCACCACCAGAGTCGTTCATACAGATGACTGGTGCACCGTTGGTCATAGCCATGTCCATTACCTTGCAGATCTTCTGAGCCATTGTTTCAGAAAGTGAACCTCCGTTTACGGTGAAGTCCTGCGCATAGAGGTAGACGAGGCGACCGTCGATAGTTGCTGAACCAGCAACAACGCCATCACCGAGGTACTGCTTCTTCTCCATACCGAAGTTATGGCAACGATGGAGTTTGAACATATCGTATTCCTCGAAGCTGCCCTTGTCAACCAGCATTTCAATACGCTCACGTGCAGTGTACTTTCCGCGCTCATGCTGCTTGTCGATGGCCTTCTGACCACCACCTAAGCGTGCCAACTCGCGCTTCTCCACGAGTGCCTTGATCTTTTCTGTTTGCTTACTCATAATTTGAATTTATTTTCTTATTTATAGCTTCTTTTTCTTTCTGGTCAGTAGATATTTCTGGTTTTTTTTGTTCTGATTTAAGCTGAAAAATCCTTCTGACAGAATTAAATGCAAAATTACTAAAAAAGGTGGAGATAGTTATCTTCACCTCTTTAAATATTGTTAAGGTTTTACGTTTAACAGTTCCAACTAAAGTCTAATTACTAAAGTTTGCCACTTGTGATATTATACCATCTCAGGCATATTATACTAAGCATATATGCTCTAACCGTTGGTTTAATATGGTGTCAAAGTTTGTTAATCCGCTTTTGCAGATTCTTCCGTCAGCAGGTTCACGATGGCTACCATCTTCTCTGTGTCCGTATTGCCCCCCCCTGCCAGCCTGTCCATCGTTCCGAAGATGTCAATCATCAGGTGTTCTGCCAGGGCAGCCAGCAGTCTTTCTATTATTGAGTAGATTATTTTCCTTAAGGTTGTCATAAGCAGCGACTCCCTTTCCTCCCGGAAGAGGTTTCCCATGGTCTCGTGTTCACCGAATCGCTTTTCAAGCGTGAGCAGCATATACGTCATCATGCACAGAGTGTTGTCTGCAATCTGTACATCAAAGTCTGTGCCCTGATAGCTTCCCGGGCACAGATACGAGTCCATGAGTGCATATGGCAGCCGTATCCCCTTGTTCCATGCACGTCTGATAGTTCTTTCCTGTTTAAAGCAAATCGTAGAAGCAGGCATTATACATACTTCCGACCGTCGTATAATATGCCTGAGATGGTATAATATCACAAGTGGGAAACTTTAGTAATGGATATAGCCTCAAGGTGAAGTGTTCTTTATTTCTAAATCCATATCATTGAGAAAATAGGGCTTTATCTAGATTTGCAAATGTTCGCTTGTACCCTGTGAGATACATAAGAACGCATTGGAAATATCTTGACAATTGTGCAGACGTAAGGCTCAAAAAGAAATGCAAAAAAGACAGATTTCAGCAACGTTGTAACCTGCAGTGAATCAGGTCTTTGCACAATCGTGTTTCAAAAGGGCGTTAGTTAGGGTTCAAAAGGGCGTTAATAAGACCTCAAAAGGGCGTCTTTTCAAAGCCAATTGGGCGTCTTTTCAAAGCCAGAAGAGCATCAATTCGATTTCACGCTTTGAAATATTTGAACAAAATGTTGTTTGGGTCACTACAAAGGTACATAATGACAGCTTTTAAACAAGCATAATGATGAATATCCACGCATTTAACGGAAGAAGCTATAAAATTGTCTCACAAGGAAAATGCTACGGAATTGAGGGAGGTTCAAGGGGAAACGACATAATATGTAACACCTCTCACGGAATTTGTAAGTATATTCGCAGCCATTACCTTTGGCATATTCAAATCAGCATAATACTTAGTCCTGACGGATTTCCCTGCATGAAAAAGGATATTCCCTAACTTCTTTTAGGAAAAATCCATATCGGTTATGGATTTTTCCTGTTATCTTTGCAATCATAAAATAATGATAATAAAAGAATAGAAAGGATGATTATGGAAAAGATGAACCTAAACCGCCAGCTTCGCCACGGTTGTGTAGTACTTATGGCAATATTTGCGCTCAGTGCTTCAGCACAGTCTTCACGTCAGGTGCGACCTTACTCCTTTAACAAGAGAGGGGTGTACTATGGTCGACAGCCTGTTATGGGAATTGACATGCGCACTTTCGTTGACCTTGGATACGGCTATGCAAAAGACAGATATAACGTGTATTTCGAGGGGCAAATCCTACCTTTTGTCGACCCGCTGACATTCCGACTAAAGGTTCCTGGTAATGTTTACCCAGGTGATTATCCTATTGAACCACATGATGGTTACGATCCTTATTACTCAGAAGGCTATGTCGTTACCTCTAATGCCGTTCTTTTCGATGGAAAGAAGATCAGCGACTGCGCAAAAAGTTTTCAGGACTTAGGCTGGGGATATGGGAAAGATACGTTTGATGTCTATTACATGGGCAAAAAGGTGAATGGTGCCATCAGTTCCAGTTTCAAGGTACTGAAAGATGGATATGCAGAAGATACGTTTGAAACTTATTACCGAGGAAAAGTCGTAAAGTAATTTTTTCACTTATGATAGACCAGATACTTTCTTATAACCAAAGGTTCGTAGCCGAAAAGAGCTACGAGCCTTTTGTAACGTCTGGACAACCTGACATGAAGTTGGCAATAGTCAGCTGTATGGATACAAGGCTGACACAACTGCTGCCGAATGCTCTCGGCTTGAAAAACGGAGATGCCAAGATTATCAAAGTGGCGGGCGGTACGATTCTGACACCTTATGATTCGGTGATTCGCTCGCTTCTCGTGGCTATCTACGAGCTGGATTGCAAGGAAATTATGGTTATCCATCATTCTGGTTGCGGTGCCTGCAACATGGAAGCTAACCATTTTCTGCATCTCATGTGTGAACGTGGAATTACAGACGAGGCTATCCGTGAAGCAGAACAGCATGTTGACTTGCATGAATATCTGGATGGTTTTCATGACACAGAAGCAAGTGTTCGTCGCACTGTGAAAGCCATCGAGCAGCATCCACTCACCCCAAAGGACATCATCGTCCGAGGATTTATTATTGATTCACATACAGGTAAGCTGACAGTGGTATCTTGATAAAGAAATAAGTACTGAGAGCCTCTTCTAAAATTTCTTATTTCAGGCAAGGGTCTCAGTACTTATCATGTGCTGATATTTATACAAAATGTCTGTAAAAACTCAGTCATTTGTAGATTAAGATCATCTTCTTTTAGTTAGTTCTATGTCTCTTTCGATATTCTGTTGCAAAGATATGCAAAACTATTTGAATAACCAAAAAACATTCTATATTTGTTATACTTTTATAAACGCCTTTCTTTTTCATTCTTATTAACCCGGTAATCATGAACGTAAGAGTACGATACCCGGCGTCATTCCATGCACAACAACATCTATCCAAGCTAATTTCAACGGGAAAGCATCATAAATATAACCAATTTCGAGTACGGACACACGGTCCATGTATCCATACTCAAAACAATCTACAAATCCTATATTATTCAGACACAACCTGCTCTACTATCTTAACTTAAAACTGATAGGCAGAGTGTAATACACAGCAACAGGCTTTCCATTTTGTTTACCGGGATTCCATTTGGGCATTGAAGAAATCACGCGAAGTGCTTCTTTGTCAAGCGAAGGAGATACAGAACGGATAATCTGGGGCTTTTGCACTTCCCCTGTTGGTGATATTATAAATTTAATAATAACACGTCCTTCTTCTTTCTTCTTGACAGCAGCTGCTGGATACTTCACTTTCTTAGACAGCCATAAGTTCACGTTCTCTCTAAAGGTTGGCATAATCTCTGTTACGGTGTACACCTCTCCTGACTGTTGCTGTTTTTTATTCCTCTGTTGCTCTACACTGGTTTTTACCGTCGCAATATTATTCTTAACTTCAGTTACACTGCGTGCAACCATCTCAATATTGCTCACAACAAGCAACATTGCTACCAACGGAATGTAAAGTGCATATTTCATCTTTACCAATCCCTTTGTTTTCTTCTTGTTCATCATTTTGATTCGTTTTTTAAGAGGTAAAACATTAAAATTATTTGATATTGTAGCTACATTCTTCCTGTATGTCAACCCAAGCAGATGGTATTGATACTCCTTACTGTCTTTCCCGCTTGCCAGCACATTGCTATCAGCAAGATACTCAAGATTTAATCGTACTTCTCGCTTCAACAACCACACAAAAGGATTAATCCAAAAGAAAACAACAAACAATTCTGCAAAGAGAACATCTATGGAGTGTAATTGCCTGCAATGCGCCTGTTCGTGCATCAATATTTCATCAAGTTCTCTTCTGTTATGCTTCTCCGGATTAAGAAATATCCATCTGAAGAATGAGAACGGATTTTCATTACCTTCCAGTAAGTAAACCTCTGTACCGTTAACATATCCTATCTGGCATTTATTCCTCAGCCTTATTATAGAAACCAGTTGCCATGAAAAACACAGCAATAACACACTGACAACCATACAATAAATTGCCAAGGCTACTATTTCCCAGTCCACTACAGTCCCTTTCTCTGACGTAACAGATACAGCAGGCAGAATAATTGAAGCATAATCACTTGCCATTGAAGCCATTCCTGGATGATTGTTTACCCAGTCAGAACAGTCAAATCCCGGTATCAACATTGCGATGAAATACATTCCTATCAGTGTAGCTCTGCGCCAAGAGAAGAATGTATCACTTGAAAACATCAACTTATAAAAGCAGAAAAGTAGGATAAGCGATATATTTAGTTTTAAAAAATACATTATCATATTCATTACATATTAAGTGAATACTTCAGATTATACCGGCACAAAAGCACTTCAGATTATTCTTCTTTCCCTTTTTCTATTTCATTGATAATATCTTTCAAGTCATCTGGAGAAATCTTTTCTTCCTTTGCAAAAAAAGATACCATTTCACGGTAAGATTTCTTAAAATACTTATCAACAAACCCACTCATGAAATCTGCCTTATACTCAGATTGTTCTATCCTTGGCGTGAAGTGATAGGTCAAGCCTTTCTGTTCCGCATCTACATATCCTTTGCGTTTCAGATTATTCATGACAGAAGCCACTGTTGTATAGGGAGGTTTGGGCATTTCCAACTTCTGTAGCACTTCTTTAATAGTACAACTGCCCAGCCGCCATACTTGCAACATAACTTCCTCTTCTTGTTTAGTTAGTTTATCCATATTTAAATCCATACTTAATTCTGCTGCAAAGCTACGATTATTTCGTAACAAAGTCAAGTATATAATATTAAAAAATATTAATCAAATGACTTTATTACACTATACACCAAACTAATACGAAATTTAAGTAATATAAGAAAAGCCTGTCATAGAACTATATTTTGCCATTCAATAAAACATTAAAAAGTTATTTTTCGAAGAACAAGAAGAAAGGTGATAAGACTCTAAGTAGATGTTGAAACATAACTTATTTCATATTTTCTTGTGTTTCTTTGTGTAAGTACATAATTGAATTTTGACGCGAGATATAGAGACGTATAAGGAAACGTCCCAAAGGGAAACCCTCGTCGCAGTTCTATGCGTACAAGAGAGAAAAGCAGCAAGAACTCGTACAACAGGAAAAAGAACGATCTCATAGACCTTTACTATAGTGATGAGAGTCATATCTGCACTGATGGATATGTGCCATACGGATGTTAGGTCCGTGGTGTGGATATCTACATCCCCTCTGAAAGAGGTCTCCGGCTTAACATATTTGGTATGATAGACCGTAATCACAAACATGAGGGATTCACTACGGCAGAGAATATGACTCCAGATAAGGTCGCTGACTTTCTTGACCGAATGTCGCTCCGTATCAGCAAAAGAATCTTTGTATTCCTTGACAACGCAAGCGTACACAGATGCAGATTTGTGCGGGAGTTTCGTCCCATATGGGAGAAGCGGAGGATGTTTCTTTTCTTTCTCCCTCTTTATAGCCCACATCTTAATATTGCTGAGACTCTTTATCGCATCCTCAAAGGGAAATGGCTCAGACCTATGGATTATTTTCCATAGAATCCCTGCTCTATGCCACCAACAGAGCCTTGGCGGCAATCGGTCCTGGGCTTAAAATCAATTTTGCTCATGTGGCTTGTATAATTATTTTTCACGAGTAACTATTCAGCGATAAGGCGTATAAGCCACTATTGATTATCAAGAAGTTACATAAACAGACACATACAAATTTTGGTAAAGAATGTCATTTTGAGCCTTTTTTCGCAATATCACGTTTATAAGTTCTTGATATTCAATGTTCATTACCGCTGAATAGTTACGGCTTTTGGGTGAAAACTTAATAAACTGCAAAAAATTAACGGACTATTGATAATAATTTTATCTGATTTATTTTCTTGTTATTGATATTTTAGTTATCTTTGCATCGTCAATGACTGAATATAGCATTGATAAAAATAGTCTATTATACCAATTTTACGTTCTGCAGCGCATAAGTAAAGCGACTGCGAACTTGATATTAAGACCTAAAATCTATGTCCAAAAAGATTATCCTATTGAGTCTAATGCTATTGTTGCCTGTAATGATATGGGCACAGGATTGTGTTGAATTTGATTTCTCAAGTTCTTCTCCAAATGATGTTGTGCCGGCAACTATGGTGAAGGATGGAATTTACTTGAAGTTTAGTGTTTCTAAGGAAGGTGGTGCTCTACCTGTATATAAAGTTAATAATAAAGCTAAATGTTTGAAGATAGACGCTGATGGAGTGTTGACGATAGAAGGTGATAATCGTAAAATAACATCTATTCAATTTGTTGCCTCTAATAGAAGGGATGAGTTGAAGTTTTATTCGGACGAAGTGGGGAAGATTACGAAAAGAACTATTCGAGAGACTTTTGTAAGTACATGGAAGGGTGAGGCTTACATCCTATCATTTACTCCTCGAGCTTCAGGTGGATTTCATGTAAAATCAATAAAAGTATTTTATGAGAAAATACGTCCTAATGATGTTCTTGTAACAGTTTCTTCTGCTGGGAGAGCTACGCTTTATTATAGCGACAGGTCTTTTAAAGTTCCTGAAGGTGTTGTTGCATGTACCTACAAGATTGTTGGGAATCTTCTTTCCCGAAGTAAGGTATATAATACAGGTGCTGTCCTGCCGAAAGGAACTGCTGCAGTTCTGGAAGCAGAAGGAGGTAAGTATCTTTTTGAGGAAACGATGGAGAAGGGTGTGCCTGATTTGGATAATTCTTTGCGTGGTTCGGATGATATAAGCGTGACTACCGGAGGGGAGGTGTACTATATGTTTGCAAAGGGCAGCAATGGTGTCGGCTTTTACTGGAAGGAACCAGATGGCAAGCCATTTACAACGGAGGCGCACAAAGCATATCTTGTTTATTCTCCATCTACTGTCTCACAGGCAAAGAGCTTTCTCGGATTTGACGTCTCTTTAGGGGTTTATGCTGCTGAAAAGAATAATGCGTCTGACCAGAACAGGCCTGTTTATAACCTTGCAGGGCAACAGGTTGGCAGAGACTATAAAGGAATAATAATAGTGAATGGTAAGAAGTATCTGAACAGATAGAGTTCTTGCAGTTTTACATTATGCCATGATAATTAGTTGATTTTAAATAGTAGAACATGAAAACATACATTAAACCTTTAATGAGGGAACATCACGTTTTCTCCTCTTCCTGTTTGTTGAGTGGTTCGCCAGGAAAGACCGGAAGTGCTAATCGTACGTTAACGGATGAGCAAGGTCTGGTTCATAATCAGTTTGAGCAAGGTCTTCAGCAGCTTATCAAAGAAAACCTTTTCTCTGATTTCATGCCATGCAATGATGAGCGTCCAACATTCAAGTCGCTTTGGGACGAATAATTTAACCTGACTATTACTAATTTAAACATTCGATGATATGAAAAAACAAGTAACCTGGATTTGGATTTTGCTGTGTATTCTTTTGTTTGCAGCTTGTGAGAAGCCAGTTTTGGAAAACTATGATGGTGGGAAAAAGACGGGTAAAGGCAAAGATAAGTTGACCCGTGTAGTTCGCATCCGCCCGACAGAGCTGCGTGTAGAAACCATTGACGAGCCTTTGGAGACGAAAGGGCAGCTGCTGAGCAGAGGTATGACAGACAACGAAAAAGGTAAGAAAAGGCTTTATGCAGTCAATGTCTATGAGAAGAAACCCAATGATGAAGGCTATTCCATGTATGCTTATGGCTTGTTTACCAATCCTTCGAAGATAGCTGTAAAGATGAATGTGGAGAATCTTTATAAGGTGGAATGTCTGATAGTTGAGGAAGGAGCGGATAAGCTCTATTCCAGTGATGAAGGCTATTCTGCACCGTTAACACATGGCGCAAAGAAGGCTACAAAAGCCAAAAATAGCTTTGTTTTCTCAAAAGAGGAGAATTTTAATGAGATAAAGAAGGGTGAAACAAAGATTGCAGATGCAAGAACTATTCTTTATCCCCGCCTTGTCAAGCTCTATGGTAACTTTGAAGGGTTCAGTCCGAAAGCAACAAAAGACCTGACGGTAGACATGAAACGCACCGTTTTCGGTCTGCGTTTTAAGGTGACACCGCCAGATGAAGGAAAGTTGGTAATTGATTATGTCGGCTGGCGGATAGCTTTGGATAGTACCAGTCCTGCATATGATGACATGGCTACTTATTCTTTTTACAATATAGAGAAGGCATGCCAGGACGGTTACCAGTCTACTGTTGAAGTCAAAATAGTATGGACAAAGGCTGATGGGACTGTTGAACAGGAGAGTAAGCAGCTGACACTGAAGCGCAATGTAATGACAGTTGTTGATATCAAGGTTGAAGGACCTAAGGCTCGGAATATCATGTTTAAAGAAGAGGCTGCAGAGATGACAACAGAGAATGTAGATTGGCGTCTGACATTATAGCGTATACCAACTATGTTGCTGTCTGATAAAACTTAAATAGTATTTGCTCCAATGCAGATTCTCGTTTTAGTAGATAATATTGTGTTGTCTTTGGAGAAGCAATCCCTCTAATCAAATAACTTTTGTTTACTTTTGGTAGTACAGTTCTTTTCTTACAATAACTTGTTGCCATTCCAGCAACATATTGCAAGGTATTTAGTACTCAACACCATTGGTGCTTACCAATAACACCATCTGTGTTAGGTCACAGCACATTGATTGAAAACGGCAAGAGAGGTTTATTATAGCCAATGATGATATATAGTAATACACTAAAGACTAACTTATCCGTGAAATGTTTGGCGGACAGCACTAATATCAATACACCCCGAAAGCTGTCACAATGATTTCTTTTCGGGGTGTTGACTTTGGTGTGTTCTGTAAATATTCTTTGTGAGGTTAAGCTGTTTAGCCCCAGCTGGTCATTGAAGTAGGGGGTATCAGAGGATTGTTTGTAACTCATGACCCACCTGTTTATATACCATAATCTTCCTGACGAACGATTTAGAGGTATCAAGTTTCTTGCATAGTAATTGACTGTTAGCAAGAAGGGACAACGTCTTGGGCTTAAAGCTGTTGAAGATAAGCCGAGACCATCTCTGCACATCGCTCCCCGTCAATACCGGCGCTGACGATTCCACCGGCATAACCAGCGCCCTCCGCACAAGGGAAAAATCCTTCAAGGCGTACATGCATGAGCCGGTCACGGTCACGAAGAATACGGACAGGAGAACTGGTGCGGGTCTCGGAAGCTATCATTACCGCTTCATTCGTAAGGAAACCATGTGCCTGTCTGCCAAAGATCTTAAAGGCCTCTTGGAGACGTTTCGTGACAAAGGAAGGCATCCAGAAATGCAGTGGGCTGGAAATAAGCCCTGGTGCATAGCTTGACTTGGGAAGATCATACGACAAGCGGTTGTTTACAAAGTCTGCCATACGTTGTGCCGGAGCCGTCTGTTTGCGGTTCCCCTGCTGCCATGTGTCCCGTTCCAACTGCTCCTGATAGTGCATGATGCGCAGTATGTCATCGCCTTCAACATCCTCTGGGTTCAACTGAACAACCATACCCGAGTTCGACCATTGAGTGCCACGGTTGGCAGGACTCATTCCATTGGTAACAATCTGTTCCGGACCTGTAGCTGAAGGAATAACAAAACCACCGGGACACATGCAGAAAGAATATACACCACGTCCATGTGCTTGTGTTACAAAAGAGTACTCTGCAGTGGGGAGATACTTCCCTTTTCCATTTTTATTATGGTACTGTATCTGGTCTATCAAGTGGGATGGGTGTTCCAGTCGTACACCAACAGCAATTCCCTTTGCTTCCATTTCAATCCCGGTTTCAGCAAGATAACGGTAGACATCACGTGCAGAATGCCCCGTGGCAAGGATTACCGGACCATGAAACTCACGCTTTACGCTTACTGCAGTACGGTTATCAACAGCCTCGACACCAATAACCTTATTGCCTTCGAGAATCAATGAGGTCATCTTTGTCTGGAAATGAACCTCACCACCACACTCAAGTATCGTGTTGCGCATGTTCTCGATTACACGTGGAAGTTTGTCTGTACCAATATGAGGATGGGCATCTGCAAGGATAGAAGGTGATGCCCCATGCTGGCAAAAGACATTCAGAATCTTGTCTACAGGACCTCGCTTCTTGCTTCGTGTATAGAGTTTGCCATCCGAATAAGCACCCGCACCACCTTCGCCAAAGCAATAATTCGACTCAGGGTCAACCTCTTGTGTCTTCGTAATCAGCGCCATGTCCAGCTTGCGGTCACGCACATTCTTTCCACGTTCGAGGACTATCGGGCGTAAGCCTAACTCTATGAGCTTCAAGGAAGAGAACAGACCGGCCGGACCTTCACCCACGACAATGACTGAAGGGCAGCTGCTTACGTCCTGATATTTAGTCTTTGCATAGGGCTCGTCTTGCGGAAATTCGTTAATATATACGCGAACTTTCAGGTTAACATATATGTCGCGATGGCGTGCATCAATAGAACGCTTCAAAACCCGAACACGATAAATTGTACGCTCATCCAGCCCTTTTTCCTTGGCAAGGTATGCCTTCATGTTGTTTTCATTATAGGCAACCTGCGGCAAAACACGTAACTGATATTCCTCTGTCATATATAGTATTTCTTCTTCTTTTTGCCACAAATTTAGTCAAATATATCGAGAAAAACGTTGGCTATTGCAATATTTCTTATTATTTTTGCTCTCAAGTTTTGCATTTCCCCCATTGTAAAGGGGATGCTGAATAATAACAAAAAAGTATCAGGAATGAAAGTATTAAAATTTGGTGGAACATCCGTAGGTTCTGTTTCGAGTATTTTAAATCTGCAGAAGATTGTTGAAAAGGAGGCCAAGCGTCAGCCTGTCATTGTGGTTGTAAGTGCCTTGAGTGGTATAACTGATCAGCTCATAGCTACATCTCAACTTGCCTTGAAAGGTGATGAGGGGTGGAGGTTAGAGTTCGATACAATGGTTGAACGGCATCATAAGATGATAGATGCCATTATTACCGACCCGCATGATCGTGAGGTGCTGTTCAAGAAAGTTGACAGCCTCTTTGAACAGCTTCATTCCATCTATTACGGTGTATTCTTAATCCATGACCTCAGTCACAAGACGGAGGATACGATTGTAAGCTATGGAGAACGTCTGAGTTCAAACATTGTGGCAACGCTCATCCGTGGAGCAAAATGGTTTGATGCCCGTGAATTTATCAAGACAGAGGAGAAGCAAGGCAAAAGAAGTCTCGATTCGGAACTCACCAATAAACTTGTATCAGATACATTCGAAGACCTTTCCCGTATTTCCCTTGTTCCGGGTTTCATTGCGCAAGACCGTGAATCGGGCGATATTACAAACCTCGGTCGTGGAGGAAGTGACTACACGGCTGCTATCCTTGCCGCATCACTCAGTGCAGAAGTGCTGGAAATATGGACGGATGTAGATGGCTTCATGACCGCCGATCCCCGTGTCATCAAAGGCGCATACACCATCAATGAGCTTTCTTATGCGGAGGCGATGGAGCTTTGTAACTTTGGTGCAAAGGTGGTCTATCCTCCTACGATATATCCTGTCTGTGTTAAGAATATACCGATCAAGATAAAGAATACCTTTAACCCAGAGGGGCAGGGTACGGTTATCAAGTCATATGTTGAGAACAATCAGAAACCCATCAAAGGTATATCGTCTATCAAGGGAACTACACTTATTACCGTGACTGGTCTTTCGATGGTGGGTGTCGTTGGTGTCAACCGCCGCATCTTCAGTTCTCTTGCCAACAATGGAATCAGTGTTTTCCTTGTATCGCAGGCTGCATCGGAAAACAATACGTCCATCGGTGTGAAGGATGAAGATGCTGCCAATGCCGTGAAGGTTCTCAATGAAGAGTTCCGACTTGAAATAGAAGATGGACGTATGTTCCCAATGTACGCAGAAAGCGGACTGGCAACAGTGGCTATTGTCGGTGAGAACATGAAGCGTACATCTGGTATCAGCGGTAAGCTCTTCGGTGCACTCGGCCGTTCGGGAATCAGCATCATCGCTATAGCACAAGGTGCATCAGAGATGAATATTTCGTTTGTTGTGAAGGGATCTGATTTAAGAAAGTCGCTGAATGTCCTACATGATTCGTTCTTCCTGTCTGAGTACAAGGTGCTGAATCTCTTTATATGCGGTATCGGCACAGTAGGAGGAAAACTCATCGAACAGATCAAGAGCCAGTATGAAGAGCTGAAGCTGAATTCTAATTTAAAACTGAAAGTAGTGGGCATAGCCTCATCCAAGAATGCTATCTTCGATCGTGACGGCTTAAACCTCGATAATTATCGTGAAGAACTCAAGGAGAGTGAACCGTCAACCCCGGAGCACTTGCGTGATGCAATCCTCAATATGAACATCTTTAACTCGGTATTTGTTGATTGTACAGCCTCCAGGGACATTGCTGCTTTATACCAGTCTTTGTTGGAGAATAATATATCAGTGATTGCTGCTAACAAGATTGCTGCATCCAGCGCATACGAGAACTATTATCGTTTGAAGCAGACCGCTCTCCTGCGTGGTGTCAAGTTCCGTTTTGAAACGAATGTAGGTGCTGGCTTGCCTATCATTGGAACAATCAATGATTTACGTAATTCGGGAGATAAGATACTTAAGATTGAGGCAGTTCTGTCGGGAACACTTAACTTTATCTTTAATGAAATCGGTGCTGATATTCCGTTCTCAGAGACTGTCAGGCGAGCAAAAGAGCAAGGTTATAGTGAACCAGATCCACGTATTGATCTCAGTGGAACAGATGTGGTTCGTAAGTTGGTAATCCTTACGCGTGAGGCAGGATACAAGGTTGAACAAGAGGATGTTGAGAAGCATCTCTTTGTTCCAGACGATTACTTCCAGGGTTCAGTGGAAGATTTCTGGAAACGTCTTCCTGCTCTTGATGCCGACTTTGAGCAACGCCGCCAGAAACTTTCCAATGAGGGTAAACGCTGGCGTTTCGTTGCGACAATGGAATACGGAAAGACAAATGTTGCGCTAAGAGAGGTCAGCGCCAACCATCCTTTCTATAATCTTGAAGGCTCCAACAACATAGTTCTGCTCACCACCGACCGTTATAAGGAGTATCCTATGCAAATCCAAGGTTATGGTGCAGGCGCATCAGTTACTGCAGCTGGGGTATTTGCCAATATCATGAGCATTGCCAACATATAGGGTCATGTCCTGTAAATTCTGCGTCGTGACAATTATCCTGTAAAGCCATCCTTACCCCTTTGCGTAGTATTCTCTCTTCGGTCAGTAGAGCTTTATATTTGCAACAAGGCAAGACTATAGGTTGTATTTACCTCCTGTTAAGGTAGAAGTCCGCTGCAACTTGCATTGTGTTTTGGTGATTTGTGGTTTTGAAATATTTTGACATGAATTGTTTGTATCCGTGCTTGAAAACAGGATAGTATTCTTTTTTTATTCGTATTTGCAACATTCATATAATCAATGTGTTATAAGAAGGTGCAAGAAAAGGTGCTATATTGGGCTTCAATTAAGCCTTAGTTGGACTTCAATTAAGCACCTATTGGAACCCAGTTGGTGCTTAATTGGAATGCAATTCATCGTCAATTGCATTGTAAGGGGTGAAGTATCTTTACAAAAAAAAGCCTTGTTCCTTTGTGTTCTTTTGTTTGGATAGAAGTAATGAACACTGCGGTTTCCTGCAAGTTTAGAGGGTGGTGTCTTTCTCCTTTTGGTCTTTACAAGGAGGGTTCAGGGTGTTTTGAAAGAAAGCCTTTCGGGCTGCCCCCTTTATTTCTTACCCATATAGTTGTGAAGTTATAAATGGATAAGAATATATTGAATATCAATGATTTGATACCTGTTAGATAAAGTTTCCCTTAGTCTAAGTCACCAGGTGCAAAGGTTGTTGTATTCCAGTCACCAGTTTCAATACCTTTCTTCAGCCAGTATATACGCTGTTCGGAAGTTCCGTGTGTGAATGTTTCGGGCTGTGCATAGCCACGTGCTTTCTTCTGAAGATAGTTATCGCCAATCTTCTCAGCACAGTCTATCGCTTCTTCAAGGTCACCGTCTGAAAGGCTTTGGTACTTCTCATTGTCATAATGTGCCCAACAGCCTGCATAGTAATCGGCAAGGAGCTCTAATTTTACGCTCAGTTTGTTGGCTTCTTCCTTATTCAGACGAGCCATCTTAGCGTGACATTTTCCAAGAATACCACGGAGATATTCCACGTGGTGTCCCACTTCGTGTGCTATGACGTATGCGTATGCAAAGTCGAGGTCACCCTTTGCCTGTATTCCAAGCTCTTTACGCATGCCGGAGAAGAAACTTAGGTCGAGGTAAAGTCGTTGGTCAGCCGAGCAATAGAATGGTCCCATTGCTGCAGACCCATTGCCGCATGCGGTCTGGACAGCATCCGTGAAGAGGACGAGGGTGGGGTATTGGTACTTCATTCCGTGCAGCCGGAACTGTTCGCTCCATACATCTTCTGTACCTGCCAGAATCTGTTTTGAGAAGTCTGCGAGTTTCTCTTCCTCTTCCGTAAACTGCCGTTGGCGCCCGTTGGTTGATGAAGTTGTCTGTTCTTGGAATTCCTGTTGAAGGACATTGTTTACCACATCCCCCATGTCTCCACCGCTCAGAAGGGTGAAAAGGGCAATGACGATAATGCCTCCAATGCCACCAATACCAGCTTTTGCCCCCATGCCCATGCCACGGCGGTCTTCCACATTATTACTTTCTCTACGTCCTGTAAGTCTCATATTGTACTTTGTTTTAAATCCTGTTTTGCATTGGCAAAGGTAAATGATTATCCTGACATCTGCAAGTACCACCGTTTTAACTTGTGATCTTAAGGATCTGTATTGTGGTCATTTGTTGTTTCAAAGGCAGTGTTTATGTGAAAAACCAATAACATAAAGTTATCAAGCTGTATTTTTTCGTTCATGATGTATGGCGTTGTTTTTCTTCATTATGATTATTGAAACGGTGAGTTCCTCCTTGATATAATGGCTTTTTTCTTTTATCCTTTTGCCATGTCTGATATTTTTCGTAAATTTGCATGTATTTTTGGAACAAACAATATATCTATATAATGAAGATTTCATACAAATGGCTTAAGGAATACGTTGACTTCAGCCTGACACCAGAGGAAACAGCAGTTGCGCTGACCTCGACAGGTTTGGAAGTAGGCGCACTGGACGAAGTTGAAACGATACGAGGCGGACTGAAAGGCCTGTATGTCGGCAAGGTGCTGACATGTGAGGCTCATCCGAACTCAGACCATCTTCACGTAACAACTGTTGACTTTGGCAAGGGAGAGCCACAGCAGATCGTGTGTGGCGCACCGAATGTGGCAGCAGGGCAGAAGGTGGTTGTTGCTGATTTGGGTTGTGTGCTCTATGATGGCGATAAGGAATTTAAAATCAAGAAAAGCAAGCTGCGTGGTGTGGAAAGTCTTGGTATGATTTGTGCCGAGGATGAGATTGGTGTTGGTACTGCCCATGATGGTATCATTGTGTTGCCAGAGGATGCACCTGTCGGTCAGCCAGCATCAGAGTATTATCACTTGGACAGTGACTGGCTGATTGAAATTGACATCACAGCTAACCGTGCCGATGCGTTGAGTCATTATGGTGTGGCACGTGACCTCTATGCCTGGTTGAAACAGAACGGTTACAAGACTTCGCTTCACCGTCCTTCTTGCGATGCTTTCAAGGTTGATAATCATGATCTTCCTATTGATGTGACCATTGAGAATACTGATGCTTGCCGTCGTTACGCCTGTCTGAGCATAACGGATTGTGAGGTGAAGGAAAGTCCGCAGTGGTTGAAAGACAAGCTGAATGTCATCGGCTTGCGCCCAATCAATAATATTGTAGACATTACCAATTATATCATGATGGCATACGGTCAGCCTATGCACTGTTTTGATGCAGACATGGTTAAGGGCAATCATATCATCGTTAAGGACAAGAACGAGGGTAAGAAATTCGTTGCTTTGGATGGTGAAGAACATATACTTGGCGAACATGACCTTGCAATCTGCAACGAGGAAGCCCCTATGTGTATTGCCGGTGTCTTCGGAGGAAAGGGTAGTGGAACTTATGAAACTACAAGAAACGTGGTCTTGGAGAGTGCTTATTTCCATCCAACATGGATTCGTAAGAGTGCCCGTCGTCATGGTCTTTCTACTGATTCCAGCTTCCGATTCGAGCGTGGTATTGACCCGAACGGAACCGTTTATGCACTGAAGCAGGCTGCAATTCTTTGTAAGGAACTGGCAGGTGGCAAGGTAAGTATGGAGATTCGTGATGAGTATCCTAAGAAGATGGAAGACTTCCCAGTACGTCTGAACTATGAATATTGCGACCGCCTCATTGGCAAGAAACTTGGCAATGAAACAATCAAGAGTATTGTTGAAAGTCTTGAAATGAAGGTGCAGAAGGAAGATGCTGAGGGGCTTGACCTCTTAGTTCCTCCTTATCGTGTTGACGTACAGCGTCCTTGTGATGTTGTTGAAGACATCCTTCGTATCTACGGATACAATAATGTGGAGATTCCTACAGAACTGAAGTCTTCATTGACAATAGCAGAAGATGCCGACAGGAACTATCATCGTGAGAACATCATCGGTGAGCAGTTGGTAGGTGCAGGCTTCTCTGAGATTATGAACAACTCTCTCACTAAGAGTTCTTACTATGAGGAGACAGCTCTCAATGCCTATCCTTGGGAGAATACAGTGAAGGTTATGAACCCGCTTTCTGCTGATTTGGGGGTGATGCGCCAGACCCTTCTCTTCGGTGGATTGGAGAGTATTGTACGCAATGTAAACCGTAAGGCACAGAACCTTCGCTTCTTTGAGGTTGGTAATATCTATAGGTATAACAAGGAACTATGGACAGAAGAAAGCCCTATCAATGCTTATGCACAGGGCTATCACATGGCTCTCTGGGTAACTGGTAAGCGTGTACAGGGTTCATGGGCGCATCCTGATGAGGACAGTACATTCTATGAACTGAAGGCATACGTTGAGAACATTCTCCGTCGCATTGGTATTCCTCAGGGCTTGCTTCACAGCTGTAAGTCTGATAACAATATCTTTGACAAAGCAATTGCATTGAAGAAGCCTGTAGCAAAGATGGTCAGGGAGAGAGGTGAAGTAGTGGTCGAGATGGGTATTCTCAGCCATAAGCTCCTGAAGAGTTTTGGTATTGAACAGGATGTTTATTATGCCGAGTTGAATTGGGCTGGGCTGATGAATGCTGTTCGCAAGAACATACTTGAGTTCCAGGAAATATCAAAGTATCCAGCAGTAAGCCGTGACCTTGCCCTGTTGATTGACAACAATGTTGAGTTTGCACAGATTGAGGAAATTGCCCGTCAGACAGAAAAGAAACTCTTGAAGCGTGTAGAACTCTTTGATGTCTATCAGGGCAAGAATCTCCCGGAAGGCAAGAAGAGCTATGCTGTCAACTTCATTCTCCAGGATGAGACCAAGACACTCAACGACAAGGCTATTGATGCCATCATGCAGAAATTAATCAAGAATTTAACAAATAAACTCGGAGCAGAACTCCGTTAACAGACAAATCCAATGGGTAGAGCATTTGAATATCGCAAAGCAAGTAAGCTCAAGAGATGGGGGCACATGGCCCGTACGTTCACTAAGTTAGGTAAGGAAATCGCAATTGCCGTTAAGGCTGGTGGACCTGAGCCTGAGAACAACCCACGCCTTCGTGCCATTATTGCAACATGTAAGCGTGAGAACATGCCGAAGGACAATATCCAGCGTGCTATCAAGAACGCAATGGGTAAGGACCAGAGCGACTACAAGGAGGTAACATACGAGGGTTATGGTCCTCACGGAATTGCTGTGTTTGTTGATACATTGACTGATAACACCACACGTACCGTGGGTGATGTCCGTTCTGTATTCAATAAGTTCAACGGTAACCTTGGTACACAGGGGTCTCTCAGCTTCCTCTTTGACCACAAGGCAGTATTCAGCTTCAAGAAGAAGGACGGCTTGGATATGGAAGAGTTGATTCTCGACTTGATTGATTACGGAGTAGAGGATGAGTTCGACGAGGATGAAGAAGAGAACGAAATCACTATCTATGGTGAGCCAACAAGTTTTGCTGAGATTCAGAAGCACTTGGAGGACAACGGTTTTGAGATTACTTCTGCTGAGTTCACTCGTATTCCTAACGACTTGAAGGACGTTACTGCAGAGGAGCGTGAGACAATCGACAAGATGGTTGAGCGTCTGGAAGACTTCGACGACGTGCAGAATGTCTACACTAACATGAAGCCAGCAGAGGACTAATCTCGTTCTTCAGTACGCCTATATATAATAAGGTGTAATTAGTTTTAAGAACATAGAAAGAGACTATTTCAAGAATGTAGTCAGGGCTATTGGATGGAAAGCACGGTTGTGCTTCCATATAAGCCGCTACTGACAGACATGCAGATTGTGTGTCCCTACATTTTTGTAATAGTCTCTTTTTGTTTTTGTTTATTGAGGATTTTGTCTTTTTAGTTCTTGAACAAGAACGTGATAGATGTTTGTTTTGTCCTGTTTTTTTACATCCTTGTTTTTAATCTATGCTTAAAAGCATTCGAATTAAGGCTTAATAGCCGTCCAATAGATGCCCTTTTGAAGCCTAACTAACGCCCTTTTGAAGGCTAACTAAGCACCTTTTCTTGTAAGCTCTTGTAACCTATTGATTTCCTGTAAGTTGTAGGTGCATGAGAGTTAGAGTTGAAATCTGTTTTTATATGGTGAATAGAAGAATTATATGTAAAGATATTTCAGGTGTTTCAATGTTTTTTCTTACGTAGATTCTAATGATAGAAGGATGACAAAGTAAAAGGGAATTTCGTTTCTTTTGTAAAGACTTTAACAGTCAGCCTTTTCTTTCTTTTTATCCATTTAGCATATTATTTCTTGCACAAACTATTTGTTAGTGTGCAGAAAAATGTTTATCTTTGCACGCAAATTATATTTTTGTGTAATGGAATCTATAAAAAGTTTTAATGCGTGCATAGAACAGAGCATCAAAGATAACTGGGATAAAGATGCTCTGACGGATTATCTTGGTGCTACACTTCAATACCATGACGTAGCACGTAAGATAGAGAAATTACACATTCTCTTTGAGAACAGTGGCTTGAAGAAGGGTGACAAGGTTGCGCTTTGCGGTAGGAACTCCTCTTCATGGGCAGTTGTATTCTTTGCGACACTCGCTTATGGAGCTGTAGCAGTACCTGTCCAGCATGAGTTCAAGCCAGAACAGATATATAATATTGTCAATCATTCAGAAGCAAGGCTTCTCTTTGTAGGCGACGTTGTTGCTACAACTATCGACGGGGAACAGATGCCCCAGCTTGAAGGAATCGTCTATTTGCCTGATTTCTCATTGCTCCTTTCGCGTTCAGAGTCTTTGACGCATGCTCGTGAAAACTTGAACGCACTCTTTGGAAAGAAATATCCAAAGTTCTTCCGTTCAGAGGATGTAAACTATTTCAAGGATGAGGCTGACGACCTTGCATTGATTAATTACACCAGTGGAACGACAGGTTTTTCAAAGGGAGTAATGCTGAGTTACCGTTCTCTACGTAGCAACTTAGGATGGGCAGAAGCCGATTTGAAGCCACATATCAAACCAGACAGCAAAGTTCTTTGTATGCTTCCGATGGCACACATGTATGGTATGATTTGCGAGTTTGTCTGTCAGTTCAGCTTTGGTAGTCATCTTTATTTCCTTACCCGTCTGCCAAGTCCTTCTCTTATAGCTCAGGCTTGTGCAGACATTCATCCTGCCATCGTCGTGGCTGTGCCCATGGTTGTGGAGAAGATTATCCGCAAGAATGTCTTTCCTAAGGTTCAGAGTACGGCAACCCGTATGTTGTTGAAGATGCCCGTTGTCAGCAAGAAGGTGAAGCAGAACATCCGTTCCGTTGTCATGGAGGTCTTTGGAGGGAATGCTTACGAGATTATTACAGGTGGTGCTGCCCTTAACAAGGAAATCGAGGACTTCCTGACAAGTATTGACTTCCCTGTTACCAGCGGATATGGTGCTACGGAATGCGGTCCGATGATTACTTATAGTGATTATAAGGACTTTGTGCCCGGTTCCTGTGGTACGGCCGTTGTAAGCATGGAGGTAAGGATTATCAGTCCTGATCCTGCAAACGTTCCAGGTGAGGTAATCACTAAAGGCGAGAATGTAATGCTTGGGTATTACAAGAATGAAGAAGCCAGCAAAGCCGTTCTTGACGATGATGGATGGTATCATACGGGGGATCTTGGAACGATGAGTGAGGATGGTCATTTGTTTATTCGTGGTCGTATAAAGAACATGCTTTTAGGTTCAAATGGTCAGAATGTTTATCCAGAAGAGATAGAAGATAAGCTGAACTCTATGACGATGGTCAGTGAGTGTATTGTCATTCAGCGTGATGACAAGCTGGTCGGGTTGGTTTATCCGGATATGGATGAAGCTAAGGAATTGGGCTTCTCTCCGTCGGATTTGCAGGATGTCATGGAACAGAACCGTATGGAACTGAATGGTATGCTTCCGTCTTTCTGTCATCTTTCCGCCATTGAATTGCGTGATGAGGAGTTTGTAAAGACACCGAAGAAGAGCATTAAACGTTATCTTTACCAGGAGAAGTAAGGCTGTGGTTCATAAGTTACAGCTATCCAGACGGTATTTTATCAATCCGCTATCTGTTACGATAACTGACACAGTACTCACTTACTGCACATAAAAGGATATGGGAGAGGATAAATGCTTATCAACAAGCAGTAAATAAGCCAGCAGTTGTGAAATATAATTTCTAAGTAGTGTGGTTGCTTAGGCTCTTTGAAACGATATTTTTACGTCTTTCCCATATTATTATTTCCATCAGTTCTGATACTTTCATTAGTATTGACTGTTTCCAATAAGATTGTCAGAAGTTTCTGAAAGTCGTTTTTTTGATGTACTTTTGTAGAACTTTTATGTCATTCCTTGCCTCTTGATGGCATGGAAGTCGGAGAATAGAGCTTATTAATTTATAAAGACAGTAGAATAATGAACGAACAAATACATGAACAACTAAAGGAGATAAAACGGTCTTTCCGTCTGCTGATGAATGGCGTGGCATCACATTCCATGCGTCAGAAGGGCGTTTCGTACAAGATAAACTGGGGTGTTCCTATTCCTGATTTGCAAAAGATGGCGGCAGAATACGGCAAGAACTATGAACTCGCCATAGAACTTTGGAAAGAAGATATACGTGAATGTCAGGTGCTTGCAACGCTTATTATGCCTGCAGAGCGGATGGATGAAGACCTCGTTGAGGTATGGATGGAGCGCCTCCGCACGCAGGAAATGGCAGAGCTGTTAGCCTTCCACCTGCTTCAGTATCTTGATTTTGCGCCTGCCCTGGCATATAAATGGATAGCATCCGACTGCAATATGTATCAGCTTTGCGGCTATCAGCTGCTTGCCCGTCTGTTTGCCCGTGGTATGGAACCCAATGAGCGAGGTATCAATGAGTTCCTTGATCAGGTTCATGTCACGTTGGCAGGGGAGAGTCTCCCGTTAAGGCACGCAGCTTATAACTGCGTTCTCAGCTTCTGTGACTTAGGTGCTGACTTTGATGTCATTGCGCAGAAAGCACTTGCAGACCTCAATATTCTTTAAGGTGTGCAAAGAACAAGCCGGTAGATTTTTCAATCTACCGGCTTGTTCTTTATCTGTCAGCTGCCAATTATTGTCGACAGTGTTCGATTTAATTTTCTGGTCTTTTGTCTGATTTGCAGTTACTTAATCAAGATTAATCTTCTTTGATACAATCAGTGCTTCTGCAATTACGGCTGCTACGATTGTTACGATACCGAATGTAAACATAATGTTATCCTTTC
This sequence comes from Prevotella fusca JCM 17724, assembly GCF_001262015.1. Lineage (NCBI taxonomy): Bacteria > Pseudomonadati > Bacteroidota > Bacteroidia > Bacteroidales > Prevotellaceae > Prevotella > Prevotella fusca. Next base: position 324,389 of record NZ_CP012075.1, read on the forward strand.
TTCTTTTGTGCTGAACCCCATTGGTTCTGCGGTTATTACTTATTTTTCTATGGAAATTCTATGCAAAGGTACAAAAGTTATATGTGACTGCCAATCTTTTTCATTGCATCTATTGTAATACAAGTGCATATTTGATATAGGTCAAAAGCATTGATGATAATCAAAAAGCAACTGTATTCAGTATAAAAAATACGTATAAATGTGTTACAATTGATTGGAAGAATGTATCTTTGCACACGATTTCGTATTTAAGATAACAGTACAATTATGGAAAGACTGATTATAAAAAACCAGGAGTTTGACAGCTGCATGGATGCTCGTTTCCTTGAGATTCAGAATGCTCGTCGTGAGGCTTTGGCGCGTAAGGCTAAGAAGCACTAAAAGAACGAATCGCCTTCATAAGTATTCTGACAGTTATTCTGCCGCTTTGAAGATGCGTACTACAAATTAGAATGAGACAAGATTAACAGGACAAGAAGAAGACCCAGCCGACTGAAATCGGTGGGTCTTCTTCTTGTTTAGTGCTGTCTAAGAGAGAATGGGAGAGTATGCAATTTAAGTTTTACCAGACGATAAAATTTCTTATTATAGGCTGATTTTAAAGGTTCAATGCTGAAAGGTTCATTTGATGAATGCGATCAGCTCTTTATGTATTCTTGCTTTTTGCGGCATTCTTTGCTTTCTTTTTCAGTCGTATAGCCTGCTATGCGCCTTTATGAAAAAAGTAAAAACGGCTCGGTTGCAAGGCAAAAAATCATCAAAGGTGGTTTTTAGAATCTGCCTATACTATATTTTTAACGTTTGACTATAATGCGGATATGCTTGTTTAGAAGTCTTCTTCTTCTCCAACTTCATCTGCCTGCATCTCCAGTTCTTCTGGGTTGGTGTCGAAAGTGGTACGATAGCTTTCTTCAGTGAGCTTATCTTCGTCGAAGTCGTCATCGTCTTCTTCGTCCGTGTTCTTTGTCTCCTCAGGCATGTCCTCGTCATCATCATCAAGGTTGACCAGTACGTTTTCTTCTTCAGCCATTTCATCAGGCATCGGGAATTTAGTATGGCTTACGCTTGCCATAGGCTTCTCCTTGGCAAAGATAGCTTCAGTCCATGAGCCCTTGGAAATCTCAAGTACTTCAAATCCGTCTGCTACCTTCTTTTCATAAAGACCACCTGGCTTTTTCAGTCGTGCCGTAGGTAGGGTGGTTGTGCTTATGTCAAATCCACTCAGTATAATATCCTGTACGCTCTGTGGAAGGCTTTCCCAGCCCCCGCCGAAGTTGCGTTCAAGTACCTCTATCAGCTTCTGAGCCGACACATGATGGATGTTCTCCCATGTGAGGTCGGTTACTCGTTGGATAGGTTTCTTCTTCAAAGCCCACTTCACAGTAGTACCTTCATCGAGTCTTACCTGCCCAACCTGGCATCCCCGTGCTTCGTATTTCTTGATAACCTCGGGTTTGTCAATATTGACTTCCTCAATGGTAAAGGCACTCTTGATAACGTCAATGTAGTGACGCTCGTTATCCCTTAGATCAGCGTCACGCTCAGCTTGTGCCCAAAGGCGGAAGACATCGTTCTCCTGAATGTCCCAGACATTACTCTTTGTTAGATTCTTTAACGATAATGCTTGTCCTTGTCGCTTCATATAATATGTAATTTTTCAATTTGCTTTTTGGTATAACCGTATGTAGGGGGTGTGCCCTCAGAATTGCTGCAAAAGTATATACTTAAACGTAAATCTCCAAACTTTTTTGCTTAAAAGTTATCGTAATGGCGCAAAACTGTGCAATTTAAAATTGCATTTTACTTAGATGGGGCACGCAGTTCCTTATCTCTATGGGTAATGCTGTAGTTTTACAGTCTTTTTGGGTGATAGACAACTTTACTATGCAAGCCCGTGTGTTGGCTGGTTTTCGTTGGTCGAAGATGAAGTTTCCTATGCCATAATAGATAGGTTTTCCCCGATAAGTCTCAATGGTCTGGAGTGTGTGGCTGTGGTGTCCGATGATAGCATCAGCTCCAGCATCAATCAGTCTGCGTGCATCCTCACGCTGCTGTGGGGTGGCTTTGAGATGATGTTCCCATCCCCAATGCAGCAGAATGAGAATATAACAACGGGCATCTGCTGCCCGTAGGCGTGTAACACGCACCGTCAGACTATCAATATTCTCCTGATTGACACAAGGTTTCTTTGGCAGATAGGGAAAGTTCTCTAACGGTAATCGTAGTGAAGGAATCAGCCAGATATGTCGAGGAGTGGTGGAAATAAGTATGGGCTCGGCAGCTTCCTCCATGTTCCTGCCAGCTCCGACAGGTATCATACCTGCTTTTTTCACCTGCTCCTGCGTGTCTAAAAGTCCACTTCTTCCTTGGTCTATGCTATGGTTGTTGGCTAAGTTAAGGTGAGTGATTCCATGACGCCGTAATGTCGGTAACCATTCGGGTTCACCTCTGAAGATGAAACGTTTGAACACACGCTCCCTGATTTTGGTCACAGGGCACTCTAAATTGGCTATGACAAAGTCAGAAGAAAGGAACACTGAATCAATAGCAGATGTGAAAAGACTATCCACTCCCGCCATATCAATCTTCTGTCTTACCCCTCTGTCAAGCAGAAGGTCACCCGTGACAACAATATGCAGAGTATCATCTGCCACTTTGGAAACAGTGATCTGCTTTCCAGTACAGTCAACTCCTATCCCGCTGAAGGATAGTAGGATAGGAGTTGAAAGGCATAGGATGGCTTTAACAGCCCGAGCTATAGAATGTTTCTTCATCATCAGCATTCATTCCCTTAACAGGAGCTGTAATTTCTTGCATCCATGATGGCGTTCCGCCAGTTGGTGTTTTTTTAAGTTCCTCTTGCCATTCTTCATCCGTCATACGTGGGTCAGAAGTCACTCGAGTGAACTCACGATAAGAGAAAACAGAGCCACGTGTAAGATACAAGGAACCTTCAATTTCCACGACTACGTATATTTCGTAGGCAGGACCAACACCTTCGTAAAGTACACACATATCTTTTGTAGCCACGTTTTCGCCAGTAGCTGTGAATACATCAGCAACAACTGCAACCTTCTTATCAGTGCTAACCACATCTGACCAGCCCTGCAACATCTGGTTGTCTTCGCTGACTAGTTCCAAAGAAATGTTCTCTACGGTTGAACCGATATTCTCTATATCGAAATACTCTTGTTCGCTATTTTTTTCTCCAGCCAGTTCTTTCTTGCTGATATCTCGGCAGAATTCAGCCATATCCTTTATGCGTTCATATACATTCTTAGCCTTTTCAGTCTGTAAGCCGTATGTGGTAAGGACTTTATCCATCCTTGTTACAAGTGCAATAGCTTTTTCCCAGAACTTTACGTTAGGCTCGACATAACCTTTCACAACAGGTGCTTCCGGACCTCCGGAACCACACTCTGCCAGCATAGGCTGCTTGGCATAGAGGATGGCATCGTGCTTCAGCTCTGCCCAGGATGCAAGTGCAGTATTCAGATTTTTCTTCTGCCACTGTGGTGTTTGCATGAAATAAGGCATTGTCTCTGAAGTTTCATCCAGTGTCTGGAGTGAATACATCCATTGATTAGCCATACAGGCATCCCACTGTGTGTCAGCTGTTTTCTTGCGAGCATCGGCTAATGCCTTTGGGAAATCCGACCACTTCTGTGCTTCCTTCAGCTCGTCCATGAGGATGCGCTCTGCACCCTGCAGCCCCATTACAGCCATCCAGTCGAGTCCCTTCGGGCATGGGCGGAGAGAAACTGGACTATCCTGGTCAGTAGTTGCAATCAATGCCTCTGCATCAGGTTGATAACGCTGTGGCATGATGTCTACGACATATTTGGTCCCATGTGTTTTCTTCAGTTCGATACGCATCTGTTTCTTTGCCATCTTCTCGATGTCCTCTGTCAGTTTAGCCATGTCTTTTTTTGAAGACAGCAGCTTCTCTATAGGTAAGTCCATCTCCTTGATGCGTTCTGCAACCTGTAAGAGGGTAACGTTGTCAGGTGTTCCCATAAGGTAAGTGATAGGTTCGTTTACCTTATTATATATAGTCCTCAGCTTCGGCTGCTGGTTGAAGACATTGGCAATAAGTGCTATCTGTTTCATTTTAGCTGGCTTATCCGTGCCGAAGTGGGCTGTCTGTAACCACATCATACCACGGAAATAGCGACCGCAGACTTTAGAACGGGTGTAATGACCACGTGGACGGAAGAGCGAATAACCAAACATCTCTACTGGAAAAGAATACTCAAGCATCTCAGAATAACCATTCTCAGCTTCAAAAGCCTTAGCGATCTCTTCCATTACCATCTTTTTGTATGCTTCAGGAACATTCAGTGCAGCGGTTGAAGCAGGTGCTTTGTCATGACTGAAGAGCCACGAAGCCACAGCAAACCATGCCTGATCATATTCAGCAGCAGCCTTCACTTCTGCATTCTGGCTGCTTACAAGTGTTTTCATTTCTGCTCCCATTTGGGAAGAGAAGACTATCATCAGGGAATCCAGATGCTTTTCCTCCACATCACGCAGTACGCAATCAAAATACAGATGGAAAAGTTGCAGGAAGAGATCGGTCGTAACAAAATTTGGAAAATCAGCATAATCATTCTTTTCATATACGTGGAAAAGCTGGTTATGCTCTGCTGGAACAATGGCAAAACCATACTGTCCCAACATACTATGTAGTTTCGGGTCAAATTCTGTCAGCTGGAACGGGTTAATCAGATTATCCATGTTGACCAGTTTCTTGCTGTCCTTTGGCTTGAAGTTCAGTTTCCGCAATTCAGCTTCCCTTGTACGGATGCGTTCTGCAAAGGCAAGTTGTTCTTTTGTATAGCGTGGTGAAATGGTCCTGCCAGCCTTTTCTTCTTTTTCCCAATGCTTCCAAAGTGCATCATTATACCACGTTGTCGTGCTGTACATTGCACGCAGTATGGCATCCTTGAAGGCATATCCCTGCTGGGCAGCAAAAGCATTCCGCAGTGCACGCAGTTCAGCGAGATTGAGTTGGGAAATATCCATCCGTGTGTCAATCTTTCCCTTCAGCTTCTCCACATTGATTTTTCCGGTACCGGGGAGGATAAGTGGTGTCTTCTTTTCTTTAGTTCGATCAATATAAGCATCACCTGTGTAGTCGTCAGTTTTGTCGTTTTGTGCCCACACGGTGGGGACGAAGAGCAGAAGTAACAGTATAACAGCCATACTTCTCAGGGTCTCTTCTCGCAATAGATTGTGATAGGAAATGTGTTTCATTTTGTCTGTTCTTTTAATGTAATAATTTTTTTCATTCGTCAGAAGTAAATCGTTCAGTGGCTTCTTCATAGCTGACAGCCTTGGTAAGATATCGTACGAAAGAAAGTCCGAAGTCATCCCAGACGTAGTCAGCCACGACATATTTCTCGTCAGTTGTTGCTTGCAGCGTGCGGACATAGGGTTTAATAAAACGGAAGTCGCATAGGATTCCACCTACACGGGAGCCCATCCACATGGGGCGTATCTTGCCGTTCACCTGCTTGAAAATGAAGAGCCGGCGTGCAGGCTGTGGATAGAAACGGGTCGGCTTGATAACACCGACAAGTGCTTCTTCTTTCCCGTCACCGTTAACATCACCTGTTGCCAGTTGGTAGACAGGGTAGGGGAGTTTCCATTTTGCAATTGCCATCATGCCTTTTCCCTTTCTGCTGTGCCCTGTCTTTGCAGTTTCCACTTCAGTTGCAGGAATCAGGCATAGCCATGAAAGTGAATCGTTAACAGTTTCCAGCCCAAAGGTCAGGCGCTGCTGTGACATGCTCTTGCCCGCAGTGAGGACAAGGAAAAGCAGGCAGATGAGCCGCTTGTATCTATTCTTAAACATATCTGGGTACGAAGATAAGCATTTAAAAAGATAAATCAAAATTTTTAAAACAAAAAATCCTGATTCCACATGTGTGGAACCAGGACTGGCTGATAGCTCCCGAAAATCTACGCATACTTATGCGATAAACATCGGGACAAGATTGTTATCCCTTACCTTAAAAACTACCCCGTAATCCTTAGAACCGTAGTTAGCGTTAACTATCCTTGAGCGATAGACGCACAACTAAACAGCCAATATCTTGTATTTGGAAGTTTGCGTGATAATAACTTTTCTCCCTTTCATCCTTTATAAACAGTTTGATTTTATCTTATAGAATTGTCGATATTAATTCAGATTTTATCATTTGTTTTCTATATTCAGTCTGTGTTATGTTGTTGTTATCAACCTCATGATTTATATATGCAAAGGTAAGAATGAATATGCAAACAGGCAAGTTTTTTATTCAAATAAGTATTGCTTTAACATTTAATTAACGAATAGAAGGCTGAACACACATTCGTCGTGCAGTCTTCTACAGTGTGTCGGTGTCTTTAATTAGTCGAGCTTTTCTTCTTTCTTCTTGCAAGAGCATTGCAGACTATGCGATTGAAAGAGAAAGAACAAGATACCGATAAAAGCAAAGAGACACAAAGAGTAGAATGTGTCTATGACTATTTCCCCTTTATGAGGATTTTTAAGAGCATACCTATATCTTTTTTAGCGAAGAGGCTGGTCTCTTACGGAATGTCTCAGAACTGCTTTTTTGTCACACAATATGGAATTATTTACGTGAACAAAAATATTTCTTTTCATGAAGAAAAATATTTCTGTTCACGTAAATAAATATTTTTTTTCATGAAAATAATTCCTAATCTATACTTTCTTTGGATTAAAAAAGCATATAAACATGTGTGTTGAAGCATGTCAGAATCTTTTAAACTTGTGTCTGTTTTCTTGGTTTTACAATCTGATAGTGATGTAGAAGAGGGGTGGATGGTGTCTAATTTAGCAGAACTTCATCGAAAGTAAAGTGCAACTTTAATCTTGTTTTTACGTCAGTGGAAAGTGTAGTCAGGTTGAAAAACGTTATTAAGGAGGGGTATATCTCCTTAAAATTATGTATCTTTGCAGAAATGAAATTTGCAATTATTGCAGCTGGTGATGGTTTAAGACTGGCGCAGGAAGGTATTGTTGAGCCCAAACCGTTAGTAAAGGTCAGGGGAGAACGACTCATAGACAGGTTGATAAGAATTTTCATGGCAAATAATGCTACGGAGATTGTTGTTATCTGTAATGAGCACATGACTGATGTGGCAGGTCATTTGGATGACATTCAGGGTAATGGACTGAATGGTCAGCCTGTTCCGCTGCGTTTTGTGGTCCAGTCAACTCCCAGCTCTATGCACAGTTTCTATGTGTTGCGTGATTTTCTTCGGGATGAGCCGTTTGTGCTGACAACTGTTGATACAATCTTTGATGAGCGTGAGTTTCACGATTACGTCTTGTCCTTTCAAGACAGAATAGCTCATGGGGTGGAGGCATTGATGGGCGTAACCGATTATGTCGACGATGAGAAGCCACTCTATGTGGGCGTTGATGATACCCTGAGTGTCAATGGCTACTATGATGCCGCACAGGCGGATTCACGTTTTATCTCGGCAGGTATCTATGGTTTAACGCCATCAACGCTCTCAGTTCTTGAAAGTTGTGTGGAGCAAGGCGAGAGCAGGATGCGCAACTTCCAACGGGCATTGGTTGCTGCAGGCTTACAGATTGAAGCCTATCCTCTGACACAGGTGTTTGATATTGATCATGCAGAGGATATAAGGAAGGTGGAAACGCAAGTAGATTGCCCAAGCATTCTCCATTTGAAAGAGGAGAAGGCTACAACCAATTTCTGTGGCAGGTCTTATGAAGAGTATCTGCTTGTACAGCGTGCAGCATGCTATTCGCCTAATTCAGAAGATAAAGATCTGGCGGTTCTGCATGCTGTGGGACGACTTTTGGGAAACGCAAGGATTATCAGCGAGGAAGAATTGGTAGAAAGTTTCGGTTCTCATGCGGAGTCTGCTTCTTCAGACCAGTCTGGAATATTCCACGGCTACTGTCATGTTTTCTCAATGGCTCGCAGTCCCGAGGCTTTGGATTGTCTTGGACAGTTGGAGCAGAAAGGTATGCTGGTTTTGAATTCACCAGTTGGTGTGCGGGCTTGCAGACGGAGCAATATTGATAAAGTGATGAGAGAGAATCACCTGCCTGTCCCACCTGATGATGACAGCAATGGTTGTTGGGTAAAGCGGGGAGATACCACTGCACAGAGTAAGGAGGATGTGTGCTTCTGTCGGAACAAGACGGAACTGGAAAAGACAAAGGCAGACTTTGCCAGGCGTGGTATCACAGATGTTGTTGTACAGGCACATGTAAAAGGCGATGTCGTGAAATTCTATGGTGTTGAAGGCACTGGCTTTTTCCGTTATTACTATTCTGGTGATGACAGTGAAACAAAGTTCGGTGATGAACAGAAGAACGGGAAACCACGGTATTATCCGTTTTCTTCTTCCAGCTTGCAAGCTGATGCAGATACATTGGCACGTCTGCTGTATACCCCTATATATGGAGGCGATGCCATTGTGCAGGAAAATGGTGATTATGTCATCATTGATTTCAATGACTGGCCCAGTTTTTCAAGATGTAGGGACGAAGCTGTGAGGGCAATAGTGCAGGTTTTTTCTTCCTTTTCTTCCTCTCGAAGAGAGGGGCGTGTATCAGTTGAGGATGGTTGTTAGTTGGGGATTGTCCATCCCTTGCTATATTCCCGTAACTATCCATCCCCGCTCATAATGATTAAGAAACAATGACAAAAGAACAACAAAATAAAGAATCATATCTTCATCAATCAGAGGGAAATCCCCATTTGACGGAGCATTCCGTTTCTCCCTCCTTGGGTGAAGGAGAAGATGGTGGGAACAGCTTCCGCACCCTTCTCCGTGCCTCTTTCAAGTCAATGGATACCGAGGAGTGGCTTGATGTTTACTTCACCCGTTCTATTGGACTTGCCTTTGCCTTGTTGTGGCATCGGCTGGGAGTCACTCCTAATGCCATTACCATTCTGTCCATCTTCCTTGGAGTGGGTGCCGGGGTAATGTTCTTCTTCACTGATACCTTATACAATGTCTTGGGAATAATACTGTTGATGTTGGCTAATTTCTGTGATTCAACCGATGGACAGCTTGCAAGACTCACCAAGCAACAATCAATGAAAGGACGTTGTCTGGATGGATTTGCAGGTGACGTGTGGTTCTTTGCCATCTATCTGGCGATTGTCTTCCGACTCTGGAATCAGTCAATGCCCGGCACATCAGAAGTGTGGGGTTTCTGGGGATTGGCATTAGTTGCCGTTGCTGGTCTGCTGAGTCACTCTCCCCAAAGTTCATTGAGCGATTATTATCGACAGATACATCTCTATTTTTTGAAAGGCAAGGAAGGGGCAGAACTTGATTCATACGAACGGGAACACATCATTGCGGAGAGCCTGAAAGGGAAAAAAGGGGTCTTTTGGGATCGTGCTTTTCATAGTAATTATCAACGATATTGCAAGAGCCAGGAACGCAGGACTCCTATGTTCCAGAAGTTCCACGCTGCATTGATGGAGGAATATGGCAATATTGACAAGGTTTCGCAGAATATTAAAGACCGTTTTCTGTCAGGTAGCCGACCATTGATGCCTTACACGAACTTCCTGTCTTTCAACAGCCGTGCTATTCTTATCTATGTCACTTGTCTGCTGAATTGTCCGTGGGTCTATCTCTTATTTGAGATAACGATATATAATATTCTGTATGTCTATATGCATAAACGGCATGAGGATCTGTGCAGGAGTCTTACTCCGAAGTAGTCATCAGCCTGGATTCTTTCTTGCAGGAAACGCAGAGATGATTGTAGAAGGAATGCTTGGAGGACTCTGATATTGTTGCTTACAACTGCACATGACAGTCTGTCATTGGTTAAATCATTCATAATGAATAAGGAATCAAACGATATATTATCAACTTTAAAAACTGAATCTTACCCTCAGGGTGGAGAGAAGAAGGGGATTGCTCTTCTCTTTGACTTCGGCGGTACTCTCGATACTGTAGGCTGTCACTGGGGAAAGATGCTGTGGCATGCTTATGAGAGAAAAGGTGTTCCAGTAACAGAAGAGCAGTTTCGTGAAACTTATGTATATGCCGAAAGAACCTTGGGGAAGCAACCAGTCATACAGCCGCACTATACTTTCCTGTTAATGTTGATGGCAAAGTTGAGGATAGAGTTTGAATTCCTGATGTGTCGTGGCTGGCTGTCTGACGACAAGGAAATGGCTGGTAGGATGCAAACCTCTCTGGTAAATGATGTGTACGGTAAGGTGAAAGCCAATATTGAAGAGAGTCGGAAAGTACTTGTAGAGCTGAAGAAAGAGCATAAGTTGGGATTGGTAACCAACTTTTATGGCAATATGCCTGTTGTTCTTGAGGAGTTTGGCTTGTCTTCTCTCTTTGATACTGTTACGGAGAGTGCCGTTGTTGGTGTGCGAAAGCCTGATCCGCAAATATTTAAATTAGCTGTGGAGTCTTTGGGAGTAAAGGCGGAAGAGGTTGTCGTTATTGGTGACAGCTATACGAAAGACATACTTCCTGCCCATGAAACGGGCTGCCGGACGGTCTGGTTAAAGGGCGAAGGATGGACTGATGAAGACCCGTCATCCTGTGTTGCAGACCATATTATCAAAGATTTAGGCGAACTACTATCTATAATAAGACAATATACGCCATTCAATTGCGTTAAATAAATATTGCAGTAATAATCACATGAAGCAGACAAACGTTAAGCCTGCAGAAGGCAAATTAGGAATAATGGTCGTTGGTTGCGGCGCAGTTGCCACGACTTTCATGACCGGAGTGTTAATGACACGCAAGGGTCTTACGAAGCCTGTCGGCTCTATGACTCAATACGATAAAATCCGTGTCGGACGCGGAGTAGACAAGAAATATCTTCATTATAAGGATATTGTTCCATTGGCAAAGCTGGAGGATATTGTCTTTGGCACGTGGGATGTATATCCTCAGAATGCTTACCAAGCTGCTGTATATGCTGAAGTCTTGAAGGCAAAGGATATTGAACCAGTACGAGAGGAACTGATGGCTATCAAGCCAATGAAAGCTGCATTTGACAGAAATTACGCCAAACGGCTGGATGGTGACAATGTCAAAGACTGCAAGACACGCTGGGAAATGGTGCTGGAATTGCAGAATGACATCTGTAACTTCAAGGAAGTAAATGGTTGTGAACGCATTGTTGTCATCTGGGCTGCTTCCACCGAAATCTATGTTCCTTATGACGAGCAGTATCACAAGACGCTCAATCAGCTGGAAACGGCAATGAAAGCGGATGATAGAGAGCATATTGCGCCATCTATGTGCTATGCTTATGCGGCATTGACAGAGGGATGTCCGTTCATTATGGGTGCTCCAAATACGACAGTCGACATACCTGCTATGTGGGAACTGGCGGAGAAGATGCGTATGCCTATTGCCGGCAAGGACTTCAAGACAGGTCAGACACTGGTCAAGTCGGGCTTTGCGCCCATCATCAAGACCCGTAACCTCGGATTGGCAGGATGGTTCTCGACCAACATCTTGGGCAACCGTGACGGATTGGTTCTTGATGAGCCAGCCAATTTCCATACCAAGGAAGTGAGCAAGCTGTCAACACTTGAGACAATCTGTAAGGCTGAAGATCAGCCTGATCTTTATGGTAATATCTATCATAAGGTGCGCATCAACTATTATCCTCCTCGGAATGATGACAAGGAAGGGTGGGATAATATAGATATATTTGGTTGGATGGGTTATCCGATGCAGATAAAGATCAACTTCCTCTGTCGTGACTCCATCCTTGCTGCTCCATTGCTTCTTGACCTCACGTTGCTGTCCGATCTTGCTGCTCGTGCCGGTCGTTATGGTATTCAACGCTTCTTGAGTATATTCCTCAAGAGTCCAATGCACGACTTTACACGTGGTGAAAAGGCTGTCAACAACCTCTTTGAACAGTACACAATGCTCAAGAATGCCATTAGAGAAATGGGTGGATACGAAGCCGATGAAGAGATTGATTAGAAGTTTCCTCACTCCCATTGCATAGTCTCTCAATTTCTTGTGGAAGGATGGGAGTCCTTTTGGTGCAGGACAGCTGTTATTGGCTGTTCTGTATTGTCCTAAAACAAAGTAAGATATGAATAAATCATCAAAACTTGATAGATGTGTTACCTCGCTTCTTTCCTCTTTCAGGCAGAGGGAAGAAATGCGGATAATGGAAAGGATTACCCTGTCCTTTCTCCTTCTTTTTCTTGTCTCTTTTACGGCACAGGCATATTCTTTTCGTAGTTGGTTTATAGTTTCAGACACCTTACCTGTGCGTAATGATTCTTTGAAACTGGGGAAGGATTCCCTCCTGTTGGCTACTGATTCGATGGCTTTAGCTACCAATTCTCTCATTCAGATGATGGATTCACTGGCAAAAGAAGCAGCTAAACCAGCTATAGTTGACAGTAACTTGCTGCAGTGTTATGTGGTTGATTCACAGACAGGAGACAGTATACCATACGCAAATGCTGTTTATCGGAACCTTAAACTGGGTGTGTCAAGCGATGCTGACGGACACTTCTCGATAGCACGAAAGCCGGGTGAGCAGCTTACTGTGACTGCTGTCGGTTATAAGCCACGCCGTATTAAGATAACGTCAGATACTCCTAACATGCTACATGTGACACTTATTTCCGATTCCAGGCAGTTGCAGGGAGTTGTGGTAAAGGCAAAGCGGCGTCATAAATACTCACGAAAGGACAACCCTGCAGTAGAACTCATGCGGCGTGTCATCGCTGCAAAGAAGCAGACTCACTTGGAGAACCACGATTATTATCAGTATGATAAGTATCAGAAGGTGACAATGGCAATCAATAACCTTACACCAGATGAACTCGAAGGTTCAATGTTCAAGAAGGCACCGTGGCTCCTCGAACAGGTAGAGGTCTGTCCTTATAACAAGAAACTCATCCTACCGATTTCTGTGGATGAAACCCTTACGCAGCATCTCTATCGCAAGAGTCCACGTGATGAGAAGGATATTGTGTTGGGACAGTCTACTAAAGGTATTTCAAAACTTATACAGACAGGCGAGGCACTGAATACGATTGTCAAGGATCTCTTCAAGGATATCAATCTCTATGATGACCAGATAGACCTCCTTCAGAAGCGTTTCCCTTCGCCAATAGGCTCTACTGCCATTTCGTTCTACCATTTTTATATAGACGATACCGTCTATGTGAACCAGAATCAGTGCATTCGTTTGCAGTTCATGCCAGCTAACCAACAGGATTTCGGCTTCCGTGGTGAGCTGTACATATTGAATGACAGTTCGCTTCATGTGAAGAAATGCGACATGCAGCTGCCTGCCAATACGGGTGTAAATTTCGTGGATGCCATGAAATTTGAACAGGAATTTACCAAGCTGGATAATGGTGACTGGGCTCTGACAACCGACAATATGATAGCAGAGCTGAAGCTCACAGACCTCCTGCAGCGTGCTATCGTCATCCGTACAACGGGTATGACAAACTATTCCTTCAATCCTATTGATACCAAACTCTTCAAGGGGAAGGCAAAGATAACCTATGATGTCAATGCCAAGATGCGTGACAACGACTTCTGGGCAGCACATCGAACTACCCAACTGACGAAGAGTGAGGCGGGTATGGATTCATTCATCAAGCGTATGGCTAAGACCAAGCATTTCAAATGGGTAATGTTTGCATCGAAGGCTCTCATCGAAAACTTCATCGAAACAGGTTCAGAGAAAACACCAAGTAAGGTTGACCTGGGTCCTGTCAACACATTTGTTTCAAAGAACTTTGTTGACGGTATTCGTCTGCGTGCTTCAGCACGTACTACAGCCAAGTTCAATCCTCACTGGTTCTTCGAGGGTTACTATGCTTACGGTACGAAATCGCATCGCAGTTATTATGACGCAAAAGTGACTTATTCGTTCAATAAGCCTGATTATCAGCCTATCGAATTTCCGGTCCGTACAATATCTGTTGAGTCGAGCAGAGATGTTGAGTCACCTTCAGACAAGTATCTAAAGCATAACAAGGATAACATCTTCATGACATTCCGTCCTGTAAAGGTTGAACAGATGTACTTCTATGACCGTCAGAAGATTAGCTTCATGTGGGAAACTAGCTATGGCTTGGCAACTAGTCTTGAGCTTCGGACGGAAAGCAATCAACCGACAGGCAAACTGGTTTATGAGAAGATGGATGGTACGTTGGTTGACAAGCTACGTATGACGGAGGTCATCCTTGGATTTAATTTCCGTCCGGGACAGACTTATGTGAACTCAAAGCAGAAGCGTATGGAGGTGAATCTTGATGCGCCAGAGTTCAAACTGACACATACCATGGGTGTTAAACACTTCTTAGGAGGTAACTTCAACAGTAATCTGACAGAAGTGTCGGTTTATAAACGTTTCTGGCTTGGTAGCTGGGGACATTTCGATACACGTGTGCAGGGTGGTGCACAGTGGAATAAGGTGCCCTTCCAGTTCCTTATCACGCCACCAGTAAATACCTCATATTTCGAGCATCAGGGAACGTTCAACCTCATGCAGAGTCTTGAATTCCTTAACGACCGTTATGCTCAGTTTAATCTTGCATGGGATTTGGAGGGTAAGATCTTCAATCGTGTTCCGCTTATCAAGAAGCTGAAGTGGCGTGAATATGTCTCTTTCAAGGGTATGTGGGGACATCTGACGGATAAGAACAACCCGTATTTACTGCAGAATATCAATGACCCGGACCTGTATAAGTTCCCAGAGGGCACACGCATTATGACGCACGACCCTTACTTGGAGTTTGTCGTTGGCGTACATAATATCTTCAAGTGCTTGGAGGTTGATTATGTTCGTCGCCTTACTTACACGCATGCTCCGGGTATATCGAAGAGCGGTATCAGATTCGGATTCAATCTGGTGTTCTAAGTCTTGCTTCCATAAAGCAGTGATAAGTAAGAGGGGCGTTCGGTTTGTGTATCCGACAATGTTTTTTATAGTTGTGCGTATGACCCGTGCGTCTCTACAGTTTGCAGCCGATAGGGAACTATATTTGTCTCCTTAGGAATCGTTTTGCAACAAAGATGTTTGTTAGTGTGTGATAATTATAATTTTATTTGTGTAATCTTGAATTACGCATTTTGATTTAGAATGTTTAAGGATATTATCTTAGTAGGTATTGGTAGCTTTGCGGGTGGAAGTCTGCGGATGGTTATTTCAAAGTATGTTCAGTTGGCAGTAGCAGATTCTTTTCCATTGGGCACTATGGTGGTGAACGTACTTGGCTGTTTCCTGATAGGTGTCTTCTCCTCGTTACCCAGCGATAATGGGGGATTAAACCCTGCTGTCAGGCTCCTGCTTACTACAGGCTTCTGTGGTGGCTTTACAACTTTCTCAACCTTTATGAATGAGCATGTAACGTTGGTGAAAGCTGGTGATGACTTTACTGTTTCAGCACTTTATGTCATAGCTTCCCTTGCCTTGGGCTTCATTGCAGTATTGGCTGGTCGCCAGCTTGTAATGTCCTTACGATAATCAACAGCTGCCGCATGGGCATAAAAGCTCTTATCAGCTTGTAAAATAATTGTTTGAACAGAAAATATAAGTCAGTTTGCTCCTGGTTGCTGTTCTTGTCTGCTAAATTATTTACATGAAAAGAAATATTTATTTTCATGAAGAAAAATGTTTCTTATTGTGAAGAAAAATATTTCTTTTCATGAAAATAATTTGTGGGCAGTGGTTTTTCAGTATATAAAAAGGGTATGCAGACAACATTGAATGTTGTCATGACAAATTAAATCGAGGCTGTATCAGATGCAAAAGCGTATGGCTTGCTTTTGATACAGCCTCGTATTTTATTCTAAAAGGAACCTCCTAACTCCTTAGTTCGTTAACTTGTTTACATTTCAACGATGAACAACCACCTTGTCCACTCGTTAACTTGTCTACTTGTCAACTATAAATCGTGATTTCACCCGCAATTGACTGATTCATGTATTTTCGGATAGTTTCTGTGTCATCATATTGTGCCTGCAGATACATCAACTTTGTTACGGCAGCTTCAACAGTACTGTCATATCCACTGATAACGCCAGCATCCTTGAGTTGATACCCAGTATCATAACGGTTCATCTCAACCTGTCCGCTGATACACTGGCTGATATTCACTACTACCACATCCCGCTCTGACACCTTGTGCAGTATGTCCATAAGCCAAGTTTGTTGCGGAGCATTTCCACTTCCATAAGAACGCATTACGATACTTCGCAACTCTGGTGCGTCAAACATGTGATGAATCAAGTGCTCTTCTATACCTGGGAAGAGAGAGAATATGATAACATTATTGTCCAGTTCAAAGTGAGGAACCATCGGTTTCGTGAAGTCGGGCTTCAGGATATGATGCTCGTCAAAGGTGAAGTTGACACCAGCCTCACAGAGGTGGGGATAATTAAAGGAGTCAAAAGCATTGAATTCGTCAGCGTTCTGCTTCGTCGAACGGTTACCTCGCAGCAGGTGACCACTGAAGTAGATACACACCTCCGGTACCATTGGCGTGCCATCTTTGTGATGTGCAGAAGCCAGTTCGAGACTCGTCATCAGGTTCTCCTTTCCGTCAGTACGAAGCTGACCGATAGGGAGTTGAGAGCCAGTGAGGATGATTGGCTTTGTAAGGTTCTCAAACATGAATGACAATACGGATGCAGTATAGGACATCGTGTCCGTACCGTGCAGTACCACAAAGCCGTCATAGTCGTTATAACGGTCTGATATGACTTTCACTAACTGCTTCCATCGCAGAGGTGACATGTCCGAAGAGTCGATGGGAGGGTCGAACTGATAGGTGTCAACTTTCGTCGGGATTAGTTTGAACTCAGGAACGTTTTCAACAAGATGACTGAAGTCTAATGGCTCCAATGCGCCTGTACGTTGATTATGCCCCATGCCAATGGTGCCGCCAGTGTAAATAAGCAAAACTTTGTTGGTTCTGTTCATCGTGCATTAGTTTGTTACTTTTGCAAAGATAACAAAAACATTTTACTCACATAGTATATCTCACATAATTATTTTATGGCAGGTTTCAAAAATTACCGTTGATGTATTCCTGTCTTTTTGGAGATAAGTTTTTGCGTTCGTCTTGAAAGCGAATAGTGGGCTGTATGACTGATGAAACTGTTGGAATAACGGGAGAACTTGGATATATCGGTAGAGCAGGGGAGAAAAAGGAAGCAGCATAGACTGCTTTTATTATTGAACACTTAACTTAGGATGAACCTTTCTGCGTAGAATATTCAGAATCAATCTTGTATATATTAATAGGTGTTTTTGACTATCTTTTAGGACGTTGCGGCCCCTGCATGCTTCGTAATCAACAAGATTTTTCCTTGGCAACGTTTGGTTATCTCTGTTTTTATGCTTATCTTTGTGTTTCAAACATAATCAATCATAATAATTACCAAATTATCTTTCAACTATGGAGAAGAAATATTTTGCCCCCTCGGAATTGATTGTCAATGAAGACGGAAGTATCTTTCACTTGCACCTGAAGCCAGAGAACCTTGCTGACAAGGTGATACTTGTTGGTGATCCTGGTCGTGTAGCACTCGTTGCTTCTCACTTTGAGGACATTGAATGTGAGGTGTCAAATCGTGAGTTCCGTGCTATAACAGGAACTTTCCAAGGAAAACGAATTACGGCATTGAGTACAGGTATTGGATGCGACAATATAGATATTGTTGTAAACGAATTGGATGCACTGGCAAACATTGATTTCAAGACACGTACTGAGCACGATAAGTTGCGCCAGTTGACACTCGTGCGCATCGGTACTTGTGGAGGATTGCAGCCTTACACGCCAGTTGGTACTTATATTGCATCAGTTAAAAGCATCGGTTTTGATGGCTTGCTGAACTTCTATGCCGGTCGCAATCAGGCTTGTGACCTTGATTTTGAGGAGCAGTTCAAGAAGCAGGTGGAATGGGATTCACAGTTGGGTAATCCTTACGTAGCCTGTGCTGACAAGGAACTGCTTGACCGCATAGCTGCTGATGACATGGTACGCGGAGTGACCATTGCCTGTGGAGGTTTCTTCGGACCACAGGGGCGTGAGCTTCGTTTGCCTTTGCAGGATCCTAAGTTGAATGAAAAGATAGAGAACTTCTCCTATAATGGCATGCAAGTGACAAACTTTGAGATGGAATCCTCTGCCCTTGCTGGTCTTGCAACGCTTATGGGTCACAAGGCAGTAACTGTCTGTATGGTTATTGCTAACCGCCTTGCAAAGGAAGCCAATGCAAGCTACAAGAATACTATCGACGGCTTGATAGAGAAGGTGCTGGAAAGAGTATAAGAAGAATAAGAGGAGGATAAGATGTAGGGACGTATGAGCTGTGTGCCATTAATAAAGTTTATTGGTGGACACATAGGTTGTACATCCCTACTTGTTGCTGACAGTTTATGTTGATGCGCCTTTGCGCTTACTGTTGTTGGCTGCTTATCATCGTTTAGTATCATTAATCACTGCTTATGAATAAACAAACAGATAAGGTAGAGCAATCAATAATGCACACGTCCCGGTCTGTTCTTTCGGGAGGTGAAGCTATCTGTTCTCTTGCAACGCAGTCTGGTGGTGCCATCGGGGTTGTGAGAGTTAGCGGTAAGCAGGCTATAGAGATAACAGATAGAGTATTCAGAAGTGCCGGTAAGAAGGAACTTTGCAACGCTGAAGGGAACACTCTTCACTATGGTGAAATCCTCGATAGGAAGGGGAAGACCATTGATGATGTTCTTGTCAGTGTCTTCCGTGCCCCTCACAGCTATACTGGTGAGAACAGTACGGAAATATCTTGCCATGGTTCAGCTTATATCCTTGAACAGGTCGTAAAGGCTCTCATTGATGCCGGTTGCCGGCAGGCACAGCCGGGTGAATATACACAA
The DNA here is from genome assembly GCF_001262015.1 of Prevotella fusca JCM 17724. Taxonomy (NCBI): domain Bacteria; kingdom Pseudomonadati; phylum Bacteroidota; class Bacteroidia; order Bacteroidales; family Prevotellaceae; genus Prevotella; species Prevotella fusca. The sequence goes on from NZ_CP012075.1 coordinate 343,302, forward strand.
CGGGCTTATCTGAATGGGAAAATGGATCTCAGTCAAGCGGAAGCTGTTGCTGATCTCATTGCAGCTTCCAACCGTGCTTCACACCAAGTGGCACTCAGTCAGCTCAAAGGTCATTTCAGTTCAGAACTATCACTCCTGCGTGACCAACTTTTGAAGATGACGTCCCTATTGGAACTGGAACTGGATTTCTCTGATCATGAAGAACTTGAGTTCGCTGACCGTGCTGAATTGAAGGCTTTGGCAGAGAAGATTCATGAGAGAATTACAGTCCTTACCGAGTCCTTTAAAGCAGGTAAGGCGTTGAAGAAAGGTGTGCCTGTTGCTATAGTTGGTAAGACAAATGTGGGTAAATCAACCCTCCTCAACTGTCTTCTGCATGAGGAGAAGGCCATCGTGTCGAATATTCATGGTACGACCCGTGATGTCATTGAAGACACAACAGAAATCAATAGAATTACTTTCCGTTTCATAGATACAGCTGGTATCCGCCATACTGATGACCATGTGGAGCAGTTAGGTATCAAGCGTGCTTATCAGAAGTTGGATGAAGCTGCCATTGTACTGTGGGTTGTTGATCAAGAACCTACGGCGGAGGAGTGTGCTGATATGTTGCGACTGACAGCTGGAAAGCATCTGATTACCATTTTCAACAAGATAGATTGTGCAACGTCAAAGCCAAAGTCTGCCGTACATGACTTGCGAACTATCAATATTTCTGCAAAGTTGAAGCAGAATATCGCTGAGCTGGAAGCTGCCATCTATGAAGCTGCTGACATTCCCGAGATTAACGAGAATAGTGTAATTATTACTTCTGCCCGTCATTATGAAGCCCTTACCCATGCAGATGAGTCCATTCTTCGTGTCATTGAAGGTCTCAACTTTAACCTTAGTGGTGACCTTGTCAGTGAAGACCTACGCATCTGCCTTGACCAACTTGCCGATATTACAGGCGGACAGATAACCCCTCATGAAGTACTTGGAAACATTTTCAAGCACTTCTGCATCGGAAAGTAGAGTCTGTGTAGCATCGGTTTTATTTGTCCCGAAAGGTGTTTTAATGATTACTGTTTTGCCATGGTTGGTATTCTGAAATGTTTTTACAAAGAATATTGTTGTCCATCCTTAAAGCAAGCATAAAAACCCTTTTGTCTTGTATCTGTAGCTAACATCAGTTCTGTATGTTACAATGTTGTGCAAGAAAAGGTGCTTAAAACACAGTAGGAAAGAAGGGTCAGTCCTAAAACCCAGTTGCAAACCTACTTCTCTTAAGCGCATAATTTCATAAGTATTTATTACCTTTGCATCATGAAGAATGACCAACTATTACGTTGCATCTTTCCGGATGTACTTGCCGACTACTTTGATGTGGTCGATATTCAACACAGTAGGAAAGAAGATACTTAGGCACAAGAAAAAAATGCAGAAAATAAATACCATGTCTTTCCATCTTCAACAAACAACTTATTCCCATATCAACCAATGTTTGTAAACTATTTTCATGCAATTCAAAACCAATACATGGTCTATTGGCTTTGAAAAGACGCCCAATTGACTTGCAATAGATGCCCTTTTGAGGTCTAACTAACGCCCTTTTGAAGTCCAATTAAGCACCTTTTCTTGCATGGCTTTATAACTAATTGATTTACTGTTGGTTGCAAACTTGCTTTTTACACGTATTTTTGCCTTTATCTGTAGATATTTTATCCGAAATTATGTCATGATTTTTCAAGCTGTTGTCTGCAATTTTCGAAGCATTAACATGAAAAGGTTTTCTGCATCGGAGGATGATAATAAAGTAAGTAGCCAAGACCGTCTTGGCTATGTTTTGCTTAATGAATAAGCTCGGTTCATCCTTTAAAGCTATACGAAAAGTGTCCACGCATTTAACGGATGAAGCGATAAAATCCCTCACCTGTTTTCTACTGAACCATACCCCCCTGTTTTCTACTGAGCCGAAACTTATAGCATATTCACATAGAAAGCATAACACAGAATTCTCTCACTTATGTGAAAGTGGAAGAAAGAGGAATTCTTTTGTCATATTTTTCCTCCGTAAAAAAAACATTGATGGTTAATTGCGCTCCAACTAAGCACTAAATGAAGTCCAATAGGTGCTTAATTGAAAAACCTTACTAAGGCTTAACTGAAGTCCAACTGGGCACATCTTTCTTTACATAACAGGATAAACAGCTGACTATATGACAGTTAAACAACTTGCAAAAATAGCTTATCAATCTGTATTTTACAAGTAAAATGGATGGCAATTGATGTGATAAAATTTCAGAATTGCGAAAAAAAAAATCTTATCCAAGTACAATATGAAAAGCCAAAGGCGGCATTGACTGTCTAACCTTACAGCCGTCTCATCTCATTCTTACCTATAACTGAACAAAAAGCATATATAATTGTACTTGGAAAACATAAAACCAACAGGGGAAATAAATCCCAACAATAGTCTTGCTTCTTATCCCGCTACTCTTATCTTCCCCTACTGCCCCGTTGACGTTAACCCTCTCCTTAAAAAAAACGCCAACAGTTCTAAGGTGCATAATAATATGCAGCATAACTACCAGCCCTATAAGGAGCTTTAAGTTTTAAGCCTTTCAGTTTAAGAGAGTATATTTTATAAGCCTCCTTGTAGTAATGCGGTCGAAGACTGTCATTTGGATAATACTGCGGAAGATAGCGCGCAAAGTCATGAAGATTACGATCCAGCAGGAAACCCGTCAACTGATAATTAGCTGAATTACGAGTAGCCTTCAACAGAACACTGTCAGGCTGTAACCATGAATGAACTCTCCCTGGACGCAAGGTGCGTGATTCGCCGACCAAAGGGTAATGGAAAAGGCTGTCTGCTAAATGACCTCTGCGTGCAACAGCATAGACCGTAAGCATCGAAGTTACCGAGTCAGTATGTGGCATGGTACACACCACATTTAATGCACCAGCATAATCCTTCTTATCTATCAATGCTTCGACTTTGGCGCGCTGATGGAAATACCTGTCAGTATTGCTAAAGAGTCCCGTAAATAAGAAGAAAGAAAGAAAAAGCAAGAGGTTTGTCCATATCAGTTGGGAAAATGGACCGTAACTCCGTAGTTCTGGCTCGTAAGGCTCAAAGCGTTTGACCGCAACCATCACAAAAGCATAGACAAGCAGAAGCAACGGAGCTATCCATATCCAGTTGCCAAACGTTATGCTTTCAGTTGTCGGACGAAGGTCGGAGATAACAGTAAGGACAAGAAAAGATGGAAAGTAAGTAAGCCCATAGCCTCGCTTGCTTAATTTAACCAGTGAACTGATGCCCATCTGGAGTAGCTTTAGCGTAAGCGTTATCAAGACTGCACCTAACATCGGATTATAGAAGGTCTGCCTTCCAGAAGCCAAATGCTGTACTACTGTCATTACATCTGCCTGAAAAAAAAACAGAAAGCAGAATGTGAAAGAACAGAACAGTACCGTGCAGACTGCACGCATAAACTTACTTTCCATCATGAATTTTACTTCTTTCTCAAAACAACAGCACTACGGGCTGGGATATAGAGTTTGAGCCATCCTTTATGATCTTTCTCATAAAGTGGGTCAGCATTCGTGAAATGCTCCACTGTATCATCAGCAAAGCCATAACCGCCGTATTCTTTGGCATCGGTATTTAATACTACATTATAGGAACCCTCTGGCACAAGGAAACCGTAATCAGAGTAAGAACGTGAGGGTGAGAAGTTGAATACGAAGATAAGTTCTCCCCTACTAAACGCCAAGATTTGATCACCGTCATTATGCCATATCTCCTGAATCGGAGTCTCGTTGAAATTCTTTTCACTCGTAATTACTTCCAGCATGTTGCGGTCGAAGTCGCCAAGCTGATGATAACATAAGTCCTTGTTGTCAACTAAGTTCCACTGTCTGCGAGCATACTTATGACTCCATCCGTTGCCTTCACGTGGGAAATCAATCCATTCCGGGTGTCCGAACTCATTACCCATGAAGTTCAAATATCCACCATTAATGGCTGCTGCTGTTGCAAGTCGAATCATCTTGTGCAGAGCTATACCACGGTGAACCATCTCAGTTTCGTCTCCCTTGCGGAAATGCCAGTACATATCGGCATCTACCAATCGGAAAATTATGGTCTTGTCACCCACTAATGCCTGATCATGTGACTCACAATAAGATATCGTCTTCTCGTCTGAACGACGGTTCTTTATCTCCCAGAAAATAGAAGATGGCTTCCAAGCCTCATCGGGCAACTCCTTGATAGTCTTAATCCAATAGTCTGGAATATTCATTGCCATACGGTAGTCAAAGCCGTATCCGCCATCCTTAAATTTAGCAGCTAAGCCCGGCATGCCTGATACTTCTTCTGCAATGGTGAGGGCATTCTTGTTTACTTGATGGATAAGGCAGTTGGCAAGTGTCAGATAACATATTGCATTATCATCCTGATGACCGTTAAAGTAATCACCATAATTGCAGAATGCTTCGCCTAAACCATGACTATAATAGAGCATTGATGTCACACCATCAAAGCGGAAACCATCAAAATGGTATTCCTCTAACCAATATTTACAGTTGGAAAGCAGGAAATGAAGAACCTCATCTTTACCATAGTCAAAGCACAGAGAGTCCCATGCCGGATGCTCATGGCGGTCACCAGGATAGAAATACTGGTTAGTATCACCTGCTAAATTGCCCAATCCTTCAACTTCGTTCTTCACAGCATGAGAGTGGACAATGTCCATGATCACAGCAATACCATTCTTATGCGCCTCGTCGATAAGTGCTTTCAGCTCTTCAGGAGTACCAAAGCGTGAACTTGCTGCAAAGAATGAACTTACGTGATAACCGAAGCTACCATAATAAGGATGCTCCTGGATTGCCATAATCTGAATGGCATTGTAGCCATCCTTGACGATACGTGGCAATATATTCTCACGAAATTCATTATAAGAGCCAACCTTCTCCTCATCCTGTGCCATACCAATGTGGCACTCATAGATCAAGAGTGGAGAGGTCTGTGGTTTGAATGTCTTTTTCTTCCATACGTATGGCTTAACAGGTGCCCATACCTGTGCAGAGAAAATCTTGCTTGTATCATCCTGTACAACTCGCTGTGCCCAAGCAGGGATGCGTTCACCTTCTCCCCCATCCCAATGTACACGCATCTTGTAGAACTGCCCATGCTGCATTGCGTCATGCGGAAGTGTCAGTTCCCAATTACCAGTACCCTTGATTTTATGACATTGATAAGCTTTCTGCTCGCTCCAGTCATTGAAGTCACCAACGAGATAAATCTCCGTTGCATTAGGTGCCCACTCACGGAACACCCAGCCATCAGCCGTCTGGTGTAAGCCATAGTAATTATGTCCATTTGCAAAGTCCGAGAGTGTCAGCTTACCATTCTGCGTAAGCTGGTTCATCTTCCAAAGAGCATGTTCGTGACGTCCACGGATTGCATCCTCATAAGGAGCCAGATAGGAATCATTCTTAACGAGTCCTATAGGAGACAGCTCCTTGACTTTTGAAACTCTTGTCTTCTTGACCGGAGCCTTCTTTGTTGTGGTCTTCTTTGTTACCATGGTAGAAAAGCTTTATTTTGTTTGTTATATTCTGTAAAGACTAATTTGTATAGCGTTTGCCGTTTTCATAATAACCGCTTGCAGTTACATTGCCGTTCTTGTCACGCTCTATGAACTTTCCGTCACGGCGGTCATCGCGGTAGCTTCCTTCAAAACGTACCCCACTGGCAGACTCCTCAACAGCTGTTCCATTGCGTTTGCCATTATGATAGCTACCACGGAACTTACCACCATCGGCATAGTGAATGATTACAAGTCCTTCAACTACACCGTTTCTGAACTGCCCTTCATATACATCCTTGTTTTTCTTGGTCAGTTTTCCCTGACCATTCTGCATATCTTTCTCCCAGTAACCAGTATAGATGTCGCCATTGCGCCATGACATTGTACCGAATCCGGACTTGACTCCTTTAAGGAAATGCCCTGAATACTGGTCACCGTTCTTATAGCGGAAAATCCCCTGCCCTGTACGTTCTCCATCCACATATTCACCCTCATAGCTCTCGCCATCCTTGAACTTATAGATACCTTTCCCGTTCTGCAAATCATTCTTCCACTCACCATTATACTCGTCACCGTCAGCATAAATGTAAATTCCTCTGCCTTCTTTCAGATTATTAACCCAGTTTCCTGTGAATGACGAGTTATCCGGCCATTTAAAGCTACCATGTCCGTTCTTCATATCATTCTTCCATGAGCCCTCATAGAGAGCGCCATTGGCAAAGATATACTTTCCCTCACCACTGCGTTTATCATGTTCCCAGTTGCCTATGTACTTGTCACCATTGTAATAATACATTGTTCCTTGCCCCTGCTGATAATCCTTATACCATAAGCCGTCATAGCGGTTGCCATTGGCAAAATAATAAACACCTTGTCCGTGCTGTTGGTCCTGGAACCACTGACCGATATATTTCTCTCCATCAACGAAAGTATAGGTACCCTCGCCCTGGCGTAATCCCTTCATATACTCTCCTTCATACACATTACCTTTCTTATAGACGGTTTTTCCTCTACCATTAGGTTTCCCACGGAACATCTGCCCCTGATAGCTGCCTCCATCCTTGGTCGTACATGAACCCGTCTCTATCTTCTGTGCAAAAAGACAAGCAGGGATAAAAAATAACAATATGATGATATATTTATTTCTCACGTCATTCATTTTTTAAGTTTATGATTAAAAATAACCTATATGCAAAGATACCGATTTCCACTAAGAACAACAAATTTATAAATCTTTTTTAAGGCATCTTCTAAAAATATATTTGAGGAATTAAACTGACAAGTAATATTCTACTTCATGCTTTCAGAAAACACTTTGGTTTTTTATTCTTTTTCCTTTCTCCTATAACAATCCAAATACTTCTACACATCTTACGTTACCCCAAACGGGATTGAAAAAGGACTTTCTGTAATAATTTTCCTCTACTTCAAAATAACTGATGATTAATAGCATTCAAACTAAGCACTAATTGACGTCTAATAGATGCTTAATTGAAGTCCAATTAACGCCTAATTGAAGCCTAACTTATCACTCCTCTCCTCAATATAATTCATGACACACTGAATAACAAGAGGTTAACTGTTAAACAAAAACTCCTCATCATCACCTATATTTCCAAGCAAAATTGACAACAACTTATGTAAAGATAATTCAAAGACAACGAACATAAGAATGAACTTGAAATATCACCGATTATTATCAATCAATATGCTCTTTTCACATCCAGAGAACTGTACCAGACTACTTATAACAGGTCAGTCTTCCTCTGGAGTATTAAGAATAATACTCGTTGCACCGATGGTGAAGAGTGTTCCCCCTTTAATGACTCGGCGTTCACGGTCGCCAAGAATCTCATTATCGACAAAAGTACCCGTATAAGAGGGACCGTCACGCAAAACATACTGCAGCTTGCCTTTCTTATTCTGGCTGACAGTAATGGTGCAGTGAGTCATGTCAACACTTGGGTCAACAGTCTCAATCGGACAGTTGATAGGATTACCTTTCATGTATCGCCCTATAACGTTGTCACCCATTTGCAGGGGGATAATCTGACGGAAGTGAAAAACGTTTTCGATAACATGAAGTGAACCATATTGACTTTCTGTTTCACCGCCTTCCGGAGCATTGTTCTCTTCTTTCTGGGTCTTGCGAAGTTTGGAAACACCAATGCGGATTCCAAACTCCTTGCTACATTGGGGACACTGAAAAACAAGACGCTGTCCCGACTTATATTTTGTTTCATCAAAGGTGATAAAGTTATCACACTTCGGACATCTAACACGCTTCATATAAAAAAAAGTAATTCAAACAAAAATGCCCCTTACCTCAAAAGAGGAAAAGAGGCTCTTATAGGGAAATGAACAAGACAAAACATATATAAACGACTGCAAGCATTCTCATAAACTTTATTGTGGTTTTCTCCCTGCAAGGAAAGTATTTGCCTCCACAAATTACGACATCATTTAAAGAATCTGTGGAAGATTTTACTTTCCAATCTCAATTATCCATGCCTCCTTGAACTCGGTTGTGGAATTGATAGCCTTCATCTTCTCATGAGCCTCCTTCTGACTTGAGAAGTAGCCGTAAAGAACCTTTGTGCTTTCAGTCCCTTCATAGACACGTGAATCTTCAAGACCACTCTTCTGCAATCGGGCAACAAAAGCACGTGCATTACTTTCCGTAATGTGGCTTGCCATAACGATAGCCCAATAGTGAGATGAGGTTGTAGGGGCAGCCTGATGATGGTCGAGAGCCGAAACCTGACTGGTAGCCCTCAACGGCTTGCTCTGTTCAGAGGCATTTGGCGTATCGCTGGAGTCGAAGATATTGTAAAGTACGCCGCTCTTGACTTGCTGTTCGGGCATTCCCTTACGGGTACTTGTAGGAAAAGCAACGAGAAGCACAGCGGTGAGGAATACAGCTGCCGCAGCAATGTTACGCACCGCACGCATACTGATACTGAGACGCTTGTTATTGCCATCAGAGTCATCTACATAGATAACTCCATGCTTCTGCGATTTTACATCAACTATTGTTGGCACTCCATCCTCACTATTGCCGGCAACATTCTTGACAAAGTCGAAACTACTCAAACCATAATATAAAGGTGTGAGAATACCGCTTTCAAAGGGTTCAAACTCTAAGTTCCCCTCGCTATTCCTGAAGAGTCGACCGAGGTCATTCAGTTCAAACGAACCCTCTTCACCCAATGTATGATAAATTTCATCAACCTCATGCTCTATTGTCCGCAGAGCTTCAGGATAGCTTAAATCGTATGCATCCACATACGACTGTGCCAGCAACGAGTCGTTCATCCTTAGCTGTGCATTAAAGCCAAGGGTACGATAAGGCGGCAGGAACAAGCCATCCCGCTCATCATATCTTGCAGAAACATGATGGGCAACAAAGCCTCCTAACCCTGGAACAATGACACAGTCATTCTCCAACAAGAGTATCTCAATATGTCGGTCGAGTTTTATCACGCTTGCAAAATTAAATATTTTATTTGGAAGTGGCAAGTCTCAAACATTAAAATCTTGTTTGAATAATGAAAAAGATAATATTCTTTCCTATATTCAATAATTCTTGTTATCTTTGCAATTAAGATAAAAATAAAACTATGGAGTTCATTAAGACAAAAATTGATGGAGTTTGGATCATAGAGCCCAAGGTTTTTAATGACGCAAGAGGTTATTTCTTTGAGTCATTCAAGCAGGCTGAATTTGACGAACACATTGGGCATCATGTTAATTTTATCCAGGACAACGAGTCAAAGTCAAGCTATGGTGTCCTGCGTGGTCTGCACTATCAGCAAGGTGATTATTCGCAGGCAAAGCTGGTACGGGTAATCAAGGGCAAGGTTGTTGACGTTGCAGTTGATTTGCGCAAGAGTTCTCCGACCTTTGGTAAATATGTAATGGTGGAACTGTCTGAAGAAAACAAGCGGCAGTTCTTTGTCCCACGTGGCTTCGCACATGGCTTCCTTGTACTTTCAGACGAGGCCATCTTCACTTATAAAGTTGACAACATCTATGCTCCACAGAGTGAGGCAAGTATCCGATGGAATGATGAAACTGTAGGCATAAACTGGCCTATTGACGCCAAGGACGTTATTCTTTCAGACAAAGACCTTAATAAAGGTTTGGCATTGAAGGATGCCGAATTGTTTGAATAGAGTGCAAAAAGGAATCTAAATGCAGGGCACACAACAGTGACCGATATAATACATTGTATTTACAGATGTGCAAACCGCACATCATTCATGTTATCCTTGAAGATGAAACAGAAGATAATAGTCTGCATATCAATGCTACTGATACTTTTGGCTGCCTGCCATAATCGTGGAACAGATTATCAGCAGTTGCATGAAGACAAGCAGGCAAAGGAAATGTTACAAGGCTTATGGACCAATGGGGAGGGCAGTGACCCAGCCATGTTGGTAAAGGGGGACAGCATCTTCTATCCTGATTCAGCCAGTATGCCTGTGCGTTTCTGGATTTATCAGGACACACTTTATCTACAGGGGCAGAACCTTCATGGATATAAAATAGAGAAACAGGCTTCTCATCTGCTGAAATTTGCCAATCAGAATGGGGACGAAGTAAGGCTGGTGAAGAGTGGTGACAAGGCACTCTATTCTGCTTTCAATTACCATGTCTATGCGATGAACACCTTCCTTGAACAGTCACAGGACACGATTATCCGTACGGACTTAGGCTACTTTGAAAGTAAAGTGCACGTAGAAACAACATCCGACAAAGTTATCAAATCTACCTATAATGATAATGGTGTAGAGGTTGACAACATGTATCTTGATAATGTTGCCTTATTACGATTATACAATCACGGGACACCAGTCTTCGCACACGATTTCCGCAAGCAGGAATTCCAGTCACTTATCCCAAAGGACTTCCTATCCCGCAGTATCCTTCGAAAGATGTACTTTACACATGCTGATGCAAAGGCTCTATATTATTATGTTATCATTGGAATCCCTGATGCCGATACAACATACGTTATTGAATTGAGAGTGACACCAAATGGCAGGATGAGTAAGAAGTTGAAGTGATACTTCCCTATAAACAACACCATCCCCTTAGTTCGTTATATCAAAAGAATTAAAGTAAATCCCAATGGTTATTGTTTTCCAGCTGTTGTGAGTTTTTTCACATAAAGGAGTGAAAGACCATGGCTGCAAACATGAATTATCTTTACACAAATTCTCCATCACTTATTCTTTAACCTCAATTCCGCAGCGTTTTTCCTTGTGAGTCGATTTTATATGTTGAGATGTCTTTTTGGGCTCTATATGTTGATATGAGATTTTTCGGGGCTTCTTGGGTCTTATCCAAGCATAAAATTCCCCACCAAACCAATGGAGAATATGATAACCACAAAGAAATGCTGCCTATTCAAGGAATACTTCAGAGTAGTATGCTTTATTTGTATACAGGTTCAGAACGTTCCGCCTTCCTGTTCTCACCCATTTTGCCGGCACGCTGACAAAATGCAGGATAAAGGCTTTCAGCCTGCTTGTCTTTTTCAACGGCTTGACCTTTTCGCTGATATGGCGGACGAGATAGAGATAGAAGTTCTTCAGCATGGCGGTAACCATCATGAAAGCCATGTTCTCAGCCATGAGGGAAAAGGGCAGATGTTCCAGTTATTCACATTGGTGTTTCCGTCACGGTTCTCACCTCCGACTATGATGCCCCCGATGGAAGCCCAGCCCGGAAAACAGCCATGGTCCTGCTTGTAGGAATACTTTGCATCGAACTTGTGGGCTGGAATAAACTGGTGGTCAAAGTCCAGGTCAACATGGCTGCCCGCCTTTATAAGGCTCTCCCGTTAAATGCGTAGATAGGAAACAGAACAAAGGCTTATACACCTGTCTGGTATGACTATCCCAAAACAGACGGTCTCACAAAAAGGGATAAAGCACAAAATAAAAATGCAGAAAAGGCAAATACTTACCATATCCTTCCGTCTTCTACAAACAACTTGTTCCCATATCAATCAAAGTTTGTAAACTATTTTCATGCAACTCAAAACCAATACATGGTCTCTTGGCTTCTAAAAGACGCCCAATTGGCTTGCAATAGACGCCCTTTTGAGGTCTAACTGACGCTCTTTTGGAGTCCAATTAAGCACCTTTTCTTGCATGACCTTATAACGAACTGATTTACTGCTGGTTGCAAACTTGCTTTTTACACGTATTCTTGCCTTTATCTGTAGGTGTTTTATCCGAAATTATGTCATGATTTTTCAATCCGTCGTCTGCCTTTTCAAAGTATTGACATAAAAAGGTTTTCTGCATCGGAGGATGATAATAAAAACATAGCCAAGACCGTCTTGGCTATGTTTTTATTTAATGCATAACTTCAGTTCTTTCATTAAAGATATACGAAAAACATCCACGCATATAACGGAAGAGCCCTTTATAAGCCCCATTCTCCGTATCATCCGTAAAAGCAAGGTGTTCAGCTTCTCTGCAGTGTTGAAACTGTAAAACCTGCCGGATGTCTCGCTCTTGTAGGCAATATTCTCTTCGGCAAGCTCCTTCAGTCCGCGCCCCACGGTGTCGGCACCAGGTAACAGCGTACCAGGTCTCTGCCTGAACTGCCCAATAAGCGCATTGATGTCCTCAAGACAGTCCCCACCGCAAAGGTAGCTGAAGAAGAGGGAGCCCAGGATGCTTCCATGGCTGAATGCCTTGCCGCTGCATCCGCGTCTGCCCAACACGGATTCGGTAAGTTTTTCAAAGCCCAGCTTTGAAAAAACGTCCATGATGTGATAAATTCCTCCGAAGGAAGTGATATTCTCGTTTTTAATTGCTACCTTTGTCATGTCAGATTTTTGCTTACTTGTTATGTTTGTTGCACTAAGATAGGTGAAAATTCTGACATATCCAAGTGTTTTGAGGACTTTGTTTCTCAGGCACTTGGATTTCTCACAAGAAATTATGCTGCGGAATTAAGGTAGAACTTGCAAAAGTTATTGATAATCAGATATTAAACACTATCACTCTAAATTGCTGAAGACCCTTTTTTATGCCTCTTTTTCAAAAACTTATGGTAAGGTTTTATACAAGTGGGAAACTTTAGTTCATCATTTAAGTAGCTTATCCTTCCCAGTTGCCATAACAGAGTTTTGCTTATGCAGAATATCTATTAGTTCGTTAGCAAGATGATTATCAGACACCTTAATCATATAATCTTCCTCTGACGCATAGCCAAGAGCGTTGATAGCACCATACCAAACAACTGTTTTGTCGATGATGGTGGTATATAATGAAAGCTCTGGGATCACCATTACAGACAGCCCCTTGGATTGGATAAACTTTGTTTGTTCGTCCCCTGCAGCTGTAGTAATATGAACAACGAGTCCTCGATGAGACTGTTCTGCCAACAGGTCAATCAAAAAATTTTGGTCTGTTTTATATAGCTTTGGCGAAGAAATTACAATGGAGTGTCTTGCCTTTGCCAAATCAGAAGCGTAGGGACGGAAGAAGGTTAATCCATTAAAGATTTGACCATCACGCATCGAGAGGGCTGCATCGTTTATGTTGTCAAACAATGTTGGCTGTCCTGTTACGAATGTTTTGTATCCTATGGAGGCGTAACCTTTGAGGCGTTTCCTGTACATACTGTCGCAAACAGGCTCATGGATGTCAATATAGTCATAGATACGTACATCCTTTTTCCCTTCATTTTCGCGGTGTAATCGACCGGCATACTGGGCAACAAGCCCTTTCCATGAGATTGGTAGCGCAAGAAACAGGGTGTCAAGACGGGGATAATCAAATCCTTCCCCAATATATTTTCCAGTTGCGACAATAACCAGTTGTTCATCTGGCGACATGGTCTGCAGATGTTGCAATGCCTCTCTCTTTTCTTTTGCCGTACAAGTTCCAGTTAGTGAGATAACGTTTTGGATAGTGGCTTTCAACTTTTCAGCCAAGACAGACACGTGTGCAGTCCTGTTAGTCAGAACAATAGGTGTTCTTCCTGTGTTGACGGTCTTGCGGATGTCTTCTACGATAAGATTGTTGCGCATCTCATCATCGGATAGGGACTGATATAAAGAAGCAATTGATTGCTTGTTCTCTGATACTGAGCGATATGATGTGAATCTTGGAATGAGAAACCTGTCAAATGACTGCTTAGCTATCTGACTCTTAGCATCAGCTGTAAATCGTATCGGACCACATTGCATGAAGATTATTGGTTGATGTCCATCTTTACGGATAGGAGTGGCGGTTAAACCATATACGGTGTGAGCTTTGATGGATTTCAAAACCTTTTCAAAGGTTACGGATGAAACGTGGTGACATTCATCGACAATAACCATTCCGTAATCCTGTACGAATGGTTTTACTCCCTCATCATCCAGACATGATTTTACGAGGGCAATGTCGATGATGCCGTGAAGTGTATTTCCCGATGAGTCGAGGCATCCGATGGGAGAGAACGCTTTGCATCGACCATGTTTCTTTTGTTCTTCAGGTTCCGGATAGTCTATATTAAGAAACCCAGTTAAACGTTCATGCCACTGTGTGAGCAACGCCTTTGAGTGGACAAGAACAAGCGTGTTTACTTTCTTACGGGCGATGATGGCTGCAGCTGTGACTGTTTTTCCAAAGGCAGTAGTGGCATGTAGTACACCGTTAGTATAAGGTAATAGTGCATTGACGGCTTCCCGCTGTTCTTCCCTTTCTTCCCCTTGAAAAGATACTGAGAACTTTTTGCCATAGTTTGTTTTGTCTGCGATAGAGTACGCTACGGCATTGTCTTCAAGAAAGGACAGGACGGAATCCTCACATCCACGAGGCAGGGCAAGATACCCGTCCGTAATATCAAAACAAGAGATGATGCGTGGAATGGAATATGTAGAAAGCCGTAATGCCTGCTTACTGTAAAACTCCGGGTTCTTGAAGGCTGCAATTCTTTTCAGATGATTCAGTACTTTTGCAGAAAGGGCTTCCAATGGGATATAGAGCTTGTCTGTTTTTACTATCCCGACCTTGCTGTGGAAGTCTGCTTTCGTGATGTTTTGTGGCAAAGGAGCAGCCCATGGTTTGCTTTCCGTTGACGTAACCAGTGCTCCCAGTTCTTCTTGAAGATGGAGGGTGAGTAGCTGGTCGACGGTGGATTCCTGTACCTTCTTCATGTTATATAGAAATGCCCACTGGTCTTTGTGCGCAAGGAATTCATCGTCAACAAACACACTATTCATTTTTTCGTGCTTGCCCTTGTAGCGGGAGTGCTACGAGATGACCAAAGCCCCCTTCCGACAGCCGGTCCTGATTGGGGAAGAAGCGGTCATAGGAATTGAACGACATCCGCCCATTACGAGACATGGCTTCCGTAAGTATGGCGTTTCCTAATCTCCTTGCCTTGAATGCCGGCAGGGGAAGTTCAAAGAAAATCCACACATGGGCACCATTACCCGACCTTGAGCGTTCTATGGCATAGGGAATCTGCCACTCTCTGCATACTCCCACAAAGGCGAGCACGTCGTCTTTGTAACCATGCTTACAGCTCTTGTCATCAAAGTCGGTGCAAAGAAAAGCACAGTTATTGTCAGGCATAATGGGGTAGAGTCCCACTACATCACAGCAGTTTACGTCTTTTCCTTCCAGATGGCGGTAAATATCCTGAGACGTTAGTGGTGCAAAGTTTCTGTTTGGACATTCAACACACTTATACTTCTTCTTGTCACAGACCCCTCGTCTCCACTCATTGATGCAAACAGGCTGATACCCAGCCTTACCTGTGGTCGTGCTGAACCATCTCCGTGCAAAGATATCTTCCCTCCCTTTGAACAAGGACTGGAAGAGTATTACACGCTCATCAAGCAAAAGTCTGACTACAGGAACTGCGACTGGAGAATATATGGGTCCATTCACTTCTTCTTTCTGTCTTGGCTGGTATTCAATGCCGTGAACACTAAGAAGTGACTTCAATGCTTCATTCTCTTTGCGCAGCACCTCACACTGCCTGAGGAGTTGGTCATATCTTGTCAGAATGTCATCCATATCATCAGATGGTTTTGTCACTCATCATTTCCTTGCCTATACATGCAGGTGCTCAATCTTTAAGACATGTAAGTGGTATAACTTTCACATTGTCTGAGCCTGTGTAAGTTCCCTCCTACATATATATTTGCGTCCTTAGCCATCTGTGGCTTAGTAATGTTTTTATACACCATTTTGCCCCTTGCCAACTTGTGTTGATAGTAGAATATATGTGAATCAATACTCATTCTCCTTAATCCCACAACTAAATACGTATTTTATTGTTAATATGTTTTGTAAGTTTCTTGGGAAAAGTAAGTTGCTCAGAGTTTTGCTATCCTTAGAATTTTCACTAACTTTATGGTGAAAAGAATATAGCACAATTCTACGTAGCATGGCAAAGGTAGCAATAAAATAGGAGAACATCGTCTCTTATGGCGGGATTTTTTATGTGATGAACGAATTTAAGCGCACAGGGCTGGACATACTGGTAGACCTTTCCGACTGGCACCTGTGCCTTGTCGTGCAGTGTACTAGGATGGGCACGGAGCAAGGAGAACAGTTCCTGCCAGGTATGAAAAAATCCCATTCTGACAGAATGGGATTTTGCTTTGCGGTTTCATTTTATTTTCCAACAGAATCATTGTATCAATTTGTTAGTCAGAAGATTACATAAGGTCGGTTGTTTTGTATACCGCAAAGGTACGATTTTTCAAGCAAATCACAACCAGTTCCTTGATGCAAACGACTTTAGTAAGTTGTTTTGTATACCGCAAAGGTACGATTTTTCAAGCAAATCACAACCTATCTCCAAACTTTCTATATTCCCATACAGTTGTTTTGTATACCGCAAAGGTACGATTTTTCAAGCAAATCACAACACCAGATTTGTTAACAAAAATTCAATAATTGTTGTTTTGTATACCGCAAAGGTACGATTTTTCAAGCAAATCACAACATATTGGATAAAGGTGTTATGAATGCCTTGGTTGTTTTGTATACCGCAAAGGTACGATTTTTCAAGCAAATCACAACGTTGATTTGGTTTGTTCTCTTTTCAACTTGTTGTTTTGTATACCGCAAAGGTACGATTTTTCAAGCAAATCACAACTAATTTATAACATTGTATTATTATGAACGAGTTGTTTTGTATACCGCAAAGGTACGATTTTTCAAGCAAATCACAACAAGTATCCAGAAAAGGTATTTAATATTGCGTTGTTTTGTATACCGCAAAGGTACGATTTTTCAAGCAAATCACAACCATTGATTGTGAGATTCTCTGGCTTATATAGTTGTTTTGTATACCGCAAAGGTACGATTTTTCAAGCAAATCACAACAGAACCTAAGAAAGAGGAAGCAGTGGAAGAGTTGTTTTGTATACCGCAAAGGTACGATTTTTCAAGCAAATCACAACAGTACTAACCGTCCAAATAGTACAGCAGGGGTTGTTTTGTATACCGCAAAGGTACGATTTTTCAAGCAAATCACAACTATTGCTGTTATCTATATTTTAGCAGCTTTGTTGTTTTGTATACCGCAAAGGTACGATTTTTCAAGCAAATCACAACTTGCAACGGAGTTCTCAAAGATGGGGTATGTTGTTTTGTATACCGCAAAGGTACGATTTTTCAAGCAAATCACAACAGGTAGGTAAGGCTTATACTAAGTCTACATGTTGTTTTGTATACCGCAAAGGTACGATTTTTCAAGCAAATCACAACAGTCTGATGGTGTCTTAGCTAGGGAACATAGTTGTTTTGTATACCGCAAAGGTACGATTTTTCAAGCAAATCACAACCAACAATAGAACAAAACCTACGTAGCCATGGTTGTTTTGTATACCGCAAAGGTACGATTTTTCAAGCAAATCACAACACCCATAATTGCAAGTGTTCTCATAAATCAGTTGTTTTGTATACCGCAAAGGTACGATTTTTCAAGCAAATCACAACTAAAGGTACATTCTAATCTATCACAGGAACAGTTGTTTTGTATACCGCAAAGGTACGATTTTTCAAGCAAATCACAACGCGCAACGCTTCGTCTATATTTTCTATTTTGTTGTTTTGTATACCGCAAAGGTACGATTTTTCAAGCAAATCACAACAACTTCTCTCAACTGCTGCGAGTTGGTAGGGTTGTTTTGTATACCGCAAAGGTACGATTTTTCAAGCAAATCACAACGGCTGGGATAAATTAAAAATCAGTGAAGAGTTGTTTTGTATACCGCAAAGGTACGATTTTTCAAGCAAATCACAACAGTTTTCAAAGTCGACCGCAAACGAATAAAGTTGTTTTGTATACCGCAAAGGTACGATTTTTCAAGCAAATCACAACCCCTTGTGCAATTTCAGAAACTCGTTAACGTTGTTTTGTATACCGCAAAGGTACGATTTTTCAAGCAAATCACAACCAGCCAATCAGAAGAAGTATTTTGATTTGGCGTAACTATTCAGCGATAATCGATATATACAGTGCATATCAATTTATCAAACCTTAAATAAGACTTGAATCGCATTATATGAAGTTTTGTCGTTCTTCTTAGCTGTTTCTACAATCGAATGAAGTTCAAGAAAAGCGTCTGCTCCGAAGTCGGACCGAAATGTACATGAGTTCTTCAGTTTGATTTTCAGCTTGCGTATTCCCCGTTCGCTTCCATTATTGTCAGAGGGTATCATCGGATTTTCAAGGGAACTGAAAATGTAGTCCCTGCATTTGACCAGGCCTTTTTTGAACGTAATGAACTTTTTACCAAGCCCCCTCTATATTCTGTTTGAGCAGATTGTCTAAACGCCAGGTCCATGACACCTTGTCTATGACGTCGTTCGGATTGGCGTTCCGTTCGTGAATGGCTTCACGGAACAGACTGGTTACTTTCCCGGACCACTCCTGCCCGGTGTCCAACTCTGAAAGATATTGCAGTTCGCGAAGCAAGTGAGCAAGACATACCTGATGATTGAGGAAACGGAGTGCAAAGTATGCGCTATGGCGGTCGGTAACGGCAGTCATTCGTTCCAAGCTGTCGCCAGACTTGTCTGCCAATACCTTCGATCCTCTTCCATCAGCATGGAAAAGCAGTGTGTAATAAACGGTCTGTGCTATCCAGGCCCAATCGGGTCTTTTGTTACAGTACAAGCCACTCTCATCGAAACCAACTACTGCTGATGACTTGATATGTTCTTTGATCTTATCAATCACAGGTTGCGCATTTCTCCTTGCCTCATTCACCCAGTTCACCAGCGAGCCTTCGCTTGGAGTGAGACCGAATACCTCACGCAAAAGACTTGCTATACGACCGTAAGGAAGAAATTGCACGACACTCAGATAAACCACCAGAGCCTTTACGCTTGAATCATATACCACGTTGTCTGACCGCCGTCCCGGTGCTGTCCGGATACGTTCACCACAGTTCTTGCATACCATCACACAGTGTCGGATTTCCTTGATTACGGGCTTCAACTCTGGAATGGAAATAACCTGAGTCACATAATCAAGTACACGCTCTGCGTCTGACAAAGATTCTCCGCAACGAGTGCAATAGTCAGGTACCTCGTCGATTGTCTCGTCAGGTACGGAAGAGCAAGACAACTTATGCCCATCATGTCCCTTTTGTCCTCCCGGCTTCTTGCCACTTGGCTTACGGAGGCTTCTTGTTCTTCTGACAACCTCATCCTTCATACGCTCCCTGCCTGGCGGAGTGCTGCTGTTATTAGAGTTCTTGTCAGGGTTTTCATACTTGACCAAGCGTTCCCGTAAGTTTGTAAGTTCCGTATCTTTCTTGCGGATTTGGAGGTTCAGAGCATTTATGTTACGGTTCAATTTCACAATCTCGGCATACTGCCGGTTGACAGTTTCACGCAACAACCGCATCTCTTCCGTCATGTCTTGTAACACTTTTGATATGTCCGTAACTTGCTCGTTCATAGGTATAAAGGTGCAAAGAAAATCTGAAATACGCAAGAAAAACGAGCATCTTTATAGCCTTTATACGAAGATTTTAGAGGAGAGAATACAGACTGATCGATACCGCTGAATAGTTACGTTTTTAAGTGACTATTCAGCGACAAGGTGTATAAACTATTATTGATTATCAATAAGTTACATAATGTAGGTACAGACAAATTCTAATAAAGAATGTCATTTCGAGCCTTTTTGACAGAATGTTAAGTTTATAAGTTCTTGATTTTCAATGTTTATTATCGCTGAATACGTTACGTTTTTAATAGAGAAACTTAATAAAGTTTAAAGTAATGAACATTTCGTTATACTGATAATTTACTTTATTATCTAATATTTCGGCAGAACCTGAAAATCTTAAACATGATAGGCAAATAGGTAGATTGTTATATTTTTTACAAGATTTAGGATATAAAATTAGTGATAGGTCGCTGCAGCTGAATAGTTTTCTGTTTATATTAGCATTTTGACATCTTAACAAAGTTTTTGTTTTGTAATTTTTTATAAATACTCGTAATATTATTTGTCTTATAGAGTTTTTATATATATATTTGCATTTGTTCTTACACTAATGTTAGTATCCCATGTATATTATAGGTAAAGAAGTCACATATACGAAAGCCTCAGAATCTAGGATAGGTAACGAGTATACTCCCACGCTTCTTTCGTATATTGATATTACATCTAAATTATTTAACAAGATTCTATGGGAGTAGGAATTGTAATCTAATTATTAATATGGTTCTGCTGGATTTAGTGTGAATTAACTTATGTCTAGCCCACCGTAGAAAAATAGAATAGCAATCCTGTACCTCTCGGCAGTTCCATATCCTCTGCCGATGGTCTTTATCTCTTGAATGGAGCCGTTGGTTCTTTCGGCTTTGCCGTTATTTGCACCTGTGACCATGGCTCTGACAATGCCTTTAAGGTGTCTCTTGAACATGAAGACCACCCCGTTGATTTCCTCTATGTTGTACTGCAATGCATCATCCATCTGGCGCAGCAACATTCCGTAAGTTTCCATGTCACCATGGTACTTGAGATGTAGGAGGTCACGAAAGAGTTCTTTGACTTTCCAAGCCTGCGAAACCTCATATTCCGCATCTTCAAGCTTGTTGAAACGAGCCTGGTCGTTGGTGGTATATTTGGACTGGTCCTTTAACCACAAATATTTGGTGTGTCTCAGTTCCGGGAAGTGCCTGACCTCACGTTTGCGAACTTTGTCAACGGCGTCGTTCAGATAGGTGACACGGTGGTACATGTCGTGGCAGTGGCTGGCGTTAGGGAAGTACTTCTTCGCTCCGTCAATGAAGGCGTCCCACATGTCCGTGCATACGGTCTTCACACCAGCCCTTTGCTCTTCAGTGAGAGCCTTGGTGCACAGATTCTCAACACTTTTCCTGGTGCGCCCGCCCTCTACTTCGATGACATTTCCTGTATCTCCGTCATAGAGCATACTCACATACTCATGCCCCCGTCGGATTGACTTCTCATCCATACAGACATGCTCATGGATGTGCCTGTCGTCACGCCGATTCAATCCCCGTTCAACAGCTCGTTGCATCACTCCATGCACTTGGTCAAAGGACAGGCGAAGAAGACGTGCAGTCTTTGTCTGATTCTTGGTGGACAGTAATGTTTCTACCGTTTTTTTTCCATCAACCAAGATAGCCGGGAGTTCGGCATTGCCCACGGAACGGGGACGCTCTTGATCCCATCTCCATCCCGGTATCGGGGGACTCGGGCTTCAAGAATCGTCTTGTACTGCCACATGTCCAAGTGCCTCCAACTCCGTTCGTGACGGAAGTCAAATATAGGGAATTCCTTCCCATCAACATGGATGGTGTCATGGCGATATTTGAGGGTGATGTGTATCTCATCAGCGGAGTCATCACATGTCACACGATCGATTTCCCAGTCATCATTGTTTTGGAGGAGCAGCTTGGTCAAGATGTCTTCTGGTCTCTTCATAATGACCACAAAGATACGAATTCCGCGCTGTTTTATGCAAGAGACGGCATGTTAATTCACACTAAATCCAGCAGAACCAAAAAAGGAAACACATGAGCCATTATAATATCCTAATAATCAATACATTACACTTTTATATAAATAAAGGTCCTTAATTCGACTCCAACTAAGGCTTAGTTATGCTTCAATTAGGCATCTATTGGACGTCAATTAGTGCTTAATTGGAATACAAGTAATCATCATTTGAAGTATATGGAATGAAATTTTATGACATAAATCCTACCGTTTCCTCTCAAATAAGCACATTAGAGGATTTGGAAGAATGATTATCACCAATTACATCCATTAGACTATGTATGTCTAAAAGTGTAAATACTATATCTTCCCTATAGATTTCGTGAATGGTTCTTTTAGCCTTGTACTTTTTAAAGTCATCATTATTTTTTCCTGTCTTATTCATACAGAAAAAGCCCACTCAACTAATGAGCAGGCTTTATTTCTATTACTTGTAAATCTGATTACTCGTCAACTAGCTTGAAATCATCCTTACCTACACCGCAAAGAGGGCAAACCCAATCCTCAGGAATATCCTCAAACGCCGTACCTGGCTCAATGCCACTGTCTGGATCACCAATCTCTGGGTCATAGATGTAACCGCAAGTTTCGCATTCGTATTTCTTCATAATGCTTTTATAATGTTTAATTTTACTTTTGTTGAACTATATCGATTGCAAAGATACAAGTATCCTGAAATTATTACAAGTATAATCCGTTAAAAAATGTATTTTACCCTCAAATATTTGATATATATGTAGAATATTGGGAAATAGTATATGGATAAACATGCAACATCTTCGGCTATAAAAGCACAAGTTTAAACATTCAAACCATATTCCTTACTTCTCGTAAAGGTAAACTTTACGTTAACTCAAACATTTCGCTCGGTATCTTACGCTTCAGCACTTCAAGCATAAAGTCCTTACCTGCAATAATCCCACTGTCACGAAGTACAGCCTCTATGGTCTTCTTTGCCAGCTCTGGATGATTATTCTCATCGCTCAGATGGCACAGCCATACATGACGCAAAACAGGAGAAGCATTCTCGACAAGTGCTTTTGCACAAGCCTCATTGCTCAAATGACCGCTAGGTCCACTGATACGTACCTTCAGATGGCGTGGATAAGGACCTGCAGCCAACTTCTCTGGTTCATGGTTTGCTTCTATTACCAAGTAATTTGAAATAGATATATAGTGTGCTATATCCTCGGTAATATGCCCGCAATCAGTGACCAATGTAAACCGTGTACCATCATGCTCTATGGAGTAACCGACACAGTCTGTACTGTCATGTGGAACACCGAAGGATGTTACTTTGAACTCACCAATAGAGATTTCCTCACCTTTGGTCAGGTTTCTAACCAACCGGCTATCAATCTTACGTCGCACACACCAGTTCTGACTGATTCCTCGATGGATATCTTCTGTTGTATATACAGGTATTTGCAAATCACCGCTTATAGAACCAACAGACTTCACATGATCAGCATGATCATGGGTGATAAGCACATTATGAACCATACTTAATCGCAGACCGTAATTGTGAAAATGCTTCTTTAGAGAACGAATACCGACACCGCAGTCAATCATCAGACAATCGTTGTCAGTATAAAGAAGATAGCAATTTCCACTACTACCACTGCCGAAAGATAGAAACTTCAGCATTATACTTTTATTTTAAGGCAAATGTAATAAAAGAATTTTGATAGATAAAACCATTGATTATATTTGCCAGATATTTAACCTCGATTTTATAAATAATTAACTAAAGTTTCCCACCCTGTAACTATTCAGCGATACCCGATATATATAGTGCATATCAATTTATCAAACCTTAAATAAGGCTTGAATCGCATTATATGGAGTTTTGTCGTTCTTCTTCACTGTTTCTACAATCGAATGAAGTTCAAGAAAAGCGTCTGCTCCGAAGTCGGAACGAAATGTACAGGAGTTATTCAGTTTGATTTTCAGCTTGCGTATTCCCCGTTCGCTTCCATTATTGTCAGAGGGTATCATCGGATTTTCAAGGAAACTGAAAATGTAGTCCCTGCATTTGACCAGGTCTTTTTTGAACGTAATGAACTTTTTACCAAGCCCCTCTATATTCTGTTTGAGCAGATTGTCTAAACGCCGGGTCCATGACACCTTGTCTATGACGTCGTTCGGATTGGCGTTCCGCTCGTGAATGGCTTCACGGAACAGACTGGTTACTTTCCCGGACCACTCCTGCTCGGTGTTCAACTCTGAAAGATATTGCAGTTCGCGAAGCAAGTGGGCAAGACATACCTGATGATTGAGGAAACGGAGTGCAAAGTATGCGCTATGGCGGTCGGTAACGGCAGTCATTCGTTCCAAGCTGTCGCCAAACCTGTCTGCCAATACCTTCGATCCTCTTCCATCAGCACGGAAAAGCAGTGTGTAATAAACTGTCTGTGCTATCCAGGCCCAATCGGGTCTTTTGTTACAGTACAAGCCACTCTCATCGAAACCAAATACTGCTGATGACTTGATATATTCTCTAATCTTATCAATCACAGGTTGCGCATTTCTCCTTGCCTCATTCACCCAGTTCACCAGCGAGCCTTCACTTGGAGTGAGACCGAACACCTCACGCAAAAGACTTGCTATACGACCGTATGGAAGAAATTGCACGACACTCAGATAAACCACCAGAGCCTTTACGCTTGAATCATATACCACGTTGTTTGACCGCCGTCCGGATACGTTCACCACAGTTCTTGCATACCATCACATAGTGTCGGATTTCCTTGATTACGGGCTTCAACTATGGAATGGAAATAACCTGCGTCACATAATCAAGTACACGCTCTGCGTCTGACAAAGATTCTCCGCAACGAGTGCAATAGTCAGGTACCTCGTCGATTGTCTCGTCAGGTACGGAAGAGCAAGACAACTTATGCCCATCATGTCCCTTTTGTCCTCCCAGCTTCTTGCCACTTGGCTTACGGAGACTTCTTGTTCTTCTGACAATCTCATCCTTCATACGCTCCCTGCCTGGCGGAGTGCTGCTGTTATTAGAGTTCTTGTCAGGGTTTTCATACTTGGCCAAGCGTTCCCGTAAGTTTGTAAGTTCCGTATCTTTCTTGCGGATTTGGAGGTTCAGAGCATTTATGTTACGGTTCAATTTGACTTTCTCGGCATACTGCCGGTTGACAGTTTCACGCAACAACCGCATCTCTTCCGTCATCTCTTGTAATACTTCTGATATGTCCGTAACTTGCTCTTTCATAGGTATAAAGGTACAAAGAAATCTGAAATACGCAAGAAAAATGAGCATCTTTATAGCCTTTATACGAAGATTTTAGAGGAGAGAATACAGACTGGGCAATACCGCTGAATAGTTACTTTCACGAGTAACTATTCAGCGATAAGGTGTGTAAACTATTATTAATTATCAATAAGTTACATAAATAGACACATACAAATTCTAATAAAGAATGTCATTTCGAGCCTTTTTGCCACAATGTTACGTTTATAAGTTATTGATATTTATTGGTGTCCGATAAAACTTTTTGGGGGCTATCTGTGTTAGTTAAAATAGACTTAAACTTATTATTTCCCTTAATTCCGCAGCATAAAATCTTGCAAGAAATCCAAGTGCCTGAGAAACAAAGTCCTCAAAACACTCGGATATGTCAGAATTTTCACCTATCTTAGTGCAACAAACATAACAAGTAAGCAAAAATCTGACATGACAAAGGTAGCAATTAAAAACGAGAATATCACTTCCTTCGGAGGAATTTATCACATCATGGACGTTTTTTCAAAGTTGGGCTTTGAAAACTTACCGAATCC
This sequence comes from Prevotella fusca JCM 17724, assembly GCF_001262015.1. Classification (NCBI taxonomy): domain Bacteria; kingdom Pseudomonadati; phylum Bacteroidota; class Bacteroidia; order Bacteroidales; family Prevotellaceae; genus Prevotella; species Prevotella fusca. The sequence continues at coordinate 368,705 of NZ_CP012075.1, forward strand.
GTGTTGGGCAGACGCGGATGCAGCGGCAAGGCATTCAGCCATGGAAGCATTCCAGGCTCTCTCTTCTTCAGCTACCTTTGTGGTGGGGATTGCCTTGAGGACATCAATGCGCTTATTGGGCAGTTCAAGCAGAGACCTGGTACGCTGTTACCCGGTGCCGACACCGTGGGGCGCGGACTGAAGGAGCTTGCCGAAGAGAATATTGTCTATAAGAGCGAAACCTCCGGCAGGTCTTATAGTTTCAACACTGCAGAGAAGCTGAACACCTTACTTTTACGGATGATACGGAGAATGGGGCTTATAAAGGGTTCTTCCATTAAAAGCGTGGATGTTTTTCGTATAGCTTTAACGGAAGAAGCTGAAGTTATGCATTAAATAAAAACATAGCCAAGACCGCCTTGTCTACCTACTTTATTATCATCCTCCGATGCAGAAAACCTTTTCATGTAAATACTTTGAAAATGCAGACAAGGGATTGAAAAATCATGACATAATTTCGGATAAAATATCAACAGATAAAGATAAAAATACGTGTAAAAAGCAAGTTTGCAACCAGCAGTAAATCAATCAGTTATAAGGTAGTGCAAAAAAGGTGCTTAATTGGACTTCAAAAGGGCGTCAGTTAGACCTCAAAAGGGCGTCTTTTGCAAGTCAATTGGGCGTCTTTTAGAAGCCAAGAGACCATGTATTGGTCTTGAACTGCATGAAAATAGTTTACAAACATTGATTGATATGGGAATAAGTTGTTTGTAGAAGACGGAAAGACACGGTATCTGTTTGCCTTTTCTGCATTTTTATTTTGTGCTCTATCCCTTTTTGTGAGACCGTCTATTTTTGGATAGTCATACCAGACAGGTGTATAAGCCTTTGTTCTGTTTCCTATCTACGTATTTAACGGGAGAGCCTTATAAAGGCGGGCAGTCATGTTGACCTGGACTTTTACCACCAGTTTGTTCCTGCCCACAAGTTCGATGCAAAGTATTCCTACAGGCAGGACCATGGTTATTTCCCGGGCTGGGCTTCCATCGGGGGCATCATAGTCGGAGGTGAGAACCGTGACGGAAACACCAATGTGAATAACTGAAATATATGCCCTTTTCCCTCATGGCTGAGAACATGGCTTTCATGATGGTTACTGCCATACTGAAGAACTTCTATCTCGTCCGCCATATCAGCGAAAAGGTCAAGCCTTTGAAAAAGACAAGCAGGCTGAAAGCCTTTATCCTGCATTTTGTCAGCGTGCCGGCAAAATGGGTGCGAACAGGAAGGCGGAACGTTCTGAACCTGTATACAAACAAAACATACTATTCTGAAGTATTCCTTGAACAAGCAGCATTTTTTTTGTGGTTCTCATATCCCCCATTGGTTTGGGTGGGGGATTCCATGCTTCGGCAAGACCCAGGAAGCCCCGAAAAATCCTCATAACAACACATAGAGCCGAAAAAGACATCTCAACACATAAAATCGCCTCACAAGGAAAAACGCTGCGGAATTGAGGTCTTACATCAGAAATAAACCCAAATCCGTCATTAGAGTCTAAAAGATTTTTTCATTGTCGAACAGATTGACTGTTTTTGTAACACAGGCGTAGCGGGCTACGCCAAGTCATGAAGACAGACAAGGTGCCGAAAAGAAAATAATAGATGCTAGGAAACAATACAAAATTAAGAGTTTTGGAACATTGTGGTTTAATGATTTGGGTTAAAGTTTCTATCCTAAAGACAAAAAGACTCTCCCCGACAGATCATGCACTACACAAACTAGTATATCTTGCCTATTGCAATATTCGAAAGAAATGGACAAAGCCATTGCCAAACTATGAACTAACAGTTCAACAGTTAAGTATAAAATTTGGAAAACGTTTCAAGAACATGTAACTTTGCGATTCCGTAGGCTTCTCGTCAACGAAACGCAATTATAAATCACATCCTGACGACCGAGGTTAAACCCTAACGGAAAGCAATATGACACTGTTGAACGTTGACTAATCCTTAGACATTAAATATCATTTTTTATAACAGGTTTTATCACCTTTTTTCCCTTATATTTCTTTCCAAGTGCTAGTATAAACTCCTTCCAATCATCTCGGAGTTCTATTTTAACCATATCTTCACCCATATAGCGTTTCTTTAGCCTTTTCTCACATTCTTCCATATATGCAAAATCTGCTTTGATACATTCGGTAGGATTACTTTTGCCAAGAATAATGCAGTCTCTAAATAATACAATAACTTCTGAATTTAATTCTAATTCTTCAACAATTTCTTTAGGTTCCCAAAAGAAAAATTTCTTTCTTAAAGATTCATTTCTATCCTTAGTTTTTCTTACTCTTAAGCGATAATCCTCTATCTGTTGAATATACATATCAAATTCATAATGTGAGATTTCTCTATCTTCTATTAGATATGCGAGATTACAGCCTTTACGTACGTCTTCTATAGCAACTTCGTTAATTATATAACTATCTGTCAGATTCGAATATTTGTTATAAGGGATATCAAAGTGGGGTTTTTCAGGGATTGGCTTGGAAAAGAATAACTCTTCCGTTATTTTTTCTGTTGAATAATCTTGTAGAACGCCAGATGCAAGCCCTTTTAGTCCTTTCATTGTAATGGAATACTTAATTCCCATTATCACATCTTGCTTAGTCATATAAGAAGCTATAAAATAGTCATCAATTTGAACGTCCAAATCATAATAGTCACGAGATTCTGAAACCCTGAAGGCAATATACCTATCGTTTGTCAGCTCTCTTACAGTAAACTTATAAAGATTAATTTCAAATGCTTTACCTATTTGTTTTTCTGCAAAAGCTTTTTTCTTTTCTATCAAAGAGTCTGACAAACTACCATTTTCTAATTCTTCTTTTGTACAATACTGTACTTCAATAGTTGAGTAAAATGTATATAACTCTTCACTATCCTCTTTTTCTGCGAATATCATTTTTATTTTAGGTTCTGCTGGATTTAGTGTGAATTAACTTATGTCTAGCCCACCGTAGAAAAATAGAATAGCAATCCTGTACCTCTCGGCAGTTCCATATCCTCTGCCGATGGTCTTTATCTCTTGAATGGAGCCGTTGGTTCTTTCGGCTTTGCCGTTATTTGCACCTGTGACCATGGCTCTGACAATGCCTTTAAGGTGTCTCTTGAACATGAAGACCACCCCGTTGATTTCCTCTATGTTGTACTGCAATGCATCATCCATCCGGCGCAGCAACATTCCGTAAGCTTCCATGTCACCATGGTACTTGAGATGTAGGAGGTCACGAAAGAGTTCTTTGACTTTCCAAGCCTGCGAAACCTCATATTCCGCATCTTCAAGCTTGTTGAAACGAGCCTGGTCGTTGGTGGTATATTTGGACTGGTCCTTTAACCACAAATATTTGGTGTGTCTCAGTTCCGGGAAGTGCCTGACCTCACGTTTGCGAACTTTGTCAACGGCGTCGTTCAGATAGGTGACACAGTGGTACATGTCGTGGCAGTGGCTGGCGTTAGGGAAGTACTTCTTCGCTCCGTCAATGAAGGCGTCCCACATGTCCGTGCATACGGTCTTCACACCTGCCCTTTGCTCTTCAGTGAGAGCCTTGGAGCACAGATTCTCAACACTTTTCCTGGTGCGCCCGCCCTCTACTTCGATGACATTTCCTGTATCTCCGTCATAGAGCATACTCACATACTCATGCCCCCGTCGGATTGACTTCTCATCCATACAGACATGCTCATGGATGTGCCTGTCGTCACGCCGATTCAATCCCCGTTCAACAGCCCGTTGCATCACTCCATGCACTTGGTCAAAGGACAGGCGAAGAAGACGTGCAGTCTTTGTCTGATTCTTGGTGGACAGTAATGTTTCTACCGTTTTTTTTCCATCAACCAAGACAGCCGGGAGTTCGGCATTGCCCACGGAACGGGGACGCTCTTGATCCCATCTCCATCCCGGTATCGGGGGACTCGGGCTTCAAGAATCGTCTTGTACTGCCACATGTCCAAGTGCCTCCAACTCCGTTCGTGACGGAAGTCAAATATAGGGAATTCCTTCCCATTAACATGGATGGTGTCATGGCGATATTTGAGGGTGATGTGTATCTCATCAGCGGAGTCATCACATGTCACACGATCGATTTCCCTGTCATCATTGTTTTGGAGGAGCAGCTTGGCTAAGATGTCTTCTGGTCTCTTCATAATGACCACAAAGATACGAAATCCGCACTGTTTTATGCAAGAAACGGCATGTTAATTCACACTAAATCCAGCAGAACCATATTTATGATGTCGCATATAGCCCTTGTGTTCACAGAACTCAATTTCTTTAAGTATTACCATCATGATTTATTATTTAACATACAAACAAATATCTTTAAAAGATTTTATGCCTATTGTGTCTACTATGATAAAGAAAACTATTCATAGTAACATAAAACTAACCAATATAGAAAACAAAAATATTTTTCTAACAACTTGTTTAGATTTTGATTAAAATCTCTGTTTACTCATTCCATTTAAAGGTTTTTATAGACTGGAAGAGGTTATTAAAAGTGAGTGAATCTTTGTCATGATACGAAATCATCATTTTTACCATCTTATCATAATTCTGCATAATAAAGATATGAACTGATACTGGTCCATTACCAGTAAGTCCCTTTCGTCTATAAAATGTATCCAGATAGTATGTGCTAGTAAATCCATTATCCGTGCTGGGCATTTGATTTGTTTCAGAACAATCATAGAATGGTCCATTAAGGATTAAATCAGGATTCTTTATTTCTGCATCAACCATTTTATCAAGTAACTTATACACCTCACTGACTAAAATATATTCATTTCGTTTTGCAAATGTACCTTGTTTCTCTCTAAAGTAGTCTATCGCCACACGGGAATAAAAATATTTCTTACTATCAGTTGTATCATTAAATGAAAAAGTTGTACCTTCTGACTTGTCTATAAAATTGGTTCTGCTGGATTTAGTGTGAATTAACATGCCGTCTCTTGCATAAAACAGCGCGGAATTCGTATCTTTGTGGTCATTATGAAGAGACCAGAAGACATCTTGACCAAGCTGCTCCTCCAAAACAATGATGACTGGGAAATCGATCGTGTGACATGTGATGACTCCGCTGATGAGATACACATCACCCTCAAATATCGCCATGACACCATCCATGTTGATGGGAAGGAATTCCCTATATTTGACTTCCGCCACGAACGGAGTTGGAGGCACTTGGACATGTGGCAGTACAAGACGATTCTTGAAGCCCGAGTCCCCCGATACCGGGATGGAGATGGGATCAAGAGCGTCCCCGTTCCGTGGGCAATGCCGAACTCCCGGCTGTCTTGGTTGATGGAAAAAAACGGTAGAAACGTTACTGTCCACCAAGAATCAGACAAAGACTGCACGTCTTCTTCGCCTGTCCTTTGACCAAGTGCATGGAGTGATGCAGCGAGCTGTTGAACGGGGATTGAATCGGCGTGACGACAGGCACATCCATGAGCATGTCTGTATGGATGAGAAGTCAATCCGACGGGGGCATGAGTATGTGAGTATGCTCTATGACGGAGATACAGGAAATGTCATCGAAGTAGAGACCGGGCGCACCAGGAAAAGTGTTGAGAATCTGTGCTCCAAGGCTCTCACTGAAGAGCAGAGGGCAGGTGTGAAGACCGTATGCACGGACATGTGGGACGCCTTCATTGACGGAGCGAAGAAGTACTTCCCTAACGCCAGCCACTGCCACGACATGTACCACTGTGTCACCTATCTGAACGACGCCGTTGACAAAGTTCGCAAACGTGAGGTCAGGCACTTCCCGGAACTGAGACACACCAAATATTTGTGGTTAAAGGACCAGTCCAAATATACCACCAACGACCAGGCTCGTTTCAACAAGCTTGAAGATGCGGAATATGAGGTTTCGCAGGCTTGGAAAGTCAAAGAACTCTTTCGTGACCTCCTACATCTCAAGTACCATGGTGACATGGAAACTTACGGAATGTTGCTGCGCCGGATGGATGATGCATTGCGGTACAACATAGAGGAAATCAACGGGGTGGTCTTCATGTTCAAGAGACACCTTAAAGGCATTGTCAGAGCCATGGTCACAGGTGCAAATAACGGCAAAGCCGAAAGAACCAACGGCTCCATTCAAGAGATAAAGACCATCGGCAGAGGATATGGAACTGCCGAGAGATACAGGATTGCTATTCTATTTTTCTACGGTGGGCTAGACATAAGTTAATTCACACTAAATCCAGCAGAACCCCTTTTTTAATCGCTTTTTTAGCAATAAACCTTTAAAGTTATGTAAGTATTTTTCATGTACAACCGTATGGTATCTTTCCCTGAATTCAATATGAATTAATGAGGGATGCCGTTGAAAGAATCATCTTATTGCTTTCTCTTTATAGTTCTGCCTTCAGGCTTATGCGAAAGAAATAATGTATCAAAAAGACTTTATCGAGAAAAAAAAGTTATCTTTGCAGAAAATAAGCTACGTTCGGCAAATAGAAAACAAGTTTTCTTTGCTCTCACTTGCATTATTTTTGTAGAAAATAAGCTGCGTTCGGCAAATAGAAAACAAATTTTCTTTGCCAGTTCGTTCATAATCTCACATATAGATAATAAAATGATATGGCAATGATAGAAGTCAAAGTAAAAGATAGCGATATACGCAAAGCCGTTGAAGAAGGAATGGATAGCTTTGTCCAGGTCTTCATTGATGCTATTGATAAAGCAATAGATGGTAAACTGGCTTTGGAAACAATGCAGCAGCTCAGTGCTGACCAGATAACGTTACTGGCATGGAGCTATCTTCATCAGGAAGTGATGGATGGTGGGTATGTCCAACTGATATACAATGGTTATGGAGCATTTATCTTCAAGAATCCTTTTGCAGTTGCTATGCGTAACTGGGGCGTTCGTGAACTATACACACATATCCGTCATGGAAAGAAGTATTACGAAAAGTATCATGAGGCGATTGAAGCAGTAGAATCTGATGAAGATTTCATGGCTTTATACGAGCAGATGCCTGAGTTTGATGAGTTTGATGATGAATTTGTGGTTAATGAGGAGCGTTGGACAGAAATGATAGCAGCTTATATTGATGACCATATTGAGTATTTCGCAACAATTGAAGAATGAATAAGGAACAACAAGAAAGACGGAAGAAATCACCTGTACAGATAAGGAACAAGAAAGCCTCATTTGAGTATTTCTTTGTCGATACATTTACGGCAGGAATTGTTCTTACTGGTACCGAGATTAAGTCAATCCGTGCCGGTAAGGCTTCATTGGTTGATTCTTACTGTTATATAAATAAAGGTGAAATGTGGGTGCAGGGGATGAATATATCTCCTTATTTCTATGGCTCTTACGCCAACCATGAAGCCAAACGTCCCCGTAAGCTCCTGTTAACAAGAAAAGAGATACGCAATCTTGAAGCTGAGTCGAAGACTCCAGGCTACACTATTATCCCCACGCTTATCTTTATAGATGAGAATGGGCGCGCAAAGGTTGATATTGCATTGGCAAGGGGTAAGAAGGAATATGACAAACGGCAGACGCTGAAGGAAAAGGAAGACCGGCGGGAAATGGATCGGGCAAGAAAACATTATTAAAAGATGAAAGATGAGGTTAAGGGATAACATAAAAGAGAGGATTCTGATTCTGGATGGTGCAATGGGTACCATGATTCAAGGATATGACTTGACGGAGAAGGATTTCCGTGGCAACCTTGAACTTTTGCAGATGCTCAATTATCAAGGTAACAATGACATGTTGAACCTTACACGTCCTGATATAATAAAAGACATCCACCGTCGCTATTTAGTCGTTCCTTAAATACATTATATTATACTGATTTACAGTTAATTATCTCTCTATTTATTTGTATATTTCTGCAAGTTTTTGTACCTTTACAGTATAAAACTTGCAGAAATATATGTTAAAAAGGACCTCTAATCAATTATCATTATTCTCTTCCTTAGAGGATATGCTCAATCACAATCACCCCCTTTATACGCTTGGTAATAAAATCAACTGGCGTAGATTTGAAAACTCCTTCTCTCGTTTGTATTGTAGTACAAATGGTCGCCCTGCGCATCCTATTCGTTTGATGTGCGGACTTTTAATCTTGAAACACTTGCGTAATATCTCTGACGAAAGTGTTGTTTTACAGTGGAGTGAAAATGCTTATTATCAGTATTTCTGTGGTCAACTGGAGTTTCTTCCTAAAGAACCTTGCGAAGCTTCTGATTTGGTTCACTTCCGCAATCGTATAGGCGAAGAAGGAATTGAAGTCATTCTTGCTGAGAGCATCCGTGTCAATACTGAGAATGATAATGAGGATCATTTTAACACAGCTTTTATAGATTCTACGGTACAGGAGAAGAATATCACTTACCCAACGGATGCGAAGTTGCATAAAAAGATAATCAATCGAGTGCTCAAAATCGTTCGTGAGAAGAAACTTCCTTTACGTCAGAGCTACCAAAGGACACTGAAAGCAATCTCTCGCAACCAACGTTTTCGCAATCACCCCAGGAGTCACAGGAAGGCTGTCAAGGCTGACCGGAGTCTGCGCACCATAGCCGGTCGTTTGGTCAGAGAACCTGACCGTAATCTTCCTGACAGGAAAGGCTATGAAAAGATGTTTGAGCTCTTCTATAAGGTCCTTTCTCAAAAACGTAACAGTCGTAATAAGATATATTCTCTTCACGAGCCTGAAGTACAATGCATCAGTAAGGGTAAGGAACATAAGAAGTATGAGTTTGGCAACAAAGCTTCCTTTATCCGTTCGCTATCAGGAATTATTCTTGCTGCCGTTTCTTTTAGGAATGAATATGATGGGCATACCATAGAAGCATCCTTACAACAAACCGAAAGAATGACAGGCAAGCGCATTGATAACTTGGCAGGAGACAGAGGATATAGAGGAACAGATCTGGTTGGAACAACAAAAATACTCATACCACAAGCCCCTAAAGACAAAGATAGTTACTATCAAAAGAAAAAGAAACACAAACTGTTTTGCAAGCGGGCAGGAATAGAGCCTACCATAGGACATCTTAAAAGTGATTACAGATTATCTCGCAACTTTTATAAAGGTGTGAAAGGGGATGCTATGAATATAATGCTGGCAGCTGCAGCATATAACTTCAGAAGAGCTATGAGAGCTCTTTTGTGCTTTACAAAAACTATCATCGAAAAGTCAGTTTTGGTTGACTTTTCGACAAAATGGGCTTTTTAAGGAACGACTACATAAGGGCGATAAGGTTCCATAATGTCATCAGCAAGGCAATAGGCGTTATACCTGTTATGATGATGGATACCTAAAGTAGGTAGTAATCCACTTCCTACCAATGCTCGGGCTATTATGGCTCGAAGTATAGCATAGCCATAGTTTAAGAGATTATTGGGAGGAATTCCTTCCCGGTCTCTTACAAAGTTTGGATATTCTGTAAAGAGATTCTTCCAATAGTAGGCGGCTGCTCTTGCTTCAAGATTGTCAGGGTCTCCACTGCGTACGTCATTAGACCATACACGCATACAGTTGGTTTCTTTATCAGTGTTTATGCGCAATGTATGTTCTTGATTGAGAATCTTTTGTTTTATAGTCTGTTGCCAGAGTTGTTTTCGTAAAGGTAGAGAAGCCTCTAACTGTGAGCGGAAGCGTTCGTTTTGTATGGTGTTCCCACTTAGAGGAAGAAGTAGCCCTATGGGCATGCTTTTTGGGTTACAAGTGATAACGGCACAGTTGTTCTCAAGCAAAGCCTCCATTACTCCAGAGGTTATGGTAATACGCCTGTTGTCGAGAATTACCACCCCGATATCTTCTATCGGGATGGTACGTTCTGCTTCTTTTTTCATAGCTTCAGGCAATGTTTTATTACTTTCAACTTCAGGTAAGTGCAAAACTAATTGTGCATTTCGCAAACTTAAATAGATTGGATTGCTGAAGCATAGGGTTTTCTTTATCATAAGCAAAAGGATTTTACTTTATAATCTTAAGAATGTTGCCTAACCGGTCTACTTCAAGTTTCCAACAGACAGCTTTTATCATTTCGCCAGTTAAGGCACGCCCCATTTTATTTTTAGCCTCGTACTCAAATTTATCATATATGGGTTTTGCAGTAGTGTAAGGTATGAAATGACATTCGTTACTAGTCGAACTAACCATCTTATAAATTCGTTCTTTGCTGAGTTTGCATTCATTTGATAGCTTTTCTTCTTCTGTTGGAACATAAACCAAATCATTAGGTGAAAGATAAAATTTCAATGAAATCCCCTTTTCGTTCTTCTCTGGCACAGGTGATAGACCTTGCTTCAATCGTTCTGCAACCTCATTTAATGGAATGGTGTTGTAAGATCGATTACCGTCTTTGTCTTCATAGATTGCAAAGTAAAGATTCGTTCCTTTTTGAGCCTCAACGAACTTCTTTGTTTTATTACCAGTTTCTCCCACTTGGTATTTAGCCCCCTTAGGTTCTGAAACTCTTACTTTCAGAATAGGTTGATGTTGCTTACCATTGTTATAATCAATGATATGCTTATTCATTTCTGCTATTCCTTCTGGAGTAAAAGCAACATTGGGATCATTGCCTTTTGACTTCAGGTATTTGCAGAGAATCTGTTGTATTCCTGTATCGGTAATTGTATCAATGCGTTTAGCATCAAATGAAATGTCGATAGCCTTGCGAGTAGCAACCATCGGTTCTTTCTCGTCACTGAAAACCCAAATGCCAACCTTATTGACAGATTTCATATTTAGCCGATAATTGATACTTTTGAAGTGTGCTAGCATTTGTTTCGTATTGAACTTTTTCGCTATTAAATCATTGACATAGTCACGTAGTGCCTTGTCGCAGATAGCAGGAATATTCTCAAGTGCATCTTTCAGTTTAACAGTAACTTTGCGTCGGAGGTTGACTTGCCCAAACACAGTCTCTTTGTGCATAGGTTTTCTAATAGCCCACATATCTTGCCCTTTCTGTTCTGCCATTCCTTTCTTGCCACTCTCATCATATTTCTCATAATAGTTTGTTGCTTTGTTGATAACACGGACATAATTCTTAAAACTAACTACTACATCCTCAAGAGCAGTGCGAGCATCCTGAGTGAAGGTTTCCCAAGGTTTACGTATAATACGATTCTTGTCGCAAAGTTTCTTTCGTAAGTCCTCCCTCTGCTCTTGACTTTTAGCAGACTCGTTGTTGAGGTAATTGATAATATTACGTGATGCACAGGCTATAACGAGTGCGTCCATAGCATGATGGCGATGGTCTATACGTTTCTTGCTGAAGCCTCTCTGGAGTTCTAAGGGTAGCGATGTCTGGAAAACCTGTTTTCCTTCTTTGTTCTCCCAGCGTCCAAAGGCTTCTGTCTGGGTGAGTTTATTGAGGCGTTCAAAACGAGGGTAAACAATGCTGTTCCATACATCATTCAGTCCCCAATCCTGTTTCAGACGGTCTGTTATGCCACCAGAACATGAAACTACAAACTTAGAGTTAGTTTCTTGCTCATCTTCTTCACGTACGATATTAGAAAGGATTGCCATCACTTTCTTGCTGATATATCGACTATCATTCATCTGACGATTGAGGAATTCCTGCGGTATATCTTCCAACAAGAGTTTCTCTTTTTTACGCCTGTTATTGGCATAATGCTCTGTTACGAAGTTATAATATTCCTTTGCGTCAAGTATCTTTACGTCACCTATAGTCGTACAATGCACAATCTCGCCACTATGCTTCTTGATGAATTCATAGCCTAACATATTACTCTTGAGTTGATTTACCTCGGTCTCACAGATTACTTTATTCGTGAATGAATCATCAAAGTAACGGCTCTGTGGGATAATATGTTCTATTTGATAAGCTGATGTGAATAGTTTTGACAGGGAAATAGGCTTGCCAGTATATGGTGAACAATACTTCTGCTCCAGCCAAAGTCTATATTTAAGTAATTCTTTGGCAGAAGGTTGTGCCATTTGTGAAATCTTAGATATCTCTGGATATTGGGCATCTTCTTTCGTTAATTCCTGCAAGGCTCCCTCCTCATATATTCTTAGGATTTCCTGTTGCATTGGTGAATAGGGGCGTACATTCTCGATTTCTTTTGCATTCTTCAGTTCCATCAAGAGGCTCTTGATACGCAGGTTGGTATTCTCATTTTGCAAAATACTTTTAGACATGCGTGCACGCTGGTCAGCTGTACTCTTCATACTCCTGCCTAACTCTACATGAATCTCATCAATATGTCCTGCTTCTTTCCATATATCATGAACTGTTCTGAGGGTCTCAAGGATACACTGCTCGACGATAGGATTACGAAGTGAATGTTGCTTGAAACCATTGATATACGCCATCAGGTTTTCTGGCTTTGTCCATCGTTGTATATCTGTAGCTTCGGAGTGTCTGCCATATACAACATAACATGCTAACCATTCAGGAAGCCCCTGGAAGTCGGATAATTGACAGAAAGTGCGACCCATCCGTTCTTTTATCTTCTCATCAATTTCCCCTTTTATGATGCTTTGAATCCTATTTCTTGTTTGTTCACAAATATCAGTCTCATTCCATAGACCTCCCATACGCATTATAGCCAGCAGCTTCTTTACGGCTTTCTCGGAATAAGCACCATAGTCTTTCTTAAATGGCTTTACTTTTAAGAAAGCGTTTACAAAGTCATCATTATCTTTAAGTTTTCTCAAAGCTCCTTCTGCTTCTTCCTTGGACTCTACGGAATAGAGAAGATGCCAAAGCCGGTAGAATCGTTCTTTATCATCTAACCAACTATGGTCTATGCCAGCCTTGTCTAATGCAGCAAGCAGTTCGTGACGTGTTTCGTTACAAGGATACTTCTTTTCTTTGTCTTCAATATAGTTCCAACGAATAGGAAATTCCTTTTCCATACCCATTTTGACTTTCTTCTGTTTGAAGAAGTCTTTTAATAGGGTCTCTTGATTAATGTCTTTTCTGTCGTTGAGATATGTAAACAGCTTGGTGTAGTCTTCCATAGAAGACAAATACTCAGAGGTGACTTCTTTATCATCTGTCCTGTCAAAAAGACGAAGGTTGATGATAAATTGCCATAAACGGAACTCCTGATAATAAGGATTTGATTTTGCGATACATTTGATACCTTGCCGCTTGATTTCTCCCGTCTCCTTTATAGTATATTCATAATACTCGTATGGGCAGTCTGCTATCAGAGACTTCTTGCTCTTTAGAGGTCTTTGGTAGAAAATTAAGTCTGTAATCAAAAGATAGGTCATATCCTTTTTCATCAAACTGTCTTGATGAGGCTTGTTGCTTTGATATAGTTCTTTGATACAGGCAATTAGCGTATTTTGATCCTTTAGCTCCTTATGATGTTTTGTTTGTTCGAGCAGGATAGCTTCCAGTTCTTTCTTGTAGTACTTTCTTTCAATAGTACGGATAAAGTTACCTCTGATTTTGTCAGTAGGTTCCGAGAGTATATGGTCGTAGATAAAAGCTCCAACAGTCTTGCCAGAATCCTCTAAGAGACTTTCTGTTCGTTTCTTACGCAGTCCCCAATCATCTTCACTTGGTGCTCGGAACGAACGTTTGACTTCTCCGTTTTTATCCTTTTTGATGGTAACTCCATCTTTTTCATATTCTGTAGTTACAATAAACTGTCTGGTTTTCCCAACCCAGTCATGCAGTTCTACCTTGCTCTGTCGACGATATATCCAGCCGTTCTCTAATGTAACATTATACCACGTGTTACCACCTTTTCCTTCCTCGGCAGCCTCCACGCTGACAACCTTCAGTTCATGATATTCCTCACGTTTAGCTGGATTCTCTTCGTCTTCCTCTCCACGCAACTGGTAGTAGCCGCGTTTTTGGTTGAAATTGAGCAGTATCCAAGCTAATTCTTCTTTTCTGATAGCTTGTGTAAGTGCCTTCTTACGCAGATAATAAAGTGTCCAGTCCAAAGGAATCTTTTTTCCGCCAGCAACCAGTCCTGGTTGAGATTCAGCAAAGTCAGCCATCATCTCATGGAAAGAATCCATAAAGAGGAAACGCATAGAGCCATCCTCCTGTTTCTCCCAAGCCAACTTAGGCTCTCCATGATTAAGAAACTTGCCATACGTTGTGGCTTCTTCTCGATTCCATCCAATGGCATTTTCATAGTGTGGAGGAAGAAACTTCATTACATGTAACACTCTGTGTAAGCGTTCGCGTCTTTGCAGTGCACGTTCTCTGATTCTTCTTACACCTCGGAATCCTGTCCGTGCAGCCGTCGGAGAATCTGTCACTCCCTTGTCAAAATTGCCAAGCGTGTCCTGACTCATTGGGATGATACGACTACCAAGTTTAATGTCACGCAGGTAGTTTCCGTCGTTGTCAACGCAGACTTTAGCCCAACCAATACTATTGGTTCCCAAGTCTAATCCAAGAATTGTTTTCATTTTTTTCTTGTTTTGTTTGGTTCTTAGTTATTTTCTTTCTATATTTGCAGAAGATTTTTTCAAGCAAGTCACAATAAGGATTATTCCGTTGTGAAAACAAACAGAGCGGGGCAACTCGCTCTTTTTTTGTTTTATAGTGCCAAAGATACTATTAATCTTTTTAATCACCAAAGTATATTGTCAATATTTCCTAAAGACTAAGAAAGAAATATAACAATCACCTGTCAAGCGTCTGTTAGCAATGTTCCTTCTCGATATAAGTAAGCCGTTGTTACTCCTTACAACTTGCATTTCTGTGTTTCCATACGACTACATTCTCCCTATCACAATGATGTGCGAAATATCCTTGCAGAAACAAGTGCGTTGTTAGTATGGAAATATGCATAAAACACATTTATTTAGAAGGCGTACAATACACAGTTAATCAAATGATTACAACGTAGCACAAGAATAAGGTGGCTATTTGGGCTCTAATTAAGGTTTATCCGTTAAATGCGTGTACACTTTTCGTATAGCTTTAACGGAAGAACCGAAGTTGTTCATTAAACAAAAAAATAGTCAAGACGGTCTTGGCTGTCTACTTTATTATCATCCTCCGACACAGAAAACCTTTTCATGTTAACGCTTCGAGAACTTGCAGATAAGATATTGAAAAATCATGACATAATTTCGGATAAAACATCTACAGATAAAGGTAAAAACACGTGTAAAAAGCAAGTTTGCAACCAGCAGTAAATCAGTTGGTTATAAAGTCGTGCAAGAAAAGGTGCTTAATTAGACTTCAAAAGGGCGTTACTAAGGTCTCAAAAGGGCATCTATTGCAAGTCAATTGGGCGTCTTTTCAAAGCCAAATGAGCATGTGTTGGTTTTGAGCCGCACGAAAATAGTTTACAAACATCGGTTAGTATGGGGATAGGTTATAGATGACGGAAAACTTGTTAGTAGATAGACAAAATTTTTTATTTGTCTTTTCTACATAACATCTTGTAACTTGTTCCCCTTTGTAAGACCATCTATTTTGGGATAGTCATACCATGCAAGTGTATAAGCCTTTATAGATGCAATCTATGCATTTAACGGAAGAATCCTAATTAAGCACTAATTGTCATCCAATAGATGCTTACTTGAAGGTTAATTAGTGCTTAGTTTGGATGCAAGCAATCATCAATGGCGTTCAAGCCCAATGAATTTATTTTGCATAAGCCACACACTGTACTTTCCTTTTTCAGACAGCACACGATGAAGATTGATGCTGTCATGAATATTACATTCAAGACGAAAGTCATTTCAGAAGCAGTGGTATCAAGGTGAAATAACCCATATTGTCAGTATTAGCTGTCTGTTGATTCCTAAGCAATGGTACAAAAAAGTAGGAAGAAAACCTGATAGTCTTCTTCCTACTCTTATTCTATAATCCTCTACTTGGATTTCTTATTTGCTTTTCAATTCAGCAAGACTTGCTTTCAAAGTAGCAATCTTCTCCTCAGAGTCGCTCTGCTTCTTACGCTCACGCTTGATAACAGCTGCAGGGGCATTTGCCACGAAGTTCTCGTTTGAAAGTTTCTTCTTTATACCTGCGAGGAAGCCTTCAAGGTGCTTGAGTTCCTTCTCTTGCTTCTCAATCTCAGCCGTAACATCAATCAAGTCGCCCACTGGAACAGCGAAACTGTCGGTGCCAACCATGAAACCAGATGCGTCACCGCTCTTCTCTGTTACCACTTCAATAGCCTTCAAGTTAGCCATCTTGATGATTACACTGTTATAAGCCTCATAGTTGTTCTGACCGATTACGTTCAAGTCGAGTTCAACCTTTGGAGCAATGTTCTTCTGGTTACGTACGGTTCTTACGCCGCTGACAATCGCCTTAACCTGCTCAATTGCTTCGATAAGAGTCAACTCATCCTTGCTTGGAGCATCGAGCTTGAGTTCATCACGCATAATACTCTCGCTGTCTTTACGGGTGTAGATGTGCTGCCACAACTCCTCTGTAATGAAAGGCATGAATGGGTGGAGCATCTTTAACAGTGCATTGAAGAACTTCAGCGTTGCTTCGTAAGTCTGCTTATCGATTGGCTTACCATATTCTGGCTTAATCATCTCCAAGTACCAACTTGAGAACTCGTCCCAGAAGAGGCGGTAAACTGTCATCAAAGCCTCTGATATACGATAGCTCTTGAACTGCTCGTTCATCTCTGCATTCACTTCCTTCAACTTAGCATCGAACCATTCAACAGCAATCTTACTTGCCAATGGCTGCTCTGCATCAGTTGTATCCCAACCCTGAACGAGGCGGAAAGCATTCCAAATCTTATTGTTGAAGTTACGTCCCTGCTCACAAAGTGTCTCATCGAAGAGGATATCATTACCTGCAGGTGCAGAGAGCATCATACCCATACGGACACCGTCAGCACCATACTTCTCGATAAGCATGATCGGGTCTGGTGAGTTACCAAGACTCTTACTCATCTTACGACCGAGCTTATCACGTACAATACCTGTGAAATAGACATGCTTGAATGGGAACTTGCCACGATACTCATAGCCTGCCATAATCATACGTGCTACCCAGAAGAAGATAATATCTGGACCTGTAACGAGGTCGCTGGTAGGGTAGTAGTAGTTAATCTCTTCGTTGTCAGGGTTATTGATACCATCGAACACAGAGATAGGCCACAACCAACTTGAGAACCAAGTGTCCATACAATCACTCTCCTGCTCAAGGTCGGCAGCTGCAACAGAAGGATTGATTTCTTGTGCCAACTTCAATGCTTCCTCAGTAGTTTCAGCTACAACGGTAGCATTCTTTCCCTCAGCATCCTTGAAGTAATACGCAGGAATGCGATGACCCCACCACAACTGACGGCTGATACACCAGTCCTTGATGTTCTCTAACCAGTGACGGTAAGTGTTCTTATATTTCTTTGGATAGAACTCAATATCATCATCCATAACAGGAGGAAGAGCAATGTCAGCAAAGTGCTGCATTTTCAAGAACCATTGAGTAGAGAGCTTTGGCTCGATAGGAACGTGTGTACGCTCAGAGTAACCCACCTTATTATCATAGTCCTCAACCTTCTCCATCAAGCCTGCAGCTTCCAAGTCCTTTGAGATCTGCTTACGTACATCCATACGGTCCTGACCAACATAGATGCCAGCTGCTTCAGAGATAGTACCGTTATCATTAAAGATATCAATCGTCTCTAAGCCGTGCTTCAAACCAAGCGCATGGTCGTTTACGTCGTGAGCAGGAGTTACCTTCAAACAACCAGTACCGAATTGGATATCAACGTATGAGTCTTCAACTACTGGAATCACACGGTTTACCAATGGAACTACGACACGAAGACCTTTCAGCCATGTATTCTTAACATCCTCTGGATTGATACACATAGCCGAGTCACCCATGATAGTCTCTGGTCGAGTAGTAGCTACTACAGCATAGTAGCCCTTCTCATCCTTGTGCATTACGTTGCCTTCATCCTTACGTTCAACCTTTGTCTGGTCTTCTTCTGCAACATAATATTTAAGGTGATAGAGCTTTGAATGTTCATCCTTATAAATCACCTCTTCATCAGAAAGAGCGGTCTGCGCCTGTGGGTCCCAGTTAACCATGCGTACACCACGATAGATGTAACCCTTCTTATAGAGGTCGCAAAATACTTTAATAACGCTTTCGCTGCGGGTATCATCCATAGTGAAAGCTGTACGGTCCCAATCACATGAGCAACCAAGTCGGCGCAACTGCTTGAGGATGATGCCGCCATGTTCGTGTGTCCAATCCCATGCATGTTCAAGGAACTGCTCACGTGTGAGGTCGGTCTTCTTTACACCTTGCTCAGCGAGTCGGTTCACCACCTTTGCTTCGGTAGCAATACTTGCGTGGTCAGTACCAGGAACCCAGCAAGCATTCTTGCCCTCCATACGGGCACGTCTTACAAGAATATCCTGAATAGTATTGTTCAGCATGTGCCCCATGTGAAGCACACCCGTTACGTTTGGTGGTGGGATAACCACGGTGTAAGGCTCACGGCCATCAGGCTTAGAACTGAAAAGCTTGTTGTCCAGCCAATACTGGTACCATTTTGATTCCACAATCTGTGGATCATACTTGCTTGCTAATTCCATTGTCTCGTATATTATTATTTCTTTATTATCTTTAAAATTGCGATGCAAAAGTACAAAAAATCCGCCTAAAAAGTGTATCTTTGCATCAATAATAGTACACTGATGAGTACTTTAACGTTTATCTTTAACTTTAAACATCAAGACATTGCATACTAAAGAAGAGAAACTGAAAGCTTTTGCCCGACTTTTAGACATTCAAGAGCGACTCCGAAAGGAATGTCCGTGGGACAGAAAACAGACCAACGAAAGCCTCCGTCCCAACACGATTGAAGAAACATTTGAGTTGGCAGATGCGCTCTTGAAAAATGACTCAAAAGATATCTGTAAGGAACTTGGTGACGTGATGGAGCACGTTATCTTCTATTCATTGCTTGGTGAAGAAAAAGAAGATTTCGACGTTGCTGATGTCTGCAATGCTCAATCCGACAAACTTATGTTCAGACATGATTTTATCGACTGGACAGGTTGGAGTGTGACACGTTCTGACATGGTTGTTAATGCTTCTGGACAAGTCGTTTACAAGGATGAAGAATCGTCCATCAACAACACACAATCATCAACCCCCAACACTGCTTCCCAAGTGGAATCTACCTGGGAACAACGTAAACAACGTGAACGTGACGGTAACACCTCGGTACTCTCTGGTGTGCCAAACTCTCTACCCAGCCTTATCAAGGCTTATCGCATTCAAGACAAGGCGCGAAATGTCGGCTTTGATTGGGAAGAAAAAGAGCAGGTTTGGGACAAGGTCTATGAAGAATTAGGAGAGTTAAAGAACGAGTTGAAGAAAGAAGATAAGCAACGTTCAACAGAAGAACTTGGCGACTTCCTGTTCTCTCTCATCAATGCAGCACGACTCTATCATCTGAATCCTGACAACGCCCTTGAATATACTAATCAGAAGTTCATCAAACGATTTAATTATATAGAGGAAACTGCTAAGGCAAAAGGAGTTACAATAAAAGACTTAACTCTTGCTGAAATGGATGAACTGTGGGAGCAAGCTAAGGCTGTCAATAAATAAAATTACTATAGAAATTAAGGAATATAAATATGAGAAAGACCTTTTATTTTATCATGTCTTTGTTTATTCTTGCTGTAGCAATCTCTTGCAAGGATAGCAAACCTAAGTCTGTCATGTCTCAGATAAACGGGACTGAAGACTCAGTATCTACAAACGATAGTACGATATATGGTACTATGGTTGATGGTGGTATGAACTCTATCATCCTACTTACTGACAATGGCGACACTGTTGAATACCTTGTAAACCCTGACGATACCCTCGAAGTTGTCAAGGGTGGCAAGATTAATGGCGACCGCTTTGCTATTATCGGCTATAAGGAATATGGCGATTATTTCATGCGTTCAGCTATCAACCTTACTTCGTTATTAGGTAACTGGACAAGCCTTGACCGCAACTTCGAGATAAAAGAAGGTGGAACGGTCAGCTCTACGCTTCAGTCGGAGAAGAACCCTTGGACTGCCTGGAAAGTATGGAATGGCAAACTAATTCTGTCAAAAGACACATTCACTGTTGAAAATCTTGGTGCTGACTCTCTGGCCTTGGAGAACAAAGCTGGTATCTTTGTATTTACAAGAGGGAAATAAGGCGGAAGTTTCTTCTCCGACAGCCATACCTTTCCCAAGACGAGGTGGATTGAACAGAATTTTATTTGCTGACACTTTGCTGACAACAGGGGATTTCCCTTTATCAAAATCCCTCTCTGTCTGGAGAGGAATAAGATTTCATGCTCCCTTTTTCTGAGCATCAATGCGTGGTCGGCTATTTGATTTTTACATGTATGGAACCTTTCAAAGTACGTATTCTTGGTTGTGGCAGTGCCTTGCCTACCTTACAGCATTATCCTTCCTCTCAGGTAGTTGAACTCAGGGACAAGCTCTTCATGATTGATTGTGGGGAAGGAACACAAATTCAACTCCGTCGCCTGCGCGTACATTTCTCAAAGATTATCTCTGTTTTCATCAGCCACCTTCATGGCGACCATTGCTTTGGTCTGCCCGGCATGATTTCAACCTTTGGTATGACAGGGCGAACTGCTCCTTTGCATATCTATGCACCTGCTGCGTTTGAGCCAGTGCTCAAGCAGACGCTCAACTTCTTTTGTCAGGGCTTGGAGTTTGAAGTAGTTTTCCATTCTGTAGACACAACACAAAACAAGGTTGTTTATGAAGACAGAAGTCTGACGGTTGAAACAATTCCTTTACAGCATAGAATCGAATGTTGCGGATATCTTTTCCGGGAAAAACAAATTCTGCCACACATACGACGTGACATGATTGACTTCTATAATATCCCTGTTAGCCAAATCAACAACATCAAGGCTGGGGCTGACTGGACGACACCAGAGGGGGATACCATTCCCAACAATCGTCTTACAACACCTGCTGCACCTGCTCGCAGTTATGCCTATTGTTCTGATACACGGTACATCAAAACCCTACATAAATTGCTTCAAGGCGTCAACACGCTCTATCACGAAAGCACATACGCTGCCGAGGATGCTGATCGTGCACGTCTCTACTGGCACAGCACGTCGCAGCAAGCTGCACAGGTAGCCCGTGATGCTGCTGTAGACAAGCTCCTTCTGGGGCATTATTCTGCACGCTATGGCAATGAGGAGAAACTGCTAGAGGAAGCAAGAGAGGTGTTCCCCAATACCTTTCTCTCACAGGAAGGAAAGACATTTGATATATAGGTGGATACGCCACATCAGTTAACTGCCAACATGTTTAAGCCTGATTTCCAGACAGTCTGCCAGCATGAAGAAGGAGTATAACAGGCTGCGTAACTGATGTCAGAGAACGGAATGGTGAAAAGTAACTATTCAGCAGTATTGCCCAGTCTGTATTCTCTCCTCTAAAATCTTCGTATAAAGGCTATAAAGATGCTCATTTTTCTTGCGTATTTCAGATTTTCTTTGTACCTTTATACCTATGAAAGAGCAAGTTACGGACATATCAAAAGTGTTACAAGACATGACGGAAGAGATGCGGTTGTTGCGTGAAACTGTCAACCGGCAGTATGCCGAGAATGTCAAATTGAACCGTAACATAAATGCTCTGAACCTCCAAATCCGCAAGAAAGATACGGAACTTACAAACTTACGGGAACGCTTGGCCAAGTATGAAAACCCTGACAAGAACTCTAATAACAGCAGCACTCCGCCAGTCAGGGAGCATATGAAGGATGAGGTTGTCAGAAGAACAAGAAGTCTCCGTAAGCCAAGTGGTAAGAAGCCGGGAGGACAAAAGGGACATGATGGGCATAAGTTGTCTTGCTCTTCCGTACCTGACGAGATAATTGATGAGGTACCCAACTATTGCACTCGTTGCGGAGAATCTTTATCAGACGCAGAGCGTGTACTTGATTATGTTACGCAGGTTGTTTCCATTCCAGAGTTGAAGCCCGTAATCAAGGAAATCCGACACTATGTGATGGTATGCAAGAACTGTGGTGAACGTATCCGGACGGCGGTCAAACAACGTGGTATATGATTCAAGCGTAAAGGCTCTGGTGGTTTATCTGAGTGTCGTGCAATTTCTTCCATACGGTCGTATAGCAAGTCTTTTGCGTGAGGTATTCGGTCTCACTCCAAGTGAAGGCTCGCTGGTGAACTGGGTGAATGAGGCAAGGAGAAATGCGCAACCTGTGATTGATAAGATCAAAGAACATATCAAGTCATCAGCAGTAGTTGGTTTCGATGAGAGTGGTTTGTACTGTAACAAAAGACCCGATTGGGCCTGGATAGCACAGACAGTTTATTACACACTGCTTTTCCGTGCTGACGGAAGAGGATCGAAGGTGTTGGCAGACAGGTTTGGCGACAGCCTGGACGAATGACTGCCGTTACCGACCGCCATAGCGCATACTTTGCACTCCATTTCCTCAATCATCAGGTATGTCTTGCCCACTTGCTTCGCGAACTGCAATATCTTTCAGAGTTGAACACCGGGCAGGAGTGGTCCGGGAATGTAACCAGTCTGTTCCGTGAAGCCATTCACGAGCGGAACGCCAATCCGAACGACGTCATAGACAAGGTGTCATGGATTGAACGTTTGGATAATCTACTCAAACAGAATATAGAGGAGCTTGGTAAAAAGTTTATTACGTTCAGAAAAGGCTTGGTCAAATGCAGAGATTACATTTTCAATTTCCTCGAAAATTCGATGATACCATTTGACAATAATGGAAGCGAAAGAGGAATACGCAAGCTAAAAATCAAACTGAAGAACTCCTGTGCTTTTCGTTCAGACTTCGGAGCAGACGCTTTCCTTGAACTTCATTCGATTGTAGAAACAGCTAAGAAGCACGACAAAACTCCATATAATGCGATTCAAGCCTTATTTAAGGTTTGATAAATTGATATGCACTGTATATATCGATTATCGCTGAATAGTTACAGCAAATCACAACTAATCACCACTCCTTAAATTTTCTCAATTTGTTGTTTTGTATACTGCAATGGTACGATTTTCAAGCAAATCACAACTCCACAGGGCATGATAACAAACACTCCCAATGCATCAAGTGGGATGCTACAACCTCCTATACCTAAGCCGGAAACCTCTGGGTGGGGGACTTACTTGGATAATGCTGGGATGAATGGTTTTAGCGACATATCCAAGAATTTGGGCTATGTCATTGCCATGTTGCCGGACATGCTTATCGGAATGTTCACCGGCAAGACCTCTTCGTTTACGGTGGGTAACAATATTCTGCCACTGGCGGCGATAGCGGCAGGACTGTTCAGCAAGAACCCACTTTTAAAGCTCATGTTCATGGGATTCGGAGGCATGAATCTCTTGAACAATGCCGGTCATGAGATATTAGGTGTTTCCACACCCGCCGCACCATCAAGGAAATACAAGCAATATGCTGACGAACCTCTCAATCCACGATTAAACAATATAGCCATAAGAGGGCGTTCGATGATAGCAGATATTGACAATCTGCCAGTCGTCATTAATATTTCCGACCAAGCTATTGACGCATATGAAAAAAAAGCTATACCTTTGAACACGCTTGCAAATGCGGTGTTGAGAAAGTATGACGAAAACAGGTCGGCAGCTGCAAACAGCTATGACAGGAATATGTCTTCAGCTGAAGTACAAGAGTCGCAGCGAGGTTATGGATTAAAGTAGATTTATTTTCTATCACATACTTGTTAGCGGGCCCTGCTGGCGTAGTTGATTGCGTCGGTGGGGCTTTTTTATATAAAAGAAGTGGAGAAGAACAAGAGTTCATCCCCACTGTATTCTAATGCCTCATTTCCGCAGCGTTTTTCCTTGTGAGTCGATTTTATATGTTGAGATGTCTTTTTGAGGCTCTATATGCTGATATAAGGCTCTTCGGGGCTTCCTGGGTCTTGCCTGGGCATGAAATCCCCCACCCAAACCAATGGGGAATATGATAACCACAAAGAAATGCAGCTTATTCAAGGAATACTTCAGAGTAGTATGTTTTATTTGTATACAGGTTCAGGACGTTTCGCCTTCCTGTTCTCACCCATTTTGCCGGTACGATGACGAAATGCAGGATAAAGGCTTTCAGCCTGCTTGTCTTTTTCAACGGCTTGACCTTCTCGCTGATATTACGGACGAGATAGAGATGGAAGTTCTTCAGCATGGCGGTAACCATCATGAAAGCCATGTTCTCAGCCATGAAGGAAAAGGGCAGATGTGCCCATCCGAAGTCATTGTTCTGTATGTCGAAGTTCTTTTCGCTCGCTCCACGTTCATTGTAGAATGTGATGATGTCCTTCCCGGCAGATGTCCGGTTGTTGGTAAGGATACAGCGGTATGTGTATATCACTCCGAACATATCCGTCTGTTCCCTGCCGTGCCTGTCTTTCAAGGGAGTACGCTGTACGACAAGCCTGTATGACTTTCCTTCGATGAGGTCGTCCATGCTGACGGAGGTGACATCGCATCTCTCATAGCCAACCTCAACGCTCTTCCATCCTTCCAGCTGGCGGAAGTCCCCGCACCGGCTGCCGCAGTTGGCAGCACGTATATAGAACGTGTTGCAGCGCTGCTCTACGGTTCGGATGATTTCCTTCGAGAACGACCCGCAGTCGGCACGGAAACGCTCTGTCACAACACCAAGCTCGGAGGTCACACGGTCCATAATGCGGCGAAGCGTGTCCTCCTGATGGAATTTCACATTGGTGTTTCCGTCACGGTTCTCACCTCCGACTATGATGCCCCCGATGGAAGCCCAGCCCGGGAAATAGCCATGGTCCTGCTTGTAGGAATACTTTGCATCGAACTTGCGGGCTGGAACAAACTGGTGGTCAAAGTCCAGGTCAACATGGCTGCCCGCCTTTATAAGACCCATTCTACGTATCATACGTAAAAGTAAGGTGTTCAGCTTCTCTGCAGTGTTGAAACTGTAGGACTTGCCGGAGGTTTCGCTCCTGTAGACAATATTCTCTTCGGCAAGCTCCTTCAGTCCGCGCCCCACGGTGTCGGCACCGGGTAACAGCGTACCAGGTCTCTGCCTGAACTGCCCAATAAGCGCATTGATGTCCTCAAGGCAATCCCCACCGCAAAGGTAGCTGAAGAAGAGAGAGCCCAGGATGCTTCCATGGCTGAATGCCTTGCCGCTGCATCCGCGTCTGCCCAACACGGATTCGGTAATTTTTTCAAGGCCCAACTTTGAAAAAACGTCCATGATGTGATAAATTCCTCCGAAGGAAGTGATATTCTCGTTTTTAATTGCTACCTTTGTCATGTCAGATTTTTGCTTGCTTGTTATGTTTGTTGCACTAAGATAGGTGAAAATTCTGACATATCCAAGTGTTTTGAGGACTTTGTTTCTCAGGCACTTGGATTTCTCACAAGAAATTATGCTGCGGAATTAAGGCTCATTATCATTCTCAGTATTGACACGGATGCTCTCAGCAAGAATGACTTCCATTCCTTCTTCGCCTATACGATTGCAGAAGTGAACCAAATCAGAAGCTTCGCAAGGTTCTTTAGGAAGAAACTCCAACTGACCACAGAAATACTGATAATAAGCATTTTCACTCCACTGTAAAACAACACTTTCGTCAGAGATATTACGCAAGTGTTTCAAGATTAAAAGTCCGCACATCAAACGAATAGGATGCGCAGGGCGACCATTTGTACTACAATACAAACGAGAGAAGGAGTCTTCAAATCTACGCCAGTTGATTTTATTACCAAGCGTATAAAGGGGGTGGTTGTGATTGAGCATATCCTCTAAGGAAGAGAATAATGATAATTGATTAGAGGTCCTTTTTAACATATATTTCTGCAAGTTTTATACTGTAAAGGTACAAAAATTTGCAGAAATATACAAATAAATAGAGAGATAATTAACTGTAAATCAGTATAATATAATGTATTTAAGGAACGACTAAATAGACTTGAAGGGTTGACCGTATTCATAAAACGAACCTTTCAACATGGACTTTCATGACTAACCTAAATATAATAGAGTAGGGGAGATTATATTTTTATTCGTTAATGAAAGGACGGATAGTGTTTGCCCAAACCTCATAGCCTTTATCGGTAAGATGGAGACCGTCACGGCAATACTCTGCGCGCATAGCTTTAGGATGTGAGCCCAGGAGTGGGGTATAGAGGTCGACAAAGGGGATTGCCTGACTGTTGCAGTAGCTTTTCAGTCTGTTGTTAAGCTGAATTATCATATCTTCTTTGCCTTTGAGAAGTCTCCAGACACCTACTCTTTCATTCAGCGGTAATAGACTTTGCACGTAGAGTTTGGTCTGTGGTACCTGCCTGCGAATAGTTTCTATGATATTGACAATTCCTTGAAAGGTACGCTCAACTGACCATCCGTGGCTCAGATCATTTGCGCCACACTCAAAGAAAATCTTGCTTGGTTTATAAGGTAAAATCTGGTTTAACCGTTTTAGGATGCCCCGACTGTCATCACCGATAATTCCACGGTTTATAATCTTTTTAGCATTGGGGAAGAAGCGATTCCAGTTTTCACCATATTCGGAATGGCTATCTCCCAACATTATGATGGCATTTGCGGGCAAAGAACCCTCTTTGTTGAATTGATTTACTTTGATATTATAGTGTTTTGAGCCATGAAATGTAACATTCTGAGCTTGTGCCGAAAAGCTGCTGAGGTAAAGAAAGAGAAACGAAAGGAGGTATTTCATCATATATACTTGTATATTATATTTCTATTTGTTCATTTTTTTGATTTTATTAAATCTATCCAGATATATCGAAAAAAATATCTGAAATATCCCAGGCATCAGCTAAATCACTAATTGTATTACAATCAAGCACTGTTTCCCTACAAGTTGTCCTTACGTATAAGTCCCCTATGCAGAAATAAGCGACGTCTGAATTCTAAGTTTTCATTGCTTTAATTCAATTGCAAAAGTAAGAAAAAAGATACAGACAGGAAAGGAAAAGTCCGGTTATCTGACCCGAAGGAAAAGATAGCCGGACTTTTTAATAAGAGGACTCTTAAATCATTTGTCTGTCAATTAATTCATCTGACGCATTACCTTACGGAGATAAGCCTGTGTCTTTGACACACTGTAACGAATACCACCACTCCATAAACGAATAGCTTTTTCGATGTTGTTCAGCGGATTATGGAAGCTCTGAATGATGACGAACATCTCCTTAGACTTTGTTGCACTGTAGCGATCAGAAAGTGAATAGCGTTTCTTGCTACCAGAACTCTTGAGAATGTTATTGCATTCTTTTACTAAAACAGGTGAAATCTGCAGTACACCAACATAAGGACCATTTACAGCTGCAGCGTTACCCTTACTTTCAATCTGAATGATTGCGTCCATCACTGGTTCCCAATTAAATCCGTCATTCTTGGCAGATGCTTCAATGTGTGAAGCCAAAATCATTAAGAAACAAATACTTACTACTTTTAAAATTCTCATCATTAAAAATTTTCCGAAACCTTGGAAAGTAGCTTAACCAAGCTGCTCTCTGCGGCGTGTTCCTATGTGAGAATGAGTTACCACCACGCCTCAGTTTCATATTAACGGTGCAAAGGTACAAAAAATAATCCTGACAGACAACACTTTAACAATAAATGTGTAAAGTTAGAGATGAGTTAAAGGAACAGTAGGAGAGGAAATAACTGTGGGTATAAGCTGTCAATAGTCGATGAAATCTTATCTTTTAAAAACTTCAGCTATTTGGGACTATGAAAAAGAATGTTTACCTTTGCGATGTTTATTTGTCTTATAGGTCTAATCCAAATCTCATTAGAAGAGATGGAGCTATCATAGATTCCATAAATATTGAATGACAAGATGGTAAAGCGGAGACGCAGGCGCAGCAAACGAATGCGCAATAACAATAGGATATGGTGGTGGGTGACTGCTGCTTTTGTGGCACTGGTCGTAATACTTGTTATCGATCTAAAGCCATGGCGTAAACAACATGCTGCGGTCAACGACCAATGGCCTTATTATGATATGACAAAAGGAACTTATACTAAAGACTTTGACGGACTTGACATCTCTCGCCATCAAGGTAAGATACACTGGGACGAATTGGTAGAGGAGAATCAACAATTACGTTTTGTCTATATCAAGGCAACAGAAGGCAGCTCATTAGTAGACCCTTTTTATAAGCGGAACTTCAAGGCAGCAAAAGAACGCGGATTACTGGTAGGATCGTATCACTTCCTTACCAATCGTACTTCTATGGAACGACAGGTAGATAATTTCCTTTCAAATATTGATTTGAACCAGCAGGACTTACTCCTCCTTGTTGATATTGAAAAGGATGGAACACGTAATTGGAAACGAGATATCATTCAGAAGAATCTTGCTGAATTTATCCGATTGGTAAAGGAACGCACAGGACATTCACCAATGATATATACCAATGAATCTTATTATCATTTGAATCTCTATCCAGAGTTCAATCACTATCGGCTGTTCATTGCAAACTATAATCTTCCTCCGAAACTACCTGATGCCAAGTATGATATATGGCAGTCAAGCAAGAAGGGGAGAGTGCGTGGCATCTGGACTTATGTAGATATTGACCAGCTTCGTGAAGGAGTATCTGTAGATGACTTCAAGATGCCAAAGTAAAAGATACTTTTCATATTATGTGCTATTGGCAATCAATAGCTGTTTTGTTGACGATTCGGATGGATTCAGTTGACTTGTAGGTTGTTTTTCCCAATTTACTGAAATCAATTACATTACGATATATACTTGAGAAAGCAACGAGTTTATTCCCCTTTAAAAAAAGAAGCGTGCAAATACTATCATATAAGGTGTTATCGAGTATTGCATCCCGATCACCTGCATATCCCATATCAATTTTCTCATCCGAAGCAGTTCGACTGTCATACGGCTTGATGACAATCATCGTGTCCCAATCTTCATCTTTGTAAAGTTCATGAACAGCAAGACATGTTCCTGACTTCTGAATTGATTTCAGGTTATCAGTTACATTCACCTCCTGATAGGGTATGTTGATACACCAGATGATTGCTACAAGAAGTATAACAGTAAGAATGGTCAGTAGTATTTTCTTCTTTTTCATAAATATTTTTTCATCGTATGGCAGAAGTTGTCGGGATATTTAAGTGAGAGAATCTTGCCTGGAAAGAAGTCCTGATTTATAGAATCTGGAACTTCTAAAGAATAGAATCTATAATTTATAGAAGACTTATCCTTCCAGGCAAGTTAAATAATTTAAGCAATACTCAAATCAATATCGCTAAGCCAATCCTTCTATCTGACCGCGAACAATATCAATTCTTTCAGCCTGTGGAACCTTGGGCAATCCTGGCATACGCATAATGTCACCAGCAATAGCAACAATCATTTCGGAACCTCCATTGATAACAAAATCACGGATCGTAATATCGAAGTTCTTGGCTACTCCTACCTGTTTGGGGTCCTCACTGAATGAGAACTGCGTCTTGGCAATGCAAACGGGGAAGCGATCCATTCCCCACGCATGAATGCGGGCGAGTTTATTCTGAGCTGATTTTTTGAGAATGACAGAGCGTGCACCGTAAATATTCTTGGCAATCTTATTAACTTTCTCTTCAATGCTGTCGTCATCAGCGTATGTCATGTGTATTTCTTTAGCTCCTTGTTTTTCAATCGTCTCCACAACAAGGCGAGCCAGTTCTTCTGCACCTTCGCCGCCCTTCGTGAACACATTGTTTTCTGCAAAACCTACTCCCAACATCTTACAGTGCTCAGAAAGAAGTTTAATCTCTTCCTCGGTATCATCACCATATCTGTTCAGTGTAATAACAACTGGCTGACCGAAACGTTGCATGTTCTCAACATGGCGGTCAAGATTAGCAAAGCCATCAACGAGTGCCTGCCGTTCCTGCTCTCGAGAATCGCCATCAACAAGTCCACCATGCATCTTCAAACCACACAAGGTTGTGACAAGTACTGTAGCACGAGGATGAATCTCTGCTTTTCTACACTTGATATCCAGGAACTTCTCGGCACCAAGGTCAGCACCGAAGCCAGCCTCCGTAATCGCATAGTCACTCAATGACATTGCCAGTTTTGTAGCAACCAGACTGTTACATCCATGGGCTATATTTGCAAACGGACCACCATGAACCAGAGCAGGTGTCCCTTCTAGTGTCTGAACAAGATTAGGCTTAATCGCATCCATCAGCAGTACTGTTATCGCTCCGGCCACACCAAGATCACGCACAGTGAAAGGCTTATCATCAAAGGTAATACCTAACACCATATTTTCAATACGACGACGAAGATCTTTCTCACTGTCTGCAAGACATAATGCAGCCATAATCTCGCTGGCAGGAGTTATATCAAAGCCCGATTGTGCTGGCAAACCATCCGTTGACGCTCCCAGACCTGTAACTACATTACGAAGACTGCGGTCATTTACGTCAAGTACACGTTTCCATAGAATCTGTTTTAAAGTAAATCCTTCACTCCGATGCTGATAAATATAGTTGTCAAGCAATGCTGCAATCATATTGTGTGCACTTGTGATAGCATGGAAATCGCCGGTGAAGTGGAGATTGATTTTCTCCATAGGTACAACCTGAGCATATCCACCACCAGCTGCACCGCCCTTCATACCAAAACAAGGACCAAGACTCGGTTCGCGCAGGGCAAGTACCGAACGCTTGCCAATACGGTTAAGAGCCATGGACAGACCGATACTAACCGTGGTCTTACCAATTCCAGCACGAGTAGGAGAGATGGAACTAACGAGAATGAGGCGGTTGCAGGCAACACGATCTTCATTAATCAATGAAAGAGGAACCTTTGCCATATACTTACCATAACGTTCCAGCGCATCAGCAGGAATGCCTACTGTAGCAGCTACTTCCTCAATTTGCTTCATGTTACATGAGCGTGCAATTTCGATGTCAGATTTCATAGTTATATTCTTTTAATTAAGTTGTAGTCGCAAAGATAGAAATTAATTTTGAATATAACCATTTCTGAAGAAAAAAGTTTTGTACTTTTCAAATTCAACTTAAAAAAGAATTTGTCGGAGAAAACTGAATATAGGCAAATAGTAGCTAAAGAAAAACTATTATCATTCTACTATAATAAACTTAATTAAAGTTCAAATAGGAGTACTTAGGACAACTTCATAGATGTTAATTTAAATGCAACAAATTAATATAAAACTCAGGAAAGGGATGTTGTCTCCATATTTTTAAATATTTATTTTGCACAACTCTATTTATCATAACTGCCATTAGCTTTTCAAAATGCCAATAAATAGAAAGTAAGCTTTCACAAGTTTCAAATTATTCATGGTGATATGGTTCACCTTTTATAATTGTGCAGGCACGATAAAGCTGTTCTGTAAAGATAAGTCTGACCATCTGATGTGAGAATGTCATACGTGACAATGAGATTTTCTCATTAGCACGTGTGTAAACATCTGGCGAGAATCCATACGGTCCGCCAATTATAAAAACAAGTCGACGGGACGTATTCTGTTTTTGTTTCAACCATTTAGCATACTCAATAGAACGAAATTCCGCACCATGTTCGTCTAACAGTACGACAGTATCAGATGGCTGAATTTCCTTCAAAATCAGTTCACCTTCTTTCTGCTTTTGTTGGTCTTCTGAAAGACTTTTCGTATTTTTCAATTCAGAAATTGTCGTAATACTAAACGGCATATAATGTTCAATACGGCTGACATAGTCATCTATACCAACCTTAAAAATCTTATTCTGCGTTTTCCCGACAAGGATGAGGATTGTTTTCATATTAAAATTTCTTTAATTCTTCCCACAATCTTTGCACGGGCAACCCCATGACGTTGAAATAACTTCCGCTGATAGATGTGACTCCAACATAACCTATCCATTCCTGAATACCATAAGCCCCTGCTTTATCAAAAGGCTTGTAATGCTCTATGTAATATGCAATTTCATCATCTGACAACTGTTTAAAAGTAACGTCAGTTGTCACTGAAAAAGAATGTTCCATATCACTTGTCAACAAGCAGACACCAGTAACAACCTGATGCGTCCTGCCACTGATGAGCTGGAGCATACGTCGTGCATCCTCCGCATCCTTTGGCTTACCAAGTACTTCTTCGTCAACAATCACCACAGTATCTGCTGTAATAACAAGGTCACTCTCCCCTATCAAAGCACGATAGGGGGCTGCCTTTTCACGGGCAATAAAGCCAGCTACACCAGTAGCAGGTAGGTTGTCTGGGTAAGACTCTGCTATATCGGGCAACACTTTTACTTCAAAATCCAGACCCAATCCTGCTAAAAGCTCACGACGACGTGGTGAATTACTGGCAAGTATAATATGCTTCATCTCTTTAATGTTTACCAGCCAAAAGCCTTTTCATTCAACACCCATTTCCCCTGTGCCTTCATTACCTGCTCAAGAATATCACGTGCTACTCCATGACCACCCTCGCAGTCACTTACATAGGTGGATATATCTTTAATCTCAGCACACGCATCTTTTGGACAACAAGGACAGCCGGCACGCTTCATCACTTCGTAATCAGGGATGTCATCGCCGACATATATGATTTCTTCTTCCTTCAAATCATATTTCTTGAGGAACTCTTCCCATGTGCGTATCTTCATAGAACAACTGATATAAACATCTTTGATACCAAGATACTCATAGCGTGAACGGACATTCTCATTATGTCCGCCAGTCATAATAGCAAGCTGTATTCCATGCTTGACAGCTAACTGTATGGCATAGCCATCCTTGATATTAATCGTGCGAAGTGGGTCTCCCTTCTCATCCATCTGAATCGTTGATGCAGACAGAACACCGTCAACATCAAAGACTACTGCCTTAATCTTCTGTAAATCGTAGTTTATCATATAAGTATGAATAATCTAGTAATGATACAACTAATTATTTTATAATAAGTTATAGCAATATATTAGAGCTTATTTTTAATTATTTTTATCTAAAACAGGATTACCAATAAGCGGGTTAATACCCTGTGAAAGTATCCTATAAAGTTCTTGTAAATCTCCCCTGCCATTCATCAACTTCAGTTGCTGGCTCATTACGTTCCGGTCTCCACGCACTGCAGGTCCAGTCTGTGCATCCTTCGGACTGATTTTGTGAATCTTCTCTGTTGTTTCATTAATCAATGGCAACATAACATTGAATGGAATACCGTGCTCACTAAGTATATCGGACGCAACGCTATAGCAGTAATTAGAGAAGTTACAAGCCCATACTGCTGCCAAGTGCAGGTACTTTCTGTCAGCTGAAGACAAGGTAATCACCCGCTTGGACAGCTTACCGGAAAAACGTCTGATAATACTCTCCGTTCCTGCTGAGTCTCCCTCAATGAATACCGGGATTTTTTCAAAGCTGACATCCTTTGTCTTAGAGAACGTCTGCATAGGATAAAACACGCCGTAATGCTGTGCCACCCCCGCAAAACAAGTCATTGGCATAGAGCCTGCCGTATGGAGAAACAGCTTGTCTTCCCTACCCTTACAGATCTTTGGAATTAACTCACACAGGGCACTGTCCTTCACTGAAAAGATGTATATATCAGCCTCGTCATTCAGTAGTGTAACATCTGTCAGCCACTCGGTATCAAGCAGTTCGCCCAATATCTTGGCTGACGATTCAGTACGACTATATACCTGACAGATTATGATGCCAGCTTTCTTCAGCGACTTACCTAACTGTGTGGCGAGATTGCCAGCACCAATCAATGTAACCTTCATCATGCCAACAAATTTAATACTTTTAAAGGAAATATGTCGGGAAGTCATTGCCTTTTTAATAAAGATTTACTACTTTTGCGCATACTGACACGTCCGTTGGACTGTATATTGAACTTTAAAAGAACAGATACACGTATGAGATTTATTGGAATTATCCCAGCTCGTTATAGTTCCTCACGCTTTCCGGGCAAGCCTCTTGCAATACTTGGAGGAAAAGCTGTAATAGAACATGTTTACAGACAAGTAAGTAGTGTAATGACAGATGTCTTTGTTGCCACAGATGACCAGCGTATCTATGATGCTGTAGAGGCTTTTGGCGGCAAGGCTGTAATGACTCGCACTGACCATCAGAGCGGCACTGACAGAATCTGTGAAGCGCTTGACAAGGTGGGTGGAGACTTTGATGTTGTCATCAACATACAAGGTGATGAGCCTTTCATACAGAAAAGTCAGCTTGAAACAGTCATGCAATGCTTTGACGATCCACGCACACAGATTGCAACACTTGGCAAACCTTTTGAGTCAATTGAGGCTGTGCGGAATCCTAATTCACCAAAGATTGTACTCGACAATGATGGTTATGCACTTTATTTCTCTCGCTCGGTCATTCCTTTCGTCCGTGGCAAAGAAAGCGAAGAATGGCTGTTACACTTCCCATTCCTTAAGCATATCGGTCTCTATGCCTACCGCACAGAAGTACTTCGTGAAGTAAGTCGTCTGCCACAATCGTCACTTGAATTGGCAGAAAGTCTTGAACAACTACGTTGGTTGCAGAATGGTTACAAGATAAAAGTCGGACTCACGGATGTGGAAACTATCGGCATTGATACGCCGGAAGACCTTCAGCGTGCTGAAGAGAAGTTATCCAGCCTATAAAGATAAGGTAAGTTACGCAACCTTATTTATCTTATATAGCTTTTTCCGCAATCCATCATATACTTTTGTCCGAACGCAGCCTCCAAGTTTTCTTGTCAGTTCGGACAAAAGCATCCTTTCATCCCTATATTATATAAGTTACAGGCAAAGATGGAAAGAATGAGCTGTTAGATGATTATTTCAACAGCATGTTCATTCATTTATGCTGAACTATTATGAAACTTTTTTACCAATTAATATTGGATTTTCATTACAAAACTCATCTTTTTTTACCTTTGAATCCGTAAAAGTAACTATAAAATAAAATTCATCTAACAACCAAATAAACAGTAATTTACATATTACTTTAGAAAAGAGATGCTTAATTAGACTTCAATTAAGCATTAGCTATACTTCAACTAATGCCCTTTTGGATGTCAAATAACGCTTAGTTAGAATGCTGTTAAGCATCAACAGAATTCCAGCTTGTGCAGTTATTTGACAAAAAAATGGAATTTGGGGATTTAGAAACAAGGATATTACATTCCATATTAATATGTGTTTTCAGACAGGGATTGTATAATATATATGTGAGCTCATAGAAACAGATAACAATCTCACAACTGTCAACAATAGAATCCCAAAACTGTTATGCAAGTCGGCAATATTTTTTCAAGTAATAAAAAGGGTTCTTCCGTTAAATGTGTGGACACTTTTCGTATAGCTTTAACAAAAGAACAAAAGTTATGCATTAAACAAAAACATAGCCAAGACAGTCTTGGTTGTCTACTTTATTATCATTCTCCAATGCAGAAAACCTTTTCATGTTAATACTTTTAAAATCGCAGACAATGACTTGAAAAATCATGACATAATTTCAGGTAAAACACGTACAAATAAAGGCAAAAACACGTATAAAAGGCAAGTTTGCAACCAACAGTAAATCAGTTAGTTATAAAGCCGTACAAGAAAAGGTGCTTAATTGGACTTCAAAAGGGCGTTAGTTGGACCTCAAAAGGGCATCTATTGCAAGTCAATCAGGCGTCTTTTCAAAGCCAAAAGACCATGTGTTAGCTTTGAACTGCATGAAAATAGTTTACAAACATTGGTGGGTATGGGAATAAGTTGTTTGTAGAAGACGGAAGGACATGGCATCTGTTTGCCTTTTCTGCATTTATTATCTTGTTCTTTATCCCCCATTGTAAGACCGTCTGATTTTGGATAATAATACCATACAGGTGTATAAGCCTTTATTCTGTTTCCAATCTACGCATTTAACGGAAGAACTAGAAAATACCCTATACAGACTGAAATTTGCACCTTAATTCAGCTGTTAATCAACAAATATTATCTACCTTTGCATATGAAATCAAAAAACATATCTGATGAAGAGATTATTCTTGTTGCTTCTGTGTTTAGGAGCCATTGTTACACATAGTTTGGCACAGAACGCCAAACAAGCACAAGATACTACAAAGGTTTATTATGTTGCTGCAGATGCAATGCCAAAGTACCCGGGAGGCTATGGAGCATTACGCGCCTACCTCACTTTGACGCTGCGTTATCCTGATGATGCACAGAAAGCTGGTGTAGAGGGAAAACTTTTGATGTTATATACTGTCACGAAAGATGGCAGCATAAAGAACATCTCCGTCAAAGGATGTTCATTGGTTACCCCTGATGGTCAAAGATGTGATAAAGGCACTGGGGGCAAACTGTGGAAACAGAATAAAAAGTATGCGAAAGCCTTTATTCAGGAAGCCAAGCGAGTCATCAGCCTGATGCCTAAATGGGAACCGGCAATGCTGAATGGGAAGGCGGTAGAAGTAGCTTATTCTTTGCCACTCAACTTCAAACTTCGGTAAACACAGCAGGCATGGGAATGAGCTGTATTGCTCTTCGGTTTCATAAGTGAGTTAAATAAAAAAGGTAATTCTTATAGATTTACCCCTTTAAAGCTTACAAAACAAAAAGAAAACTCCTTTAAAGATATGAACAACAGATACATGATGCGCGGCGTAAGTGCTGCCAAGGAAGATGTGCATAACGCCATCAAGAACATTGACAAAGGTCTTTACCCACAGGCTTTCTGTAAGATTATCCCTGATATTCTTGGTGGAGATCCAGAGTATTGCAACATTATGCACGCTGATGGTGCTGGCACAAAGTCTGCCTTGGCTTACATGTATTGGAAGGAAACAGGCGACCTTAGCGTATGGCGCGGTATTGCACAGGATGCTATCGTTATGAACACAGACGATTTGCTCTGTGTGGGTGCGGTAGACAATATCCTTGTTAGTTCTACTATCGGTCGAAACAAGATGCTTGTACCGGGCGAGGTTATCTCTGCCATCATCAATGGCACTGATGAACTCTTAGCTGATATGCGCGAGATGGGTATTGGTATCTATCCTACCGGAGGTGAGACTGCAGATGTTGGCGACCTTGTTCGCACAATCATCGTCGACTCAACAGTTACCTGTCGTATGCGTCGTGAGGATGTGATTGACAATGCAAACATCCGTCCGGGTGATGTGATTGTAGGTCTTTCTTCTACCGGCCAGGCTACGTATGAGACACGCTATAACGGTGGTATGGGTAGCAATGGTCTTACTTCTGCACGCCATGATGTGTTTGCAAAATATCTTGCCGAGAACTATCCGGAAAGCTATGACCATGCTGTACCTGAAGAACTGGTCTACAGTGGCAAGTATAAACTGACCGATTCTGTTGAAGGAAGTCCTGTCAATGCAGGTGAGCTGGTGCTCTCCCCTACCCGTACATACGCTCCAGTCATCAAACGATTGTTAGATGAATTGCGCCCAGAGGTGCATGGTATGGTACATTGTACAGGTGGTGCACAGACCAAGGTGCTGCACTTCGTAAATGAGAACTGCCGTGTTATCAAGGACAATATGTTCCCAGTCCCCCCACTTTTCCGTGCTATCAAGGAGTGTAGCGGTACAGACTGGAAGGAAATGTATCAGGTATTCAACATGGGACATCGCATGGAAATCTATGTCCGACCGGAGGTTGCTGAGCAGGTTATTGCCATCAGTAAATCGTTCAACATCGATGCACAGGTTGTCGGACACATCGAAGAAGGCAAGCGCAGCTTGACGATTAAGAGTGAGTTTGGCACATTTGAATATTAAGATATTATGACAATAAAAGAAGCCATACTGGTAAGTTTAAAGGATTTTCCTAAAGGAGCACTTTCGAAGGAGGTCTATCAAAACATAATAGATAAAGATATCTTTAAGTTTAACAAAAAAGCTAAGACACCTGACGCAACTGTATCTGCTAATTTGGTTACAATGGCTAAGAAGGGGGACACTCGTATTGGGCGTTTTAAAAATGAGAGGAATATATACTGTTATTACCTTAGTGAATATTCTAAGAATATAGGAAATATCGCCTCCTCACAAACTCAAAAGAATACAATATCTGATGTAACATTTCATGAGCGAGACCTTCACCCTCTTCTTTGCTGTTTTTTACAGCATCAAGGAATTATGGCAAAGACCATCTTCCATGAGAAGTCTAAGAAAGATGATGAGCACCAGAAATGGATACATCCAGATATCATCGAAGCAAAGTTTGTTGAACAAACAAATACTATCAGTAATTCATTGTTTAAAGCAATAAGTAAGAAAGATTCTTTACGACTATATTCATATGAATTAAAACGCAAGATTGATAATGATTATGAACTTAAAAAATGTTTCTTTCAGGCTGTTTCTAATTCTAGTTGGGCTAACAATGGATACCTCGTTGCTTTCGAAATCAATGAAGACCTTAAAGATGAGCTTGCACGTCTTAATCATTCTTTTGGTATTGGTTTCATTCTACTGAAAGCTAATCCATACGAGAGTCAAATTTGGTTAGAAGCTAAAGACCGACAGATAGACTTTAAAACAGTTAGTAAACTTTGCGAAATTAATCCAAACTTTAAAGATTTTATTAAATCTGTTGAGGCGACATTAACAGCAGACGAGACGCATTTTACAGCATCGAAAGCCGCATTAGAAAATATCTGTGACAAATTTCCAAAGTCGGATGGAGATATACAGAAACACTGTATAGATAAACATATCCCAACTAACGAAGAAGAGTTTACAGAAGAAATATAATAAATTCTCTAAAAGATTATGATAGATAATAACAATATACTACAGAAGCTCGACGGACTTGAAGCCCGTTACGAAGAAGTATCAACGCTTATCACTGACCCTAATGTCATTGCTGACCAGTCACGTTATGTGAAGCTGACAAAGGAATATAAAGACCTTGGTGACATTATGGATGCTCGCCGCCGTTATATCAACTGTCTTACCACGATCAAAGAGGCAAAGGATATTATTGCCAACGAGAGTGATACAGAGATGAAGGAGATGGCACGTGAGGAATTGTCAGAGAACGAAATTCTCCAGCCGGAACTCGAAGAGGAAATCAAGTTGTTGCTTGTACCAAAAGACCCGGAGGACGCTAAGAACGTTCAGATGGAGATTCGTGGTGGTGCTGGTGGTGACGAGGCTGCACTCTTTGCGGGCGACCTCTTTAATATGTACAAACGCTATTGCGACAAGAAGGGATGGAAACTCTCTATCACAGCCGTATCGGAAGGTACTGCTGGTGGCTTCAAAGAGATTGACTTTGCCGTTGAAGGTGACAACGTCTATGGCACTTTAAAGTATGAGTCAGGTGTTCACCGTGTACAGCGTGTGCCTGCTACCGAGACACAGGGGCGTATGCACACATCTGCTGCGACAGTAGCTGTACTGCCTGAGGCTGATAAGTTCGAGGTAAACATCAATGAGGGTGACATAAAGTGGGACACTTTCCGTTCCAGTGGTGCCGGTGGTCAGAACGTAAATAAGGTTGAGTCTGGTGTTCGTCTGCGCTATCCTTGGAAGAACCCTAACACTGGTGAGGTTGAAGAAATCCTCATCGAATGTACCGAGACACGTGACCAACCAAAGA
The DNA here is from genome assembly GCF_001262015.1 of Prevotella fusca JCM 17724. Taxonomy (NCBI): domain Bacteria; kingdom Pseudomonadati; phylum Bacteroidota; class Bacteroidia; order Bacteroidales; family Prevotellaceae; genus Prevotella; species Prevotella fusca. The sequence continues at coordinate 408,328 of NZ_CP012075.1, forward strand.
ATAAGGAGCGTGCGTTGAGCCGTCTTTATACTTACATCTATGACCACGAACATCAGAAGTATGTTGACGACATTGCAAGTCGTCGTAAGACTTTGGTTTCAACTGGTGACCGAAGTGCCAAGATTCGCACCTATAACTTCCCACAGGGACGTGTTACCGACCACCGTATCGGGTTTACAACTCACGACCTTCAAGGTTTTTTGAATGGTGAAATCCAGGATATGATAGATGCTTTGACAGTGGCAGAGAATGCTGAAAAGCTGAAGGAAACTGAGTTGTAATACCTTAAATAAAGTAGAACAAAATAGTATATTAAACTTTGTATCTACAAGAAAAGCAATATCAAAGTATAGGGGCACATGGTTCGTATATCTGCATTACACGTTATTCATGGAAACAAGAGTCATGTGCTCCTGCAAATTACTACTGATAATCATTAAATATTCTCTTTTGATAAATCTAAAAAAGACAATCTTTATGAACAGACAACAGTTAATAAATGAAATCTTCACAAAAAAGACATTCTTGTGTGTGGGACTTGACACGGATATAAACAAGATACCAGCATATTTGAAGAATGAGGATGACCCCATTTTTTCTTTCAACAAGGCAATCATTGATGCAACAGCACCTTATTGTGTTGCCTATAAACCCAATCTCGCTTTTTATGAGTGCTATGGTCTGAAAGGTATTTTGGCATTTGAAAAGACCATCCAATACATAAAGAAAACCCACCCGAACCACTTTATCATCGCTGATGCTAAGCGTGGTGATATCGGCAACACGTCAAAGATGTATGCCCAGACTTTCTTTGAAGAGTATAATCTTGATTCTGTTACCGTTGCTCCATATATGGGCGAAGACAGCGTAAAACCATTCCTTGAGTATGAAGGAAAGTGGGTTATCCTGCTTGCACTAACGAGTAATAAAGGTAGCCATGACTTCCAACTGACAGAGGACAAGCAGGGAGAACGTCTCTTTGAGAAAGTCTTGAAGAAGTCACAGGAATGGGGAACAACTGATAATCTTATGTATGTTGTTGGTGCAACACAGGGTAAGATGTTTGAGGATATTCGTCGTATGGCTCCAGAACACTTCTTGTTGGTACCTGGAGTTGGTGCACAAGGCGGAAGTCTTCAAGAAGTTTGTAAGTACGGAATGACTAAGGACTGTGGTCTGCTTGTCAACTCATCACGTGGCATTATTTATGCAAGCACAGACACTGACTTTGCTGAGGTAGCAGCAGTAAAAGCAAAAGAGTTGCAGGAAGAGATGGCTGTTGAATTGGAAAAGGTATGCAAATAAGTTTCTCTGTCGATAAATCACAATTGCACAGAAAGCGTTTGCTTCGCATAATAAAGCATCAACAGTCAGAGGGAACGTTTTAAACTCGTTCTATTTTCATATATTAGAGATTATTGGTGACCGATAAACTTTTCTCCATATAAGTTATTGTCAGTGTCTTACGATTATTATTGTTATGACAATAATAGACCTCTCGTCTCATTTTCAACCAATGTGTTGTTGCCCATCACAAGTGGTGTTATTGGTAAAAACCAATCGTGTTGAGTGCTAAACACCTTGCAATATGTTGCTGGGACAGAATCAACTTGTTATTAGGTAAGAGTTGTACTACCAAAAGTAAACAAAACTCGTCTGATTAAGAGGCTTACTTTTACAAAGATAACACGATATTATATATTTAGCGTTTACATAGAGGAAAGCATAAATCATACTTCCTGCTGCATCGTTCCACAGGGGCTATACAAAGCAATAAAAGAAAAGCAGGAGATAAACCTTTATCATAGAGGCTTATCTCCTGCTTCTTATACTTATTTATTTTAGATTCTCATTCCTTTCAGAATCTCATTCATTTTCTGTTTTGTTTCAATGCGTGTGGGAACCAGAGGAAGACGTAGAACATTCTTAATCATCCCCATATCACTTAGCAGAGCTTTACAGCCGGCAGGATTACCGTCAACAAACAGGAGCTTGTAAAGTTCAGTAAACTGATGATGAATCTTGCGTGCAGGCTCATACTCACCATTAAACTCCAGACGTATCATGCGGGAGAACTCCTTAGGCAGTGCATTACCAATAACCGAGATAACACCTACCGCACCACTTGCTATCATCGGGAAGGTTAATGCGTCATCGCCACTGATAACCTCAAAGTGCTTTGGTTTGTTCTTGATAATCTCGTCAACCTGTTCCAAGTTGCCTGATGCCTCTTTAATAGCAACAACATTGGTGAACTCTGAAGCAATGCGAACTGTTGTTTCTGCGGTCATATTGACACCCACGCGACCTGGCACATTATATAATACAACAGGAAGAGAGCTTGCCTGTGCTATTGCCTTAAAATGCTGATAAAGTCCTTCCTGACTGGGTTTGTTATAATAAGGACAGATGCTGAGAATACCGTCAATACCACTCCAATCAGTCGTCTTGATTTCTTCTACAACAGCTGCAGTATTGTTTCCACCACAATATTTCAGAATTGGCACACGTCCATTGACAACTCGTTTGATAACAGCGGTCAGCTCATTCTTTTCTTCATGTGTCAAACAAGGTGCCTCACCTGTAGTAGCAAGAATGCAGAAGAAGTCTGCACCATTATCCAGATGATAGTTAACCAGGTTTACAAGTGCATCATAATCTATACTGCAATCTTCCTTGAATGGAGTTATCAAAGCTATACCTAATCCATGAAAAACATTCTGCATAGTAATTATCGTCTTTAAGAGACTCACGGTAAAGACTCCTCGGGGAGTAAATGCGTAGTCCTATTCATATTAAACGCTGAAAGTGCGTCTATCAATATCGTTGCAAATATAGCAAATATTTATCAATAACCAAAGACTTTTACCCTTTATCTTAATGGGGGACGCTTGAACTTAGCGTGACCCAATCCAGAGGAATATCATTCCAAGGAGGACAAAACACAGGTCGAGTGCCTTTGCCTTTAAATTCTTCTCTCTAAACAGTACTGCACCACATAAGAACGACACAAGTACCGAGCCACGACGTACCATTGACACAATGGAAATCATTGCTCCAGGTAATGAGAGCGCATAGAAATAAGCAAAGTCTGCCATTGACAGGAATATCGAAATCAATAGGATTGACCATTTCCAAGAGAAACGAGCTGTTCGTTCTGTTTTCTTGCGCTGTTTGACGATATAGATAAGGAGAACAATACCCATCATAAGACATTGATAGATGTTATACCAACTTTGTGCCATCATGCGGTCGAGTCCTACTCCACTATTTTCAGGACCTGTCATAAGGTATTTATCAAGCAGACCACTACAAGTACCCATCAAAGCTGCCAATACCAGAAAGAATATCCATTTGTTATGTTTGAAGTCAATGCCCTCTTTCTTGCCGCTTCTTGCCAATAAAAACAGGGAAATCACTGCAAGACTGACACCAATCCATTGCCAGCCGTTCAGTCTTTCACCAAAGACAAGCATTGCACCAACAAGTGTCATGACTGGTCGTGTGGCGTTAATCGGACCGACTATCGTCAAGGGTAGCTGAGCAATAGCAAAATAGCCGAATACCCAGGAAAGAAGTACAATAACACTCTTCAATATTATCCAGCGGTGCATTTCCCAACCACCTGAACCAACATGGAAGATACTGGAATCAAGTACGTTTGTGTATTGGGACAATAATATCAACGGCAGGAAGATTGCCGAACAGAAGAGCGTGTTGAGAAATAATACAGGTATGACATCATTTCCACGAAGAGAAAACTTCTTCGACGTATCATAGAGTCCCAGCAATGTTGCTGAGACAAAAGCCAAAAGAATCCACATAAAGCTCTTATCCTAATACTTTACTTCCCAAAGGAAGAGAGCGTTACCGGGCATACTTTCGCCAGCATCGCTTCTTGTACCTCCATCAACAATCTTCTTAAAATCATCCAATGACAGTCTATCTCGACCAACATCAACCAATGTTCCAACCACAGCACGTACCATGTTACGCAGGAAACGGTTAGCAGTTATAACAAAGCACCAATTTGTGATGGTACCACCTGATGTCAAAGCAAATTCTTCATTGGCAGGAATCCACCGTGCCTCAGTCAGATTACAAATAGTAGTCTTCACATCAGTTCCACTCTTGCAGAAACATTTAAAATCTTTCTCTCCTATCAAATAGGCTGCAGCCTTATTCATCTTATCGAAGTCCAAAGGGTAACGAAGCTCACACGAATACTGGCGTGAGAAGGGTTGCTTACCCGTATGAACATAATAATGATAGGTGCGTGAAGTCGCAGAGTATCGTGCGTGTAGACCTCCCCTGACAGGCTCAATCCTGCTTATGGAAACATCACGTGGCAATAATCGGTTTACTTTATACACAAGTTGTTCACACTCAAAAGGCATCTCAGTATCAAAGTGAGCAACCATCATTCTGCCATGAACACCTGCATCGGTGCGTCCTGCACCTGTTACGGTGATTGTCTCTCGCAAGAGTGTAGACAAAGAACGCTCCAATACTTCCTGCACAGAAATTCCATTAGGCTGTATCTGCCAGCCATGATAGGCTGTACCATCGTATGAAAGGGTGATAAAATATCGTTGCATAACTATCTGCAAAGATACAAATAATTACTTAAATTCTATCTTCTCTGCGAAAAAACTCCATAACAACCATACAGTCATCAACATGATATAGTAGATAATCAGTTGCAAAACTGTGACATGCAGATTGTCAATGCTTGCCCCGGGAATGTTTGCAAGCCAGTGAAGAGATGCGTTCAACCATTCTGTGATAGTACAGATAAGTTTTCCAACCAAAGAAGATAATGCCGGTAAAGGATTAAGAAGCAACATACAGAGTGTTGCAGAAACTATAATCATTGTTCCAGGTACAGCGATGAGGCTACTGATAGCAAAGACCAAAGATACTCTGTTGAAGTAAAAGGCAACCAATGGAGCTGTTCCTAACTGTACTGCCATAGAGACTGCAACCATTCTCCATAACCATCTGATTACCAAAAGACTCTTTGTTTGTGGTAAAGGTATAGCTTCATATATGAGTGGATAGAACAGCATGATTGCCCATACCGACATGAAAGATAATTGAAAGCCTACATCGAAAAGATTGAAAGGATTGCCGATGAGCATAATGACGGCTGCCAGTGCTAATGTGTTTACTGATAAGCGTTCTCGATTCAGAAGCGTAACGAAAGAATAGATGGTCAACATTACTGCAGAACGCACAACAGAAGAGGACATTCCGACCAGAACAACATAGCTCCACACTGCCAACAGAATGAGAAGCTCACTTACACCTTGCCTGAACGTCCTTGGTAGTAATCGTTCACACCAACTCATCAAGAGCATCAGCAAGCCATACAATATAGTTAGATGTAAGCCTGACAAGGCAAGGACATGACTTGCACCTGTTATAGAATAATCTTCCTTTATATCTTTGTTTATCAACTGCTTGTCCCCAAGTGTCATCGCAGAAACTATGGCTAAATTACTTCCATCAAGATTATTCTCCAACTGCTTCATCAGCTTCTGTCTGTAGATGCCAGCAGCTAAGGATGTTCGTTGAAGAAAACTCATCGGTCGAAGGTCCACCTTCACTTTCTGCCATTGGTCATAGCGGATAAATGTCTCAGCAGCATATCCATGGAACTTCAACCATCTCGCATAATCAAAGGTTGCATCCGAGAAGTTCATAGGTTCTTCAAGATAGGCATAAGCCTCTATACCATCTCCTATGTGCAGTGATTGGTAATGATTTGTTATTGTGTCACGAAGGATGGCAGCCTTGACCTTCATCGGCTCCTCTTCACCCATTATTATTAAGTCAGTCTGTATCACTTTTCCATGAACAACAGGATTACTGAGAAGAACTGCCTTGAATGTTATCGTTTGGTTTGGAAGCCTTATTTGCATAGTTTGTTTCTTCATTGATACAGATGTAGCCCCCATCAGAAAGACAATGAGAAGCAGTAGCAGACTTTGAGTATACTTCCACTGCCACACAACAAATGTTATAATAACTGTACATACAGTCATTATCCACCACCACGCAGGCTTAATGTCAACAATATCCCCCACCGTAATACCCAATACCAAAGGGGTGAGTAGCTTTACAGAGGGATACATCAGTAAGTCCATCTTCTTCTTCACAGCATCAATGTTTTCATGTGTCAGCTGCAAATGTAAGAAAAAGAACTGAAAAAAAACAAGAATGTAACTGCTTATCTTGCAAGATTTACAAATAATCAGTATCTTTGTCGCCATGATATTCTACTTTTCTGGTACAGGTAACAGTAAATGGGCTGCAAAGACGTTGGCTTTGGAAACAGATGACATGCTTGTTTCCATCCCGAAAGTAATCAACAGTGATTGTTCTTTTACTTTAAAGAAAGATGAACACGTTGGCTTTGTCTTTCCTATACATGGTTGGAGAATTCCCCGTATCGTAAGAGAGTTCATTGATAAATTATCACTGAAAACAGAACAAAACGAGATTACATCCGTTAAGCATTATTGTTTCTGTATGGTTACGGCTGGCGACTCTGTTGGCAAAGCTATAGAACGCTTCCAACAATTGTTGACGAGCGTATCTGTAGGTAAGGATTTATCACTTGAGGCAGTATGTTCTCTGGTTATGCCAGAGTCGTACGTTGGTTTGCCTGGCATGGATGTTGATACGAAAGAGAAGGAATTATCAAAGAAAAAGGCAGCTTCGGAACAGCTGAAATCATTTTCAAACGCTGTAACACGGCATTTATGTGCGGATAAAGGCCAGCCATGGGGATGGGAACATGTTAAACGAGGTCCTGTCCCTGCCTTCTTCTCTGGTCCAGTTGGGGGATTCTTTGAACGTTTCCTCATCACTGACAAGCACTTTCATGTAGAGAGCAGTCGATGTGTCAAGTGCGGTATCTGTGCTAATGTCTGTCCTGTTGATGATATCAAAGGTGGCTTGGGCTATGAGCCGGAGTGGTTACACAATGACAAATGCCTTACCTGCTTCTCATGTTATCACCACTGTCCACACCATGCTATTGAGTATGGTAAACGTACACAGACGAAAGGACAGTATTTCTTTAATAAATTAAGTAAACTAAGTTAAGTAAACAATATGGTAAAAACAGTAAAACAGCTATTTCTTATAGCATGCTTCTTGCTTTGCTCCCTTGGCTCTTGGGCAGCAAAGGCACAATCTTTTCCTGTACAAGTAAGACAGGCAGACGGAACAACCATTACCGTCATCTTGCGAGGTGACGAGCATATCAACTGGTACACGTCACTTGACGGCGTACTGCTTGTGCAAGGCGCTGACAATAGCTATTATGTGGGACATGTTGCAAATGATGGAAGACTTGTTGCAACTAAGCAGCTTGCACATGAAACAATATCCCGTTCACAGGCAGAACGTAACTTGATTGGCAAGCAGGATAAGGAAAAATTCTATTCTTATGTTAATAAGATTGTAGAACAATCAGAAAATTCATACGAGAACAGTCCGCTTACAAGAGGTGTTACAGTAGGCACAGGATATAACGGTGTACCCTATTTCCCTCACACAGGAAGCCCAAAAGCACTTGTTATATTGGCAGAGTTCCAAGACACAACATTTACCATCCAGGACACAAAAAAGATATTCACAAACTATTTAATGAATGAAAGTCATTTCACAGATACCCGCTATAGCCAGAACCAAAACTACAAAGGTGTACGTGGCTATTTCAAGGATTGTAGCTATGGGAAGTTCACCCCTATCTTTGATGTCGTAGGACCTATCAAATTACCAAAGGAACATGCTGTCTATGGGGCAGATAATGATAGAATGGACTTACTGCTTGCTGATGCTTGTAGTGCTGTTGATAGAATGGTAAACTTTGCAGATTATGACTCAAATAATGATGGTATCGTTGACTTGGTTTATATAATCTATGCTGGACATTCTGCCAATTTTAAAGATAATAAAGTAACAAATATCTGGCCTAAGTCTGGAACTATTAATATCTCAAATAAGTTTGACGGTAAAAGTATCCGACGCTATGGAGTTAGCAATGAACTGAATGGAAGCGATAAGACGTCTAAGAATAACAAAAAAATTAATGGCATTGGATTATTCTGCCATGAGTTCTCCCACACTCTCGGTCTTCCAGACATATATGCTTATCATACTGACGCAGAAAACCAAGATGACCAAGGTATGGAATTCTGGGATATTATGGATGGTGGAACAGGAGTACGTGGCGGACGTGTACCTTCGTCTTATCTTGCTTGGGAACGTGAAGTAATGGGCTGGATGAGCATTGACGAACTGACAAAAGACTGCCATGTTGATAAACTAAAGAGTATCGACAACGGTGGTAAGGCTTATAAGATTCTTAATAAAGATGTAAAAAACGAATATGTTGTGTTGCAAAGTATTCAGAAAGGAAACTGGAACCAAGGCTGGGGAGACGAAACATACGCAAAAGGTTTACTTGCCTATCGCATCTCATATCCTTCTGACAAAGTAAATATCTTTGATTATCCAAACAATATAAAAGGCAAACCACGTGTAATTCCTATACCTGCTGATGGGAAAATATTGGCAGCTGCAAACGCTGGAGGATCATTGAAAAAATATGCAGAGCAACACAACAATGACCTCTATCCTTATAAGGGGAAGAATCGTATTGCGGGATTTAAAATGTACAATGGCACTATACTGCCCAAAACTGTATTGAACATTGTTGAGAATGATGGTTCAGATTCAAATAACCGCTATGTCAGCTTTGATTTCAAGGAAGGTATTGTCACAGGTATTCACTCTGACCCAATCATTGAAACTAACACATCCGACAACCGTATCTACACCCTCGACGGTAGATTTGTCGGCACTGATGCTTCGGTATTACCTCATGGAATTTATATTCAGAACAAAAAGAAGTTTATGAAGTAATATAAGACTTTAGAACATATAACAAGCTGCCTTTTGATGAATCAATTCTTCAAGAGGCGGCTTTGCTTTTATTTAGTTATTTTACATGAACCTGTAGGCATAAGGCAGGAATGCAGATAAGGTGGTAGTAGATAATGAATGTGAGACTTTCTCTGCCAGTTATATCTCTAAAGTTTCCCACCCTAATAAATAGATAGGAAAATAACAGTTTGTCGAATTTTCTTTGTAAATTAGTAATCGCTAAAGAACTGATTTTAAAGACAACCTCAATTCCGCAGCGTTTTTCCTTGTGAGGCGATTTTATATGTTGAGATGTTTTTTTTGGCTCTATATGTTGACATGAGGCTCTTCGGGGCTTCTTGAGGCTTGCCTAAGCATACCCCCCACCCAAACCAATGGGGAACATGATAACCACAAAGAAATGCTGCTTATTCAAGAATACTTCAGAGTAGTATGCTTTATTTGACCTTATTTCCGCAACATAATTTCTTGTGAGAAACCCAAGTGCCTGAGAAACAAAGTCCTCAAAACACTTGGATATGTCAGAATTTTCACCTATCTTAGTGCTATCAAAATAATAAACAAGCAAAAATCTGACATGACAAAGGTAACAATTAAAAACGAGAATATCACTTCCTTCGGAGGAATTTATCACATCATGGACGTTTTTTCAAGGTTGGGCCTTGAAAAACTTACCGAATCCGTGTTGGGCAGACGCGGAAGCAGCGGCAAGGCTTTCAGTCATGGAAGCATTCCAGACTCTCTCTTCTTCAGCTACCTTTGTGGTGGGGATTGTCTTGAGGACATCAATGCGCTTACAGGACAGTTCAGGCAGAGACCTGGTACGCTGTTACCCGGTGCCGACACCGTGGGGCGCGGACTGAAGGAGCTTGCCGAAGAGAATATTGTCTACAAGAGCGAGACATCAGGCAAGTCTTATAGTTTCAACACTGCAGAGAAGCTGAACATCTTACTTTTACGGATGATACGGAGAATGGGGCTTATAAAGTGTTCTTCCATTAAATGCGTGGACACTTTTCGTATAGCTTTAGCGGAAGAGCCGAAGTTATGCATTATACAAAAACATAGCCAAGACGGTCTTGGCTTCCTACTTTATTATCATCCTCCGACACAGAAAACCTTTTCATGTTAATACCTTGAAAATTGCAGACAACAGTTTGAAAAATCATGACATAATTTCGGGTAAAATACTTGCAGATAAAGGCTAAAACACGTGTAAAAAGCAAGTTCACAACCAACAGTAAATCAGTTGGTTATGGAGTCGTGCAAGAAAAGGTGCTTAATTGGACTTCAAAAGGGCGTCAGTTAGACCTCAAAAGGGCATCTATTGCAAGCCAATTGGGCGTCTTTTAGAAGCCAAGAGACCATGTATTGGTTTTGAGTTGTATGAAAATAGTTTACAAACATTGATTGATATAGTAATAAGTTGTTTGTAGAAGACGGAAAGACATGGTATCTGTTTGCCTTTTCTGTATTTTTATTTTGTGCTTTATCCCTTTATGTGAGACCGTCCGATCTTGGATAGCCATACCATACAAGCGTATAAGCCTTTATTCTGTTTCCAATCTACGCATTTAACGGGAGAACCTTATAAAGGCAGGCAGCCATGTTGACCTGGACTTTGACCACCAGTTTATTCCAGCTTACAAGTTCGACGCAAAGTATTCCTACAGGCAGGATCATGGTTATTTCCCGGGCTGGGCTTCCATCGGGCGCATCATAGTCGGAGGTGAGAACCGTGATGGAAACACCAATGTGAATAACTGGAATATATGCCCTTTTCCCTCATGGCTGAGAACATGGCTTTCATGATGGTTACTGCCATGCTGAAGAACTTCTATCTCTATCTCGTCCGCCATATCAGCGAAAAGGTCAAGCCGTTGAAAAAGACGAGCAGGCTGAAAGCCTTTATCCTGCATTTCGTCAGCGTGCCGGCAAAATGGGTGAGAACAGGAAGGCGGAACGTCCTGAACCTGTATACAAACAAAGCATACTACTCTGAAGTATTCCTTGAATAAGCTGCATTTCTTTGTGGTTCTCATATTCCCCATTGGTTTGGGTGGGGATTTCATGCTTAGGCAAGACTCAAGAAGCCCCGAAAAATCTCATAACAACATATAGAGCCCCAAAAAGACATCTCAACACATAAAATCGCCTCACAAGGAAAAACGCTGCGGAATTGAGGTTAAACTAAAAAGGTACCTGCATGCCCCCTGCTGGACGTGGCGGTAATGGCTCATCATTCATCTTACTTCCAATGATCTCGCCACCTAATGGGTCGTCTGGCATAGGAGCAGAGAAAGCAGCATCCTCAGGATTGGCAAAGCGAGTATACTCACCGCGGAAGTTGAGAAGCACATCACCCGTTGCACCCTTACGGTGCTTGGCAATGATAATCTGCGCCATTCCATGAAGATCATTTCCTTTCTCATCCTGTAGGATATGATAGTATTCTGGACGATGTACGAAAAGAACCATATCGGCATCTTGCTCAATAGCACCAGACTCACGTAAGTCGCTTAGTTGCGGACGTTTACCTTCGACTCCTTCACGTTGTTCTACAGCACGACTTAACTGTGACAACGCCAAAACAGGAATATTCAATTCCTTTGCAAGTCCTTTTAAGGAACGGCTGATAGTTGAAACTTCTTCCTGACGACTGTTGAAACGCATTCCGTTGGCATTCATCAACTGCAAATAGTCAATCATAAGAATCTGGATGTTGTGCTCACGAACGAGTCGGCGAGCCTTTGTTCGCAGTTCAAAGATAGAAAGACCAGGGGTATCATCGACATATATTGGTGCACCCTGCATTTTACGAATGTTTGAGTCGAAACGTTCCCACTCATCAGGTGTCAGCTGACCACTGAGAATTTTATTACCAGGTACAGAGCAGACATTGGAAATCAAACGGTTCACAAGCTGCACATTGTTCATCTCAAGAGAGAAGAATGCAATTGGCTTACGGTAGTCAATAGCAATATTCTTGGCAATACTAAGCGCAAAAGAAGTCTTACCCATGGCAGGTCGACCAGCGATAATAACCAAGTCAGAAGCCTGCCAGCCTGCAGTAATCTTGTCCAGATCATGGAAACCACTCGGAACACCTGTCAGACTACCCTTATTGTTAGCAGCTTTGAGCAACAGCTGGTGCGCCTGTTCCACAACTGTATCAATCTGCACGTAATCCTGCAGCATGTTCTTCTGAGAGATTTCAAACAGTGCCCCCTCAGCTTTCTGCATCAGTTCGTCAACATCAACCGTTTCGTCAAAGGCATCAGTCTCAATCATTGAGGCAAACTGGATAAGCTGACGTGCCAGGAATTTCTGTGCGAGGATATGTGCATGATACTCGATGTGTGCAGATGATGCCACATTAGAACTCAACTCCACGACATAAGCTGGTCCGCCAATTTCCTCCAGCGTACCCTTATGCCGTAGCTCTTCAACCACAGTCATAATATCAACAGGCTTTTCCTGAAGATTCAACGACTGTACCGCCTCGTATATTTTCTGATGACGGGACTCGTAGAAAGTTTCCGGCTTGATGATTTCAGACACGACCGTAAAGGCATCCTTATCTATCATAAGAGCACCTAAAACGACTTTCTCTATATCTGTTGCCTGCGGCTGGAGATGTCCAAATGTTGTGTCAATAGGAGCCTGTTTGGTCCTACGACTACTTTTACTATTACTACTTCTTTCTGGCATACGCCGGCAAAATTACAAAAAATATTCCATTTCTAACATCAATATACTAACCTTTTATTATCTTTGCAAAAAGAATTCTTAAAACAAAATTTTAGACTATGATTACCTTTCCTTGCTGCAAAATCAACCTTGGATTAAACATTGTTGCAAAACGTCCAGACGGCTATCATGACCTTGAAACCATATTCTATCCTGTTCCACTATGCGATGCACTCGAAATAAAGAAGATGGATGAGGAGTTTCCCTCTCCCACCCCTATTGATTTGAAAGTAACAGGTAATATTGTTGAATGTGACGAAAGCAAGAATCTGGTTGTGAAAGCATATAATCTTATAGCACACGACTATGAACTTCCTCGTGTCCATGCACATCTTGTCAAGCGTATTCCTATGCAAGCCGGACTTGGAGGCGGTTCTTCTGACGCAGCTTATATGATCAGGCTGCTTGACGAGCGTTTTCGTCTGAACATGGGGAATGCCGAGATGGAACGCTATGCAGCTCAATTGGGTGCTGACTGTGCGTTTTTTATTCGTTCAGAGATTGCTTTTGCAACAGGTATTGGAGATGTTCTTGCACCTGCAGACGATGAGAACAATAACTTAGAAGGGTATTATCTTACACTTGTAAAGCCAGATGTAGCTGTGTCAACAGCAGAGGCTTACGCAGGTATAACACCTGAGAAACCTGCAAAATGCTGTCGTGATATAGTACGCCAGCCTATTGATACGTGGCGTGCTGAACTGACAAATGATTTTGAGAAATCTATCTTTGCAAAATATCCCGTGTTGGCTGCTATCAAGGAGAAACTGTATGATAGTGGTGCCTTGTATGCACAGATGTCGGGAAGTGGCAGCACTATCTTCGGGCTTTTTGGACAGAAGCCTACGAATATAAACGAGTTGTTCCCAGATATGTTTACATATTGCGTCAGACTATAAATCCCCCGATTATCTAAGATGGAAAAAGCATTAACCGTTTACAAAGCATCAGCAGGGTCGGGAAAGACATTTACATTAGCGTCAGAATACATCACTTTAGTGGTGAAGAATCCACAGGACTATAAGAAGATCCTTGCCGTTACCTTTACAAATAAGGCTACGCAGGAGATGAAAACCCGTATTCTTTCCCAACTTTATGGTATTGCACATAATCTGCCGGATTCGCAAGCATACCTTGAACAAGTGTTGAGGAAGACCGGGCTGCCTGAAGCAACCATTCGTGAAAAGGCAGCCGATGCGCTGTCGCTACTCACCCATCATTATAATGAGTTTCGTGTACAGACGATAGATGCTTTCTTTCAATCGGTCTTACGTAACCTTGCACGTGAGTTGAATCTTACGGCTAACCTCCGCATTGATCTTAATGATGAGCAGGTGGAGGCACAGGCTGTTGACGAGCTAATCAACAGTCTTGAAGAAGGAGAAGAGGTTTTAGGGTGGATTCGTGATTATATTGATAAGAATATCGAAGATGATCAGGGGTGGAATGTCATAGGACAGATAAAGGACTTTGGAAAGAATATCTTTAAGGACTTTTATAAAGACCATAAGTCAGAACTTGATAACTGTTTCAGTGAAAAGTCGTTTTTTAACGATTTCATCACAGATTTACGCAAGAAACGTGCACAGGCTTTAAAGAAGTTGAATGACCATGCAAAGCAGATGCTGCAGAAAATACGTGAAGCTAACGTAGACAATCAAATATTATTCAATGGTAAGTCGAGAGGTATTTATCCATATATTGTCAGATTCACAAAGGATATTCCATCAAATTGCAATGCACCAAAATATGTAAAAACCTGTATAGAGAATGTTGACAAATGGGCATCTGGCGATTGTACCGCAGAAGAGAAAGCTGCTATTATTGAACTTGCTTCAACTTCATTGGGTGCGGATTTGGAACTCTTGGAAAAATATAGAACAGAAGGATGGAAGGAGTATCAATCCTGTAATCTAACACTCAAGCATCTGTCCCAACTCCGCCTGTTGCACGCAATCTCAGAAGCTGTTGATGAGATAAACAAAGACGCAAACCGATTTATGCTAAGTAACACACAATCACTGCTTAGCACACTGATGAAAGACTCTGATACACCTTTTGTATTTGAAAAAATGGGAGCTTACTTGAAACACATTATGATTGATGAGTTTCAGGATACCAGTACAATTCAATGGGACAACTTCCGCAAGTTGCTTGATAACTGTATTGCGCAAGTTGAGTCTCACAATCTGATAGTGGGCGATGTAAAGCAGAGTATCTACCGTTGGCGGCAGGGGGACTGGAAATTGCTGAACAACATCGAACATGACTTCCCTGAAGAGCAGATAAAGATAGAACCGCTTGACACGAACTACCGTTCAGAAGAAAATATTGTCCAATTCAACAATGTTTTCTTTGCACATGCAATAAAACAGACAATAAAAGAATTGGAAACAGATAAAATCAAAGATGCTGACCAGCTGACAGAAGCATATAAGGAAATAGAACAGATATCAAAAAAACAAGATCAGAAAGGCTGTGTCCGTATCAAGCTCTTCTACTGCGGCAAAAATGAGAAAGAATATAAAGAGAACGTTCTCAATGAACTTACCTGTAATGTCCGTAAACTTTTGACATGCGGTTATAGTCAGAAAGACATTGCAATTCTTGTCCGTTCAAAAGGAGTGATACAAGACATTGCTGATAAATTCCAAAATGAATTTGGAAGAGACGTCAGCATTGTCTCTGATGAGGCTTTCCGATTGGACGCATCCTTAGCTGTCAATGTGATTGTATGTGCGCTTCGTCTCCTTACACATCCTGATGACAGGCTTACTGCAGCTAAACTCGTCAAACTATATCAACAACAAGTTTTACAGACAAGGAAAGGCAACAATGATTTGTTTGTTAATAATAATACAGACTTAAATAGTTTGTTACCAAATGATTATATAAATAAATTCGAGTCTTTGTTAAGGATGTCACTTATGGATCTTGTGGATGAAATTTACTCACTTTTCAATCTTGACAGACTTGAAGGACAGAGTGCATACGTCTGCACTTTCTACGACACACTGAATGAGTATCTGCGTGACCATCCTGCAGATATTGACGATTTCATCGAAGAATGGGAGACCACACTTTCAAGCAATACAATCCAAAGCGATGAAGTTGACGGTATACGTTTGATAACCATCCATAAAAGCAAAGGTCTGGAATATGATAATGTTCTGATTCCTTTCTGTGATTGGGATTTGGAGAAGCAAACTGGTAATACGATATGGTGTCCTGGTGAGAATAAGGAGAAACCATACGGAGAATTACCGTTGATTCCTGTGGATTTCTCAAAGAAAAGCATGATAGGTACTGTTTTTGAAGATGATTATAAAGAAGAGCATCTACAGAATACCGTTGACAACATGAACCTACTCTATGTGGCATTTACACGTGCTGGAAAGAATCTTTTTATTACAGGTAAACGGGCAAGCAGTAAAAGGATCAAGGAACTTCAAAGTGGTGACACTGCGTCCAACCGTTCTCAGATTATACAATTAATCATTCATGATATTGTGGAAGAGCTAAGTGGTGCATTCCTTGATGATTCTGGGGAGAAAGAACCGCTCAGTTTTGAGTTTGGTAGTCTGCCGGATAGTGTGCAAGATAAAGAAAAGAAAAAAGTTTCAGATAATCCATTTGAGGTCATTCCAGAGACACACAAGTTGAAAATAGAAACATTCCCCCACCCTGTCAATTTCCGGCAAAGTAATAAAAGTCATGACTTTATAAATTGTGAAGATATAGAGCCAACTGATGCAAATCGTTATATTAAGGTGGGAAATATTCTTCATCAACTGTTTTCAACTATTCTTACCGAGGCTGATATTGAACCACGTTTGAAAGAGCTGGAACAAGAAGGTGTCATATATAATGATGAGATTACATCAAAAGAATTGCAGGATAAAATCACATGTGCTCTGAAGAATGAGAAAGTGAAAGGCTGGTTCAGTCCACACTGGAAGCTCTTTAATGAATGTACAATCCTTGAATACGATGGGAATAGTGGAGAAGTCCATGAGCACCGTCCTGACCGTGTAATGACTGATGGAAAGGAGATAATAGTCATAGACTTCAAGTTTGGAAAACCGAGGGAAGAATACCATGAGCAGGTGCAACGATATATGAAGTTACTTACAAGTATGGGGTATCAGCATGTGTCGGGTTACATCTGGTATGTAGTTAGAAACGAAGTGATTCCAACTCCTCTTCTTCCATTAAGGGATGAATAAAGGGGGGGACTATAGTCTAATTTATTACCACTGTTTGATAATGATTTTATCACTACTTGGTAATACTATTACCAGACATTAGTAACATCACTTCATAACAAATATAAACAGGAATTCTGTTATTTTCTATTCACTAACAGCTGTTTGTGTGCACTTGAAACAGAACTGAAGTGTGATTTACATCTACTTAACATTTCCTCAGTAATGAGGTCTAACATAAAATTATGAATACATTTCTCGAACACGTAGCAGCAGACCTACTGAACAAATATGGCAATGACATGGCTCATGTAGCTGTGGTCTTTCCGAATAAGCGTGCAGCACTCTTCTTGAACCAAGCATTGGCTCGAATGGCTGGTGGTCCTGTCTGGAGTCCTGCATATATTACGATTTCCGATTTCTTTCGTCAACATTCAGAACTCACAGTTACTGATTCAATCAAAAGCATCTGCGACCTCTATAAAAGCTATATAGAAGTAACAGGTAACGGTAATGAGACATTAGACCACTTCTATGGTTGGGGACAGTTGCTTTTGACTGACTTCGATGATATCGACAAAAACATGGCAGATGCACGTTTGGTTTTCTCAAATATCAGTAACCTCAAAGAACTTGATGATATTAGCTATCTGAGTGATGAACAGAAGGCAGAATTACACCGTTTCTTCGCTAATTTTGATGATGGTCCAGAAGGTATAAGAGAAAGATTTGTTACCTTATGGACTCATTTAAATGATATATATAATAACTTCAAGCAAAGACTTAGTTCTCAAAAACTTGCATACGAAGGAATGCTTTATCGTGAGGTTGTTGAGAAGGCACAAATAGAAACAAACTACGAACATTATATTTTCGTTGGTTTCAATGTTCTTCAGAAAGTTGAACAGCTACTGTTCAAACGATTTTTGAAAGAGGGTAAGGCAAGTTTCTATTGGGATTATGACCGATACTATATGAAACCAACCAACGAGGCAAGTAACTATATTCGTCGCTGGCTTGATGTTTTGCCCAACGTTTTGCCCAACGATGACGATGAATTGTATGATAATCTTGGAAAGGAGAAGGAAATAAACATTATTTCTGCCCCAACAGAGAACCTGCAGGCACGTTACATTACAGAGTGGTTGCGGGAGAATGAAAGATATAAGGATGGCAAACGAACGGCTATTGTTCTTTGTGACGAACATATCCTGCAAACCGTTATCCATTGTATTCCTGATGAAGTTAAAACTTTAAATGTGACGACAGGGTATCCTCTACAACAAACACCAATAGCATCGATGGTTACACAGTTAATAGCACTTCAGACAGAAGGCTATTCTGTGCAAGAACAAAGCTACAGACTTCATCACTTGAACAGGGTCTTACGTCATCCGTACGGAAAATATCTGATACCAAAAGTAACTGAAGTCATCGAAAGGCTGAATAGAGAAAGACGATTTTACGTGAAGTCTAAAGAAGGCTCTGTCTTTGAATATCATCCAAGTGACAAACAACATTTACCCGAGCTTGTCAACTGGCTGGCAGAAACAGTCCGTTTCATCGGTGTGAATGGTGCTGCTGACAAAGATCAACTTTTTGAAGAGTCTGTATTTCGCATGTACACTTTACTCACAAGGTTGACAGACTTGATGGCAAATGGTGATCTTGATGCTGACAAGACCATCTTCCGTCGTCTGTTGATACAACTTATCTCATCAACAAGTATTCCTTTCCACGGCGAGCCTGCTCGTGGTGTACAGGTAATGGGAGTACTTGAGACGCGTAACCTTGACTTTGAGCATGTGCTTGTCCTTTCTTGTAATGAAGGTAATATGCCAAAGGGAATAGACGATGCGTCGTTCATTCCTCATCTTATTCGTAAGGCATACAATTTAACAACAATCGACAATAAAGTTTCAATATATAGCTATTACTTTCACAGTATGATTCAGCGGGCAAAGGATGTTACCTTCCTTTATAACAACTCTACGCAAGGTAGTCAGACTGGCGAAATGAGTCGTTTCATTCTACAGCTGATGGTGGAATGGAATCACCCAATCCATCGACTTACACTGCAAGCTGGGCAAGAGCAGATGCGTTGTGGAACTGAAGTGGTAATTAAAGATGAAGCTGTTTTGAAAAAACTCGATGAAATCAGCTATTTCTCTCCAACAGCCATCAATACATACATAAACTGCCAGTTGAAGTATTACTTTAGATATATTGCTGGAATAAAAGAATTTGACGATATAGATGTAGATGATGTTGACAACAGAATGTTTGGTAATATTTTTCATGCTGCAGCACAACTCATGTATGAGAAGTTGCTACCAAGAGATGTTATTACAGTAAAAAATATTGATTACATACTTAAAACTGGTAAGAGTGTCCAGTCAATTACATCAGGCAATGCTGAACTGACATTGGATGACGTTGTTGACGAAGCTTTTGCCATAGAATTGTTTCACCAACAACCGGGAAGCAGGAAGCATCCGAAACTCAACGGACTTCAACTCATCAACCGTGAGGTTATCATAAAGTATCTACACCAATTACTGCGAATTGATCGTCGTTCCGCTCCACTTCGTGTAATAGGACATGAGTTTGACGTGAAGAGATCATTGACAATTAATGTGAACAAATCAGAGAAACAGATAGAAACTGGTGGACGAATAGACCGTCTTGATGAAATTTTCATCGATAGTGACAACGCCCGCCTACGAGTTGTAGACTATAAGACAGGTGGGAAAAGAGCGGAATCATTGAAGAATATAGATGAAATCTTTGATTCCAAGAATATAGATAAAAAGAGTGATTATACTATGCAAGCCATGCTTTATAGTCTCATTGAAGCAAAATTTGATACTATCCGTAATCCTAATCACCGTCCCGTAAGTCCTGCTCTGCTCTTCATCCAGCATGCTGGAGGTGAAGATTATTCCCCTGTTATCTCTATGGGGCAAAAGGAGATTACAGATGTCACGGTATATGAAGAAGATTTCCTCAGGAATCTCACCAGAATACTTGAGGAAATCCATAATCCAGATATAGCCTTTTCGCCGACAGATGACCTAAAACGATGTCAGTATTGCCCATATAAAGAAATGTGTGGCAGGTGATGGATAGGAGGTTATAAGCAATGATAAGTGGTTACAAGTGTTGTAGCAGTAAGTGCTAATAAATACTTATAAGCAATTATAATTACCCATAACGCCTAGAATGGTTACCCGACGACCTTAAACTTGGCGAATTTCAGCAGAAGTTGTTTTCGCCCAGCATTACGGAACTCTACTGTTGCTTTAGCATTTTCACCAGTTCCCTCAAGACTTAGCACTTCCCCAATGCCAAATCGCTGATGCTCAATAGTTACTCCTACACTAAGTCCTGCTACGGAAACTGATGATGAAACAGGCGATGAAGGTGAAGAAACAGGCGAACTATCTGATGATAAGATTCTGCCGCCATTCGTTATTACCGATGACAGACGCTTAAAGTTAGCGCCTTCTGCTATCAATCTGCGTTTTGCACGTTCTGACAACGGGTCGACAGCTGCTTCTGGACGCTTGCGCTCAGTTATCTTTGGTTTTGGATCAGCTCGGAACTGACTTGCAACAGGATTTGCATTCTGCCATCGTGAACCCATCTGGCGATATTCCTGTCCCCAAGGTCTACTACCTGTGTAAGCCCTGTTCGGTTCATACTCACGAAAATCATCTCCAGTATCTTCACGTCTCCAAGTACTTTTTGAGCTATTATCCTCATCCCAAGGCATTTTATGGCATTCTCTTCCAAAAGTACTTGAAGCATTATCTTCTATATGAATCAGTGTTGGGTCAAAGTCGTTGAGGAAGCGGCTGGGATTATCAATCTGCATTGTTCCATAACGAAAACGATTCTTCGCATTTGTCAAAATACAATGCCGTTTGGCGCGTGTAATAGCCACATAAAGTAACCGTCGCTCCTCTTCTATTTCACGTCTTGAGCCTGCGGACATCGGACTGGGGAAGATGTTTTCCTCCAATCCAACGACAAATACTGTAGGAAATTCCAGTCCTTTTGCCGCATGAATTGTCATCAATGTTACTTTTGGAGTATCATCGTCCTCTTTGTCTGCATCAGTATATAACGCCACCTCCTGAAGGTAATCAGTCAGGTAGACATTTTCCTCCCTACCCTCTTCACGCCCCGAATCAACGAAACTCTGCATTGCTGACATGAACTCCTCCAGGTTCTCCCGACGGGCTAAGTCTTCTGGTTCACTGCCAGAATGAATGTCGGCACTAACCCCACTTTTTTCGATAATCTCTCGTCCAAGTTCATAAGCATCTTTCAATGCTACATTCTTGATGAAACCACTGATAAGTGTTCTGAATGCAAACAGCTTTGTCATTGTACCTTTATTTACATCCAGTCCGTACTCTACAGGATTGGCAATTGTATCCCACAGTGAGACAGTATTTCGCTGGGCGCAATCAATGATTTTCTGAACAGTTGTATTACCAATTCCACGTGCCGGATAATTAATGATACGGCGGAAGGCTTCTTCATCATTGGGATTGGAAACCAAACGGAAGTAGGCTATAATATCTTTTATCTCCTTACGCTGATAGAAAGAAAGCCCACCGATAATTTTGTATGGAATTCCCTGTTTGCGGAACTCATCCTCAAAAGAACGACTCTGAGCATTTGTACGATAAAGAACAGCAAAGTTACCATAATCACATTTGTCATTGCGTTTGATACGCTTCAGCTCATTTGTAACTACCATTGCCTCTTCCCTGTCGCTGTAACAAGGCTTGTAAAGCACCTTGTCCCCTTCAGCTTCCTTTGAATAAACATCCTTGGGAATCTGTCGCTGGTTGTGTTTCATCAACGAATTGGCAGCCTGAACGATAAGCTGTGTAGAACGATAATTCCGTTCCAACTTGAAGAGTCTTGCATCATCAAACTTATTCTTGAAGTCAAGGATATTGTCAATGTTAGCACCACGGAAAGAATAAATACTCTGATAATCATCCCCAACGACACAGATACGACGGTGTGTCTCTGCCAGCTGGCTGATAATGCTCACCTGCGCATAGTTCGTATCCTGGTATTCATCCACAAGGATATATTCAAACTGCTGCCCATACTTTTCTCTAATCTCCCTATGATCTCGGAAGAGCAAGTAAGTATAAAGCAGAATGTCATCAAAATCCATGGCATTTGCCTGTCGGCATCTTGCTTCATATGCTTTGTAAATCAAGTGGATTGCAGGCATACGTGCAGTACGGTCACGTTCAATTAAAGCACGGTCTTCAGCATATTCAGTCGCTGTTATGAGATGGTTCTTTGCCATTGAGATAAAGTTATGCACTGATGCCGGCTTATATGCTTTCTCGTCAAGACCTAAGGCTTTTACAATGCTCTTGATGAGTGAGCGGGAATCATTTTCATCATATATGGTAAAATTACTTTCAAAACCAATTGCTTCCCCTTCACGTCTCAGGATGCGTGCAAAGATAGAATGGAAGGTGCCCATGTAAAGTCGCTGTGCATCTCCTGCTGTAGTTATCTGCGCTATTCGCCCTTTCATTTCTCTTGCAGCCTTGTTCGTAAACGTAAGAGCAAGGATATTCCAAGGCGCAAGTCCCTTATTGAGCAAATATGCAATCTTATATGTCAATACTCGTGTCTTGCCTGAACCAGCACCAGCAATCACTAGTGATGGACCTGTGCAATATTCAACAGCTTCACGCTGGTTGTCATTCAATGCAGCAAGAATTCTCTCTTCCCTATCTTTGTCTAACATCTTGTTTTCTTAAAGGAATATTCTTTATAATTTAATTGAACAGAATAATATAAAAACTTAATATTCAACGTTGTTAATGTTCTTCCGGAAAAGATGGAATGAATGTCATCTGATGTTCAATCTGTCCAATTCGCTTGCGCATATAGGGACCAGGATTCTTTGATGAAAAACGGCGTGGGTTTGGTAGTGTAGCCGCTATGAGGGCACAATCTCGTCGGCTAAGCTGTATAGCTTCCATACCGAAATTCTGTTCAGCGCAGGCTTCTACTCCATAGATTCCATCTCCCATTTCAATAGAATTCAAATAAACCTCCATGATACGCTGTTTACTCCATAGCGTCTCAATAAGGAAGGTGAAATAAACTTCCAACCCTTTTCTTATCCATGAACGTCCCTGCCAGAGAAAGACATTCTTTGCCGTCTGCTGGGAAATTGTTGAACCTCCACGTAGTTTCTTGCCTTTCTTAAGATGGTCTTCAGCTGCTTTCTCAATAGCCTTATAGTCAAAACCATGATGGGTAAGGAAACGTTGGTCTTCACTTGCCATCACTGCTACTGGCATAGACTTCGGCATCTTCTCCAAGGGTATCCAGTCATGATAAAGTTTCACCGGCTCTCCCTTTCCTATTTGCTCAAAACAACGGCTGAGCATCAAAGGGGTAAAATACACGGGAATGAAGCGGTAGACTACCACTGCCAGTATTGTTGAAATAAAGGTCAAGGCAAACAGCCACCTTATCACTTTAAAAATCTTCTTAACCATAGGAAATGAGTTTACTGTCTGCAAAGTTACTAAATCTTATCCGATAGCAAGCGGGTAAGAGATAGATTTTTCCTTTTGAAAAGTTTGGACGGAGCACCCAAGTGGGTTAAACTCAAACTGACCCTAATATTTGCTTTTAATCCAAGTTTAACGGTCAAAATTATTTTTCATAAATTTTCAGGGTGTTTTGAGGACTGCCAATACCCTAAGTGTTTGATAATCAGATGTAGCGTTTTCTGAAGATGGTCCAAATCTGATTTGTAGGACATCAGCATATCAATTTTTTGGTTCATACGTTAAATGAGTGTACACTTTTCGTATAGCTTTAACGGAAGAACCGGAGTTATTATTAAATAAAACATAGCCAAGACGGTCTTGGCTACCTACTTTATTATCATCCTCCGACACAGAAAACCTTTTCATGTCAATACTGTGAAAAGGCAGACAATGGATTGAAAAATCATGACATAATTTCGAGTAATACACCTACAGATAAAGGCTAAAACACGTGTAAAGAGCAAGTCTGCAACAAACAGTAAATCAGTTAGTTATAACGCAGTGCAAGAAAAGGTGCTTAATTGGACTTCAAAAGGGCGTTAATTAGACCTCAAAAGGGCATCTATTGCAAGCCAATTGGGCGTCTTTTCAAAGCCAATAGACCATGTATTGGTTTTGAGTAGTTTGAAAATAGTTTACAAACATCGAGCGATATGGGAAGAAGTTGTTTGTAGAAGGCGGAAGGACATAGCATCTGTTAGCATTTTCTGCATTTTTATTTTGTGCATTATCCCTTTTTGTGAGACCATCTTATTTTGGATAGTCATACCATGCAGGTGTATAAGCCTTTGTTCTGTTTCCAATCTATGCATTTAACGGAAGAACCATTTTTTTGTTACTTTGCACCCATGCACGCAAATGTACAGACACGTTTTAACCCGGCAACCGGCAATAAGGCTCCTTATTATAGACTTAAGGAGTCATACCGTGATGTGACCGGACATGTACATTCGCTCATCCTAATCAATATCGGTTTTGAGCCTTCTCTCACAGCCGTGCAGGTGCAGAAGATCGCTTTTGCATTGACAGAGCGTTTTAAGGACAGTGGCACTAATCCTTTGTTCGACAAGCAGCCGGAGGGACTTACCGCATTGGAACAGGCAAAGGCTGATGAGTTGTGGCAGCAGATGAAAGAGGAAGGTGGCATTGACAGGTTCGACAAGAAGGAACAGAGGACAAACACCATATGTTGCCAGTTGAAGCGAGAAGGCGAATCCTGCTACTGGACCGAAACAGTGCGGCGGATGAGAACACAGAAACTTGTAACCACAGAAGGCAGGAACCCGCTGGGACACATCTTACAGATGCGACAATGCGGTAATCCCTCAAAGCTGGCAGCTGCTATTTACGATAAATTGAAATTAAAACATGCACCATTCGGAAAAATAAAAATTTGTAGGACACAGAGTCCATAGCCAAAACTGCTAAAGTGCGATAACAGCGAGATTGTACGATGATAGGTGTTAAACTTGGGCTAATGACCTATTTGAGTTGAAAGAAACAGTTGTCAGAGAAGTGAGTCCTTTGTTGTTGCACTTTCTATACCTGTCCCCCGTTTCACCTAATTAAGCCAACTCTGCCAGTTCCAGCCAACGAAGTTCCAGTTCGTCAAGTTCATCCTTAAGGAGCGGCAGACGCTTGCTCTTTTCTGTAAGCTCATCTACTGACAGACTACCCGAACAGAGTTCTTCTTCAAGGCGTTGCTTTTCATCTTCTAATTGGGCTATTCTGTCCGAAAGCTGTTCATACTCACGCTTTTCCTTGAAGGACATCTTTCGTTTTGTATTGTTATGGTAGTCTTTTTTGGGTTCGTTTGCTGCAGGATTAATGTTTTTAGCTGGCTTTTGCCGTTCTTCTTCTTTTGACTTCATTTTCAGGAACTCACGGTATTGTGTGTAGTTTCCAGGAAAGTCCTGTATTTCGCCGTCACCCTTGAACACAAGAAGATGATCGACAACCTTATCCATAAAATAGCGGTCGTGTGATACCACGATGACACATCCGGGGAAGTCCTGCAGATATTCCTCAAGAATCTGTAAGGTCTGAATATCCAAGTCGTTGGTTGGCTCGTCAAGTACTAAGAAGTTGGGATTTTTCATCAAAACCGTACAGAGATAGAGCTTTCGTCTTTCACCTCCTGACAACTTATACACATAGTTGTGTTGCTCCTCCGGAGAGAAGAGAAAGTGGTTGAGGAACTGTGATGCTGTCATGTGTTTTCCTCCACCAAGATCAATGTAATCGGCAATATCCGTGATGACGTCGATGACTTTCTGATCTTCACGGAACTTTAACCCTTCCTGTGAGAAATATCCGAAGCGGACAGTCTCTCCTATGTCGAACTTACCGTTGTCTGGTGCAACCTCACCAAGCAGCATTTTTACAAAAGTGGATTTGCCAGTTCCATTATTGCCGACAATTCCCATCTTCTCAAAGCGGGAGAAGTTGTAGTAGAAGTCGTTTAGAATAGTCTTGTCGTCAAACTTCTTCGACACATACTGACACTCAAATATCTTGCTTCCGATGTACACGCTGGATGATTTCAAACGCACCTGTCTTTCCTCAATCCGTTGTTTCGCCTTTGCTTCTAATTCATAGAAAGCCTCCTCACGATACCGTGCCTTGTGCCCACGTGCCTGTGGCATACGGCGCATCCATTCCAACTCTGTCCGATAGAGGTTGTTTGCACGTGCCATTTCAGCCCGCATGTTATCAATGCGTTCCTGCCGTTTCTCCAAATAATAAGAGTAATTGCCACGGTAGGTATATATCGTGTTATTGTCTAATTCTAAGATAGTATTACACACATTATCAAGGAAATAGCGATCGTGAGTAACCATGAAGATGGTCTTGTTGCCACGGGAAAGATATCCCTCCAGCCATTCAATCATCTCCAAGTCAAGATGGTTGGTTGGCTCATCAAGTATAAGGATATCAGGTTCCAGAATAAGAACATTTGCCAAAGCTACACGTTTCTGCTGTCCGCCGCTCAATTGTCCCATTGGTTGTTCGAGGTCATAAAGCTTCAGAATGGTAAGAATCTGCTTTGCCTTCAGAATGCGTTCAGGGTTTCCTTCATGGTTGAAACATGCGTCCAGTACGCTTTCCTTTGGGTTGAATCTGGGACTTTGGTCCAACATTCCTACCCGTAGGTCATTACGATAGATGATAGAACCACCGTCATAGCCCTCTTTTCCTGTAAGAATAGAGAGCAGAGTGGACTTTCCCGTACCGTTTTGAGCCACGAGACCCACATGCTGTCCTTCTGCAATGGAAAATGAAATATCTTTAAAGAGAACCTGCGCACCGAAACTTTTAGTCAGATTCTGTACGTCAAGATAAGGAATCTGTGCCATAAATCTTAGCCTAAGTTCTCATTTATCTGATCAATATAGTCCAGCACTTCATCCCTTCCTGCCTTTGTTTCAGAGGAAGTAATGAAGTAAGGAGGGAGAGCTTCCCATCTGTCTTCCAGCTTCTTCATCCATAGCAAGGCATTCGACTTGGCTTTTGCAGGCGACAGTTTATCCGCTTTTGTAAAGATGATAGAGAAAGGAACATTGCTTTCCCCTAACCAATCAACAAACTCACGGTCAATCTTCTGCTGTTCATGACGGATGTCTATCAACACAAAGACGTTAACAAGCTGCTTGCGCTGAAGAATATATTGTGAAATCATCTGCTCCAATTTGTTCCTTACTGTCTTTGAGCTCTTGGCATAACCATAACCGGGAAGGTCGACTAAATACCATTCGTTATTGATGATAAAATGGTTGATAAGCAGCGTCTTACCAGGCTTGGATGAAGTCTTTGCTAACCTCTTGTGATTGCAAAGCATGTTGATAAGACTTGACTTTCCGACATTTGAACGTCCGATAAATGCGTATTCAGCCTTTGTATCTTCAGGACATTTAGATACTGTTGGCGATGATATGGTGAACTCTGATTTCTTTATAATCATATCTTGATGGGTATATGTTATATGTACCTTTTTCTGCAAAGTTACTAAAAAGTTAACAGCTAAGGGTGGTCAGTTGATAGTTTTTTCGTATTTTTGCAGAAATAAGCTGTGCTCGGCAAAGTGGGAACAGGCTGCTTTTGCCACTGTTTGCATTATTTTTGAGAAAACAAAGCGTAAATGAAACAAATTAACTGGGGATTTATCGGCTGTGGGGAGGTTACGGAGAAGAAGTCCGGACCAGCTTTCAATGAAGTAATGGGGTCGCATGTTGTGGCTGTATTCAGTCGTAGCGAATTGAAGGCACGTTCGTATGCTGAGCGTCACGGTATCCGGAAATGGTACACTGATGCGCAGGCATTGGTGGATGATTCCGATGTAAATGCTATCTATATTGCTACACCGCCTTCGGCTCATGCCACCTTTGCCATAATGGCTATGCGTGCTGGTAAACCTTGTTATATAGAGAAGCCATTGGCTGCCTCTTACGAGGATTGTGTGCGTATCAACCGTGTTTCTGAACAGACTGGAGTACCGTGCTTTGTTGCCTATTACCGCCGTTATCTTCCTTACTTTAAGAAGGTGAAGGAGATTGTTGATAAAGGTGAGATTGGCAAGATTCTTACAGTGCAGGTTCGTTTCGCAGTTCCTCCACGTGACTTGGACTATGAACAGAATGTACAACTGCCGTGGCGTCTTCAATCGCATATTTCTGGTGGTGGTTATTTCTATGACCTTGCTCCTCATCAGCTGGACCTTTTACAGAATCTCTTTGGTGTCATAGTCAAGGCGCATGGCTATACAGCCAATCGTGTAGGTTTTTATAATGTAGAAGACACTGTTAATGCTGTGTTCCGTTTTGAGAATGGCTTGACAGGTAGTGGTGCATGGTGCTTTGCCGCACATGAGAGTGCACGTGAGGATCGTATTGAAATATTCGGTACAAAGGGCAGATTATCATTCTCAGTCTACACTTATGCGCCTATCCGTCTTTGCACAAGTGAAGGTGAAAGATACATTGAGGTGCCCAATCCTCCATACGTACAACTTCCTATAATTAAATCTGTTATAGAGGATATGCAGGGATATGGTGCCTGCGACTGTACGAGTATCAGCGCAACCCCAACCAACTGGGTGATGGACCGCATCCTTGGAAAGATATAAGAAGTGCCCGTCGGGGCATGTGTATTCATTTTAACAAATTGCATGAAGCTGACTTTCAATTACTATTTCAGCCTTTGTTTTCTCCTTTTCCTGACAGGAGGAGCCAAAGGGTATGCGCTGTCAAAAACGGCCATATACAATAGTATAGTGGGAGAATGTGACAGCGGGAGCGTGCACCCACTCAGACAATCAATGGATACTGTTCGATGGATGCGTAGGGATACAACATCGAAAAGGGCTAAACGTCAGCAGAACAGAGAAGGGGGATTTGTCCATAAGTTCAATGAAATTGATACTACCTATATTGAGCCACAGAAGTATAACTTTGCCTTTATGTTGCAGAATACAAATACCTACGAGGTGTATCGGCTGAGCAGTTCGAGTGGGCAGAGTATAACCTTCGCTCCGGAAGCCACGGTGCGCATCGGACCTTACTTCGGTTGGCGATGGATTTTTCTCGGTTATACGCTTGATATAAAGCATTTGGACTTCTGGCATAAGAACAACAGTTCCCGACAGGAGTATGACCTGAGCCTATACAGCTCGATGGTTGGTCTGGACATCTATTACCGCAAAACAGGAAATGATTACAAGATAAGACAGCTGTATCTTGGGAAGGATGTCAATACTGACCTTGTACATGGCATTGAGTTTGGTGGATTAGCTTCTATAATCAAAGGGTTTAATCTGTATTATATCTTCAATCACCGTCGTTTCTCCTATCCCGCAGCATTCAGCCAGAGTACGATTCAGCGCCGTTCAGCAGGGAGTCCGCTGTTGGGCATAGGCTATACCCGCCACAGCCTGGATGTCAACTGGGGAGAATTAAGCAGTATCATTACAGACCGTCTTGGATGTCAGCTTGAAAACAATCCGATAGACAGTACGCTGATGTTCAGCCAGGTGAAATATACGGATGTGTCCGTCAGTGGTGGTTATGCCTACAACTGGGCGTTTGCTCATAACTGGCTGTTGGCAGGTTCACTGTCCTTAGCCTTGGCTTATAAGCGCAGTACGGGTGATGTTACGCACCGGAGTTTTTCTTTCAGTGATTTTAAGTTCAATAATATAAACATCGACGGTATCGGTCGTTTCGGACTGGTCTGGAACAACAGCAGGTGGTATGTTGGTACAAGCACTATCCTTCATGCCTATAATTATCGTCGAAGTAATTTTTCTACAAATAATTTTTTTGGAAGTGTAAACCTCTATGCTGGATTTAACTTTGGAAGGAAAAAGAAATAAGATAACAAGGATTTTTGATATGAAACGCAAATATATTCTTATCGGTTTTGCTCTCTTTATCCTCTCTGCATGTGGAGCCAAGACAGAACAAGGCAGACAGCAGCATGTAACAGATGATTCCGTAGAGACATCACGACGCAACTTATATGCTGACCTTACTACTTTGTCAGCACCAGACAGCGATGTTCTGCCTGATTATACCGACGATTATACCAAGGCTGACAGTGTATTGGTGTGTCAGATTTTACAGGAGATTGTACCACAGCGACAGGAGCTTTCTAACGGGCAGCTTGTAATGAAGATTGCACGGAAGTTTATTGGCGTGCCATACGTAGCTCATACTTTGGACAGAAATGAGGAGGAAAAACTGGTTGTCAACCTGCACGAATTGGACTGTACCACATACGTTGAAGCTGTAACAGCTCTGACGCTTTGTGCCAGAAAGGGTGAGACACGTTTTTCTGACTATGTCCGTCAGTTAGAACAGATACGCTATCGTGGCGGCAAGATGAGCTATGTGAACCGTCTGCATTATTTCCACTGGTGGCTTGAAGATAATGAGCGTATGGGCTTTGTCTCGGAAATTGATTCTCCAAATCCGCCTTTCACAGCTGTTCAGACGTTGAAAATCAACTATATGAGTCTGAATGCAAGGCTGTATGATATGTTGAAGAACAATCCCGGACGTGTTGAAGAACTGAAGAAGTTGGAAGATGCTACTAACGGGACAAAGCTGCGCTATATTCCCAAGAGTCTGCTCTGTAACAGCAGACTTCTTCGGGAGGTCATTCATGATGGTGACATCATTGCAATCGTTACCAGTAAACGTGAACTTGATACGACACATCTCGGCTTTGCCATATGGCATAAGGACAGACTTCACCTGATGAATGCTTCTAATCTTAGAAAGAACGGCAATAGAGTCGTTGACCCAATAGAGACCCTCTACAACTATATGATGTCCCGCCCGGCTAATCTCGGAATACGAGTTGCCCGAATCAAGTGATATGTAAAAGAACAAGCTATGACAACGCTGAAACTGATAATGCCCCATACCAACCAATGTTTGTAAACTATTTTCATACAACTCAAAACCAACACATGGTCTTTTGGCTTTGAAAAGACGCCCAATTGACTTGCAACAGATGCCCTTTTGAGATCTTACTGACGCCCTTTTGAAGTCCAATTAAGCACCTTTTCTTGCACGACCTTATAACTAATTGATTTACTGTTAGTTGCGAACTTACTTTTTACACGTGTTTTTGCTTTTATCTGTAGACATTTTACCCGAAATTATGTCATGATTTTTCAAGCTGTTGTCTGCGATTTCAAAGTATTAAAATGAAAAGGTTTTCTGCGTCGGAGGATGATAATAAAGTAGGTAGCCAAGACGGTCTTGACTATGTTTTATTTAATAAATAACTCCAGTTCTTCCGCTAAAGCTATACGAAAAGTGTCCACGCATTTAACGGATGAATCCTTAATTGGCATTCAATTAGTGCCTAGTTGAAGTCTAATTAATGCTTAGTTGCAGTGCTATTAAGCACCTTCTATTTTTCCGTTTACGTAATTGATTGATATAATATTAGTTATATAAGTAAAAAGCAACCGTTCTTTTCAGTGCTTTTGAACAGAACGGTTGCTTTATTTTGCAAATATAATTCAGTACAAATTACCATGCAGAATTAGATGATCAACAGGGGCTGGATTTTTACACAATGGTAAGGCACACTCTGTTTCCAGACCTTACTGTTATCATAAAAATGCTGTCGGACTTGCCCCTGTATGGTTTTATTCTTGCAAAATCCTATTTCTTCATCTTTGCCTTGCGGGCATACTCAAAGAGTGCATTAGGAAGGTGGCAATAGCCGGTAGGGTGTTTGTCAAGATAGTCCTGATGATATTCTTCTGCCTTATAGAAGTTCCTCAACGGTTTTACCTCCACAGCAATCTTCCCGTTGATATGCTTCTGCTCCTCCTCAAAAACTTTCTTGATTGCCGGCAGGTCAGCCGGGTCGGTGTAGTATACGCCTGTTCGATACTGACTGCCACGGTCATTTCCTTGCTGGTTCACACTGGTAGGATCAATGGATTTGAAGTATAAGCCCAGCAGAAACTCCAGACTGATAACCTTTGGGTCGTAGCTGATGTGTACAGCCTCAGCAAACTGTGTCTTGTCTGTACACACCTCTTCGTATGTAGGGTTCTTGATGACGCCGTTAGCATAACCCACTTCAGTAGCTGTAACGCCTTCTATCTGCTTTAGGTAGTGCTCTGTTCCCCAGAAGCAGCCGCCTGCAACATAAATTTCTTTCATAGGTCTGACTAATTTTATATATGCTCCGTAGCCTTTCGCCTTCATTTCTTCGAGCGGAATGAAACGCAATGAAGCACTGTTGATACAATATCTTTTTCCTCCAGACTCGGCTGGACCGTCGTCAAAGACGTGTCCCAAATGAGCCTTGCCGGTCTTGCTCCGCACTTCCGTACGCAGCATGCCGTGTGATGTGTCTGTATGGCTCGTGACAAGTTTCTTGTCGATAGGCTTCGAGAAAGCGGGCCAACCACAGCCGGAGTCAAACTTATCTGTCGACGAGAAAAGCGGTTCGCCGGTTGTAATGTCTACATAGATACCCTCTCTGAACTCGTGGTCATACTCATTAGTAAAAGGACGCTCAGTAGCCGCCTGCTGGGTTACGGCATATTGTTCTTCAGTAAGTGTCTTCCGCAGGGTAGCATCATCGGGGCGTGTGAACTTTGTCTTTGGAGCAATGATAGAATCTGTTTGTGTCATAGCTGTCTTCGTCTTATTTGTACAAGATACTGTTCCCGTCATAAGCAGGCTGCAGGTGGCAGCTTCAACAAAGGTGGGAAGAATCAGTGTACCCAGTATGGATAAAATGTTACGCATAGTTTGTAGTGTTTATAATGTGATTAAAATATAGTCAAGGGATAAAAAGGGTGTATCAGAATCCAGTTCGTCGGATTCCGAAACACCCTTCTTTATATTAATTATGTTTACTGTTTCTGTAAGAAACGGTCAACCTCAATAGCTGCCATCGCACCTGTACCAGCAGCTACGACACCCTGGCGATAGGTTGGGTCTGCCACATCACCTGCTGCAAAGACACCCTCTATGTTGGTTGCTGTAGACTTTGGCTTGGTAATGATGAATCCATGCTCGTCCATTTCCAGCTGACCTTTGAACAGGTCGGTGTTAGGTGTATGACCGATAGCAAGAAAGAAACCGTCAATGTCAATATCGTACTTCTCTTCGTTTTCTTCACCCTTAAAGCGAACGAGATGAGCACCTTCAACACCGTTCTCTCCAAAAAGTCCGAGCGTATTGGTGTTGTAAAGGATTTCGATATTATCCTTCTCTGTCACACGCTTACGCATAATCTCTGCAGCACGCAGATAGGGCTTGCGAACAATCATATATACTTTCTTTGCCAGAGCAGAGAGATACATTGCCTCTTCGCAGGCCGTATCACCTCCACCGACAACGGCTACTGTGCGCTTACGATAGAAGAAGCCGTCGCAGGTTGCACATGCACTGACTCCCTGTCCACGGTATTTCTCCTCGTCAGCCAAGCCCAAGTACTTTGCACTGGCACCTGTTGCGATGATGACAGTTTCAGCTTCAATCTGGTTACCACGTTCGTCTTCGAGAAGGAAAGGACGGCTGCTGAGGTCTGCCTTTACTATAGAACCGTCACGAAGGTCAGCACCATAGAGTTTAGCCTGCTGACGCATCTCTTCCATCAGCTGGTTGGCATCAATGCCTTCATGGAATCCAGGGAAGTTTTCCACGATGGTTGTCGTTGTCAGTTGTCCACCAGGTTGCAGACCAGAGTAGAGTACTGGCTGGAGATTAGCACGCCCGGCATAGATAGCTGCAGTGTAACCTGCGGGTCCGCTGCCAATTATCAGGGTTTTTACTTTTTCCATATCTATATATAATGTGTCTTTTGCCCGTTGTATAGGAGGGTAATCCTAAGATGGGCCGGATTAATACTTTGTACTTATTACAATACAAACATTATGCCAAATAGTCTGCCAAGTCCTTTGAAAAAGTCATTATAAATTCTTTAAAAAAGATGGAATGACTTACAAACAAAGGATAATTGGAACTTTTGATAGGCTGTGATGGAATTATGAAAGGAGATGGAGGGCAGTTGTTAGATGATGATAACTTTAAGCTATAGCTGCCAATTTGTCTCCTTTTCTTTCACTGTCCGATGGTTAGTGACAATCAGCCTGGGAAAGTTGGGGTAGGAAGTTACTCCATCGGGAACAATCCAAAGAGACGGTCATCAATCATGTCAGTGACACGTTTGAAGTCTTGCGGGTTTTCCTGGAAATCAGTTGTGTCGCCATCAACAATCATCAGATGCCCTTTATACGATTTAATCCATTCTTCGTACCGCTGATTAAGACCACGGAGATAGTCTATTCGCATTGTCTGCTCGTAATCACGTCCACGTTGTTGAATATGGTCAATGAGGCGTGGGATAGAACAACGGATGTAAATCATCAAGTCTGGCAGTTTTACCAGCGAGAGCATGAGGTCGAACAGGTCTGTATAATTCTTGAAGTCACGTTCTGACATCAGTCCCATGTCATAGAGGTTAGGTGCAAAGATACGCGCATCCTCAAAAATAGTACGGTCTTGGATGATTGTATCAGTTGACTGCGAAATCTCTACAACGTCACGGAAACGCTTGTTGAGGAAGTATATCTGCAGATTGAAAGACCATCGTGTCATGTCTTTATAGTAATCTTCTAAGTACGGATTGTTGTCAACTGGCTCAAAGTGAGCTTTCCATCCGTAACGTTTAGCAAGCATCTTGGTAAGTGTTGTCTTGCCTGCTCCAATATTTCCTGCGATTGCTATGTGCATAGTGTATGTATGTGAATCCCCACATTTCCAATCTTTTCCTCTCTATGGAGGGGCTATTGATATGTATGGTGGGTTATAGTTTCTTTTTTATATGGTTATGTTAATCCTCTTGTCGGTACTCTGTCTTCTTCCTTATTGAGGAAATCAAGGATTAGAATAGCTGGCTTCTTAAAACAAGCCGAACAGTTCCCTGTCTATCTTGTCAGTAATGAAACCAAAGTCTTTCGGGCGGTGTTGGTAGTCGAGATGGTCGACATCAATCGTCAGAACACGTCCTTTATATTTTTCTTTGATAAACTCATCGTAACGCTTGTTGAG
This sequence comes from Prevotella fusca JCM 17724, assembly GCF_001262015.1. Lineage (NCBI taxonomy): Bacteria > Pseudomonadati > Bacteroidota > Bacteroidia > Bacteroidales > Prevotellaceae > Prevotella > Prevotella fusca. Next base: position 443,446 of record NZ_CP012075.1, read on the forward strand.
GTTCTCAAGATAGTCCAAAGGCATCTTCTGTTCATACTCCCGCCCACGTTTCTCAATGTTTGAAACAAGGTGACTGACCGAAGAACGAAGATAAATCATGAGGTCGGGGAAACGGACAGCATCCGTCATGTCCTCGAACAGTTCCATATAAGTTTCGTAGTCACGGTCATCAAGGTTTCCCATAGCATAGTTGTTTTCCGTAAAAACGTATACTCCTTCATAGATGGAACGATCTTGTACAACCGACTCGTTACTCCGGCTTATCTCAAGCAGATCCTTGAAACGCTCCTTCAGGAAGAACACTTCCATTGGGAACGACCATCGTTTTATGTCTTTATAATAATCCTCCAGGTAGGGATTGTAGTCTACTGACTCAAACCTTGGCTTCCAGCCATAGCGTTTGGCAAGCATGGTTGTGAGTGTTGTTTTACCGCTACCTATGTTTCCTGCAATTGCAATGTGCATAACATAATGTCCACATGTCCACCTCTGACTTCTTTCTCCAACGGAAGAGTATCAGAGATGTCATGTGGAGAATAGTTGTTTATACTTAAAATTGATTTCTTGCCTTACCTATACAACCATTGGGCATCTGAATATGTAGCATAGCACAGACCGTCGGTGCAATATCTACGATATGTGTCTCAATGCTGGTTGAGCCATGTTTTACGTTCCATCCGAAGAGTACGAACGGGATGTGTGTGTCGTATGGGAATGGCTGCCCATGTTGTGTTCCGCGAAAATCAGGTGAGTCCTTTCCGCCAAAGAACTGCGGACGTGTAACAACACCGATTTCACCCGAACGACCACGGAAGTAACCGTTTTCCATGCGTTCCTTAGTCCATTGAGGCATTGTTGTTTCGGAGACTTTCTCTTCATCAAAAACGTAAAGGAACTGTGGGTCTTTCTTCAACCAGTCTACAGACTCGTCAATCACCACCTGTTTCTTCAACCCTGCTGCTGAAATCACTGAGTCGTTGAGATAGAACTGGTAATTATCTTCACCCATTACCGGGCTTATACCGAACTTTCCTTGCAGATGTTCGTTGAGACCTTTTACCGTCTGTTTATAGTCCCAGCCACCAGCTGGAATACGATGCTCACGCATATAGTTGTAATTGTGGGCAGCGCCATGATCGGCCGTAAGGAAAAGCAGGTAATTACCTTCGCCCACTTCCTTATCAAGAACTTTAAGAAACTGTGCCAAGTCCTTGTCTAACTGCATATATACATCATAGTTCTCTTTGCCACGTGTGGAGAATCTATGTCCGATAATATCTGTTGATGAAACGCTCACTGTGAGCATATCCGTGTCTTTTCCCTTGCCAAGTTTCTCATTTCTCAATGCTGCTTCAGCCATCTTGAATGTCATGGTCACACCCTGCGGAGAGCCCTTGATATCAAACTTGGGGGAGGTATGGTTCTTCGCATTGAAGTCTTCAACCCACTGTGGCAGCTTATCCATGTAGAATGTAGAAGTAACAAAGCGTCCTGCCGATGTATCCCACCAGTAAGCACCATCAGCAGCATGCCCTGCAGGAAGAATTGATGCACGGTCCTTCAAAGCCACACCTATCACCTTTGAGCGGAAGTCTGTGGCTATCTGGAGTTCATCTCCAATCGTAGACGCAAGCATGCGTCGTGGGCTCATCTGCCCTTCAGAACTGTCTGAACCGACACTTTTAACGGTCTTATCACCGCAGCAATAGACACTCTTGTCATCTTGATAAAAGTAGTTTCCGGCAATACCCGTTATTGCTGGAACCGACCCTGTGTAGACAGAACTATGTCCAATAGCAGTTACTGTTGGCGCATAGTTGATATGTGTGTTCTCATAAGAGAAACCTTGGTCGATTAATCGTCGCAAACCATCGTTACCATATTCATTGTAATAGTAGTAGAGATAGTCCCAACGCATTTGGTCGACAACAAGACCAACAACCAGCTTTGGTCGTTGTATCTGTGCATTGGTAGCTGTAGCAATCAGCAGTCCAGCTACAAGAAAAAGCAGTTTCTTCATTTTAGGTCATGTGTTTGAATAATGATGCAAACTTACATTTTTTATACAACTTAACTAATAGATTATCAGTATTTTGTATTTTATAATGTTACCGTTTTTTTTCTTTCCTCTTTTTGTTGTTATTAGTTCAGTAGGACACTGAACGATGTGCAAAGATAATAAAAACATTTCAGACCAACCAAACAATGATAATAAAACTTCTAACCTCATAATATTTATAGTACAGCAACCTAATAATATATACTGTTTGTCTTTATTTCAATAGTCCGTTAAATTTTTGCAGTTTATTAAGTTTTCACCCAAAAGCCAACAGAAATTGTGGCAGAAAACAAATATGATAAGTATCTGAAAAAGAGTAGATTAAACAACAATATATAACATAATAAAATCGGCTATCTCATTGAATTTCAGTAACTTTATAGATGTAAAAAAACAATAAAGTTTATGCTGATAACCAATTTGATTAGCCGATATATGAAGCTCTGCAAAGCAGCATTTAGTGCTGAAGATGGAGCAAAGTTAAACAAAAGTATTCAGACAAACGTCATGGAAATGCTTTTTCTTTTGATGGTCATCCCAAGGAGATGCAATTTCACGCAGATGGGACGCTATGGCAATCGTGGCGAGCAGTGCTATCGGCAGACGGCAGAGCGCAGCGTGAACTGGCTCGAGATGAATATGTGGCTGAGTGCTTTCGCCTTCAAGGAGGGTAAGGGTCGCAATGCCATTGTCATCGATCCAAGTTTCATAAAGAAGTCCGGGAAGCAGACCCCATACGTGGGTACGTTCTGGTCCGGCTGTGCAGGTGCTGTAAAGCACGGTCTTGAGATCCTCGGTATCGGTGTGATAGACGTGGACCTGCATGAGTGTATGATGCTCAAGGTCGTGCAGACCACATTGGAAAAAGGTGAGCAGAAAAACGAGATGAGCCTGTACGACTGGTATGCCAAGGCATTGGAGGACGACATAGTAAGGCTGCAGCGTATCTGCAAGGTTCTTGTTGCCGACTCAGCCTTCTCCAGAAGGTCTTTCATCGACAAGGTAATGAAGATGGGATTCCATGTTGTGAGCCGCCTGCGTCATGACGCAGCCTTGTTCTACACATGGGACGGGGAACCCACGGGAAAGCCCGGCCGTCCCCGTGTCAAAGGTGACAAGATTGACGTGAGGAACATTGATATGTCTAAAGTCGAAATGCTTGAGCTGGAGGAGACCTCCGGCAAGGTCTATGCGCTCAAGGCATGGTGCAAGTCCTTGCACAGGGTCGTTTCGCTTGTCATCCACGAGTTGCCTAATGGCAGTCGGCGCTTGTATTTCTGTACGGATGAGAGCATGGACGGACGCGATGTGGTGGAGTATTACACCACACGTTTCCAAGAGGAGTTCTGCTTTCGCGACGCAAAGCAGTTCCTCGGCCTTACAGATTGTCAGGCACGCGACAAGAGAAAACTTGACTTTGCCTTCAACTCTTCATTCACGGCACTCAATGTGGCCAAAATCATGTGCAAGGAGCTTGGCACGTCCATCGGTCGACTTAAAGCGCAGATGGTCAATGCCTACTATGCGCAACGAATTATTGACGTGTTCGAGAAGAACCCGAACACGACATTAAATAAAGAAAGTATTAATGAGATATTTAGTTTCGATACTGACGCAGCATAAAAATTAACGGAGTATTGATTTATAGTACGGCAACCTAATAATATATACTGTTTGTCTTTATTTCAATAGTCCGTTAAATTTTCGCAGTTTGCGAAGTTTTCACCCAAAAGCCAACATAAATTGTGGCAGAAAACAAATATGATAAGTATCTGAAAAAGAGTAGATTAAACAACAATATATAACATAATAAAATCGGCTATCTCATGGAATTTCAGTAACTTCCTTAATTCCGCAGCATAATTTCTTGTGAGAAATCCAAGTGCCTGAGAAACAAAGCCTTCAAAACACTTGGACATGTCAGAATTTTCACCTATCTTAGTGCAACAAACATAACAAGCAAGCAAAAATCTGACATGACAAAGGTAGCAATTAAAAACGAGAATATCATTTCCTTCGGAGGAATTTATCACATCATGGACGTTTTTTCAAAGCTGGGCTTTGAAAAACTTACCGAATCCGTGTTGGGCAGACGCGGATGCAGCGGCAAGGCATTCAGCCATGGAAGCATCCTGGGCTCTCTCTTCTTCAGCTACCTTTGCGGTGGGGATTGCCTTGAGGACATCAATGCGCTTACAGGGCAGTTCAGGCAGAGACCTGGTACGCTGTTATCCGGTGCCGACACCGTGGGGCGCGGACTGAAGGAGCTTGCCGAAGAGAATATTGTCTACAGGAGCGAAACCTCCGGAAAGTCCTACAGTTTCAACACTGCAGAGAAGCTGAACACCTTACTTTTACGGATGATACGGAGAATGGGACTTATAAAGGCGGGAAGCCATGTTGACCTGGACTTTGACCACCAGTTTGTTCCTGCCCACAAGTTCGATGCAAAGTATTCCTACAAGCAGGATTTTGACTATTTCCCGGGCTGGGCTTCCATCGGGGGCATCATAGTCGGAGGTGAGAACCGTGACGGAAACACCGATGTGAAATTCCATCAGGAGGACACGCTTCGTCGCATTATGGACCGTGTGACCTCCGAGCTTGGTGTGGTGATAGAGCGTTTCCGTGCCGACTGCGGGTCGTTCTCGAAGGAAATCATCCGAACCGTAGAGCCGCGCTGCAACACGTTCTATATACGTGCTGCCAACTGCGGCAGCCGACACGAGGACTTCCGCCAGCTGGAAGAATGGAAGAGCGTTGAGGTTGGTTATGAGAGATACGATGTCACCTCCGTCAGCATGGACGACCTCATCGAAGGAAAGTCATACAGGCTTGTCGTACAGCGTACTCCCTTGAAAGACAAGCACGGCAGGGAACAGACGGATATGTTCGGAGTGATATACACATACCGCTGTATCCTTACCAACAACCGGACATCTGCCGAGAAGGACATCATTACATTCTACAATGAACGTGGAGCGAGCGAAAAGAACTTCGACATACAGAACAATGACTTCGGCTGGGCACATCTGCCCTTTTCCTTTATGGCTGAGAACATGGTTTTCATGATGGTTACTGCCATGCTGAAGAACTTCTATCTCTATCTCATCCGTAATATCAGCGAGAAGGTCAAGCCGTTGAAAAAGACAAGCAGGCTGAAAGCCTTTATCCTGCATTTTGTCAGCGTACCGGCAAAATGGGTGAGAACAGGAAGGCGGAACGTTCTGAACCTGTATACAAATAAAGCATACTATTCTGAAGTATTCCTTGAATAAGCAGCATTTCTTTGTGGTCCTCATATTCCCCATTGGTTTGGGTGGGGGATTTCATGCTTCGGCAAGACCCAGGAAGCCCCGAAGAGCCTCATATCAACGTATAGAGCTCCAAAAGACATCTCAATATATAAAAAAATCTCACAAGAAATTATGCTGCGGAATTAAGGAAGTTTTTCAAAGCCCAACTTTGAAAAAACGTCCATGATGTGATAAATTCCTCCGAAGGAAGTGATATTCTCGTTTTTAATTGCTACCTTTGTCATGTCAGTTTTTTGCTTACTTGTTATGTTTGCAGCACCAAGATAGGTGAAAATTCTGACATATCCAAGTGTTTTGAGGACTTTGTTTCTCAGGCACTTGGATTTCTTGCAAGATTTTATGCTGCGGAATTAAGGTAATAAAAAAAACGGGCTGATTGTTTTGCACATTCAGCCCTTCTTATTTCCTTTGTAGTTGCAAAATTAAACAATGAAATAAGATGAGCAAAAGTACACATTCTATCGGACAGCCGCTATATGCTCAACTGTTAAACTATTTTAATCGTGATGAAATCTTCTCTCTGAGCCAAGCCCTGGGAGGTGAGCACTATATAAAGAAGTTTGACGCATGGCATCATCTTGTCGTCATGCTTTATGCAGTAATGATGCGTTTAGACTCTCTGCGTGAGATAAAGACCTCTCTCTTTGCTAATGTTAATCGCTTTAATCATCTTGGTTTAAAGCATTTTCCTTGTCGAAGTACCTTGTCAGATGCAAACAAACGTCGAGATTCTGAGATATTCGGTTCGATCTATATGGACTTATATGAGAAATACCGCCATGAGCTTTACTCGGACAGCCGAAATTGTGGACAGCCCAAATGGCTGAAGAATCTGAAGATAATAGATTCTACGACAACAAGTCTGTTTTCTAACCTGGTCTTTAAAGGTGTAGGACGTAATCCCAAAACAGGTAAGAAAAAGGGTGGAATAAAAGTACATACAGAGATATTTGCCAATGAGAATGTTCCAAGCGATATCAAGTTCACATCCGCAGCTGGTCATGACCAATTTGCACTTATTCCGGAACGGTACGCCAATGAGGAGCTGATTGCTTTTGACAGGGCCTATATCAACTATTAAAAGTTCTCAGAACTGACGCAAAAAGGCGTTATATATGTAACTAAGATGAAAAGTAATCTTAGCTTTGAAAGAATTGCCGATACGGATTATGAGATGACTACGGATTATGGAGCTGTACGTGTAGAAAACATTCTCTTCCATAAGCATACAAAGGAAAAAGATATCTACCATAAAGCAAGAAAAATCACATATCAGGATAAGACTAAGAAAGGGAAAATCAGATTAATATCTCTGCTGACCAATGATTCTCAGATGTCGGCAGAAGATATTATAGCCATCTATAAGAAACGATGGCAAATAGAGACCTTATTCAAGCAAATAAAACAGAATTTCCCGCTAAGATACTTCTATGGAGAGAGTGCGAATGCTATAAAAATACAGATATGGATTACGCTTATAGCCAATCTGCTTATAACACTAGTGAAGAACAAAATAAAGAGACCCTGGAGCTTCTCAGGCTTGGCAACAATGATAAGGATTCTACTCATGAGTTATGTCTCAATACAAGGATTCTTTGAGCAGCCACATAAAGATTGGGATAGATTGATTACCCAGGTAAAAGCCCCGCCAGAAGAGCTGTCATTATTCTAGGGGGGCTTGGAATTTGAAATCAGAACTAATCATGCGTATTTCAGCAGGATTGAGAGAGAATATTGCAGCATGGAGAGGTTTTATCGGACAGCAATAAAAGAAAGTATTAATGAGATATTTAGTTTCGATGCTGACGCAGCATAAAAATTAACGGAGTATTGAAAAAAGCCTTTGATAGTTTGTTTGCTACTCGGGCGAATTGTAGAACCAGCCGATAAGGTCATTGAAAGGATTAGAACGGAAGTCCGACCGCAAAATGGAACGTAAAGTCGCGTTTCAGATTCGGATGCCATAAGGCATAATGCTCTTCCGTACTTGTATAGGCTGGATTAATTGCCTTCATGCCACCGTCAAAACGAAGAATGAAATAGTCAAAGTTCAAACGTAGACCGAGACCGTACGCGACAGCCAGCTGCTTATAGAAGTCCTTGAAGCGGAACTGTCCGCCAGGTTGATCCTCATAGTTGCGAATGGTCCAGATGTTTCCAGCATCTATGAAGGCTGCACCATCAAGTTTCCAGAACAGATGAGTACGATATTCAGCATTCAAGTCGAGCTTCATATCACCCGTCTGATTGATGAAGTCTATTCGCCCGTCAACTCCACGGAATTTACCTGGTCCCAACTCTCTCACACTCCAACCACGCACAGAGTTGGCGCCGCCGGAAAAATAACGCTTCTCAAATGGGAGTACAGTACTGTTGCCATAAGGAACAGCTATACCGAATCCACCATGCAAAGCTAAAGAATTACGGTCATCAAAGTGTAACATCTGCGTATAATCAAAATCGAACTTTGCATATTGCGCATAGGCAATATTAAACAGTGTCCGCTTTCCCTGACTGTTCTCCTTGAACTTGAATATACTACTCAACCCGTTTAAAAGGTTTCCTGCCAGTTCCGCTTTTGCCCTGAAAGCATGGCTGGAGCTGCTATAATGGACTCCGAAACCTGTACGCATAATGAACAGATCCTGATAATTATATCGAAGAATAGCATTACGTGTTGTTGCATTATCAAGATAATCACGTTTGAAAGTCTCGCTTATCCACGGCATATATACATAACTGAGATTAAGGAGATCAAAGTCATATGTCAGATGGTGTACAGGATTTGTCCAATGATACCTCCATGCTGAAGAGAATACCCGGCGATAGAACTCTGGTCGGTTCTGTAGATTCCAGCCTACAGTAACTTCCGAGGTGGCATTACTCCTCCTCCTGAAGTTCTTGGATATGAAAGGAGCCAGGAAGCGAGGGAACTGCAGGCGTGCCTGTATGCTATACTCCTCATAGTTACTATTCTTATAACCCTCCAGACCTTTGATTGCTTCAAAAGCTGCACGAAACTCCAGACTTAAATGTTCACTGCCTCGGAAGAGGTTACGATTCTGGTAAGAAAGAACTGCTGCAGCACCGAAGTCGCCTGCTGTATTCGTTCCTTCCGGCTGGAAAGAGATAGTGTTGGGCTTATTATTGGAAACCTGAATATCTGCATCCAGATAATGTGTAGAGGATGTTGTATAAGCGAATGACTTTCCAATAACCAGACTATCATAACGGGGAACTTCCCGAAAGTTGATGCTCGTGTAGCGTACAGCACCAAGGCGTGAGAAGTTGTTATAAGTCTTCTGTAGGTCAGTTGCTGAGAAATACTTTCCTTTTTCTATCAAAGTGTTATCTTCAAGAACACCTTTCCGAAGATGAAAGCCCGTGGCATCGCCGGGAATAAAGTTTACATTATTGATAACATACCGTGGATGCAGTGTTGGATTGGCGTTGCTGTTCTCAACATATTTCATCAAGTGCAGTGTTACATTTACATGTTGCCTGCCTTGGGTAGAATCGGCAGTGTAATACATGAAGTCCTTATGAAAACGATAGAATCCCGAGTCATTCAGGATACGGGTAAGACGTTTGCGCTCATCATCCAACGATGTGACAGTAAACTGGCGTGGACGTTCCGTATCTGACATGAGATGAGGAGAAAGCACCTTTGCTATGATTGAATCATCTATGTCATAATTGAAATGGTCAATGATGTAAGGTTCACCCGGATGAAGCCTGTAAACAGCTGTCACTTTCTTTCCCTTGACCTTTCTGTCAAGGTCAACCGAGGCATTCATATAGCCCATGTTCTGCATCGCAACAGCCAGATCCTCACAGGATAAACGTGCCTGTAGTGTATCATATAATACAGGCTCTTCACCCATTCTGCGCAACGTTCTGTTAATCCACTTTGTTGTGTCCTGTCCCGCCATTGCATAGGTCCCCAATGGAATCTTGAAAAGTGAGAACCAACGTGAGTTGCCTTTCTGACGTACATACTGCATTAAAAGAGATGAATTCACATCCTTTTGGTCAGAACGCAATTCAACTTTATCCAACAGGTATTGTCCTTCTGGAATGAATTTCTCTGATGAACATGCCATGACAACAAGCATAATCAGAGCAATAAGAAGCGATGTAAATAACCTATGTAATCTTGAAAACGACATTAATATCCTATTTTTTTAGCGAAAACAACAGTAGCTGGGATAAAAAAAGCATCTTTCTACTTTCCAAACGCAGCTTATTTTATGCAAAAAAATGCAAGTGAGGGCAAAGAAAGCGTGCTTTCAATTTGCCGAGCGCAGCTTATTTTATGCAAAGGTAGTAAAAAGTTAAGAGTAATAGATGGCGACTGGATAGTTTTTTGTAAATTTGCGAGGTGATATCAAAGAATAAGATAAAACTTATCCGCTCTCTCGAGACGAAGAAAGGACGGGAGAAAGCCGGACTATTTGTGGCAGAAGGACCAAAAGTTGTCCATGACCTGCTACACGAGGGATTTGTGGCAGAAGAGATTCTGGAAGATATCGAAGACATCAAAAAAGTCTCATTCCTCCAGCATCCACAGCCTGTACTGGGTGTTTTCCAGATGCCTACAGAAGACAAGGTGAATTCAAATGATTCCTCCAACACATATAACGAACAGATTGATAACCAACTTGTTCTTGCACTTGACGGTGTGCAAGATCCTGGCAACCTTGGAACTATCATAAGAATTGCTGATTGGTTTGGGATTGAAAACATATTCTGTTCGCACGAGACAGCAGACTGCTGGAACCCAAAGGTTGTTCAGGCTACGATGGGAAGCATTGCAAGAGTAAAGTTACATTACTTGGACTTAAACAAGCTGATAGAACATCTCCCCACCGGCTATCCTGTTTACGCCACCCTTCTTGACGGCAATAACATCTACGGTCAGCCACTCACCCAACATGGCATGATTGTAATGGGAAATGAGGGGAAAGGTATATCACCAATGCTTCGGACAAAGATTAACCGCAAGTTACTGATTCCTAATTATCCACCAGAGCGTGAAACAGCAGAGTCTTTGAATGTTGCAATCGCCACATCTATTGTCTGTGCAGAATTCAGAAGAAGATAAGAAGAACGCATCTCAAGCACAAAGTAACATCCTAAACCTAAAATTAACGAGTATGACAGACTTAGATAAATTGGTCCGACCTAATATCCGAGAGTTCCTCTCTTGTACAAATGCAAGAACAGAACAGCCCACCGGGCAATTCCGGCAAATCATGCTTGATGCCAATGAAAATCCATATAACAAGCCGTTCAACCGTTATCCATCTGACTCACAGGAAGAATTAAAAACACAGCTTGCAAAGTTGAAGGGTGTTACAGATAATGAGATTTTTCTCAGCAATGGCTCAACAGAAGCTATTGACATGTGCTATCGCATCTTCTGTCAGCCTCGGGTTGACAATGTTGTTGCCATTGAACCTACATGCGGATTGTACCGACAGTTTGCAGCATTCAATGATGTTGAGTATCGTCCAGTTCTCTTAGATTATGATTTTCAGTTGGATGCGATACGACTTCTTAAAACTTGTGACAGACATACGAAGTTGATTTGGCTTTGTTCGCCTAATACACCAAATGGAAACTTATTGGATACTGTGGAAGTAGAGAAGGTTCTAAAAACATTCAATGGTATTGTAATTATTGATGAAGCATATTCCGACTTCTCCCGTCAGCAGCCTTTCCGTGAACGGCTGGCAGAGTTCCCAAACATGATAGTTCTCAATACTTTCTCAAAAGCATGGGCCAATGCAGCTATCCGCTTAGGTGTTACATGCGCACAGGAAGCTGTCATTGACTTATTCAACAAGGTAAAGTATCCTTATAACATCAATCAGCTTACACAGGAGCAAGCCGTTGATGCCCTCAAACACCGTTATGACATAGAAGACTGGATAAAAATTCTGCTGCTGGAACGCCAACGTATGATGAAAGCCTTTGAGAGTCTGGCTTGCTGCGAGCAGGTTTATCCATCAAATGCTAATTTCTTTCTGGCTCGGATGAAGGATGCACAAGGCGTGTATGACTATCTTACGGAAAAAGGTATTGTGGTACATAATTGCTTCAAAGAACCATTGTGCGACAACTGTTTGCGAATAACAATAGGGGCAAAAGCCGAAAATGCAGAAATTCTTGGAATTCTCAGATATTATAAGCCTACAAAGTAGTCTCATACTATAAGAGACAATTCGTTGACGAATCCTATCCTGATAGGAAAAAAATATCAGAACAGATAACTCTAATACATAAGAACCCTCTCTCCCATCATAAATTTCCTTTTGCATCTTACCTCATTGGTTCGGAGCAGGATAGATTTTTATTGATGAAAAAAGGCTGAAATAGACTGTACAAAACTGTTTGTTTGTCATATTTTTTCCTTGTCTTATTTTGTATTGACGCTCATTTGCATCCTAATTAAGCCCAAATTGAGATTCAAAAGATGCTTAATTGAAGTCTAACTAAGGCTTAATTGAAGCCCAATTAAGCATCTTTTCTTACACGGTCTTATAACAAACTGAAAATGTGTTAGTTACAAACATGGATACAAAGGGTATTCTTCTCTTTATTTACATAACAAAGCCAATAATTTATGTAATGTTTTTTCACAACTGTAAATACGGAGAAAGAGAACCTGTTTCTATTTGATATTAAGGTGGAAAAAACACTGATGAAAAAAGCTGATTATTCTCTTGACTGATTACATCTACAGTAAACTGCATGTCTGAAGTAATTCCTCTGACTGAAGAGAACTGAACCCAACAGAGGGACTTCTACCCTACCTTGCTTCTTCTGACCATTGTATGGACAAATGGGAATGCCAGCCGCAGTTTTCACTTAGCTGCTACGTTTTCAGAAATAAGGCTGTTAGTTGCGAATTATTTTCACGAAAACAAACTCATTCTCAACATGAAAACAATTCGCAACAGTTACTTTGCTTTTAGAAACAGCATATTGCAGGATTCATGGCAGTACATTGGCATCTCGAAAACTGATCACAAATCAGACACTTAGAGTCAACGCATGAACGTCGTCGACTAATAAACACGAGGGCCGAAAATAGTTGTTCCGACACGAACCATAGTCGAGCGGCATTCCACGGCAATATCATAATCATGGCTCATGCCCCATGAACGCTCCTTAAACTCCGAATCCTCAGCGAAAAACTTTGCCTTCAGCTCATCAAAAAGGTCAGCCGCCAAGGTCATTTCCTTCTTGATTTGGTTACGGTCATCCACGTTCGATGCCATCATCATCAAGCCTGAGATATGCACATTCTTGAGTTCCTTCCACTCGCCACTTTCCAATAGTTCACGGCATGCGTCAGGACTGAATCCATATTTACTTTCCTCTTCTGCGATATGCAACTCCAGTAGGACGTTGATGATACGGTCATACTTTGCTGCCTGCTTATCGATTTCCTTCAACAGCTTCAAGGAGTCTACTGCCTCAATCATAGAGATATAAGGAGCTATGTACTTCACCTTATTAGTCTGAAGATGACCGATGAAATGCCATTCAATATCCTTTGGAAGGCTCTGGACTTTACGTGTCAATTCCTGCTCCTTACTCTCGCCGAAGATACGCTGCCCCTCACGATAAGCAGCTTCTATATACTCATTAGGGTGAAACTTACTGATGGCAACCAACTTCACGCCATCAGGAAGATTCCCAAGCACTTCGTGTAAATTATTTGCTACATCATACATAACGGTAAGTTTCTTTCCTTTTTACTGATTTACTTGTCGAACTCTGGCTTCTCTTCCTTCTCGTTCTTCTTGCCGTCACGATGCTCGAAGACATCCATAATCTTCGTTTCAGTGATGGCAGCAATTTCATAATCAATCATAGTTGAGCCCATCACCTCATCCACATGCTTGACTGCACCGTTCACAGAATGTGCCTGTACAAGATAAGTTACAGAAGAACGTTTTTCCTTCTCGGTCTTCTCATCCAGCGTAATAAATGCAAGTCTTGCCTTGAACCACTTATCGTCAGTATCAATATCACTGAAGAAAATCTCACCGTATGGAGCTGGCGAAATTGCTTTCACGTCAAATTCACCGCTGACATAATGTGACATTTCCTCGGTGATAAACTCTTCAGCCTCAGAGAAACTGAAAGCATCTACCACATACTGTTCAATGACCTTCTTGTTCTGACCGTCTTCCATGGCCTTGTCATATCTTACTCTCGTCTCGAACCAGGAACTTGTTCTACTTCTCATAATTAATCTTTAAGTTTTTAAGCCCTGCTTTCCCGTCATCAGACGAAGACGAAAAGGAGAGCAACAGGCGGTTTTTATAGTAGTGCAAAAGTAGTAAAAATTCTGCGTTAATCTGCTAAAAGTGCGGTTAAAATAAAAAAAATGTCTATCTTTGCATCATAGTATAGAATATAAGGGCAGACGGATTTCTGCTCTCTCCATCATCAGGAGAATAAACAAAGTCATTATGCCGGAAATATCAGTTCGTGGGCTTGAAATGCCGGAGTCACCTATCAGGAAGCTGGCTCCACTTGCCGCTGATGCAAAGAAGCGTGGTATTAAAGTTTACCATTTGAATATCGGTCAGCCAGACCTTCCTACGCCGCAATGCGGACTGGACGCACTGAAGAAGATTGATCGTAAACTTTTGGAATACTCACCGTCACAAGGTTACCTTTCTTACAGGGAGAAACTCTGTGACTTTTATAAAAAATTCAACATAAACGTTGCACCAGATGATATTATTATTACAGCTGGTGGTTCTGAAGCTGTGCTGTATTCATTCATGGCGTGTCTGAATCCTGGTGACGAGATCATAGTACCGGAACCTGCATACGCCAATTACATGGCATTTGCTATATCGGCAGGTGCAAAGATAAAAACCATCGCAACCTCCATAGAAGAGGGGTTTGCACTGCCTAAGGTTGAGAAGTTTGAAGAGCTTATCAACGAGAAGACACGTGCTATTATGATATGTAACCCGAACAATCCTACGGGTTATCTGTACACAAGAAGGGAGATGAACCAGATTCGTGACCTTGTAAAGAAGTACGACCTTTACCTCTTCTCTGATGAAGTTTACCGTGAATACATCTATACAGGCTCGCCCTATATCTCATCAATGCACCTACAGGGAATAGAGAACAATACGGTACTTATCGACTCTGTTTCAAAGCGTTATAGTGAATGTGGAATACGTATAGGTGCGCTGATTACGAAGAATGAAGAGATACGTAAGGCTGTTATGAAGTTCTGTCAGGCACGTCTTTCTCCCCCACTGATTGGTCAGATAGTTGCAGAAGCAAGTCTTGATGCACCGGAATCCTATTATCGTGATGTCTATGATGAGTATGTTGATCGCCGTAAATGCCTTATTGACGGTTTGAACCGCATCCCAGGAGTTTACTCTCCTATCCCGATGGGTGCTTTCTATACCGTAGCCAAACTCCCTGTTGACGACTCTGAGAAATTCTGCCGTTGGTGTTTGGAAGAGTTCAGTTATGAAGGAGAGACCATAATGATGGCTCCAGCCAGTGGCTTCTACACAACACCAGGTGCCGGTTACAATCAAGTCCGCATTGCTTATGTTCTGAAACGTGAAGACCTACAGCGTGCTTTAACCGTATTACAGAAGGCATTGGAATCATATCCAGGCCGTGTGGAAGAGGATTGATGAGTAAATAGGTGTTGAATGTTAGGAGATAGATGTTGAAAGTTGAGTGATAATGAATTGTGCTATTCATTGCTATTCTTTTTTCCATACTGTAATTTTCTCCCTCCACCACAGTAATTCATCAACACCCAACACTCATCACCCACCACCCACCACAGCAATTCATCAACACCCAATATTCATCACCCACCACCCACCACAGCAATTCATCAACACCCAACACTCATCACCCACCACCCACCACCCAACATGAACTATCCGCTTTTTATTGCTCGCAAGATATATAACGGAGGAGACAAGACACGAAAGGTATCGAAGCCTGCCATCCGCATCGCTACAGTAGGTGTAGCAATTGGATTGGCTGTTATGATAGTGTCCGTCTGCGTTGTATTGGGCTTCAAGCACTCCATCCGTGACAAGGTAGTGGGCTTCGGAAGCCATATAACTGTGGCTAACTTCCTCACATTACAAGGTTACGAGCAGCACCCTATCCAAATGAATGATTCACTGATTAAGGTTCTGAAGGCCGTTCCTAGTGTAAAACACGTACAGCGATACGCCTACACCCAGGGCATATTGAAGACCGATGACGATTTCTTAGGTGTCGTACTGAAGGGTGTAGGAGCAGACTTTGATTCCACTTTCATTTATGATAATATGGTAGAGGGTAGCCTGCCTCGATTCTCTGATACGGAGAATCAACAGAAGCTGGTCATTTCCAAAACTATAGCCGATAAGCTCAATCTAAAAGTTGGACAACGGATATTTGCCTATTTCATCAACGACCAAGGTGTCCGCACACGTAAATTTACAGTTGCAGGCGTCTATGCAACAAATATGAAGCAGTTTGATGCACAGATATGTTTTACCGACCTGTACACTGTCAACAAGCTAAACGGATGGGAAGCCGACCAATACAGCGGAGCAGAACTGCAGGTTTATGACTTCTCTCAGCTTAATCCTATATCCCTCAACGTGCTTAATAAGGTTAAGAACACGGTTGACCATTATGGCGAGACATACTCTTCAGAGAACATAATAGAGCTGAATCCGCAGATATTCTCATGGCTTGATTTGATGGATATGAACGTATGGATAATCCTTACACTTATGATTGCCGTAGCGGGTGTTACGATGATATCAGGTCTGTTGATTATCATTCTCGAACGCACCAAGATGATTGGTATATTGAAAGCACTTGGTTCACGGAACCGTCAGATACGCCATATCTTCCTTTGGTTTGCTACCTTTATTATTGGCAGAGGTCTGCTTGTAGGCAACATCATAGGACTTGTCATTATCTTCTTGCAGAAGTGGACTGGAACTATAAAGCTCGACCCGCAGACTTATTATGTAAGTACCGTGCCCGTAGAGGTAAACCTTCCGCTGATTGTCGCCCTCAACTTTGCCACACTATTGGTATGTGTTGCTGTTCTGATTGCGCCAAGCTATCTCATCAGCCACATCCATCCAGCCAAGTCAATGCACTACGAGTAAATAACAGAAGCCATACCTTCTGACAGAAAACTAAGTTTTGTAAATTAAAATACAAGACTTGAAAACATATAGATGGTTATTTGCATTCCAATCAAGGCTCAATTGACATCTTATTAAGGCTTAATTGAAGCCCGACTAAGGCTTATTTGAAGTCCAATTAAGCATCTTTTCTTGCATAACTTTATAACCAACTGGTTTTCTGTTAGTTGCAAAGGTGACTCCAAATCTGTTTTTCTTAGATTTTCAACTTATTTGAACAGCTTAGTTATGTAATAAAATTTCAGAATCTATTTATTGCAAGAAAAAGGTAAAAGGAAATCGTAAGGGATTTCGCAAGAAAGAATATCAGTAGGGATGTACTGCTTCTGCAGCTGCATATAACATTTGTTGGAACACAAAATAATATGCTCCCTATACCGTTAGGGTATATGAATTTATATTTATCTGATTATAAAATAAATAAAACAAGGAAACTAAGCTGTCACATTAAGGTTGTTGCTACTTTCTATAAAGAACTTATATAATGGTCAAGTAAAATTAACACATCTGTTAATAAGATTTATAAGCATAAGTAACGCTTTTACCTGTAAGGATTCCCTTAATATGATTATATGTGTAAGCATAGTGACAACCGACAATGCAGATGGGATACCACAGGACTGCATTGGCGGCTGTCAGCAATTACAACCTGTTACCTTCCTTGGGAAATACGACAGACGGCTTAAAGGTCTTTGCCTCCTCAAAATCCATCAGTGCATAGGAGATGATAATGACCACATCGCCTACAACAACTTTCCGCGCAGCTGCACCGTTAAGACAGATGCAACCACTTCCCCGCTCACCTTTGATAATGTAAGTTTCAAATCGTTCGCCATTGTTGTTATTGACAATCTGAACCTTCTCGCCGGCAATCAAGTTGGCAGCATCCATCAAATCCTCGTCGATCGTAATACTGCCCATATAATTAAGATTTGCTTCTGTAACTGTAGCACAGTGCAACTTGCTTTTCAAAACCTGAATTTGCATTTCTATTCTTATCTTCTATATTTAATATGGTCTATAAGCCGGATAGGTGTCTTTCCACAATAAACGGTGATACATCCAACTACATACGCTTCCCACGTGTTAACCTCAAGGAGCGTATTACCATCAACAATCTCAAAATATTCAACCTCAAGCCCGTCAACAGCATTGATGTCAGCAACAACCTTGTCATGTGTCTCTACAACGCTGTGTGTCATGGAGTATTCCACACTTTCACTCAACACTTCAAAGATTCTTGGCGCAATGGAACGCTCATCAGCAGCCAGCAGCATATTACGCGAACTCTTTGCCAGTCCGTCAGCATCACGCACAATCGGACATTCTACGATTTCCAGCACATCTTTCATTCCTATGAAATCGACAAGACGCTTGATGACAGCTATCTGCTGCCAGTCTTTCTCACCGAAATAGGCTCTGACAGGTCGTACTATATAAAACAACCTGCTGACAACCTGACAGACGCCATTGAAGTGACCGGGACGCTTCGCCCCTTCCATCACTGTCGATTGTGGTGGAAACTCATAATGGCGATTATCAGGCTCAGGGTAGATTTCTTCGACAGAAGGTGCAAACACATAGTCCGCTCCACAATCCTCTAATAGCTGGCAATCAGCCTCTAACGTGCGAGGATAGCGCTCCAGATCACCTTTGTCATTAAACTGGGTTGGATTAAGAAAAACGGAAACGACAGTCACGTCGTTCTCTTCAACACTTCGTTTCACAAGTGATGCGTGTCCTTCATGCAGAGCCCCCATCGTAGGAACCAATCCGACAGTCTTGTTTTCCTTGCGACAGTAAAAAAGCTCGTTCTGAAGTTCAACAATCTTTTTAAAAACTTTCATCAGTGACTAATAATTTATCGCTGCAAAGTAACAACAAAATAATTAAATAGACGAGAATTTAATTAAATAATCTCAACGAAAGCGACTTTTTATCTGTTTTCAACTGAAAGCGAGAGCTGTCTCGTTTTTTTTTCGTACCTTTGCACAAAATAAGCTGCGCCCGGAAAAATGAAAACAATCATTCTTTGCGCCCGCTTGCATTATTTGCAGAAATTAAAATTCTAATATTTAAAGAATGAATGGGAAAGAAAGTATTATTTGTTAATCAAGAAATCATGCCGTATGTGCCTGAAACAGAGATGTCTCTCTATGGCTCTGAAATGCCACACAGCATGCAGGATGCTGGATTTGAAATCCGCACTTTCATGCCAAGATGGGGAAATATAAACGAACGTAGAGGACAGCTGCATGAAGTTATCCGCCTTTCGGGGATGAATTTGATTATAGACGATACCGACCATCCACTTATTATCAAAGTGGCAAGTATTCCGCAGACACGCATACAGGTTTATTTCATTGACAATGAAGATTATTTCCAGAAACGTCCTGCCATGACAAAGGATGAACTGGGTAATGACTATCCAGACAACGGTGAGCGTGCCATTTTCTTTGCACGAGGTGTCCTGGAAACGGTCAAGAAGCTGAGATGGACTCCTGATGTAATTCACTGTCAGGGATGGATGTCATCCGTTATCCCGTTTTATGTAAAGACCGCTTACAAGGATGAGCCACAGTTTGCTAACTCCAAGGTAGTGACTTCAATCTTCGCAGAGCAGCCACAGAACAGCCTGGGTACGAACTTCAAGCACTGTCTGGAGTTCCGCGAGGCAAAGGCAAAACACCTGAAGAAGTATGGTGATGACTTTGACTTCATGGAATTGGGTAAACTGGCTATCGACTACTCTGATGGAGTAATCGGTACAAGCAACAAAGCAAGCACAGGACTTGTCGACTATGCCAAGAGCAATGACAAACAACTCCTGGAGCATGCCATTGATGATGCGGAATTAAAGGAAAAGTATTCAGAGTTTTACAATAAACTGTTCTGAGTTTCTCAGGATTTTTACAAGAAAAGTTCTAAATGAGAAGAAAAATCATTGCAGCTTGTATGTTTGCAGCCTGCCTCGGCATTGTATCGTGTGATGATACAACTAATTCACTTGGAGGCTCGCTGATTGACAATGGTGACAAGCTTTCCATAAAAGCAGATACCTTCAGCGTTGCATCTGAAACTATGCTTGCCGGCAGAGTTGTTGCACGCTCTGCAACAGGTTATTTAGGAAGAATGGATGACCCGGAAACGATGACAACTGTTACGGGTAACCTGATGTCACAGTTCCACGTGCTGAGTAATTATGAATTGCCTGCAAAGGATTCTATCATGAGCCGTGATGTTAACAACGAGATTATTGCTGACTCATGTGACATAAGATTGTATTACAGCACTTACTATGGCGATTCACTCAGCCAGTTGAAACTGACCGCATATGAGCTTGCTAAACCTGTAGAGGAAGGTAAGGCTTATTATTCCGATTTCGACCCTGAGGCAAAAGGATATATCCGTACAGCAGCCAAAGGAGGTATAGCAGAGAAGCGTTCTTTTACTTTGACAGACCACACAGAGGCTGACAGCATCAGAAAAAAGAAAGGTTATAATCGCAATATTATTATCCGTCTAAACAAACAATACAAAGACAAAAGCGGTGTAACATACAACAATTACGGTACTTACCTCCTTCGCAAATATCAGCAGAACCCAGGTGCATTCCGTAATGCCTATCGTTTCCTGCATGAAATCTGTCCAGGCTTCTATTTCAAGATAGATGGAGGTTCGGGAGCAATGGCACACATTCAGATGGCACAGCTGAATATTTACTTCAAACATAAGCAAAAAGGCAAGGTAACGGAGATTTCAACTAACTTTGTAAGCACTGAAGAGGTCTTGCAATTGACGAATTTCTCCAATGACAACACCCGTCTGCAACAGTTAGCAAGTGAATCGGGGCATACCTACCTCAAGACGCCAGCAGGAATGTTTACCAAACTGACATTGCCGATGTCTGACATTATGGCAGGACATACGAAAGACTCTATAAACTCGGCTAAAATCGTACTCTATCGGGAAAACAACAGCTCTGCATCCAACTACCTGTTTGGAATACCAAAGAATGTTCTGATGGTATCGGCAGACAGCCTGCAGTCATTCTTTGAGAACAACCGTCTGCCAGATAACAAGACATCGTTCCTTGCTACTTATAATAGTACAATGAATGCATACGTATTCAACAATATCTCTGGTATTATCAACCTCTTCTCCCATAACAAGTCTATGCCTGCATGGGGTAAAGTTGTAATTGTACCAGTTGACCTGCAGACCGTGACACAAGGTTCTGGCAATAATAAGCAGGTAAAGGTGACGAAGGTTTCTCATGACATGGGGCTCTCCAGCACCAAACTGCTTGGAAATACGGCAAATGGAAAGAACATTCTGATTTCTGTTATATACGGTAAATTTAATGGCAGATAACTTCTTAGAGCATCATCGCGAAGAATATGAACAGCGCAAGGCAGCCTGGCTTCGCAAGAAGAAACATCTTGGACGTCAGCCTAAAGTCAGACTACAAAAACCTGATGATGAGGCATTATGAAAGAATATAAATGTAGAATCGGACTTACAACATGCGTGTATGTCCGATTCTTTTGCTTTTGGCACACCTTTTGTTTATAAACACCTACTAATACTGGACATATTGTCCATATATAAAAGTAAAGAAAGGTTAGGATATGATGAATCAATTTTCCCCAAAGGTCTCGGAAATACTTTCATTCAGCAGAGAGGAAGCGGAGCGGCTGACAAGCAAGTCGGTTGCCCCAGAGCATATTATGCTCGCCATTCTGCGAGAGAAGTCGGGACCAGTCTGGGAACTTTTCAACCAATGTAAAGTTGATATTGACAACCTCAAGAAAGAAATAGAAAAGAAGATACAGGAGCAAACAACAGAATCTTCAGCGTCAGTTCCCGATATGCTCTTGAACGAACAGGCTAACAACATCTTGAAACTGGCTGTCCTTGAAGCTCGTTTACAGCATACACAGACAGTGGATATTATCCATCTCTTCCTCGCTATCCTGCACGACTCTTCAAACAATGGTGCAAAAATGGTACTGGAGGACAGTGGATTCAACTATAACAACGCAATATCGATGTTACAACAACACGCAAACCAGCCAAAGAATGGTATTGGCATGGCTGATGAGGACGAAATGGATGACGACATGATGTCTTCATCTGCATCATCTTCTGGAAGTAATGCAAAGACAACACAGGCACCCCGTACGAAGTCTAAAACGCCAGTACTTGACAGTTTTGGAACTGACCTTACACAAGCTGCTGCCGATGGAAAGCTCGATCCTGTAGTAGGAAGAGAGAACGAAATCATGCGTGTAAGTGAGATTCTCGGACGAAGAAAGAAGAATAATCCAATTCTAATCGGTGAACCTGGTGTTGGCAAGAGTGCTATAGTTGAGGGGCTTGCACAGCTTATCATGAAGCACCTCACCTCTCCCATCCTCTTTGACAAACGTGTCATCACGCTCGACTTGACAGCTGTGGTTGCTGGTACGAAATATCGTGGTCAATTTGAGGAGCGTATCCGTGCGTTGATTAAAGAAATTGAGCAGAACCCTGACATCATTATTTTCATAGATGAGATTCACACGCTGATTGGTGCTGGCTCTTCACCTGGTTCAATGGATGCAGCTAACATCCTGAAACCAGCTTTGGCAAGGGGAACAATACAGTGTATTGGTGCAACAACCTTGGACGAGTACCGTAATTCAATTGAGAAAGATGGAGCCTTGGAGCGTCGTTTCCAGAAGGTACAGGTTGAGCCGACCACAGTTGAGGAGACACTGCAGATTCTTCAAAATATCAAAGACCGCTATGAAGCGCATCATCATGTAAGCTATACAGAAGATGCACTGAAGGCTTGTGTGAAGTATGCAGAAAGATATATTACAGACAGATTCTTCCCAGACAAGGCGATAGATATTATTGACGAGGCAGGTTCACGTATCCATCTGCAGCACGTTAAGGTGCCGCAGGCTATCCTGGATATTCAGAAAGAGATTGAAATGGCACAGGATAAGAAGCAGGCTGCCGTGAAGAACCAGAACTTTGAACTGGCTGCAAGTTTCCGTGACAAGCAGACTGAACTTGAACAGAAGCTCAAGGATGAACAGGAGAAATGGCAGAAGGGAGACTCTGAAGACAAGGTTGAAATCAGTGAAGAAGACATCGCTGACGTTGTTTCAATGATGACGGGCGTGCCTGTACAGCGTATGAAGGAAGCTGAAGGTGTCCGGCTGAAGAATATGGACGCAGAACTGAAGCTGGTTGTCATTGCACAGGATGCCGCCATAGACAAGATGGTAAAGGCTATCCAGCGTAATCGTGTAGGACTGAAAGACCCTAACCACCCCATCGGTGCCTTTATGTTCTTAGGTCCTACAGGTGTTGGTAAGACTTATCTTGCCAAGCGACTTGCAGAGATGATGTTCGGTTCTTCAAAAGCATTGATTCGCATTGATATGAGCGAATATACCGAAAGCTTCAATACTTCACGCCTTGTTGGTGCACCTCCGGGCTATGTAGGCTATGAGGAAGGCGGACAGCTGACGGAGAAGGTACGTCGCCATCCCTACTCTATCGTCTTGCTTGACGAGATAGAGAAGGCTCACGGTAATGTATTCAACATGCTTCTGCAGGTGCTTGATGAAGGTAGATTGACTGATGGAAACGGACGATTGATAGACTTCCGCAATACGGTAATTATCATGACATCAAATGCAGGTACACGCCAGCTGAAGGAGTTCGGACAGGGTGTTGGTTTCAAGGCAGCAAGTTTGAACGGTCTATCACAGAGTGAGGGCGATAAGGAACGTGCACGTGCCATTATCCAGAAGAGTCTTAGCAAGCAGTTCGCACCAGAGTTTCTCAACCGTTTGGACGAGATTATCACCTTCGACCAGCTGGACCTCGAGGCTATCAAAAAGATTATTAACATTGAACTCAAGGGTTTGTTCAAGCGTGTGCATGAACTGGGCTACGAGATGGAGATAACGGATGAAGCCAAGGAGTTTGTTGCTACCAAGGGTTATGACGTTCAGTTTGGTGCTCGTCCATTGAAGCGTGCTATCCAAAACCATATCGAGGATGGACTGAGCGAACTGATTCTCTCAGGCAATATAAAGGCTGGTGATACTATCAAGATAACGAAAGAGAAAGACTGTGAGAAGTTGAAGTTTGAAGTGGTTTCAGCTGAATAACATCAAAGTGTTAGAGAATATCTTACCGTATTCTCACAAAGAATGTCATAAAAAATTCATTCTTCAAGATGAATTGATGCTTACTTACATTCCAATTAAGCCTTAATTGACGTTCAATAGATGCTTAATTGGAGCCTAAAAGGTGCTTAGTTGCAGTCCAACTAAGCACCTTTTCTTATGCTGTTTTAGCTGTTTCTACAATCGAATGAAGTTCAAGAAAAGCGTCTGCTCCGAAGTCGGAACGAAATGTACATGAGTTCTTCAGTTTGATTTTCAGCTTGCGTATTCCCCGTTCGCTTCCATTATTGTCAGAGGGTATCATCGGATTTTCAAGGAAACTGAAAATGTAGTCTCTGCATTTGACCAGGCCTTTTTTGAACGTAATGAACTTTTTACCAAGCCCCTCTATATTCTGTTTGAGTAGATTGTCTAAACGCCGGGTCCATGACACCTTGTCTATGACGTCGTTCGGATTGGCGTTCCGCTCGTGAATGGCTTCACGGAACAGACTGGTTACTTTCCCGGACCACTCCTGCTCGGTGTTCAACTCTGAAAGATATTGCAGTTCGCGAAGCAAGTGGGCAAGACATACCTGATGATTGAGGAAATGGAGTGCAAAGTATGCGCTATGGCGGTCAGTAACGGCAGTCATTCGTTCCAAGCTGTCGCCAAACCTGTCTGCCAATACCTTCGATCCTCTTCCATCAGCACGGAAAAGCAGTGTGTAATAAACTGTCTGTGCTATCCAGGCCCAATCGGGTCTTTTGTTACAGTACAAGCCACTCTCATCGAAACCAAATACTGCTGATGACTTGATATGTTCTTTGATCTTATCAATCACGGGGTGCGCATTTCTCCTTGCCTCATTCACCCGGTTCACCAGCGAGCCTTCACTTGGAGTGAGACCGAATACCTCACGCAAAAGACTTGCTATACGACCGTATGGAAGAAATTGCACGACACTCAGATAAACCACCAGAGCCTTTACGCTTGAATCATATACCACGTTGTCTGACCGCCGTCCCGGTGCCGTCCGAATACGTTCGCCACAGTTCTTGCATACCATCATACAGTGTCGGATTTCCTTGATTACGGGCTTGAACTCTGGAATGGAAATAACCTGAGTCACATAATCAAGTACACGCTCTGCGCCTGACAAAGATTCTCCGCAACGAGTGCAATAGTCAGGTACCTCATCGATTGTCTCGTCAGGTGCGGAAGAGCAAGACAACTTATGCCCATCATGTCCCTTTTGTCCCCCCGGCTTCTTACCACTTGGCTTACGGAGGCTTCCTGTTCTTCTGACAACCTCATCCTTCATACGCTCCTTGCCTGGCGGAGTGCTGCTGTTATTAGAGTTCTTGTCGGGGGCTTCATACTTGGCCAAGCGTTCCCGTAAGTTTGTAAGTTCCGTGTCTTTCTTGCGGATTTGGAGGTTCAGAGCATTTATGTTACGGTTCAATTTGACATTCTCGGCATACTGCCGGTTGACAGTTTCACGCAACAACCGCATCTCTTCCGTCATGTCTTGTAACACTTTTGATATGTCCGTAACTTGCTCTTTCATAGGTATAAAGGTACAAAGTAAATCTGAAATACGCAAGAAAAACGAGCATCTTTATAGCCTTGATACGAAGATTTTAGAGGAGAGAATACAGACTGGTCAATACCG
This sequence comes from Prevotella fusca JCM 17724, assembly GCF_001262015.1. Taxonomy (NCBI): domain Bacteria; kingdom Pseudomonadati; phylum Bacteroidota; class Bacteroidia; order Bacteroidales; family Prevotellaceae; genus Prevotella; species Prevotella fusca. The sequence continues at coordinate 468,900 of NZ_CP012075.1, forward strand.
ATGAATAGTTACGATATATTCAGCTCAACGGCAACTTAGGAGATGTACCTGTCAGAATCTTCCTCATCAAGTATGGTAGAAACTCCGCATGGAACGTCCTGCTCACCACGGATACTACGATGTCTTTCGTAAAAGCCTTTGAAGTGTATCAGGTCAGATGGAACATAGAGGTGATGAACAAGGAGACCAAGCAGTATCTCGGATTAGGAGGCTATCAAGGTTGCGACTTCAATGGTCAGATAGCCGACGCAACGCTGTGTTACCTTACATATACCGTCATGGCCTTGGAAAAGCGGTTCACAGAATATCAAACCATGGGCGAACTCTTTTCGGACATGGAGGACGATCTCATGACACTCACGTTATGGAAGCGAGTTCTTGCCTGTATCGAACGCATTCTTCGCATTTTAGGAGAAACACTTGGGGTGACACCCCAACAGCTTATGGCTACGATCAGCGGCAACGACAAAGAAATGAGCAAAATCCTTGTAATGACTGAGCATTGGAAAAATGGGATGAAGTATATGGACAGACTACGTAATTCCTGTTAGGCATGTGTTAAAAATCAATGGATATGGGGAACGACAGGCAAAGTAAATGAGAAAAGCCAGTGTTTTAAGGGGTGGGAAACTTTAGTTAATAATAGATTACCTTTAACGGTAAATTATACTTACACAAATTGTTGATATTCTTACTTAAAACAAGGATAAAAGGGTTTTCAAATTCAGAACTATAACTATCACACAATCAGATAGTTGTAAAACTACACAAGAAAAGGTGCTTAATTGGACTTCAACTAAGCCTTAGTTGGGCTTCAATTAAGCATCTTTTAGAGGTCAATTAAGGCTTTATTGGAACGTAATTAGACATGACTAATTTTTAAAAAGATGAAATATTATGACAAAACAACAAAGAAGGTAAAAGAGCAATAACCCTTTTACCTTCTTTGCTTTTATACTTTATATATCTCTCAGTCTTTTAGAAGCGATAGCCGAATGTAAGGAGCAGCTGACTTCTGTTATTCTGCACCTTTGTACCCGTTGCAGTGTTTGACTCAAGCACTTTCGTGATTTTACCTGTAGCGGGATCTTTCTTATTCATTTCAACATTTCTAATATCAGAGAATGGATAGAAATCACCATCCTGTGCACTGTACTGATAAGCCAAATCAACAGTGAACTGCTGGAACTGATAACCAACACCTAATGTAAAACGGTTAATATCCTTCCAGTCAGTATAATCAGTTGTTGAAGAGTATGCAGTTCCGAAAGAGGCAATGCCCGGGTCTTTCTGTCCATCGCTTGAATACATCGGACTTACATAGTTGTAACCCAGACGCAAAGAAAGATTTGTTACCGGCTTGTATTCTACACCTAACTTCAAAGTATTGACAGCCTTCAATACCTGCCGAGTATGTTCGTTCATGTTTCTGTCAGGACTTGATGACTCATAATAATCGCCATAATAGTCATAGTAACCGCCATCGTTGATTCGGCTGTTGATACGACTGTAGTCCTCGCATTCATAAGTTACACCCAAGGCAAGGTAATTACCAACAGTGTGACCAAGAGAGAAACCGAACTTCCAAGGTGTCCACATCTTGTAATCGTATGAATTAGATATGGTCTTGTTAGGATTTACTGCACCATTATAATAAGCAAGACTTGTTACGTTTGATGTCGTCAGGTCATACCATGTTGGAGACTTGACATAAGCACCGATTCTGAAAGGTGATTCGGCAACAGGACGAACAATAATACCAGCTGTTATATCAAATCCAGAACCGGTTATCTTTCTGTCATCAACGACTTTTGCTCCTTTTGAACCGGCAAATCTTTCCATATACTCACTATACGCATTGTAGTGAACATCCTTTATACCGAAGGTAAGACCGAGATAAACCCTGTCATTGAGGTTACCACTCACGGCGAAATCGTAATTACCGATATAACCTGTATGCGAACGGTTAAAATCATACGCTGTAGCAGGTTCATAGTTATAAGTTGGATTGGCAGCGTTATTACTCGGAATCAGTGTGTTCCAGTAAAGGTAATCAATCTGGCTCCATGTGTATGCTACGGATTTGCCAGTTGCATTTACATAACCAATATACTCACCATTCTTGTTCTTGTCAACATAAAAACCGCCGGTACTTTCATCACCAAGCATACCTTTTATATAGGACTGCTTGTTCTGTGAGCTGCCATTAAGCGAGTTGGCAGCATTGAGGATGTAATCAAAGTTCTTCCCCTTATGATAGTTGAAACCGAAATTAAGGAAAGACTTCTGCCCCGTGCGGGTTGTATATACACCACCTATCTGGTCAAAACTTGGATTAGTCTTATTGCCATTGGCAAACTCCTTACCATTTGACTGCATGACAAGACCACCACTTACACTGATGTTGTTACGACGGAACAAACCAAGACCAGCCGGGTTGGTACCAATCGTAGAAACATCAGCACCCAACGCCTCCATGGCTCCACCCATACCAACATAGCGTGCAGTACCGTTCAGGTCTTCTCCTGCTAATTTCGCATTCTCGTATGTCTCCTGTGCATTAGCTGACAATGCTGCCAGCAACGATACGGCAAAGAATATATATTTACTTTTCATAAGGCGATAACAATTATTTAATAAACTCCAAAACTAACTTATCTATGACCACCGAAGCCACTACGTGAAGAACCAAAGCTGCTGCCTCCACCGCGTGAACCTCCAAAGCTGCCACCACCGGCATTACCTCTTGGTGCACCGCCAAAGCTACTTGATGGCTGTGAGAAGGTAGAATTGTTAGGACGTGAGTAAACCTGGCGTGTCTGATTCTCATAACCATTCTGCCGTGCACCACCAAAGCGGTCATGGTAAGTATCCATGTTGCTTCGTGGGGCAGCTGTATTGCCATATCGGTTTACACTGCCACGATGTGTAGAGTAATTCGGTCGTCCGTTATAGTAGGCATCTGACCTTGTCTGAGAACCAAAACTTCTTGGCGAGTTACCCCAGTGATTGGCAGTACCCGTGTGACCATTATAAGCATAATAGCCGCTTCTTCGGTATCCATAATATGGATAACTCCATCCGTAACCATAGTACCTGTTCCAAGGACTGTACCATCCATAACCTCCATAACCATAATAATATGGATAACCTCCATAATATCCATAATATGGATAGCCACCGTAATAACGGTAATGACCATAATAAGGATAACCACCATAATAGCTGTAATACCATGGGTCATCCCATCTGTCATACCAGCCACCATAATAAGGTGAATGCCATCCCCAACCTACATAGACTGATGAACGACCGGCAAACCAAGGGTCATAATAGCCACCCCAGAAGCCTTCAAAGCGGCGCATTCTCCTGCTGTATGCAAAATCATCATCAACACTTTCATACTTGCGGGTGAAGCCCCCGTAGATTGTGTCCAGTACAACAGAGTCGCCATGCAGCGTAGAAATACGTGACATGAAGATGTCGTTTCCTAAAGAATCAACACCAACCTTCTTGTATTTGTACTGTCCACGACGGTTATATTCATCATTGGACTTGCCGATACCGCTATAATAGACTGGGCGGTCATCCTCCATCCTATTCTGTTGATAAGCAGATTGCTCCGCTTTTGATGGGGTAAAATAGAGGTCATCCTGTGCCATCGAGAGCAATGGCATAGCTCCAAACAAAACCGAAAGTAAGACTAATCGTTTCATATACCCTTTTATTTAAATTACACTTGATTTAACACCAGAATATGTATATACACACTCTTTATAATGCAAAAATAAGACAACTTTCATTGCAAATATACGGATTTTCCCTAATCCATAGTAGGTTTTTCCCTATTTTTTATAAATTTGCAGTAGAAATTTAACACCAAGATGAAATATATACAAGTAAAGTTTACAGCAGAACCTGATTCTCAGGATGTAAGAGACATTATCGCAGCTCTTGCAGGCGAAGAGGGGTTTGAATCCTTCACGGATGAGCCGGACGGACTCGTCGGCTATTGCCAGGAAAATCTTTTCAATCAAGAAACACTCGGACACACCTTACAGAACCTACCTGTTCCTAATGTAAAGGTGACATTTACGGCAAGTCATATTGAAGACAAGAACTGGAATGAGGAATGGGAGAAGGGTGGTTTTGAACCTGTTATTATTGATAACCGCTGTGCTATCGTCTGCAAGAACATGGAAGATGAAGCCACTGCTGCACAGAACTCACTTGACACAATTCCTATGAAGATTGTTATTGACGCAAAGCAAGCCTTTGGAACTGGTACGCATGAGACGACACAAATGATTGTCTCTTTACTGCTGAGCCAGGACTTGACAGACAAGAGAGTACTTGATTGCGGTTGTGGTACGGGAATTCTGGGCATTGTTGCAGCAAAGTGCGGGGCAAAGGAAGTTGTATGCTATGACATTGACGAGTGGAGTGTACGTAATGCAGAGCATAATGCTGAACTGAATGGCGTAGAATTAGATGTGCTTGAAGGTGACAAGAGCGTGTTATCACATGTCAGTGGCGTCTTTGATGTCATCATGGCAAATATTAACCGCAACATCATCCTTGAAGACATAGAGGATTTTGTCAGCGTAATGACAACTGATTCAAAAATTATTTTGAGTGGATTCTATGAGCAGGATGCGGAATCTATTCTACAGAAGGCTGCCGAACTCGGTCTGAAAGAGAGTCAACGCCTGTTGAATCATGACTGGTGCTGCCTACTTCTTGAGCGGGGATAACCTCCTCGGGAATAAGCAGTTGCTGTAAATCGTAGAAGCTACCATTGTAGATATCCAGGTCTACATAACCCTTAATACCTGGCAGCTTTCCGGCATCGGTATGCTGCCAGAACTTCCAAGCACCTTGATACTCCATCTGATCCACGTAATAATGTGCTATCCAATAAGGATAATCGTCAAAGCGGGAATCAGAAAGATACTGGTCCTTAAACTTATAATAGGTATAGATAATAGGCTTCACATGATACCTGTCTTCTACGATATGAAGCCACGTAAGAATATTCTGCTGAAACTCTTCCGTACTGATATTCTTGGGCTTGTGCTCCACATCAAGTACAGGTGGCAGGTCACCTGGCTGCAGCTGAACCATGGCAAGAAAGAAATAAGCCTGCCGGCGTGCTGATGAGTTGTTGCTCCAGAAATGGTAAACACCACGTATGAAGCCCGACTCCTTCGCATTATAGAAGTTCTCCCTGAACTTCATGTCAAGATGACTGTCGCCCTCTGTTGATTTAATGATAATAAAGCGAATGGGTGAACGGTCAATCATTGCATTGCGAAGCCTGTTCCAATTAATTGTTCCTTGATAGCGGCTTACGTCAATACCATGAATTGTATAGCCCGCAGGATAGTCCGGGTCGCCATAAATAGCCCGCCATCTGAATCCTGTCGGGGCAACAAAAAAATAATAAAACAGAAAACTGTAAATGGCAGAAAGGCACAATCCTCCAACCCATCTCATCCAACCTGGCGTCTTTGTCCAAGCCTTTAATATTGAATGAAACACTTTGGGGATAAACATTTTCTTCCTTCTTGATAATTTAAAGTTCTATTTTATTGCTGCATTAACATAAACTTTCGCATTTCTTTTCATGAAAAAAACAAATTCTCTTCATGAAAATAAATATTTCTTTTCATGAAAAAAAGAATTTCTTTTCATGTAAATAATTTAGCGTTCTGTCATAATAATCAGACATCAGATATATGTATTCAGATGTAATCAACCACTGTCAAGAGTGCAACTGAAGCGCTGCTTGCATCGCAACAAGTACCTTTCTCTTCAGCGAACTTATATCAGGCAGCTGACCAAAGGATAATCATTACTGATGTGATATTACCATGCAATATTCCAGCATCAGAAACAGGGGTTGCATAAAACAAAAAGAAGAAACAGAGGATATGGCTATCCCCTATTCCTTCTTTATGATTATATTTTACTTAGCCTGCTCCAACTCGAGCGTCATAGTAGTCTGGTCACATACTGAAGAAGAGCCCCAGTACTGGATAGGACCAGGATAAATGTAGCTGGTTTCCTTTGCCCATGTCTCACGCTGTGCAGCAAAAGCCTTGAACGGAGCACCGTCAAGCTCAACGAGAGCCTTGCGGATAACAGGCTTCATCTCACCGTTACGCTTCTCCATGTTCATCATCATTGTGATTGGCACACCTCCTGCCTTCCATTGGTCAGTACCAGCTGTTGTGTTCTTGACAATTGCCATATAACCGGTCTTGCCGTTAGCAATCAGTTGAGCTGCTGATGAACCGAGTGCATAGCAGTAGTCTGCATCGAAGTTAGAAGGAGCTGCACAGCGACCCTCATAACCGAAGAAGTGATGCTGAGGAGCGAAATTGCCAACGAACTTACCTTCCTGCTTCCACTGGTCAAGTTTGGCAGCGACCATTTCAGAGATGAGCTTTTCAGTCTCAATGAGAGAAACCTGTACGTTACCATGTGGGTCACGGTCAAGTGAAAGCTGGCGTGCAACACCCTCTGGAAGAGTCTCAAAAGTAGTCTTATTCTCTGCAGACAGATGTGCAAGGATATAGTTTCTCTGTTCATCCTTATCAAGATCCATGTAGTCTGCACCGTGAGCAGCCAACAAGTCGTTCAACTCCTGAATCAGACGACCAATAGCAGGAACAAACTCGATAAGACCTTCTGGAATCAGAACGACACCGAAATCGTTGCCCTGTGCTGAACGATGAGCGACAACACCAGCGATGTACTCAACGATATCGTTCAATGTCTGGTCCTTAGCCTCAATCTCCTCGGAAATCAAGCAGATGTTTGGCTGGGTCTGCAAAGCACACTCAAGGGCGATGTGAGAAGCAGAACGACCCATCAACTTAATGAAGTGCCAGTATTTACGGGCAGAGTTACAGTCACGCTCGATGTTACCAATCAGCTCTGAGTAGGTCTTGGTGGCTGTATCAAAACCGAATGAAGTCTCAATCTGGTCGTTCTTCAAGTCACCGTCAATCGTCTTAGGACAACCGATAACCTGTACACCATACTGTTTAGCTGCATAGTACTCAGCCAACACACAAGCATTGGTATTAGAGTCGTCACCACCGATGATTACAACAGCCTTGATATCCAACTCACGGATAATCTCAAGACCCTTCTCGAACTGACTCTCCTTCTCCAGTTTGGTTCTACCAGAACCAATCATGTCAAAACCACCAGTATTACGGTAAGCCTGAAGGTTCTCTGCAGTAATCTCGATATAGTCATGGTCAACAAGACCACCTGGACCCATAAGGAAACCATAAAGACGGTTCTCAGGATTCAACTTCTTAATCTCATCAAAAAGACCAGAGATAACGTTGTGACCACCAGGTGCCTGACCACCTGAGAGAATAACACCAACATTCATCTTGGCATTGTTAGCTGAGTCAGCTGGCTCAAACTCAACGAGAGGCATTCCGTATGTATTAGGGAACAACTTCTTGATATCCTCCTGATTGTCAACACTTTGTGTAGGAGCTCCTTCCTTCACCTTTACTGCACCCTGAAGAGCTTTAGGCAACTTAGGCTGATAACTTGCTCTTTCCTTCTGCAATGCGCTAATTTCCATGTGTTTACTTTAAATGATTAAATATAATAATTTACTTAATATTCATTCCGTTCTATTTGTAAATAAAGCCAACAAGAGCAATATGGGTTTATTACCAGTTTGCCGAGTGCAGCTTATTTTCTGCAAAAATAATGCAAACGAGGGCAAAGGAAATTTGTTTCCAGTTTGCCGAGTGCAGCTTATTTTCTGCAAAATTACTTTTTTTATCCGACAATAGAAAAGAAAAGACGGTAAATTAAAAATTTAACTCTATTTTTATGTAAGAAAGACTTGCTTTTCTATTTTTTTATTTATCTTTGAACGATAAATGTAAAATATAGCTATTTAGGATTAATATGAGCAACAAAAGAGATTTGAAACGCACCATCAATTACATTTGTGGTGACTTGTTCACAGAGGGTATCGCAGCATCTCTCTATGGTGAGAATCGTGACACGGAGAACATTGAAGCTATTCTCACTTCAATTCTGGTCATGCACAACAACTACATCAGACGTGTGTCTCATGTTCAGCCAGGCATGCCTGCCAAAGTCTATTTCAAGGACTTAAAGGAGAAATTCAGCAAAGAAGTCAATGAAATTATTGACCAAATCAATAACCTCGCATAATGTTACAGGCTTTCTCTAAGTGGCTTCTTTATAGTTTTATGGGGTGGAAGAAGGATGTCAGGTTTACATTACCTGACAAGGCTATCATTTGCCTTGCACCTCATACGAGCAATCGTGATTTCCTGATTGGTCAGCTTTATGCAAGAGCAGAACGGCAAAGGAGTAACTTCCTTATGAAGAAGGAATGGTTTTTCTGGCCGCTTGGTCTTATCTTCCGTAAACTCGGAGGAATCCCGGTGTGGCGTGACAAGCATACGAGTATGACCGACAGATTAGCCAACTATGCCATAAAGGCAGACTGGTTTCAGCTTTGTATCACCCCCGAAGGGACCCGAAGTCTTAACCCGGAATGGAAGAAGGGCTTTTATTACATTGCACTGAAAGCACAGCTACCCATCTACCTTTACGGCTTAGACTATGAAAAGAAGCTGATTCAGTGCTCCAAGATAATAACGCCATCAGGCAACCTGGAACAGGACATGAAGGAAATCAAACTGTATTTCAAGGACTTTAAGGGTAAACATCCTGAACTGTTTACGATAGGAGAATTAGAGAAATAATGAAGATAAAACTGCTGTGTACCGCACTTGCTGCATTGTCGTTTATGAACACTTATGCACAGACGGGTAAGCCAACATGGGGAAAGACTAACTATGATGATGCTCCATGGGTGAAAAATGTGTCTCGACCAAATGAAATTACAGAGGGACTGCAGAACAAGCATCTCTCTCTTTGGTCATCGCATGGTAGATATTATGATGCTAAGAAAGGTGGATGGAAGTGGCAACGCCCTACTCTATTCTGTACGACAGAAGACCTTTACACGCAGACAATAGTCCTCCCTTACCTTATACCTATGCTTGAAAAAGCTGGTGCCATCGTCTTTACTCCACGTGAGAGGGATTGGCAGAAGAATGAGGTAATCGTTGACAATGACAATCGCAGCAACTACAAGGAAGAGAGCCTGAAGAAAAAATGGGAGAGCACATCCACTCCAGGCTTCGCCTTGCATTATGGCTCTTACAGGGATGGTGAGAATCCATTTACTGCCGGTACAGCCCGACAGGTAAAGGCAAGGAAACGTAAAAGCAAGATAAGCTCTGTGGTCTATCAACCGACAATCCCCCAGAGTGGACGTTATGCAGTATATGTAAGCTACCAGACGCAGAAGAAAAGTGTGGATGATGCAGAGTATATCGTATTCCACAAAGGACAGGAAACGCACTTCCGTGTGAACCAGCGTATGGGTGGTGGCACATGGGTTTACCTTGGTACTTTTGATTTTGACAAAGGAAACAGTATCAACAACTCTGTTGTGCTTACCAACCACAGTTCTCACAGAGGTGTTGTCACTACTGATGCTGTACGTTTCGGCGGCGGTATGGGTAATATTGTACGTGGCGGCACTGTCAGTGGACTGCCCCGTTTCCTTGAAGGGGCAAGATACTCAGCACAATGGGCTGGTGCACCTTGGAATGTGGTCAGCAAGAGTAACGGTTCAAACGATTATAATGATGATATTAACTGCCGTTCATTGATGACAAACTGGCTGGCAGGTGGTTCCTGTTACCTTCCAAGCAAGAAAGACGGAAAGAAAGTACCTATCGAACTAACGTTAGCTGTACATAGTGATGCTGGTGTAAAGGCAGACGGCAGCTTCGTAGGTACATTGGGCATCTGTACGACACAGGAAGGCAACAGTACTTTGGGAAACGGTCTTTCACGTAAGGCTTCAAAGACATTTGCAGAGCAGTTAGTTGCCAATGTAAAGAAAGACTTGGACAGAGCCTTCCACATGAACTGGACAACACGTTCCGTATGGGATCGCAACTATAGCGAAACGAGAATGCCTGAAGTTCCATCAGCCATCATAGAGACGCTTTCTCATCAGAACTTCCCGGATATTAAGTTGGGACAGGACCCTAACTTCAAGTTTACATTTGCACGTTCTATCTATAAGACAATCTTGAAGTATGAAGCAAACATGCACGGCAAACGATACACCGTCCAACCACTTGCTCCGAACAGCTTCAAGATAGAGTATGTATCATCAAAGAAGGTGCGACTGCAGTGGAAGCCTACTACTGACGCCAATGAGACAACTGCAACGCCGACATCATATAACGTCTATGTGGCAATAGGTTCACAAGGCTTTGACAACGGAGTGAATGTGCGTAACCCACATTATGAAATGGAACTACAATCAGGGGTAGTCTATAATTTTAAGGTGACAGCCTGCAACCGTGGTGGAGAGAGTTTCCCGACAGAAACCCTTTCGGCTTTACGTAATGAGGGGGCAAACAAGACAATTCTTATTGTCAATGCCTTTTATCGCCTTTCTTCCCCTGCTGTTGTCAATACAGGTTCGGAACAGGGTTTTGACTTTGAGGCTGACCCAGGACTCAGCTATGGACCTGTTGCTGGATGGTCGGGAAGACAAGCCAACTTCAACAAGGCAATGATGGGCAAGGAAGGTCCTAACGCCTTAGGTTATGGCGGTGAGGAACTTGTAGGTAAAATAATTGCCGGCAATGATTTCAACTACGTCAAAGAGCATGCAGAAGCCCTGCGCCATGCAGGCAGATATAATGTAGTCAGCTGTAGCAGCAAGACTGTAGAAAATGGTGAGGTGAACTTATCCAAATATGCTTTGGTTGACTTGCTCCTCGGCAATGAGAAGAACGACGGGTATAGCTTGTATTATTACAAGACGTTCAAGCCGGCACTCCGCCAGCAAGTTACGAAATATCTGAATGGTCGTGGAAAACTGTTTGTAAGCGGTTCTTATCTTGCATCAGACATGCAAGGCAGCGACGAACAGGATTGGTTAAGAAACAACCTCAAAATAATGTATGATGGTGCCAACACTGACAATTACAATCCTATTGTCAGCGGAATGGGAATGTCATTCGATGTCTATCGCACTGTTAATGAGCAGCATTACGGTGCTTATACACCTGATAACATTCTGCCTGCCGACAATGCCTTCAGCGTATTGACCTATTCTGACGGACACACTGCAGGGGTGGCTTACAAAGGTACTGATAACTGCGTATTCACGCTGTCATTTCCCTTCGAGTGTATCAAGGACGCTGCCACACGTAACAGCATTATGAAGGGTATTGTCAGTTATATGATGAGTAAATGACAATTAAAGAAAATAGAATAATCTAAAAGCATAAAGAATATGTATAAAATTCAAGCAAACGCTTCAGGCACACGAAGCATCGAAGTCAACGACAGCCATCTGGAGACAATCCGTAAGTATTCTCTTCTCTCTGGACTGATTGATTCCAATGGCATTATTGATGAGGACATCCTCGACAAACTGAGATTCAATGTTCGTGGACTTCTCGAGTCTGAACCTGGCAAAGACAAGGATTTACTGGATTTGTGTCTGGATGTCATCTATAATCAGAACATGAAAGCCATCGGACTTGGAAACCTCGTTGCCCTCTATAAACAGTGGGCTGCAGAGCATCAGGAAACAGATGATGCCGACGAAGAGAGCCTTATGGCTGAATAAATATATCGTTCGTCAACATGATTTATTGATAGCAGGAAATAGATAGACTTTGTTAGCTGAGAGCAGGAAAGCAAGACAAAGTACAGCCATTAAATACACCTATGGCAACCCATTTTCAGCGAACAGTTTTACCAACCATTGGTAACTATGTTATTAACAGTTGGCAAAAAATCTTTAATGATGTTTAATAAAGAATACTATCCAGCTATGTTCCATCCGCTTCCATTATAAAGAAACAACAATTAAATATCAAATCATTTGAGTTCACAAAAGCAAAATACAAAAAAAACAAAGCAGAATACAAGAACTGCAATACAGAATACAAAATCTGCATCTCCTGCCCAACGAAAAAACTGGGAGAATGCTTCTGGGAAAGAAGAGAAGATAACTAAGCCTTCAAGATTCCAACTGACCGACTTCCTTCCAACAACAAAGAAAGAAGTGGAACTGCGTGGATGGGAACAGCTTGATATCATCCTCTTTTCCGGCGACGCCTATATTGACCATCCTGCCTTTGGTGCAGCTGTCATCGGAAGAACACTCGAAGCTGCCGGCTATAAGGTGGCTATCGTTCCGCAACCCGACTGGCATGGAGACTTCCGTGACTTCAAGAAATTAGGGCGTCCACGCCTCTACTTCGGCATTTCACCTGGTGCAATGGACTCAATGGTGAACAAGTACACTGCCAACCGTCGTCTGCGTTCTGAAGATGCCTATTCGCCTGATGGCAGACACGACCTACGCCCAGAATATCCAAGTATTGTCTATGCCAATATCCTCAAGCAGCTCTATCCCGATGTTCCTATTATCTTAGGTGGCATTGAGGCTTCACTCCGCCGTCTCACCCACTACGACTATTGGAAAGACTGCCTTCGCAAGTGCATTCTCTGTGATGCCCGTGCCGATACGATTATCTATGGCATGGGGGAAAAGCAAGTGGTAAGCATTGCGAAGGAACTGGAAAACGGAGTGAACATCAAAGACTTGAAGTATATCCCACAGACGGTTTATCTCTGTAAGGAAACAGAGATTCCAGACGGAATTAAAGAGGATGACATCGTACTGCATTCACACGAATCCTGCTTACACAATAAGAAATATCAGGCTGAAAACTTCAAACATATAGAGGAAGAGTCTAACAAGAAACACGCACAGCGTATTTTGCAGGCTGTAGACAACGTGTATGCTGTAGTAAACCCACCCTATCCTACAATGACGACAGAGGAGGTGGATGCAGCTTACGACCTGCCTTACACACGTGAACCTCACCCGAAGTATCATGGCAAGACAATCCCGGCCTACGAGATGATTAAGCATAGTGTGAATATCCATCGAGGATGTTTTGGTGGCTGTGCTTTCTGCACCATCTCTGCACATCAGGGTAAGTTCATCAGCTGCCGTTCGAAAGAAAGTATTCTAAAGGAGGTGAAGAAGGTCATTGAAATGCCCGACTTTAAAGGTTATCTCTCCGATCTCGGCGGACCGTCAGCCAATATGTATGGTATGGCAGGAAAGAACCAGAAAGCGTGCGAACACTGCAAGCGTCCCAGCTGCGTGAATCCGGAAATATGTCCTAACCTTGAAACCGACCATACCAAACTGCTTGAAATTTATCACGCAGTAGACAATTTGCCGGGAATCAAGAAGAGCTTTATCGGATCTGGTGTGCGCTACGACCTCCTGCTGCACAAGAGCAAGGACGAGAAGAGTAATGAAGCTGCCAGACAATACACCCGTGAACTGATAACACGCCACGTCAGCGGTCGTTTGAAAGTTGCACCAGAACATACATCAGACCGTGTATTGAAACTTATGCGCAAGCCTTCATTTCAACAGTTCTATGCGTTCAAGAAGATCTTTGACCGCATTAACCGCGAGGAGAATATGCGCCAGCAGATTATTCCTTACTTCATTTCTTCTCACCCTGGCTGCCATGAGGAGGATATGGCGGAACTGGCAGTGCTGACAAAAGACCTTGACTTCCATTTGGAACAGGTGCAGGACTTCACTCCTACCCCTATGACTGTTTCCACAGAAGCATGGTACACGGGCTATGATCCTTATACACTCGAACCAATCTTCTCTGCAAAAACACCGAAGGAGAAACTTGCCCAGCGGCAGTTCTTCTTTTGGTATAAGCCAGAGACACGTCCTGATATTGAACGGGAACTGAAACGAATCGGTCGTAGTGACTTGATAGCCAAGCTGTATAACAATATACCCAAGCACCATCCACGTGCCGTCTATGACCCTAAAGCCATAGGTAGCAGTCCTGGTATTACGCATAAGAAATGTAAAGGGCGTGAAGAGCAGCCAAGTGATATTCGCAGGAAAACAGCCAAACACAATGGTAAACAGCCAAAGAGTTTCAACCCGAGCTTTTCTGGTAACCATCGTCGCAGACAAAAATAAAATATCTACTGTCTCTGGAATTGAGGTGCAATATGATTAAGACTATATATAAAAGACATCCAGCTGAAAAGCAGGATGTCTTTTGTAGTCGATAGGGGAATCGAACCCCTATGCCAAGATTGAGAATCTTGTATCCTAACCGTTAGATGAATCGACCAAGGTTATTTTATCTCTGTAAAGAGTAATTTGGAAAGTAGTCGATAGGGGAATCGAACCCCTATGCCAAGATTGAGAATCTTGTATCCTAACCGTTAGATGAATCGACCAGAATGCATTTGAGATTATGAGATAAAGCGGAAGGAGGGGGATTCGAACCCCCGGTACGCGAATGCGCACGGCAGTTTAGCAAACTGCTGGTTTCAGCCACTCACCCATCCTTCCAAGATGGTCTATAACCGAATTACCAAACATTATCTCAAATGCGAGTGCAAAGATAGTACTTTATTTTCATACCTCAAAATTTTTCGTTGTCTTTTTCTTTTATTCTATGAAAAAACACAGCAATGCCAATAATATTATTGATAGAAATAGAATATATCTGTTTTAGAATAGAAAATGTAAGTACAGTCTAATCGAATTGAGTTTTCTTGAAAAAAGTTTGCATATATGAAATGTAATAACGACTTTTGTATAACATATTTATTAAGGACGATAGTTTAAACTTCATTTTCTATGCGTTGATTAGCTTCACCTAATTAATCGCCTCACTAAGATAATATAGTGTCTTGAAGAATAAAGAATTGACAGCATGAGGGTAAAAATGATATTACCAGCGTTGCAAGAGGCAGAAAGCCCTTATTGGCGACCAATCAAATACTCGCTTTTCCCACCTTTGGGACTGGCGACACTTGCAGCCTATTTCTCTGATAATGACGATGTAGAGATACAAGATCAACACATTGAGAAACTAAAGTTGGATGATACTCCAGATTTGGTTTGTATTCAAGTCTACATTACTAATGCTTATAGGGCTTACAAGATTGCTGATGAGTATAGAAAAAGAGGTGTGTATGTAGTTATGGGAGGACTTCATGTTACAAGTCTTCCTGATGAAGCTGCACAACACGCTGATACCCTTATATTAGGTCCTGGGGAAGAAGCATTCCCACGATTCATCAAAGACTTGCGCGACGGACATCCCCAAAAACGATATGTGGCAAGTTGGAGAAGCCTTGAAAACATTCCTCCTGTACGTCGTGACCTTATTAAAAGAGAGAAGTATTTCGTACCTAACTCCCTTGTTGTTTCCCGTGGTTGTCCTCATCATTGTGACTTTTGCTATAAGGATGCCTTCTATAGAGAGGGTAAATCGTTTTACACCCGAAAGGTAGATGATGCCTTAGCTGAAATCGATAGCCTGCCTGGCAGACACCTTTATTTCCTTGACGACCATCTCTTAGGCAATCCTCGATTTGCATCTGAACTATTTGAGGGTATGCGAGGTATGGGGAGAGTTTTTCAAAGTGCCTCTACTGTTGCAGCAGTACTAAATGGTAACTTGATAGAGAAAGCAGCTGAGGCTGGCTTACGGAGTCTGTTTTTAGGCTTTGAGACATTTTCTCCAGATAATCTTCGGTCAAGTAACAAACTACAAAACTTATCAAAAGATTATGTAGCAGCTGTTAAACGACTACATAGTCTTGGTATAATGATTAACGGAAGTTTTGTTTTTGGTCTTGATCATGATGACAAAAACGTATTCAAAAGGACTGTTGATTGGGGGATTGAGCATTGCATAACAACAGCCACCTTCCATGTCCTTACTCCTTATCCGGGAACTCGTCTGTTTCAACAGATGGAACGAGATGGACGTATTACGTCTTATGACTGGAGCAAGTATGATACCCGAACGGTTGTGTACAAAACTTTGGGATTGACCGCAGAGGAGTTAAAGCAGGGCTACGAGTGGGCTTATCGTAACTTCTATTCATGGAGTAATATTCTTAAGGCAAGTTTTGGGCACGACAATATAAAACAGCAATTGGCTCATCTCTTTTATATGGGAGGTTGGAAGAAGTTTGAACCTTTCTGGAACTTTATGATTCAATATGGCAACCTCAACCGTATGTTACCCGTATTAGAGAATCTATTAGCCAGTACGAATGGGCATAAAATAAAGAGTAAAATGTCAAGACAAGGCATAGAACTTCTTAAAAAAACCGCATTATAACAACCTGCAATTATAAATATAAAAAGATTATGAGGAAGAAGATTTTATCTTTTTTACTGCTATTCATGGCTATCTTAGGTTTTGCAACATGGCAGTATCGTTTGTTAAGTATCTTACTATTTGTATTGATAAACAAGAACTGGATTAAGTCTCATCCACTGCTGTTACGGTTTAAGCAATCTTATAAATTGCTGGTATCAACACTAATAATAGCCATTTTTATTGCTATCCCAAACTATTATCAGCGCGGAAGAATACAATTAGCATACATTGATAAGACAGGTAAACATATTGCGACACCGATAAATATCTACCTTCTAAACGTAATATTTTCAGAGGAAGAAATAATGAATGTAGGCATGAAAGTTTCTGCAATTATACCTCCAACTGGAGAGCCGACTTTGATTAAAAAACTTGGAGGACGTTTTATCCGTGAGGCTCAAAATGACTTCTGGAGCGGTAAGGCGTTAAGTTTTTACGCTCAATACAATCAATTGTCATGGCAATTCAGCAATCCTGGCTCATTTGCTATAGCCCAAGCGTATAATGAACAGTTTGGGACAAACTACAATGGTATTTATATAACAAAGCCACAACATTACACTTCTTCAAAAAAATACCCTGTTGTATTATTTGCCCATGGGCTATTTGGGCAGTTGGGAACTTTATCAAGGACTTTTCTCAAGTTTGAAAAAATGCTTCATTGTTAGCATTGCAACACGCAATCTTTCAGGTATCTTTAGTAATGAAGACATTAACAGAATATTCAAGTTTTACCTTCCCATGCTTAAAAAAGAAGGATATAGCATTGATGAAAGTCGATTACATTTAATTGGTCTATCAAATGGCGGAAGTGCATCTAACATTGCACTACGAAGTTTTGATAATAAATTTCAGACTATCACATACATTTCCACATCCTGTGATGTCGTTAAAAAGACGCATTCAAAAATACTTTTAATAGGTGGAGGAAAAGATAACAGCTCTAAGAACCTCCCAACTTCTGCAAAACGACTACAAAGATGTGGAACGAAAGCTGTGCTACTTTTTGATGAGAAAGAGAAACACTACATGTTGATACATCAAAAAGAAAGAACAATAGCTTTCCTCAATCATGAATTAGAATTGAATTAAATCATTAACTGTAATAACACTATAAATATTTAACAATACACTCTCTACGATTGAATATAATTAGACAAGTGAACTACTTAAGCAAAGAGGTTATGTTTGATTTGTAACAGTATTCTACTTTTCTAACAACAAAGTCAATACAACAAAGCCATATTTTCTAATGTATTAAACGCCCAACACTATTGGTGCTTACCATCAACACGATATGTGCGAAGCATCAACACACATGTAAAAGATAAGAAACAAGAATTGTTACGGTCATTATAACCTATAGAAAAGATAGGTATGTCAAACCTATGTGAGACATGACTATCAGAAAGGGTTATACCAAACAAGGAAGTAATCTTTATCCCTTTCTATGATACAATTCTATAAAAAAACCAGCCGTAAATGACGACTGGTTTTATCATGTCTATTTAAAAAGTAACTGTAAACCTACAAATTACTTCTTCATACCTTTGTAAGCCTGGTTCATACCCTTAACAACATCGTCTGTAATGTTGTAAGCAGGATCAGCATAAAGGATATTATCACCACTCTTAGCAAGAATGATACTATACTTCTTATCCTTATTATACTCCTTCAGATAGTTATGCACGCTGTCAGAGAGAGCTTTGTTATACTTAGCAACCTCGTTCTGATACTCAGCACCAAGACGCTGCTGTAAAGCATCAGCATCCTGAGCCTGCTTCTGGATACTTGCCTGAATCTGCTGTGCCTGTGCCTGTGTGTATTTGTTTGCCTGGATGTTCTGCTGGAAGTTAGCAGCAGCTGCCTGGATAGCCTTCTGCTTGCCGGCAAGCGTACGCTGGATGTTAGCTTCTTTTGCCTTAATCAGTTTTGTCACGTCCTTCCAATAGGTGTACTGGCTCATGATAGAGTCAATCTCAATGTAAGCAATTTTCTGACTGGCAGCTGCAGGAGCGGCTGTTTCAGTCTTGCTTGCTGTCGTGTCATTCTTTTGCGGCTGGTTGTTGCATGCAATGAAAGCGAATGCTGCCATGGCAAGCACTGCCATATTGCCAAATGATTTCTTCATTATCTAATAGTATTTTTAATTAATTATATCTGTTTCAATATGCTTTATTTTTCATACGGGCTTCCTTGTCCTGCTCAATGACGCAATGGATGCCTATTTCTTTCAGATAGGCATTATCCGATACGTGCTGCGATTGAAATTCCCCGTCTTTCTCGAATAAGACACGTACTCCGAGGAGCAGCATGGCTATAGCAATTATTAACAATGTGAACAATAAAGTTACAAACATTTTCTCTATCTTTGCATTTATATTGACCGCAAAGGTAATATAAAACAGTAAGATTACAAAATAAAATATTATTAAAAATGGCAAATGTAGAATTAAAACCTGCTTGTGTCTTCGAGCAGTTCGCTAAAATCAACCAGATACCACGACCATCTAAGCATGAAGAGCAGATGATTACTTATTTACAGGAGTTTGCAAAGGATCGCAACCTTGATGTAAAGGTTGATAAAACCGGCAATGTGCTTATTTCAAAACCAGCAACAAAGGGCATGGAGCATGTACCGACAGTGGTACTTCAGAGCCACATGGACATGGTCTGTGACAAACTTGTTGATATCGAATTTGATTTCCACAAGGATGCTATCCAGACCTATGTTGATGGCGAATGGCTGCATGCCAAAGGTACTACGCTCGGTGCTGATGATGGTATCGGCATTGCCTACGAGCTGGCACTCCTTGACGCTGACGATATTGAACACGGTCCTATTGAATGTCTCTTTACACGTGATGAAGAAACTGGACTTACAGGCGCATTTGGTCTGGAAGCCGGCTTCATGACAGGAAAGTATCTTATCAATCTTGATTCGGAAGATGAAGGGCAGATTTTTGTAAGCTGTGCAGGTGGCAACAGTACGACGGCAACTTTCCGTTTCGACCGTGAGGATGCACCTGAAGGTTATTTCTTCATGGAAGCAAGCCTGAAAGGTCTTGTGGGTGGTCACTCTGGCGATGATATCAATAAGAAACGTGCCAATGCAATCAAGTTGCTTGCTCGCTTCCTTTATGCCGAGCAGGCGAAGATGGATCTCCGTCTGAGTCAGTGGAATTCCGGCAAAATGCACAATGCTATACCTCGTGACGGTAAGGTTCTCTTCGCTGTTCCTTCAGCAAACAAAGAGACTGTTAAGGCAGACTGGAATATCTTTAGTGCAGAAGTTGAAGACGAGTTCCATGTTACTGACACCGCAATGGTATGGAACCTTGAAAGTGCAGATGCAGCACCAGTTATGCCAAAGCAGATTTCTCATAATGTTATCCTTGCTTTGCAGGCACTTGACAATGGTCCATTGACCAACTGTCAGGATGAAGCCTTAGCTTATATGGTTGAAACATCAAGCAATGTTGCAAGCATACAGACAGAAGAGAACAAGTTAACAGTTGTATCATCACAGCGTTCAAACGTAATGAGCAACTTGGCAAACATGACTAATACAGTTCGTGCTTGTTTCGAATTGGCTGGTGCAGAGATTGTAGTTGATGATAGCTACCCAGCATGGAAGATGAATCCTAACTCAGAGTTAGTACATGTTGCGGTTGAGCAATATAAAAATATCTTTGGTAAGGAACCACTCGTTCTTGGAATCCATGCTGGTCTTGAGTGTGGTCTCTTCTCAGAGAAGTATCCACAGTTGGATATGATTAGCTTTGGTCCAACACTCCGTTATGTTCATACACCAGACGAGTGTCTCCTTATACCTACTGTTCAAATGGTATGGGATCATCTTCTTGCTGTTCTTAAAAACATCAAGTAATAGGAAATAGCTATAATATAAAAACACGAGGGTGTGTCAAAATTGACACACCCTCATGTTTATGCTCATGAAAATAAATCAGAAATTACCCTCTTTTCACTGTAACGAAGATAATAAAACGGTAACAAAAGGTGGGTTTACCTTTCTAAAAGACTAACATATTTACAGCCAACAAACCTATTCTTCCATGCTATTATACCCATTTTATTACAGGGCAAAGTAATGAATTCATAGAAAGACAAACCATACTCTGCAAATTCAAAGAGCAATAAAAAATGTCCACAGCAGAGTAATCTGTTCCGCTGTGGACGAATATTAGAACAACTATGAAAAGGAACATGTCAGCCTGTTCATAGAGCTAAATTTGTCTGAATATTTATTTTACTGTAACACGACGCTCACGAATCAGCTTTATCAGACGCAATAAGTCGTTGTAATGAAGGAGGTCGATGCCTTCACTCTGCATCGCCTGTGCTTTGCAGAACTGTTCGACTGTATCCAGATGCTGCATAAGATAGAGCATAATGTCTGAACTGTTTGCACGGTCAGCAGCCGTAGGTTTCTCTTTCTGAATAGGATTGAGAAGACAGTTCATCTGGTCAACATAGCTGCGCTCAAGCAATCGGCGTGTACGCACCTGCATGTCATTGAGCCCTACCAGCGGCTTCCATACACTACGGAACATATCACCCAAATAGTCCTTGAACTGGTATGCACCTGCTGAACGCTGGTCTTTATAGATTTTATCCATAATGGTGCCACCCATGAGAATCCTCAAGATACGATCCTGATAACTGCTTATCTCACCTACTACATCAGTACCTGCAACATCAGTCATTGATGAAGGATAGAGCCAGAGCGGTGCTTCAAACACATGGCGACCAATATAATCAACAGCATCCCTGCCTTTGCTGGCTGGTGCAATCTCGTATGGTTTCTTTCCAGGCATGTTGTTCAGGTATCGTCCACCAATATTCTTCAAGACATGATTAGTGTAACGTCCATACTGGCCGACAACACTTCTCCACATTTCCATGCGGTCATCATACTGGTCATTAGGCTGGTTTGTCCACTCTGGCAGTCCTGTAATGATACGTTTGAGGTTCTTTATACCATAATCACTTGCCTTCACATTGTCATCACCAAGGTCTTCTGTCTGTGCACGTGGGTCTTCATTCTTACCTTCACCACCAAACCACAGACGTGGATTCTTGGCAAGGATGGCTGTTGTCTCGGTCATCAGCTTCTCCTTTTCGTCCATCTCGTCCTTAAACTCGGGGCGATACTGATACCCCCAACGGATTGCCCACTTGTCGTAATCATTCACCCGGGGGAACAAACCTCGCTCTGAGATTCCGTCTTCGGGTTGTGCAACATAGTTGAAGCGGGCATAGTCCATGATACTGGCTGTGTGTCCGTGCTCCTCAACCCACTTCTTGTCGCGCAGCTTCTCTACAGGAGTAGCATGACTGGCGCCCATATTATGACGTAAGCCGAGCGTATGTCCCACCTCGTGACTTGACACAAAGCGAACCAACTGTCCCATGAGCTTGTCATCCATGTGTACTGTACGGGCACGTTTATCCAATGGGCTGCATTGCGTGAAGTACCACTTTGTCAGCAGATTCATCACGTTATGATACCAACAGATATGACTTTCGATGATTTCACCACTACGCGGGTCAACAATACGTGGGCCGTATGCGTTCTCTATCTCAGCCGGAAGATAGCGCAGGACATTGAAACGTGCGTCGTCAACACTCATCGTCGGGTCGTCAGGCCATTCCCTTGCCTGTATAGCATGCTTGAAACCTGCTTCCTCAAAAGCAACATTCCAATCCTCGATACCCTGCATCAGATAGGAAACCCACTTTTTGGGCGTTGCCGGGTCAATGTAGAATATGATGGGCTTGACAGGCTCTGACAGCTTACCCTTTGCGTATGCCTTCTTGTCTTTAGGCTCCAGACGAAAACGGGAAATGAACTGTTCTCGGTCGGTCTTTGTCTGTTCATCACTGAAGATGGTGTATCTGTTGGTGAAATATCCCACACGGCTGTCCCACACACGCTTACGCATCGGCACCTTGGGCAGCAATACAACACTGGTATTCAGTCCGACAGTCATCGAACCGGTCTGTGAAGCAGGAACGGAGGAAGGTGTACTGGCATAGGTACGTGTGGTAGCTATTTCCACATTGATTGGATAAACCTTCATCGTATCAATGAAAGTACGATCAGCCTGTAGCCCTCCTAACTTCAGCTGTTTAGAGTTGTTGGAGGAGAAGCTGAGTATAGCATTGTCTTTCGAAAACAACGGCGTGACATCAATCATCTGTGCCTGTGTGTTCTTGTTGCGTCCGATAACCTTGAACGAAGCAACAATCGGGTCAGCCGTAGAGGCTTTCAACGTGCGCGAAATGCTACTCTCAGGGTCAGCTTCCTGCGAAAGGACATAGGCACGGAGCAACATAGTCTTGTCATCACGCTGCTCAAAATAAACCGTCTGCTGGTTCACTGCCTCTCCTGCAAACTTACCGAAGTTCTGCGGAACAGCCGTGAAACGGGTCACAGCAAGCAGATAACGTCCGATAATCGTATCTGGAACTTCAAAATACCAATGATCTTCTATGTGCCTTACGGTAAAAAGTCCTTCACTGACACTACCCTTCTTCTTAATCAACTGTTCGTAAGCAGAAGGTTTTTCTTTCTCTTTTTCAGTTGTTTTATCTTTCTGAATATGTTGTTTTGTGGTATCTTTCTGCTGTTCTATAGTATCGTTTACAGCACGATAGCCATACCTGTTACCTGCCACTCCTACACCACATCCGAGCATAAGAACCAACAGGCAGGTTGTTGCTTTTCTGTTGATTGACATAATATTATTTGTAGCTTTGCATAAAAACTTTAGAAAGTACATGTGGGCAACCCAACGACTGCCCTCCTTATTAACTTTACTTCAAAACACTTGCCTTACGAACATGGACATCCGTGAGCGGTCGGTCATTCGCATCAACAGGCTGCTGCTGGATATGTTCAACGACATCCATCCCCTCAAGTACCTGTCCGAAAACCGTGTATTGTCCGTCCAGATGAGGCGTACCTCCCACCTCTTTATATATCCTACGCACCTCAGGCGTCATCTGCACCGTACTGTCTGTATGTGCATTCAGTCGTTCCTGTGCCCAATCGAGCTGTCCGTCTGAAAACCTTATTCCCCATACTATATAAAACTGTGAGGCTGATGACTCCCGCTTCGGATTGACATCATCGCCCTCACGTGCTGCTGCAACTGCGCCACGGCGGTGCAACAGTTCAGGATAATGAATCTCTGCAGGAAGCGAATAACTTTCAGGCGTATCACCCAAAGCCTGTCCCGGCTTTGCCGTCTTCGACCCCATGTCGCCCGTTTGTATCATAAAGTCCTTTATGACACGGTGGAACAACACACCATCGTAGGCTCCACTGCGCACCAACCTTAGGAAGTTGTCACGATGGAGTGGCGTTTCATTATAAAGCTGGATACGGATATTTCCGCTATCCGTTTCCAACAACACCTCATGACGCAGCGTATCTATCTGCGTCTGTGCCTGTATATTGGCTGCTATCAGAGCCAGGAAAAGTGAATATAATATCTTCTTCATCTTTTTCATAAATATTAATTCTCGGCAAAGATAAACATTTAAGAACAAATATCCTAATTGAAAAGCTATAAAAAAGTTGTTGAGAGCACACATATATCAAGGAAAGAACGTACCTTTGCACGCTGAATAAAGATTCTAACAGGTATCTACAGCGAATTATCTTCACGATAAAAATAATTTCTTTTCATGAAGAAAAAGATTTTTTTTCATGAAGAAAAGGATTTCTTTTCATGTAAATAATTCGCTGATAATATATTTGCAAGACTGGAACAAAGGAGTAAAAACCTTTATTGACAACTGGATTTCAATGAGTTAAGATTAGGTGTTCATGAGCGATTACCAAGTATATTCATACCATTATTTCTGTTAGTCTGCCAGTTTGAAGAAAACATATAGGAAGCTATATGACTGATGAACAATGGGGAATGAAGAAAAAACGGACTGAAGATAACAGGTGAAACAAGGACAAAAATAAGAAAGATGTGTATATGCGTTTAATGATGTCCCCCAACTTAACGCCTGTCAAGTATAGAAAAAAGAAAATGACACAAACAAACAGTATATTCCAACGCCCGCTATGGGTAACTGTATTTGCCCTCACTGCTGCTATAGCGTGGGGATGGGCTTATCCACTAATCAAGTTAGGATTTGCAGAATTTGCTATTACATCTGACATGACAGGCTCGAAAATGCTTTTTGCAGGCATCCGTTTCTGTCTCTCCGGACTGATTGTCCTGGGAATGGCGAGTGCTAAAAAACGGGACTTCAAAGTAAGAAAACCTGTCGACTGGTGGTATATTCTGCTCTTCTGCATGATGAATACCACGCTGCATTATGCCTTCTTCTACTTCGGACTCTCACACAGCGAAGGTTCCCGGGCAGCAATTCTCAACTCATTGAGTGTTTTCTCTGTGGTCATCTTCGCTTGTACTTTCTTCAAAAGCGACCGCATGACCGTGAAGAAAGTCATAGGTTGTGTTGTGGGTTTTGCAGGTATCCTCTCACTGAATTTAGGTGGCGCAGAGAGCGGACAGTTCACTTGGTTAGGTGATGGAATGATTATTCTCAATGCCCTTTGCGGTGCAGCAGCTTCTTTGCTCACACGGGGATTAGGCAAACGTGTTGACGTATTTGTCGGCACTGGCTACAGTCTGGCAATAGGTGGTGCGTTGCTGATTGTCCCCGGTCTTCTCATGGGTGGCGAACTTCCGCAGATATCCATCTTGGGAATTACGTGTCTTCTGCTGCTTATAGCCATCAGTACACTCGGTTTTACACTCTACAACAAACTGCTAACCTGCAACCCTGTCGGTAAAGTTGCCATCTATAATTCCCTCATTCCTGTTGTCGGGGCAGTCACCTCCTGCCTTTGCCTCAACGAAACCTTTTATATTAAGTATGCAATAGCAGGGGCATTGGCAGCCGGAGGAATATACATTATCAACAAAAGCTAGAACCCTCCAAACTCGTCAATTCGATGGTCAGCACCCGAATGGGAAAAAGGCGGAAGCTCTCAACACATAGTCAGACTGCTTTTCTATCTTTGTATCTCTCAGAAGCATACAGACACAACCGCAAAGTTTACGTCTATTATCATTCTCACAACAGCAATAATATAGCCCCCTTATATGAAACCAGTCATATAAGGGGGTATAAAGTGCCAAGACGGATAATATTGGATGCTCACATTGAAAACAGATGTAAGACCGAGTAGGTCTTGCGCTATGTAACTATCATTTAATCAACTTGTATGATATAAAACTTATAAAGTGGTGCTTAATTTGACTTCAATTAAGCCTTACTTGGACGTCAACTAAGCATCTATTGGACGTCAATTAGTGCTTAGTTTGAATGCAATTAAGCATCAGTAGTTTTATGGAAGAAGAAATATTTTGTCAAAAGTGTTATGAATTCCTCTCACTATCTCCTTTTCACCTTTCCCGAAGGAGGAAGAATAAATGTCATAATACCGTTACAGATTTCAAAAATACCACCTTTACATTTCCTGTTTTTGCCATTTCTTCAAACCAAGTTCTGAACTCTTTTTGATGCAGTCTTCCCGAAATGATAAAGTGACAATCCGCAAGAATGCACAGCTTGTACATCCCTACGGATTGCCAATTAACAGTATGGTTGACATTTCTTAAGCTGGACAAAGTGTCCAAAGATGTTCCAGCCTGAATAGAATGGAACAGGATTTGAGTATAAAATTCTCACCTTTAGAGAATGATGTTCATGTGGCTTCTCACCAAATTCTTCCCCCAAGATATTGAAAAAGCTACTTCCGCTTATTTGCTTGTAGTCAATCCACTGCGTTTTGGACGCTTGTATGACCGGTAATCATCAAGTTCAATCTCAACATCCGGTTCAGCGAGTTCGCCCACTCTTGGCAACAGGAACTTCATGTACTTGATATTCAGTCCGCGTTCAATCCACTGATTTTCGTAATAGGTGTGTATACCAAGAATCTCACGTGTCTTCTCGTCCATTTTAGCCTCATCCACACTAGCCTCCCCCAGTTCATTCCCATAAAGGTCTTCTGTACGGAAGAGAACAGGAAGATGGTTCACATTGACCATATATGTAGTATAAGTGAAGAGGAAATTAGAATCAGTTTTCAGATGAACGATACCATTGTCCACCAGGAAATGACGATAACGATTCATGAAGAAAGTGGAAGTCAGTCGCTTATGTGCGTTCTTCATCTGTGGATCCGAGAAAGTAAGCCATATTTCCTGCACCTCATCTTCACCGAAAAAACGGTCGATAATCTCAATACTTGTGCGCAGGAAGGCTACATTCTCCAATCCTTCACCCAGTGCCTGTTTGGCACCGGTATAGATACGTGCGCCCTTGATGTCGACACCGATAAAGTTGATGTTCGGGTAAACACGTGCAAGTCCGACAGTATATTCACCTTTTCCGCACCCCAACTCAAGTAGAATCGGGTTGTCATTATGGAAATACTGTTCACGCCAATGCCCTTTCATCTCGAACGGAATCTCACTGATTACGCTGAAAGGATACTGAAAGATGTTCTTGAACGTCTCCATCTCTGCAAATTTCTGTAACTTACCTTTACTCATAGGTGCAAAGGTACAACAAAAATAAAGAATTAAAAGAGTGTATGTCGTATTAAATTCAAATCATCTTTATAGATAAGCATACATTTGAAAAAAATCATTATCTTTGCACCATACGGTCTCAATTCCGCAGCGTTTTTCCTTGTGAGGCGATTTTATATGTTGAGATGTCTTTTTCGGCTCTATGTGTTGTTATGAGGATTTTCGGGGCTTCCTGGGTCTTGCCGAAGCATGGAATCCCCCACCCAAACCAATGGGGGATATGAGAACCACAAAGAAATGCTGCTTGTTCAAGGAATACTTCAGAATAGTATGCTTTATTTGTATACAGGTTCAGAACGTTCTGTCTTCCTGTTCTCACCCATTTTGCCGGCACGCTGACAAAATGCAGGATAAAGGCTTTCAGCCTGCTTGTCTTTTTCAACGGCTTGACCTTTTCGCTGATATGGCGGACGAGGTAGAGATAGAAGTTCTTCAGCATGGCGGTAACCATCATGAAAGCCATGTTCTCAGCCATGGGGGAAAAGGGCTGATGTTCCAGTTATTCACATTGGTGTTTCCGTCACGGTTCTCACCTCCGACTATGATGCTCCCGATGGAAGCCCAGCCCGGGAAATAACCATGGTCCTGCCTGTAGGAATACTTTGCATCGAACTTGTGGACTGGAACAAACTGGTGGTCAAAGCCCAGGTCAACATGGCTGCCCGCCTTTATAAGGCTCTCCCGTTAAATGCGTAGATAGGAAACAGAACAAAGGCTTATACACCTGTCTGGTATGACTATCCCAAAACAGACGATCTCACAAAAAGGGATAAAGCACAAGATAAGAATGCAGAAAAGGCAAATACTTACCATGTCCTTCCGTCTTCTACAAACAACTTTTTCCCATATCACCCAATGTTTGTAAACTATTTTCATGCAACCCAAAACCAATACATGGTCTTTTGGCTTTGAAAAGACGCCCAATTGGCTTGCAATAGACGCCCTTTTGAGGTCTAACTGACGCCCTTTTGAAGTCCAATTAAGCACCTATTCTTGCACTGCTTTATAACTAACTGATTTACTGTTGGTTGCAAACTTGCTTTTTACACGTATTTTTGCCTTTATCTGTAGGTATTTTATCCGAAATTATGTCATGATTTTTCAATCTATTGTCTGCGGTTTCAAAGTATTAAAATGAAAAGGTTTTCTGCATGGGAGGATGATAATAAAGTAGGTAGCCAAGACCGTCTTGGCTGTCTTTTTGTATAATGCATAACTTCGGTTCTTCCGTTAAAGCTATACGAAAAACATCCACGCATTTAATGGTCCTGTAAGCGCATTGATGTCCTCAAGACATTCTCCACCACAAAGATAGCTGAAGAAGAGAGAACCCAGGATGCTTCCATGGCTGAAAGCCTTGCTGCTGCATCCGCGTCTGTCCAACATGGATTCAGTAAGTTTTTTCAAAGCCAGCGTTCGAACTAACGCCCTTTAAGCGTTCAAATAAGCCTTAGTTGCACGTCAATTGAGCCTTATTTTATCAGACAGTAATATCATCAAATATAAGTTGGTAATTTATTAGGTTATCCACAGTTTTATGTGTTTATAATGATGTCTTTATTTCATGTTTATTCTAAGCTTAATGAATATTGTCAAGTATGAAAAGCCCTCATTAGTCTATCTACTTTAGCAAAAGAAAGACAAACGAGGGCTGTTATGAAAATATAGTTTAGAGTTTTCCAATCTCTGACAACAAGTCTGCTACATCTTCAGGGGTGTTGAACTGCATTCCCTCTTCCAGTTCTTCATCTGAGAGTTGATTAAGAAGTTCCTTAGCTGATAATTTATCAAAACGAAACTCACCACTGACATTGGTCTTAGCAAGCAAAATTATGAGAATTTGATGACGATATTCTTCTATTGACATAATTAACTTTTCATTTTATATTTTGAACTTTTATGATATGTATATCTATGAGTCATTGTACACATTCTGCCTTAATATATATTTTTTCAATACTGTATGAGCAAGCCATGTTTTGCCCTTTTGAGAAGGAGGATATGTTCTTGCTGACTGTTTCTTCCTATATCAAAGGGATTAAGGTTTTAATATAAAGTGCGGATGTGCTTCATCTCCATAGTCTTTATGATATAGAAAACTATCATACTCGAAACCAAGGAGATTATAGGGTGATGTAAGTTGGTTGCGGAGTATATAGCTTGTCATCGCACCACGACAGCTCTTGGCATAGACGCTAACAGCCTTCAGACGGATACCTTGATCTACCATAAAGAGCGGCTGGATGACATGTACCTCCTTTAAAAGTCGTTTCCAGTCGAATAGATGCTGGAACTCTTCTGTAGCCAGATGTACAAGGATACCATCATCAGCTTTCACAGTTTCGATGAGTATATCTGTGAGGTGAGGCTTCCAATACGCAAACATATTTTTCCCTTCTGCTGAGGGAAGTTTGGCTTTACCCTCGAGACGATATGGATGAATAAGGTCTAATGGACGTAAGAGACCATAGAGAAAACTTGTTATCCAGAGGTGTTTGTCAGCATAACGGAAGTCCTCTTGGCTAAAATCCTGCGCCTTGAGACATTTATATGCCTGCCCGTAGTAGGCAAGGAGGGCTGGGATAAATGATTCCTCATTGAAGAAGTCCTGATAGCGCAGTTTGTTCTCAAGTGCTATCTTTTCATTACATGGAATGGTTTTGGCAAGGTCTTCGACGGAAAGTTCACCCAGTTCTAACGCCAGCTGCCCCGCTTCCTTTTGGAAACGAGGCAGGTGAGTGTCGGGAGTATGTACCGTTGTGGCACTGTTCATTATCTTAGCGGATGCTAATAGTATCTGCATTTGATTAGAATCTTAGGAGTTAAGGAGTGAAATAGAGTTAAGATAATATTTTTATACTTGCTATGATTTTAACAGCTGGAGGAGTTAAGTCCTTGCCTGCTGTAAGCAGTCCCTACTGTAGCAAGGCGGTATAACTCCTCTGAACTTTTAATATTTCAATCCCATATTATAAAGGATGAAGCCATAGATATCAGCCTGTTCTTCTAATTGCTTAGACAATGGCTTACCACTTCCATGTCCCGCTTTGGTATCAATGCGGATGAGCGTCGGAGTGTCGGCAGCATTGGCTGCCTGTAGGGTAGCTGCAAACTTGAAAGAGTGAGCAGGTACAACGCGGTCATCATGGTCGGCAGTTGTTACCAGTGTAGCTGGATATTTTGTGCCAGGACGGAGGTTGTGGAGTGGAGAGTAAGCACGAAGATAATCGAACATCTCCTTTGATTCTGCACTTGTTCCGTAGTCTGGTGCCCAGTTCCAACCGATAGTAAACTTATGATAGCGCAACATATCCATTACACCTACCTGTGGGATACATACCTTGAAGAGGTCAGGACGTTGTGTCATACAGGCACCTACGAGCAACCCACCATTTGAACCGCCTACGATGGCGAGGTAGTCCTTGCTTGTATATTTGTTCTCGATAAGCCATTCTCCAGCAGAAATGAAATCATTAAAAACATTCTGCTTCTGCATCTTTGTACCTGCAATGTGCCACTCCTCTCCATATTCGCTTCCACCACGTAGGCAAGCCTGTGCATAGATTCCACCATTCTCAATGAAAGGAATACGGATGGATGAGAAATATGGAGACATGGCTATGCTGAAACCACCATAACCATAGAGAAATACTGGGTTCTTGCCATTACGCTTTAAGCCTTTCTTGTAAGTGATGAAGAGTGGTATCTTAGTGCCATCCTTACTTGGATAGAATACCTGCTCGCATACATAATCAGACTCTTTGAACTTGACCTTTGGAGCAGCATAAACCTTGCTGTTGGCTGTGCTGAGGTCATACTGGTAGATAGTGGTTGGTACAGTGAATGAAGAGAAAGAATAGAAAACTTCTTTGCGGTCTTTCTCACCATAGAAACCAGCACTACCCAATGTCGGCAGTTTAATCTCAGAGAGTTGCTTTCCATCCATAGAATAAACATAGACGTGGCTGGATGCATCTTTCATATAGGTGAGTATTATCTTGCCATCAGCGAAAGTAACACCTTCAAGCATATCCTTGGACTCTGGCACAAGTGTCTTCCAATCGCTGAAACCAGGGTGCTTGAGGTCGGCAACCATGAGTCGGTTCTTCGGTGCACCATCATTGGTAAGGAAGTACATTTTATCACCGATGGTCTCAACAAGATTATACTGCAGATCAAGATTGGAAGTCATCTGGATAAACTGGCTGTCAGGCTGGCGGAGGTCACGCACGTAGACTGTGTTACCGGAGCCTGCACCGCTTTCATAGAGGAACATCATCGTTTCTTCTTCATTGACGCTGACAGAATAGAAGCGCATAGGGTTTGCCGGATTCTGATAGAAGAGGACATCTTCAGACTGTGGGGTGCCAATCTTGTGATAGTAAATCTTCTGGACTGAATTCACATTACTGAACTCATGTCCTTTCTGTGGTGTGTCATAGGAACTATAATAGAAGCCATCACCTTGCCACGCTGCACCAGAGAACTTTGCCCAAGTGATGTGGTCATCAAGAAGTTTTCCAGTCTTGGCATCCATAACATAGAATTCCTGCCAGTCACTTCCACTGCGTGAAATAGCGTAAGCAGCATACTTGCCGTTATGAGAGAAGTAGATTCCCTTCAACGCAACGGTTCCATCTGTCGACAATTGATTGGGATTAAGGAATACACGTGCGTTCTTCTCGTCTCCAAGGCGGTCCATTATATAGAGTACGCTTTGGTTCTGTAGACCGTCATTCTTGTAGAAAAGCCACTTATCTATGGGTTTAATATAGGAAGGAGCTGATACTTTCTCATAATTTGCCAATTCCTTCATACGTTTCAGAAGTTTCCCACGGAACGGAATACGAGAAAGATATTCCTGTGTTACCTTGTTCTCAGCAGCTACCCATTCAGCTGTAGCTTTAGAACTGTCATTCTCTAACGGGCGATAAGGATCGGCAATCTGAACACCGAAATAGGTGTCTACAGTGCCATCCTTTGGAGCTTGTGGATACGCCAGCTTCTGTGCCATAATGCTTGTAGCAGACAATAATGCTGCGGTCAGTAATACTTGTTTCTTCATATAGTAAAGATTTGAATGAATGTTAGTTGTTTGTGAATTGGGCTAATTAGGCTAATAAGCCCAATTAGCCTGATAGGAAACCTATTTCAAACTTTCTTGATACCACTCGTAGAGTTTCTCAACACCAGCTCCGATTTCTACTTTGTGCGTCCAGCCGAGACTGTGTAGTTTCTCTACATCAATGAGTTTGCGAGGAGTGCCATTTGGTTTCTCAGCATCCCAGACAATGTCTCCTTCAAAGCGAACAGTCTTCTTAACAAGTTCAGCAAGTTCCTTGATGGTAAGCTCCTTGCCTGTACCAACATTGATGTGGCAGTTACGAATTTCGCCCAATGATGGTATGGCACCACCACGACCTTCAGAATTATTGCGGTCAACTGCTCCGTCAATCTTTGCACCATAGAAAACACTTGAATACTTCTCAATGCCGATGATGTCCTTGAAGTCTACATTCAGCAGGACATGAACACTGGCATCAGCCATATCCTCACTCCAAAGGAATTCGCGTAGTGGACTACCGTCACCCCATAGGGTTACTTTGTTATTCTCGATGCCATAGAAAGCAAGTGCTTTCAAGATACGCTCCTCTGTATTCTTACCATCAACATTACCCTCACCAATCTCAGCACGCAGCTTATCGGTTGGGTTAATTGGACGCTTAGCCATATCGTTACGGATAGCATCCCAGTCATCCTCATGAATAAGCTTAGCAAGATAAATCTTACGCATCATAGCTGGCATTACATGAGAGTTCTCCAAATGGAAATTATCATTAGGACCATAGAGGTTTGTTGGCATGACTGCTATGTAATTAGTACCATACTGAAGGTTGTAGCTCTCACACATCTTCAGTCCAGCAATCTTGGCAATAGCATACTCCTCATTGCTATACTCCAATGGGGAAGTCAGCAGTGCATCCTCCCGCATTGGCTGTGGAGCATCCTTTGGATAGATACATGTACTACCAAGAAAGAGAAGTTTCTCTACTCCATGAAGGTAACTTTGCTCAATGACATTGCACTGCATCTTCATGTTCTGCATGATGAAGTCTGCGCGATAGAGGAAGTTTGCCATAATACCTCCTACGAAAGCAGCTGCGAGAACAACTGCATCAGGTTTCTCTTCATCAAAGAAACACTTTACAGCCTGCTGGTCTGTTAAATCCAGTTCTTTATGACTTCGTCCAACAAGATTCTTATATCCTCGCTGAAGGAGGTTGTTCCATATTGCTGAACCAACCAATCCGTTGTGTCCAGCGATGTATATCTTACTATTTTTGTTCATTGCATATTTTGTCGAATAGACTATAAAAAGTAATAATAGCTGATAGTAAGCGATGACAAGGAATCGCCAACTATCAGCATAAGCGGTAATTACCCCTCACCATAAGAGGGGGATGGAAAAAGAGTTTTACTTAACGATACCCTTCTCCAAATACTCAGCAAGGTTAGTTCTAACCTTTTCAGCTGCACCTTCAGATGCAACCTTAGCCATGTCGCTGTCCACCATAATGTTGACAAGTTCCTCAAAGCTGGTGCTGTTAGGATTCCAACCGAGCTTCGCCTTTGCCTTTGTTGGGTCTCCCCAAAGGTTAACAACATCAGTAGGACGATAGAAGTCTGGACTAACCTCAATAAGAACCTTTCCTGTAACCTTATCGATACCCTTCTCGTTCATACCCTCACCCTGGAATTCAAGCTCAATACCTACACGCTTGAAAGCATAATAGCAGAAATCACGTACGCTGTGCTGAACACCGGTAGCTATGACGAAGTCTTCTGGCTTCTCCTGCTGAAGAATCAACCACATACACTCTACGTAATCCTTAGCATATCCCCAGTCACGAAGCGAACCGAGGTTGCCCAAATAGAGCTTGTCCTGCTTACCCTGCTTGATGCGTGCTGCAGCAAGTGTAATCTTACGGGTAACAAAGGTTTCGCCACGACGCTCACTCTCATGGTTGAAAAGAATACCAGAGCAGCAATACATATTGTAAGCCTCACGATATTCCTTTGTAATCCAGAAACCATACTGCTTAGCTACAGCGTATGGGCTGTAAGGGTGGAATGGAGTGTTCTCATTTTGTGGAACTTCCTCAACCTTACCATATAGCTCAGAGGTAGAAGCTTGGTAGATACGACAAGTCTCTGTCAAACCTAACTGACGAACTGCCTCCAAGATACGCAATACACCTACAGCATCAACGTCAGCAGTGAACTCTGGTGAGTCGAAACTAACCTGTACGTGACTCTGTGCTGCAAGGTTGTAAATCTCGTCAGGACGCACTCTGCTGATTACGCCGATGATACTCATAGAGTCGCCAAGGTCGGCATAATGCAAATGGAAATTAGAACGTCCTTCCAAATGAGCAATTCGCTCACGGAAATCTACTGATGAACGACGGATTGTACCATGCACATCATAACCTTTTTCGAGTAATAACTCTGCCAAATAGGAACCATCCTGACCAGTGATACCTGTAATAAGTGCTTTTTTCTGCATTGTATTTCTTTTAGCGTTTATAATTTTCTTAATGATTGGTACAAAGATACAAATTATAATTTATATTTAAAGATTTTCGATGAATATAATATTTATATATTGTATTGTATATCTTTTAAGAGAATGTAGAATGAGTAGATTATATGCTTAAATGAGACGTTGCAATCCTTTTCTGTGAAACTTTATGAGTGGCTTCACAAATTCTCGTATCAGTTACAGATTATTAAAATACAAGCATGCAATCTATAGCTGTTGGAATAAAAAACAACTACTTATTAACTAAAATCTCCCACTTGTATAAAACCTTACCGTAAGTCTTTGAAATAGAGGCGTAAAAATAAAGAAATGTCGATTATTTTTTGTATATTTGTATTACTAAACATCTGATATACAATATAATAACATTTATGAATGCAAATATACAACAGATTTCGGAATTGGAGAGGGTTCTAAGTGTTAAAAATGCAACAAACTGGTCCTTTCTATCACTCTTCGGCAAGTTTGCCCTTGGCGGAGTCCTGTCCAGACATTCCTTAGACAAGAAGCGTGGTGTAGACATAGTCCAGCTGACTCTCTTGCTCATCCTTTTCCGCATCAATCAGACGACGGTCGGAAGTATATATAATGACCGCTTCTACGATTTGCTTGAAACAGGAAAGAACTGCTACTACCGTCTCACGAACCGTGGCGAGATGAACTGGCGCATCCTCCTGTTAAGTATGGCCTGCCGCTTCTGGGCGATAATGCGGAAGCCCCATTGGATAGCAAATGCTACATCATTGACGATACACAGAGGAAAAAAGAGATTCCATCTTAACCCAAGTTTAACGGTCAAAATTATTTTTCATAAATTTTCAGGGTGTTTTGAGGACTGCCAATACCCTAAGTGTTTGATAATCAGATGTAGCGTTTTCTGAAGATGATCCAAATCTGATTTGTAGGACATCAGCATATCAATTTTTTGGTTCATCCGTTAAATGAGTGTACACTTTTCGTATAGCTTTAACGGAAGAACCGGAGTTATTATTAAATAAAAACATAGCCAAGACGGTCTTGGCTACCTACTTTATTATCATCCTCCGACACAGAAAACCTTTTCATGTCAATACTGTGAAAAGGCAGACAATGGATTGAAAAATCATGACATAATTTCGAGTAAAACACCTACAGATAAAGGCTAAAACACGTGTAAAGAGCAAGTCTGCAACCAACAGTAAATCAGTTAGTTATAACGCAGTGCAAGAAAAGGTGCTTAATTGGACTTCAAAAGGGCGTTAGTTAGACCTCAAAAGGGCATCTATTGCAAGCCAATTGGGCGTCTTTTCAAAGTCAATAGACCATGTATTGGTTTTGAGTAGTTTGAAAATAGTTTACAAATATCGAGTGATATGGGAAGAAGTTGTTTGTAGAAGGCGAAAGGACATAGCATCTGTTAGCATTTTCTGCATTTTTATTTTGTGCATTATCCCTTTTTGTGAGACCATCTGATTTTGGATAGTCATACCATGCAGGTGTATAAGCCTTTATTCTGTTTCCAATCTATGCATTTAACGGAAGAACCAATTTTTTGTTACTTTGCACCCATGCACGCAAATGTACAGACACGTTTTAACCCGGCAACCGGCAATAAGGGTTCCTTATTATAGACTTAAGAAGTCATACCGTGATGTGCCCGGACATGTACATTCGCTCATCCTAATCAATATCGGTTTTGAGCCTTCTCTCACAGCCGTGCAGGTGCAGAAGATCGCTTTTGCATTGACAGAGCGTTTTAAGGACAGTGGCACTAATCCTTTGTTCGACAAGCAGCCGGAGGGACTTACGGCGAGATTGTACGATGATAGGTGTTAAACTTGGGCTAATATTAAAATGCTTATAATGAACCATCAAATATGTATAGAAAATAAAAGACCGCAGGAAAAACCTGCGGTCTTTTTGAATATATCTTTATAGAAATTAATTCTTAAAGAAATCCTTGACAGCCTCATTTGGGACCATCTGCTCATCGAAAACGTAAGCGCCAGTCTTAGGGCTCTTAACCATCTTGATAACCTTTGAATATGCGCGACCATCCGTTGAACCTTCATGGAGGGTAGCGACCGCTTTCTTTGCCATAGTTTAATCTGTTTTAACTATTAACTATACTCTTTGTGAGCGAGCTTACTTAATCTCCTTGTGAAGAGTTACCTTCTTAAGAACCGGATTATACTTCTTGAGCTCAAGACGCTCTGGAGTATTCTTACGATTCTTTGTAGTCACGTAACGGCTTGTACCAGCCATACCACTATTCTTCATCTCGGTACATTCCAAGATAACTTGGACTCTGTTTCCTTTAGCTTTTTTTGCCATGATATTTAGTCTCCTATTACCTTAATGTCCTTCCAGTCAACATAACCCTTGGAAACAGCCTGCTTGAGAGCTGCATCAAGACCTACCTTGTTAATAAGACGAAGACCAGCAGCACTAATCTTCAGCTCAATCCAGCAACCTTCCTCTACATAGTAGAACTTCTTGCTGAAGAGGTTAACATCAAAGCTTCTCTTTGTACGGTGCTTTGAGTGAGACACATTACAACCGAGCTGTGCCTTCTTTCCTGTGATTTGACAAATCTTAGACATTTCTATCTTTGTTTTGTGATTCGTTAATTGATACCTATTCCAAACAGGGTGCAAAATTACAAAAAAGTTTCAAATAAGCAAAACTTTCACTACGATAATTGCTGATTTTAAGCTTTTTTGCAGGTTTATTCGGACTTTATATCCATATCATTCAGGAAATCAAGCATCAAACGAATAGCCTTATTAGTTGCAATGGCAAGGTTAATGTCACGTCCAAAGTCTTCTGTGAGCTTGAAGGTTCTTACCTCATCCTTGTTTCCATAAGCCAACCAGATTGTACCTACAGGATTATCCTTTGTGCCACCACCAGGACCTGCAAAACCTGTTGATGCGATTGCAAAATCCACACCGATTGCTTTAATGGTACCCAGAACCATCTCACGGGCAACTTCCTCAGAGACAGCTGTCTGTTCCTCAAGAACTTCGTGAGAAACGCCGAGTAACTTTTCCTTAACCTCATCGGTATAGGCTACGACACCACCTTTATAATAATCAGAAGAACCAGGAATGGCAATGATTGCCTCACTGATACGACCACCTGTGCAACTCTCTGCTGTACCAATTGTTAGTCCTGAAGCATAAAGGATGTCACCAATCTGTCGAGATATAATCTTACTTTCAAAATCCATAATCTTTATTCTTTATAAGGGGCTTTTACTTTATTATTACTCAAAGGTTACTTTACTGAACACAGGGATATCCATCTGCGTAAAGTCGTTGTCCTTATACTTGAATGTTCCTACACTGGCAATCATGGCAGCATTATCAGTTGTATAACTGAACTTTGGTATATAGATTGTCCAGCCATAACGCTCAGCATGATCATGGAAAGCATTACGCAGACCATTATTAGCCGACACTCCACCAGCTACAGCAACATGCTTAATTCCAGTTTCTTTAACAGCTAAACGCAACTTCTTCATGAGTATGTCAACAATAGCATGCTCAAGGCTGGCAGCAATATCTTCTTTATGATGCTCGATAAAATCTGGATCATCCTCTACCCACTTTCTCATGTTGTACAAGAACGAAGTCTTTAGACCCGAGAAAGAGTAATCAAATCCTGCAACATTAGGTTCGGCAAACTTATACGCTAACGGGTCTCCCTGACGTGCCAACCTGTCAATGATAGGACCACCAGGATACCCCAGCCCCATAACCTTTGAACACTTGTCAATCGCTTCACCAGCCGCATCGTCTATAGTCTGACCGAGTACCTCCATGTCATTATAGGCATTCACCTTGACTATCTGGGAGTTGCCACCAGATACCAAAAGACAGATGAATGGGAACGGAGGCATGTGATTGTCGTCATCAGTTTCCTTGATAAAGTGCGCCATGACATGCCCCTGCAAGTGGTTCACCTCAATCATCGGAATACCCAATGAACGTGCAAAACCCTTTGCAAAGTTCACTCCTACCAACAGACTACCCATCAGTCCGGGACCACGTGTGAAAGCTATCGCCGACAGTTGCTCCTTTGTGATGCCTGCACGCTTCAAAGCCTGGTCAACAACAGGAACCACGTTCTGCTGATGAGCCCTTGAAGCAAGTTCCGGCACAACGCCTCCATAAGCCTTATGCACCTCCTGTGAGGCTGTGACATTACTGAGAATCACACCATTCTTCAACACGGCAGCACTTGTATCGTCACAGCTGCTTTCTATGCCTAATATATATATATT
The DNA here is from genome assembly GCF_001262015.1 of Prevotella fusca JCM 17724. Taxonomy (NCBI): domain Bacteria; kingdom Pseudomonadati; phylum Bacteroidota; class Bacteroidia; order Bacteroidales; family Prevotellaceae; genus Prevotella; species Prevotella fusca. The sequence continues at coordinate 507,795 of NZ_CP012075.1, forward strand.
TCTTTCTTCCATTTTCAGTTAGATTCTCTCCGAAGAGAACTAAGGACATTAGTGTGTCAGAATTTCCAATCCATGCTCTGTCATCAGGAAGGTATGTTCCCACTGTGCAGAAGGCTTCTCGTCACCAGTGATGACTTCCCAACCGTATGGATCATCTGCATCAATAAAGACTTTCCAAGTTCCCATGTTAATCATCGGCTCAATGGTAAACACCATACCTGGAACAAGTAACATTCCAGTACCTCTATGCCCGAAGTGAACGATGTCAGGTTGTTCGTGGAACTCAACTCCTACACCATGACCACAAAGGTCACGAACAACACCATACCCGTTCTTCTCGGCATGCTTCTGGACAGCGTGACCTATATCACCGACAAAACAATATGGCTTGGCTGCTTCAGCTCCTATCTCAAGGCATTCCTTAGCAACACGCACCAAACGTTCCTTCTCCGGGGTTGTCTTTCCACCAACGATGAACATACGACTTGCATCTGCAAAATAGCCATCAACTATCGTTGTCATATCAACATTGATGATGTCACCTTCTTGAAGTACGTCTTCTTTCTTAGGAACACCATGGCATACCACCTCGTTGATACTTGTGCAGACGCTCTTAGGATATCCTTCATAATTCAGGCAGGCAGGGATTGCGTTATGATCCTTGCAATACTGCATGCAGATATCATCAATCTCCTGTGTGTTCATTCCCACATGTATAGCATCAGCAACAGCATCCAGACAGCCAGTATTGACCACTCCACTTCTCCGGATACCTTCAATCTGCTCAGGTGTCTTAATCATGTCACGTGTAGGAACCAGTTTGCCCTTCTTCTCGAGAGCCATTATCTTTAAATCCATATCGGTAGGCTCCTGTCCCGGAAGACAATGCCATCTTTTCTTTTTCAACTGCATATCATCAATATTATCTTATTGCAATTATAAAGCAAACAAGTATAAGAAAAAAACTTATCTTCTTATATGCCTACTTAGTCTCTGCAAAAATACTATAATTCAAAGACATAACAAAATAATTCAAGTCCTTTCTTCCATAACAATAGTCCGTTAAATTTTCGCGGTTTGCGAATCTTTCACCCAAAAGCCAACAGAAATTGTGGCAGAAAACAAATATGATAAGTATCTGAAAAAGAGTAGATTAAACAACAATATATAACATAATATAATCGGCTATCTCATTGAATTTCAGTAACTTTATAGATGTAAAAAAAAAATAAAGTTTATGCTGACAACCAATTTGATTAGCCGATATATGAAGCTCTGCAAAGCAGCATTTAGTGCCGAAGATGGAGCAAAGTTAAACAAAAGTATCCAGACAAACGTCATGGAAATGCTTTTTCTTTTGATGGTCATCCCAAGGAGATGCAATTTCACGCAGATGGGACGCTATGGCAATCGTGGCGAGCAATGCTATCGGCAGACGGCAGAGCGTAGCGTGAACTGGCATGAGATGAATATGTGGCTGAGTGCTTTCGCCTTCAAACAAGGCAAGGGTCGCAATGCCATCGTCATAGACCCAATCTTCATCAAGAAGGCTGGGAAGCATACCCCATACGTGGGTACGTTCTGGTCGGGCTGTGCAGGTGCGGTAAAGCACGGTCTTGAGATCCTCGGCATCGGTGTGATAGACGTGGACCTGCATGAGTGCATGATGCTCAAGGCTGCGCAGACCACATTGGAAAAAGGCGGGGAGAAAAAAGAGATGAGCCTGTACGACAGGTATGCCAAGGTGTTGGAGGACGACAAGGTAACCTTACAGCGTATCTGCAAGGTTCTTGTCGCCGACTCAGCCTTCTCCAAGAGACCTTTCATCGACAGGGTAATGAAGATGGGATTCCATGTTGTGAGCCGCCTGCGTCATGACGCAGCCTTGTTCTACACATGGGACGGGGAACCCACGGGAAAGCCCGGCCGTCCCCGTGTCAAAGGTGACAAGATTGACGTGAGGAACATTGATATGTCTAAAGTCGAAATGCTTGAGCTGGAGGAGACCTCCGGCAAGGTCTATGCGCTCAAGGCATGGTGCAAGTCCTTGCACAGGGTCGTTTCGCTTGTCATCCACGAGTTGCCTAATGGCAGTCGGCGCTTGTATTTCTGTACGGATGAGAGCATGGACGGACGCGATGTGGTGGAGTATTACACCACACGTTTCCAAGAGGAGTTCTGCTTTCGCGACGCAAAGCAGTTCCTCGGCCTTACAGATTGTCAGGCACGCGACAAGAGAAAACTTGACTTTGCCTTCAACTCTTCATTCACGGCACTCAATGTGGCCAAAATCATGTGCAAGGAGCTTGGCACGTCCATCGGTCGACTTAAAGCGCAGATGGTCAATGCCTACTATGCGCAACGAATTATTGACGTGTTCGAGAAGAACCCGAACACGACATTAAATAAAGAAAGTATTAATGAGATATTTAGTTTCGATACTGAAGCAGCATAAAATTTAACGGAGTATTGTAGCAGAGAGAGAGGCCTTTATCTCACGCGGAGAGTCTAAACGCATCATTACTGCATAAAGCATGACGACAAGATGATGCCATGCGTCAAACTTCTTTATATAGTGTTCACCTCCCAGGGCTTGGCTCAGAGAGAGGATTTCATCACTATTAAAATAGTTTAACAGTTGAGCATATAGCGGCTGTCCGATAAAAAAATATGATTTCGGTCTAAATGCTTAAATTACAAGGCTCTGCGATAAAACACAGGTCGTATAGGTAACGATTTAGAAATGAGCGAAGTGCACTGATACACAATATTTTGAATAGCCAAAGAACGCTCACTATTTCACTTACAAAGATAACCCTTTTCGAGGAAAAGTGAGCGTTTTTTCATGTTTTTCTTCTTGTCAGTGAAAGAAAAAAGCGATTATAGTCGTTGTGAGCGGTTACGATGAATGAGCTGTTGCCGTACTCGTATCGCCACCTGCTTTTGGTGCATCTTTACTACGGTGCCATCATAGAAGCCATCTTGCGGAGCATCAAACAAATATTGCACAAAAGAGGTAGAAGCTATTAAAAAATCTCTGGATAAAACTTAGCTCCTCTTCATAGACCTTGATTTCTCGTTGTTGTTCTGAGATTGTTTTGTCTTTTCCCTTGATGGTATCCTATAAGAGAATCACCTTCCTACGGATTTCGTTCTTCTCCTTCTCTTTGAGGGGCGTTGTTGTCCTACCTTCTTTCTCTAATTCCGTAATACGCTCAAGTTCAGCGTTTCCAAAGAACGAGTAGAGAGTTCCTTCTACTCGCAGTTTACTTAATGCTTTTATACGTAATTACATTTTCTCTAAATAAATATGCTTCTGACGAACCCAAATCAACCATCCGGTTTAAAATCCAAATATAATCGTCAATTAGTTTTTTGTCGTTTTTGATTTTTGAAATGTGATTGTAGAAAAGTCTTTTAATCATTCTATCTGATGAAACTGATGTCAAAGATAACGAGGTCATAGGATTTGATTTGAAAACATCTGCCAGCCAACTGATACCTTCTGGTAAAAATTCTTTTCCACCAATTGTTGAAAACACATTTATTACTGATGAAGCATTGCTTTTTCCTTTTTCAAGAAATATTTTTTTGTAAAACTCTTTTTTTCCATTCAAAACACTCCAATTATTTTCATTGGGATTACCTTGATAATCCCATAGCAAATATCTAATGTCCAACAGAAGTTTTTGAATTAGCGGGTGTGTTCCATCACTTGGGATTAAATCAAACAGAACTTCCCATAGATTCCAAAAGTTGGTCTGTTGCTGTGAGTATTTTATTTGGTCTATTTTTAAATTTCCATTGTCATATAATTTCAATACAAAATAATCCAAAGTAGTATTCACAAATTGAAACAAATCGTCTCTTCCAAATCTTTGTCTTTGCGTATTTTTTGACAATGAATTGACCAATGTAGTTAAAACAGATTTTGAAAAATCAAAATTTGCGTCCAAAAATAAATTGGCAAGATATTGTTCAATATCTGAAATTGATTCGTGATGAAATTGTCGAGATTCTCTTCCTCTGTTATATGAATAATCTTCTTTTTTAGTTAAGTCGCCAAGAACTATCGGTAATATGTGGTTTATGAAATCTGTAAAATCTTTATCTGCTGTGTCGTATGGCGTAATTACAAAGGCTCTTGCAAGTAAATATCCCTCACACTTTTCTAAACTAATTTCTGAAAGGTCAAACTTTAAATTCTTATTGGATGAAATTTGTTGAACAAATTTTTCTTCCTTGTCCAGCACTTCCTTTAAACTATCTTCATCTTGGTGTCTATGAGATTTAGGATTAGCTTTTTTGTAACAAGCATACTTAATGAGACCAAGCCAAACCCTTTTTGCTTCATTAGGAAATTGTTTGAAAAATACTTCTCTAAAGTATTGTATGATTTTGTCAAATTCGTGTTTAGCAAAGGGGGCAAATAGCATTGAAATTATCATTGCTATTATTCTGTCCCTATCTTCATCACCTTCCACATTTTCCATCAGCAAGTGAAAAGAAGATAAAGCAATATCTTTTTCCAGTATGTTGATGCTCATATTAAGGCTATGTTCTCTGTTAAATTTATATTGTAGAATAGAAACTATTGCATCAGTAATTATTTCTATACACTTTGTTTTTTGCTCTTCATTTATGTTTGTTGAAAAATCTCTCAGTCCTAATACAGCTAACGTAATTGGTCTGTCATAAAGGATATTTAAGGATTTTGATGAAGAATATTGTTCATAGCAAGATAACCAAGATGAAAAATCAATAATTTCTTTCTTTTCGTAAGTTTTTGAAAGTTGTCCTGAAATATTCAAAGACTTTGTATCTGCTTCAAAACTTTCTTTATTGGATTCAATAAACTTTACAACTTCATCATCGTATTCAGGTTGAATAGGAAAACCACCAAGTTTTTCATCATATTCTCCAACTTTTTGGTTTCTGATATCCATTTCAATTAAATTCTTTTTCCATATAACATCTTTACCATCATATTGTGCTTTTAGTTTGTCAATTATTTGGTGAATTTCTTTGTTTAATTTTCTAACATTAAATTGATAGTCTAAAATAAAATCTCGAAGCCCTCTTTGATATTTTTTTCTATGTGGAAGTTGATTTGATTCCAAACGCTCTTTTTGTGCAAATGAAATACGTCCATCCATTGAGGCAAGCACTGAGCTTTCTTGAAGTGCTCGACTTAAATCCCACTCATAAAATTCCTTGACAGACAATAATGACAACATCGCCTCTTCAACTTCTCCGGGATAAGCAATAGCAACGCTCGTTAAAACCGCTATTGGAGCAATATTATTGCTGTTTTTAAGAACATAATCAAATATAAACTTCAAGTTCTCTCTACTAACATCTGTCTTTCTTTTAGCCGTTTCTAATAAAAACTTCTCAAGGCTCATTAGCAATGATTCCAATGCGTAGTTTGTAACGCTTAAACCTCTGTAAGCCGCCCATAATTCCCACGCCGCATATAGTTCTGTTTTTGTTCCGTCATTCTGTTCTATTTCAATTTGAGAAATTTTATGCTTATATTCACAAGTAGCGTTTACATAAAATTCAACCGAATAATTGATAAAATCAATGATGAACTTCAAACCAACGATTGGATGAATCCACAATAAATTGTAAAAAGGCGTTTTGTAAATTCCCGAAGGGAAAAAGGAATGTCTATCTCTTATTCCCCAACATTCTTCATAACTCAAAGAATTCCTTGCCAATATGCCAAATCTATCTTCAGGAAAATCTTCTTTTTGGGGTGGTATATATTTCCAATTTTTCCAAGCTGTTTCAATAATCAATTCAGGCAATTCTTTTATCAAACGCAGGTTTCCTATACCTGAAAGACTACTTTCAATTACATTTTCGTAAAAAGAATTTAATCTCCAAGATTCCCGATTTTCTTTCTTGGTAAATGCTCTTGCAATAAGTTGTTTAATTTCTTCCTTTGAAATTGAAGCCAAGTCAAATAAAATTGAAATCAAGTTTGATGATTTACCTTTGACATTTTCCTCTTGCCAAAATTCTTTTTCTTCTTCAACTTCTTTCAAATAGGTTAGGACAATAGATTTTGCCGCCTCTAATTCTGCGTTTTCAATTTTTTTGTATTGAAAAAGTAATCGGTAATACCAATTAGTGAGAAAATTGAGTATTGTAAGTTTTATTGATTCTAATTGAGTATTGTTCTTTTGAATAAAAAACAATGCTTCTTTCCAACCCGAACCAATCGGCAAAAGCAAATTGCTGTTGTTCGTTTTTTGGTCGCTTTCTTTGCAGCAAGTTTTTATGATATGCAAACATCTATTGAAGAAAACAGAGTTGTCTTCAAGAAGTTCTTTTTCAAAAGAAGTAAAAAATGAATTACTGTTTTCTGACTTAAATACAGCTACCAACAATTCATCTGCCCAATATTTCTCAATAGTTTGGTCAGCAATTGTTACCTTGATCAGTTCATTTATTTTACCATTGTTGTCAATTAAATAGTCTTCCACCCAAAGACGAAATGCTCGTCTAATAGCCGGCTCGTTTCCTAAATTGTTGAAAAAATCTTTTGGATTTGGAAAGTCTTCAAACTTTGAAGAAACATATTTTACTAATGCCCAATCTTCTAATATATCGTGAGTGGGAGAATACTTTCTGTTGTTGTTTTCCTGAAATACAATTTCATCATTTTCTAAACAGGCTATAGCCTCTGCATCAGACTTATCAGGTTTAGTAAAGAGTTTCATTTCCTTTGCTCTCTTTACTGCAATTTCTTTAAAGGCTTCTTCACGTTTAAGTGGAAGTCCATTTTTTGTATTGGTTGAATCTACAACTAATGAATTCCATAACTTGTCTTTAAACTCTGTCTGCGAAACATTAGCATAATCATCGTTTGTTTTACTAATTGCTAAGATTGAGAAGTCCAGATATTTTGGACTTTGCAACAACTTTTTGACTTTGTCGTTTTTTAGAACACTATTTAACTGCGGAAACTTTTCAGCTACAAGTTTTAATTCTTCTTCATTAAGCGTTGGAATGTCAATTATACATATATTGTCTTTATCAATACCAAATTTTAATGTAATTAAATCAATCGCATATTTCCGTGACGAAGCAATTAATTTAATTTCTAGGTGCTCTTTAAGTAACGCTAATAACTGTTTAAAGGCACATTCGGGGTCTGCTTCCAATAGCTTTTCCAAGCTATCAACGAAAATAATTTTTTCAGGAATAAGGGAGATACATGAGAAAATATTTTGTATTGTTTCATTTACCCCTTGACTTGAGAAAACATTGGTGAGCGTAGATTCATTGAATTGGTCTGCTCTGAAAACAAACACACTTGCATTAGGATAATCTTTTTCAAGGATCTCTTTGATTTCAGCTGATTTCCCAACTCCAGGTTTTCCTGTCACAATCGTTAGTTGGGAATTACTTAGACCAACTAAAATTTTTTCTCTTAATTCTGATCGTTGTAAATGAAATTCGTTTTCTCCTTTTCCAATATAAGTTTTTATTGGTCGTAAAATCTCATTGCTGTCTGATTTAAGTTTTTCAACGGCTTTGAAGTATGGAGTTAAATGTGTGTTATCAAAATGCTGAAAGAAATCTTTATCTTTAATACTTTCAAGTGTCACACTTCCACCATTTGGATTAAGCGTAGCAACATAAGCAAAAATACTGTCCCAAATATCTTTTTCGGTTGTTGCCGAATTTTTGTTTTTACTGAGCTTAATCAGATTGAGAAAATATGTTTTATCAATACTCCCTTCGTTTAGGAAATCATATTCCAAAACATCAACACATTTCAAAAACTCCCAAAGTTCTTTATCTGTCAAATATGTATTTTTATTTGCTTCTTTTAGCACCTCACGAAAAACATCTAATCGGTCTTTCTTTCCTTTTATCCTGTTTACTTCGGTAATAAAATCTGCTTCTGTTGCGTGATTTTTTGCCCAATTAAAAAGCGATTTAAGATGATTTCTTTCATCTTTAGTTAAACCATTCTTTATTATAATAAGTTTATCTTTTGATTTGTCAAAAATTGAAGTATTATTATAGTCTTTCCAAAAAGCATTAATTACCTCTTTGAATATTTCATTATCAACAGTAAATGATATATCGTGTTTTACCTGAATCAATATACGATGTTCACCACTTGCTGATTTTGCCGTAACCATAAAATCATCAGTTTCATAGCCTCTGTTAGTTACTTGTAGTGCAACCTCCGATAATTCACCAGAATCAAGACATGGAGCATTACCATGAATGATAAGAGTTGTAAGAAACGCCGTTTGAACGAGTTGTTCAAAGTTTGTCCCACCTCCTCCTTTTTGAAATACGCTTCCCTTTTGTGACATATTAATTTATCCCTTTAGTATCCTCCCCATTTTAGACAACAGGTTGGTGTTTATTTTACTGTTACAAACCTACTTTTTTTCCTTTCCCTTAATTCCGCAGCATAATTTCTTGTGAGAAATCCAAGTGCCTGAGAAACAAAGTCCTCAAAACACTTGGATAAGTCAGAATTTTCACCTATCTTAGTGCAACAAACATAACAAGCAAGCAAAAATCTGACATGACAAAGGTAGCAATTAAAAACGAGAATATCACTTCTTTCGGAGGATTTTATCACATCATGGACGTTTTTTCAAAGTTGGGCTTTGAAAAACTTACCGAATCCGTGTTGGGCAGACGCGGATGCAGCGGCAAGGCATTCAGCCATGGAAGCATTCCAGGCTCTCTCTTCTTCAGCTACCTTTGTGGTGGGGATTGCCTTGAGGACATCAATGCGCTTATTGGGCAGTTCAAGCAGAGACCTGGTACGCTGTTACCCGGTGCCGACACCGTGGGGCGCGGACTGAAGGAGCTTGCCGAAGAGAATATTGTCTATAAGAGCGAAACCTCCGGCAGGTCTTATAGTTTCAACACTGCAGAGAAGCTGAACACCTTACTTTACGGATGATACGGAGAATGGGGCTTATAAAGGGTTCTTCCATTAAAAGCGTGGATGTTTTTCGTATAGCTTTAACGGAAGAAGCTGAAGTTATGCATTAAATAAAAACATAGCCAAGACCGCCTTGTCTACCTACTTTATTATCATCCTCCGATGCAGAAAACCTTTTCATGTAAATACTTTGAAAATGCAGACAAGGGATTGAAAAATCATGACATAATTTCGGATAAAATATCAACAGATAAAGATAAAAATACGTGTAAAAAGCAAGTTTGCAACCAGCAGTAAATCAATCAGTTATAAGGTAGTGCAAAAAAGGTGCTTAATTGGACTTCAAAAGGGCGTCAGTTAGACCTCAAAAGGGCGTCTTTTGCAAGTCAATTGGGCGTCTTTTAGAAGCCAAGAGACCATGTATTGGTCTTGAACTGCATGAAAATAGTTTACAAACATTGATTGATATGGGAATAAGTTGTTTGTAGAAGACGGAAAGACACGGTATCTGTTTGCCTTTTCTGCATTTTTATTTTGTGCTCTATCCCTTTTTGTGAGACCGTCTATTTTTGGATAGTCATACCAGACAGGTGTATAAGCCTTTGTTCTGTTTCCTATCTACGTATTTAACGGGAGAGCCTTATAAAGGCGGGCAGTCATGTTGACCTGGACTTTTACCACCAGTTTGTTCCTGCCCACAAGTTCGATGCAAAGTATTCCTACAGGCAGGACCATGGTTATTTCCAGGGCTGGGCTTCCATCGGGGGCATCATAGTCGGAGGTGAGAACCGTGACGGAAACACCAATGTGAATAACTGAAATATATGCCCTTTTCCCTCATGGCTGAGAACATGGCTTTCATGATGGTTACTGCCATACTGAAGAACTTCTATCTCGTCCGCCATATCAGCGAAAAGGTCAAGCCTTTGAAAAAGACAAGCAGGCTGAAAGCCTTTATCCTGCATTTTGTCAGCGTGCCGGCAAAATGGGTGCAAACAGGAAGGCGGAACGTTCTGAACCTGTATACAAACAAAGCATACTATTCTGAGGTATTCCTTGAACAAGCAGCATTTCTTTGTGGTTCTCATATTCCCCATTGGTTTGGGTGGGGGATTTCATGCATAGGCAAGACCCAGGAAGCCTCGAAAATCCCCATATCAACATATAGAGCCCCAAAAAGACATCTCAACACATAAAATCGCCTCACAAGAAAAAACGATGCGGAATTGAGGTCTTTTATCAAACGCAGGAACTTACGGCTTCCAGCAACATTACAACGCTCACCTACATTGACAAAAGATATTTCAGGAGACAGCCCGGAACTGCTCAAGCCCCGACAGGATCATCTCCTTCGGAGCATCAACAGGCACATGCGTTTTCTTTCCTTCAACTATCCTGGTGTAACCAGCAATGAACTCTTCAGTTGTCCCACAACAGCCGCCTATGATATTTACAAGACCATCATCTACAAAAGCAGCCATCTGTGACACCATTGTGTCAGCTGTCTCGTCATATAACCCCATTGTATTAGGCAATCCGGCATTGGGATGAACACTGATGAAATAAGGTGCTTTAGCCGCCAGCTCTTTAAGATAAGGGCGCATTTGTTCTACACCGAACGAACAGTTCAAGCCAACAGAAAAGATTGGATAAGAAGAAACTGAGGCAAGAAAGGCATCGAGTGTCTGCCCACTGAGTTGTTCTGCCAGAAAGGTCAGTAATCGTCACTGACAGCATGACAGGCAGGTCAACACCAGCTTTCTGCATCTCTGACAATGAAGCATCAATGGCAACCTTTGCATTAAGCGTATCAAAGATTGTTTCAATCAAGACAGCGTCAATCCCACCTTCTATCATTGCAGCGACCTGTTCACTGTAAGCAGCAAACAGGGAATCGTATGTAAGGTCACGCTTGGCAGGGTCGCTGACATCAGGCGACATAGAACACGTCTTGTTCGTAGGACCAATACTACCTGCAACGAAACGAGGCTTATCAGTTGTAGAAAACTCATCAGCACACTCACGGGCAATCCTTGCACCTTCAAAGGCTATATCACGTGAAAAGTTCTCCATGTGATAATCCCCTTGGGAAATACGCTGGGCAGAAAATGTGTTTGTGCTGATAATGTCTGCACCAGCTGCTAAATAGTCGTTCCTTAAAAAGCCCATTTTGTCGAAAAGTCAACCAAAACTGACTTTTCGATGATAGTTTTTGTAAAGCACAAAAGAGCTCTCATAGCTCTTCTGAAGTTATATGCTGCAGCTGCCAGCATTATATTCATAGCATCCCCTTTCACACCTTTATAAAAGTTGCGAGATAATCTGTAATCACTTTTAAGATGTCCTATGGTAGGCTCTATTCCTGCCCGCTTGCAAAACAGTTTGTGTTTCTTTTTCTTTTGATAGTAACTATCTTTGTCTTTAGGGGCTTGTGGTATGAGTATTTTTGTTGTTCCAACCAGATCTGTTCCTCTATATCCTCTGTCTCCTGCCAAGTTATCAATGCGCTTGCCTGTCATTCTTTCGGTTTGTTGTAAGGATGCTTCTATGGTATGCCCATCATATTCATTCCTAAAAGAAACGGCAGCAAGAATAATTCCTGATAGCGAACGGATAAAGGAAGCTTTGTTGCCAAACTCATACTTCTTATGTTCCTTACCCTTACTGATGCATTGTACTTCAGGCTCGTGAAGAGAATATATCTTATTACGACTGTTACGTTTTTGAGAAAGGACCTTATAGAAGAGCTCAAACATCTTTTCATAGCCTTTCCTGTCAGGAAGATTACGGTCAGGTTCTCTGACCAAACGACCGGCTATGGTGCGCAGACTCCGGTCAGCCTTGACAGCCTTCCTGTGACTCCTGGGGTGATTGCGAAAACGTTGGTTGCGAGAGATTGCTTTCAGTGTCCTTTGGTAGCTCTGACGTAAAGGAAGTTTCTTCTCACGAACGATTTTGAGCACTCGATTGATTATCTTTTTATGCAACTTCGCATCCGTTGGGTAAGTGATATTCTTCTCCTGTACCGTAGAATCTATAAAAGCTGTGTTAAAATGATCCTCATTATCATTCTCAGTATTGACACGGATGCTCTCAGCAAGAATGACTTCAATTCCTTCTTCGCCTATACGATTGCGGAAGTGAACCAAATCAGAAGCTTCGCAAGGTTCTTTAGGAAGAAACTCCAGTTGACCACAGAAATACTGATAATAAGCATTTTCACTCCACTGTAAAACAACACTTTCGTCAGAGATATTACGCAAGTGTTTCAAGATTAAAAGTCCGCACATCAAACGAATAGGATGCGCAGGGCGACCATTTGTACTACAATACAAACGAGAGAAGGAGTTTTCAAATCTACGCCAGTTGATTTTATTACCAAGCGTATAAAGGGGGTGATTGTGATTGAGCATATCCTCTAAGGAAGAGAATAATGATAATTGATTAGAGGTCCTTTTTAACATATATTTCTGCAAGTTTTATACTGTAAAGGTACAAAAACTTGCAGAAATATACAAATAAATAGAGAGATAATTAACTGTAAATCAGTATAATATAATGTATTTAAGGAACGACTATGTAGATCAATTAGTTTTAGATATTATTCATAATTATACAGAAATATCTGATATTACACGAGAGATAAAAATGCAACTACTCAGTATTCCGATATTAGATGTAGTTATAAATGGCAAGCGTAGTCCATTAATGATTGCAGTACAACAAACTACAGCCTCACTTGCTAAATGCTTTGCTGGTGAAAGCAAACGCATCAGTTACCCGGAAATGTAAAAGTAGTATGACAGGCTTTGACCGTTTCAGCGAGTACCGAATTATGTGGATTCTTGTATTCTTTGATTTACCAACAGAAACCAAGAAAGAGAAGAAAGCCTATATTGACTTCCGCAAATCTCTTATAAAGGATGGATTCACTATGTTTCAGTTTTCCATCTATGTACGTCATTGTGCAAGTATGGAGAATGCCGAGGTACACATGAAACGAATTCGAGCATTACTGCCAAAGTCAGGGAAAGTAGGAATACTCTGTATAACAGATAAACAATTTGCCAATATTCAACTGTTTTATGGTGAAAAATCCCAAGCTCCCAATGCACCTGGACAGCAATTAGAGTTGTTCTAATCTATACACCTCGAAGTATAAGTATCCAATGCATATATGCCACTACAAAGATAATCCCATTATTTTATAAGCATCCAATATTATCCGTCTTGGCACTTTACACCAAACCAACGATTTTTTTTGTAAGGATACTTCGGATTTCAAACAAAAAAAAGACTCATTCATATTCAATAGGAAAAAGAAAGAACAGCACGCTATCCATCTGTCTTTTCACTTTAAAACTGAAACAATCCGTAGGAATACGCAACTATGCATATCTACGGATTGTCATTTAAAGAACCTTGGCTGACTGATTCTGCATCTCCTCAGCATAACTAAATACCTGTTTCTACATTTAAACACATTCTATAAAATCTTTGGCAATAAATTCTTTTTATGAATGCAGTCAGCTCTTTGTTCTTTTATTTTTACAAACACTACTCATCTGTAGTATCTAAGACAGCGTGAAACATTCCTGCATCTTTAAAAACGATAACCAAATCCAAGATTAAGATAGATGGGGTAAAGCCCAAAACTGATAGTCTTGAACCCACTTTCAAAGATGTCATTGAATGCCCACGTGAGGTCTGCATTTACTGTAAAATGGTTGAAAGCACGCCATGTTGTTCCCAATTGCCCACCCCATTGGAAGTGACGAAGGTTGGAAGAGAAGTCGTAAGAAGCAGTACTACCATCAGTGAAAGAAAGTTTTTCACCTACTGGCGTTCCTTCCCTCAGATAACCGTCACTCACATGACCAGAGAACTCACCGTCCAGCTTGATGGATGAATACAGACCTGCACGCATCTTCCATCGCTCATTGATGCGATAATTCGCCACAAGAGGGATAGTTAAAAGCGTTGTGTTGTAGTTTGTCTTCACATAACCCGTCCAGTAACCAGCCACACGACTACCGTCATTGATAATCTCCATGCTGTAGTTCTTTACCGTCGCTCCTGTTATCATGCCTTTCTCTTCAAACTTCAGTCCAGCAGAAATACCCCACTTCCGGTCATTGCCAAGCCATTTGGTCACCGTTCCTTCCAATGTCCCATTTAACTTCGGGCTGTAACTGTTTATCTTTCTGATTTCTACAGGAAGAGGAAGAGGTGAAACACCACCAAAGTTTATACCAGCTTTTACCTCATATTCCCATCCATTATACTCTGAAACAGTTAGAAGCTGTGTGCGATCCGTCTGTGCCAGAGCTGTAATTGTGTAGCTTAAAGCTGCAATTGCGATTGTTATAATTCGTTGTTTCATTTGTCTTATTTATCATTAATGTCACATTGTTATTTCCGTCCCCCATCTATTCTGAGAACAGCTGCAGCTCGTCAACATATAGCGTACTGCCAATGGCACCATTGAATGTTGCTCCATCTTTACTTGATGACATGATAATCGCAAGACTATACTTACCATTCTTCAGTTTCTCAGTATCAACAGTACGCCCATTCACCGGCTCGAATGGTATGGCGAAACGGACCCAGTCATCAGTCTCCTTCCAGTCTTTGAGCTGTGCAAGGAGGACGATACGGTCACTTGTAAGTGAGTTGGTTCCATCAAGATAATCAACTCCATCACCTGTTTCAAACAATACGGCATAGATTGCCAGACTGTCTTTTCTATCTTTAATTTCCTTTTTATTCTTGTCTTGGAACTTCGCACCGGCCTTATACTTATAGTATCCGATAAGCTGCTTGGGTACTTTATGGAAAGGAAGACCGAAGTGGGTTGACTTTGCGGCATTCTTCAAATCAATCTGAAATGTACCAATAAAGAGATTACCAGCTGCAATGGGAGCACCGAACATGGCACCAAGAAAGCCTGTGCTCACTGTTGTCAGCTTTACGCATTTCCCTTTGTATCCATCTTCCGCCTGGCTTGTAGGAAAGTCAGAAGCATTACTGCTGCCCAAGGTAAAAGCTACACCAGCATTCCCGCTACCCCACTCTATGGTGTTACCATCATAAGTCTTGTCAATGAAAGTATGGTATTTGTTTCCTGCACCTTCCTTGAGCGTCTCAAAGTGATAGTCCGTTGCAACGTCATTGGTTACAAACGCAACCTTGTAGGTCTTCTTCCACTGTCCGTCCTGTGACGTTACCGTATAGTTCTTTGGCTGTGTAAAATCTAATTCTGTACCACTTTCCGGTTCTATCTTAGCACCTTCGGTGATATTGAATTTCGGTGATAGATGGCTCAGGTCTTCCCATCCATTCACGTAGAAAAGTACTTCATTATTCGTTATAACCGGCTTTCGTATAAGCGTTGTTCCATCAACTGTCACTCCAGTGATATCAGCTTCAGAATTTAAAGCCTCTTCCTTGATGCAGGAAGAAAGTAATACTCCTGCCACCATGACAAGAGACATTGATCTAATTAACTTCATTAGATTATCTTATTAAATATTTTAAAACACTAATTTCCTGTGCAAAGGTAAATAAAAAAACTTACGTAGCAAAGAATCACGGGTATATAGCCGTTACTGTAAAACCTGTTACAATTGGATTTAAATACAGGCTTGAAAGCTATATCTCAATATATATGGGTCTTCCGTTAAATGCGTAGATTGGAAACAGAATAAAGGATTATACACCTGCATGGTATGACTATCCAAAATCAGATGGTCTCATGGATAAAGTACAAGATAAAAATGCTGAAAACAAATACCATGTCTTTCCATCTTCAACAAACAACTTATTCCCATATCAACCAATGTTTGTAAACTATTTTCATGCAACTCAAAGCTAACACATGGTCTTTTGGCTTTGAAAAGACGCCCAATTGGCTTGCAATAGATGCCCTTTTGAAGCCTTACTGACGCCCTTTTGAAGTCCAATTAAGCACCTTTTCTTGCACGACTTTATAAATGATTGATTTACTGTTGGTTGCAAACTTGCTTTTTACACGTGTTTTTGCCTTTATCTGTAGGTGTTTTACCCGAAATTATGTCATGATTATTCAATCTGTCGTCTGCATTTTCAAAATATTAAAATGAAAAGGTTTTCTGCGTCGGAGGATGATAATAAAGTAGATAGCCAAGACGGTCTTGGCTGTCTTTTTGTTAAATGCATAACTTCAGGTCTTCCGTTAAAGCCATACGAAAAGCATCCTCGCTTTTAACGGATAAACCATATATATCGGCATAACAGCTGTATCTATCAATTAAAAAATGTAACTTTGCATCCATAATGTATCACCTTGATAAAACAGAAAACAAGTATGAAAAAAGTATTGGTAACAGGTGCAAACAAAGGAATCGGCTACGGCATCTGTAAGTTTTTAGGTAAAAACGGCTGGCAGGTAATCGTCGGTGCGCGCAACAGCAAACGTGCAGAAGATGCAATGAAGACTCTGAAAGCTGAGGGAGCAGACGTGATTGGCTGGCAATATGTGAACCTTTCGGATAATACTTCCTTAGAACAAACGGCTAAGGAGATAAAGGAAAAATATTATGACTTGGAACTTCTGGTAAACAATGCGGGCATTCCCGGTGACATGGAAATGGCAAGTTATGATTCGGAAATGCAGGATGTAGCAGAGACCATACAGGTAAACTATGTCGGTACATTCTGCCTGACAAAGGCACTTACCCCCTTGTTGTCGGCCAATAAAGGGCGGATAGTGAATATTACGGTTCCTTCCGAGGTTAGTCCTTATTGGCATCCGATGTCCTATGTAGCCAGTAAAGCAGCACAGAATGCAATGACAAGCATCATGGCAATGGAGTTTGAGAAAAACAATATACCTGTTGAAATCTTCAATATACATCCAGGTGCAACGACAACTGACCTGAACAATCATTACACCGGACCAGGCTCTCATTCCATAGATGTGGTCAGTGAGAAGATTGCTGCAGTCATTAATGACGGCAAGAAACACCAAGGCGAGTTCATTGAACTATATCCTATTGTAGATGAAGGACGCTAATCCAGTATAAAGAAACTACACTTTCACGGAATTCTTTTCATGAAAAGAAATATTTATCTTCACGAAAAAAAATATTTTTCTTCATGAAAAGAAATATTTATCGTCATGAAGATAATTCGCTGTAACCGCTTTCCATAATACTTCCAGCTTGCCCCGGATAAGCATTAAAAGCTACCTATAGCCTGCCAAAGAGTGTCATTTGGCAAGGGTGACTCTATACATATTGTCTCCTTTGAAACGGGATGGATGAACTCGACACGGTGACTCAACAGACAGATACTACCATCAGGATTAGAACGTGGGGCACCATATTTCAAGTCACCTTTTATAGGACAATCCATATTAGACAGTTGACAGCGGATCTGATGATGGCGACCTGTCATGAGGTTAATCTCAAGTAACGTGTAACGGTCAGACTGATTGATTACCTTATAATGCAGGATAGACTTCTTGGAAGTCGGCACTTGATGATTATAAGCGTAACTCTTATTCTGCCGCTCGTTACGCACAAGCCAGTCGGTCAGTGTTGCCTCCGGCTCGAAAGGCGGACGTGTAACTATTGCCCAATAGGTTTTATGCACCTCACCATTGCGGAACATATTGTTTAACCTTATGAGTGCTTTTGAAGTCTTGGCAAAGATAACCAATCCTGCTACGGGACGATCCAGCCTATGAACAACACCCAGAAACACGTTGCCGGGTTTCTGGTATTTCTCTTTTATCCATCGTTTGACAATCTCAGACAATGGTTCGTCGCCCGACTTGTCACCTTGGACAATCTCGCCTGCTTCCTTGTAGACGATTATAATGTGGTTATCTTCGTAAAGTACTTCCATAGCAAGAAATGTCTTTCCAAAGGATGTGTTAAAATGATAATCGATTTCAAAAAGAGATACACAGCTCCTGTGTCTGTTATCACGCTACAATAGCAGATACAAGAGCCGTATGTCCGTTTTTATATGTTATGCTGTTTGGGCGAGATATACCTTTCAAAGATATAGGCATCAGCATTATAGAGCAAACTGTATCTACATCCCTACAGCTTATATCCTCCTCACCATTCCAATGTCTGATGACCATTGGGCTGGGAGGAAAAGGATTTACATATTCATGCCACCATCAACCTGGATAACCTGACCAGTAACATAGCTTGACAGATCAGAACCAAGGTAAACAGCAGTGTTGGCAATATCTTCAACAGTACCGCCACGACGGAGAGGAATCTTTGAGATCCATTCCTTGCGGATATCCTGTGGCAAAGCCTGTGTCATAGCAGTATCAATGAAACCAGGAGCAATAGCATTAGCACGGATTCCCTTAGGTCCCATCTCCTGACCAACACTCTTTGCCAAAGCAATAAGACCAGCTTTTGAAGCTGCATAGTTAGCCTGACCAGCATTGCCATGAACACCAACAACACTTGCCATGTTGATAATGCTACCGCTACGCTGACGCATCATTACAGGTATGGAAGCGTGAATGAAGTTGAAAGCACTCTTGAGGTTTACTGCAATGACTGCGTCCCACTGCTGCTCTGTCATACGAAGCATAAGACCGTCTTTTGTAATACCAGCGTTGTTTACAAGAATATCGATAGAGCCGAACTCCTCCTTAACCTGCTTTACAACCTCTTCTGTCTGTGCAAAGTCGGCAGCATTACTTGCATAAGCCTTTGCCTTTACACCCTTGGCAGCAATCTCTGCTTCGGTAGCCTTACCGTTCTCATCAATAACGAGGTCAGTAAATGCAACATTTGCACCTTCCTCTGCGAACTTCAATGCGATTGCCTTACCAATACCGCGCGCAGCACCTGTAATAAGGGCTGTCTTACCTTCCAATAATTTCATGTTGTTTTTATTTATATTGTTAGTTTATAAGTTTTAAGTTTACAAACAGACGGGTTGACAAGATACCTGACAAATCAACATGTCATCTGAATATCCTCTCCTATCTCTTTGAAAAAAGATTTATTTCAACCCACTTTTTCCTAATGCACCATATACAACCTTTGCTACAAGTGGACGTGAAGATTCTTCTGTCAATCCATGTCCCAAACGACCATAGATGAACGGAACCTCAAGCCCCTTGATACAATAATGGGTAATGTCAGCAACCAATTCTACGTTATCAATATCAAACTCTCCATCTTCCTTGGCATCAGAATAAACCTTGCGGAAGAGTTCTATCTCATCCTCATCAAAGTTCTTGCGAACTTTCTCCACCATCCAAATATTGCGGAAGAACTCTGCACGTAGGTTACCATTACGCATAACAGTCTCCTTTATCATACTAAGATGTGTATAAATAAGTTCGATGATCTTATCCTGAGGGCTGATTTTCTTTGCTGCAACTTCATCCAACTTGTCCGACAAACGCTCCAACTCCGATTCAATCACGGCATAATACACATCATCCTTACTCTTGAAATAAGTATAAAGTGTGCGCCTGCCCTTTCCTGAAGCCTTCGCAATATCGTTCATCGTCGTGTTGGCAATGCCGTTCTTTGCAAAGAGCTGGCGCGCTACATCAACAAGTTTTTGTCTGGTCTTCGATATTGACATACCTCTTTTATTTATCTGTTTTACGATTTGCACATTACAAATCCTATGTGCAAAAGTATAGATTATATCCGATATTCGCAAATTTAAACGAACAAAAGTTTATCTTTTTTAATCTTTTTATCCAATCAGTTGTTCGTTTTTACGGTTGAAAACATCTGTACATTCTACAGTATCATTTTAGAAACAAAAGCGTCAAGAACTTATATTCAGACGAAATCGCCCAATACGATACACTTCTTCTTACAGTATGAAGATAAAACAGTTTTTGGTTAAGTAATAGAACATTCTGCCACTAATCATCTTAATTGTTTTGAAAAATGCAAAGCTATATGCAGCTTTAAGCTGACGATAGAAAGAAACATATAATAAGTGAAAGAAAAAGATGAACGGAAAGGTTGTCTGACATAAGGCAACATCATAAAGAACAATGTTTACAGTACAGCCTATAATTTGTTTGGGAGCAAAAGACGCTGTGAACAGTATCATGTGCTTATAGGTTATGTAATAAAAAATCATCACAGACAAAAGCGCATTGATGCTTACTTGCGTTCCTATAAAGGCTTAACTGCCGTTCAATTAAGCCTTAGTTACGTTCCAATTAGTGCTTAGTTGCAGTATAATTAAGCACCTTTTCCCATGAAGATTTATATCCACATGATTACATGTTAGTTACAAATCTAATAGGAAAAGCATTTCTATGTAGAGCTTCTGGTTCTTTTATGTGTTTATTTTATAAGGAAATTTCCTCTCTCCTGCCAGTGTGTTACCAGTGCCTGCACAATGATTTTCTTAGACCATAATCAGAACTTCCACTAAATATCAACAACGCCATTCTTTCTTAATACTATACCAAGTCGTAAAAGAGCAGCTTAGCCTGCATGATATTAAAAAAATTATCCCCCGATTCACATCGAGGGATAACAACAACACAAACACAAAATAAAGCAGGATACACCTGCAATACTGTTTTGCTTACTAATCTAGACTTTATTAATCGTAAAAAATGATTCTTACATAACACCGTCAGCTCTCAGCTTCTCTTGCCACTTCCAGGCAGATGCAAGAACGTCTGCCAGCGGCGTGTCAGCCTTCCAGCCCAAGACGGTATTGGCTTTGGTACAGTCGCCCCAAATCTTCTCAATGTCGCCTTCACGACGTGGACCAAATTTCCAGTTCACTTTTACACCAGTAGCCTTTTCAAAGGTATCAACAATCTCCTTGGTAGAATTGCCACTACCTGTACCAATATTGAAATATTCTATCTTCTCAGTGTCTTGGTCAAGTACACGTGCCATGGCAGCAACGTGAGCTTTTGCCAAATCCACAACATAAATATAATCACGGATACATGTTCCGTCTGGTGTGTCGTAGTCGTTACCGAAAATCGTCAACTCTTTTCTGATTCCCATAGCTGTCTGTGTAACAAAAGGAATCAAGTTGTTAGGCACACCGTTTG
This sequence comes from Prevotella fusca JCM 17724, assembly GCF_001262015.1. Lineage (NCBI taxonomy): Bacteria > Pseudomonadati > Bacteroidota > Bacteroidia > Bacteroidales > Prevotellaceae > Prevotella > Prevotella fusca. Next base: position 528,797 of record NZ_CP012075.1, read on the forward strand.
GCAACTCACCAATCAAGGCAGATGGATGAGCGCCGATAGGATTGAAATATCTCAAGACAATGCTCTTGACATTTGCACCACTATGGATATAATCAAGGATTATCTGCTCATTGATTTCCTTTGTATTACCGTATGGAGAAGTTGCCTTCTGATGAGGTGCATCTTCTGTAACAGGCAGGTTCTCAGGTTTTGGCTGTCCGTAGACTGTACAAGAACTTGAGAAGATAATGCCCTTTACATTATATTCCGGCATAAGCTCCAGAAGATTCACCAGTGAAATAATGTTGTTCCTGTAATACATCAAAGGCAACTGAACACTCTCACCGACTGCCTTGGAAGCTGCAAAGTGGATAATACCCTCTATCTTCGGGTATTTGCGGAAGACATTTTCTGTAGCCTCACGGTCACGAAGGTCTACCTGCTCAAATGCCGGGCGTACCCCCGTTATCTTCTCTATACCATCCAACACTTCAATTTTCGAGTTGGACAGGTCGTCAACAATAACGACATCATATCCAGCCTCAATCAGTTCAACACTCGTGTGTGAACCAATAAATCCTGTTCCACCAGTGACAAGAATTGTTTGTTTCATTTTCTTTAGTTTTTTTACTAGTGATGCAATAATTTTAAATTAAACTTCATATATCCCTTTATTAATAAGGGTTTCAGATCGTTCTTTGATTTTTTGATTTGAAAATGACAGCGTAACTTTGCAACCAAAACTGCATTGTTATGAACGTCGGTCGATATGTGTTTTCACAAGTTGTGAAGTACATACCTCGTTATCAGTTCGACAAGTGCGTGAAGAAGTACCGTGGCGACTGGCATGTCAAGGATTTGACTTGTTACAACCAGCTTCTGCACCTTTTGTTTGGACAGCTGACGAGTTGTGATTCTCTACGGGACATCTGCCTGTGTCTTGGTGCCCACAAGGACATCCTCTACCATCTTGGATTTGGCAACACGGTCAACCAGTCATCACTTTCCCGAGCTAACGACAATCGGGATTACCGCATCTATGAGGAGTTTGGCATCTATATGATAAATCTGGTAAGACCTTTATACACAAGGACCTCGATACCAGATGTCACTATAGACAACGTACTTTACTCCCTCGATTCCACGACCATCTCCACAAGTGTCAAACTTGCGACATGGGCTTTAGGAAGATACAACAAGGGGGCGGTGAAGATGCACACTCTGCTTGACTTGCGCGGGAGCATTCCAGCAAACATCCACATCACGGATGGCAGATGGCATGACAGCAACGAACTTGAACTGACTGCGCCGGAGCCTCTTGCCTTCTATATGATGGACAAGGCCTATGTTGACTTCGATGAGTTCTTTCGCTTCCATTTGGCTGGAGCCTATTGGGTTACCAGACCGAAGGACAACATGAAATACGAGATTATTGGTCATAGAAAAGACTTCTCCCGAGAGGATGGTATTCGAGGCGACTTTACCATTCGCTTGACTCAGCCAAAGACTCATGCACTTTACCCTGAGCCTTTCAGGGCAGTCTGCCACTATGATGAGGAGACGTGTGAAGAAATAGTGTTCATCACTAACAACTTCGAGATCAGCGCAGTGGAAGTGTCCGTCCTGTATAGGCACAGATGGGACATAGAGGTGTTCTTCAAGTGGATAAAGCAGAACATTGTCGTGAAGACCTTGTGGGGGTATTCCGAGAATGCAGTCCGAATCCATCTCTGGGTTGCAGTCATCGCCTATCTGCTTGTTGCAAGAATAAAGGCGGACAACAAAAGCCCATACACCATTACGGAAGTGGCAACGCTGATAAGAGTTTCTGCTTTGGAGAAAACTCACCTCAGAGATTTAATCACTAAGCCGAGAACCTCTGTCATTTACAATCAATATGTCAAAGAACTACCTCTATTTGATAATATGTAAAACTTAACGCGATTTTATCGCATCAGTACTATAGTTTTTTCTTTAGTTAGGCTGATCTGTAACTATCAGTTATGCTGCAAAGATAATGTTTTTTTTATAACCTTCAAAAAAAGAGCGTAAAAAAGTACGTACCTCTTTACAAAATCGAAAACTTTTTGTATATTTGCCATTGTTATAAAATAAATACATACCAAGACATGACAGAGACCGGACAGACTCAGCAACAGATCGAGCGCTTTCTGAAGAAAGTTGCACAGAAATTCACCGCTACAGATTGTGACATGCCTATGACTGATATTCATTTACGTGCTTCACAGGACAGTGGCGATCTTATGGCTTTTGATGACAGTGATGTTGAAATCACCCGCTGTGTCATTACACAATGGATTGACAACAAGAGCGACAACTTCTATCAGGAAGCAGCTGCTACTCTGCGCTCGGAGCTTAATCGGATCAAAAACATTATAGACAATCTTTCTGTCATGAAACCCTATAGTTTCATTCTTGAAGATGATGACAAGAATAATGTTGCTGAACTTTATCTTGTTGATGATGACATTGCCATTATTGGGGGAGACCTCATGGAGGGCTTGGACAAGGAGCTTGACGGCTTCCTGCAAGACTTATTGAGCAGAGAAGAATGAAACAAAGGGTCTTAACATTCCTCTGTTGCCTGGCTTGTCTTTTTCCTGCCTCGGTCTCTGCACAGCGGCATGAGATAAATGATGCGAATATACGCTCTCTGAAGGTGATAGCAAACCAGAAATGGCTGGATTTGCCTGTAATGGTGCTCAACTCGGGAAGAATTAGCATTGACTTCGATGATTTAACGCATACTTATCGTCGTCTGACTTACCGTTTGGAGCATTGTGAGGCGGACTGGAAACCTTCTACAGGACTGTTTGAGAGTGATGTCGTAGATGGTTTCATTTCCGGAAACACAATAGATGATGTCAAGGAATCTACACTGACAAATACACTTTACACACATTATCATCTGGATATTCCCAATGACAAATGCCGTCCTAAGCTGTCTGGCAATTATCGTTTGTATATATATGATGATAACGAACCGGAAGTCCCTTTACTGACGGCTTGCTTCATGCTTACAGAACCTGCAGGACGGTCAATGGGAGTAAGGCTGAATATTACTTCGCAGACTGACCTGTCCATCAACAGTAAGCACCAACAAGTTGAGATGCAAGTGGACTATGGGAATTATACCGTAAGTAATCCTCAGCAACAAATCAAGACTGTTGTAATGCAGAACCGCAACTGGCTTGAGGCACGATGGAACAGTAAACCGCAATATGTCATGGCAAACGAATTGCGTTGGACACATAACCAGGATTACATTTTCCGGGCAGGGAATGAGTATAGGAAGTTTGAGATACTATCAACAGATGTCACGTCTATGGGGGTTGACCGGATTGGATGGGATGGTAAGGACTATCATGCTTATCTCTTTCCCGCATTGCCCCTGCTGAATTATATTTATGACGAGGATGCTGACGGTGCGTTTCTTATCCGCAACTCAGACAACATAGAAGTAAATACCACCAGCGACTACATGCTGACACACTTCCAGCTTAACACTCCCTCACCCTATCCTTACAGAATATTCTTGAATGGTGACTGGACTTACGATCGTTTGCTTCCTGAATATGAGATGACTTATAATTCTACAGAGAAATGCTATGAAGCTGTGGTTCCATTGAAGTTCGGTTATTACAACTACCAGTTCCTTGCCGTAAACGAACAAGGAAAACCTGCTGCTTTCAGCGTAGACAACAGTCATTATCAAACGGAAAACAGTTATCAGGCACTTGTTTATTTCCGTCCACAAGGAGGAAGAACAGACAAACTTGTTGGATATGCAAATGTAAAGTTTATAAAAAACAAAAGCATCGAGGACTAAACGCAGTAATGCTATAATCCCTATGCTGTAAAAGGATATAACACCTTTTATCCGATAGATTATCTTTTAGTGCTGTCCTGTAAACATTTCCCGTATAAATTAGTCATAGGCGTCTTACTATGACATGAATAATCATAATAACCCTTTCTTCCCGTTTTCGGCTGATGTGTTGCTGCCCATCACACGTGGTGGTGTTGGTAAACACCATTGGTGTTGAACACTAATCACTTTGCGATATGTTGCCGGAATACAGACATCTTTTACTTACCAAGCAGAGTTATACTACCAAAAGTAAACAAAACTTATTTGAGATTGTCATCTAAACTCTATTAAGCGAAACACCTCTCCCTCCAAACCTATAATAGAATCAACACCAATCCTCTTTCCGTTGTCCATGAGTATCATGCGCTCACTGTCACGAATAGCCTTGACAACACCTGTAACAGTAAGATAACTTCCACCTTCCTTGTGTGCATCAGGCTGGAAATAAGTAATTGAAACAGTCGGACGTTCTGCTAAATTAGAGAAAAGAATCGAGAGCTTGCGGTCCAGCAGCTCTCGGTCATCCTCCATCATCTCAACTTTCGGACTTGTATAGCGTGCCGTTTCCGCGACAACTTCCCCATAACTGGTAAGGGCTGCAAAGGGTGCAAACTGTGCTGCACGACTATAGAGCCTCATCTGCGGATGCCGCTTTGAAACGTGATGCGGAAGATGGATTATATCATCGTAATTATCTGTCATGCCTTATGTCCTCCTATCTGTTTGTTTCGATCCCTTGCCGTTGACCCTTCATCAAAGTTCAACCCACGGAGCAGAGAATTCTTTCCAAATCTGTTTTTGATGTTGATAATGGTTTCCTGTATCCTTCGTTCACGTACCAACTCAGCTGCTTCTACCTCCTGTTCCCTCCTCACTGCTTCATAATCAGTAAACATATCAAGCTCAACAGGTTTATGTGTCTTTTGTTTCATCCGTTCTTCGCTAATGACGTGATTTGTTGAGATACTCAGTCTTCTGATTAATAATCTTTTGTCAACAACCTCGTCATAAAGTGCAAGAACAGCCTCCCCAATTAGGCGGGCGGAAGACGTAAAGCGATGAAGATTGGCTGTTCCGTGAGCACTCTTCGGCACTTTACGTCCATACCAGTCAACTGCGACAGGACCAGCATATCCCTTTCCAGCTGATGACGTCAAACTTTCACGGTCGTAACCAACGTACAAAACGAGTTGGTCTGTTACACAACGTTTCTCTACCAAGTCCAGCGCAATGGCATCTGCCATCTCCTGCACTACGACTCTTGCCTTACGAAAAGTGTAAGCATCCTGTAGCACCTGACCACTGCTCATCGAACAACTCTCCGGTCGATAAGCCTTGACCATCTCCATCGTACAGGGTTCCCATCCCCAAGCATGATCAATAAGCAGCTCTGCATTTACTCCAAAAAGTTTATAGAGCAGTTCCTCCTGATGGATGGAACAACGTGCAATCTTGCCCATCGTGTCAATACCATAGGAATACAGACGCTGTGCTATACCCCTTCCTACACGCCAGAAGTCTGTAAGCGGACGATGATTCCAAAGTTTCTCACGATAGCTTTTCTCATCCAATTCGGCAATACGCACGCCGTCCTTATCGGCAGGAATATGCTTTGCAACAATATCCATCGCTACCTTACAAAGATACATGTTCGTGCCTATGCCCGCAGTTGCTGTAATACCCGTCTCACGCAAGACATCACGTATCATCTTCCTTGCCAGTTCATGGGCAGTCATCCGATAGCTGTAAAGGTAAGAAGTAGCATCGATAAACACCTCGTCTATTGAATACACATGTATGTCTTCTGGTGCAATATACCGCAGATAGACATTGTATATCTTCGCACTGTACTGGATATAATGCGCCATACGGGGCATAGCTGTCACATAATCGACTGCCCAGTCTGGGTGTTGTTCCAGTTCTTTTGCATCGTATGACTTTCCTGTAAACGTTTTTCCCGCTGAAGTTCTCCGTTCCTCATTGACCTCTCTCAGACGTTGTACGACCTCAAACAGACGTGCACGCCCAGGCAGACCGTATGCTTTCAGAGAAGGTGACACGGCAAGACAGATGGTCTTTTCCGTCCTCCCCACATCAGCAACGACAAGATTGGTCGTCATCGGATCAAGTTCACGTCCCACACATTCCACACTTGCATAGAACGATTTAAGGTCTATAGCAATGTAAGTTCTACTGGATGATTTTCTCGATGAAGACATTGATAGCAGGAGTGAAAGGAAATTAAAGGGGTTAAGATTATATTTTACTGGAAGTTAGAAAGACCAAAGGAGTTATATCGAGTCAAGACAAGACAACAGCTTGTTGGAAGTTAGAGGAGTCAAAGGGAATTAAAAGACTTTAGTCGTTACCTTCTACTTATGAAAAAGACTCAGAAACAAAGTATTGCCCCAACTTCTTTAACTCCTTTACTCCATCAACTTCTCTCACTCACTGTTACACTCCTTTAATAATCCTTCTCAGTGTAAGTTTCATCCAGCAACACCTTCGACGGAGCTTTGCCAGAATGATAAGTATATCTGAAATTGAAGCCGGCATCCTTGTAAGCCTTTGTACCAGGGTCAGCCTTCAAAGCATCGCCTAAGGCTTTCCTTAACTCTGACCTTTTCGCAACAATGACCTGTTCATTGTCAGCCTTGTCCAAAAGTGTATGATAGTAATGAATCGTACGGGAAGAGGCTTCAAACACCATACTGTCCATTCGGGTATCATTAACCACTGGTGTTGGGCATTTCTTCTCCGTGTATTCCTTACATTCCTGTGCCGCCCTTTCCTCCAAGCTACCGTGACAGGCAGTGAGAGAGAGCAGCAGTACACCTGCATAAAATAACTGTTTCATTCTCATTCAACTAATATTAAAAGTGGTTCAGAATACTCATACAAAGAAAACACTCTTTATATATCCCTCACCGAATATCTGTTGCAAAGATAAGAAAAAATAGATTCTTCTGTTAAATGCGTAGACACTTTTCGTATAGCTTTAACAAAAGAACCGAAATTATGCATTATACAAAAAGACAGCCAAGACAGTCTTGGCTGTCTTTTTTATTATCATCCTCCGACACAGAAAACCTTTTCATTTTAATACTTTGAAAACGCAGGCAATAGATTGAAAAATCATGACATAATTTCGGATAAAATATCTACAGATAAAGGCAAAAATACGTGTAAAAAGCAAGTTTGCAACCAACAGGAAATCAGTTGGTTATAAACCCGTGCAAGAAAAGGTGCTTAATTGGACTTCAAAAGGGCGTCAGTTAGACCTCAAAAGGGCATCTATTGCAAGTCAATTGGGCGTCTTTTAGAAGCCAACAGAGCATATATTGGTTTTGAGTTGCATGAAAATAGTTTACAGACTCCGATTGACACGGGAATAAGTTGTTCATAGAAGACTGAAAGACATGGTAACGGGTAGACATCGTTCTCATTTGCCTTTTCTGCATTTTTATTTTGTGCTTTATCCTCCTTTGTGAGCCCATCTGATTTTGGATAGTCATACCATGCAAGCGTATAAGCCTTTATTCTATTTCCAATTCCATGCATTTAACGGAAGAACCAAAAATTAGGTAATTTCTTATTTTAACATTCTTAATTCTCAATAATTATGACTATATTTGCACTTTGAAAATATAGACAAACTGATGAATCATATAAGAAATTTCTGCATTATTGCCCATATCGACCATGGTAAGTCAACCTTGGCGGATCGTCTTCTTGAATACACTCAGACGATTAAGATAACAGGAGGGCAGATGCTTGATGATATGGATTTGGAGCGTGAACGTGGCATTACCATTAAGAGTCATGCTATCCAGATGGAGTACACGTCAGACAAGGAGAAATATGTTCTGAATCTTATTGATACTCCGGGGCACGTCGACTTCTCCTACGAAGTATCACGAAGCATTGCAGCATGCGAAGGAGCTCTACTCATCGTCGATGCAACGCAGGGAGTACAGGCACAGACCATCTCCAATCTCTATATGGCAATCGACCACAACTTGGAGATTATCCCTGTCATCAACAAGATTGACATGCCAAATGCCATGCCAGAAGAGGTTGAGGACGAAATTATTGACCTTATAGGATGTGACCCGGAAGACATTATCCGTGCCAGTGGAAAGACAGGCGAGGGTGTGCCAGAGATTCTTGAAGCCATTGTCAAGCGTATTCCTGCACCAACAGGAGACACCAAGGCACCGTTGCAGGCACTCATCTTCGACTCCATCTTCAATTCTTTCCGTGGTATCATCACACTCTGCAAGGTTGAAAATGGCGTCATTAGAAAAGGCGACAAGGTAAAGTTTGTACAGACAGGAATGGAATACACAGCTGATGAAGTTGGTGTGTTGAAGATGAACATGCTCCCAACCCAACAACTGTCAACAGGTGAAGTTGGATACATTATCTCAGGTATAAAGAATGCAACAGAGGTAAAGGTGGGTGATACCGTTACCCACATAAACAACCCATGCCAACAGGCCATTGAGGGATTCCAAGAGGTTAAGTCGATGGTCTTCGCAGGAGTCTACCCTATTGACCCGAATGATTATGAGGGGCTCCGTGCTTCATTGGAGAAACTCCAGCTCAATGACGCAGCACTTACATTCCAGCCAGAGAGCTCACAGGCACTGGGCTTCGGTTTCCGTTGTGGTTTCTTGGGATTGCTCCACATGGAGATTATTCAGGAACGACTGGACCGTGAGTTCAATATGGATGTCATCACTACCGTACCTAACGTAAGCTACATGGTGTATGACAAGCAAGGAAATGAAAAAGAAGTGCATAATCCATCAGGACTGCCTGACCAGACAATGATTGATCACATTGAAGAGCCTTATATCAGAGCATCTATCATTACATCAAGTGAGTACATCGGTCCTATCATGACACTCTGTCTTGACAAGCGAGGTGAGCTCGTCAGCCAGAACTACGTGAGTGGAAACCGCTTGGAACTCATCTTCATGATTCCATTGGGCGAGATTGTTATTGACTTCTATGACAAGCTAAAGAGCATCTCCAAGGGATATGCTTCCTTTGACTATCATATCGACTCGTTCCGTCCTTCCAAACTGGCAAAACTCGACATCCTTCTAAACGGAGAACCAGTCGATGCACTTTCAACACTGACACACGAAAGCAATGCCGTCGTATTCGGAAGAAGAATGTGCGAGAAGCTGAAAGACCTGATTCCACGTCAGCAGTTTGATATTGCCATCCAGGCGGCAATTGGTGCCAAGATTGTTGCACGAGAGACCGTAAAACAGGTGCGCAAGGACGTTACAGCCAAGTGTTATGGTGGTGACATCAGCCGCAAGCGCAAACTTCTGGAGAAGCAGAAGAAAGGTAAGAAACGCATGAAACAGATTGGAAACGTACAGGTTCCACAAAAAGCATTCCTTGCAGTATTGAAATTGGACTAAAATTCAAAGAAATAAGAAAGGATAGGAAAATGAAAGAATTGGTAAACGACACCAGGGATATTGCACGTGAATTAGCACGTAAATACAGTACGATGACCCATGACGAATTGGATGTACTTGAAAGTATCCTCGTACCAATGAAATTTGCCAAAGGACAGATGATCCTCAGTGAAGGTGAAACCTGCAAGCACTTCTATTATATTGAGAGAGGACTTATACGCCAGTTCTATTTCAAGAACGGGAAGCAGATTACCGAGCATTTAGGAGAGGACCGAAGCATCTTCATGTGTATAGAAAGTCTTTTCCGTGAAGAGCCTACTAAACTACAGGTGGAGGCTTTAGAGCCGACTTTGGTTTATGCTTTGCCTAAACACAAGCTGGAGCAGGTGGCACTTCATAATGTAAACATCCAGATTCTCTACCGTAAGATACTGGAAGAGAGTCTTATCACCTCACAGATTCACGCTGACCTTGTACGCTTTGAGACTGCACAGGCACGCTATAAGCGAATGTGCAAACTTAATCCTCAGGTTGTCTTACGTGCGCCACTGGTCTATATTGCCAGCTACCTACAGATGACACCTGAGACTTTAAGCCGTGTCCGCTCATCAACATTGCTTGATGACTGACCAGGCTGTGTACCAGACAGAAATCATCAAGGAACACCCATAAGAAGTTAGAGGAATTAAGCAATTACCTTATTATCTGCAGATTGAAGCAGATGATAGAAGAAGGTAATGGCTTAATTCCTCTAACTCCTTTTATTCTATATGACACCTTATATTGTTAGGACATGACATGTAAAGAACACTTACAAACCAAACAATCCGTTCTGCCTTACTCTTCCAATGCTCCTGCATAACTGACAATCCTCCCCTCGCTTGTTACACCTTCAATAACAAGGCGATACCCCGAACGACAGACAGAAGGCAACAGCAATCGGAAAGAACGCCCACGCAAAGAAGGCAACCACACTGGGATGCGCTGGTTGGGAGTAAAACATTCCGGAACTTGATAGCCTAAAGTTGTAAATATCTTCGTGTTCGTCAGCGGAACATCATCAGTCTTGAAATCACCTTTCTTTGTCGTTATAGAGATGACACCCATACCACCAATGGCTCCCCAGATAACCGTAGAGCCGCCCTTGAAAACATCTACTCTTTCAACATCCGCCATCTGGATATTGTCTAAGTCATAATCCTCATTGACAAATATCCCATCTATCGCAACCGCTGCGGGACGTCTGCCTCCAACCGTCGCACCACCTCGCACATAACACTTTCCCAAATCCACCGTCACACCGGGAATCCTGCGTAACAGTTCATGCAGACAGGTTGCCCCGATACTTTCAATATCCCGCAACCCAAAGGAAAAATCGGCTGTCCGGGCATAAGCATCGGAACGGGAAGCATACGCCGGTTGGTGGCTGAATACATGAACCTCATCCATCAGGACACCATCTTTCGGCATATCCAGCATAGCATCAACGCGTGTTGTGTCATGCTCCGTCCATTCAAACGAGGGGAACTGCCCTGCATAAGGAGGGAAGTCTTCCTCATCCAGTAACAGCTTCACCCACGATTTTCCAGCCTTTGTAAACGCATTCAGAACATATTGTGTCCCTTCAGGAAAGTCCATTCCCTCAAAAGAAAAGCGTCCTTGCGCATCGGTCTTTGCCATTGCATAAAAACCTTTGTCGGGTGAAATGAGATTTACGACTCCTTCTTTTATCGGTTTATGACCAATCAGTGTCTCAACCCTTCCTCGTATCACAGCCGTTTTTTCTATGCCAATCCGCCCCTTCTTACAGCCTCCTCGGATTACGTCGTCCATTCGATACCGTTTCCAGTTACAGCCGCCAGCCAATCCTTCAGCTTCTTTACTTGACAAAATAGATGCCGGTTCTTCCGGACACCCAGCTACATCCATATCAAACAGCAAATGGGAAAGGATATTCGACCGTCCTTTCACATCATTCATACCTGCATATTCCACACGCACAGAGACATCCATTGTCTCTCCTTCCCGCAATCCATCTGCCGTAATAAGACAAGGAAGCATTCCGTCATCAGTAGTATCTGAAGCATCCCACTTCGCTGAAATCGCACAATGTTCTTTCTCCGGGTACAAAAAAAACAGTTTCTCAACGACTGTTTTCAAGTTTCCGTCAAGAAGTTGAAAAGAGTAAATACCACCTTGGGAAAGACTATCTCTACAGAGAATGACATCCTTTCCTTCACTTATCTTTCCAAAGTAAAGTGGAATGGAACGACAGTGTACAAATAACCTGTATTCGTTCTTTACAATATTATTTCCACTACTAATACTTACTTTAACACTATTACTTAATCTTTTTACATTCAGATATATATCTATTTTACTAAAACTTTCACTTAAAGTATCATCATACTTAAAAGGCAAGAGCTTTCCATGTCCGCCGATAAAGATACTTTTCAGACTTTCATATCCTTCTAAGTTCAACATATTCTGCGTATAGCTACGTAACATATAACGTCCTTTCGCCACCCCTTCCGGAATGTCTATATACCCCACGAAGTCCTGATTACTCCGCAACAGACGTACACGTTTCACAACAAGGCGTTCCGGGTTAAGGAGTTCAACATATACATAACGGCTCATACTATCTGTTTGATGAACCACAGCATTCACCAGAAAGACACGCAGATTAATCCTCTGTCCTGCCTGATAGCTGTCTGCATCGGTAAAGACGTATGTCTTCTCCTGTGGGAACAACTGTACCTGTCGAAGAATACGGCTCAAAAGGACGTTGTCAGTCTGCGCATACAATGCTGTATGAACACATATCAGTAATATGGTGAAAAGTAGTTTTCTCATATACATGGGCATCAGTTAGTCTGTCTCTACATTAGGTTCTCGGTAACGAAAGTAATTGTCTGTAGAGTTTTATGCAAACTTACATAAAAATCTTAAATTAAACATCAGTAAGATGAAAAAAACACGCTCTTTAAAAAAAATATACGAATAATAATAATCAAAACAAACGTTCTATCCGCTCTATACGATAAGAAACAACTGTATTTTAAAGACAGGATAAAGACTATACATATAACTCAGAAATCTACTTCATGAAACATTATTTGTCATAATAAAATCATAACAGGAAATCTGTTGATGATGATTTGCACTCAAATTAAGCCCAAACTGTCGGTCAAAAGATGCTTAATTGAAGCCTAACTAAGGCTTAATTGAGATCCAACTAAGCACCTTTTCTTGCATAGTCTCATAACTGACTGATTAACTGTTAGTTGCAAATTATAGGAATAACCCTTTAAATCAATGTCCTTATAAGAAAACAACAACTTGTTTTGTAAAACAATTTCAAACCAGCATATTACCATCTTTAAGGAGCACTAAAGCAGCTATCAAGCGATAATAGACTTTACTCTAAGCGACATTTGCTACTGTTCCCTCCTTTGGAGGGGCTGGAGGAGATTTTGTTTTGAAAACATCTTCAAAGGTTCTGCCCCCATACTGTCCATATTACAGAAACATTTTGTAAATTTGCAGTTCAAAAGACTGTAGCAGGCAAGACAAATAAGGATTGTGCAACCATACAGGTTGCTTGCAATAACTACACTGCTACAAATGCCTGCAAATAACGCAAAGAGAAGATAAAACAATGATATATCCCAAGAACTTTGAGCAGAAGATTGGTTTCACGGAGGTGCGCTCACTCCTGCGTGCACGCTGCCTGTCGCCTTTAGGCAAGGAACGGATTGATGCGATGAGCTTTTCTACTGATGCCACACAGGTAAATACTTGGATGGAAGAAATCAGAGAGTTTCGTAGAATACAAGAAGGACAGGACGACTTTCCATTAGATAATTTCTTTGATGTACGCGAAAGTGTGGCACGGATTCGCTTGGAAGGAACCCACATGGAAGTGGAAGAACTCTTTGATTTGAAGCGTTCATTAGAGACAATCATTGCTATTGTGAACTTTCTGAGTCGTGGAGAAGAGACCGAACAGGGCGAAGTACGACATTACTACCCTACTCTCTATAATCTTGCAGATGGCATTGCCACCTTCCCATTGCTTGTTCAGCGCATTTCACAGATTATCGACAAATTCGGCAAGATGCGTGACAACGCCTCACCAGAACTGCTCCAGATACGTCGAGAGCTTGCCCGCATAGAGGGAAGTATCTCACGGACACTATACGGAATTCTACGTGCTGCACAGGGAGAAGGACTTGTTGAGAAGGATGTTACACCTACCTTGCGTGACGGCAGAGTGGTCATCCCGGTTGCACCGGGCTTGAAACGTAAGATTTCGGGTATTGTACACGATGAAAGTGCTACGGGTAGGACGGTTTATATTGAGCCTACCGAAGTTGTTGAAGCTAATAATAAGATTCGTGAACTTGAGAATGAGGAGCGAAGAGAGATGATTCGTATCCTCACAGACTTTGCCAAAAAGGTACGTCCGAACGTGCGCGAGATTCTTGACTCATACAATCTTATGGCTTCAGTAGACTTCATTCGTGCGAAAGCTGAGCTTGCCAGACTCTTTAAGAGCTTTGAGCCTCAGGTGGCTGATACGCCTCATATTGATTGGATAAGAGCCATCCATCCTCTGCTTCAACTGTCTTTGGAAAGAAAGAATAATAAGAAGGTAAATTCTTCATTATCTGAGAGTAATGAAGAAATAGATAAAGTTTCTAATGAAGTTGAAAACAAGCAAGAGTACGATACAATATTAGAGGAAGAGAACGAGACACGTAATGTTCCTTCAAGTGTTGTCCCTCTCGACATTCAACTCACCAATGACAAACATCTGTTGATTATCTCTGGTCCGAATGCTGGTGGTAAATCTGTTTGTCTGAAGACGGTAGGACTGCTTCAGTATATGCTTCAGTGTGGTCTTTCCATCCCTGTTGGTGACCGTTCTACAACTGGTATCTTTACGGATATTATGATAGACATCGGTGATGAGCAAAGCATTGAGAATGATCTCAGCACCTATTCTTCTCACTTGATGAATATGAAGATAATGATGCGTCGTGCTTCTGATCGTACGCTTATCCTCATTGATGAGTTTGGAACAGGTACAGAACCACAGATTGGCGGAGCCATTGCAGAGTCAGTTTTACGTCAGTTCTGGCGGAAACATGCTTGGGCGGTGATTACAACCCACTATCAAAATCTTAAGCATTTTGCAGAAGAACATCCGGGAACAGCCAATGGTGCGATGCTCTATGACCGTCACGAAATGCGCCCACTCTTCCAGTTAGCCATCGGCAGACCGGGCAGTTCATTCGCTATTGAGATTGCTCGAAAGACAGGAATACCAGAGGAAGTTATCCGTGATGCATCAGAGATAGTTGGCTCTGATTATATCCAGAGTGACAAATACTTACAGGATATTGTTCGAGATAAACGTTATTGGGAAAACAAACGTCAGACCATTCACAGCCACGAGAAGGAGCTGGAGAAGCGCATCAGTCAATATGAAAAAGATATTGCAGCATTAGAACAAAGTCGTAAGGAGATTCTCAATCGTGCCAAGGCACAAGCTGAAGAGATTATCAAGGAGAGTAACCGCCGTATAGAAAACGCTATCCGTGAAATCAGAGAGAAGCAGGCTGAGAAGGAGGAAACCAAACGTATTCGTCAGGAACTGGCTGCTTATGAAGCAGGATTGACGGATGGAGGCAAGACTGAAAAGGCTGATTCATCCAATAAGAAGAAACTAAAAAGTAGCGGATTACTCTCTGATGACGACTTCCAGAAGAAGGTTGATAAGATCAAGAGCCGAAAAGAACGCCACGAACAGCATCTGAAGGAAAAGACAAGCAAGCAACAAGCAGCTGCCGAAGCATTGAAGAATGCTGTGCGTAAACAGCAAGGTGGAGGTATTGTTATGGCTGGTGATTCTGTGCGGATAAAGGGTCTTACGACCGTTGGAAAGGTTGAATCAATTGAAGGAAAGCAGGCAACGGTGATCTTTGGAGGAATGAGAACAAAGATGGCTGTAAGCCGTCTGGAGCACGTAGACACAGCTACTATTCAGCCTGAACAAAAGCAATTCCAAGCATATAATTATAGCCGTGAGACACGTGAGACCATTGACAAGCATCGCAATCAGTTCCATCAAGAGTTGGATGTACGTGGCATGAGGGCTGATGAAGCCTTGAACCAGGTGCAATACTTTATAGACGATGCCATCCTTGTTGGGGCAAGTCAGGTGCGTGTTCTTCATGGAAAGGGCAATGGAATACTTCGTCAGCTAATCCGACAGTACCTTGGCAGTGTTCCTAACGTTACAAACTATCGCGATGAACACGTACAGTTTGGTGGCGCAGGTATAACGGTTGTGGAGCTATAAGTTAGTTGACAAGTAAACAAGTTCAGGAGTTTACGAGTTGATTGCTTTATTCTATGACAGATAAAAAGTATAGGCAATAAATTGATAGTGCAAGCGTTAGAATATTAATATGAACTACCTAAGGCTTTTACACATACTTCGCAGACAGAGACAGAATCTTCTCTTAGCTGTTGGTGTCACTATGATGCTGACTGCATGCGGTATAGATAGAAACATAAAGAAAGGTGAAAAACACCTTTCCTTGGGCGAGTATTATGACGCTGCGACCCAATTTAAGACCGCTTATCAGCGTACATCACCTAAAGATAGACGTCAACGTGGAGAGTTATCTTTGAAGATGGCTGGATGTTACGAGCGTATTTCGTCATCTCAACGAGCAATCGCTGCCTATAGAAATGCCATTCGTTATAAATTGGACAATGGTGAGACGCATAAGCGTTTGGCTGACAATCTGATGAAGGAAGGTAGCTATGCGGAGGCTGTTAAGGAATATCGAATAGCACTTGATTCGATGCCTAACAATCAACTCATTGCTCAAAAAATGCAGACTGCACCAATAGCTGCAGGCGTGAAAGAGCGTGGTTCAAAGTATATTGTGAAGCGAATGGACGTGTTAAACT
The DNA here is from genome assembly GCF_001262015.1 of Prevotella fusca JCM 17724. Lineage (NCBI taxonomy): Bacteria > Pseudomonadati > Bacteroidota > Bacteroidia > Bacteroidales > Prevotellaceae > Prevotella > Prevotella fusca. The sequence goes on from NZ_CP012075.1 coordinate 545,099, forward strand.
CACGCCGACAGGATTATTCACCAATGCTTTTCGGTGATAAATACGAACAGCTGTATTTCACTTCAACACGAAATGAAGCGAAAGGCGACGAATTGAGTGGTATTACGGGTGCAAAGGCTGGCGACATATTCCTTAGTGAAAAGGATGATAAAGGCAAATGGAGTACCCCAAAGGCTATTGAGTCTGCATTGAATACAGAGGCTGATGAGGGAACACCTGCTTTCTCAGTAGATGGTAGGGAGATGTATATCACACAGTGTTTGACTGACCCCAGCTATCCTCGTTATGCCCAGATTGCTGTCAGCAATCGTTCTGATGCAGCCTGGGGAAAGGCTACAAAGTTGGAAATCAGCCGTGACACACTGTCGAGCTTTGCCCATCCTGCAGTTTCACCAGATGGCAACTGGCTTTATTTCACCAGTGATATGCCAGGCGGGAAAGGTGGTCTTGATATTTGGCGTGTACGTCTTACAGGTGGTACAACGGGAGGTGTTGAAAATCTTGGAGAGCCTATCAATACACCCGGAGACGAAGAGTTCCCTACTTTCCGACCAAATGGTGACCTTTATTTCTCAAGTAACGGACATGGTGGATTGGGTGGTCTTGACATCTTTATAGCTAAGGTTGGCTATGACCGGCGCTATCACTTAGAACATCCGGGATTCCCCCTTAACTCGCAAGGTGACGACTTTGGTATGACTTTCGAGGGCATTCACAATCGTGGTTTCTTCTCTTCAAACCGTGGTGACGGGCGTGGCTGGGACCATATTTATAGTTTTGAACTCCCAGAAATCATTCAGACCGTCAAGGGATGGGTCTATGAAATGGATGGTTATGAGTTACCAGCTGCACAGATATTCATGGTAGGTGATGATGGAACCAATAAGAAGTTAGCTGTCAAAGGAGATGGCTCTTTCGAGCAGGAAGTACAACCCGGTGTTAATTATATCTTCCTTGCAACCTGCAATGGTTACTTAAATCATAAAGAAGAAATAAAGGTGGGTACAGTTGAAAACTCCAAGGTACATACGCTTCAGTTTGCTTTAGCAGGAATAAATGTACCTGTATTGATTGATAACATCTTCTATGACTTTGACAAAGCGACACTTCGTCCAGAATCAGAGAAGGCTTTGGATGCTCTTGTTAACCTACTCAAAGAGAATCCAAACGTAACGATTGAACTTTCAGCCCACACCGATTACGTTGGTTCAGCTGATTATAACAAACGCCTTTCACAACGACGTGCAGATGCTGTAGTGGCTTATCTTACCACACATGGTATCGTTAAAGAACGTCTCACGCCTGTTGGATATGGCAAGGAGCGTCCTAAGAAGATTCGCAAGAAGGTCACAGAGAAGTATTCTTGGTTGAAGGAAAACGATGTACTTACCGAAGAATTCATCAAGAAGATCGATAAGGAGAAGCAAGAGATAGCCAATCAATTGAACCGTCGAACTGAGTTTACGGTCCTTCGTACCACATACGGTATGTTTGATGAGAAGGGAAATCTCAAGCAACAACCAAGACCTAAGAAGAAAGACAGTCTCGATGATGATGGAATGATAATTATTGACATTCCCTAAGCGATATGACAAAAGATTATAGCCAACCATATCAGGCAACACAATCTCCTTGTTCTTTTGCCCATGACGAGCAAGAAACAAGAGATGTAGAAGAAGTAGAAAAGAAACTTCCTCTTGCCTTTACGGCTTATACTCGTAACCTTTTCGGAGATGAACTCTATCAAATATTTCTGAAAGGGTTGCAAGCAATTCCTCCTGTAAGTATCCGTCTTAATCCTTTTAAGTTGTCCGAGGGAACGAATAAGATTAATCCTGAGTTAAGTCCTCGACCCATTCCTTGGTGCAAAGAAGGCTTCTGGTTGGAAACAAGACCTAACTTTACGTTCGACCCACTACTCCATGCCGGAGTTTATTACGTGCAGGAAGCATCGTCTATGTTTCTATCTCATGTACTGCAACACTGGGTAAAACAGCCTGTTATGGTACTCGATCTTTGTGCTGCACCAGGTGGGAAAACAACTTGCACACGTACTTCTTTGCCTGCAGGTTCTTTCCTTTTCTCTAATGAACCGATAGGAAAACGAGCACAGATATTGGCAGAGAACGTTCAAAAGTTTGGTCATGAGGATGTTGTTGTTACAAATAATTATCCCCGTGATTATAAGAAATCAAAGCTAATTTTCGATGCCATCATAGCTGATGTACCTTGCTCAGGAGAAGGAATGTTCCGCAAAGACCCACAATCTATTGAGGAATGGACCCCACAGAATGTGGAGAACTGCTGGCAGCTACAGCGTAGTATCATTGCAGACATATGGGACAACCTGAAGCCTGGGGGTATTCTCATCTATTCCACCTGCACCTTCAATGCCCACGAAGATGAAGAGAATATTGCGTGGATTCTCAACGAATATGATGCAAAACTCCTCTCTGTGCCCACAGAAGAAGCATGGAATATAACAGGTTCACTCATCGGTAACCCACTCAAGGATGGTCAGGAGTTTCCTGTCTATCGTTTTATCCCGGGCAAGACACGTGGAGAAGGAATCTTTATGGCTATCATTCGTAAACGTGGAGAGAATCAAGCTCTCAAGTATAAGACAACTGTAAACTCCGACAAAGCTGTCACTGAAGCACATAAACGTCTCCGCATACTTTCACATGGTGTAAAAGAAGGTATACAAAAAGGGAAAACTATCATACCAGACCATACATTAGCTCTCTCCCTCTCAACTGACAAAACTGCTTATCCTAATGTAGAAGTTGATTACCAGACAGCCATCGCCTATCTTCGACACGAGGCCATCGTATTATCTTCTGAAGCCCCACGTGGCATAGTTCTTCTTACTTATAAAGAACATCCAATAGGTTTTGCAAAGAACCTCGGCAACCGTGCCAACAATCTCTATCCACAGGAATGGCGCATAAAGAGTACACATATCCCAAACGAACCTCTGGTGCTTCTGTAACATAAAAGAAGATAAGAATAAACTTAAAAATGATATACCCCTGCAATATCTAAGAAATAAATAGACTATTATGCAACAATATTTAAACCTCCTCAACCGCATCCTTACAGAAGGAACACAGAAAGGTGACAGAACAGGAACGGGAACTTTATCTATTTTTGGTCATCAGATGCGCTTTGATTTGCGCGATGGCTTTCCACTGCTGACTACCAAGAAGCTGCATTTGAAAAGTATTATTTATGAATTACTATGGTTCTTACGTGGCGATACGAATGTGCGCTACCTACAGGAACATGGTGTAAGAATATGGAATGAGTGGGCTGATGAAAACGGAGATCTCGGTCCTGTCTATGGTCATCAGTGGCGTTCATGGCCTGATTATAAAGGAGGTACTATTGATCAGATTAAGAATGTAGTCGATATGATCAAGCATAATCCTGATTCACGTCGTATGTTAGTTACTGCATGGAACCCAGCAGAAGTGGATAACATGGCTCTTCCACCTTGTCACTGTCTCTTCCAATTCTATGTTGCTGATGGTAGATTATCACTCCAACTCTATCAGCGTTCAGCTGACAGCTTCCTCGGTGTGCCGTTTAATATTGCTTCATACGCTCTTCTTCTGCAGATGATAGCACAGGTAACAGGGCTTGAGCCGGGTGATTTTATCCATACTACTGGCGACACACATCTCTATATGAACCACCTTGAGCAGGCTAAACTACAGCTTACACGTGAACCACGTCCACTTCCAAAGATGAAGATTAATCCTGATGTTAAGGATATCTTCGACTTCAAGTTTGAAGACTTTGAACTGACTGATTACGACCCGTTGCCACATATACCGGGAGTCGTTGCAGTGTAAAAAGCCTCCCTCAACCCCTCCAAAAGGAGGGGAGTGCAAATAGGAGGTAGTTTATCTCTTAGCTTTAAAGTCAATTATAGTAGCCAAGAACTTTATATCCTTCACCAACCTGATAGCCTAATAGGCACTCCCCTCCTTTGGAGGGGTTGGGGGGAGGTTCTTAAACACAATTATGGAAATAAATATTATTGCAGCAGTAGCAGCCAATCGCGCCATTGGCTATCAGAATGATATGGTCTATTTCATTAGCGAAGACCTAAAACGTTTTAAACAACTAACAACGGGACACACCGTTATCATGGGACGTAAGACATTCCATTCACTACCAAAAGGCGCCCTGCCTAATCGTAGGAACATTGTACTTAGTAGAACGGAAACAGACTTCCCTGGTTGTGATGTCTATTCTTCACTCGATGAAGCTCTCAAGCATATTGGTGCAGAAGAACAGGCTTTCATCATTGGCGGAGCAAGTCTTTATAAGGAGGCTCTCACCATTGCAGACCGACTCTATCTTACCGAGATAGCAGCTATCCCCCCACATGCTGACGTCTTCTTCCCTGCTTATGACGATGGAAGATGGACTGTAGAATCACGTGAAGAACGCCCTGCGACAGATAACAATCCTGCTTATGCTTTCGTAAATTATGTGCGGAAATAAGCCTCATCCCCAGAGGGTGTGTCAAAATGCAAATTAATAACTTGATAACTTTCAAACTATAAGTATTTTTTCTTAAAAGCAAAGAAAAAGACCATTTCTTTACTCAAAATCGAGTACAGAAATGGTCATTTTTAATGAATTGTTTCAAACTGTAAGATTATCAAAATGGTATATGCATTTAGACACTCCCTCAATAACAAACTGACCCATGATAAGTCAATCAATGAATAAAGGCAGCAGTAACGGAGTAGCCCGTTTACTGCTGCCTTTAAATTATTTGTTAAACTGCCCGTTTAGAACTTTGCCATCTTAATAGCATCGATAGCACACTCATCCCCCTTGTTTCCAAGTCTGCCACCGCTGCGGTCCTTAGCCTGCTGCAGGTTGTCAGTAGTAAGAAGACCATAGATGACAGGGATGTTCTGCGATGCGTTGAGGCGTGCTATGCCGTATGTAACACCTTCACAGATATAGTCGAAGTGAGGCGTTTCACCACGAATAACACTTCCAAGAATGATAACAGCATCAAAACCGTCATTCTTAGTCATCATCTGTGCACCGTAAATAAGTTCAAAGCTACCTGGGACAGTCTTGATATGAATATTCTCTGGGATAGCACCATGCTTCTCAAGTGTTTTTACAGCACCATCAAGCAACGCACCAGTAATCTCCGGGTTCCATTCAGCTACGACAATGCCGAAACACATGTTGCTTGCGTCAGGTACGCTCTGTGCATCGTAGTCGGATAAATGATGAAGTTCTGTTGCCATAACTGCTTAGTTGGAAGCACGCTCAATGTACTTGTCAATATCCTGATAGACAGGAGAGTTGACGTAAGTCTTCTTGATATCCTTGTAGATTTCAAGTGCTTCAGCCTTCTTTCCCTCACTTTCAAGGAGGATGCCAGCCTTGCGCAATGCCAGAGGAGCGATACTGAGGTTGGTATTGTCAGCTGCTTCAGAGTTAGCCATCTTTGCTGCTTTCTTGAAGCACTCAACAGCCTTGTCGTTCTGGTTGTTGTTGGCATAGATGTCACCAAGTGCCATCTGTGATGCCGGACTGATCATCTCATCGTTGGATGTGCTGAACTTTTCTGCATTCTCCAATGCCTTTGCCCAGTTTGGTTTAGACTGGTGAGCATAGCAAAGTGCTACATAAAGGTTTGCAAGATTGCCGGCGTCAGTGCTGCTGTAGTCGCTCTGTACCTTCTGGAAACCGGCAAGTGCCTGGTCATACTGCTGACTGTTGAAGAGCATCTGGCTCTTAGCCAACTCTGTGCTTGCTTCAGCCTCATGAGGAGCAGAGATATAGTTCTTGTAAAGGATAACACCTGCTACGACTACGACGACAGCAACTAAGGCGATAAGGAAAGGCTTCTTGTATTTCAAGAAAGCGGCTTCAGAATTGTTAAGGGTATCTTCGTATGTACCCTGTTCTTTGTTGTTTACCATTTTTATGTTATGATGTTTTTATTTTATTCCAATCTGTAAGGTGCGTATTATAGCGGGACAAAATTAATCAAAAAGTTGCATATATTGAAATTTATCAACGACTTTTTTCTTTTATTGAAAGGAAATGAGTTAACTTTGCAGGGAAAGGAAAGATGTATGTGGATTTTAAGATGTTATAGGATAAAGCCTGATGTTTTTTCAGGGAGGAAGTCTTACCACTGGCTTATCTTTCTGTGTAATTGTAGGGAATGCAGATTCCAATCATTCCCTTGACTCCAAAAGTTATAAAACAAACACGATGCAATTAGACAAGCTATCCATCATAAACTATAAGAACATACAGGCGGCAACGTTGGATTTGTCACCCAAGCTCAACTGTTTCATCGGGCATAATGGTGAGGGAAAGACCAATCTCCTTGATGCTGTTTATTACCTCTCATTCTGCAAGAGTGCTTTCAATCCAAAGGACTCGGAGGTGATGCGCCATGAAGCAGATTATTTTGTGTTGGAAGGCGATTACACCACTGATGCCGGTGAGCATGAGCAGGTGTATTGTGGGATGAAACGTGGTACGAAGAAGCATTTTAAGCGTAACAAGAAGGAATACAGGCGATTGTCTCAGCATATCGGACTGGTACCGTTGATATTTGTTTCTCCTGCCGATGCGACGCTCATTGAAGGGGGAAGTGAAGAACGGCGGAAGCTGATGGATGTTGTTATTTCACAGTATGATACACCTTATATAGAGTCACTCAGTCGGTACAACAAGGCGTTGCAACAGCGTAACAGCCTGTTGAAACAGGAGGAAGAACCCGATTCAACACTTTTGGAACTGCTTGAGATGCAGATGGCAGAGCATGGCGAAGTTGTCTATAGAAAACGTGCAGCCTTTGTGGAAGAGCTTATGCCTGTTTTCCAACGTATCTATCAGACCATCTGCAGTGACCGTGAACAGGTGTCGCTCGAATATGTCTCGCATTGTCAGCGTGGTAGCTTGCTGGATGTTATACAACGTGACCGTGCAAAAGACCGTATCATGGGCTATTCGCTTCATGGTACGCACAAGGATGATTTGGTCATGAAACTTGGAGGATATCCAATGAAACGGGAAGGAAGTCAGGGACAGAACAAGACGTATGTACTGGCTTTGAAGCTCGCACAGTTTGATTTTCTGCGCCGTACGGCTGGTAACAACACTCCGCTGCTATTGCTTGACGACATCTTCGATAAACTTGACAGCAGTCGGGTGGAACAGATTGTGCGCCTTGTTTCCGGGGATGATTTCGGTCAGATATTCATTACCGATACTAACCGTGACCATTTAGATAAGATTCTGCAGGGAAGCGGATTCTGTTATAAACTGTTCTCTGTGGAAGGTGGAGAAATCAATGAAAGGGAAGGGTAAGGCTTATGTTCAGAAGGAAAGTACAGCCATTGGATGATGTTCTCAATCAGTTCCTACGACAGGGGGGACTTGAGTCTCCGCTGTTGCAGAAGCGTGTCGTGGATGCCTGGGATACAGTGGCGGGATCTGCAGTTGCACGTTACACGCAGGAGAAATTTATCCGAAATCAGACCTTGTTTGTAAAGATAACGAACCCAGCCTTGCGTGCTGACCTCAGTATGATGCAGTCAGAACTGGTGCAGAAACTCAATGCAGCGGTAGGATCAATGGTTATAACCGAAGTGAGATTATATTAAGAAAGCACAGATTAAAAATGAAGGATGGAAAAACAGGATAATATTCCTCAATCCCAGCCCTTTTCCCATAGAGGGGAAGTAAATATCATGAGGGTCTCCATTCATTTGGTTCATCCGTTAAATGCGTGGACACTTTTCGTATAGCTTTAGCGGAAGAAGCGAAGTTATTCATTAAATAGAAACATAGCCAAGACGGTCTTGTCTACCTACTTTATTATCATCCTCCGACACAGAAAACCCTTTCATATCAATACTTTGGAAACACGCAAGCAACAGATTGAAAAATCATGACATAATTTCGGATAAAATATCTACAGATAAAGGCAAAAACACATGTAAAAAGCAAGTCTGCAACCAACAGTAAATCAATTAGTTATAATGTAGTGCAAGAAAAGGTGCCTAATTGGACTTCAAAAGGGCGTCAGTTAGACCTCAAAAGGGCATCTATTGCAAGCCAATTGGGCGTCTTTTAGAAGCCTAAAGACCATGTGTTGGCTTTGAACTGTATGAAAATAGTTTACAAACGTTGGTTGGTATGGGAATAATTTGTTTGTAGAAGACGGAAAGACATGGTATCTGTTTGACTTTTCTGCCTTTTATCCTGTGCTTTATCCCTTTTTGTGAGACCATTTGATTTTGGATAACTATACCATACAAGGTGTATAAGCCTTTGTTCTTTTTCCAATCTACGCATTTAACGGAAGAATCATTCATTTGGGGAGTATTATCTTCATTTCAAATCATTTACGTAGATTATTTTAAATCAGAGAGTTGAAAAACCTTTTGGGTTGCTGTTTGATAGATTAGAAGAACAATAGTCACGTTTCAGGAATCCAATAGGATTTATGAACAAATGAAAGCGAATTCTCTTAATGGTTGATTTGGGATTATTACGTCATTGATTGATAAAACATGATTTGGATGTAATTTTAAGCAGCATAGTTGATTTTTTGGAGGGAAGTTAATGCTGGATATGGTTTTATGAGTCTTTGTTTTATTCTGAATAACTGTAACTTTGTCATTGTGAAGTAATAGTTGATTATTTCAATATGAATATACTTTTTTTCTTGTAGTCTAAAACAAATGTCTTTCCCCATAGAAAAGAGGCATTGACACGTGGTTCTACATTTCCATCCAAAACAAAATCTAACAAGAAAATGTTTTGATCGATTTCCATGCTGACTTTTTCAGCGAGTCCCACTTTCTTAATCGTTATTTTGTGGGCTATATCTCCACGCATACTTTCAATTTGCTTCGTTGCTGTAACTCCGAAGTTCATTGGTAGATAATTATGTTTGCTGCCAGTATCAAGAAGTATTCGTGTTTTCTTTCCTGATATTTTGCCATTCAGATAAATAAAGTTCAAAGCTGCATCCTTATAATTCTCGTGGTTTTTCCATTTGATTGCACTTTGGATTTTAGGCAATGTTTTTTTTATGTGAGTTAGAATATTCTTTTTCAAGTCAAAGCACCATAGCTCTTCTTTCAGTATGCTTCCTCCTAAAATGAATTTAGGAGCATGTTCTTGAAATTTACCAGCCAGGTCAATAACATAACATCGTGTTTCGGGGTAGACAAGACCTCCTACAGAGATACTGTCTAAGTTTAAGACAAAAGATTTAATCTTACCTGATGCGTAGCCTATTGCCGCATTACTTTCTGTTGATATGATATGGCATGAGTCCGCTGCAAAGGTAGAGTCTATAACGCAAACTGAAGCTCCAGTATCTATTAATGCCTGAACATTTTGTGTAGTTCCATTATGTGAAACCGTCACATTGGTGTACATAAAGTAGTCTTTTATAGTCAAGGCGTTCTGTGCATGAAGACAAAGTGCCAATGACATAAGCAAGCTAAAGATAAGTAAGGAACGGTATTTCATAACTATATATTTTTGTGATTTCTGCCTAAAGAATTACATCATATTGAACAGGAATAAACAGTTTCACGCCTTTCAGTTACAAGTTTAAGTATAGTTCTGATATTTCTTTCTCAATATATTCAGCTGTTTCATCGGAATAGTTTGCAACTTTTTCCCTTTATGGATATATGAAACCTCGTCGCAGACATCGATCAGGGCAGAGATGATATGCGATGACAGAGCGGTCTTGTTCCACATCTTGATGTTGTTAACTAATGCAAAGATATAAAATTAAAAATGATATATGATGACAAGATAGTATCTTGGTGAGTTGCCGATAAATATTCCACTGATGAAGAATCCAAACAAGACTATCAGTGGAATGAACACTTTTAGTTCTTTTAAAAGCCGTATCAGTGTCCTTAATCGAAGGTGTAGATATAATCCTATCATTTAGTTTGTAACCTGGTTATTTATAGTAATCATCTTGGATAGTACAAAGGTACATTAGATATTTTATGCTTTCCAGGAAAGTATGTTAAATTACATGAACACTGTATGGAAGTTACATTATAATTATGCTATTTCTTTCTGCGGAATAGTTACATCTGTGTTATTTGGTCATATATTGCATAGTGTAGTTGGCTTGGAATGTATATTTGGCATAAGCATATCTTGAAGTATAAGTAACTCAAATCGTTTGTCAGGAGAGCATAAGGTTTAATCAGAGACGAGCTAACGAGCTTTTACAATGCAACTAAGTACTTCTTCTCGTATTAGTTTGTAATATATTGATAGTCTATTGGTTGCAAACTTGTTGGAAAGTGACGTGATAGTTTTTCTGGTTTTATCCTCCAAAATTCTGGAGTGGTATATAGAAGCGAGCTTGTGAGGAACCTTTTTACCCTTTTCTGTTTTTGCTTTTTTACCTTTCTAAAGTCTTCTATTCCATTTTTTTTGTGTTACTTTGCAGTCTATTATTTAAATTTGCTGATGTTTTAATCCTGTCATATAAGGTATATATTCTTGGGAAAGCTATCAATGACTAATGTAATGAACATGAAAAAGGGCTTGAAGTGGCTGGTTGCCATTGTGACAACTCCAGTCATATTGTTTCTTGTCCTTGTTGCCCTGCTTTACTGTCCACCTGTACAAAACTGGGCTGTAAAGCATGTGGCAGCGTATGTTTCAGAAAGTACGGGGATGGAAGTAAGCCTTGAACGCATCACCCTCTCCTTCCCTTTAGACCTCCAGTTGGATGGGTTAAAGATACTTCGGCAGAACGACTCCATTCTGACCAGGAAAGATACGGTGGCTGATGTGCGCCGTCTGGTGGCAAATGTAGACCTGCTGCCATTGTTTGAGAGTAGGGTGGAAGTAAACGAACTGACATTTACACAGCTGAAAGCAAATACAGTCAATCTTATAGGCGACCTCCGTATTCGTGGAGATTTGCAGCGTCTGCACATTGTGAGCCATGCTGTAAACCTTGTCGGTGATTCTATTCGTGTGAACAAAGCCGACATAGAGGGGGGCTGGATAGATATTGCGTTGGGTGATACTGTTCCCGAAGACCCGAACAAGCAGAAACCTCTGTGGCGTGTCAACATAGACCAGCTCAATATAGCCAGAACCGACTTCCACCTTCACATGCCTGGTGACACGATGAGTGTTCGTGCCAATTTCAAGAAGGCAATGGTTCAAGGAACAGAACTCTTGCTGCATGATAACATCTACAAGGTGGCGAATGTGGACTGGCAAGGAGGTGAATTGGACTATGACCAGAATTTTGTCCGCCATACTGGTGCAGGTTTTGATGCAGCACACATTGCCATGCGTGACATTAATCTTGGTATGGATTCTTTTCTGTATGCTGCTCCTGAGATACGACTACGGGTGCGCACTGCCAATATGCGCGAGCAAAGTGGACTTGTAGTGAAGGATTTTCGTGGAGTATTCTCAATGGATTCTACGAGTATTAGTCTACCAGAGCTATATTTCCGTCTTCCTGAAACTGAACTCTCTGGGCGTTTCAAGATGGATATGAACGCCTTTGATGATACGGATCCAGGGCAGTTCTCAACTCGGATGGATGGTTATTTGAGTTTGTCAGACCTCCGACCATTCCTTACCTCTATACCTAAGAATGTTTATCAAGCAATTCCTGCAAGCCGGATAACAGTACAGGGGTTACTTGAAGGAAATCTTCGTTCGGCTTCGTTCCGACAGCTTCGGTTGGCTATGCCTGGTCATTTCGACCTTACGGGTACAGGCTGGGTTGCTGATATGATGGCTGGTACTGGTCATTTTCGTAGTGATTTAAGATTGAAAGGAACGGCAACCGACCTGAGTTTTGTTTCTAAGTTGCTGCCACGTGATATGCGTAAAATGATTGCTTTCCCACGTGGAGTAGGTGTAAATGGTAATATTCATGTCCGTAAGACGCTTTACACTGGTAATGTACTTTTGACGCAAGGTGGCGGTCGCATTCATGTAGATGGTGCTTATAATACGGATACAGAACTTTATCGACTTACAGCTGATGCTACAGCGTTCCCTCTCCAGCTGTTCCTACCCAGCATGGAACTATCAGCGTTCTCCGGGACAGTGAAGACACAAGGTCGTGGAACTGATTTCCTAAATCCGAAGTCATCTACGAACCTCAGTTTATGTATCCGTAGTTTTAAATATGGAAAGTATGTACTTGATGGTCTGAATGGTGATATTTCCAAGCATGGAGAGCTGTTGTCGGCACATGTTAAGAGTACGAATCGGATGTTAGGTGGCGACTTTACCTATAAAGGAAAGTTAAAGTCAAAACTTGTCGATGGACATTTGCGTGGCTGGTTGCATAGGGTGGATCTGCATGCAATGGGACTAATGGAAGAGAAGTATGTTGTTTCCACCTGGGCAGATGTTGATGTGCAATCAGATATGGGAGACAATCATCATGTGGCTGGTCCACTTCACTCGTTCCGACTTTCACAGGAAGGTGGAAAGAAGCCCCGTCTTCTTGCGGCTGGAAATTTTGATATACGGGCTGATGTGCGCTCTGGTAATCTTGATGCTCATGTAAAAGGAAATCTTTCCCAAGCTGATTTGCAGGCTCTTGGATTTATAGATAAGCATTATCTGACCTCAGCTGCAGCTGATCTTTCTCTTCATTCTGACATGAAGGATTACTATGCTGTGGACGGATATGTAGACAATCTTGTGCTAAGTGAACTGCGAAAAGGTGAGAGTGTGACATTGGCAGAAGGAAGTTTCAAAGTAGATGCTACGATGCGTGGCAATCAGATAGACGGCTCTGTCAATGGAGTATTCCCACGTGTAGACCTTTATCAGTTGGGGGTTGTGGACAAGGCTATGTCAAGTAGTTTTACAGCTAACACGTCATTCTCTATGTCGGGGAAGGATGACATGAACGTCCGTGGTATGATAGGAGGCCTGCGTGTTACCGACCAGCATCACACTTATACACCGGGTGACGTGAACATAGACCTTATGAGTCGACGCGATACAGTACATACTGTTGTGAGTGGTGGGGATTTCCATCTCAGTACGGCTTTCAATAGCAGTGTGAATCAGTTGGCAGAGTCGGGACAAAGAATCTACAAGACACTACGGGAACAGCTCACAAACCGTCGCATTGATCAGTCGGCTATACTTCGCCAGTTGCCTACGGGACATTTTACGCTCCATAGTGGGCGTGACAACCTGTTCTGTAATTTACTTACACAGGAAGGATATACTTTCAGTCAGGCTGATATTAATGTTACTTCCTCACCCATGAAGGGACTTGATGGGCGGATAAGTATTGACTCGTTGGTGTATAATGATGTGCATCTTGACAGCATTAGAGCCGACCTTTCCAGCGTTGATGGACAGCTTAATTATACTTTGTCGTTGAAGAACTCCCCAGCTAATATCTATCCTTATCATGGTTATCTGCAGGGTACTCTCTATGAGCATGGGCTAAAGACGCATGCGACAATCCTTGACAATAAGGGAAAGACTGGTTTTGACTTAGCTCTACAGGCTGCAATGAAAGGTAGGGGAATACAGCTTTCAATCACATCTCCCCAGGCAATATTAGGTTATAAGTCGTTTGCTGTCAATGATTCAAACTATTTCTATATCGGGCGTGACCGTCGTCTGTCAGCTAATCTGCGTCTTCAGGCAGCTGATGGGACAGGTTTGCTCGTTTCAACAGAGGATGCTGATACGACCTCTCTGCAGAATGTTACGCTTTCAATGAACCATTTTGAACTGGGCAGCCTCTTTGCAGTATTACCTTTCGCACCGAAGATGTCTGGTGTGATGGATGGTGACTATCACCTTATCCAGACGGATAAAGAACTTACCGTGTCAAGTGATTTGACCATCAGGAACCTTGTTTATGAGAATAGTCCTATGGGAGATGTGGGCACGCAGTTTGTATATATGCCTAAGGGGGATGGTTCACACTATGTTGACGGTATCATAACGCAGGACGGAAAGGAAGTTGGATTGCTCTCAGGAACCTATAACAATGAAGGTGCAGGTCTGTTGGACGCAACTTTGGAAATGAACCATTTTCCATTGAATTACGTGAATGGTTTTGTTCCCGACCAGCTTGTCGGTCTTGAGGGAACAGGAGAAGGAACGCTGACGGTAAAAGGTCCGCTGAACAAGCTGGATGTAAACGGGGAGGTTTACCTTGATTCATCTTACTTGGTGAGCATTCCTTACGGCATAAAGATGCGCTTTGCAGACGACCCCGTCCTAATACGCAACAGCCATATAGCGTTCGAGAACTTTGAACTCTTTGCAAGTAATGGTGCACCACTTGATATTGCAGGGTATTTGGATTTCTCAAGTCTCTATAATATGAAACTTGATGCACGGATGAGAGCAAAGAACTTCCAGGTCATCAATGCAAAGAAAAACCCTCGTTCTGAGGTGTATGGCAAGGCTTTCGTTGACTTCATGGGGCATGTTAGAGGACCTCTGACTAATCTGCAACTGGGTGGTAAACTTGATGTTCTGGGTAATACGGATATAACCTATGTGGTGCGTGACGGTACGTTGACCACTGATGATGAGTTGAAAGACCTCGTCCATTTCACCAACTTCAATGATTCTACGCTTGATGTTGTCAAGCGTCCGGATATTACTGGTTTTACGATGGCTCTTGAGGTAGATGTTGATGAGCAGGCGCATGTGTTCTGTGCGCTGAATGCTGACCAGTCTAATTATGTCGATTTCTTTGGAGGTGGTAATCTTCTTCTGAACTATGACCCGACGAATGGAGTACAGGTCCGTGGACGATATACGCTGAGTGATGGTAAGATGAAGTATTCACTGCCTGTAATACCACTGCGTACATTCAATATTCATGATGGAAGCTATCTTGAATTTACAGGTGATCCGATGAAGCCGACACTGAATATAACAGCTACAGAAGATGTCAGGACGAGTGTGTCCAGCGGTTCGGGCGAAGGCAGAATTGTTGACTTCAAATGTGGTGTAAGCCTTACCAAGCAGTTCCCGAAACCTGGTGTAGAGTTTATTATCAGCGCACCGGAGGACCAGGAAATGCAGAATATTTTGAATACGAAGGGTGTTGAGGAACGTTCAAAACTTGCCGTTACAATGCTGGCGTCAGGTATGTATTTCGATGGTGAGAGTTCGGCAAGTGCCAACACTGCCATGAGCGGTGCATTGGCAGGCTTCCTTCAGACCCAGGTAAATTCCATCACGGGCAAGGCTCTCAACTCTATGGGACTCGATTTGACCGCAAATATGGAAAGTGCTGCGGATGTGAATGGAAACTTGCACACTGACTATACCTTCAAATTTTCTAAGCGTTTGTGGAACAATCGTCTGCGTATTATCATGGGCGGACGTGTTTCGACAGGCTCACAGTTCTCTGAAGAGAATGGTGCTTACTTCGATAACTTCTCGCTCGAGTATCGTCTGAACCAGAAGGAAACAAAGTATCTGAAGCTCTATTACGAGCGTGAGGCATACGATTGGCTTGAAGGTAGCTTGAGCGAGTTCGGCGCTGGTTTTATGTGGCGGCGCAAATTACGTCATTTCAAGGACATCTTCCGTTTCAAAGAAGATACGCCTGTTATGTTGCCACAAACAGAAAAGCCTCGCCGTGATACTTTAATTAATTTTGTGAATGAAAAGAAAAAAGAATGATATAAGATCTATAGGTTGGAAAGATATTATAGGACTGTTAAGTTCTATAGTCTTCCTGTTTGTACTTGCAGCCTGCAGTACAACCTCTGCCATTCCTGATGGTGAACAGTTGTACACGGGCATGAAGTCGACAAAATATAGTAATTATCAGTCGAACAAGCATTTCTATGATGTGAAGGAGGAACTGGATGTGGTGCTGGCAACTAAACCCAATGCTGCTTGGCTGGGTAGTCCCAGTATGCGGTCACCCTTTCCAGTAGGTCTATGGATATGGAATGCTTTTTCACAGGATACGACACGGTTCAGCCGCTGGATGGTACGTGCTTTCGGTTCGTCACCAGTATTGATGAGTTCCACTACTCCTGACCTGCGTGTCACGGTGGGCGAGAACCTATTGCGTAAGCGAGGCTATTTCAATGGAAAAGTGAGTTATGAGAAACTTGCACAGCGTAATCCGAAGAAGATGCGACTGCAGTATTCTGTGGATATGGGACGTCTGTGGAGACTTGACAGCGTGCAGTACACCAACTTTCCTCCCACAGCTGACAGCCTGATAAGGACAAATCTTGACGATGCCGTCATACGTAAGGGTGATGCCTTTGATGTTGCAACACTTGAGCAGGAGCGGAAACGAATAACAGAACTCTTCCGCAACAACGGCTACTATTATTATCAGAACAACGATGCAAGTTATCTTGCTGACACGTCAAAAGTACGTGGCTTGGCTTCCGTTCGTCTGCAGATGGCAGATTCTGTCAGTGATAAGTCATTGAGGAAATGGAATATCGGAACCATAACCATCAATCTGCAGCGTCAGATTATGGATACTCTTACCCAACAGCAGCGTTTCCGCGATGTCATTGTGAACTATAACGGCTCACGTATCCCACTGCGCCTGCGTGCCATTGCCAATGACTTGAAGATATGGCCTGGTACGCTTTATAATAATGAATTATATGAAAAGAGCCAGCAACAGCTGAACAGCAGCGGACTTTTCTCTGCAACCAGCTTTACGTTTACTCCTCGTGACACCACTGATACATGCAATGTCTTGGATATGGCGGTTGATTGTATCTTTGATAAGCCTTATGATTTCTATGTCGAGGCTTACGGAAAAGGCAAGACCAGTGGAAGATATGGACCCGAAGCTGTCATTGGTCTGACGAAACGTAATGCCTTCCGTAGTGGTGAGAAGCTGAATCTGCATGTGCATGGTTCCTATGAGTGGTCATCGAACAGTGATGATGACGGGAAAGACCGCCTCGGGGTGAATAATTACGAATATGGTGCTGAAGCAAGTCTGCAGTTTCCACGCCTTGTCAATCCTTTTATAACGCCACCACGAAAGCGATGGGAACGTGAGGAAAGGAAGATTGCTGCAGCAGCTGAAAAGGGGATTGTCTATACGCCGAGAGCTCCTCGTTCCTATTACATGACACCGTCTACAACTTTGAAGGCATCGGTGGATGTGTTGAACCGTGCCAAGTATTTCAAACGACATGTCGTGTCAGGTGAGCTGACTTACCAGTGGCAACCTAACGAACGCAACAGCTATTCGTTTTCGCCATTGTCCCTTACTTATGAATATATGCATAAGGTAACTGACCGTTATCTTGAGTTGATAGACAGCGTTCCTTATCTTGAGGTGTCGTTGGCTGACCAGTTCATTCCAAAGATGATCTTTCAATATACCTTCATGAGTCCGTCTCGTTATCAAAGTCCTATCAAGGTATGGACAACGGTGAGCGAGGCTTCAAATATCTTGTCAGCTGGTTATGCTGCCTTTGGTAGACATTGGAGTGAAAAGAACAAGCAGCTTTTCAAGAATCCTTATGCACAGTTTGTCAAGGTAGATGCCAATATGACAAAAGTGTGGAGTATAGCCGAGAAGAGCAGTTTAGCTGCGCACGTCAATATAGGCACATTATGGGCATACGGCAACAGTCGTTTTGCTCCTTATACAGAGCAGTTCTATGTAGGTGGTGCCAATAGTATCCGTGCTTTCAATGCCCGACAGATTGGTCCGGGACGTTATCGTTCCACACAGCGACGTCGTTCATACGTTGAGCAGACAGGTGATATTAAGTTCCAATTCAATCTTGAGTATCGTCCTCATCTTATGGGTTCACTTTATGGAGCGGTTTTCCTTGATGCAGGCAATGTGTGGACAATGCACTATGATGATGGTCGTCCGGAAGGTTATTTCAAGATGAAGAATCTTTTTAGAGAGATGGCATTTGGCACAGGTGTTGGTCTGCGCTATGATATTGGCTATTTTATGCTTCGCGTGGATTGGGGTATAGGCTTGCATGTGCCTTATGAAACAGGTAAGACCGGCTTCTATAATATATCAAAATTCAAGGATGCACAGGCTTTCCACTTAGCTATCGGGCTGCCTTTCTAAGTCTGTTCAGTCATAAATCACTTAGCTCCGTTAATTTGATTAACGGGGCTGAATTGTTTTATAAGGATATGTTGATAGGCTTGTAGTAGGGGACAAGTAAGGGAATCTTTTATATATCGAATTCATGAAATTAGTTTTTCATGTAAGTAGAATGCGAAAAAAAATACAATATTTACATGGTTAAATGTGTATTTTTCCTTAAAAACAGGTGATGGTGACGTGTTGGTAACTGACAGATACACAGGTGGTTGTAAAGTCATGCAAGAAAAGGTGCTTAGTCAGCCTTCAAAAGGGCGTCAGTAATACGTCAAAAGGGCATCTATTAGACCTCAATTAAGCCTTAATTTAAGTGCAAGTAAGCGTCTATAGGAATCGGAAAAGTGAAAATATCTGACAAATTATGGAACGGAAAAGGCTTTCTACCCAATTCCTCCCATAGGAATGGGGGGAAGTACTGTGACATTCTGTTAGTTTAGTTGTTCTTCTATGCTATTTGTTGGTTTTTATCATCATCTTTCACATTGAAACTGGATGCACCCTTCCCTGTTGCAAACTTCGAAATATCCTTACATACTTTCCATTATTCTTGGTTGAAAATATGATATTAGAAGAGTAATTTTACATGCACACAACAAACAATAAATCAACAACTTACAGCATATTGTTGACAACAGGTGCTTAATTGGACTTCAATTAAGCCTTAGTTTGGCTCCAATTAAGCACCTATTGGACGTCAATTAGTGCTTAATTCAAATGCAATTAATCATGAATTCGATTTGACAATATGAAATATTAAGACAAAATCACCACACTGATTCTTCGCTGAAAAGAAAATATGTTGCCACTGTAATTCCCTATAAGTTTCATGGAAGATGTCCTTATTTTCTTAACTTTCAAATCTCTCTTTTTCATTTTTAACTTCGTACCCTTCCGACTTTAAAAAGGATGGGATAAAAGGACTATTAGCCTACAGGAGAGGTAACAGTCCTTTACTTCCTTGCTGATTTCATGAATTCATAAAACCATGTCTACTCCTCAATCTACAAGTATATCGCAATTTGTCTACAAGATAAAGAATCGCCTGCCAAACCTTTTCTATACGTACTCTTCACCTTGCAGGAATACCCGCCGTACAATAGGAGTAGTATAGGCGTATGGGATAAATTCAATAGACGGGATTCTATCTGTAATAAAGAAGTTTGCTACCTTCCCACGTGTGATAGAACCATACTCGTTGCTCAATCCCATGGCACACGCTCCGTTCAGGGTTGCTGCGTTGATGGCTTCAGCAGGCATCAAACGCATCTTGATACAGCCAAGCGAAACGATAAACTTCATATCGCCCGACGGAGTAGAGCCGGGATTGTAATCACTTGCAAGTGTAAGTGGCAGTCCTCTATCTATCATCTTCCGTCCTAAGGCAAAGGGCAGATTAAGGAAGAAGGAGGTTCCAGGAAGAGCGGTAGGCATAGTCTGACTATCTTTCAGGATCTTTATTTCTTCCTCTGTCATACTCTCTAAATGATCTACTGACAGCGCCTTATACTCTACGCCGACCTCTACACCACCGGACGACTCCAACTCGTCAGCATGAATTTTTGGTCGCATACCGTATTCTGCACCAGCTTTAAGAATGCGTGCAGTCTCTTCAGGCGTGAAGAAGCCCGTATCACAGAAAACATCAATGAATTCTGCTAAATTATCCGCACCCACTGCCGGTATCATTTCGTTGATTATCAAATCAACATACGCTTCCTGTCTGCCTTTATATTCACGTGACACGGCATGTGCGCCAAGGAATGTTGAGACCACTTTCAGGCGTGTAGTCTCCTTGATGCGACGGATAACACGGAGCATCTTCAGTTCGTCTTCCGTGTTCAGACCATACCCGCTCTTTATCTCTACACAACCTGTTCCTTTCCTAATAATTTCATCAACACGTTTCATTGCCTGCTGATACAGTTCGTCCTCGCTCAATTCATGAAGGCGGTCTGCAGAGTTAAGGATGCCACCACCTCGCTTAGCTATCTCTGCGTAGCTCAGTCCACAGATTTTGTCAACAAATTCTTGTTCCCGACTGCCAGCATAGACAATGTGTGTATGGGAGTCGCACCATGAAGGGAGAACAGTTCCTCCTTCTGCATCAACAACTTCATCGGTACCAGAAGATGGCGGACAATCATTCATCTTACCATAATCTGTAAAGCGTCCGTTCTCTATGACGAGATAAGCATCTGGCAGCGTGTGAAGTTCTGCCATCTCTTTACCTTTTAGGAATAGCTTTCCGTCGTGGTCTATACCAGCAAGTAAACCGATATTCTTTATCAACAGTCTTTTCATTTCAAGTGTTTTCTCTAAGCTATAAAAGTATGGGTATGTAGGAATTCAAATAAAAAAGGGGCTGTACCAAAACTGTTATAAATCTTGATACAACCCCTTGAAACTTGCTTATTTGCGCAGGAACTCAACCGACTTGGCAATATGAGGTGCCATAAACTCGTCTGTATCGATGAAAGGAACATCCTTACGATAAGCCTTGTGGATAGCTTCTATGGTAGGAGATGACTTCAACGGACGACGGAACTCAAGAGCCTGTGCTGCATTGAAGAGCTCAATGGCAAGTACCCATTCGGTATTCAATACAACCTGATAGAGTTTCGTAGCTGCGTTGGCACCCATACTGACGTGGTCTTCCTGTCCCTGTGAAGACGGGATGCTGTCAACGGATGCTGGTGTACAATAAGTCTTGCTCTGGCTGACAATGGATGCAGCCGTGTACTGTGGGATCATAAAGCCACTGTTCACACCAGGTTTAGCCACGAGGAAACTCGGCAGGTTACGTGTTCCAGACACGAGCTTATAGATACGACGCTCAGAGATATTACTCAGTTCGCACAGGGCAATGGCAAGGAAATCCATGGGTTGTGCGATAGGTTCTCCGTGGAAGTTTCCGGCAGAGATGACCAAATCTTCATCAGGGCAGACCGTCGGGTTATCCGTTGCTGCATTCACCTCGACATCTATCACTGACTTAACATAGGCAATAGTATCCTTTGATGCCCCGTGAACCTGCGGCATACAGCGGAATGAATAAGGATCCTGTACATTTACTTTTGGCTGCTTGATAAGCTCACTTCCTTCCAGCAATTCTCTTATCCGTGCTGCGGTGTCAATCTGTCCCTTATGGGGACGAACGGCATGAACAGCATGTGTGAATGGTTCTATACGTCCATCGTAAGCCTCAAGGGACATTGTTCCGATGACATCAGCCCACTGGCTCAAGCGTTCACTCTGTAAGAGTGCCCATACAGCAAAGGCATTCATGTTCTGCGTACCATTAAGCAGGGCAAGTCCTTCCTTAGAAACGAGTTCGATAGTATCCCATTTCATCTTCTTCAAAATGTCAGCACCAGAGAGAATTTTACTTTTATATTCAACTTCACCCATACCGATAAGTGGCAAAGAAAGGTGAGCCAAAGGAACAAGGTCGCCCGACGCGCCCAGAGAACCTTGCATATATACAACAGGATAGATGTCGTTGTTGAAGAAATCTATCAGTCGCTCTACGGTCTTCAGCTGGCAGGCAGAGTAGCCATAGCTGAGTGACTGAATCTTGAGCAACAACATTATCTTTACAATCTCATTAGGAACACGGTCACCTACACCACATGCATGAGACATCACAAGGTTCTTCTGTAACTGTGAAAGACTGTCCTTATCAATGGATATCTTACAGAGAGAGCCGAAGCCAGTCGTCACGCCATAGATAGGCGTCTCTGATTCTTTAATCTTATTGTCGAGATACTCTCTACAACAGATAATACGCTGACGAGCATCTTCTGAAAGTTCAATCTTTGTACCGTTCTTGATAATCTCGCCTATCTGTTCTATAGACAGATGCTCGGCACTAATCTGATGAATTTTGTTCATAGTTTCTACGGATTAGAAAATAGATTTATTTGATTAAAAAGCTGTATTGATAATATCATCATCAACGAAGTTAGGAAGGGTAACACAGAGGTTCGGTGTACGTTCCATCTCTCTGCGGATGGCATCAATAGAGCCTATGTTGCGTGCCCAACTGCGACGTGCGATACCATTATTTACATCCCAAAGGAGCATCTGACGGATATGACGGTCAGAGTCTTCACTACCATCAATGACCATACCAAAGCCACCATTGATAACTTCTCCCCAGCCAACACCACCACCATTGTGAATAGATACCCATGTTGCTCCACGGAAGGAGTCGCCAATGACATTCTGTACAGCCATGTCAGCACAGAACTGTGAACCGTCGTATATATTGGAGGTTTCGCGGAAAGGTGAGTCTGTTCCAGAAACATCATGGTGGTCACGACCAAGGACGATAGGACGGGAAATCTCCCCCTTACGTATTGCTTCGTTGAAAGCCAAGGCTATCTTTGTGCGTCCTTCAGAGTCAGCATAAAGGATTCGAGCCTGTGAACCAACGACTAAATGGTTCTTTCCTGCCTCTTTAATCCAATGGATATTATCGTCAAGCTGACCGATAATGTCTGGAGTTGCAGTCTTGCGCATTTCCTCCAGCACCTCTGTTGCAATACGATCTGATGTTTCCAAATCCTTTGGATTGCCTGATGAGCAAACCCAACGGAACGGTCCAAAGCCATAATCGAAGAACATCGGACCCATAATATCCTGTACGTAAGAAGGATAACGGAACTTACCATCAGCCTTTATGATGTCAGCTCCTGCACGGCTTGACTCCAAGAGGAAAGCATTACCATAATCAAAGAAGTACATTCCTTTGTCTGTCAGCTTGTTAATAGCAGCAACCTGACGGCGTAAAGACTCCTGAACTTTCTCCTTGAAGAGTTGTGGTTCTTCTGCCATCATACGCTTAGACTCTTCTAATGACACGCCAACAGGATAATAACCGCCTGCCCACGGGTTGTGAAGAGAGGTCTGGTCACTTCCTAAATCAACGTGTATGTCTTCTGCTGCCAAACGTTCCCAAAGGTCAACAACATTGCCTACATAAGCCATAGAGACTGTACGCTTCTCTTCAACTGCCTTCAATGCTGCAGGGATAAGTTCATCGAGCGAAGTATATAGTTCATCAACCCAGCCTTGGTCATAACGTTTCTGTGCTGCAAGCGGATTGATTTCCGCCGTAATGCTTACTACACCTGCAATGTTACCAGCCTTAGGCTGTGCACCAGACATACCTCCTAAGCCAGAAGTGACGAAGAGCATGCCTTTAATACTGGTCTCTCCTTCCTTCAATCGTTTGCGTGCAGCATTCAGAACGGTGATAGTTGTACCATGAACGATTCCCTGTGGACCGATATACATATAGGAACCTGCTGTCATCTGTCCATACTGGCTTACGCCTAATGCATTGTCACGTTCCCAATCGTCAGGCTTGGAATAATTTGGTATTACCATTCCATTCGTTACCACTACACGTGGTGCATTCTTATGGGAAGGGAAGAGTCCGAGCGGATGACCAGAATACATAACCAACGTCTGTTCATCTGTCATCTCACTTAAGTACTTCATCACAAGGCGATATTGCGCCCAGTTCTGGAATACAGCACCATTACCACCGTATGTAATCAGCTCATGTGGATGTTGTGCAACAGCCTTATCGAGGTTGTTCTGAATCATCATCATGATAGCTGCCGCTTGTTCAGACTTATGCGGATATTCGTCAATAGGACGAGCATACATTTCGTATGTCGGACGGAAACGGTACATATAGATGCGACCGTATTGGCGTAATTCCTCCGCAAACTCCGGTGCCAATGTCGCATGAAACTTCTTTGGGAAGTAACGCAAGGCATTGCGCAAGGCAAGTTTCTTCTCATCTTGTGTGAGAATATCCTTACGCTTCGGAGCGTGGTTGATAGCTGGATCGTATGCTTGAGGTTCTGACAAACAGTCTGGTATACCAGCACGAATATCTTTAACAAATTCTTCTTTCGTCATAATTGTTTAAGTGTTTTATAGATAAGTATATAGAACTCAAAAACGGGATGTTATATCTAAAATAGGGATGCACGGAATGTATTTCCGATAATGGTTGTTTCTGACAGACACACGAACAGTGCGTCCCTACATTAGAAGACCATGGTTTTAGCACTCCCTTTCAAAAGTTTTATTCTGACAAAACAGACAAAGATGCCTGTCCGATAGACTATAAAACTTAATATAAGGAGAAAAGGTATCAGAGCTTAGCTTCGACCACCTTCATAATCGCAGTCTCTGCTTCATTTGCCAGTACAATCAGCTGGTTTGCTTCGCCAACCAATCGTTCTGCAACAGCCTTATCTTTCAAGCCAGAAGCGTTGATTTTCACGTTCAGACCAGCACCCAAAACAGCTGCACGGGCTGCCAATACGCCAACACCAGCATCTGAAACACTGTTCGGATTGCCTTCTTCTGCCATTGCACTACAAAGTTCAAACACCTTGAACGATGCTTTCATTGTATGTAGAGGAACTTCCGTTGCGAACAGTGTTGCCTCCTGTATGGCTGCAGAGCGCACTGCCTTTTCCTCATCAGTACCTTTAGGAAGACCGAAGGCAGACATGATACGATTGAATGCCTCAGTATCTTCATCAACGAGTACCATCAATTCAGCTTGAATAGCCTGACCCTTTTCAGCCCAGTTGCCGAACTCTTCCCAGCGTGCATCCCAGCCAGCCTTATGACTGGAAAGGTTTGCTACCATTGTGCCTAAGGCTGCACCTAATGCACCCATATAGGCAGAGATAGTACCGCCTCCAGGTGCTGGAGACTCACGTGAAGTCTCATCAACAAACTCCTTGACTGTCAAATCAATGAGCTTAGGTGTCTTGTTGGCATCTTCCAACAGATATTCAATCACTTTTTCACGTGGATTGAAAGGTTTTAAATCATCAAGCCCCATTGACTTAATGACAATCTTTATGATGTCTTCTTCGGGAATACCTGTTGAACGTTCCTGTTTCTTCAAGAAGTAAGTTCCCGCCTCAAGAAGTGTACGCTTAGGGATAAGACCAACTATTTCAGTACCCGTCACACGAATACCACGGTTCTGAGCACAGCGACATACCTCGTCAAAAGCAACATGAAGTGGAGTAACATTGATGTCTGTTATATTCATAGATACCTGTGCGATTCCATATTCATCAATGAACCATCCGATAGCCTTTGTAGCCTTCAACGTACCGGGTTGCATGATAACTTCTCCCTTCTCATTTTTCATAGGCTTACCTACAGGCGAACCGCCTTCACGCATCGGGCGACCTTTCTCTCTCACATCAAAGGCAATAGCATTCGCACGGCGAGTGGAGGTAGTATTGAGGTTAAAGTTAGTAGCAATCAGGAAATCACGTGCACCAACAGCTGTACAGCCAGTCCGTACCAACTGCTCATCCCATTCACGTGCACCATAGTCAGGTGCTTCTGCAGCTTCTGTCATACGCTGGGGAAGGGCTTCATACTCTCCCTTGCGACAAACGGCAAGATTCTTGCGTCCAGGAGTCTTGGCAGCAGCCTCATAGCAATAGCAAGGAATCTGTAGTTCATTGGCGATACGCTCAGCCAACTGACGTGCCAGTGCAGCACATTCCTCCAAGGTGATGCCTGCAACCGGAATAAGAGGACAAACATCTGTTGCGCCCATACGTGGATGAGCACCGTGATGCTGGCGCATGTCAATAAGCTGTGCTGCCTTCTTCACACAACGGAAAGCAGCCTCCACAACCACAGATGGTTCGCCTACGAAGGTGACAACAGTACGGTTAGTTGCTTCTCCTGGGTCAACATCCAGAAGTTTCACGCCTTTCACACGTTCAACTTCATCAGTAATCTGCTTAATTACATCCTTGTCGCGCCCTTCACTGAAATTAGGGACACACTCGATGATTTGTTTTTCTCGTACCATATATACTAAATATAGATTTAAACAATTGAGAGTTTAGGTTTTCGAGTGTAAAAATACAAATTTGTTTTTGTAATACAAAACTTTTAATGCAAAACTATTTAAATTGCATTTTACAAGCAGTATTTTGGCGAACAGGGCATGGATGGACTAAGTATACCCTTACTTTGTAAGGCAAACCAAAGATACAAGCAGGCATTAATTTTAGAGTAAGTGATACGCTGTTGCAGTTAAGAAATTCATTCGTATTGCCTACTCTGAAATATCTTTACACAACTCGCCTTTCATGTTGCCTGAAAACATATACTTCAAAAATCCACTTATGTGCAAGTTAAGATTCAATTAGTCAGCTAATTATAATACAGCAAAAATAAGAGATACTTGACTGGGCACTAACTAAGCGTTACCTGAAGTCCAACTAAGCACATATTGGACGTCAATTAAGCCTTAGTTAGAATGCAAGTAAGCACCAATAGATTTCCTGTGATGAAATTATATTGACATAATCGTATCAGATTTAATAACCAGAGATTATTAATCTGCCGTAACAGTCTTAAACTTCATCTTTATAGGATAAAATGTCAAAGGGCACAGCAAATAGTCTGCTGTGCCCTTTGACATTCACTTTCAGTGAGATGTTTGAGCTTGATTTTTGGGTTGTCGCCTCACGGCGCCACCCAATCATCTTGCATCATTGTTATCCTTTAATCAATCTTCTTTGTTACCTTAACTAAACCTATCTTACTAAAACCTGAACAATCTCTTTTGTTCTACCTTAAACTAATAACTAAAAACCTAAATCTATTACTACTAACCTAAACAATCTATATTTGTCTTTTGACGATGCAAAGGTACGACTGTTTGCGTACACAGCAAAACTTTTTCAAGTCTTTTTTCATCGGGCATGATATTTATTGACCTACATCAAGACATTTACAGGCTTCATCTGAAAAAAAGATACAAGAGTAGGAAAACTTCGTCAATGCAAGAATAAAGAGGTTACTGAAAGGAAAAAACGCCACATACGCTCTCTATTCATGATAATCAAGCCGCAAGAAGAATCAAGGTAAAACGAAAAGGAGAACACATCAAAAGACAGAGCTGCAGAAAACACACGTAGGGACGCACTGTTCGTACGCCCCTACATCTATATTAATCCCTCTTTGCAAAGGTATGATAAGTCGTCACACCTTATTATATCAGGTACTGACTTGATATACTCTCATTGTTCAGAACACGCTGGATAGTCTCTGCAAACATCTCTGCAACGGAAATCTGCTTAACCTTTGAGCACCGGGCTGTATACGGGATTGAATCTGTGAAAACCATTTCCTCCAATGCAGAAGCCTCAACACGCTCCGTAGCAGGACCACTCATCACACAATGAGAAGCAATGGCACGGACACTCTGCGCACCGGCTTCCTTCATGATATCAGCAGCCTTGGTGATAGTACCGGCTGTGTCAACCATATCATCGACGATGATAACGTTCTTATCCTTCACATCACCAATAATCTGCATCGTATCAACAACATTCGCACGTGCACGGGTCTTGTTACAAAGAACCAGCGGACAACCAAGATACTTGGCGTACGTATTGGCACGCTTTGAGCCACCTACATCAGGACTGGCAATGACAATATCCTTCAGGTTAAGACTCTGAACATAAGGAAGAAGCACACCACTGGCATAGAGATGGTCAACAGGAACATTGAAGAAACCCTGAATCTGGTCAGCATGTAGGTCCATTGTCATCAGACGGTCGATACCTGCAACACTCAGCAAATCAGCCACTAACTTTGCACCAATGCTGACACGTGGTTTATCCTTACGATCCTGACGAGCCCAGCCGAAGTAAGGCATAACAGCGATAATCTGACGGGCAGAAGCACGCTTGGCAGCATCAATCATCAGGAGAAGCTCCATTAGGTTGTCAGAACTCGGGAAAGTGCTCTGTACAAGAAAGACATCCTTGCCACGGATACTCTGCTCATAGGAAACGACAAACTCACCATCAGAGAAGCGGGTCATTACCAAGTTGCCAAGCGGACAGCCGAGGCTGGCACAGATTTTCTCAGCAAGGTATCTCGTCTGTGTACCGGAGAATACCAAAAAAGAGTTGTTTTCACTCATTTCTTTTAGTTGTTTATATTGATAACGTAAGATCTATCGTCAAACTACATACTGTTAACAGAGGGCACGTAACTTGCGGAAATGATCAATGATGGGTGCAAAATTCTGTTCGCTGTGGATACAGAACTTGTCCCAAAGATCATTCCTTACCACCACCCCACCGAAATCAAGCTCACGCAGAATGGGTATGTCA
Source organism: Prevotella fusca JCM 17724 (assembly GCF_001262015.1). NCBI lineage: Bacteria > Pseudomonadati > Bacteroidota > Bacteroidia > Bacteroidales > Prevotellaceae > Prevotella > Prevotella fusca. The sequence continues at coordinate 573,458 of NZ_CP012075.1, forward strand.
TCCAAGGTCACACCACCCATCGCATAGACATATCGCCCGAGAAGTCCCTGCCTGCAGGCTTCTTCCAACTCAAGGTCAGACAGGACACGCTCTTCTTCAGCCGACGTTTCCCGTGGCTGATGGATATTCTTCAGGAAGACATAATCCGACTGTTTCTTCATTGCTTTCAGCTGCATCACGTCATCGCACGTCCTGCTCAATACGCCACGATAGCCATGAGGCGCAGCAACATTGGAACCATCCAGATGGATACCACCCAAAGAGAATTCCTCCTTCGTATAAAAATGCTGATGTACTGTGATTTTACGATGATATTCGGAAGGCAGAAGCGAAAGAAGACGCTCCAAATAAAGTGGGGACATATCTGCCTTCGAGATATGGAGGCTGTCTAAGCCTTCCTCGAAAAGCATACTCAAAATCTTATCTTCTTCCACAAAAAACGTGGACTTAGTCATAATGACCAGCTTCATGCCTTTAGTTTATTTGTATTGCAAAGGTAGAGATTATTTCCGATAACTGCAAATTTTTCCTTATATTTGCACTATGAAAGTAAATCCATTGACATACTCCGAACTCTCCCGCCCAATGTATGTGCTGGAAGAGGCACGGCTGAAAGAAAATCTAAAGCTCATCGCCTATGTGGCAAAAGAGGCTGATGTGGAAATTATTCTCGCATTTAAAGCATATGCCCTATGGCGTACCTTCCCCCTTTTCCGTGACTACATCAAGGCAACAACCGCATCCTCACTCTATGAAGCCCGACTGGGTTTTGAGGAATTCGGTGCTCCTACACATACCTTCTCACCGGGCTATACCGATTATGAGATTGATGGTATAGCTCGCTGTTCATCCCACCTCGTCTTCAACTCACTGACACAATACGAGCGATACCATATCCGTGCCAAGATGGAAAATGAGAAACTAAGTTTTGGATTACGTGTGAATCCAGAGTATTCTGAGGTGGAAACGCTCATTTACAACCCCTGTGCACCGGGTACACGCTTCGGAATATCTGCCGGAAAACTGCCGGAAAAGCTGCCAGAACACGTAGACGGGTTCCACATCCACTGCCATTGCGAGAGCGGAAGTGACGTCTTCGAGCGTACACTGTCACATATTGAAGAGAAGTTTGCCAAGTGGTTCCCTCAACTGAAGTGGATCAACTTCGGTGGCGGACACCTTATGACCCGCAAGGACTATGACATCCAACGTCTGATACGCACATTACTGGAATTCCACAAGCGTTATCCGTGGCTCAAGGTCATTCTTGAGCCAGGTAGTGCCTTTGTCTGGCAGACGGGACCGCTCGTAGCACAGGTGGTAGACGTAGTGGAAGATCATGGAATCAAGACTGCTATTCTCAATGCCAGCTTCACTTGTCACATGCCCGACTGCCTTGAAATGCCTTACCACCCTACCGTCCGCAATGCACGTCTTGTCGATGAGGACGGCTCAGCAAAGGGCGAATATACTTACCGACTGGGAGCCAACAGCTGTCTGAGTGGTGACTGGATGGGCTCATGGAGCTTTGACCATGCACTACAGGTGGGCGAAAACATTATCTTTGAAGATATGCTACACTATACAACGGTCAAGACAAATATGTTCAACGGCATCACTCACCCATCCATCGCCCTACTCCATACAGACAACGAACTGGAGATTCTGCGAGAATATACTTACGAGGATTATCGTGACAGAATGGACTAATGGCACATTCTTTGCTACTTTGACAAAGGAGTTAATTCATAAACAGAGGAGGAAAGATTATGGCATTTATAGACTATTATAAGATTCTTGGCGTTGACCGAAACATCCCACAGAAGGACGTGCGGGCAGCCTACAGAAAGCGGGCAAAGCAGTTTCACCCGGACCTACACCCGAACGACCCGAAAGCAAAAGCCAAGTTCCAGGCACTGAGCGAGGCGTTTGAAGTGATTGGTGACCCGGACAAGCGTGCCAAATACGACAAGTATGGTGAACAATGGCGTAATGCTGAAGCCTACGAAAATGCTGGCGGCTTTGGTGGATTCCAGGGCGGACAAGGTGGCGGAAATCCATTCGGAGGATTCGATTTCAGCAACTTCGGCAGTGGTGGCGGTGGTTTCAGCAGTTTCTTTCAGGATCTCTTTGGTGGTGGAAGCCGGCGTCGTTCATCAGGATTCAATACGGGCAGGACACACGGACAACAGCATCCGGGACAGATGGAAGCTAATGTCGGCATTGACCTCTACACAGCTTTGTTAGGCGGCGAGGTCGTCATACAGCTCTCTGGGGGTCAGAAAGTAAAACTGAAAGTAAAGCCTTTGACACAAGGCGGAACAAAAGTTCGTCTGCGTGGCAAGGGCTATGACCGTGGAGACGGCACTTTCGGAGACCTTATCATTACATACAACGTGAAACTTCCAGACCATCTGACAGAGCGACAAAAAGAACTAATTGAACAGATGAGGCGTGCGGGATAAGAGCCAAAGAATGACCGTTTTCAAATTATTTTCATGAAAAGAAATATTTTTCTTCGTGAAAAGAAATAATTATTTTCATGAAAAGAAATTATTTTCTTCATGAAAGAAATTTGCAAGAGGGAACTTCTACAGATGGTAGAGGTTCCTTTTTTGATGCTGTAAGAACAATGTATATATGTTAACACATGGATAATAGAACATACCAACAGCTGGAAACATCTACATTAATCTTATAAGCAGCTATTTCATAGCTGGACAAATAAGAGCGTCTATCACCTACTGAACAGCGATGAAGAATCTGTAAAACCCAATCAGTTCATTAGAGTCTGAATAGATTTTGTTTGACTGTCGAGCAAGTTTTTATCCTTCTAACAAAGGTGTAGCGGATTATACAATTTGCAAAAGGCATACAAGATGCCGACAAAACACAAAAGATACTTGGAAGTAATACTATAAAAAAAGAAATGACGGACGTCCTGGTTTTTAACTGATTAGGGGGGATAATGCAGAAGACAGGTAAACAAAAAAGTTGGAGATAATCACTGTACATAGTATATCTCCAACTTTAGAATGTGCATTAACACCTATTCGTATAAATTCTCCTGGAGGAAATCTCTCAGAAACTCAGCATACTTACCCACAACAGCTGCAGCAAACTTCTGTCCTTTCTCAGTCGTAGCAGTACGGGGATCACCGATACCAGTGTCAGCAGACACCTTTCCCCAATCACGAGGAATCCACACACTACCGCTCTTCAATGCCTTAACGGCAAAGCCACCAGCCTTTCCTTCACCAGCCTCAGCAAGATCAACAAGCTCTGGATGATAGTGCATCATGACCGATGTCTCCAGTTCATCAGCGTGATCTCCCGGATTCTCAAAGAAATCATGTGCAGGAACCATCTTAAACCATTCACTTGTAGCAATGGTAAAGTCGGGAAATTCAATCATCAGATCACGAATCATATTCTTGAACGAGTTTCCCCCATGTCCGTTGACAATAAGCAGTTTGCGCAATCCCTGATGATGCAATGACGCTACTATATCAGCAAGAATGGCTCGCTGTGTCTCATAACGTGCATGCACACAGAAAGCAAGCTCCCGTTGTCCGGGGTTCTGTGCACCCAAAGTAACAGGTGGCATGACCATGGCACGTACACCATACTCATCAGATGCCTTGAGAGCTGCATCAACAGCAATGTCATGAGAGAGAATACAGTCTGTCAGATAAGGCAGATGATAATTGTGCGGCTCAGTTGCACCCCAAGGTAACAGTGCAAGATCATAATGCTGCTGGCATGTCGTTCCATAGTTTGAGACAGAGAGATCCACCTCCCGTGTCCTGAGTATTTGTTTTCTATCCATATATAAGAATAACAAAACAGCCCAATATTCCCTATCTCCTTTACAAGCCTGCAGGCATGGAAAGGAGAAACAAGTGGGGAATACTGGGCTGCTATATGATTGTTAGAACTTATTGCAACGCTCAAAGAAACCGATTTCCTCGAGTTCCTTTTTCATACGAACTTCTTCCTCGTCAGTCATGTTCTGGAATGGAACACGGTTAGGACCAAGGTCAAATCCCATCAGTTTCATGATGCGTTTGCCGCCAACGATATTACCACGGAAGTGGCATATGACATTAATAACCTCCTGTGAGAAGTTCTGCTTCTCACGTGCTGTTTCGATGTCACCCTTGTTCCATGCCTCAATGATGCCAGTCAGTTCACGACCATTATAGTTGGTTGTACCACCGATACCACCCTTTGCGCCTCCCTGTGCCAGACTTGGCAGGATGGTTTCGTCCTGTCCATGCAGCATATCAAACTTACCATCCTTGTAAAGACGGCACTGGTTATACTCGTAGAGACTCTCGAAAGTGTACTTGATACCTGCGAAATTAGGAATATGACCGTCAACAGCCTTCAGCAGTTCAAGCATTGACAGGAAAGCACCATTGAAGGCTGGAATATGATAGTAATAGAACGGAAGTGAAGGAGCTGCAGCTGCAATCGTCTCACAATACTTCACCAACTCCTCAATACGACCAATCTTCGGGAATGGAGGTGCCATTGCACCGATACCCCATGCACCAATCTTCTCTGCATGCTCAGCAAGGCGGACACTCTCACGCAAACAGCAACTGCCCACATGTACGATGACCTTAAAGCCTTCCGGTGCTGCCTGCATCCAGCGTTCAGCCAACTGCATACGTTCTTCCGTTGTGAGCATATAGCCCTCACCAGATGATCCATTGATGAAAACTCCCTTCAAACCGTTCTTCTGCAACATAGCAGCATAAGCCTCTATAGGCTCAAGATTGACATCGCCATTAGCATAGAATGGCGTGAACGGTGCGTCAATTAATCCGATAATCTTTTCCATAAGCAATGTTGCCTCCTCCACCTTGAGCTTCAATCAGAAAAGACTGACAGGTGAAAACAGGCGGTTATATATGATAATAATAAGCGATTGTAAGCTGTTTCTTATTCCATATTGTCGGTTGTAGGCTTCAAACAGGAGAGCTGTAAAACCAAAGCCAGAACCACGATACCACCCAGAATGGCAAAACCAAGACCGAGGTTGCCACCATCTGTCCACTTACCTAACACCTGTGTAACGGCAGCACCAGCAAATACACCTGTCATGTTCATGATACCGTATGCTGTACTACGGTATTTTGAAGAGATGAACTGACAGAGTATCGGCATATTATTAGCGTCAAACATACCGTAACCAACACCAAAGCACAAGCCTGCTCCGACAACTGACACAAAGCTATGACCAAAGCCCAAAAACATAAGAGCAGGAACGGTAAGACCAAGACCGATGGCACTTGTATATACACGTCCACGCAAATTGCGCTGTACCCAACGGTCAGAAATGATACCACCCATGATAACACCGATAAATGAAGATACAGCAATTGTAATCGTAGACATCGGTCCTGCACTTGACATTGGAATATCCAAACTGCTGGCAAACAATGTCGGCAACCAGTTCTTCGTAGCCCAACCTGGCAGACTTGGCACGGCAAAGTAGAAGAGTATCACCCAGAAAGCCCATGTAGAGAATACCACAGACAAGCCACGTAACGGATTCTTACTTGGTTTTGCTTCACCCTGTGATGCTTCTTTCTGTCCATGTTTGGGATTCTCTTTCAGCAGCACGAGCAATACAAGTGAGTAAACAATCCCAATGATACCAAACCAATGGAAAGCAGCATGCCATGAGAACATAGCGGCAAGTGTAGCACCAAAGCCACCAACAGCCTGACCAACATAGAGACCTGTCATGTGAATACCGATTGCCAGCGAGCGTGATTTACCCTCATGCCAGTCAGCAATAAGTGAAAGAGCAGACGGAATATAGAGAGCTTCACTGATACCCATGAATGCACGAAGCCAATAAAGCTGTTCAAAGTTCTGGGCATAACCCATGAGATAGGTCACAGCAGACCACACGAAGATACTGCCCACAACAAGCCATTTACGGTTGACACGGTCGGCAATGATACCAGCAAACGGACTTACAAGACCATAAATCCACAGGAACACAGCCATCAGTGCACCGAAGGCTTCTGCATGGTTCAGCTCAGCGATATCAACTTTCATGGCTTCCTGCATGGTAGACAACATCTGTCGGTCCATATAGTTAAGCAATGCCACAAACCAAAGGAGGGCAACAAGTACCCAAGGATAATATTTTTTCATAAAAAGATTAAAGCCCCTCCCCACACCTCTACCCCTCATGGGAAGATGTAACAGAATGCCTCGTGGGGAACAATGGGGATTATTAAATTATTTAAATGCCCTTATAAATCCCTCTAAAGAAAAGGGTATTATCAGACTGTAACAGGCGGTAAAACCCGATGATAAATTCTTACATACAATGAACGATCTTCACTGATAGTTCCTCCCTCACTGAAGGAGGAACAGAGAACAGCTTTCAGACGTCAACGCTTCGGATATTTCACAATCTTATTGCTCCGCACCCTTGGCTTCAACTCGCCACCTATCACGTACAAACCATGCTGAGTCTGTGCCAAAGCTGCTCCGGCACGTGCCGTTTCATGACTCTTACAGAGTACCTTCCAACCATCCTTACTATATAATAAGGTGTAAGGATTAAAGCGATACCACTCTATAGGGTGGATCAGATAATCAGGTTGAGGATGATTAACTGCAGATAGGAAAACATCCTTATTGACACCACCCATCACTAAAAACTGGTCTTCATTAAGGTTAATAGCAGTACCACCACCTACGAAAAGCGGCTCACCCTTGTCATCTTTCGGCTCTTCGAGCAGCTGCCATTCATCAGTAGTTTCATCATATATGCAGCCGTCTATCGCCAACTTTGCCTCTTCGCCATTAGCAGCAGGAGCAAAGCCGCCAAAGAGACAGAATCTCTTTTCACCCATACTACCTGCCACAGGCTGCACACGTACAATACCAGGAAAAGGCTTTACGTCCATCCAACCAGCCGAGAGATTATCCAAATCAAGCCGCAAGACACGATTGGAAGCCTTGCCATCCATCACTCCTCCTGCCACATAGAGATGTCTGCCCACCAAAGCACCAGTCATATTATCAGCCGTGCAGGGCAGTGAGGGAAGAGTTGAGAGCTGAGCCTTACCATCGACAAGGCTGACATGGTAAACTTTCCCGCAACTCCCATCGTTGTTCATTCCACCGATGATAACCATACTGTTATCGCACGTAATGGCGACACCATAAGCCAATGGCTCTGGCAGACTGCCAATCTGCTTCCAACAGAGCTGATTACCCTCATCAGTTCTGGTAGCATATATCCCACTGTAGTACACTTTCTTACTGTCTGGTGCCAGCGTGTTTACAGGAAAATTACAACCGCCTGCCATTATCAGTTGATTGTCAATACTACCTGCATAACAAGCAGAAACTCCATGTTCTATTCCTACTTCATCAGTAGGAAAGCCACGCATCAGCATCAAGCTATCGGTATCAGAAGCATTTGCACCCAATCCCGTCAATAAAGTTATCATTGTCATTATTAGGTTTTTAATTCTCATCATTTTAGGTTAAAAATATTGCTTGGGTTATCCCCATCTTACAATAATACAACTATATAGTATTTTTTACGTACAGCATAATCTAAAAAAACACACCGTAATCATTCCTCCCACTAACCATAAGTTGTTTGAGTATTGCTAACATTTGAGTATATAAATCACATGGACGGGGTTATCAAACCATCTATTACAAATTCTTTTCACGAAAAGAAATAATTATTTTCATGAAAAAAAATATTTTTCTTCACGACAAAAAATATTTTTCTTCATGAAAAGAATTCGCCGTTTACCTCAATGTCGGTACAATAGCAAGGTAAACTACGTCATGATCCGTACAGTTCTCAAACCAATGGAAGTGACTTTCTGGACAATAATGCAACTGCCCTACTCTTACCACCTCTATCGTATCATCATAATGAACAGTCAATTCACCACTGATAACATACATAACCTCAAAAGAGCCTACATGCTGGTGCTTTCCACTACTTGCACCTGGACGCAAAGTAGAGTACATAATGCGAGCCTGCTCGTCTACGAAAGCACGCATATCCAATTTACCTTCACCACCTTTGAAGGCTTCTATATGCTCTTCAGCAATCTTATCAAAATCTATAACCATAATGTTTGAATTTGTTTTTATGTAAAGATAGTGCAAGCGAGAACAATGAAAGTTCACGTTCTAATTGCCGAGCGCAGTCTATCTTATGCAAAGATAGTGCAAGCGAGAGCAATGAAAGTTCACTTTCTAATTGCCGAGCGCAGCCTATCTTATGCAAAGATAATAAAAAAAGCAGAGACCCCAACAGGAGTTTCTGCTTTTTATATAGTTTTCTTCTACTGATTAGAAGGTGTAACGCAAACCAATCTGACCACGCCAGCGACTGTAATAATCACTGTAGTTACGTGTTGCATAACCACCAGTAAACTGATAGCGACCATTTCTCTGGTAACTTACCGGGCTGTAGTAAACTCCGAAGCCATCGCCATAGGTGTGTCCCCAGTCCTTATTCAGCAAGTTACCAACATTGATGACGTCAAGGCTCAACTCAAGAGAGTTAATCTGACCACCCACCTTAAAGCTGTACTTCTGTGCGAAGTGTACGTCAAAATGATGTTCAAAAGCAAGGTTATCAGCAAAACGCTTGTAGTACTCACCACGATGTTTCTTCATGTATGAATCATTGCCAATCCAATACTTCATCAAGGCACGCTGCATATCAGCAGTCAGCTTGTTACCAGCAGGAGCAAAGTCGGCACCAAAGACCGCCTTTGTAAGTGCATTAGCAGAGAAGTTGGTCTCCTCAAACTGCATCTTGTCAATCTGGGCATCTGTAGGAATAAAGAACAGGTCGTTTCCATTTGCACCATCCTCGTTGACATCACCGTAGTAATAGAGACTATATGGAGAACCGCTCTTCGCCTGGTAGATAAGACCTACCGTTGTCTGCCACTGCTTCTGAGAACCATAGTTTACATGGTAATAAGCAGATGCCTGAATGCGGTGAGGAATATTATAAGCAGAATTGCCCAGCTCCGGGTCGTTAGGATTACGATAAGTGTAATTGAATCTCCAGTTACTCTCTGCTACAGAAGAACCACCATTATTTACACTCATTGCCTTTGTCCAAGTGTAGCTTGCCATCAAATCAAGACCGAAGTTGAAATGCTTTTCAGCCTTCAGACTCAAGTTCACAGTGTAGCCCTTTGACGTATTGCTCAGCTTATAGATATTTGTAAAAGGACTTCCTTTCGTCACCTTAGAATAAAGTGGACGATTATCTTCTATCGGTGCACCAACACTACCATAAACTTCTCCAAAGGTCTTACCCGTCTGTTCGTAAGCAAGGTTCTGATAAAGAATATCGTTCAGTGTCTTTGAGTAGATGGCCTCAGCAGTCCAGTTGATACCCAACAGGTTAAAGTCGAAACCAAGGTTGAAACGGAGGTTCTGTGCATACTTGAAGTTACGATCATACACGTTGATGGTCTGACTTCCTAACGCTTTCAGCTTATTAGCATTTGCGTCCTGACCATTTGGATTAAGCAACAGTTCCAATCCTGTTGGAGAGTTAACATTAAATGTTGAAAGCTGAACACCCGTGTTAGAATAGTTATTGCTAATCCATACGAATGGGATACGACCTGTAAACACACCGGCACCACCACGGAGAATGTATCTACGGTCACGATTGATGTCCCAACGGAAACCTATACGGGGACTCCAAAGTGGAGTACTTGCCAGACGCTGATTAGTCTTAACATTCCAACCCTTCGTTTCAGCATACTGAGCGAATGGCTCATTAGCTGTAGGGGTGTCAATAATAATAGGAATATCCATACGCAAACCGTAAGTCAGCTGGAAGTTGGTTGTTGCATCCCACTTATCCTGTGCATAGAAACTCAGCTGAGCTGCACCGAATGAAGCCTCCCAGCGTGGGTCGCCTGTTACGTCTACATTTGCATGACCATAACGATACTGGTTGATATAAGCCTTTTTCGGATCTAATTTACCTGCAACATAATCGTTATAGTAGTTTACGAAAGAATCATAGTTCTTGAAGGTATAACTACCAAAGAGATCCTGAAGGAAAAGATTTGTAAACTTATACAACTCATTGTGCGTACCGAATGTAAAAGTATGGTTACCTTTATACCAAGTCAGGTTATCCTCAAGAGTATAGATGTCCTGATCCAAGCGGTTTGCCATAGAAGAACGCTCAATACCTAAGTTTACTGAACCGCCACCGACATTATTGACTGTCACATTAGGGTACTCACCAGTGATAGCACGATTATCTCTTACACGGACATAGCTGGCACGAGCCTCATTAGCAACAGATGGAGAGAGACGACTCTGTAACTCTGCAATGAATGAATTGGTAACACTCTCAAATGGGAAAGCATAACTCTTACCATTAACAGATGTTCTTGAACCGGCATTGTTCAACTGAACAGCATTGACAAGGCTCCAACGTACAGACGCCTTATTGGTTTCATTGATATTCCAGTCAAGTTTCAAACCAGCCTTATCACTCTTGGTATAAATATCATCAGTAGAAAGAGCTGTAGGGAAGTTCACACCCTGACGATTTGCTATATCAGCAATCTTCTCCAAGATATCATTTGCCTTTGCAGCATCCACGGCAGAATGCTCTGAACCTAAGGTATAAAGATTAGGATAAGTTTTGTTGGTCTTCTCATAGTTTGCAAAGAAGAACAACTTATCCTTGATAATAGGACCACCCAAGGTTACACCAATATTATACTCCTTCTGCTTGTTGAACTTTGGAGCATAACCGCCGTCAGCAAGAGGATACTTTGAACCAACCAGACTCTGGTTGTTGCCAAAACCATACACACTACCATGGAACACGTTGGTTCCGCTCTTGGTAATTGCATTGATGGCACCACCCGTAAAACCACCCTGACGGACATCAAAAGGAGCAACGTTCACCTGAATCTGCTCGATTGTCTCCATTGAAACTGGCTGTGCACCAGCTCTACCTCCATTCGTTCCGTCACTTGAAAGACCAAACACGTCATTGTTTGCCGCACCGTCTATCATAAAAGAGTTGTAACGGTTGCTTGTACCAGCAAAAGACATTGCACCACTATTAGTGGTCGTCAGCTGTGGATTCAGCCGGGCAACATCAGCGATACCGTGGGTAATACTTGGCATGTCAGCAATCTGCTTTGAGCTGATGCTCTGTGCAGCACCAGTCTTGGTGGCATTGACACCCGCACTACCTGTCACAACAACTTCCTGAAGTTCCTTGGAATCATCCTGAAGTGAACAAGAGAGATCTTCCGTCTCTCCAAGACGGAGCATCACATTCTCAAAGGTCTTTGTCTTCTGACCAATGTAAGCCACACTCACCTTGTACGGACCACCGACACGCATACCTTGAATAGTATAACGACCGTCAATGTTCGTCACAGCCCGGTAAACAGTCCCTGAAGGCTGATGGGTTGCCGTAATGGTAGCACCGATGACATCTTCGCCCTGAGACGTTACCTTACCACTGATTCCTGATGTTGTAATCTGTGCCATGACCGTAGTTGTCATTGCAAGCAACAACGTAACCAAGAAGAGTAATCTTTTCTGCATAGTTAAGCTAAGAGATTAAATTGAAATAATAACGTTATTTAAATATATGCTGCAAATTTAAGCATTTTTTTTGATACATACACCGAGATATGTGAAAAAAATATTACTTACTGTTCTTCATTCAATACTGGTCAACATCCATTATCAACTGTCAGAATAAAAACAGCTTACACTCTACGTGCAAGCTGTGACATCATAACGGCACTAAGCCCTGCCGTCTCTGTGCGTAAACGACTGTTACCCAATGTAACACTCTCAAAACCATGTTCCAAAGCAAAGCGAACCTCATCAATGGAGAAGTCACCCTCGGGTCCGACCAGTACGGTAATATCATCTCCCACCGAAGGCTTATTATCTGATGACTTCTGACTATCCGAGGGAGACGAAATTGCATGTGAAACATTATTGATTACAGTAAAGAAGTCTTCCCGTAGAATCTCGGGATAACAATGGCAGATAAACTTCTGCCCTGCATTGGAACAGTTTTCTATGAACGTATGGAAAGGCATCATCGGATTAACAGCAGGTTTCCACCCTTTACGACTTTGCTTTACTGCCGATATAACTATCTTCTCAATACGGTCTATACGCAACGTCTTGCGCTCTGAGAACTTACAATCTAAGAAGCTGATTTCATCAAAACCAACTTCAGTAGCTTTTTCTGCCATCCATTCCATACGTCCCATGTCCTTCGTCGGGGCTATGGCAAGGTGGATTCTACCATGCCATACAGGTTTCTGTTTCAGGGTCTGTTTGATGGTATAGATACATTTCTTCGGTGTCGCCAGTGCCACTTCTGCCTGATAGAAGTAACCTTCACCATCCATAAGATACATCTCGTCGCCTTCCTTCAGCCTTAGCACACGCATAGCATGAACTGCTTCCTCGGCAGGTAATTCAGTTTCATTCGCAGCATTGGGAACATAAAAATATCTCGCTTCCTTCATTATCTGTTTTTATAGCGGCATCTTCCATGTAAAGGACATGCCTATAAAAGAGCTGCCTTTACGGAAGAGTCCATTACTTTTAAGGCTCCTTTCCCCTGTTCTTCATCTCATCCCGGAGCATAGAAGCCAATTCATAGTTCTCATCTTCTATCGCTTTCTCCAAGGCATGGCGCAACATCTCAAGGCTTAGTGCATTGACTGGCAGTGCTATCTTGTTCTTGCCAGTACTGTTGTCAACACTCTGCCGGTTGAAGAGATGTTCTTCCATAAAAATATTCAGCTTTGCTACATGTGCCAGAAGTACAGCATCCGAAGCACGTATGGGCATAAGACTTAGGTCATCTTTATTCACCAGGAGTGCCTTATACTGTCCGTCAATGATTGAGTTGAAAAGTATTTCATAATGCTCACTCGTCATCAGTGGATTGACATTACAAAGCACTTCGGGCAATAATCTTTCTGTGATTGATTTATCGCCTGTCCGTAAGCCAAGTTCATACTCCATGCGACTATCACACACTATGGCAATCTGCCTTGTGTGCGAAAGATTGGACAGAATAAGAAGTCCTAACTCCGGACCTCCTACTATCTGCGAAATTCCCACATATATCAGCTGAACTTTACTCATTACTATTTACAATCGTGCTTACACTTTAGACACAAGTAGCCTTAACATGTTGGCTCTTACACCTTCTTCGGACGGAAGATTACAGCGAACGAGACTCCTACAACAAAGGCATAGCCTGCAAAGATGAACCAGCAAGACTGCCAATCACCGACTGTCAGGACATCGCCATTCACAACTTTCTGATACGTATGGGTATTAACTACAGCCTGAGCTGTCAATGTACCAATTGTTGCGCCAATACCATTGGTCATCAACATAAATAAGCCCTGTGCTGACGAACGAAGAGCAGGCTCAGTACTGTTGTCAACGAACAGTGAACCAGAAATGTTGAAAAAGTCAAAGGCCACACCATAGATAATCATTGACAGTACGAAAAGTAATATACCCGGAAATCCCGGATTACCAATACCAAAAAGTCCAAAGCGTAAAACCCATGCAAACATAGCCATCAGCATTACATTCTTGATGCCATAATGACGCATAAAGAACGGTATAAGGAGAATACAGCAGGTCTCACTTATCTGTGAAAGACTGATAAGAATATTGGCATGCTGCACACCGAATGAATCTGCAAACTCTGGCTGAGCACCGAAGCTGAACAGGAATGGATTGGCAAAACTGTTGGTTATCTGAAGGCTTACACCTAAAAGCATTGAGAAGATAAAGAAGATTGCCATCTTCTTCTGCTTGAAGAGTGTGAAAGCACGCAAGCCAAAGGCATCAATAAAGCTCTTTTGGTCAGTTCCCTTACTTACCTCACAGTTAGGCAACGTAAAGGTGTAGAGGAAAAGAACAATACTTACTACACCAGAAGTAATAAACTGATTCTGGTTGCTCTGGAAGCCCAAAAGGTCAACAAGCCACATGGTAAGGATAAAACCAATCGTACCGAACACACGGATTGGTGGGAAATCTTTTACAGTATCCATACCAGCATTGCTCAGAGCACTGTAGGCTACAGAGTTGGTAAGTGCCAACGTCGGCATATAGAATGCTACAGAAAGTGAATAAAGTGTGAAGATAACAGAAAACTCTGCATGTTCACCTACACTCAAGCCATAACCTGCCGTGGCAAACATAAACAAGCCGGCAAGCAAATGACAGAAGCCTAACAGGCGCTGGGCAGGAATCCATCGGTCCGCCACGATACCCATCAAGGCAGGCATGAAGATAGACACCACTCCCTGCATTGAATAGAAATAACCAATCTCAGCACCAATACCGATATTACCAAGATAGCGACCCATAGAGGTCAAATAAGCTCCCCACACTGCGAACTCCAAGAAGTTCATCAACGCTAAACGTACCTTCAAATTCATGCTATAAGTTATTAATTTATGAGCACAAAAGTAGTGATTTTATCAGAAACCTCCAAATGTGCAATCAATTTTTACTATCGAAAATCTTTTCCTGTCCAGTTTAATATCTGTGGCTTCAGTAATGCTTCGACCAGCCGTGCCTCCTTCTTTGAAAGCAAAGGATAGTTCCAACTTAGTGACAATGAATTGTCATCAACCGACAGATGATACTCTTTCATACGTGGAACTGCCAAGGATTTCAAATCAGAAAACTCCTCATCGCTCATCGAATCGGGTTTTACGATATCCTCTTTACACGCAACGACAGAGGCTTTCCCGTGCCAATGCAGGTCGAACAGACACAATTTGCTTTCTGCAGCCGGAGCTTTCCATGTCTGTACCAAAGCAAGGGTATTATTATCCAACAACTTGACTTCCAACAAACTGGACTTACTTAATTTAACCAAAAGATAATTACCTGTCATGCGCTCAATACGAACGGTATCCCCCAAAGCATTCTTGACCACAGGCTCAGCCCTCATATCGACATAATCTGCCAGTTCTGTACGCTGGCTCTTGGTCAGATAAGGCGTGATGCTATCTGGCATATCTATCCATACTTCACGCAGGCTCTGAGCAGAAGCACATAGCCAGCATGCAAGCAAGCATATAAGTGTCAATGTCTTTTTCATAATGAAAAAAATTCTTCTATTCTATTCTTAATTTGATTCTTCATCATCTGAAAATCCCTGCAAAGATACAAAAAAGAAAGAAGAAACGAATAAAAAGCGAAATCGTTTTGCCATCTCTACCTTTTCTTTTACCTTTGCCGACAGAAATCAAAGATAAAGTAACAAATATGAAATGTCCAAAATGTAACAATGAAGTAAACGAGCAGGAAAAGAACTGTCCTAACTGCAACTCGCCACTGAACAACAATGACAAGAAGAATGGTCCGACATTAAGCCGAGGACTGGTTGTCTTCATAATCATTGGTACTATTTTCCTTGTCGCCTTCGGTTTCTACTATTATGGTCAGCACAAGAATGACCCGGAATATACACAGACTGCCATTGAGCCAGACTCAAACCTGGCTGACAACGATAAGGCTAAGTTCGACACAATTGCAATAGATATAACAGCCAAGGATTCTGCTGACAACCAGGAGGAGGAACAGGCAGAAAAGGTATTCAACAGTATCCGCAGAAGTAACCGCACAAGCCATAAGAGCAGTCACGAAGAATCATCTTCAAGCAATTCTGACAGGCAGAGCAGTAGCCCAGAACACTCTTCCAGCTCTGCAGGTGAGATACAACCTATAGCTCCTGCTGCTTCCAAGCCCCGTATTGAATCAATTGAGATGGATTAATGAAAATTATTCGAACAAAATATCTACCACCCAAGAATTACGATGCCATCAATATCCTTGGAGTTCTTTTTGCCCATCCTGGGGTTGAGCTTACCAAGGAGTTAATCAATCATGAGCGTATCCACACACGACAGATGTTAGAGATGCTCATACTTCCTTTTTATCTATGGTATCTCATAGAATGGCTCATTCGTTTGCCGATGGCTGGTAATGCCTACATGAACCTTTCCTTTGAACGGGAGGCGTACCAAAACATGAATGACCTTGATTATCTTTCTCATCGACGGCTATTTGCGTGGATGCGGTATTTGAAGTCAAAGTAATTGAAGGGGAATAATTGCTAATCAGCCTAATTAGACCACATAGGACTAATTGGACAGATAACTCCTACTCTATTCCAACAATCTCCAGCACATCACCATCAACCCTGAATCTTACATCCTTACCACCGAAAGGCATACCATAAACACGTTCGGTATCATGTTGATACTGCGGACGTGGATCCTGCGCAAGCACTTCTTTCAATGCAGCAAGTTCCTCTTTCTCAAAACATCTGGCATACTCATCAGACATCATTACTGACAGTTTCTGCCATGCTTTCTTATCTGTAAAACCGCCCTTTGCCTCTGGATGGCTATCAACATACGGAATATAAGGCTTCACATCATAGATTGGCGTACCATCCATCAAGTCAGCCCCAACAACCTCTATTACACTATCAGTTATCTGCTTAATCCGGACTGAAGACAGTCCAAGACCATTCGGGCGAAAGGGTGAACGCGTAGCAAACACTCCCAGACGTTCATTACCTCCCAAACGTGGAGGGCGAACGGTAAGTTTACCGTCATCAGTAGATTTGTTAGCCGAAAAGCCCCAGATCAACCACAGATAATCAAAACCTTCCAGTCCACGCAGAGCCTCCTCACGCTGGTACTGAGGTTCAAAAACAATCCTCCCGACAAGATTGTCTGCCAAGCCACTTTGACGTGGAACACCGAACTTCGAAGTCAGTGGCGAACGGAAAAAAGCGATGGGTCTAATCTCTTTCATGCAGACAAAGGTAATATTTTACGCTGAATTGCTATAAGATAAATGATTTTTATTTATCTTTGCAAGCGAATAATACTATCAAACAATGGAAAATAAAGCGAATCAAAACATTGACCTTCCTGAGAATGCTTTCAGGGAGTTGAAAGATGGCGAAGAGTACGAGCCGGTCATGTCGCCGCAGAAAACCTATCGTGAAGTAAGCCCGTGGTCTATCACATGGGGTATTCTCATGGCTGTCCTGTTTTCGGCTGCAGCTGCCTACCTCGGTCTGAAGGTAGGACAGGTATTTGAGGCAGCCATCCCAATCGCCATTATCGCTATCGGTCTGTCATCAGCCACAAAGCGCAAGAACGCATTGGGTGAGAACGTCATTATCCAGAGTATCGGTGCCTGCTCAGGTGCTGTAGTTGCCGGTGGCATCTTCGTTATGCCAGCCATCTATATGCTCGAGCTGGAAGCCGACTTCTTCAAAATCTTCATTGCAGCAGCTTTAGGAGGCATACTGGGCATTCTCTTTTTGATTCCTTTCCGCAAGTATTTTGTTAAGGATCAGCATGGTAAATATCCTTTCCCTGAAGCAACGGCTACCACACAGGTACTCGTAAGCGGTGAGAAAGGCGGAAGTCAGGCAAAGCCCCTGCTCCTCGCTGGTCTTGTAGGTGGACTCTACGATTTCATTGTCGCAACCTTTGGTTGGTGGAACGAGAACGTAACCAGCCGTATGATAGGCTTAGGCGAGACTATTGCCGACAAAGCAAAGCTCGTCTTCAAGGTCAATACCGGTGCAGCAGTCCTCGGGCTTGGCTATATCATCGGTCTGAAATATGCCTTCATCATCTGTGTCGGCTCACTGACCGTATGGTGGCTCATCGTACCGGGAATGGCTCTTATCTTCCCTGACACAGTATTGAATCAGTGGGACCCATCTATCACAACAGCCGTAGGACAGATGGCACCGGAGGCTATCTTTAAGTCATATGCTCGCTCAATCGGTATCGGTGGCATCGCAATGTCAGGTATCATCGGTATCGTGAAGTCATGGGGCATCATCAAGGGTGCTGTCGGTCTGGCTGCACGTGAGATGAAAGGTAAAGGCAGTGGACAGGATGAAGTTATCCGTACACAGCGTGATATTTCGTTTAAGATTATTGCTTTCGGAAGTATTGCCACACTCGTTGTCACCTTCCTCTTCTTCTATCTTGGGGTGATGGACTTCAATCTGCTCCATGCAGTTGTGGGCATCTTGCTCGTTGCAATCATAGCCTTCCTCTTCACCACAGTAGCCGCTAATGCCATTGCTATCGTAGGAAGCAATCCTGTATCGGGCATGACACTGATGACCCTCATTCTTGCCTCAGTCGTGATGGTAGCAGTCGGACTGAAAGGCAATGCCGGCATGCTGGCTGCTCTCCTTATGGGTGGTGTTGTATGCACGGCACTCTCAATGGCCGGTTCATTCATCACCGACCTGAAGATTGGCTATTGGCTTGGCACAACTCCTAAGAAACAGGAAACTTGGAAATTCCTCGGTACTATCATCTCTGCAGCTACTGTGGCTGGCGTAATGATTGTATTGGATAAGACCTACGGCTTCAACTCCGGCAAACTGGCAGCTCCACAGGCGAATGCCATGGCAGCTGTCATCAAACCACTGATGAGCGGACAGGGTGCACCTTGGATTCTCTATGGCATCGGTGCAGTTATCGCTCTCGCACTCGACCGCTGTAAGGTTCCTGCCTTGGCTTTCGCCTTGGGTATGTTTATTCCTCTGGAGTTGAATATCCCATTGTTAGTAGGCGGCACAATGAACTGGTACGTAACCACACGTTCTAAGAACGAAGCTGTCAACAAGGCACGTGGTGACAAGGGAACACTCCTTGCTTCAGGCTTCATTGCCGGTGGTGCACTGATGGGCGTTATCTCTGCTCTGCTGAAGTTTGGCGGCATTGAAGTCGATTATTCAGCTTGGTGGGAAAATCATCTCTCTGAACTGCTCTCCCTCGTGGCGTACGCAGCATTGATTCTCTACTTCATCCTTGCTACCAGACTTAGCAAGAACGAGCAACCGGAATAAAATCTAACCTTGTCGGACAAAACACTTTCGTTTGTCCGCAAGGGTTTGTAAAAATCCTAAAGGAGGCTGTATCAAAATGTTCCGATTCTGATACAGCCTCTTTTCTTTCGCTGTTTGATAATTAGATCCTAACCCGTCGTTGAGCACAATATCCATTATTGTTATCAATCATATTGCTTTCTGACATCTTATACTTTCTTGTAGGCATCTTGTATGTCGTTCTCACTTGACGCTGCTCGCTACGCCTTCGTTACAAAAACAAACTATCTGCTTGACAATAAAACTAAATCAGTTCAGGTTCTAATAAACCGATTAGGGTTAAAACTGCACATACAACTATTTGAATTTTCTTTACACAATTTCCTACAAACCTTGAGTAAAAGTCAGGAAATACCGACACAACCACCTCCTTTGTAACAAACAGATTTGCAGATAGTTACGAAACACGCAAAGAAGAAGTGCTTAATTGGACTTCAAAAGGGCGTTAGTAAGCCCCCAACTAAGCATCTTTTGGACGCCAACTAAGGTCTAATTCAAGTGCAAGTAAGCACCAGTAAAATTACAGGACATGAAATATCATGACAAAACACGCATCACAGTCCCATCTTAAAAACAAAAAAAGCATGGACTTATCAGCCCTATGCTTTTGTAATCACAGCAAGAATCCTTGCTGGAATATATTACCATAAAACGATTACGAAACGTTTATCTACGTCCGTGATAACCCATTCCGTGCTTTTCATCATGCGTAAAGCGGGTGCTGAAATCAGGCTTATCCATCTCTATCGGGTTCGCATTAAGTTCCGGCTCTCCCATCCACTCTACTATCTTATCTACCCACAAAGCAGCTCCCTGACGTGTGGGATGAATACCATCTGCACGTGAAGCAATGACGGAACTACTGTCGAAGAAACGTCCTTCTCCCGTACAGTCACGAATGACATTAACGATGGTACGGTCCTTTACTTTCTGCCAAGGAAGCGGTCCGACCCACACGTATGGGATATTGCCAACACGACTAAGAATAGTCTGGATTGCCGTTTCACGTCTGCTATAATCCTTGTAACCTAAGTCGTTGGTACCCAAACTGATAATTATATATGTAGGACGCACCTTCTCAATTTGGTACTGAAGGTCGGCTGCTATTGCCCAGTCGCGTGTCGTACTACCGTACCATACGATGGAATGGAACTCAAAGCCGTTCTTTACAGCATAATCATTGAAGCGTGTTCCCAGACCGTCAGCCATGGAATCGCCGACAAGCAGGACAACCTGGTTACGGCTCTCGGCAACTTGTGCCACATGCGTTGTGGATACAGGAAGAGGTGCCATCGACATCTCTTCAGTCTCAGCCAGAATTTTCTGCGGTGCAGCCTGTGCCGGCATTGCATCAGGCTCTACCGACTCAGTCGGCTTTACCTCCCACGCATCAATGCTGGCAGCATCCTGTGCCCAGGTCATATTCGTTAAAAGAAGAAGTAATAATACAATGAAATACTTTACTGTTCTCACAATCTCTTATTTTATGCGTTGCATGGCATGATTATGCCGCCATATCTCAACGCTGTTAATAATATTCTGCCATAATATGTAGCATCCTGGTCCCACTGATGAGAGAGGGTTCAGATATGTATAGGCTATCCAAATGGCAAAAGCAGTATTCTTCTGTCCCAATCCCTGTCCTGCATTGATAGTGCTATGGAAGAAATGACCGATATACCTGCCTACTGCAAACTGTATCAGGCAAAGCAAAAGAGCCAGAGCAGCTATCAGCAAGAGGAAACTGACAGATACATCAGCATGGACTATATTCTTCACCGTAGTGCCTGAAACGATGAGCAGCGAACATCCCCAAAGATAATAACTAAGGTCATTCACACTGATTACCCATTGATAGAACCTGTGCAGGACATGCCAGTGCTTCGTTATATATGCCAGAAACATTGGTACTACCAAGACCAGGCACACCTTGTAAAGGATGAGCATGAAGGCACTCCAGAACGTCATACCAGCCCCTGGTTCAATCAAAGGAAAGCATACTGGGATAAGAATAGCACAGATGAAGTTGGAGAGGAACATATAGGTTGTCATCTCCTCAAGGTTTCCACCTAACTTCTGTGTCACCACTGCTGCTGCAGAGGCACAGGGACCAATGATACATGTGAGGACTGCCTCAAGCAATATAAGCGGCTCACCTGTGACATGGAAAGTCAGAATTGCACCAACAACTATCGCTACAAACAACATTTGAAAGATACCTATCCATAGATGCCAGCCAACAGGAATGAGCTTACGGAAATCCACTTTGCAGAAGGTGACGTACAGGATGAGGAACATGAACAACGGGAGAACTGTGTCAAGAACGGGGGCAAAGAAGTTTGCAGCACCATCCAAGGCTGGAATAAAGGCAAAAACGAGATACAACAAGGTACCCGTAACTATTGAAACAGGCAACGTCCAATCCTTTATAAACCGAATTATTCTCCTCATTTTATCATCAACTCAAGCTGAGTCCACCTCCTTTTAAACAGGAAGTCGGCTGCAAAGTTACGAAAAAAGACTGAAAATCAGCAATGTAATTCAAATTTAGTAATCTTGATTAAGAGTAATTCAAAGTCCTGAAACATGACTTTTATGTTCGGAATCCTTTGTTTACCATGCTTCTGCCAGCCTGGACACAAAGTTCAAAACACGAAGTTAAGAATGAAAATCAATCCTTACTTTTAAACTAAAAAACCAAGTCATGAATGGCAATCACACCTGTTCAAAACCTAAGTTACAGATTGAATAGAACAAAAATCCCACCAACTTCACAGTCAGTGGGATTCATTGAAGTATATATGAAGCTATAGAAAAGCGATTTACTTCTATTATCTTTCGCGCAGACCGCTTACTGCACCAGTGCTATTCTTCGCATAGTCGTTCTCCTTGGCAGCACCGAAGGAAGCCTGCTTTGAAGCCCTTGTCAGACTATTAGATGCCTTTGCACTTGCTGGTTTCTGGCGGGCAAGGTCGAAGCTCATGACATCCGTCGTGTTCGTACTGCGTGCCGTACCATAGAAGGTGTCATATCCCTTTGCCTGCTCATAGCCTAAGTGGAAGCCTTCAGTTGTCGAATTCAAGTTGAGACGGAAGATAGTTCCACTCTTGGTGTACTTGATATAAATATCTCCGTTACTATCAACATTCCAGGAGAAAGCCAATGTCTGCTGATTTCCAGATGCGTCAGTATCCACCTCAACACCATTTCCCTGAAGCGAATTAGAGGAAGATTTGTACTGGAAGAATTTCATATTAGCACTGAAACTGGTACGTATACGTTGATGGGTGTTATCATCCGTGTACTCAATCGTCATATCACCCTCCCACTCACCAGTAAGTGTCTGTGCCTCAGCAACCAGTCTGTTTACCTGCGAGTTTTCCTGCTGGCGGTAGCTATTACTCCAATTATAATAGCCGTTATTACCGACAGCTTCCATGAAAGCATAGAACTCTGAAGTTGTTGCTTCTGGATAGTAATAATAGAACCAGTTGTAAGCCGTATAATAACTTGAGCCATTTGGGTACTCATACAGATAGTTCCGTACGGCAGCACTTACCAGACTATTATAATAATAATCGTCACCCCAATGGTCATCATCACAACTCGTGAATGTCAAGGGACTTGCAACCAAGGCAAGTGCCAGGAATAATTTAGTGATTCGTTTCATACTCATATCCGTTATTATTAATTATTCATTGTTTACTGTTGCAAAAATACACAAACATTATAAAGATAAATGCGTAAATTCACTATTTGCCAATAGGGAAAACCCTACTATCTTCTATGGAATCCATAATCCCAAATCATGACATGCAATGTTCACTACGTGCGGAACAGGATTTCGCTTCTTATTCTACAACATAGAACATCTGAAAACAAGGGAACTATTGGAACGGTTATCAACAGAACGTCAGAACAGACGAAGCATACAGACTACCAGACAACAACTCTATTCACTCATAATTCTATCAGCTCCTTTTCAAATAATCACAATTTTGAAATAACAGTTTATGAACGATGAATTAACCTTAATACTATAAAATCTTTTAAACTATGAAGGCAGAAACAAATAAAATTCGTACATTTGCAAGATAGAAAGAATAAGTATTTTAAAATATATAAAGAGAAGATTAAGACACAGAAATGAGAACAGTTTATGAATTCTCTGTCAAAGACAGAAAAGGTAAGGCGGTATCCCTGAAAGAGTATGCTAATGAAGTTCTGCTGATTGTAAACACAGCTACCAAATGCGGCTTCACACCAACCTACGAGCAGTTGGAAGCACTCTATGAGAAATACCATGCACAGGGCTTTGAAGTACTGGATTTCCCTTGTAACCAGTTTGGTCAGCAGGCACCGGGCACAGACGAAAGTATCCATGAATTCTGCAAACTTACCTACGGCACAAAATTTTCACGTTTCAAGAAGGTAAAGGTGAACGGCGAAGATGCTGACCCTCTCTTCAAATTCCTCAAGGAACAGAAGGGATTTGCTGGTTGGGACGAGTCACACGAGCTTTACCCAATCCTCGACAAGATGCTTTCTGAGGCTGACCCTAACTACAAGGAGAGCGCAGAAATCAAGTGGAACTTCACTAAGTTCCTCATTAACAAGAAGGGTCAGGTAGTTGCTCGCTTTGAACCAACAGAGAGCTTTGAGAATATCGCTAAGCAGATTGAGGAGTTATTGTAGGATAAAGGATTGCAATTAGTTCTATCCTAATTAAGATAATAGCTATTTGCAAGATTACATATAACGAAACGATAAAAGGCAAAGAGTTTAGTACTCTTTGCCTTTTATTATTTAATCACACTTATTGTTGTCCGAAAAGCAGAAACCAGCTTACTTCATCTTTTGGTGTTACTTGTGGTAGTAAAACTCTTTCCTAACAACTGTTTACTTTCACGATGGTAAGATATTGCAAGGTAAATGGCACTCAGCACCAATGATGCTTACCAATAGCACAACACGTGCTGGGCAACAACACATAGGTAAAACACGCAGAGTAAGTTTCCAGCTTACTTCATTTCGGAATACAAACCCTACTTTCTTGCAGGGAGAAAGTAGCATGCGGAAAAAGTAATCAATCCATTCAACATCAACAACTCGTAGCCAAACTTATAACCAGTAGTCTTTGAAACGATTGTATCTAACGCAAAACAAAGAAGTGGACTGGCTACTGCTATATATGGTGTCAACTTATCATTCACTGCTCGCTTTGTACATAAGCCAAAAGCAAAGAGACCTAAGAGCGGTCCGTATGTATAAGAGACGATGGTGTAAATGGCATCTATCAGACTCGTTGAATTGACATAGCGGAAAACAAGGATAAACAGCACAAACACAACAGACATACCAAGATGCGCCTGCTTACGTAGTTTTTCATCTTTTCGTCGGTTACAGATGTCCACACAGAAGGTGGTGGTCAAGGCTGTCAAGGCCGAATCGGCACTGGAGAAACAGGCTGCAACAATGCCTATCGTGAATAGGACGACAACCAGCGTACCTAACTGTCCGCCGGCAACAGCCTGAAGCATCAGGTTGTCAGGCATATCAGGTAGTACCTGCCCTACCCTGTTGAAATACATCATCAGCAACACACCTAAGGAAAGAAAGAGCAAGTTGGCTGGCGCAAAGGCGAAGCCATAGGTACACATATCCTTCTGCGCTTCACGCAAGGTCTTACAGGTAAGGTTCTTCTGCATCATATCCTGATCCAGCCCCGTCATCACAACCACAATAAAGATACCACTGAGAAACTGCTTCCAGAAGTTCTGTTTGGACACCCAGTCATCGAAAACAAAAACACGCGAATGACCGTCATTGGCTATTGCCTGAGCGGCTTCAGAGAGGTTCATCCCAAGCGCATCCACCACCTTATATATAATAAGGAGAAGTGCAAGGAGCATGCAAAGCGTCTGGAAAGTATCTGTCAGCACAAGTGTCCGTATACCTCCCCGTCGTGTATAAAGCCAAATCAGAGCCACAAGGACTACCACCGTTACAGGAAAGGGTACGCCGTATGCATCTAACACAAAACGCTGAAGAATCATACAGACGACATAGAAACGCACGGCGGCACCTGTCATCTTCGACAAGAGGAAGAAGGAGGCACCGGTCTTATAGCTCCGTCTGCCCAGACGACTCTGCAGATAAGAGTAGATTGTCGTCAGTTTCAGCCGGTAATAGACAGGAAGCAAGAGAAATGCCACAGCAAAATAGCCAAGGATAAAACCTAAACAGGTCTGCATATAAGTCATATCACTCGTCATCACCATACCTGGCACGCTGACAAAAGTTACACCGGAAATGCTTGCGCCAATCATCCCGAATGCTACAAGATACCACGGCGACTGTCCGTTTGCACGGAAGAAAGCCTCGTTGTCAGCCTTATGTCCGGTGATTCTACTAATTAACAATAAGATGCAAAAATATGCAAGAATAGTACCGATTATAATCATAGTGACGGCAAAATTACTAAAAATATTACCATTCCATGCATTTAGAAATTCTTATTTTGTAACTTTGTAGAATATCATCCTATCCGATGACATTTATCCATCGTTTAAACTGTAACAGTATGGCTCAGAAAAGATTTCTACTTAATGAACAAGATATACCTACACAGTGGTATAACATTCAGGCTGATATGCCGACCAAACCGCTTCCTCCCCTCAACCCGGCTACACGTGAGCCGATGAAAGCTGAGGACCTTGCCGAAATCTTCAGCATGGAATGTTCCAGACAAGAACTTGACTGTGAGCACGCCTGGATTGATATTCCCGAGGAAGTACTGGACATGTATAAGTACTATCGTTCCACGCCTCTTGTCCGTGCTTACGCCCTGGAGAAGGCCCTGGACACACCGGCACATATATATTTCAAGAATGAAAGTGTGAATCCTCTGGGCTCGCACAAGGTCAACTCTGCCATTCCGCAGTGTTACTATTGCAAGAAGGAAGGCGTGACGAACGTGACGACTGAGACGGGTGCGGGACAATGGGGTGCTGCACTGTCATACGCAGCAAAGGTTTTCGGACTTGAAGCAGCTGTCTACCAAGTGAAGATTTCAATGCAACAGAAGCCTTACCGTTCGCTGATTATGAGGACTTTCGGGGCTATGGTTGAAGGCTCTCCTTCAATGTCTACACGTGCAGGAAAGGACATCGTCACACGTGACCCGACACATCCCGGCTCATTGGGAACAGCCATATCTGAAGCTATCGAGCTTGCAAGGACAACACCTAACTGCAAGTATACCTTGGGCTCGGTGTTAAATCATGTTGCACTGCATCAGACCATCATCGGACTGGAGGCTGAAAAGCAGATGGAGATGGCAGGGGAATATCCCGATAAGGTCATCGCCTGCTTTGGAGGTGGCAGTAACTTCGGTGGTATCGCATTCCCTTTTATGCGCCATAACATCCTTGAAGGAAAGCAGACGGAGTTTATTGCAGCTGAGCCGAACAGCTGTCCGAAGCTGACACGTGGCAAGTTTGAATATGACTTCGGCGACGAAGCCGGTTACACCCCATTACTGCCAATGTACACGCTCGGTCACGATTTCAAGCCGGCAAACATACATGCAGGCGGCTTGCGCTATCATGGTGCAGGCGTCATCGTCAGTCAGCTTCTCAAAGACGGATATATGTACGGAATGGATATACCGCAGCTGGAAAGTTTTGAAGCAGGTATCCTGTTCTCCCGGACAGAGGGAATAATCCCGGCACCAGAGAGCTGTCATGCCATTGCAGCAGCTGTACGGGAAGCAAAAAAAGCAAAGGAAACGGGCAAACAGGATGTCATTCTCTTTTGTCTTTCGGGACATGGACTTATTGATATGACCGCTTATGACACCTATATCAATGGTGACTTGAGAAACTACACGCTCTCTGACGAAGACATAGAAAGAAACCTCGGAACACTTCCACAAGTGTAATTACAAAGCCAAACATCAGATTTTCAATGTATTAAACACCTAAATAACTTATAGAAAGTCAAGCCATTACCACATGCACATAAGGCAGATGACATGAAGAAGAGGAGCGGTGCGACCCCCGACAATTCATGAAATAGTCTTCAACACCTGTGGATTAAATGGCAAAACATCCATTACAAAGAGCTCACAAAGACATTACAATAGAGTTACAAAGGCTTTGTAATAATATTACAGACGCTTTGTAGAACTTCTACAAAGCGTCTGTAATATTTTGTAGACATCCTTTTAGTCTTTACTGTTCCCCTATCCTGCTTGCTTGTAGTGCTGCACCAATCGCCGTACAATACTCCGAGTACTTTGGAATGATAAAACGTACATCATATATCTTCTCCATCACAGGGAAGAGAAGTTCACACTGTGGCAGCAAGGTAAGGTTTCCAATAAGTACAAAGTCACGTATATCACTGTTCAATGCACTCAATATTGTCGCAGAACCAATAGACTGCAACACCAGACCAATCAATCCCAGAGCAATATCCTCACGGCTGGCATTTGCCTGTGCATTGGCAAAGAGCGAAGCTGTTGCGTCCATCGGCAATCCCGGGAGAGGATTGGTAGATATATCCTTGATTTGCAGATTGATACGGGAAATATCACCCTTCATCGCCAAAGCAATGATTTCCTTCACATCATCCGTCTTCAATAGCAGGCGGGAAAGACCGCTCAATGTTCCGCCACCAATACCGATACCACCTATATGGCGTATCTTGCTGCCATCACAAAGCACAAGAGAAGTACCCGTACCCATGGAGACAACAATCATGCGCTGCAGCTTTGACTCAAACTGGGCACCCAAACCATCAGCCAGAAACTCGTCAGCCTTTGCTGTAGGGAGCCCATAGACAGGCTTATTGATATAATGGGCTCCCACGCCAGTGAGCATTACCTGCTCTACATCAGACAGCTCTATCCTATTGTCATACAGATACTTTCCAAAAGCTCCATACAAGGAAGTCACCGGGTCTGTAGCCTTGATGCGCAACGGCTTGATAACCTTTCCTTCTCTGATTCCAACAATCTTGGTTGTCGAAATCCCCACATCTATACCAATGGAAATCTTCATATACCTTATATATATTTATACTGGAGCTTCGTAAGCTCCACGCCATAGGAGCTGAAGAATCTATCAGAAACTGTGAGGATTCATGTCAATACCAGACCTTTACACTGTCAGGTTTCACACGTAAACTGGTTACAGCTGCACTCCTTACAACTTCCTTATATCCATAACTCCTGCTAAATCTGAAACATGAGTAATTATGTCACAAAGGTACGAAAAAGCTGAGAGTTTAGAACAGATACTGAGAGATTTTGCAAAAAAGACTCAAAAATATTTCTCTATTAAGCTGAAAATGAGTATCTTTGCATTCCGTTATAACGAGAGAATAAAATAATCATCAATAAAGAACAAAAAAGAAATGACGAAAGCAGATATCATCAATGAGATAGCGACATCTACTGGCATCGCCAAGAAGGACGTTTCAGCTGTGGTTGAGTCTTTTATGGACGCTATCAAGGACAGCTTGTTGGAAAAGAAAGAAAACGTTTACCTGCGTGGATTCGGCAGCTTCATCGTGAAGCACCGTGCGGAAAAGACTGCTCGTAACATCTCAAAGAATACGACTATCACTATTCCGGCACACGATTTCCCGAGCTTCAAGCCAGCAAAGAGTTTCATCGAGGATATGAAGAAGTAAATTAAACATAAATACAATAACAAATTAAAACAAATTAAAGCTATGCCAAACGGAAAGAAGAAAAAGGGACACAAGATGGCTACGCACAAGCGTAAGAAGAGATTAAGAAAGAACAGACATAAGAGCAAGTAAGCCCCCCGAGGCTGAAAGCGTTTATAACAGACTTTCAAAACATGACGGGGCGTGTCATCGCAATATACTTCTCTTCCCTGGAAGTGCGACGACAGGTTCCGCTTTTTATTACCTATAAGCATCGTTTAGCACCGTTATACATAACACCCGGACTGCAAAATGATGGTTATAACAAACGAAGAAGATGACAAGCGAAGTAATTATTGATGCCCAACCGAAAGAAATTTCGATAGCACTGCTCGAGGATAAGCGACTGGTTGAATACCAGCGTGAGCCAAGAGAGGCGAGCTTCTCGGTTGGAAACATCTACGTGGCAAAAGTCAAGAAACTGATGCCGGGGCTTAATGCCTGCTTTGTAGATGTAGGTTATGAGCGTGACGCCTTTCTTCATTATCTTGACTTAGGGAGCCAGTTCAACTCCTATGCGAAGTATCTGAAACAGGTTCAGAGCGACCGCAAACGACTTTATCCCATCCAAAAAGCCAGTCGCCTGCCCGATTTGCAAAAGGACGGAACCGTCCAGAACACCCTGCAAGTAGGGCAAGAGGTGATGGTACAGATTGTCAAAGAACCCATTTCCACCAAAGGACCACGCCTCACAGGCGAAATATCATTCGCTGGCAGGTTCCTGGTGCTCATACCTTTCGGGCATAAAGTCAGCGTTTCATCTAAAATCAGAAGCGGAGAAGAACGTGCACGCCTCAAACAGCTCATACAGAGCATTACACCCAAGAACTTCGGTGTGATTGTCCGTACCGTAGCTGAAGGGAAGCGCGTTGCCGAGCTTGATGCTGAGATGAAAGTCCTCCTGAGCCGTTGGAATGACGCTATCACAAAGATACAGAAAACACAGGACCGCCCTCAACTCGTCTTTGAGGAGACCGGGCGTGCTGTCGCAATGCTGCGTGATCTCTTCAATCCAACCTACGAAAACATCTACGTCAACGACGACGAGATATGCACTGCCGTTCATCACTATGTTTCTCTAATAGCCCCTGAAAAGGCGGGCATCGTGAAGAAGTACACAAGCAAGGTGCCGATCTTCGACAACTTTGACGTTACGAAGCAGATAAAATCCAGCTTCGGAAAGACCATCAATTATGGTCATGGCTGCTACCTCATCATCGAACACACTGAGGCTATGCATGTTGTAGATGTGAACAGTGGTAACAGAACAAAGGAAAAAGCACAGGAGCAGAATGCTCTCGACACCAACCTCGGTGCTGCTGATGAATTAGCCCGACAGCTCCGACTGCGTGATATGGGCGGAATCATTGTCGTTGACTTCATCGACATGAATCTTGCTGAAGACCGCCAGATGCTGTACGAGCGTATGTGCAAGAACATGCAGAAGGACCGTGCACGCCACAACATCCTTCCACTGAGCAAGTTCGGACTGATGCAGATTACCCGCCAGCGTGTACGCCCGGTAATGGATGTTGATGTAGACGAGAACTGTCCTACCTGTTTCGGTACTGGAAAGATTCGTTCAAGCATCCTGTTTACCGATCAGTTGGAGCGTAAGATTGACCGACTGGTAAACAAGGTTGGAGTAAAGAAATTCTATTTACATGTCCATCCATACGTTGCAGCTTACATCGACAAGGGTCTTATTTCCTTGAAGCGCAAGTGGCAAATCAAGTATGGACTCGGTGTAAACATCATTCCTTCACAGAAACTTGCCTTTTTGCAATATGAATTCTATGATGCAAAACAGCAATTCATTGATATGAAGGAACAGAACGATAAATCCTGAGCAAACAACTAAGTCGTTAGATAGAACGAAGGTTAACAACATTGGAAATCCACTACTTATATATATAAGGTAGTGGATTTCTTTTTAGACAGCATATACATAAAGCCCAGAATTAAGACATAGTTACGAGGAAACATTATTTGGCAAGTAATAAAGCAATGGGTTAATAGGAGTTTACATCACCACAGAAATAAGATTGAGGGATTATTATTCCTAAAAACTTTCCACTCCTATCCTCCTCCAGCAGGAATACTTTTGTAAAATATTTCTTACACCCTACTTTTACTGATGACGGTTTGCATTCCAATTAAGCCCAGATTGACTTCCAAAAGGTGCTTAATTGGAGTCGAACTAAGGCTTAATTGAAGTCCTATTAAGCACCTTTTCTTGCATACTCCTATAACCATTTGATTATATGACAGTTATAAACACAACATCAAAAGGACAATTGCACCCTGTTTCAGCAAGAACATCAACAAGCCATGTAAAAGTATTTCAAAGCCAAAAAGCACTGAGCAGCCCTTATTCCAGTCTATGAAAAAAGGGAATAAAGTTCAAAACGATAATCATACAACCACTTGCGCCAGTCTGAAACACAAAAAAACGCCCTCATCCATCTGAAAGCAGACAGGCAAGAGCACTTTTCTTTCTTAACAACAAGTGTGTTTTAAGCAGGAATAACCTTAAAGCGGATACGGAACGTACGCTTCTGCTCATCCCAGTTAGTACCCAACATTTCAAAACGTCCAATCTGTGCAGTTGAACGTACATGCTTGCCAATACAAAGGCAGACATCAAAATCGCCTATACGAACCAGTCGCAACATCTCTGAAGCATCCTCGGGAAGTTTGTCAATGTTGACACCCTCTGGAATATTATTACGGTCAATCATTTCAAAAGTTACCGGCAGGTCTTCAGCTATCAGACGGTTCATTTCGTCCTCTATCGCCTTCTCTTCCTTACGGTTCGGCTTATGATCAAGGACGAAGGTCATCTTACTCTTCTTTCGCTCGATGTGAGCATTACTGCTGCGCTCTGCACCAAACATACGAAACATAACCTGATTCAAGAGATGTTCTGCCGTATGAGCAGGAGGAAACTCCTCTTTGTTGTGCGTATTCAATACGTAATCCACGGTCTTGGTCTTTATATTAAACTTGTAAATTCTTCCAAAGTTTGCCGCCACATCTAATGCTATCTGCCCGTCACGTTTCAATTCTACTACCTTTGTAAAGCCTGAAAGCAAATCAGTCATTTCAACTTCCTGTTCGGGCAGACCGAGGAAATCATACGCATGAGACGGAACAGTTACATTGACATGTACCCGTTTCTGGTCGAAATTGGCAACAACCAGCAACACTTCTTCATCAGCCTTACGCAGGAAAGCAAACTGCTTGCGTGGGTTGAACTGATAGCTCTGGTTATTGACATACATAAGATCAAAAGTCTGTCCTTCCCTGACTGCTTTCTCACGATTGCAGAAACGGAGGAGTCCCTGATACACGAGCGACAGCTTCTTCTCGTCTGTGGTCAGCGCATCATGATTAAAGAACCCTTTATAAACGGCATCACTTGCCCAATAGTCAAAGATGGTTGAACGCCCGTCCTGCCCCGAGAATCCCTCCTTGTCCATCCCCTTTTCGCCAAATTCCTGCCCTGCATAAACCATGACAGGATTCTGCTGGAGGAGCGCAGAAACTATCATTCCGGGAACTCCCTTCCAAGGATTACCGGCGAAGAAATCGAAGGCTATGCGCTGCTCGTCATGATTTTCGAGGAAGTAAAGCATGTGGTTGCGAATGTCATCAACCTGCTGCCACTCATGTGTGATGGACGAAGCAGGACGCTCATCACATATCACACCACGAATACAGTCGTACAGTCCCACCTTGTCATACAGATAGTCAAAGCCCGATTCCACATACATGCGATACTGGTTAGGGTCATAGACCTCACCAATGAATATCATTCCGGGATAACGTTCCTTGACCTGCTGCGTTGCATACGCCCAGAACTCGTGCGGAACCATCTCCGCCATGTCACAACGGAAGCCGTCAATGCCCTTCTCAGCCCAGAAGAGAAGGATATCAGTCATCTTCTTCCATGTGGAAGGAACAGGATTATAGTGATAGCTCCTGCCGCCAGCATCGCAATAATCTACACCGTAATTCAGCTTGACTGTCTCATACCAGTCATTCTGCTGTGGATGAGAGTCGAAGCGGTCGTTACCTGTACACTTTGCAGGATACTCATAATAAGGCTCAGCATAGTGGGCATAGTCATTCTCAACAACACCCGAGAGGTCAAGCTGTTCGCCTGGACAATAGTAAAAGTTGTTCTGAGAATCAAAATGTTTCCCGGTATCATCGCCCTCTCCAAGATCCTCAACACCTTGTGGCTTGGCTATACTCTTATATTGACGCGCAACATGATTGGGCACAAAGTCTATTATCACCTTCATGCCTTCTGCATGAGTGCGGGCTACAAGAGCCTCGAACTCTGCCATACGCTCATTGACATCAACCGCAATATCTGGGTCAATATCATAATAATCCGTAATGGCATACGGCGAACCGGCACGCCCCTTTACCACACGGGGATTCTGTTGCGGTATGCCGAAAGTAGAATAGTCAGTACACGTTGCATGGCGGATAACACCTGTATACCAAAGATGGGTGACACCGAAATCATGGATGCGCCGCAGCACCTCCTCATCAAAGTCATTCATCTTTCCTGCACCGTTCTCAGCTAATGTACCATTCTCTTTCTTTGCAAGGTTCTTATTACCGAAAGTACGGGTGAAGACTTGATAGATTACTAATTTAGTTTTCATATAAAATCCCCCTCTAACTTCCCCGAAAGGGAAAAGTAAAAAGGATTTAAACTTACATTACTGTAGGTGTATCAGATAACAAACATTAATCCTACCTGACACACCTACATCAATATTCTTATGTTTACTCTCTTATAAGATTTCCCTCCTTTCAGAGGGATTGGGGAAAGTTAATCTACACCGTGTGCATTAACATTCTTGTCAATACGACCGAGCATACCCTGCAAAGCCTTACCTGGACCGCACTCGATGAACTCGTCAGCACCATCAGCAATCATATTCTGTGCACTCTTAGTCCAACGTACGCTTGATGTAAGCTGAGCTATGAGGTTCTTCTGAATCTCAGCTGGGTCTGTATGTGGCAAAGCATCTACGTTCTGATATACCGGGCACTTCGGAGCATTGAACGTTGTTGCCTCAATAGCTGCCTGCAACTCATCCTTAGCTGGCTGCATCAACGGTGAATGGAAAGCACCACCCACCTTCAATGGCAACGCACGCTTAGCACCAGCTTCCTTCATCAGCTCACAAGCCTCATTGATACCCTCGGTTGAACCAGAGATAACTAACTGACCTGGACAGTTGAAGTTGGCAGCAACACAAACCTTGCCATCCTTTGAAACAGCAGCACAGATTTCCTCAACCTTCTCATCGGACAGACCGATAATGGCTGCCATAGTACCTGGATTCTGCTCACATGCCTTCTGCATGGCATTGGCACGTGCTGCAACAAGTTTCAAACCGTCCTCGAAACTCAGTGCGCCAGCTGCAACAAGGGCAGAGAACTCTCCCAAAGAGTGACCAGCTACCATATCAGGCTTGAACTCATCGCCTAAGCAAAGTGCAGAAATAACACTGTGGAGGAACACTGCAGGCTGAGTTACCTTAGTTTCCTTCAGCTGCTCATCAGTACCTGCAAACATAATCTCGGTTATCTTGAAGCCAAGAATCTCGTCAGCCTTATCGAAAAGTTCTTTTGCCAATGGGTTGTTCTCATAGAGTTCCTTACCCATACCAACGAACTGAGATCCCTGTCCAGGGAAAACAAATGCTTTCATATTCTATTACTATTAATTGTTTAAATGTTAATACACTACGGACTGCAAAGATACAGAAAATAAAGGAGATAAAGAAGAAATGAGCCCTAAAAGCCAACATTACTTTATAAAGAGGACACCTTCTAATACTCCCTCTTTATCCTCTTCTATCAGACAACAACATAGACTTGTCAGGTAGAAACAAGTATTCTTACCATAGAAAACAACAGAGTGCGGCTTCTTGGCTTTATAAATCTTCTTCAGTTCTGCAACCGGCATAGAGATAACATCCTCCATCTTCTTTCCTCCAATCGTATAAGGAAGTGTCACAGAAAGAGTGTCATTTCTTGTGGCACATGTAATATAACGTGTATTATACTCATATTTCACCACTCTGAAAGAAGTATATCCCTCTGGAATTGTTAAGGTTGAACCAGAAACATTATACTGAATATCTATAAAAGACTCATCATCTACAGCTGTATCTGCAGACACAGACTCCTCATCCACATAATCATACGACCAAACATTCCATTCTTCAACAATTCCGTCTGTACCCAGACTATCATAATTATCTGATAAATAGCTAAGTTTATCCACGATGAGACCAGCTTGATATCCATCTAATTTCTTCAACAGCTTTTCAACCTGTAGTTTATCCATAGGGAACTGTGTAACTCCATGCTTGCCAGCTATCCCAATGACATCTCTTCTCAACTGGTCACGCGTAAAGGTATAGACATTATAAGGTAATACGGAAAGTATCAGCAACGAAACTGCAAACGAGCTTGCTATCCACGACAAACGCTTTGCTTTCAATACATAAAGACCAATGCAGACGGCATAACACCAAAGGTTGAAAGCAAGCAGATAAATACGCAATACAGATACTCCATAATCGCTGAAACGACGGATAATTCCTATTGTCATCAACAGCAACAAAGGCAATACGACCAGCGGAAGATAGCGTAAGACAAACTTATCAAAAGGTTTCTTCTCTGCCCGGAAGTTCACAGGATAAAGCAGACCGACGATGATTATCGTCAAGAACATAAGTGCCGCTACCAACCAACTTACCCATCCATCAGGTAATGTCCACGTGATAATTATCTTAATGACATAAAAATACAATGTTACAAGATAGATAAAGTGCAATGGGATTATCTGGAAGTGTATGACTTCATTCATAAACTTATGCTGCATCCAATCACGAACAGCATACATCTCTTCGGCTGATGGAGTCTGCAACACAACTAACGAAGGTGCTAAAAAAACAAAACAAAAGACCAGAAGATAGGAAATCTGCGTATTACCGATATAGAATCCAAAGAGATAAACAAAAGACTGTAGCAACAGCTCCAACCCCAAGAACAGTATACCCGAGATAACGATGGCTAAGCCAATATGCCCAAGAATGTTCAAGGTAAAACTGATAGCAGGTCTGTCATCCTTCTGACCATAGAAAGGAATGATAAAAAGTCCCAAAACAATTGCCACACAACATGCTATACAGGCAGCCGTCAGAGTACCACTCAACGGATAATTACAAGCAAAGAAAGCACAGATGCCAGCCCAAATAATATTTGCCGAGGCTATTACTGCCAACTGTTTACCCTTGCCTTTACCCTCCACAAACAAATGAATCATATAGGAAAGCACTATCCCTGACAAAGACCACAGGGACATAAAGAAGTCAAAAGCCTTACAATCATATTCCAAATATCTGCTGACTAAAATACAGAAATACACAGTCGCTATCACAATGTAAACAAATGTCACAGGAAAACGTCTGGTCACCTTTGAAAGCCGGGCAGTCCAGTCAACAAGGTTCATTCTCTTAAATTTCACCATAAGGGTAGTATTTTAAATAAGTAAGATATACTCTATCAGCTGCACAGAAAGAGATTTCCCGAACATAGCTGAGTCGATTGCAAAGCAAAGATAAACATTTATCATGAAGTACAAAGAAATCCACAGAGAAAATAAATTATTGATGTCCAACAAATATCATTCTATCACCCCCACTTACACTTCGAATTATATGCGCTCATCTTATTATTGGTTCTTCCGTTAAATGCGTAGATTGGAAACAGAATAAAGGTTTATACACCTGCATGGTATGGCTATCCAAAATCAGATGGTCTTACAAGGGAGGGGCAAGGTAAAATGCAGAAAAGGCAAACAAATACGATGTCTTTCCGTCATCTGCAAACAACTTATTCCCATACTAACCGATGTTTGTAAACTATTTTCATGCAGCTCAAAGCTAATACATGGTCTTTTGGCTTCTAAAAGACGCCCTATTGGCTTGCAATAGATGCCCTTTTGAGGTCTAACTAACGCCCTTTTGAGGTCCAATTAAGCACCTTTTCTTGCACTACTTTATAACTGATTGATTTACTGTTGATTGCAGACTTGCTTTTTACACGTGTTTTTGCCTTTATCTGTAGGTATTTTATCCGAAATTATGTCATGATTTTTCAAACCGTTGTCCGCATTTTCAAAGTATTGACATGAAAAGCTTTTCTGCATCGGAGGATGATAATAAAGTAGGTAGCCAAGACCGTCTTGGCTATGTTTATATTTAATAAATAACTCCGGTTCTTCCTTTAAAGCTATACGAAAAACATCCACGCATTTAACGAATGAACCTTATTATTTTCCTGCCACAAGCCCTTGAAAGTGTACATAAACTCTACGAATATAAAGCGTTTGACCTCAATTCTATTTTACCCAGACCTGCAAAAGTCTTATTGTTTTACCAGAGGCACTCTATCACTTCATCTTTTGAAAAAAGCAGAAAACGCCGTTAAAGATAAAAAGAAAGATAAAAGATTTACAACTGAAATCCATGTCATACCAACTGTAAGCATACGACTACTTGCTTCAAAATGTTCCACAGAAAACTAAAGAGAACTTCCTTTATTCTTATAATAAAAGGGGAAATAACACACTTATATAATTAAAATTCATTATCTTTGCGCCGTGAAAGGAAATGTATAAACTCAAAATCTACCAATTAAACAAATAACTAAAAACTATGAGTATCAGAAGATCATTAGCTGCGGCGTTTATCCTTGGCAGCTTATTCTTACCATCAACAGTATCGGCACAGTTCAACTGGCCATACAAGGTAACCAATGGGACAGCAATTACTGATGTGCCGAAACGTGCAGCAGGACAGGAAAGTGCACTGAACATGACCACTCCGAAAATGAAGGCGGTACGCGTAGCATTTGTCGGACTGGGAATGCGCGGACATGATGCCGTAGAACGTTGGACGCATATCCCTGGCATCCAGGTGATGGCACTCTGCGACCATGAACGTGACAGAGCAGAGAAATGTCAGGAATATCTGCGCAAGGCAAGTATGCCCGCAGCCGACATTTACTCTGGCGAAGACGGATACAAGGAACTGTGCAGGCGCAAGGATATTGACCTTGTATATATTGCTCCGGACTGGAAGCATCACTTCCTTGTTGCAAGCGAGGCTATGAAGAACGGCAAGCATGTTGCCGTGGAAGTACCTGCGGCTATGAATCTTTCTGAAATATGGCAACTCATCGACCTCTCTGAAAAGAAGCGTCTGCACTGTATGATGCTTGAAAACTGCTGCTATGACTTCTTTGAGTTGAATGCTCTGAACATGGCACAGCAGAAAGTCTTTGGCGAAGTGCTTTACGTTCAAGGTGCTTATCGCCACGAATTGTCACAGTTCTGGGATTCTTACTGGAAGAAAGATGCACAGGACAAACTTGGCTGGAGACTGGATTATAACCAGAAGTTCCGTGGCGATCTCTATGCCACACACGGCTTAGGTCCTATTGCGCAGGTACTGGACATACACAGAGGTGACAAGATGAAGACCCTCATTGCAATGGACACAAAGTCAGTCAACGGCAAAAAGCAGGTTGAAAAGATGACTGGCGAACCATGCACGGAGTTCCGCAACGGCGACCATACCACAACACTCATCAGCACTGAGAACGGAAAGGTTATCGAAATCCATCATAACGTAATGACTCCACAGCCTTACAACCGTATGTATCAGCTTACAGGTACAAAGGGATTTGCGAACAAATATCCTTTTGAGGGATTTGCACTTTCATCTGACGAACTAAAGAAATCCGGTGTCACACCATCTTCTGACAACCTTTCAGGACACTCCTACCTTTCAAAGGCTGACGCACAGGCATTGATACAGAAGTACGAAAGCCCAATCGTTGCCAAGTACGAGAAGCAGGCAAAGGAAGTCGGCGGACACGGCGGTATGGACTTCATCATGGATTCACGCTTAGTTTACTGTCTGCAGAACGGTCTTCCTTTGGACATTGACGTCTATGACCTGGCTGAATGGTGTTGTCTGGCAGAGTTAGGTTCTATCTCCATGGACAATGGCAATATTCCTGTAGAGGTTCCAGACTTCACACGTGGACAGTGGAACAACATCAAGGGATACCGCCACGCATACGCATCTCCTACGGATGAAGCACAGGCTGCAGCTGATGCTATGGACTTCACAACCAAACTGAAGGAGAAAGGCAAGAAGTACTGGGAGAAGGCTGACAAGGCAACAAAAAAGAAATAAACCTCTATATTTAAGATATGCAAAAGCCGTAACACTCACAGAATGTTACGGCTTTAATTTTATACTTTAACGTTATAAGACTTTCCTTTACATTCAAAGTCTTATATACTTTTTTTACTATGCCTTACCATACTGACAATATTGAAGCTCTCTTCCATATTCTACCGATGTGTTGATAGTAAGCACATGCGGTGTTGATGGCAAGCACATGTGGTGCTGGGTGCCAAGTACCTTGCAATATGTTACCGGGACGGGATCAGCTTGTCGTCAGGAAAGGGTTGTCCTGTCAAAAGTGAACAAGGGGACAGTAGATATTTTGCGGGAGATACGCATATAGTTTAGCAAGGCTTATCTGATTAGGAGACTTGTCTTCCAGAGCTGATACGATATTATCTGTTTAAAAGAGAACTCGCATTTGGAGCGTATGCTGTTTCTATCTTATCGGGCAGCAATAACGAAAACCTGACAAGGAATGTTAAAGGTGGATAAAATACGGATGAGAAACTTGCATGTACGGGGTTATCTTTCTATATTTGCAGTATATATTTGCGTATATATTGTAGGAAACAATATTTCATTATACAACAGATTGCAATTCTTCCTCTTCTTTCAGAGCAAGACTGTTCACAGCCGCACAGAGGAGACTTCAGGAAGTTGTTTGAGGTTTTCTCTTTTTTGTCCCTTGCAGGATGATGCAGAGTTGCCTCTTTGATCATTATTTACTAACAACTTAAAATTTTTCAATTATGGGTTCATTCAGAGCAACATTGGAATTAGGTGGCAAGGAGTATGACGTACTCTATTCCAACTACGAGTTCAGCCGCAACACTGACAGCAAGGGCAAGCCTTCATCAAGCATCTCGGGCGGCCGCGTAAGCGTGACGGTAGAGTCAACGGACGACACGACGGCCATCGAGGCCATGCTCAACAGCCAGTTCAAGGCCGTCGAGGGCAAGATAGTCTACAAGAAGACAGAGGAGGACGCGAAGATGAAGGAGATCTGCTTCAAGAATGCGTACATCGTCCACTACAAGGAGACGCTGAACGTAGAGAACGAGACTCCTATGACCATCGCGATGACCTTCTCTGCGGAGACCATCACGGTGGGCAATGCGGAGCTTGACAACCGCTGGCCACGCACATAAGGCGACGGGCGGCGGGGAGGGCATGTCAGGGAGCAGGTCTCCCGGCATGCCCTCCTGCCTTATGCCTACATCCCTTTCCTTATGATCATCCCTTTCCCGACAGACATCACCACAGTAAAAACGATACGACATGGCATTTCCCGACATACGCTTCACCGTGACCATCGGTGACACTGCAATCCCCACCTTCAAGTCCTTCCGCCTGGAACAGCGCATAGGCGACCATCATTACTTCGAGCTGGTCCTCGACCTCGAGACCGGCAGCAGCCGCTTCTCACATGACATGGGCGGCAGCTCCGACTGGCTCGGCGAGCCCCTGACCGTCCGCACCGACGGCAGCACCTCCTTCCTGGGCGTGGTGACGAACGTACACATGCACCGTGAGGACAGCGAGTTCGGGCATCTCGTCGTGTCCGGCTACTCCGCCACCTACCGCCTGGAGACCGCCCCCGGCAACTTCTCATGGACAGGGAAGAAGATAGGAGAGATCGTCAGCCAGCTCTGTGATGCCGCAGGGGTCGGGGCAAAGGTCAATGCAGCCTATGACGGCACGCCTGACTATCTCTGCCAGTACGGCGAGTCCCAGTTCGATTTCATCCGCCGTCTTTCCGCACAGTACAAGGAATGGCTCTACTATGACGGCACATCCCTCGTCTTCGGGAATCCCAAGACACTTCCCGACTCGGTCTGCCTTGAGTTCGGCACCACCCTCTCTTCGCTTGACATCGGCATCCAGACGCTCGCCCGCCCCAAGAAGGCCTACAGCTACCACTCCTCGTCCGACCAGCAGATGAACGAGGCGAGCCCGTCGGAGACGGCCGGCCAGGACCTCCTTGCCCGCAAGGCGGTGGCAGCCTCGATGAAGCTGTTCAGCGTCCCGGCACGCCAGTATGCCGAGCAGCGTGTCAACTCCGGTCCGGAGCTGGTGGACTACATGCGCCGCAAGCAGTCGGCAGAGACGGCGGAGAGCCACTACGTCACCGCCGAGAGCCGTGTGCCGGGTCTGTGCGTGGGCAGCGTCGTCAAGATAGACAGCTCCTTCTACCAGTCCTTCAGGTCCCTCTCCCGCAGGACGCTGGGCGAGTTCATCATCACCGAGATCGTGCACGAGGTGGGTGAGGACGGCTACTACCGCAACCGTTTCAAGGCACTCCCCTCCGCCCTTGAGGTGATTCCCGTGCCCGATGTACGCATCCCCCATGCCGAGACGCAGATGGCTACGGTGACGAGGAACGACGACCCCAGGGGCAGCGGCCGCATCCAGGTGCGGATGAACTGGCAGGCTGACGACATGAACACGAACTGGATCCGGGTGATGACACCGGATGGTGGTAGCAGTAGTGACGTGAAGAGCAACCGCGGCTTCGTATTCATCCCCGAGGTAGGCGACCATGTCCTCGTCGGCTTCCGCCACGGCGATCCCTCCCGTCCCTATGCCATGGGCAGCTTGTTCAACGGATCGACAGGTGGTGGCGGCGGCAAGGGCAACAACTGCAAGAGCCTCACCACACGCAGTGGCAGCACTCTTAAGCTCGATGACAGCACAGGTAATGTGCTTCTTGCTGATAAGACCGGACAGAATCTTATTACGTTCGATGGGAATAATACAGTAACAGTATCTTCTGCCACCAATATCCATCTGGATAATGGTAAAGCCTCTATAAAGATGGAGGGAGATGTGATAACGATTAAGGCGAATACCATATGTATTGACGGGGCAACAAGTACAACTTGTCAGTCAGGAGAAAGTGACAGTGTCGTTATTACCAGTGGAACTGGTGTCGACATAAAAGGCGTTGATATAAATGCGATAGCAGAAACCAATGCTGAGATTTCAGGTGGAAGTAAGAGTGTACTGTCATCTCCTTCTACATCCATCAGTGGAGATGCCGATGTTACTATTAATGGAGGTTTGGTCAAGATAAACTCATAAGTATGGCGGCAGGAGTTTCAATAGCAAGTGAATATGGGAAGCTACAGGACTTGTGGCGAAGTATAGAACGTGATGAGGAGTGGCGGCTTGCCATTTGGAATGCTCAAGTAGAGGACGTGGACATCATTGACAAGTTCATGGAAGTTGAACGTTCACCTGCCGGAGAGTTCACTGATGTTTTTTTTCGTTTTGACACATCCTATCAAGGTGATGCCAAGGTCTTTACCGAGTCTCTTTGGGAAGAGTATATCAGTTGGTTTAAGGAGGAGTTACCAGAAGAGTTCGATATTATGGCAGCTTTGAAGAAGGACGGTCGTCTTTATCAAGATTATCAACCAGACAGTTCGTTAGAGCATACGGCTGAGAATCTATGGAGTGAGCTGCTACGCTTCAAGTCATGTATAAAAGGACTTGAAACACGTCATTTCTGTATTTATATCCCCCCTGCTTCTTATGAAGGTATGGAACTGACCCCTTGGCTTACCAATGTTTTAGACAGTATACCCCAAGGTATTCGACTTGTAACAATTGACTATGCCGCTCAACGCAAGGTTAAGCTGGGCTCGACAAAGAAAGTA
This sequence comes from Prevotella fusca JCM 17724, assembly GCF_001262015.1. NCBI lineage: Bacteria > Pseudomonadati > Bacteroidota > Bacteroidia > Bacteroidales > Prevotellaceae > Prevotella > Prevotella fusca. The sequence continues at coordinate 616,190 of NZ_CP012075.1, forward strand.
ATTCTTTTAGAGCCGAAACTCAACATGTCTGATGCCATACGCAATGCGATGGATAAAGAATGTGGCTCGTATGACTCCACAAATCTGAACAGTCTTTATACCCGCCAGATTCGTACCGTACTGGACTGTACGTCCAAGAAGAGTGAATCCATACTTGACAAAGAAGTTGGTAAACTGATTGATTTGTCACATCAGTTAGATAGTGAGGATGTAACCCTTACAACTCCTATTGTTGCAGCACAGGCCTACTATATCATTCAGAACAATGACAAGAGTCTTCTTTATTGTGACCGTACCATCAAGGAGACAGAAAGAAGGATGAGACCTGATGACCTGACAGCATATTCTATATGGAAAGTAGCCCTGTTTCAGAAGGCAGCTATATTCGTAGGTACAAAGAAGCATGACGAGGCTATACCCTTGTATGAACAGGTTGCAGCAGCTGCTGCTAAAAGAGGTGATATATTGTATGTCCTTGAAGGCTATCGTATGAGTGCATATCTGAATTATGAGCTGGGAAATGTTGAAGGGGCGTTTATCCGCTCCCTGTTGGCACTTGAAGCTGGGAGCCATCTTGACATGAAGATGAGGCGAGCTTCAACTTTTGCGTACGCCGCTTCTATGGCATTGCGCTTTTGCAAACAGGTGAGAGACAAACAGGATATGACCGTATTAGAGAAACAGTTGGAGCAATGGCTAGGTTCAGACTGGCGTGAGCTGGTATCAGCCTTTGACAAGCAGTCGGGCAGCAACCCTCGGAAGTTCTCAATTTTAACTAAAAACAAGCAGAAATAACACAATGGCAATAGAAGGAAATCCCTTAGTACTTGCAGAACGAGTGTTCGGCGACCTTTTCGGTAAGGCAAAAGACTCGATAAATAACTTGCAGAAGGATCTGGCAAGTGTTCTGCCAAGCATGCCAGGCATGCCTGTAGGTAAATATTTTGACTTGGCTTTAGGTGTAGATATACATGCGACGACCTGGCCTCCGTCACCAGCCCTCCCAGTACCGGCCTGTGCGATGGTATTCGACCTTATGTCCGAGATCATGTCGTTGGTTGCTCCAGCGCTGCCATCACCTGAGAGTGGGCTTGGGGCTATTGCTGTGTCAATATTGAAAGGCATGGCACCGTCCGTGAAGGTACATGGTCGTTGGATAGCTCAAGCGGGAATCTCCATGGTACAGCTGCCTGCTGTTGTCATACACATTTTTCCTGTTACCTCACCTTTTGCTGATGCCGAGATGTGGATGGGAAGCTCTACGGTACTTGCAGACGGAGGTCCTTGTTCAACGCAGTTCCATCCTGCCCTTTCATGCAACACCTACGGTTTTGCACCGCCTCCGAGACTTCATCCGGGGAAGTTCAAGAAACCAAGCACCTCACTTTTCCTGCCCACACAGTTACTTTCAATTATAACTTCTGGCGGAAAGCCTGTCCTTGTGGGTGGTCCGCCGACGATAGACCTTTTCCAGCTGGGAATGAAAATCGGACTCAAGTGCCTGACCAAGACCAAGGCTTATCAGAAACTCTCAGAAGCATTTGAGAAGACTCCCCTGGGAAAGATAAACAAGAAAATGAACTGCTGGCTCTTCGGAGAGCCAGTAGATGCCGCTACGGGGCGGGTTTACCATACCAATACTGACTTTGAACTGCCCGGTCCGATTCCATTGGTATGGGAACGTACTTATTACAGCGATGCGGATATAGCGGGAACACTAGGCTACAACTGGCATCACAGCTATAACATGAGCATACGGGAGGAAGCAGGGCTTGGCATGATATTCCGCCATCCCACCGGACGAGAGTCAGGCTGCCCGTTCTTGCAAACAGGTGAGAGCTTCTATGACCAGGAGGAACATCTGGAATGGAAGCATACGGAAAACGGTTACACCATCTATTGCGATGACGAGGGAGTGTACTATCACTTTTCAAGTGTCCAGCGTGCAGGCGGACTCCGGATGCTTAAGGAGATTTCCACTGCAGACGGCTTCAGGATTCTTTTCCGTTACACTGCAAATGGTGCTCTGAAGGAAATTGTTGATTCACGTGGCGAGACCCTCTACGTGAATACTGACCGCCAGGGACGTATAGAGAAAGTCTTCAGACGGGCGGATGGCAAGGACATTCCCCTCGTGGGCTATCACTATGATGCATCTGGCAATATGGTCTCCACTGAGGATTCTTCTGGTACGAGGAAGTTCTTTTATTATGCCGGACACCAGCTGGTCAAGCTCACCAACCAGTCAGGTATGAGCTTCCACTGGGAGTACGACGGTGAAGGGGAAACCTCACGCTGTATTCACACCTGGGGTGATGACGGCGTGATGGAATACCATATTGAGTATGGTGATGGCTTTACCAGGACTACCAATGGACTGGGACATACAACGGAGTACTACTATCACGACAATAAGCTGATTTACAAGATAGTGGATGCCAACGGCGGTGTTACCCGCCAGCATTACAATGAGTTCAAGGAATTGGATGTCGTGGTAAACCCCGAAGGCTACAGTCGCCGTACCGTATTCAACAACTTCGGCCTTCCTGTGGAGATAACGGATGAGAACGGGTCGAAGACAAGGCTTTCCTATGATGAGCGTCGGAACCTTACGTCCATCATTACCGGCACCGGGCGCAGGACGTCATGGGAATATGATGAATATGACCGTGTGGTGAAGCGCAGACTGCCGGACGGCAACAGCTTCAGCTATACCTATGAGGGAGGTGCGCTGAACACCATCACCGACATGGAGGGTCGCATCTACACGTTGAAGTTCAACAGCCGGCAGGAACTCCGGCAGCTTGTATTCCCGAATGGCATTCACCGGACATGGGACTATGATGAGCGTGGAAGACTTGTCAAGGCAACGGATGTCAAGGGCAACGTGACTTCCTATGGCTATGATGATGCAGACAATCTGATACGTCTGCAGGAACCGGATGGCAATGTGCACGAGTTCTCCTATGATACCTCGGGCAACCTTGTCGTGGCTTCTGACCGGCTGCGCAAGGTGGAGTTCGAGTACGGACCGCTGGGAACGCTCATCGGCAGGCGACAGTTCGACCATCATGTGCGTTTCCGTTATGACGGTGAGCTGCAGCTGCGCGAGATCATCAACGAGGGCGGCGAACGCTATTCCTTCCGTCTTGACGGACTCGGCCGTGTCGTGGAGGAGACGGGCTTTGACGGACTGCAGCGTAAGTACCTTCGTGATGGTGCCGGCAGGGTAATACGGGTTGTCCGCCCCGGAGGCAGGCAGACTGAATATGAATATGACGGTGTGGGAAATATCCTGCAGGAAACACATCATGACGGGCGGACAAGCTGTTTTGCCTATGACGGGGACGGACAGCTGCTACGTGCAGAGAACAAGGAGATGAAGGTTGCCTTCAAGCACGACACAGGGGGGCGGATAGTGAAGGAGACACAGGGCGAACACAGTATCATGCGCAAGTATGAGCGCACAGGACGACACGTGCATACTGAGAGCAGTCTTGGCGCAAGCATTGACTATGCCCACGACAGGGATGGCAACCTCAGTGGGATGAACAGCGGAGGATGGTCAGCCAGATGGCAGCGTGACAGGGTAGGCCTGGAGACGGAGCGTGAACTTACAGGCGGAGTGCATGTAAGGACGCATCATGACAGCCTTGGACGTGAGACCTACAAGTCGGTGGGTGCACGCAATGTCGAGCAGTTCCGCCGCAGCTATACCTGGGGCATCGGCAACCGTCTTCATGCAACCGAGGACGGTCTTACGGGTCGCCGGGTCCGCTATGACTACGACGAGTTCGACAATCTTCTTTCCGCCGAGTACAGGCAGGGGAATGACGTGGAGCGTATCTACCGTATTCCTGACCGTATCGGCAACCTCTTTGAGACACGTGAGAAGGATGACCGTAAGTATGGCACGGGCAGCAGGCTGGCGGAAGACCGTGACTACTTCTATCACTATGACTGTGAGGGCAACCTCGTGTTCAAGGAGTTCAGGACGCTGGACTGGACTGGCATGTCCGTTCCGCTTGGCGGACAGAAGGCGCACCTGCAGGAGGAGCTCGGCATAACCTTCCGTGCCTTTGGTGCAGGCTGGCGTTATGACTGGCAGAGTGACGGTATGCTGTCGAGGGTCGTCCGTCCTGACGGCAAGGAAGTGTCATTCGCATACGATGCGCTGGGCAGGCGGACCGAGAAAACCTATGAGGGTGTCACTACTCACTTCGTGTGGGACGGCAATGTTCCGCTGCACGAGTGGCAGGAAGTTGCTGCTGATGCCGGAAAGGCAGATGTCACAACCTGGCTCTTTGAGCAGAACACGTTCATTCCTGCTGCCAAGCTCGCTGCCAACGGCGAGAGCTTCTCCATCGTGTCTGATTACCTCGGCACTCCCCTGCAGGCATTTGACAATAACGGCAACAAGGTATGGGAGCAGGAACTTGACATCTTCGGCAGAAAGAGGAAGGGAAACAATAAATCCTCCTTCATTCCGTTTAAGTACCAGGGGCAGTATGAAGACGTTGAGACTGGGCTGTACTACAACCGATTCCGCTATTACGAACCTAATACTGGAACCTATATCAGCCAGGACCCGATAGGATTAGAAGGAGATACCCTTAACTTATATAATTACGTTGTTGATAATAATGACGGAATTGATCCTCTAGGTTTGTACAATCCTTATGGACATAAGAAGAATGGACAATTCAAAAAGAAACCTGGTGCAAAACCAAAAGTCAAACCAAGTTTACATGGTAATTCTAGATCGTCTACCAAACCTGCTGTATTGTATGCCATGTATGATGGAGATGGTAATTTCCAGAAATGGGGCATTACAGATAAAGTAAAGAACCCTAAATCTGGTCGTTATGGCAATTCTTTACCTGATGACTGGGATGTTAGAGAGATGAGTCGAGGAAAGAGAACTGATATGTTGGATTTAGAAAGAGAATTGTCTGAAAAGGTTCCAGGTCCTTTAAATCATGAAAGTTGGGCTGGAAGCAAAAAAGGTGAGACGTTAAGTAATAAGGCCGAAGCTATATATAAGAAAGCAAATCATTGACATTTAATCGTTTGACAGATGGAAATTATTGTAAGTTCTGTAATAGGTGGGCAACTAGTGCCTGAAGTTGGGATGGAGAAAAAACTACATCAAATAATAATTGAAATGAGGAAATCTCTAAAAAAACAGTTTGTAAATAATTCCTTTGAAGGGCTGTCCAAGATAAAGATCAATTTATACATTAGTGGAGATCTGTCAGAATATTGCTCCAAATCAGGAATAACAAAATATCGATATTTTCAGAAAAAGAATGAATTTATTTCCGAGTTTTGTATTGATAGATATTATTGGAATTCTGAACCAATGCTTGATACGAAAAAGAAATTTCTATTGTTTTTAGAGAGTTCATTTATAAATTTAGGGATTTTGATTAAGGAAAAACTAAAATCTAAAGGATATAACTTTGATAGTGAGATGTTTAAAGAAATAGCTTTAAAAAGCCTAATAGCACTATAGAATGGACAACGACAATGAATGTTATTGATGTTTCATAGACCTTGAAGGGTCTTACGGAATTTGGAGTAATATCGTTTAATATCTGATTATCAACAACTTTTGTAAATTCTATTCTTTTATTTCCCTTTATTTACTGAGTATTAAAGAATATAATATGTTTAAATTAGAATTTAAAGCAAATACTATCGTAGCTAAAAAGAATAGTAAGGACAATTATTATATGGTTGGTTTTGCAGATGACAAGTATAATTATAAGAATTATATATTGTTTCAAAGACCAATTATGTTGGATGACGACGACGATCCAGATGCTGACTTAAATGGACTATATGCTGAATGTAATGGTGATATATGTTATAATGCTTGTAAGTCAGTACGAATGACAAGTAAGAGTTGTGTGTTTATTGTTCAAGATAGTACTATCATCGTAGATATAGAAAATATAAAGATAAACAAACGTTTTATAGAATATAGCAAGAGTATCTTTAAGGACTTGTTGGTTCTTGACCTTTAACCCTTTTTGCTCCTATTATTTAGTACAATATTCTTTTGTTTAGGAGCTTAGGGGAAGGATGACCGCAAGTATGGCACGGGCAGCAGGCTGGCGGAAGACCGTGACTACTTCTATCACTATGACTGCGAGGGCAACCTCGTGTTCAAGGAGTTCAGGACGCTGGACTGGGCCGGTGTGTCCGTTCCGCTCGGCGGACAGAAGGCGCACCTGGAGGAGGAGCTCGGCATAACCTTCCGTGCCTTTGGTGCAGGCTGGCGTTATGACTGGCAGAGTGACGGTATGCTGTCGAGGGTCGTCCGTCCTGACGGCAAGGAAGTGTCATTCGCATACGATGCGCTGGGTAGGCGGACCGAGAAGACCTATGAGGGCGTCGCTACTCACTTCGTGTGGGATGGCAATGTGCCGTTGCACGAGTGGCAGGAAGTCTCTTCTGATGCCGGAAGGGCAGATGTCACTACCTGGCTCTTCGAGCAGGACACGTTCATTCCTGCTGCCAAGCTCGCTGGCAACGGCGAGAGCTTCTCCATCGTGTCTGACTACCTCGGCACTCCCTTGCAGGCATTTGACAATAACGGCAACAAGGTTTGGGAGCAGGAGCTCGACATCTTCGGCAGGAAGAGGACGGGCAACAATAAATCCTCTTTCATTTCGTTTAAGTACCAGGGTCAGTATGAGGACATTGAGACGGGGCTGTACTACAACCGCTTCCGCTACTACGAACCGAATACTGGAACCTATATCAGTCAGGACCCGATAAGACTTAATGGCGGGCTATTGCTATTCGGATATGTTAGCAACTACATTAGTCAGGACCCGATAGGGTTATCGGAGGGAGATAATTTATATTCTTATGTACAAAATCCAACAATATGTATAGATACGTTTGGATTATCTGGGTAAAGATGGATGGGGAAAACAAAAAAAGATGGGACTCCATACAAGAAACCTGGTCCCTAAGCCCAGAGGAACAGGAGCACACAATGCAAAAATAGAAGAAATTATTAATCGAGAAGCATCAAAACCAGGTATTACTCATATCGGTGGCGGGTCAAAGAGTGAAATAACTATCAATACCCCAAATGGTAGTAAACCTTATCGAAGAATGGATACTTCATTCCAAAGAGCAGATGGTAGTATTTATCATATAAATGTTGGTAGGACGTTGAATGATGATAAGGCAGGTATAAAGAGAGAGCGATTAGCTCTTGAAGATGATCTTAATGATGGACATGACGTTTCGTTTGAAGGTTATGGGAGGGATTCGAATTTTAGAAAAAACAAAAAAACAGACACTCATTAATTGCTTATGTCTTATATAAATGTTATTATGCCTTTAGTTGAGTTTGTGCCATATATTAACGATATGGTCGTGAAGTATGATTGTGTTGTATATTTAAGGGAAAAGAAAACAAAAGATGTTTTTTATACAGCAAAACTCAATATGGCAAATTATAGAAGTGTTATTGGTGATGGTATAGAGGACAAGTTGTTTTTCTTTGTCTCTTTAAAAGATTACAACGAAGCAGGTATTTCTTTTTATGATGATGAAGTATGCAAGGGAACTATTGAAGGAATAGGAGGAAGGGCAAATGAAAACGAAGTTGAGTTGATTTCATTGCGGTTGATTTCTAAAGAACCTGAAGGAGAGATTAAAAGACTATTTAATGCCATAAGGAATAAACTAAAGAAAGATCCAACTATAGGCGTTGGTGTTCAAAGTGGCTCATCGAGGTATCCTAAATTCTTTTATCAGAAGTCGCTGACAGACAATAAGGTCTTTAAGTTTGACCTCAATAATGACAAATTGCCTGTTATCAAGCCATTGTAGTAGATATTAAACTCAAATCGGTAATTAGAGATTTTGGAGAGAAAAGCGTTATGAATTGCTATCAGTTATTGGAGAAAATATATTACTTCACGCATTACAATTACCATACATCTTGAATTTCCTGACAAAATGAAAGCGAAATTTTCTAATGACCGCATTTGGGTTAAAGTGTTGCTACAGATTGAAATTCCTCGGCTAAGCGAGGATGTTGATATAGTTTCTATACGGAAAATATTAAATGAGTATGTAAATTCTCTTATTCCTCGGATCAATATCCAAGATTTAAAGGATTGGAGTCTTTTGATATGGGTAGCTTTCCGGTCTACAAATGGAATCGGCGTTTTTAAACGAGCAAGACGTTACCCTTCAGATAAAGAATTTGAATTTTCGATTTCTGTTACTATCCCAGATGATAATCAGGCTTCGTATGGTCTTTCCAAAGTAAAAGAAGCATTCTACACACCACTGAATGATAAAAGTTTTTATAGCTTAGAATTTAACTTTGAAGACTACAACAATTTATACGAATACATTCTTGACAGTTCTAAACATGCAATAGATTTGGCCTTTATAAATGGTATTACATGTAATGGCAAAAAGATTAAGTTTCAATAATAATGGTGATACTCTAATGTATTATTAAGGTATGTGAGTTTGATCTTTCAAGAAAAAAGGAATCATTAACAGCTGAAGCAACAATTAAATGATCAGATTTAGGTACAGGAACAGATACAAACGCTGCATCTAGGAAGTATGCAAGAAGTCTTGGTAATGCAGATGATGATGCTGGTCACATAATAGGAAAACAGCTTGGAGGTTCAGGTGGAAAGAAAAATGTTTTCCCACAAAACTTTCATGTAAATAGAGGCGAGTTTGCACAGGTTGAAGGACGTGTTGTCGATTTCGTTGACTTACATGGGCAAGCTGACATTCAAATAAAATTCCAGTATAAAAACGGTGGAACGCGTCCAACAAAAATAACTTATACTGCAACCGCACCAGACAAGAGCAGAATTAAGAAAACGTTTAAAAAGACTCATTAATGTAAATTAAATATGGACAAGATTGAAGTTGCTAAAAATAGACTCTCTAATTTCATTAAAGCAATGAATTTGTGGGAAAAAGAATGTAATAGGAATGAAGAGGAAGATATTGACGAAACAGAGCAGTTTAGGTTACAAAAACAAATGCTTACTGATATCTTTTCAGAATATTGCACAGAAAGAAAAAGGCAAAATGGACGTCCTAACACTATATCGTATGGGGCAGAAGGCTCATTTGAGTATGACCCTGAAGAAGAGAGAATAATTAATACAAATGAGTGTGAAAATAAGGTGTTAATTACCACGAAAAGAGAGAAGCCTATGCAAGAAGAGTTTATTTACACTTTGCTATGGAAAGGGGGAAACTGGTTATTGGATTCCAAAAAAAGATATTCCAGATGGAAAAACAAGTGGGAGGTCGTCTCATTGTAAATCTCCACTCTTCAAATCATCCAATAATAAGTTGCATTTGACAAAATCAAGAATTTCTTTAAAATGGTAATGTAACAGAACAGATTCTAAACACTGAATTTTATACGCAAGTTCAACAGCCGGCAGGAACTCCGGCAGCTTGTCTTCCCGAATGGCATTCACCGTACATGGGACTATGATGAGCGTGGAAGACTTGTCAAGGCAACGGATGTCAAGGGCAACGTGACTTCCTATGGCTATGATGACGCTGACAATCTGATACGCCTGCATGAACCGGATGGCAATGTACACGATTTCTCCTATGACACCTCGGGCAACCTTGTCATGGCTTCCGACCGGCTGCGCAAGGTGGAGTTCGAGTACGGACCGCTGGGAACGCTCATCGGCAGGCGACAGTTCGACCATCATGTGCGTTTCCGTTATGACGGTGAGCTGCAGCTGCGCGAGATCATCAACGAGGGCGGCGAACGCTATTCCTTCCGTCTTGACGGACTCGGCCGTGTCGTAGAGGAGACGGGCTTTGACGGACTGCAGCGTAAGTACCTTCGTGATGGTGCCGGCAGGGTAATACGGGTTGTCCGCCCCGAGGGAAGACGGACTGACTATGAGTATGACGGTGTGGGCAATATCCTGCAGGAAACACATCATGACGGGCGGACAAGCTGTTTTGCCTATGACGGGGACGGACAGCTGCTGCGTGCAGAGAACAAGGAGATGAAGGTTGCCTTCAAGCACGACACAGGGGGGCGGATAGTGAAGGAGACACAGGGCGAACACAGTATCATGCGCAAGTATGAGCGCACAGGACGACACGTGCATACTGAGAGCAGTCTTGGGGCAAGCATTGACTATGCCCACGACAGGGATGGCAACCTCAGCGGGATGAACAGCGGAGGATGGTCAGCCAGATGGCAGCGTGACAGGGTAGGCCTGGAGACGGAGCGTGAACTTACAGGCGGAGTGCATGTAAGGACGCATCATGACAGCCTTGGACGTGAGACCTACAAGTCAGTAGGTGCACGCAATGTCGAGCAGTTCCACCGCAGCTACACCTGGGGCATCGGCAACCGTCTTCATGCAACCGAGGACGGTCTTACGGGTCGCCGGGTCCGCTATGACTACGACGAGTTCGACGATCTTCTTTCCGCCGAGTACAGGCAGGGGAATGACGTGGAGCGCATCTACCGTATTCCTGACCGTATCGGCAACCTCTTTGAGACACGTGAGAAGGATGACCGTAAGTATGGCACGGGCAGCAGGCTGGCGGAAGACCGTGACTACTTCTATCACTATGACTGCGAGGGCAACCTCGTGTTCAAGGAGTTCAGGACGCTGGACTGGGCTGGTGTGGCCGTTCCGCTTGGCGGACAGAAAGCGCACCTGGAGGAGGAGCTCGGCATAACCTTCCGTGCCTTTGGTGCAGGCTGGCGTTATGACTGGCAGAGTGACGGTATGCTGTCGAGGGTCGTCCGTCCTGACGGCAAGGAAGTGTCATTCGCATACGATGCGCTGGGCAGGCGGACCGAGAAGACCTATGAGGGTGTGACCACTCACTTCGTGTGGGACGGCAATGTTCCGCTGCACGAGTGGCAGGAAGTTGCTTCTGATGCCGGAAAGGCAGATGTCACCACCTGGCTCTTTGAGCAGAACACGTTTATTCCAGCTGCCAAGCTCGCTGCCAACGGCGAGAGCTTCTCCATCGTGTCTGATTACCTCGGCACTCCCCTGCAGGCATTTGACAATAACGGCAACAAGGTATGGGAGCAGGAACTTGACATCTTCGGCAGAAAGAGGAAGGGAAACAATAAATCCTCCTTCATTCCGTTTAAGTACCAGGGGCAGTATGAAGACGTTGAGACTGGGCTGTACTACAACCGATTCCGCTACTATGAACCGAGGACGGGAAGTTATATTAGTCAAGACCCGATTGGATTAGCAGGTGACAATCCAACATTATATTCGTATGTAGGAGAACCAAATAAGTGGATAGACCTATTGGGATTATCAAAAACTCCGACATCTACACTGCAAAAAAAATGGGAAAATCATGTCGGTTCTAAGCATATACATTCTGATATACATCATGGTTTTCCAGAGGAATTTTCAAGCAGATTTAAAAATATAGCAGATATTGATGTAAATAATCCGAAGTATTATTATAATCTGCCTAAATCTAAACATACTCGGAAGCCTGGTATCCACACAAATAGTTCACGTACAGGAAAAAATTGGAATAAAACATGGTCTGGTATTTTGGATCGGGTTGAAAAGATGAAATTATCTAAGAATGAAGCAAAAACCTTTCTTGAGGCAAGGCTAAGGGAGCTTGCACGGAAAGAACGGATCAGTAAATATAATTCGGAAGCTGTAAAAAGAATTGGTAACCATTAAACATTGAGTTTATTATGATTTTTAGGAAACTATCGGAATATGAAGTATTAGAAAGAATGGAACAAAGAAAGGTAGTACTTCGGAAATTGGATAAGCTACCCTTATTAGACAAGTTCTACCTTTCCTTCGTCTCAAAATACGAAGGCATAGAGATTACACCTGACATTGAAGTGTTTGGATATGAGAAAGCGTTATGCGAAAATCGCTATTTGGCAGCTAATTATGGCAATATAAGTGAAAAAGTTTGGCTAGTTGGCACTTCTGGACAAGGCGATGAATGGTTTATAAACAGGGAAAACAACTTTGTGTTATTCTATGATCATAATCAAGGGGAATATTCTAACATTAGCCAGTTTACATGTTTAAACATTTCATTTTGCAATTTTCTACAAATGGCTTTTTTATACCAAGACTTAGAAGAATTGTTGGACAAACAAGGACCTGTAGATAAGACTCTGATTGATAATTTTATTAAAGAGGTTAATTCCATACACCCTGATCTATACACGACCTACCCTTATAAGTATTTCTGATTTTATAGAGAAGGAGCAGGAGCTTGACATCTTCGGCAGGAAGAGCAGCAATAACTCCTCCTTCATTCCGTTTAAGTATCAGGGGCAGTATGAGGATGTTGAGACGGGGCCGTATTACAACCGCTTCCGCTACTATGAGCCGAATACAGGAACCTATATCAGTCAGGACCCGATAGGATTGGCTGGAAATAATCCCACGTTGTATGGATACGTAAACGATATTAATACACATTTGGATGTTTTAGGACTCACTATAATTCCTACAGTTACAAGGGGTGCAAACAAGGAAGTATTAACAGCGGAAGCGACAATTAAAAGATCAGATTTAGGTACAGGATCAAATACAAACGCTGCATCAAGGAAATATGCAAGAAGTCTTGGTAATGTAGATGATGATGCTGGTCACATGATAGGAAAACAGCTTGGAGGTTCAGGTGGAAAGAGAAATGTTTTTCCACAAGACTTTCATGTGAATAGAGGTGAGTTTGCACAGTTTGAAGGACGTGTTGTCGATTTCGTTGACTTACATGGGCAAGCTGACATTCAAATAAAATTCCAGTATAAAAACGGTGGAACACGCCCAACAAAAATAACTTATACTGCAAACTGCACCAGATAAAAGTAGAATTAAGAAAACGTTTAAAAATACTCATTAATGTAAATTAATTATGGACAAGATTGAAATTGCTAAAAACAGACTTTCCAATTTCATTAAAGCAATGAATTCGTGGGAAAAAGAATGTAATAAGATTGAAGAGGAAGATATTGACGAAACAGAGCAGTTTAGGTTACAAAAACAAATGCTTACTGATATCTTTTCAGAATATTGCACAGAAAGAAAAAGGCAAAATGGACGTCCTAACACTATATCGTATGGGGCAGAAGGCTCATTTGAGTATGACCCTGAAGAAGAGAGAATAATTAATACAAATGAGTGTGAAAATAAGGTGTTAATTACCACGAAAAGAGAGAAGCCTATGCAAGAAGAGTTTATTTACACTTTGCTATGGAAAGGGGGAAACTGGTTATTGGATTCCAAAAAAAGATATTCCAGATGGAAAAACAAGTGGGAGGTCGTCTCATTGTAAATCTCCACTCTTCAAATCATCCAATAATAAGTTGCATTTGACAAAATCAAGAATTTCTTTAAAATGGTAATGTAACAGAACAGATTCTAAACACTGAATTTTATACGCAAGTTCAACAGCCGGCAGGAACTCCGGCAGCTAGTATTCCCGAATGGCATTCACCGTACATGGGATTATGATGAGCGTGAAAGACTTGTCAAGGCAACGGATGTCAAGGGCAACGTGACTTCCTATGGCTATGATGATGCAGACAATCTGATACGCCTGCAGGAACCGGATGGCAATGTGCACGAGTTCTCCTATGATACCTCGGGCAACCTTGTCATGGCTTCCGACCGGCTGCGCAAGGTGGAGTTCGAGTACGGACCGCTGGGAACGCTCATCGGCAGGCGACAGTTCGACCATCATGTGCGTTTCCGTTATGACGGTGAGCTGCAGCTGCATGAGATCATCAACGAGGGCGGCGAACGCTATTCCTTCCGTCTTGACGGACTCGGTCGTGTCGTGGAGGAGACGGGCTTTGACGGACTGCAGCGTAAGTACCTTCGTGATGGTGCCGGCAGGGTAATACGGGTTGTCCGCCCCGGAGGCAGGCAGACTGAATATGAGTATGACGGTGTGGGAAATATCCTGCAGGAAACACATCATGACGGTCGGACAAGCCGCTTTGCCTATGACGGGGACGGACAGCTGCTGCGCGCTGAGAACAAGGAGATGAAAGTAGCCTTCAAGCACGACACAGGGGGGCGGATAGTGAAGGAGACACAGGGCGAACACAGTATCATGCGCAAGTATGAGCGCACAGGACGACACGTGCATACTGAGAGCAGTCTTGGGGCAAGCATTGACTATGCCCACGACAGGGATGGCAACCTCAGCGGGATGAACAGCGGAGGATGGTCAGCCAGATGGCAGCGTGACAGGGTAGGCCTGGAGACGGAGCGTGAACTTACAGGCGGAGTGCATGTAAGGACGCATCATGACAGCCTTGGACGTGAGACCTACAAGTCGGTGGGTGCACGCAATGTCGAGCAGTTCCGCCGCAGCTATACCTGGGGCATCGGCAACCGTCTTCATGCAACCGAGGACGGTCTTACGGGTCGCCGGGTCCGCTATGACTACGACGAGTTCGACGATCTTCTTTCCGCCGAGTACAGGCAGGGGAATGACGTGGAGCGTATCTACCGTATTCCTGACCGTATCGGCAACCTCTTTGAGACACGTGAGAAGGATGACCGTAAGTATGGCACGGGCAGCAGGCTGGCGGAAGACCGTGACTACTTCTATCACTATGACTGTGAGGGCAACCTCGTGTTCAAGGAGTTCAGGACGCTGGACTGGGCTGGTGTGGCCGTTCCGCTTGGCGGACAGAAAGCGCACCTGGAGGAGGAGCTCGGCATAACCTTCCGTGCCTTTGGTGCAGGCTGGCGTTATGACTGGCAGAGTGACGGTATGCTGTCGAGGGTCGTCCGTCCTGACGGCAAGGAAGTGTCATTCGCATACGATGCGCTGGGCAGGCGGACCGAGAAGACCTATGAGGGTGTGACCACTCACTTCGTGTGGGACGGCAATGTTCCGCTGCACGAGTGGCAGGAAGTTGCTTCTGATGCCGGAAAGGCAGATGTCACCACCTGGCTCTTTGAGCAGAACACGTTTATTCCAGCTGCCAAGCTCGCTGCCAACGGCGAGAGCTTCTCCATCGTGTCTGATTACCTCGGCACTCCCCTGCAGGCATTTGACAATAACGGCAACAAGGTATGGGAGCAGGAGCTTGACATCTTCGGCAGAAAGAGGACGGGCAACAATAATTCCTCCTTCATTCCGTTTAAATATCAGGGTCAGTATGAGGATGTTGAGACGGAGCTGTACTACAACCGCTTCCGCTACTATGATTCGAGTACGGGTAATTATATCAGCCAGGACCCGATAGGATTGGCGGGTGGTAATCCGACATTATATGGCTATGTTTTTAATTCTAATATAGAGCTAGATATTTTAGGGCTCATAATTGTTTATAGGGCACTAAACGGAAAACAGGAAGAACAGGCATTAAATAATACATCCATTCAGCCAAAGAACAGCTCTGCTAATTACTCCATCCAAGAGCATATAGATAATGGAAACTTAGAAACGCAATATATCTCTACGACAAAACGACAAGAAATAGCAGAACGCTATGCGAGTCCAAACCCTAAAAGAGGGAAGACAGAGTCAAGTACTATTATAGAAATTGACACAGACAAATTAAACCCAAAGAAAGTATGTGATGTTTCTAATGGGATTAATCCAGAAACAGGAGTCCCTCTTAATAATCCAGTAAGAAAGTGGGCAAGGAAAGACTCAGAAGTTCTTATTCATGGAGATATTCCTAATGACGCATATAAAATTCATAAAAAAGGAGGAAATCATTAGAATGGAAGAGACGTGTTATCTAAAAGAGATTGAAAGAATAAAATCTATATTAGAAGATTATTATAACAAAGACTTTAATTCAGAAGAGGAGGATTTTCGTGTAAACAAGTTCAACAAAGAACTAATAGAGAAACTGATCGTTAATGTAAAACATGATGATACAATGGCTGTTTCCAACAAAAGCTCTCTAATCAAGGAAGCACTTGTGCTCTTAGCAAAGAATACCGGGTGCGCAGAGGACGAGGTGATTTCTGAAGAAATACTAAATCGATTGTTGCTTACACAAACAATCGTACAGCAGGACATTGAATTTTATTCTAATCTAAAATCAACTAGAAGATGGATCTAATTTTATAGCAGTCCAATATTTAACAGCATACTTTCCTATGCGGGTTCTTTTAAATAGATAATATCGTATTGTACTAGAAGAAATAAGCCACCTGATAAAATAAGTATTGTATGCTTATGGTATTACAACCGGCTTCACGTAACCGAGGACGGTCTTACGGGTCGCCGGGTCCGCTATGACTATGATGAGTTCGACAATCTTCTTTCCGCCGAGTACAGGCAGGGGAATGACGTGGAGCGTATCTACCGTATTCCTGACCGTATCGGCAACCTCTTTGAGACACGTGAGAAGGATGACCGTAAGTATGGCACGGGCAGCAGGCTGGCGGAAGACCGTGACTACTTCTATCACTATGACTGCGAGGGCAACCTCGTGTTCAAGGAGTTCAGGACGCTGGACTGGACCGGTGTGTCCGTTCCGCTTGGCGGACAGAAGGCGCACCTGGAGGAGGAGCTCGGCATAACCTTCCGTGCCTTTGGTGCAGGCTGGCGTTATGACTGGCAGAGTGACGGTATGCTGTCGAGGGTCGTCCGTCCTGACGGCAAGGAAGTGTCATTCGCATACGATGCGCTGGGCAGGCGGACCGAGAAAACCTATGAGGGTGTCACTACTCACTTCGTGTGGGACGGCAATGTTCCGCTGCACGAGTGGCAGGAAATTGCTGCTGATGCCGGAAAGGCTGATGTCACCACCTGGCTCTTTGAGCAGAACACGTTTATTCCTGCTGCCAAGCTCGCTGCCAACGGCGAGAGCTTCTCCATCGTGTCAGATTACCTCGGCACTCCCCTGCAGGCATTTGACAATAACGGCAACAAGGTATGGGAGCAGGAGCTTGACATCTTCGGCAGGAAGAGGACGGCCAACAATAAATCCTCCTTCATTCCGTTTAAGTACCAGGGTCAGTATGAGGACATTGAGACGGGGCTGTACTACAACCGCTTCCGCTATTATGAACCGAATACTGGAACCTATATCAGCCAGGACCCGATAGGATTGGTGGGCGGAAATCCGACACTATATGCGTATGTTGGAAGTCCTAACAACTGGTATGATATATTTGGCTTACGACCATTCGGGCATGCTGTGGGAGATATTGGTGAGAAAGCTGTAATTAATGACCTTAAAAAGAACGGTTATGAGATTATAGACGTAAAGTACGGCTCTAACAACGGTATTGATGTGCTTGCCAAGAGTCCAAGTACAGGGAAATATGATGCTTTTGAGGTGAAGTCTTCGACAGTAGGCAAATATAATCTTTCTGAAGCTCAAATGGATCCTGAAAACTTTGTTAAGACACGAGTGAATAATGCTGTAGCAAATGGCAAAATTAATAAGAGAACTCGCAGGGATATCATGACTAATTTAGGGGATAGAAAAGTAGCCTATGTGGGTATAAAGCGTGGTGAAAAAGGGAAATTGTATGCAGATTCCATCAGGTATGAGAATTGGGATACAGAAGCAAAAAGGGTTCTGCTGGATTTAGTGTGAATTAACTTATGTCTAGCCCACCGTAGAAAAATAGAATAGCAATCCTGTATCTCTCGGCAGTTCCATATCCTCTGTCGATGGTCTTTATCTCTTGAATGGAGCCGTTGGTTCTTTCGGCTTTGCCGTTATTTGCACCTGTGACCATGGCTCTGACAATGCCTTTAAGGTGTCTCTTGAACATGAAGACCACCCCGTTGATTTCCTCTATGTTGTACCGCAATGCATCATCCATCCGGCGCAGCAACATTCCGTAAGCTTCCATGTCACCATGGTACTTGAGATGTAGGAGGTCACGAAAGAGTTCTTTGACTTTCCAAGCCTGCGAAACCTCATATTCCGCATCTTCAAGCTTGTTGAAACGAGCCTGGTCGTTGGTGGTATATTTGGACTGGTCCTTTAACCACAAATATTTGGTGTGTCTCAGTTCCGGGAAGTGCCTGACCTCACGTTTGCGAACTTTGTCAACGGCGTCGTTCAGATAGGTGACACAGTGGTACATGTCGTGGCAGTGGCTGGCGTTAGGGAAGTACTTCTTCGCTCCGTCAATGAAGGCGTCCCACATGTCCGTGCATACGGTCTTCACACCTGCTCTTTGCTCTTCAGTGAAAGCCTTGGTGCACAGATTCTCAACACTTTTCCTGGTGCGCCCGCCCTCTACTTCGATGACATTTCCTGTATCTCCGTCATAGAGCATACTCACATACTCATGCCCCCGTCGGATTGACTTCTCATCCATACAGACATGCTCATGGATGTGCCTGTCGTCACGCCGATTCAATCCCCGTTCAACAGCTCGTTGCATCACTCCATGTACTTGGTCAAAGGACAGGCGAAGAAGACGTGCAGTCTTTGTCTGATTCTTGGTGGACAGTAATGTTTCTACCGTTTTTTTTCCATCAACCAAGACAGCCGGGAGTTCGGCATTGCCCACGGAACGGGGACGCTCTTGATTCCGTCTCCATCCCGGTATCGGGGGACTCGGGCTTCAAGAATCGTCTTGTACTGCCACATGTCCAAGTGCCTCCAACTCCGTTCGTGACGGAAGTCAAATATAGGGAATTCCTTCCCATCAACATGGATGGTGTCATGGCGATATTTGAAATGCGTAGATTGGAAACAGAACCAAAGGCTTATACACCTGTATGGTATGACTATCCAAAATCAGACGGTCTCACAAAAAAGGATAAAGTGCAAGATAAGAATGCAGAAAAGGCAAATACTTACTATGCCCTTCCGTCTTCTACAAACAACTTATTCCCATACTAACCGCTATTTGTAAACTATTTTCATGCAACCCAAAACCAATACATGGTCTCTTGGCTTTGAAAAGACGCCCAATTGACTTGCAATAGACACCCTTTTGAGGTCTAACTAACGCCCTTTTGAAGTCCAATTAAGCACCTTTTCTTACATGACCCTATAACTAACGGATTTTCTGCAGGTTGCAAACTTGCTTTTTATGCGTGTTATTGCCTTTATCTGTAGGTATTTTATCCGAAATTATGTCATGATTTTTCAATCTGCTGCCTGCTGTTTCAAAGTATTGGTATGAAAAGGTTTTCTGCATCGGAGGATGATAATAAAGTAGGTAGCCAAGACAGTCTCTTGACTATGTTTTATTTAATGAACAACTCCAGTTCTTCCGTTAAAGCTATACGAAAAGTGTCCACACATTTAACGGAAGAACCCTTTATAAGCCCCATTCTCCGTATCATCCGTAAAAGTAAGGTATTCAGCTTCTCTGCAGTGTTGAACCTGTAAGACCTGCCAGAGGTTTCGCTCTTATAGACAATATTCTCTTCGGCAAGCTCCTTCAGTCCGCGCCCCACGGTGTCGGCACAGGGTAACAGCGTAGCAGGTCTCTGCCTGAACTGTCCTGTAAGCGCATTGATGTCCTCAAGACAATCCCCACCGCAAAGGCAGCTGAAGAAGAGAGAGCCCAGAATGCTTCCATGGCTGAATGCCTTGCCGCTGCATCCGCATCTGCCCAACACGGATTCGGTAAGTTTTTCAAAGCCCAACTTTGAAAAAACGTCCATGATGTGATAAATTCCTCCGAAGGAAGTGATATTCTCGTTTTTAATTGCTACCTTTGTCATGTCAGATTTTTGCTTGCTTGTTATGTTTGTTGCACTAAGATAGGTGAAAATTCTGACATATCCAAGTGTTTTGAGGACTTTGTTTCTCTGGCACTTGGATTTCTCACAAGAAATAATGCTGCGGAATTAAGGAGATTAAAGAATATATCAAGTCATCAGCAGTAGTTGGTTTCGATGAGAGTGGCTTGTACTGTAACAAAAGACTCGATTGGGCATGGATTGCACAGACTATTTATTACACATTGCTTTTCCGTGCTAATGGAAGAGGGTCGAAGGTATTAGCAGACAAATTTGGCGATAGCCTGGAACGAATGACTGCCGTTACCGACCGCCATAGCGCATACTTTGCACTCCGTTTCCTCAATCATCAGGTATGTCTTGCCCACTTGCTTCGCGAATTGCAATATCTTTCAGAGTTGAACACCGAGCAGGAGTGGTCCGGGAAAGTAACCAGTCTGTTCCGTGAAGCCATTCACGAGCGGAACGCCAATCCGAACGACGTCATAGACAAGGTGTCATGGATTGAACGTTTAGACAATCTGCTCAAACAGAATATAGAGGGGCTTGGTAAAAAGTTCATTACGTTCAAAAAAGGCCTGGTCAAATGCAGGGACTACATTTTCAGTTTCCTTGAAAATCCGATGATACCCTCTGACAATAATGGAAGCGAACGGGGAATACGCAAGCTGAAAATCAAACTGAAGAACTCCTGTACATTTCGTTCCGACTTCGGAGCAGACGCTTTTCTTGAACTTCATTCGATTGTAGAAACAGCTAAGAAACACGACAAAACTCCATATAATGCGATTCAAGCCTTATTTAAGGTTTGATAAATTGATATGCACTGTATATATTTGGTTATCGCTGAATAGTTACCACCACACAGAATGATATTTCTCAACTCTGCGTTCAGATTCTACTTTAACTTTCATTCCGCAACTGTGCCTGAACCAACTTATCAACCAAAAACTGCATTGCCTTTTCGAAATGTATTCGATTATTCTAATTGGTCTTCTATGACAAAGGAAAATAAGGTCCTATCACAAGAATGATTTTTGTAAGTCTTTATGTAAGATTCAGATTTATTACAACTGTTTTGCACATAATTGTAATATGACTCACTTGGAGTTCTATCATAATACCAAGTGTCATCTAAGCCCTTTATTGTAGAATCATTCCAACTATATACATCACCACCTAAGATTGGAATCGATAAAAGTTTGCATAGTTGCACTATTTTAAGTGCTTCATGGTCTGGAAAAGCATAACCTTCAATACCTAAATGCTTCAAGGAATAATATTCGGAAATATCATTATCTTGAATAATTGAAATTATATCATTCTTTTTCATTTAAAGGAACTAAATAATCTATGCCTTGAAAGGCTAAAATATCAAATAGCGTAGCCCACTAAAAGAGACTAAAAGCTATCCAAAGATTTATATATAAAAAGGCGTAGAACACAAAAAACAGGAATTCCACAAAAAAAACATTATAGAAACTCCTGTTTTAATTTATAATATCAAGCCCTCTCAAATATTATCAAAGGCTAAGAACAGACAATTACAAACCCAGGCTCTTCTTGATAGCCTCAATCTTTGCACCTACACGCTGCTCGCAAGCAGGGAAATCAGAAGCTGAGTTCATTGTATCCTTAATCTCAAGATAGAACTTAATCTTTGGCTCAGTACCTGATGGGCGTACACTCACCTTAGTTCCATCTGTGCAGAACCACTGGAGAACATTGCTTGTATCAGGCATATCCATCTTCTCCTTAGAGCCGTCAGCCTTTGTAATCTCGAGGCTCTGGAAGTCCTTACAAAAGTCGATGACACTACCGCCAAGCTCCTTCGGAGGATTAGAACGGAAGTTCTTCATCATCTGCTGAATCTCGTCAGCACCACTCTTACCCGGACGTTCAACGTTGATGGTGAATTCATGGCTATAGCCATACTCCATATAGATATCCATAAGAATATCATACAATGTCTTGCCATGATCCTTTGCGTATGCACAAATCTCAGCCAATAAAGAACAAGCACTAACAGCATCCTTATCACGAACAAAGTCTTCCGCAAGGAAACCATAGCTTTCCTCACCACCACCAATATACTGCTGTTTGCCCTCTGAGATTGCAATCTCACGTGCAATCCACTTGAAACCAGTGTAGCAATCTCGCATCTCTACGTTCTGCTTCTCAGCAATCTTACGGATAACCTCTGTTGTTACGATGGTCTTCACGATGAAGTCTGTTGGCTTCATCGTGCCTACAGCCTGACGATTGGTGATGATATACCACAGGAAAAGCAGACAAGTCTGGTTACCGTTAATCAGTACCCACTCGCCATCGCTGTTCTTGCAAGCCATACCTACACGGTCAGCATCAGGATCGGAAGCCATCAGAATATCAGCGTCAAGTGCCTTTGCGTCACGTAGACCGAGTGTCAAAGCCTCTGCTATCTCCGGATTCGGACGGTCAACGGTCGGGAAGTTACCATCCTTTACCATCTGCTCCTTCACGCAATGAACATTGTCAAAGCCCCACAACTCTAATGAGCGTGGAATCATTACGCGACCTGCACCGTGCAAAGGAGTATAGACAATCTTCAAATCGTGCTGGTTCTTAATTACCTGCGGGTCTATACTGATGGTCTTTACCTGCTCAAGGTAAGCCTTGTCTATATCCTCACCGATAATCTCAATCAGTTCCTTGTTTCCCTCAAACTTGACATCCTCAACCTTAACCTTGTTTACTTCGTCGATAATGCCCTTGTCATGTGGTGCAAGTACCTGTGCACCATCATCCCAGTAAGCCTTATAACCGTTATACTCACGTGGGTTATGACTTGCTGTGATGTTCACACCAGCCTGTGCCTTCAAGTAGCGTACTGCAAATGAACACTCTGGAGTAGGACGGAGGTCCTCGAAGAGGTACACCTTAATGCCATTAGCAGAGAAGATGTTTGCAACAGTCTCAGCAAAGAGACGTGAATTGTTACGGCAGTCGTGGCAAACAACAACGCTGATTTGCTCCTTATCCTTGAAGTTAATCTTCAGATAATTGGCAAACCCCTGAGTAGCCATACCAACGGTATAGATATTCATGCGGTTAGAGCCTGCACCCATAATACCACGGAGTCCACCTGTTCCGAACTCTAAATCTTTATAGAAACTTTCAATAAGGTCTGCTTTATCCTCATTGTTAATCATAGCCTCAACGGCTGAACGGGTCTCTTCATCGAAAGCAGGAGACAACCACTGTCTTGCTTTTCCTTCGCATTGTGCGATAAGTGTCTGATTATTGTCCATAATTTAAGTTTTTCTTATTTAATACTTGTATCTGCAAATGTAATCAATTATTCTGAGAAACTCACTTCCAAGTAGAGATTTTTTTGTATTTTTGCACCTACTTAAACCAGAAATTTTGCAGAAAGCAATATGCTCTGGAGTTTTTCCCTCAATATTGAATTAGATTTAATCTTAAAACTTAGACAGAAATGGAACTGAATTTTGAAGGCATCCTTCTCGCTGTAGGTACGTTCTTGATTATCGGACTTTGTCATCCGTTAGTAATAAAAACAGAGTATTATTTCGGTACAAGACCTTGGTGGGTATGGCTTGTTTCCGGCATTGCATGCTGTGTTGCAGCCTTGTTTGTACAGAGTATTTTCTGGTCGGCTCTTCTCGGTGTCCTCGGTGCTTCATTACTTTGGGGGATTGGAGAGCTCTTCTCACAAGAGAAACGGGTGCTCAAAGGTTGGTTCCCTATGAATCCTAAACGCAAGGAGTATTACAAGAAACTTGGCAAAAATGAGCATTCGTGCCCTACCTGCAAGGATAAGAATTAGTAACATTCAAGTTATAGAGTGACCTATCGGTTGGTAAAATACAAGTTTACCAACTATCCAGTCAACCCTAATAGGACTGTAACAAGACACTTGGATTCCATCCATAATCAACATAAGAAATACACTTACTCAAAGAGGGTGTGTCAAAATGTACACATCCTCTTTTTTATGTACAAAGCCCCGACTTTCTCAAGCCAGGGCTTTGCTATTTCCTAAAGTTTTTGTACCTTTAGGCATACAAAAAAATCTCATTATGGCAAAGGTACACTTTCGTTCTTACATACACAATAAAATGATTCTTTTTCCTCAAAGAATTGATAAGGATATTGCAGAAGATGTCCCTGTTCGTCTTCTGAATGCCTTGGTGGATAACCTTATGTTGGATAATGTTTACAAGCTCTACAAGCCCAGTGGACGTAATCCATATCATCCGCAAATGATGCTTAAGGTAGTTCTTTATGCCTATATGAACAACATCTATTCCTGCCGTCGCATGGAGTCGCTTCTCAAGCGAGATGTCCATTTCATCTATCTGGCAGGATATGAACAGCCCGACTTCGCTACCATCAACCGTTTTCGCAATCGTGTGAAAAAGGAAATCAACAATATCTTCACACAGGTCGTATTGATACTTGCAGCCAAAGGTCTGATAAGTCTTGACGTTGAATATATTGATGGCACAAAGATAGAATCGAAAGCCAACAAGTATACTTTCGTTTGGAGAAAAACCGTAGAGAGAAGAACCGTGCCAGGTTGCAGGAACAAATACGCACACTCCTGCTTCAGGTTGACGATGTCATAGCGCAGGACAATGCAGCAAAGAAAGAAGGTGTCGGGTTCACCGCAGACCTGCTCAGTGAGATATCCGAGGAGTTGAACAAGTCTTTGGAATCAGTCCCTGAGCCTGAGACAAAAGAAGAAAAGCAGGCTATAAGAGCCAAGAAGAAACAGCTTAAGGAGCTTGAGAAGAAACGTAACAAACTCCAGGAGTACGACCAGCACCTTGAGATTATGGGCGAGAGGAGTTCTTACAGCAAGACTGACTCTGATGCCACGTTTATGCATATGAAGGAGGATGCTGTGCGGAACGGACAAACCAAGCCGGGATATAATCTGCAGATAGCAACGGAGAACCAGTTCATCACCGACTTTGCACTCTATGCCAATCGTACCGATACACTCACACTACCTTCATTCCTGGAGTCTTTCAACTCATGTTACAATCATTATGCCAAGACAGTCGTAGCCGATTCGGGGTATGGTTCCGAGGAGAACTATCTGTTCATGGACACACATAATATTGAAGCTTACGTAAAATACAACTACTTCCACAAAGAGCAGCGTCCACGTTATACACCTAATCCCTTCAGTCCTGCAGGTCTTTATTATGACAAGGAACAGGATTTCCACGTCTGTCCGATGGGACAGCACATGAGGCGTATTGGTATGAAGCGTTCCATCAACTCCAATGGATTCGTTACTTACAGCGTACGTTATCAGGCAGAACGCTGAGAGGGCTGTCCGCTGAGAGGCTTATGCTTCAAGGCAAGAGGAAACAGGACCATAGAAGTAAACCACCAGCTACAGCAATATGAACAAAAGGCACGGGAACTACTGACCTCCAAGGAAGGCATCAGGCATCGAGGACAAAGGTGCATGGAACCAGAAGCTGTTTTTGGACAAACAGAATATAACAAAGCCTACAAGCGGTTTGGACATTTTGGGAAAGACAAGGTCAATATGGACTTTGCCTTCTTTGCCATTGCGTTTAACATAGGAAAAATGTGCAGGAAAACCAATCTCAGGGAACTAAAAGCCCCTATGGAGGTACTTTTAGTCAACTTTAGATGCCATATAGGAGTTCGCATAGGCTATTTGAAGCCCAACAAACAAATTTATTTGAAATTAGCAGCATAGCTGCAGTAAATAACGAATTATGCGACAGACGAAGTAAAGGGGGATAAAAAAGAAGGTGTATCAATTTTGACACACCCTCGTGTTTTTTATCACTTTGAGTGAATAATTCAGTGGAGTAGTAGCAGCTTTTTATCATGGCACGGAGTTTGTTACATACAACGAAGAAAATAGAAAACAATTAAATTATATTGCTATGCAAAAAGGAAATATCGGGGTTACAACAGAGAATATCTTCCCCGTAATCAAAAAGTTCTTGTATTCAGATCATGAGATTTTCTTGCGCGAGATGGTTTCAAATGCTGTCGATGCTACGCAGAAACTAAAGACACTCGCAGCAACTGGTGACTTCAAGGGAGAACAAGGTGATTTGAGTGTTCGCATCAGTCTGGATGAGGCAGCAGGAACATTAACTATCAGCGACCGTGGTATCGGTATGACTGCTGAAGAGATTGAAAAGTATATCAATCAGATTGCTTTCTCTGGTGTCAATGACTTCCTTGAGAAGTATCAGGATAAAGCAGAGGCTATCATCGGTCATTTCGGACTTGGTTTCTATTCTTCCTTCATGGTTGCAAAGAAGGTTGAAATCATCACAAAGAGCTATAAAGAAGGCAGCAAGGCTGTAAAATGGAGCTGTGACGGTAGCCCAGAGTACACACTTGAAGATGTTGAAAAGGAAAATCGTGGTAGTGACATTGTACTATACATTGACGATGATTGCAAGGAATTCCTGCAGAAATCAAAGATTGAAGAACTGCTGAGCAAGTATTGTAAGTTCATGGCAGTTCCTGTTGTCTTTGGTAAGAAGACAGAGTGGAAAGATGGAAAGACCGTTGATACAGAGGAAGATAATGTTATCAATAGCGTTGAGCCATTGTGGGTAAAGGCTCCATCTGGACTGAAAGATGAAGACTACAAGAGCTTCTATCGCACACTCTTCCCTATGAATGACGAGCCATTGTTCTGGATTCACTTGAACGTTGACTACCCATTCAATCTCACGGGTATTCTCTATTTCCCACGTGTTAAGAACAACATTGAACTTCAACGTAACAAGATTCAACTCTATTGCAATCAGGTTTTCGTAACTGATCAGGTTGAGGGGATTGTACCAGAGTTTCTCACACTGCTTCATGGTGTAATCGACTCACCAGACATTCCTCTGAACGTGAGCCGCAGTTATCTGCAGAGTGATGCCAATGTAAAGAAGATTGCAACTTATATAACCAAGAAGGTTGCTGACCGTCTGCAAAGTATTTTCAAGGAGAACCGCAAAGAATATGAGGAAAAATGGGATGACCTGAAGCTCTTTATCAACTATGGAATGCTCTCCGAGTCTGATTTCTACGACCGTGCCAAGGACTTTGCTCTTGTCAAGGATACGGAGGGAAAGTTCTTTACCTTCGAGGAATATAAGACACTTGTAAAGGACAACCAGACTGACAAGGAGAATTTCCTCGTAAATCTTTACACAACCAATAAAGAAGAACAATACAGCTATATTGAAGCTGCAAAACAGAAAGGTTACAGTGTTATTGATGCGAGTGGACAGCTGGATGTGCCATTACTTTCAATGCTTGAGCAGAAGCTGGAAAAGACACGTTACGTTCGTGTTGACTCAGACATAGTTGACCGTATCATTCAAAAGGAGGATGCGCCGAAGAATAATCTGTCAGCAGAAGAGACTGACAATTTGTCAGAGACATTCCGTTCACAGATTGCTACTATCGAGAAGGCTGACTTTACGGTTGATGTGCAGTCGCTCGGTGAGGCTTTCCAGCCAGTTCTTGTAACGCAGAACGAGTATATGCGTCGTATGAAGGAGATGAGCCAGTTCCAACAGGGCATGGGCTTCTACGCTCAGCTGCCTGATTCTTATAATCTTGTCTTGAATGCTGACCACCCATTGTTGAAGAAGGTGCTCGGAGACATTACTGCAAATACAGCTGAAGACCTGAAACCTGTAGTAAGTGAACTGAAGGGGCTGGAAGCTCGTCTGGCTGCTTTGCATCAGTCACAGGACAAGAAAAAGACCGAGGAATTGACACAGGAGGAAAAGGATGATATGCAGAATACACAGAAGGCTGTATCCGAACTACAAGATAAGAAGAAAGCCATTGTTACTGCATACGCTAAGAGTAATGATATAGTTCATCAGCTCATTGACCTTGCACTGCTGCAGAATGGTATGCTTCAGGGTGCTGCACTTGATAAGTTCCTAAAGCGTTCAGTCAACCTGATTAAGTAGAAGAGGATGACTGCTGGGTAAGTTTACCAGTTAATTGAATAATATGTAGAGAGCCGTTGGTTTGTTGAGGAGCTACAGACTTGCGGCTCTTTCCTTTTATGTTTATCTGTAACAGATAATGTTGGATGCTTTCAGTAAAAAAAGGGATCAGTCCTAAAAAAGTCCATTAAGAAGCATGAGCAAATAAAAAGTGTACCATAAGTAGAAACGATGTTGTTCCATACTTATGGTACACTTTATACTTATCTATTCTTGAACATTATGACTTCCAGTATCAGAAAATCATCTTCAAATATCATTAGTCATTCATTGATAACAGGAACTCATCGTTGTTCTCAGTCCGTCTCATGCGGTCATGAATCGAATTCATTGCCTCAATAGAATTCATGTCAGCAATATACTTGCGGAGAATCCACATGCGGTCAAGTGTTGTACGATCCTGCAACAGGTCATCACGACGCGTACTTGAAGCAACCAGATTGACAGCTGGGAAGATACGCTTATTGCTTAAGCTGCGGTCAAGCTGCAATTCCATATTACCCGTACCCTTGAACTCCTCAAAGATAACCTCATCCATCTTGGAACCTGTATCAATCAATGCAGTAGCAATGATAGTCAGAGAGCCACCACCCTCAATATTACGGGCTGCACCGAAGAAACGTTTTGGCTTCTGCAACGCATTGGCATCAACACCACCTGTCAGCACTTTGCTGGAAGCTGGTGCAACCGTGTTGTAAGCACGTGCCAGACGTGTTATGGAATCAAGGAAAATAACAACATCGTGACCACACTCAACCATACGCTTTGCCTTCTCTAATACGATACCGGCAATCTTCACGTGACGTTCTGCAGGTTCATCAAATGTTGACGCAATAACTTCCGCATTTACTGTACGTGCCATATCCGTAACCTCCTCCGGACGTTCATCAATCAGAAGCATCATCAGATAAGCCTCCGGATGATTGGCTGCAATAGCATTAGCAATGTCCTTCATCAAGATAGTCTTACCCGTCTTTGGCTGTGCAACTATCAACGCACGCTGTCCCTTGCCGATTGGGGAGAAGAGGTCTACTATACGTGTTGAAAGATTGGTTGTGCGAGAATCACCACAAAGTGTAAACTTTTCTTCCGGGAAGAGCGGCGTAAGATGTTCAAATGGAATACGGTCACGCACCTCCGAAGGCATACGACCATTGATTTTATCAATACTTGTAAGTGGGAAATACTTCTCTCCTTCATGTGGAGGACGCACATGACATTCTACGACATCACCCGTCTTCAAGCCATACTGCTTGATCTGATTGTTTGCAATATATACATCATCAGGTGACGACAAATAATTATAATCGCTTGAGCGGAGGAAACCATAACCGTCAGGCATCACCTCAAGAACTCCGTTTGCCTTGATAAAATCAGAGAAATCATAGCCTACATTATTAGCTACAGGTATATTCTCATACATCGGGGTTGCTGGCATCTGAGCAGGAGTCGTCGGCTGGTCAAACATATCATAATTGGGAACAACTCCCTGATCCTCTATCGGAAGGTCAACTATTGGAATGAAATCAGTACCGTCCCCAGGGTCGCCAGCCCATATACCATCTGGCACAACAGGAGAACCAGCAGTCTCCATGTTCATATTATGTGCATTCACCTTTTCCTGCAAACGAGCCAACAGTTCTTCCTTGTCTTCTGTTTCATCCTGTGACTGTTCACCAGAGAACTGGTCTTCGGGGATAAAATCTTCGGAAACAGAAGGAGTTGTGACCTCCGTCGTTTCTTCTTTCTTAGCTTCTTCTTCCATCTTTGCCTGCTCAGCTTTTGCCTTTATTGCAGCTTCAGCAGCTGCAATAGCTTCAAGTTCAGCCTTAGACTTACGACCGCGATGCTTGGGAATAGATGCCAAGATTTCTTCTGGAGATATTTCTTCTACCTTTTCTTCCTTGGTTTCTGGCAAATCCTTGAACAGTGTTGGCTGGGTGATATTCCCCGCACCTTTATTCTTCTGTACATCAAAGTTCTCGCCTTCCTCACCGTGTACTGAGTAAACCCTGTCTGTATCCTTTCGTGCTATCCTGGTACGCTTACGCTTTGATTCTAAGGGATGAGCGGTGCCAACCTCTTCTGCCTGACGGTCAAGGATAGCATAGACGAGCTTGTCCTTGTCATCCCCAGGTGTATAAACGGCACCAGTGCTCTGAGCGATTTCTTCAAGCTCAGAAACTTCTTTCTCTAATAATTCTTCTTTGCTTAACATATATAATATGTATAGGAAATTACATTTGATAGTGTTGATGTTTCATAAAGCTGAAACATCCTTAATGTGTCTTTTGTGGCGCAAAGGTATAATATTTATTTGAATCGTACAAGAATTCTCTTGTCTTTTTTTGATATTATCCTATTGAAAAAGAGGATTTGTAGAGGTTTTCTTAGGTACAGCTGATTTAACTACTATCAGCACACCTTTCCTAAAATATTATCAGTGATTGATAAAAATGTTACCAATCATTGGTAATGATGTTCCCACCCGCTGGTATCGGATTACCAACGATTGGGAACATTGTTGTCTGACAAAACTTAAATTGCATACTCTACCATGCAGAATCTCTTTTAAATACAAACAGCTATAATAACTTATGAACTTGATTAGATTCTGTTCATATTACGATTATTGGTGCTGCTCACGCAAGAGATCGTTGACAGTCTTTACAGGATTGAAAGTTCCGAGTGGAACTTCAACAAAGACAGTATTCCAATCACTCATAGCACCATTCCAAAGTCCGGGAAGCTCCAAAGCCTTAAGGTCGCGACCATTCTTTGACTTAGAACTGATAAAGCCCGTAGACTTATCTACATATTCAGTCAAGTCAAAAGCATTACCCTTATAATCCTTGATGGCACAGACAAGGTCAACAGGATTGAAATGTGTTCCTTCGGTAAACATCTTCATTGAAGCCGCATCATTCTTGTCAATCTGCGAACTCTCAAGAATCTGTAGGCTTACAGTGCCGTCTTGATTGTAAGCCAGGAACGGACCGCCACCGGGTTCACCTACATTCTTCACCATACCACACACACGCATCGGACGGTTCAGCTTCTTATAAAGGTAATCCGCCAGTGCAGCATCATCAAGAGAAGATACATTATGACTCTCGCAGGAAAGTTCATTTTGAAGGAATCCAACCATCTCTTCCATTTCTGCACGCATGCAAGCACCGTGTTCCAATTGGCGAAGATAAGCAAAAGCACGCTCCTGCAATTCAACGAGCTTGCCTGCAATAATCATCTTCCAAATGACGGTTTCATCCTTCAAGCGGTCTGGCACAACATTATCAATGTTCTTGATAAACACTACATCTGCATCCAAGTCATTCAAATTCTCAATCAATGCACCGTGACCACCAGGACGGAACAGCAATGATTCATCTTCATTGCGGAAAGGAGTATTGTCAAGATTTACGGCAATTGTGTCCGTACTCGGCTTCTGTTCAGAGAATGATATGTCAAAGCCAACGCCAAACTTCGCCTCGTATCCAGCCTGCTTGTCTGCCACTTTCTGCTTGAAGAATTCCAAATGTTCATGTGATACCGTAAAATGTACATGTGCCTGCTTATTGCTTTCTGCATAGCGTGCAGCTTCAACAAGATGCTCCTCCATTGGTGTACGCATTCCGTCAGCATAAGAATGGAACAGAAGCAGCCCCTTAGGAAGCTGTCCGTAATTCAGTCCTTCTTTATTCAATAAGGTCGCAACAACAGCCTTGTATCGTCCATCAGCAATCAATTCATCCGCAGTCTTACCCTCCAACTGCTGGCATTTCCCTGACAGTTCCTCAAAAAATGCAAACCGATGAATATTTGAGAAGAACTCCTTTTCAAAATCGCTTACGGGTACTTCACTGCTTCCATTGAGGAAAGCAAAAAGGTCCTTGAACATACGACTGGCAGCACCTGATGCCGGAACAAACTTGACAACCTTATGCCCATCAGCTTGATAACCCTGCCATGTGCGACAAGCTGCCTCACAAGCATTCTTGTCAAGTACCGTCACACCTTTGCTGGATGTTGCTGCACCTTCAAGTTTTAAGTACGGGAAACCTCTCTTGAAGTCTTCAAGCTGCTTGCCAATTTGTTCCTTACTTATTCCTTTCTCATGAATCTGTTTTAGGTCTTCTTTATTCAACATAATGGTAAGGTGTTAAAAGATTGTTTTGTAAATGCAAAAATAACGAATTAAACCGAAAGAAAGAAACTATTTGTTACTTTTATTTCCAGTAATATCGATTTTCTTTGTACCTTTGCCTTTGAACAATAAACGTAAAGTGCTTATGGAGGAGAAATTCATATATACGGATAATGAGAAAGAATTATCCGAACAGATACTCGGAGACCTGAGAGAAACTCTCGGACAGCCGTTTCTTGAGAACGATCTTCCCAAACTGCGCGAGCATCTGGGCAAGTCAATAGCAGACAATGCTATCCAGCGCAATGTCTTCGGCTTGAATCCCATTCTATGCTCCCTGCAGACAGCTGCCATCGCTGTTAAGGATATTGGCTTGAACCGCGACTCTGTCATAGCCATCCTCCTGCACCAGAGCGTCCAGGAAGGAAATCTCTCACTCGAAGAGATTGAGAAACGTTTTGGCGAAGGTGTCGCAAAGATTATCCACGGACTGATTCGTGTCCAGACACTTTACAAGAAAACTCCCGTCATCGAAAGCGAGAACTTCCGAAACCTCCTGCTGTCCTTTGCCGAGGATATGCGTGTCATTCTGATAATGATAGCCGACCGTGTCAACCTCATGCGTCAGATTCGTGATGTTGAGAACAAGGAAGCGCAGCGCAAGGTGTCTGAAGAAGCAAGCTACCTCTATGCTCCTTTGGCACATAAATTAGGCTTGTACCAGCTGAAGAGTGAGCTCGAGGATCTCTCCTTGAAGTATCTTGAACATGATGCATACTATCTCATCAAAGACAAACTGAATGCCACCAAGGCAACACGTGATGCCTATATTAGCAGTTTCATCACTCCTGTCAGCGAACACCTGAAAGCAGCAGGACTGAAATTCCATATCAAGGGCAGAACAAAGTCAATCCATTCCATCTGGCAGAAGATGAAGAAACAGAAGTGCGGCTTTGAAGGTATCTACGACCTCTTTGCCATTCGTGTTATTCTTGATTCGCCGGAAGACAAGGAAAAAATGCAGTGCTGGCAGGCCTACTCTATCGTAACTGATATGTATCAGCCTAATCCGAAACGACTGCGCGACTGGCTTTCAGTACCTAAGTCCAACGGGTATGAATGTCTGCACATTACTGTCCTTGGACCTGATAAGAAGTGGGTGGAGGTACAGATACGTACAGAACGTATGGACGAGATTGCCGAACATGGTCTTGCTGCCCACTGGCGTTATAAAGGCGTAAAGGCTGAGGGCGGAATGGACAGCTGGCTGGCTTCCATCCGTTCGGCACTTGAGGCTGGCAACAACCTTGAAGTGATGGACCAGTTCAAATCCGACCTTTATGAGAAGGAGATATATGTCTTCACACCAAAGGGCGACCTGCTGAAGTTCCCAAAGGGTGTGACGGTGCTGGATTTTGCCTATCACATTCACTCCAAGATTGGAAATCAATGTGTAGGTGGAAAAATCAATGGCAAGAATGTTTCCTTCCGCACAGAACTGCACAGTGGCGACTCTGTAGAGATTCTTACTTCAACGACCCAGAAGCCAAAGCGTGACTGGCTTAACATCTGCAAGTCGTCCCGTGCAAAGGCTAAGATACGTCTTGCACTGAAGGAAACCCAGATTAAGGACGGACTCTATGCTAAGGAACTTCTCGAAAGACGGTTTAAGAACAAGAAGATTGAGATTGAAGACTCAACTATGGGACATCTCATCCGCAAACTGGGCTTTAAAGAAGTATCAGAGTTCTACAAGCAGATAGCAGACGAGAAACTCGACCCAAACTACGTCATTGAGGAATATCAGAAGGTCTACAACCACGACCATAACCTCAACCAGCCCAAGGAAGCTGAGAGTGCAGAGAACTTCGAGTTTGAGAATCCGACGAGCGAGTACCTGAAGAAGAATGATGATGTACTTGTCATAGACCAGAACCTCAAAGGACTGGACTTCTCACTTGCCAAGTGCTGCCATCCTATCTATGGTGACCCTGTCTTCGGCTTCGTGACTGTCAGCGGTGGTATCAAGATTCATCGCAACGACTGTCCCAATGCTCCTGAGATGCGCAAGCGTTTCGGCTATCGTGTCGTAAAGGCACGCTGGAGTGGCAAGGGCTCTTCCCAGTATGCCATTACCCTGCGTGTCATCGGCAATGACGACATCGGTATTGTAAGCAACATTTCCAACATCATCTCCAAAGATGAGAAGATTGTCATGCGTTCCATCAACATTGATTCGCACGATGGTCTTTTCTCTGGCAATCTTGTCGTTCTCCTTGATGACAATTCCAAGTTGAACATGCTCATCAAGAAGCTACGAACGGTAAAGGGGGTGAAGGAAGTAGTAAGAATATAAAATAATCTAATAAATCCAGCCCCCATTCTCTACCCTACTGATGCGGAGAGAATGGGGGCTTTTTAAAATTGTAATCCTATTTTTGCGTAGTTTGATGGCTTGAGAGTCCGTATAATCACCGTATGTTATTGTAAATTTTTATTACAAAACCAAGGTGATAAAATCCGAATTTAGGACTAAAAACAGCACTTTTTAGATGTGTTGTAACTTTCAGATTATCAACATGTTGTGAAAGTGTATTTCAAAAGGTGCTTAATTGGACTTCAAAAGGGCGTTAGTTAGACCTCAAAAGGGCATCTTTTAGAAGCCAATAGATGCTTAATTAAAGTGCTGTTAAGCATCTATTGAATTTCATGGGTATGAATTTTTATTACAATCTTTAGGTTTTACCTTCCCACTGTGTTTATCCGCTCTAAACGCTTTGCCATAGCCTGCGATTTAGGACTCAGCTTTCCTTTAAGGTACTTCTCCATTATCAGCCCCGCTATCGGAGCAGCTGCGTCGGCACCAAATCCACCGTGTTCAACATATACAGCTATGGCAATCTTCGGCTCGTTCATTGGCGCAAAGCCCATGAAAGCAGAGTGATCCCTACCAGCATTCTCAATTGTCCCGGTTTTTCCGCAAACTGGATAAGACGTACCTTTGAGTACGGTTGCCGTTCCCTTTGTGACAGCCAGGTGCATACCATCAATCACAGCTGCATAAACCCACGAAGGAACTTTCGTCTGACGGGGTGTAAGGAAACGTGAAGGCAATGGTGCCCAGTCCACGTTCTTATGGATATGTGGTGTAAAGAAGAAGCCACGGTTAGCTATTGATGCAGCTAAATTACAGAGTTGCAGAGGTGTAACGGTAATATCCCCTTGTCCCATACCTGCCCACATGATGGTCTTCGCATTCCATCCCGACTTGTAACGGCGTGCAAGATAGTTCACATTAGCTACCAATCCTCCTTTCTCGCCAGCCATATCAACACCCAATGGTCCGCCAAGTCCCATGCTGACAAGGTAATCACGCCACACGGTAACGGCATTTTCCTTTGAACCATACTTGTGTGTATTGCTTATCATTGACAGGTATGACTTCAGAAACCAAGTGTTACACGATACTGCCAGAGCCCCTGTCAGTGTTTCTGGAGAATAATGTGGATGACATTTCACCATAATGTTTCCATCACGGAAGCCCCTGTAACAGGCAATCTTTGTGTCAGCCTTGACAAGTCCTTCTGAAAGGAACGTCAGTGCCTGTGCAGGCTTGATCGTCGATCCGGGAGCATAGGCAGTTGAAATAGCGAGGGCATCATTGGGACCTTCGGGTGAATTGGTCACCATGCAGAGAACATCACCAGTGGCAGGATCAATCGCTACGATGCTTCCCTTCTTTCCCTGCATCAGTTCTGTTCCAAGCTGTTGTAACAGCGGGCGAAACGTGAGTGGAGGTTCTTGGTAAAATTCCTGTGCATAAATATTTCCTACAGTAAGTAACATGAGAGCCATCATGACTGTACGAAAAGACATAACTATCTTATTATTACTTGAATTATACATATCTGTTAAATTATAGTTTAAAGTTATCATCATTTTTTCTCATTATCCGGAAAGTATGAATATACAGCTCGTTCATTCGGCATTCTCTGCTTTACGAATGCACAAATTGAATGTCCCTGTACGCAGAGGATTCAATACGCTTTCCTCTTCTATTTTCAGTGGATACAAAAATACAAATAAATTATGCGTCTGACCGCATCCTTTCATTTGTTTATATTTAATTTACATCAACCCAAATAATTGTAAATAACTATAGAAGAATATCTGCAAGCGACGTCCCAGACATGAAGCGACTGAGGTCAACATATCCACGAATACCGCGCACTTTTCCACGGTCAGAGAATTGCCAGATGTTATGTCGCCCTACTCCTTTGATAGAAGGACGTACAGAACTATATCTTCCAAGGAAAAGAAAATATTTGTTGAATTGAGGATTAAGATGCGAATTATAGAAACTTACATGTGAATAAATAAGTGGTTTCCTCCCATACTTCTTCTGTATCAGCTTAGCAAACAGTGCAACGCTGTCTTGTACCTGTTTTCGTGTCCAGCCTCTTACACCTTCACGTTCCACGTCAATCATCGGAATCAGGTCCTGTCTATGTCCCCGCATCACTTTCTGGAAATGACGGAACTGTGCCCTTATGGATGTGTAAGAAGAAAGGTAGTGATAGGAACCACAACGCAGTCCATGCCGACGTGCCCCTTTGATGTTCTGCTCGTAACATCTGTCTTTTATCGAAGTACCTTGTGTTGCCTTTATATACACAAATCGTATGTTCTTGTCTTTTGCCACTTCCTTCCAGTCAATCTGTCCCTGATGATGCGAAACATCAATGCCTTCATAATGGCGTTTGTGTTTTTTCGAAGGCATGCTGGAAGCTGTATATGCACTTGAAAGTACACAGACTGAAAACAATAGGATAAAGGTAAGGAGGCGGGGGAGTATATTTAACTTCATTATTTATAATTGAAACTTGTACTATCAGATTCTTGGCGAACCAGAATTATCCTGTCAACGACTCTTGAGAGTCGCTGCAAAATTACCACATTTTTCCTGAACAAACACATAAAAATCCGAGAATAATCATTATCTTTGCAACGTAATTACATCTCAATACAGTGTCAATGAGTAGACAGGACATTATTCATCAGCTTATCCAGACAGTTGATGAGCTTTCCGAACCAGAAGCGTTGCAAGGAATCTTCCATGAACACCGTGATGGAGACCCATTGCCATCAGCTAAGGAGCTGGAGGAGATTATTGAGCTTTCACGTTCTATACTCTTTCCCGGCTTTTACGGAAAATCGTCTGTCAATATCGAAACCATCAAATACCAAATAGGGGTAAACATGGAGCGGCTACATAAGCTGCTCAGCAGGCAGATTATGGCAGGACTATGTTTTGATGAGGACTGCCACTGTCCGAATGCTGATGATATGCGTCGATGTATGCAGGAGGAAGCAGATATGATTGCAGGACGTGTCATTACAAAGTTCCCAACTATACGCAAGACACTTTCAACTGACATACAGGCAGCCTTTGACGGTGACCCTGCAGCGGTCAACCAGGGAGAGGTTATATCATGCTATCCTGCAGTAAAGGCAATCATCAACTATCGCCTGGCGCATGAACTGGTCCTGGAGAATGTACCACTCATCCCACGCATGATTACAGAAATGGCACATTCAGAGACTGGAATCGACATCCATCCTGCAGCAACAATCGGTACACATTTCACCATTGACCATGGTACGGGTGTCGTAATTGGTGCAACATGTATCATAGGCAATCATGTAAAACTTTATCAAGGTGTGACATTAGGAGCCAAGAGTTTCCCGCTTGACAAGGACGAAAAGCCTATCAAGGGCATTCCACGCCATCCTATATTGAAGGACAATGTCATTGTTTATGCCAACGCCACCGTTCTCGGACGCGTGACAATCGGAAAAGGCTGCGTCATTGGAGCCAACGTATGGGTCACACGGGACATGCGTCCTTGCTCGAAGAAGTACAAACAGAATAAAACGGATATTCTTGATATTGACTTTGAGGACGGTAGTGGAATATAAATCCCTGCCCTATCCTTACCCGAAGAAAGGTAAGCGAACGGTATAGCCAGCTGTCCCGGTCACATCTCATCAAAGATTATCATGCTCTGTCACAGCATATTATCATTTATCATCGCATATAAAATTATCTATCACATAAATGCAAGAATTTGAACTCATCGCCAAAACCTTCATGGGTTTGGAGCAAGTATTAGCAAAAGAACTGACACAGTTAGGTGCCAACAACGTACAGATAGGACGCCGCATGGTATCATTCACCGGCGACAAGGAAATGATGTATCGTGCTAATTTCCAGTTACACACAGCTATTCGTATCCTTAAACCTATTGCACACTTCAAGGCGAAGAGTGCTGAGGATATGTATAATGAGGTGATGAAGATTGACTGGAGTAAGTATATCCTTGCAGGAAAGACCTTCTCTGTTGATTCAGTTGTATATTCCGAAGAGTTCACAAACTCACGTTTCGTTACTTATAAGGTGAAGGATGCTATTGTTGACCAGTTCCGTGAACGTACTGGTACTCGTCCGAACATCTCTGTCAGCAACCCAGATATCCGTCTGAATATCCATGTAGCAGAGGACAATGCAACGCTTTCGCTGGATTCAAGTGGTGAGTCTCTGCATCGCCGTGGCTATCGCCAGGAAAGCGTTGAGGCTCCACTGAATGAAGTTCTGGCTGCAGGAATGATTCTCATGACTGGCTGGAAAGGGGAGACTGACTTCATTGACCCAATGTGTGGTTCCGGCACATTGCCTGTTGAGGCTGCACTCATTGCACGCAATATATCTCCTGGAGTATTCCGCAAGGAGTTCGCCTTCGAGAAATGGCCTGACTTTGACCAGGAACTCTTTGATATGATATACAATGACGATTCACAGGAACGTGAGTTCACACATCATATCTATGGATATGATACTGACATGAAAGCGGTGAATACAGCTCGTATGAATGTGGCTGCAGCCGGCTTGTCAAGGGATGTAACCATTGAACAGCAGGATTTCAAAGACTTCACGCAGCCAAAGGAGAAGAGCATTATTGTAATGAATCCTCCATACGGAGAGCGTATCTCTACGCCTAACCTGCTTGGAACTTATAAGATGATTGGTGAACGACTGAAGCATCAATTCATGGGTAACGAGGCATGGATATTGTCTTATCGTGAGGAATGTTTCCGTCAGATTGGACTGAAACCAAGCATCAAAATTCCTGTTTATAATGGTTCGTTGGAATGTGAGTTCCGCCGCTATCAGATGTTTGACGGCAAGATGAGTAACTTCCGTCATGATGGTGGTGTCGTAAAGACCGAGGAAGAGAAGCGTGAAATGGCACAAAAGCACCGTTTCAAGAAAGAACGTGAGTTCAAGAAACGTCTTGATGAGAATGAAGAAAATGCTGAAGCAGACATCCGTTCGTTCACTTTCCACAGCTTGGAACGAAACAAGTTCAGCGGTGGAAAGTTCCGTGATGACTACGAGCGTCGACCTCGTTTCGACCGTAATGTAGAAGACCGTAAACGTTCTTTCAGAAGAGGAGACGATGACCGCAAGCGTTCATTCAAGCGTGACGACGATCGTAAACGCTCGTTCAGCCGTGATGATGAGCGTAAGTTTGGTGGTAAACGATTTGATAAATCTAACAAGCGCGGAGGATTCCGTGGTAAAAACACGTATAAACATGAAGATTAAATCATTTATTGGTCTCGTGGGGCTTTGTGCTCTCACGGGACTTTTCAGTCCTACTGAAAGTATGGCACAAAAGCAGTTTACACTGGAGGATTTGAACTTTGGTGGTACTAATTTCTACAACATGCGCCCTGAAACACGTTATCTTACGTGGTGGGGAGGCAAGTTGGTACGTCAGGATCTGAACAGCTGTTCACTGGTTGACCCTGTAAACGGCAAGGAGACTCAGCTGTTTTCATTGGATGAACTCAACAACTGGGCTGGACTGACGAAACCCGAGGAAGTTGTCCGTCACCTCTATGCTGCTGAGTTTCCCTATGCAGACCGCCCTGTTGTGATAGTACAGAATGGCAATGAGGACTTATACATTGACTTCAAGGCACATAAGCTGGAGCAGCGTTTGAGCCGCCCATCTGGTTTACAGGCACGTGAGTGGAACAAGCAGTCTGGTGCTACAGCGTTTGTGACCGATAATCAACTATATGTTACAGATGCAAAGGGAGAGAAACACCAGCTGACAACAGACGGCTCAAGCGATATTGTTTACGGTAAGAGTGTCCACCGTGACGAGTTCGGCATTGATGGTGGACTCTACTGGAGTCCAAAGGGAAACCGTTTGGCATTCTATCGAATGGACCAAAGCATGGTCGCCGACTATCCTCTTATAAGTGTTCCTGAATTGGATTGGACACCGAAGAAAGGTGAATCACGTGCTGCCAAGGCTGCACCTACCAAGTATCCTATGGCAGGTGAAACATCTCACAAGGTAACAGTTGGCGTATATGACCTTACAACTGGCAAGACTATCTACCTTCAGGCAGGTGACCCAACCGACCGTTATTTCACTAACATCGCATGGAGCCCTGATGAGAAGGCCATCTACATGTTTGAAGTTAACCGTGACCAGAACGATTGCCGATTGGTATCTTATGATGCGGCAACAGGTGCTAAGCTGAAAGAACTCTATCGTGAGACGGATGCAAAGTATGTTGAACCATGCCATCCGATTCAGTTCTTACCATGGAACGACAAAGAGTTTATCCTACAAAGTCAGAAAGACGGTTATAACCATCTTTACCTCTTCAATACAGATGGTCGCCAGCTCAAGCAGATTACAAGTGGCAAATGGGTCATTATGGATGTTCTTGGCTTCAACAGCAAGCAGAAGAGTATTGTCTACGTATCCAACGAGTGTAATCCTATTCAGCGCAATGCTTGGCTTGTCAATGTGGCATCAGGAAAGAGAACATTGCTTGACAATGGTCGTGGCTATCACCATCCAAGGCTGAGCAAGGATGGTAATGCTGTTATGGATAGTTATAGCGAACCGTCAGTGCCTCGCAAATATGAAGTCATAACACTGAATGGCAAGCCAAAACGCCATGAATACTTCACATCAGCCAATCCTTGGAAAGACTATAAGGTTCCTGAATATACAAATGGAACTATAAAGGCTGCAGATGGAAAGACCGACCTGTACTGGCGTATGGTGAAACCTGTTGACTTCGACCCGAGCAAGAAGTATCCTACCGTTATCTATGTATATGGAGGTCCACATGCCCACAATGTAGAAGCATCATGGAACTGGGGCTCACGTGGCTGGGAAACCTATATGGCACAGAAAGGCTATCTGCTCTTTATCCTCGATAACCGAGGTAGCGAACATCGTGGCAAAGAGTTTGAGCAGGTGAGTTTCCGACGCCTCGGACAAGAGGAGATGAAAGACCAGATGGAAGGCGTTAAATACCTGAAGTCTCTCCCATACGTTGACCAGAACCGCATAGGTGTACACGGCTGGTCTTTCGGTGGATTCATGACCACCTCTCTGATTACCAACTATCCTGATGTGTTCAAGGTTGGTGTTGCAGGTGGTCCTGTGATTGATTGGAAATGGTATGAGGTAATGTATGGTGAGCGTTATATGGACACACCACAGACCAATCCAGAAGGATATGCACAGACTTCACTCCTCACGAAGGCAAAGGAACTCAAGGGTAAACTTCAGATTATCACTGGACTGAATGATCCAGTTGTTGTTCCTCAGCACTCTTACTCCTTCTTGAAGGCTTGTATTGCTGCTGGTACACAACCCGACTTCTTTGTTTATCCAGGTGAGCCTCACAACATGCGCGGACATCAGAGTGTACACCTGCATGAGCGCATCACGCAGTACTTTGAAGACTATCTGAAACCCATCACTTCTGCAAAAGAAGAACGTTAAGAAAGTTCTCCAAAGGTATTCTGTCATCGTATATAACAATTAATAAATACCCCACGTGCAGCAAGTCTGCACTCCCCTCCTTATCCGGGAGGGGGCTGGGGGACGCTTTATGAGAATATTACTTTTAGGTAGCGGCGGCCGAGAACACGCCTTGGCATGGAAGATTGCACAGAGTGCAAAGTGTAACAAGCTCTTCATCGCACCGGGTAACGCTGGTACGGGAGCAGTTGGTGAGAACGTTGCAATCGGAGTAAATGACTTTGACAAACTGAAGGAATTTGTTGTCGAAGAGAATATTGACATGGTTGTCGTTGGTCCGGAAGACCCATTGGTAAACGGCATATATGATGCCTTCAAGGAGGATACACGCACTGTGAGCATCCCCGTTATCGGTCCTTCAAAAGCCGGCGCAGTACTGGAAGGCTCCAAGGACTTTGCCAAGGCTTTCATGAAACGTCATAATATTCCGACTGCTGCCTACGAGACATTCGACGGTACAACCATTGAAGAAGGTATGCGCTTCCTCGAAACACTCAAGGCTCCTTATGTGCTGAAAGCCGATGGTCTGGCTGCTGGCAAAGGTGTTCTCATCCTTCCGACACTTGAGGAAGCAAAGAAGGAACTACGTGAAATGCTTGGCGGTATGTTCGGTAATGCTTCAGCCAAAGTTGTCATTGAGGAATTCCTTTCAGGCATCGAATGTTCAGTATTCGTACTTACAGACGGCACCCATTATCAGATACTACCCGAAGCAAAGGACTACAAGCGCATAGGCGAACATGATACTGGCTTGAATACAGGCGGCATGGGTAGCGTTACCCCTGTCCCGTTTGCCACAAAGGACTGGATGGCAAGGGTAGAAGAGCGCATCATCCGCCCTACTGTCGAGGGATTGAAAGCAGAGGGTATTGATTATAAAGGCTTTATCTTCTTTGGTCTGATCAATGTTAATGGCGAACCGATGGTTATAGAATACAACTGTCGTATGGGCGACCCAGAGACAGAGAGTGTCATGTTACGTTTGAAGAGCGACATCGTTGACCTTTTTGAAGGCGTTGCCGAGGAAAATCTTGACCAGCGACAAGTTGAATTTGATTCCCGTTCAGCAGTTTGTGTAATGCTTGTCAGTGGTGGATACCCAGAGGAATATGTAAAGGGTTATCCTATCACTGGGCTTGAGGATATTGAAGGTTCAATTGTATTCCATAGTGGAACTACACAGAAGGACGGACAGATTGTTACCGCTGGCGGGCGTGTCATCGCTGTGTCTTCTTATGGCAAGAACAAAGAAGAAGCACTCAAGAAGAGCTTTGCAGAAGCACAGAAGATTGAATTTAAGGATAAATATTTTAGAAGAGATATAGGACAGGACTTATAGTCTTTGCTCCACGAAGAAAAAGAGATAACTCTGACTTGCCTGTTACCCGGCAACGTCTATTATCCCCTAACTTCGCTTATCATCCATTATGCAACAGAAACGCATCCAAAATCGAATAGCAGAAAGCCGCTGGACACAAGCATACGTTGTTTCAGCGGCTGCTCTTGTATGGGTTACAGCCGGGTTGCACAACCTTGCCGTAATAGCACCAGGCATCTGTCTCTTGCTATCCACCTATCTTATGATGGAGCTGAATAATGCCAATGCTCTCATCCGTATCTACAGCCGAATGGTATCATGCTCGTTCCTGACTTTGACGACCATGGCAGTATTCATGTTCCCTTCCATCCAATCAGCCATCATCATGCTGGGTATTGTAGGTTTTTATACCTTCTCTTTCCGCTGTTATCAGGATACTCGTGCACCGGGCTGGACTTTCTATGCTTACTTCTGTATTGGCATGGCAAGTATCGTATGGGTACAAGTCCTGTTCTTTCTGCCCATCTTGTGGATAGTCATGCGTACCAATATTCTTACAATGAGTCTTCGGAACTTTGTAGCTTCTCTTCTCGGCATCATGCTTCCTTATTGGTTCTATGCGGGGTATCTGGCTGCAAAAGGAGATATAACCCTACTTGCTGACCACTTCATACAGCTTGCAGTGTTTACTGAACCTTTTCGATTTATATCACTGAATATAAGTCAGATAACAACCCTGTCATACGTATTGATTTGTGCTGTAATCGGTATAATCCACTTCTTGAATCAAAAGCGTAATGACAATATCCGCACACGATTATTCTATCAGATTTTCATCACCATAGATCTTGCAGCCATCGTCTTCCTCTTCCTTCAACCACAGCATTATGATGCTTTGTTGAGCATATTGATTGCCACGACTGCACCACTGATTGCACATTTCTTTGCACTGACACGTACACGGATAACCAACTGGATGTTCCTTATCCTGTTTTATGCAGCTATCATCATCACTCTTTTCAACTTATGGACGTTTTTACACACTTCCTTTTAGACTATGGCTATTGGG
Source organism: Prevotella fusca JCM 17724 (assembly GCF_001262015.1). Classification (NCBI taxonomy): domain Bacteria; kingdom Pseudomonadati; phylum Bacteroidota; class Bacteroidia; order Bacteroidales; family Prevotellaceae; genus Prevotella; species Prevotella fusca. The sequence continues at coordinate 660,387 of NZ_CP012075.1, forward strand.
GGATGCTTCTATCAGCATTCCTTGCTGGCAGTGTCTTACCTTTCAGTAGCGAAGCAGTCATGATCGGTCTTCTTGCAGCAGGTCTCGACCCAGTTTTATTGCTCATCTACGGTAGTACAGGTAATGTTTTGGGCGGAATGTTGAACTACGGTCTTGGACGCCTTGGCAAGCTGGAATGGCTGGAACGGTACTTCCATGTGAAGCCAGAGTCTATTGACAAAGCATATCGTTTTATGGGCGGACGTGGAGCATGGATGGGTTTCTTTGCTTTTCTTCCTATTCTCGGCAGTGCCGTAACCATCGTTTTAGGACTTACACGTGCCAATATTCCTGTATCAGTTTTAAGTATAACAATAGGTAAGGTTCTGCGCTATGCTGTGCTGATATGGGGAGCTAATTTCTTCATGTAGTATTTTACAATACTCCGTTAATTTTTATGCTGCGTCAGCATCGAAACTAAACATCTCATTAATACTTTCTTTATTTAAAGGCGTGTTCGGGTTCTTCTCGAACACGTCAATAATTCGTTGCGCATAGTAGGCATTGACCATCTGCGCTTTAAGTCGACCGATGGACGTGCCAAGTTCCTTGCATATGATTTTGGCCACATTGAGTGCCGTGAATGAAGAGTTGAAGGCAAAGTCAAGTTTTCTCTTGTCGCGTGCCTGACAATCTGTAAGACCGAGGAACTGCTTTGCGTCGCGAAAGCAAAACTCCTCTTGGAAACGTGTGGTGTAGTACTCCACCACATCGCGTCCGCTCATGTTCTCATCCGTAGAGAAGTACAGACGGCGGACACCGTTGGGCAGCTCGTGGATGACAAGCGAAACGACCCTGCACAAGGACTTGCACCATGCCTTGAGCGCATAGGCCTTGCCGGAGGTCTCCTCCAGCCCAAGCATTTCGACTTTAGACATATCAATGTTCCTCACGTCAATCTTGTCACCTTTGACACGGGGACGGCCGGGCCTTCCCGTGGGCTCCCCGTCCCATGTGTAGAACAAGGCTGCGTCATGACGCAGGCGGCTCACAACATGGAATCCCATCTTCATCACCCTGTCGATGAAAGGTCTCTTGGAGAAGGCTGAGTCGGCGACAAGAACCTTGCAGATACGCTGCTGCCTTACCATGTCGTCCTGCAACACCTTGGCATACCAGTCTCATACAGGCTCATCTCTTTTTTCTCCTCACCTTTTTCCAATGTGGTCTGCACAGCCTTCAGCATCATACACTCATGCAGGTCCACGTCTATCACACCGATGCCGAGGATCTCAAGTCCGTGCTTTACCGCACCTGCACAGCCCGACCAGAACGTACCAACGTATGGGGTATGCTTCCCAGCCTTCTTGATGAAGCTCGGGGCTATGACGATGGCATTGCGACCCTTACCCCTCCTTGAAGGCGAAAGCACTCAGCCACATGTTCATTTCGAGCCAGTTCACGCTACGCTCTGCCGTCTGCCGATAGCATTGCTCGTCACGCTTTCCATAGCGTCCCATCTGCGTGAAATTGCATCTCCTTGGGATGACCATCAAAAGAAAAAGCATTTCCATGACGTTTGTCTGGATACTTTTGCTTAACTTTGCTCCATCTTCAGCACTAAATGCTGCTTTGCAGAGCCTCATATATCGGCTAATCAAGTTGGTTATCAGCATAAACTTTATTGTCTTTTTTATATCTATAAAGTTACTGAAATTCAATGAGATAGCCGATTTTATTATGTTATATTTTGTTATATTCTGTTGCCTAATTATCTCTTTTCAGAGACTTATCATGTTTTCTTTCTGCCACAATTCCTGTTGACTTAGGGACGAAAGATTCGTAAACCACAAAATTTTAACGGACTATTGTATAAAATATAGCACTAATAATCTTGTAAAAATCTATAGTATATTCCTATTTATTTTTTGATGTTCTTGCAGCACTGTGCCTAAATCGCTTCCAATCCTTCTTGCTAGCCCAAGCCCACCTTTTCTTTTTTATCGGGAACAAAGATGGAGAAGGAAGTGTCTTGGCTGGGATAAATTCAAATATCCTATTCCGAACACAAGTATCGTTTTCATTTCCAAAAATATAAGTTTCATCTAAAAGTAACAAATGATTACGGTCGATGATTTTATACCTCAATAAAAACATTTGTGTGCGTAGCATATAATATATACGTCGTTACACAGATGGTATCTTCATTTACTTTATAACATCCACTCCTCATAAGATAGATATTATTCAAAGGCTTACACTCCTTGTCTAATTCCATATCGACTTTTTTATAATATTCATTTGCCGAAAAATCTTTCCCCACAGCATTGAAAAGAATATTTCCGTAAGTCCCATCCTCATAGAGAATAAAGGGATTATAGCCTGCAAGTGTCAATATTCTACCATTATAAGTTACCAAATATTTTCCCTCGGATGCCGATATATTACTGTCAACAAGAGAATAATAACCTTTTATGTTTACTTTTGTACCAATCATAGTATTCGTGTTGGCCCGGAAACCATTATATACGAGAGATTTCTCATAACGATCAGGAAAGAAACTCAAACAACTTGTTAAAGTCACAGATACCATAATTGCAGTAAAAACAAATTTCCTCATAACATGAAAGTTATCTATCCAAGAATTGGGTAAGACCAATTCTTGGATAGAATTATTAGTTGCCATGGCTTTTACGAAAAGCTCTTCTACATATTCTTTTTAATACCATCAAAAAGTATTACCCTTATAGCCCCTTGTTTTTCCAAAGTTTCTTTTCATGGAAATGGCGCATTTTTGCCTTTACATGAAGTTCCTCACATTTCCTGTCAAATTCCGGCTTCCTCATAGGACCTATGACCTGATTTGTCTCTTTATTTATAATCCAATAGCAATGTTTCATTTCTTTCAGCTTTGCGAACTGGATAAACAAACTGTCTTTTTCTTCTGCTATTTGGTTAGAATTATACCATTCACTGCCATCGTAAATCTGATAGGCTATGATGAATTTATTGTCATAGCCATAATTCAAGACCTGTGGGCGGATAAGAAGATCATAGGAAAGGCTGTTTGCCGTTTCTTCTTTTATCTTAACTATTATTCTGTCCTCCAACCATGCATAATGATTGCCTAAGTCTATATAGAACACACCAAGACACGAAGTTAGGAGGCTACAGAAGAGCAGGACAACGATATTTAATATTCTTCTACACATTATTTGTTATGGTATAACCCGTTAAAAATTATTTTAACCTTAATTCCGCAGCATAATTTCTTGTGAGAAATCCAAGTGCCTGAGAAACAAAGTCCTCAAAACACTTGGATATGTCAGAATTATCACCTATCTTGGTGCAACAAACATAACAAGTAAGCAAAAATCTGACATGACAAAGGTAGCAATTAAAAACGAGAATATCACTCCTTTCGGAGGAATTTATCACATCATGGACGTTTTTTCAAAGTTGGGCTTTGAAAAACTTACCGAATCCGTGTTGGGTAGATACCGGATGCAGCGGCAAGGCATTCAGCCATGGAAGCTTCCTGGGCTCTCTCTTCTTCAGCTACCTTTGCGGTGGGGATTGCCTTGAGGACATCAATGCGCTTACAGGACAGTTCAGGCAGAGATCTGGTACGCTGTTACCCGGTGCCGACACCGTAGGACGCAGACTGAAGGAGCTTGCCGAAGAGAACATTGTCTATAAGAGCGAGACATCAGGAAAGTCCTACAGTTTCAACATTGCAGAGAAGCTGAACACCTTACTTTTACGGATGATACGGAGGATGGGGCTTATAAAGGGTTCTTCCATTAAATGCGTGGATGTTTTTCGTATAGCTTTAAAGGAAGAAGCGATGTTGTGCGTTAAACAAAAAGATAGCCAAGACAGTCTTGGCTACCTTTTTTATTATCATGCTCCGACATAGAAAACCTTTTCATATTAATTCTTTGATAATTCGCAGGGAACAGTTTGAAAAATCATGACATAATTTCGGGTAAAACACCTACAGATAAAGGCAAAAACACGCATAAAAAGCAAGTTTGCAACCAACAGTAAATCAGTTGGTTATAATATCGTGCAAGAAAAGGTGCTTAATTGGACTTCAAAAGGGCGTCAGTTAGACCTCAAAAGGGCATCTATTGCAAGCCAATTGGGCGTCTTTTAGAAGCCAAGAGACCATGTATTGGTTTTGAGTTGCATAAAAATAGTTTACAAACATTGGTTGATATGGGAATAAGTTGTTTGTAGAAGACGGGAAGACATGGTATCTGTTTGCCTTTTCTGCATTTTTATTTTGTGCTCTATCCCTTTTTGTGAGACCGTCCGATCTTGGATAAGTCATACCATACAAGCGTATAAGCCTTTGTTCTGTTTCCAATCTACGCATTTAACGGGAGAACCTTATAAAGGCAGGCAGCCATGTTGACCTGGACTTTGACCACCAGTTTGTTCCTGCCTACAAGTTCGATGCAAAGTATTCCTACAGGCAGGGGGATTTCATGCCTAAACAAGCCTCAAGCCCCCCAAAAGAGCCTCATATCAACATATAGAGCCAAAAAAGACATCTCAACATATAAAATCGCCTCACAAGGAAAAACGCTGCAGAAAAGAGGTTTATGATGAATTGTATCCTAACTAAGCACAAATTGAAGTCTAATAGATGATTAATTGAAGTCCAACTAAGGCTTAATTGAAGTCCAATTAAGCATCTATAATTTGCACAGCAACATAACTCACAGTTTATTAGGTTCTTACAAACATGCAAAAGAATAAATCACATTCATGTTTTTTTTATCAGGAATGTTCACTTTTATGTAAAGATATTTCAGACTTCTACTTATCCCAAATATCCTCAAGATACAATATAAAATTTCAGTTAAGGCAGCTTAACATTAAGTTCTAATATTAATGTTCCATGATAATGACTGCCCGCAAGTAGTATAAATTACAAAGAACGCATAGTTCGTGTGTCTGCCATTCAGGCATTATGTTCACACGCACTATGCGTTCTTGCATTAATATATAGTTTCCATTTATTCCTTTCTATACTTTGCGCCCTGCCTTGACATCTGCAAAGAGAAGTTTGGAATTCCATTTCCCCCTTTCCTTAAAGAGAAAATATTGGGAAAATCAGAACTGGAAGTAAATAAACGGCTGGATATCCGAACTTTTCACCTGCATGATGATAAAGATTACAATGGTAATGGCAATAGCAGAAACCACTACCCCACCTTTTTCCAGAACACGTACACAACGGTTCTGCCAAGAGTCTGGAATCCAGTGTGTGAGGAGAGCAAATGCCATAAACAGGAATACATACTTATAGCCCACTAAGACATTGGGAAGTACAGTAGGATTGAACTTTGTGAACATCTGCTTGAGCATAACCCATACACCATCGAAGTCCTTACAGCGGAAGAAAAGCCATGTGAAGCAGAGGACGTGGAAAGTAATGAACACAGAAAAGAAGCGGCGTATACCGGAAGGATGGTAACGGCGGTCGTGCTTCATAACAGTCTGTGACCAGAACTTATGCAGGCAGACCAATGCACCATGCAACACTCCCCATACGACAAAGTTCAGCGAAGCACCGTGCCAGAGTCCGCAAGCAGTCATAGCCACCATCTGGTTGAAGTACATGTGGAGCGTTCCCTTTCTGTTTCCACCAAGCGATATATACACGTAATCACGAATCCAGGTTGAAAGAGAAATGTGCCAACGACGCCAGAAGTCGGTCATTGAGTCGGCAGTAAGCGGTGCATTGAAGTTCATCGGAATCTTGAAGCCGAGAAGCAATGCAATACCGATTGCCATGTCCGAATAACCCGAGAAGTCACAGTAAATCTGTATGCAGTATCCATAAAGCCCGAGGAGCACTTCTCCACCTGAGAAAAGTGTGGGATTGTCGAAGATACGGTCAACAAAGTTCTGTGATATATAATCGGAGATAACAGCTTTCTTGAAAAGACCGATGATGATGAAGAACACTCCCTGTGCAAACATCTCCCTGCTGATGTGAAGCGGTTTACGAATCTGCGGTCCGAAGTCGGTCGTCCGAGTGATAGGACCGGCGAGGAGTGTCGGGAAGAAACTGACGTAGAAAGCATAGTCGAGAAGTGACTCCATCGGCTGTTCTTTCTTACGATATACATCTACAACGTATGAAATGGTCTTGAAAGTATAGAAGCTGATGCCAACAGGCAGGAAGATGTCCCACGGCTGGAAGTTTCCACCAATCATCTGTGTCACCATACCTGCAAAGAAGTTGGTGTACTTGAAGTAAGCCAGCAAGCCGAGATCGATAAACAGTGTCAATGCTAACCACAGCTTAGGATGCTTCCCTTTGGCTACCCGTCGTGCGATATAGAAGTCGCTGACGGTAACAATAATCAGCAACAGGAAGTAGAAGCTACTGCTCTTATAGAAGAAGTAATAAGAGAAGAGCGTTACGAAAAGTAACCTTGCATCCAACTTGTTCCGCAGACAGTAATAGCCTACCATGAAGACAAGGAAAATGAAAAGAAAGGCTCCCGATGAGAAGAGGAGTGGCTCACGTGGATTATAGAGCAGAATGTCTGTCACTTTCGTAAAGTCGAGACTTGAGAAATAAGACTCTATACTTTGTAGGAATATCTTTAATGTAGCCATAATCTGGCTGAGAATATTATTTATTTCCATCTTGGTTCTTTATTGGACTTATTGACCTAATAGGCTGGTAACTGTTTATTCTTCCATTAGCTTTGCACGTCGTGCATAATTCTTCTGCCCTGCTACGATAGACTTGAAAATACGTTGACCAACATATTTACCGCCTTTGTAATTGATGTGTACATAATCTTTTGTTCCCATATCCTGCTCGTCAACAATACGCATCATTGTGCCAGGACCACCCATTGCACGGAACAGATTATAGAAACCTACGTGACAATCGGCAGCGAGCTGTTCCTGATAGCCTACCAACATCTCAACACCCTTCATCGTACCGTCAGGTGAAGTCTTAGAGCCACGGTCGGGACTTCCGACAATAAGGATGCTTGTCTCCGGAAAACACTTGTGGAAGAGGTCTACTACAAGTTTCATGTCGCTCATATACACCTTCAAACGTTCAGGAGTAGTCTGTGCATCAACAGCATTGACACCGAACTGAAAGACAATGAGGTCGTATGGACGTACACGGGCAAACTCCTTCAACATCTGTTCGGGAAGACTTGCCAAGGTGGTACCAGAAGAACCACGCATGCTGAAATTGTCGAGCACAATACCTTCCCTACCCTCCTGTGATGTACCAAAGAGAACTGTATTAGCACCATTCACCTTGATTGTTGCATGAGAGGTTATACCGTCCATCTTCACAGCCTGTACTTCCGCCGACGGACTTACACGCTGCGTTGTTGTCTTTCCTCCATCTATCTCAAAGCTGACCTCAGCTCCTCCTTTTGAGCGCAGGTAAAGCCATGTACTTGTCCATTTCTCCGTAAGCGGGTACTCGTGTGACAGGGAGAATGGAGCATAAGACATTATAGCTTGCCCTCCCATCGTGTAATAACGCTCAGCTATACCAGCCTGATTGACATCATAGCTTGCCGGCTTCTTCACCATGTGCTCAGCAAGTCCTGTGAAATTCTTATCCACGGTGTGCTTATATTGGTCAAGATCATTACCTGCATCAATCCAACCGACGCCACATCCACCATACTTATGCTGGAGTTCTTCACGTAAATCAGCCAAAAGAATATCACCTTCAATGAACGAGTCACCAAAGTAAGCAATGCGTACAGGACGACCGACAGACTGCTTCTGAACCAAAAGATTAAGCTGACTGTAGAAATGGTCAAGCCCACCTGGCTTTCCTGCAGAATAGTCAACGATGCGTTCAGTTCCCTTAGGCCACTCTTCTTTGAAGTTGATTATCTTTCCATCCTTGTCATATGCCACTTCAGATGACGGTTTCTTTGGCGACGGGATTACATCCTTAAGCTCTTTCTTCTTTTGGGCAAGGTCGCTCAGAATGTCAATCTCACGCAGTTCCGTCCCATCAATCTTAAATGTAGGAAGGAAATGAAGCAGAAAAAGAAACAATGCCACCAACAGCGTCAGTAGCAAGGTCTTGTAAGTATTGTCTTTCATTTACTATATAATCTTTTTACCCGAAGGAACTTTAAAGGAACTTCAATAGAATTATGTATGCACATACATTTTCTTACTTATATGTCCTTATCGATTCTTACTTGTATGTCTTTACTATTTTAATTGTTTGATTCTACCAATGCAAGAGATTTGAGTTCCTCATCCAACAGCTTAATACCTTTTATCGTACAGAATGCACGAATATATAGCAGAATACCGATGTATGCCAGCTCCTTCACGTCATATGTCTTGTAAAGGTACTGGTTCAGATTGCCTGTTGCGAGGCAATGGTAAGTGTACGGACTATCTCATAATTTATGTCGGAAAGGAAAAGCCCCTCATCAATACCACGTTGCATAAAGGAAAGAACATCACTTTCCCTTTCCTTATGCTGGCTGCGCACATAAGCAAGCAGCTCTGGATATTTATGAATATCCTCGAAGAACTGCGGATTAATCCTGCTAAACTCCTCGATACGATGTCTGCAGACCTCTATGACGATATTAATTACATTCATTCCAGGCTTATCAAATGCCTGCATCTGACGCCTCTCCTCCTGTTTGTGGCGACGCACCACTTCCAGAAGCAGCTCTTCCTTATTGCTGTATATTTCGTAGAGCGTACGCTTTGATATCTTTAAATCGTTGGCAATATCATCCATCTTGACTCTTCTGATTCCATGCTTATGGAAAAGAGTTGTGGCAACACACAGGATTTTCTCCTTTAGTTCTTGCCGGTAAGTGGTTTCTGTTGAAGTATTATACATTAATATTTACATTTGTAGCAAAAATAATACCAGTGAGTGCAGAGGAAGTTGGTTCCCAGTTCACCGGCACTGTTTTATTTTCTGCAAAATTACAAAAAACTTTGATAATGACGTTTGTTTTAGAGTGGATTTTACTAACTTTGTAGAACGAATATATATTTTTGTAATATAAAGTAAAAGATTAATTATGGTCAAGGTAACAAAAGAGGCCGCTCTGGAATATCATCACAACGGCCGTCCAGGCAAGATAGAGGTCAAGCCTACCAAACCTTACAGCACACAGACGGATCTGAGCCTGGCGTATTCGCCTGGTGTGGCTTATCCCTGTCTGGAAATCCAACAGAATCCCGATGACGTATATAAATATACCGATAAAGGCAATCTGGTCGCTGTTATCAGTAATGGTACTGCCGTATTAGGACTGGGAAATATAGGTGCTATGAGTGGCAAGCCTGTCATGGAGGGCAAGGGATTGCTGTTCAAAATCTATGGCGGTATTGACGTATTTGATATTGAGGTGGACGAACAGGACCCTGACAAGTTCTGTGAAGCTGTTGAGAAAATTGCATCAACCTTTGGCGGTATCAACCTTGAGGACATCAAGGCACCGGAGTGTTTTGCCATCGAGGAGCGTTTGAAGAAGACCCTCGACATTCCTGTCATGCACGACGACCAGCACGGAACAGCTATTATCTCAGCTGCGGGATTGAAGAACGCCCTGGAAGTAGCTGGCAAAGACATTGCTGATGTCAAGTTAGTTGTCAACGGCGCAGGTGCTGCTGCTATTTCATGCACGAAGCTGTACATGGCTTTGGGCTTGAAGAAAGAGAACATCGTAATGCTCGATTCCAAGGGAGTTATCAGCTCCGACCGTGAGAAGCTGACACCACAGAAGGCACTCTTTGCCACTGACCGAAGAGACATCCACACGCTGGAAGAAGCCATTAAGGGAGCTGATATATTTGTCGGACTGTCAAAGGGTAACATCCTGACACAGGATATGATTCGCTCGATGAACGAGAATCCTATTGTATTTGCATTGGCTAACCCTGTTCCTGAAATATCATACGAAGATGCAGTTGCCGCACGTCCTGACGTTATCATGTCGACCGGTCGTTCTGACTACCCTAACCAGATAAACAATGTAATCGGTTTCCCATACATTTTCCGTGGTGCACTGGATGTACATGCCAAGGCTATCAATGAGGAAATGAAGATGGCTGCCGTACTTGCTATTGCAGATTTAGCTAAGCAGACGGTACCTGACGTTGTAAATGAGGTATATCATGTGAACGACCTTGCTTTCGGGCCGAAGTACTTTATTCCAAAGCCTGTCGACCCACGCCTTATCACCGAGGTCAGTGCTGCTGTTGCCAAGGCGGCAATGGACAGTGGTGTTGCCCGTACGCCAATCAAGGACTTTGAGGCATACAAGCAGAACCTGCGTCAGATGCTGGGACAGGAAACCAAGCTGACACGTACACTTCATGCTACGGCAGCTCAGCACCCACAGCGTATTGTCTTTGCAGAGGGCGGTCATCAGACGATGATGAAGGCTGCTGTACAGGCAAAGCAGGAGGGTATATGCGTACCTATTCTCTTGGGAAATCCCGACCGTCTGAGCCGTGTTGCCAACCGTTTGAAACTTGACATTTCAGACATCGAGATTGTAGACATGCGTGCTGACAAGGAACAGGGACGTCGTGCCACCTATGCCAAGCACTTAGCTGAGAAGCGTGCACGTGAAGGGTATACCTTTGAGGAGGCTTACGACAAGATGTATGAACGCAACTATTTCGGTATGTCAATGGTTGAAAATGGTGATGCCGATGCGTTTATCACGGGGCTTTACACAAAATACAGCAATACCATCAAGGTTGCAAAGGATGTAATCGGCATCCGACCAGAGTACAAGCACTTTGGAACCATGCACATTCTGAACACCAAGAAAGGTGTATTCTATATTGCCGACACACTCATCAACCGTCATCCGGACAGTGACGTGTTGGCTGATGTAGCCCGACTGGCATCGCATTCGGTAAGTTTCTTCAATGACGAGCCTGTTATTGCTATGCTCTCCTACTCTAACTTCGGTTCGGACAAAGAGGGTTCTCCACAGAAAGTACACACAGCCGTTGAGATATTACAGCAAGAATGTCCAGAACTGGCTATTGATGGCGAGATGCAGGTAAACTTCGCATTGAATAAAGAACTGCGCGATGAGAAGTTCCCATTTACCCGCTTGAAAGGTAAGGATGTGAATACGCTCATCTTCCCTGACCTATCTTCAGCCAACAGCGGTTACAAACTCTTGCAGGCACTGAGTCCTGAAACGGAAGTAATCGGTCCTATACAAATGGGGCTGAACAAGCCTATTCACTTCACAGACTTTGAGTCTTCTGTACGTGATATTGTCAATATCACAGCTGTTGCTGCCATTGATGCATACGTGGAGAAAGTGAAGCAGAAGTAAAAAGGTTCTTACTAAATAGATTTAAAGCAGGATACCACACATTGGTGTCCTGCTTTTATTATATCCCAGAACAATTTAACGATATGAAAATGGTTCTTGAATGACCATTTTTAAATAACGAAATATATTTACACAATTAACTGGAAAAACTTATTTTAATCATAAACAGACACAATAAAAAAACGAACATGCAACAACCAGACTACCAGTTGATTACAAAACCGCAAAATAACTAATGCTTAATTGCGTTCTTACTAACGCCCTTTAAGCGTTCAATTAAGCCTTAGTTAGACTTCAATTAAGGCTTAGAAGCAACGCAATTAAGCATCTGTAATTTTCAGTGATTGATTTAATTATTACCTTATTTCCGCAGCATTATTTCTTGTGAGAAGTCCAAGTGCCTGAGAAACAAAGTCCTCAAAACACTTGGATATGTCAGAATTTTCACCTATCTTAGTGCTATCAAATAATAAACAAGCAAAAATCTGACATGACAAAGGTAGCAATTAAAAACGAGAACATCACTTCCTTCGGAGGAATTTATCACATCATGGACGTTTTTCAAAGTTGGGCTTTGAAAAATGCGTGGATGTTTTTTCGTATAGCTTTAATGAAAGAACTGAAGTTATGCATTAAATAAAAACATAGCAAAGACGGTCTTGGCTACCTACTTTATTATCATCCTCCGACACAGAAAACCTTTTCATGTAAATATTTTGAAACAGCAGGCAACGGATTGAAAAATCATGACATAATTACGGGTAAAATACTTGCAGATAAAGATAAAAATACGTGTAAAAAGCAAGTTTGCAACCAGCAGTAAATCAATTGGTTATAAAGCTGTGCAAGAAAAGGTGCTTAATTGGACTTCAAAAGGGCGTTAGTTAGACCTCAAAAGGGCGTCTATTGCAAGTCAATTGGGCGTCTTTTCAAAGCCAAAAGACCATGTATTGGTTTTGGGTTGTATGAAAATAGTTTACAAATAGCGGTCGGTATGGGAATAAGTTGCTTGTAGAAGACGGAAAGACATAGCCTCTGTTTGCCTTTTCTGCATTTTTATGTTGTGCTTTACCCTCCTTTGTGAGACCGTCTGATTTTATACATAGACAAGCCTCAAGCCCCCCGAAGAGCCTCATGTCAACATATAGAGCCCCAAAAAGACATCTCAACATATAAAATCGACTCACAAGGAAAAACGCTGCGGAAATGAGGTATTACAAAAAGGAAGGTTTGTATTCAAGTTGACCAGTAGGATTTCGCAGCATTCTGGAGTTGTGAGAAACTCCAATGACCAATTTGAGTTAAATAAGTACCCATCGTTTGCAACATCATTACCAATGCGTTGGTAATATTATACACCAACGCCGGATAATAATGAAGGATGTATAAAAGTCATCTTTTACTCGTAATCATCAATCACATTATTAATAAAGTCCATCATTGGTTTACCCGTTTTGCAAATAATCTCTAACTTTCCAAGCCATCCATCACCCTCGAAGAAATCATCAGGGACAGACACCCAGCAGCAGTAGTCTTTCATGCGGAGATACTGAACAAACTCATAATCCTTTGGAAATCCTTTGGGAACAGTCTTCAAGGCTGTAAGTCCAAAGCCTTTCCCACTAACCTTGTCATCAGCCCATTCGCCTTCATTCGGGCGCCCGAACAGGTCTACGAAGTCGTTACTCTCTACATCTTTACGCCACTCATCTATATTCGCCATGATCTCATTGCGACACGATGTGAGGATATTTGTCGGCAACCAATAACAACCTACAGCTATCAGGCAGTTACCCGGCTGAAGATGAACATAATATCCTCCACGCAAAGACTTCCTGCCATGTGCACAGATATAAGCTCCGAAATGTCGTTTATACGGACTCTTGTCGGGTGAGAAGCGTACATCACGGTAGAAACGGTAAGTACAATCCTTTGCCGTCAGATGAGATACCTCATCATCAAAGGTTGACAATTGTGATATTATCAAATCAACTCCTTGCTCGAAATCAGCTTTTACCTCGTCATATTCAGCCTTATTTTCCAGAAACCATTGCCGGTTATTATTTGCAGCAATGCCTTTTAGGAAGTGCATTATCTTCTTTGTATTCATAATCTTTACTTCTTTACCTTTTTACAGTTTGCTATTCTCCAATCGCTTTGGACATATTTCATCAAAAGGACAATGCTCACAATCAGGCTTTGCACTCTTACAGACATAACGACCATGCAGCAGTATCCAATGATGTGCATCCGAAACCTCCTCTGTTGGAATATTCTTCATCAGATAATCCTCCACCTTACGAGGAGTATTTGCTGTTGACGGAACAAGTCCCAAACGATGACTGACACGATAGACATGCGTATCAACAGCGAGTGTCGGCTTACCAAACCACACTGCCTGTATGACATTTGCCGTCTTGCGACCTACACCCGGCAGTGTAACGAGTGCACTGGCTTCAGAAGGAACCACACCGTTAAATTCCTCAACCAACATCTTCGACATCTCAACCAGATGCTTCGCCTTTGAATTAGGATAAGAAACACTCTTCACATATTCAAAGATTTCCTCGGCCGTTGCCTCCGACATGGCTTTCGCATCCGGGTAATGACGGAACAAATCTGGTGTAATCGCATTGATACGCTTGTCCGTACATTGGGCAGAAAGCAGTGTTGCACAAAGAAGTTGGAAGGCAGAACCAAAATTAAGCTCAGTTGTTACATGTCCTACATGCTTGCGGAAGTAATCCAAAACATAAGTATATCGTTCTTTTCTTGTCATCTTTTTATAGTATAGTGCAGCATAAAATATACATCTTAGCCAATTAAACTTATTTTCTTTCTTTTATTACGATATTATTTCCCACAACGGCAATAGCTTGCTGGTTTGTAATAATCTTCAAGGGCAGATGACTGTTTTTATTGACAACTTCCCGTGCAGCCTCTTCAAAAGGAAAGCAATCGAAATGTACAACAGGATAGAATCCAACAATGCCAAGACCGATAAAGTCCTCGAACTCTGGCGTCAGCGAATAACAATCATCCATATCCTTTGCATATTCAACGTTGGGAGCAAGAATCATAGCTCCAGCAGATTCTCCAATATATAGTTTCCCTTTCTCCACCTGTTCTATGATATACTTGTCGGCACCTGTTCTCCTCAATTCCTGCAAGAGAAAAAACGTATTGCCACCCGATACATAGATACAGTCGCAGTTTGTCAGGACCTCTTCCATTTCATTCTTACTGCATTGAGTAATTTCCAATTCCTTGACGATAAGTCCAAGAGAGTCAAGTGCCACCCTGGCATCTTCCACATATTGCGTATACTCTTCATGAATGCTTGCTGTAGGGATAAATGCTACTGTCTTGCCTCTCAACGGAACTGAAACGGATTCGGATAAAATTGAAGCAACATCAGAAAAAGATGAACATAAAAAGATTTTCTTCATTGATATATTATGTTTTAGGACTTCCCTATCATTAGTACTGTAAACAGCTTGAACAGGAATAAAAATAAGTATTATAATTAAGAATATTATAAATCTATACCTCATACATTTCACGTTTAATACTGCAAAGTTACTAAAAACTAACAGATTATTTGGTGCTTTCCGAAACTTAATGTAATTTTGCATTAGAAATAAAAAACAAATTAATTATGACAACTCCAATGATAGGTTTGATTGCACTGCTTGTTATTGCATTGATCGGCTGGGTAATCGCAGAACTTAAAGACAAATGTGTTACATTCGTTCACTCAGAAGAAGAAGCTGAGGGAGAGGAAGAGATGAGAGAAGCGTATGAAGGTCATGGAGGCAAGGAACTAAATCTCAAGGATCTGCTTGCACATAACAGCACAAATGGCTATGAGTCAATTTAAAATCAGATAACTATAGAATATATAGGAGCGGGATTTGTATAGTTCAGGTTTCTGATTCTATAGAATCGGTGCATAATATTTCCAAACAATTTTATACAGAATATTCGGAAAAAGAATTCCTAAGTATTTGAACACATCTAAAACTGCTTACACATGATCAACATTTAATTACATCTTATCTTGCTCCACTACTTTACAAGTAATGTATAATCAATGTTCCTAATATTGTATTTTGTTATATTATATTTTTCAATATAAGCGTAATAGATTATCCTACAAATACTTTAATAAAATAAATCTTGCATTATTTATGGTAAACGTAAAGAAAAGAGTTCTGGGTCATTTAAATGGAATAACATCAAGATTAATGTATATTCCCAGAAGAATGTATCATAAACAAAAAGCAAAGAGATGTAATACAGAGAAATGTTGCATCATCTGTAATAATTGCACAGGTGGTATGATTTTACATGACTTAGGACTTAGATTTGATAGTCCTACGATAAACACCTTGTTTTATTCAGCCGATGATTTTCTTTTTTTTGCTAATAATATCAAGTCGATCTTTGAATGTGAAATCGTCAAAATTTGTGATTCGGGATATCCATATCCTGTAGGAGGCATTAAACTTGGTAATCGAGAGATAAAAATCGGTTTTGTCCATTATTCAACATTTGAAGAAGCTAAGAAGAAATGGATTGATAGATTTAAAAGAGTTGATTTCGATAAAATATTAGTATTGTGGGAAGGAAATGGACTCAACGATAATGATTTAGAATTATTAGATAAAATGAGTTTTCATAAACTTGTTTTTTCAATTCCAAACAAAAAATATTCTGATAAATATCCATTTTATTTAGGGAGCAATATTTATAACAATTGGTATCCTGGAAAGATTCTTGACTATAAACATCCATATTCCCTTAAACGATATCTTGATGATTTTGATTATATCAGATTCATTAACAATGGAACATAAACAAGAGGAGTCTTTTCCCATACAAGACAAAGGCAAACGTATGGGTCTAATTGTTACTCTTTGAATATTATATTGAGCACCTTATTCTATTTTTTTATCTTTGACAACTGATTCTTCTACCCTATAGTGATCGAAATATCACACAAAGTATCGGATGAATTAATTCTTTTACTCAGGAAGATTTAGAAACAAAACAGGGACATACACCCTTCGTCTATCTGTTCCATGATAGATTAATCGGATAAACGAAGACGTATGCCCATACCATCTTGTTTGTCAATAACGCTATAAGGTTATTCTGTATAAAGGAATCGCTTAATGGATTTCTTTGGTGTCTTCTCGAACTCTTCCTCTTGAATACGTATCTCAGCAACCTTACAGTAAGCTGGCACAATGGTATTCAGCTGAGTGCGATTCTCCTCCATGATGTTCTTTATATCCTCTGCATTGAGTCCTAAGTTCTGTGCCTCATCATAGTCCGGATGCACCAATCCAATAAGTTTCTCACCGCTTTGAATAACCAGACTCTCACTAACCAAGGTCAGTGAATTCAACTTATCCTCAATCTCTTCGGGATAGATATTCTGTCCATTACTTCCCAAAAGCATATTCTTGGAACGACCTTTAATAAACACATTACCATCATCGTCCATAAGACCAAGGTCACCTGTATGAAACCAGCCATCCTTGTCAATCGTCTGCTTTGTATCCTCTTCATTCTTATAGTAACCTAAAAGAACATTAGGTCCCTTTGTCAGAATCTCTCCCGGCACATTGGCTGGGTCTGAACTGTCAATGCGGACTTCCTGATGAAGAGCAGCCTGCCCACAAGAGCCTTGTTTAAAGGTGTGCCAGTCACGATAACAGATAATCGGACCACACTCAGTAGCCCCATAACCGACAGTATATGGGAAGTCTATACGACGCAGGAAACTCTCAATTTCACCGTTGAGTGCAGCTCCGCCGATAATAATCTGATAAAGATTACCGCCAAATGCCTGGTAAACCTGCTCACGAATCTTCGCACATACCTTTTTATTGATAACCGGCATATTAAGCAGCAGACGCATACGGTTGTTCTGAATCTTAGGGAATACTTTCTTGCGAATAATCTTCTCTATCACCAGTGGCACAGCAATCATTATGACAGGCTTTACTTCCTGAAGTGCCTGGGAGATAATAGCAGGTGACGGAATACGCGTCAGGTAGAAGATATGAACACCTGAGAGGAATTCATAAATAAACTCAAATGACATTCCATACATGTGAGCCATTGGCAAGATACTGATTACATTACTGCCCGGCTTCACCACATTACCTAAGACATTCTTGGCAAAATCAGCATTACTCCATAAAGAACGATAAGGAATCATAACACCTTTGGAGCGTCCAGTCGTTCCACTGGTATAGTTTATCAAAGCCAGTTCATCAGGGCTCTGTTCACGATAATAATGAACATGCTCTGCCCGGAAGTATTTTGGATAGCGACGTCCGAACTCTTCGTTCAGATGCTCACGGGCATAAGTCAGCTTCTCTGTGCGGCTTACAACCAACGAATAATCCGGAATATATATAATACCTTCCAGCCCCGGCATCTTCATTGCATCAATCTGCGTTACAACAACATCACCGACAAAGAGAAGTTTTGCATCAGAGTGATTGACGATGTTATGAATCTGTTCCGGCATAAACTCATGCAGGATGGGCACAGCCACAGCACCGTATGTGAGTACAGCTAGGAATGCTGCAGCCCATGCGGAAGAATTGCGACCACAAAGCGCAATCTTGTCACCACGCTGTACGCCACTCGCCTCAAACATAATGTGCAGTTTCTCTATTTTCCTGGCAACATCATGATACTGGAGGGTTTTACCCTTATAATCTGTTAGAGCATCAAGATCCCAATGGGTAATGATACTCTTCTCTATTAATTCATTAAAACTCGGAATCTTTTCCATTGCACAATTTTTCAATCTCTGTGCAAAGATACATATTTATAAGCACATTTCAAAATAAAATGTGCAGAAATATATAAAGATTAACTCAAAGTTCAAGATTGCATAAGCAGTAATCATGATTTAAAACATAATGACTTATCTGTTGAGTATAAAAAAAATACTTGTTAACTTACTTGACACGAATTATCTTTTCACCTAACTAACTGAAAGTCTTAACAAGTTTAGTAACCAAGACCTAACGGGTATGATGCAAACTATTCCACAATGTCATTCTCATGATAACAGTAGCAGAAACACTTATCTTGAATCAATGCAAAGGAATGAAATCATAAATGAGAAGGTTAAAATCTTCATGAAGGAAGTAGGAAGCAATACGAGCTGTCATAGAATTCATAAAGAATATCTGAAAAAGACAAAGAGCGAGTAGGATTCCTACTGCGCTCTTAAATTATCTTTTCGTATAAAACTCTGTCTTATGCTTGATTTTTGGTTCACGCCTCACGGCGTTCCCCAATCATCTTGCATCGTTGTTATCCTTTAATCAATCTTCTTTGTTACCTTAACTAAAAACCTATTTTTTGTTATCTGAACAATACTCTTTTGTTCTACCTTAAAATTAAATAACTAAAAACCTAAATCTATTACTACTAACCTAAACAATCTATTATTTGTCTTTTGATGATGCAAAGGTACATATTGTTTGCGCACACACCAAATGTTTTCAGCGTAAATTGTAATCATTCTAATATTTCTTGATTTGCATCAATGCTTACTAATCAAAAAAAATAGAAAGAGAAAGAAGGGTAACAGCTTTTCACTCTCATGATTCTCACATTAACTCCCACTCAGACATTAAGCCACAACGTCTATCTTCCCTCGTCATAAATTCTTTTATAATTCCTTAATTCCGCAGCGTTTTTCCTTGTGAGGCGATTTTATATGTTGAGATGTCTTTTTGGGGCTCTATATGTTGACATGAGGCTCTTCGGGGCTTCTTGAGGCTTGTCTAGGCATAAAATCCCCCACCCAAACCAATGGGGAATATGAGAACCACAAAGAAATGCTGCTTGTTCAAGGAATACTTCAGAGTAGTATGTTTTATTTGTATACAGGTTCAGAACGTTCCGCCTTCATGTTCGCACCCATTTTGCCGGTACGCTGACAAAATGCAGGATAAAGGCTTTCAGTCTGCTTGTCTTTTTCAAAAACTTGACCTTTTCGCTGATGTGTATATCACTCCGAACATATCCGTCTGTTCCCTGCCGTGCTTGTCCTTCAAGGGAGTACGCTGTACGACAAGCCTGTATGACTTTCCTTCGATGAGGTTGTCCATGCTGACGGATGTGACATCGCACTTCTCATGATTAACTTCAACGCTCTTCCATTCTTCCAGCTGGCGGAACTCCCCGCACCGGTTGCCGCAGTTGGCAGCACGTATATAGAACGTGTTGCAGCACTGCTCTACGGTTCGGATGATTTCCTTCGAGAACGACCCGCAGTCGGCACGGAAACGCTCTATTACAACACCAAGTTCGGAGGTCACACGGTCCATAATTCGGCGAAGCGTGTCCTCCTGATGGAATTTCACATTGGTGTTTCCGTCACGGTTCTCACCTCCGACTATGGTGCCCCCGATGGAAGCCCAGCCCGGGAAATAGCCATGGTCCTGCCTGTAGGAATACTTTGCATCGAACTTGTGGGCAGGAACAAACTGGTGGTCAAAGTCCGGGTCAACATGGCTGCCCGCCTTTATAAGGCTCTCCCGTTAAATGCGTAGATTGGAAACAGAACAAAGGCTTATACGATTGTATGGTATGACTATCAAATATCAGACGGTCTCACAAAAAAGGATAAAGCGCAAGATAAGAATGCAGAAAAGGCAAATACTTACCATGTCCTTCCGTCTTCTACAAACAATTTATTCCCATGTTGATCGCTTTTTGCAAACTATTTTCATGCAGTTCAAAACCAATACATGATCTTTTGGCTTTGAAAAGACGCCCAATTGGCTTGCAATAGATGCCCTTTTGAGGTCTAACTGACGCCCTTTTGAAGTCCAATTAAGCACCTTTTCTTGCACGTCTCTATAATCAACTGATTTACTGTTGGTTGCAAAATTGCTTTTTACACGTGTTTTTGCCTTTATCTGTAGGTATTTTACCCGAAATTATGTCATGATTTTTCAACCCCTTGTCTGCGATTTTCAAAGTATTAAAATGAAAAGGTTTTCTGTGTCGGAGGATGATAATAAAGTAGGTAGCCAAGACAGTCTTGACTATCTATTTGTTTAAGGCATAACTTCGCTTCTTCCGTTAAAGCTATACGAAAAACATCCATGCATTTAATGGTCCTGTAAGCGCATTGATGTCCTCAAGACAATCCCCTCCACAAAGGTAGCTGAAGAAGAAGAGCCCAGAATGCTTCCATAGCTGAATGCCTTGCCGCTGCGTCTGCCCAATACGGATTCGGTAAGTTTCTCAAAACCCAACTTTGAAAAAACGTCCATGATGTGATAAATTCCTCCGAAGGAAGTGATATTCTCGTTTTTAATTGCTACCTTTGTCATGTCAGATTTTTGCTTGTTTATTATTTGATAGCACTAAGATAGGTGAAAATTCTGACATATCCAAGTGTTTTGAGGACTTTGTTTCTCAGGCACTTGGATTTCTCACAAGAAATTATGCTGCGGAATTAAGGGAGGAATCGCATTATTTTCAGAAACAACAGAGTATGAAAGATAAAATAACTAATGGGTGTATATACCTTTTTATATATAGCTTACCATTTGCATTTGGGTGGTGTGCATACGTCACTTTCCAAGACGGTTTATGGTTCTTATGTTTTATAATGGCTTTAGTAGCGTTATTCTTTTTGTTCCTCATTTTGGTATCCATCTTTTTCAAACCAGCCCCTCAAGAGCCTTCTCCAGAAGAACTGTTGCAGCGTATTATGGTTCCTGAGAGAGAAGAAGAATTACTGGCTTTTGCTCAGAAAGTGGCTGGAGAAGACAAAGAACTTATGCAGATGGTGAAAGAAAGCCTCCAAGATCCGATTGAATTTTATCGTCAGCAGGAGAAAAGAACCAAAAACAGATATATCGCTGATATATATTATGAAATGCTGGAATACTACCAAGAGAATCTGGAAGAACTAAATCATTTCACCTTACCTTACCTGTTATATGAGTACAAAGCACTTGGATGGCTTGCCCGTAAAGAGGACGAAGAGGATATTGTAAGCGAAATACAATCCCTGCAACGTGTCATATGCCACCATCTTCCTATTCCCGAACTTGATATGTCAATAGATTATGATGTTCCTAATGCCCTCCTTTGTGTTAATGAGGCATGGAAAACAAGTGGTTATCAGATAGCACTTATTGATGAAGACAGTTCCGATTACTGGATTGCCATCATCCCTTTAGAATATAATAATTGAAATCTTTTTTGTACCTTTGTAGTCTAAAAGAGATTCAACATGGCAATTAAAGCTGCATTCTTCGATATAGACGGTACGCTGGTATCATTCCAGACTCATCAGATTCCAGCATCTACAATAAAGACGATAGAACAGGTTAAGGAACAAGGGATGAGGATTTTCATTTCTACAGGACGCCCTGTAGCCATCATCAACAATATTGATGTCATCCGTCACCTTGTTGATGGATATATAACCTTTAATGGTGCACGGACATTCATCGGCGCTGAGGATATTACCTTGATGCCTATTCCTGAAGAAGAAGTGCGAGCCATGATAGAGGATGCCAGCCGTCGAAATTATGCTGTTGTAGTGTGTGGTAGGGATGATATTGGCATCCACAATCATACAAGCATCTTTGACGACATCTTTGTACGTGGCTTGGGAGTTGATAATATTGACATCCATCAGCCTATAGACCCTTTACTTCAGCGCCCTGTCTTGCAACTTACTCCTTTCTTCAGTGAGGAAGATGAGAAAGAGATACTTCCTTCAATGCCGCATTGCATATCGGCACGTTGGCATCCAAGTTTTACGGATATAACTGTACATGGTGCTGACAAAGGCAATGGGTTACTGCAGATGGCGGAACATATTGGTATCAGTCCTGAGGAGTGTATTGCCTTCGGTGATGGTGGAAACGACATAAGTATTCTCCGCTCTGCAGGTATCGGGGTGGCAATGGGAAATGCCGATGAGGATGTACAGGCTGTTGCTGATTATGTTACAACAAGCGTAGATGAGGATGGAATACGCAATGCGTTCATACACTTCGGGATAATCAATAAATCATAACTCGGAAATCAAAATAATAAATCCAATTTTTCTTGTATTAGTTATATTCTCATAATATACACGGTAATCATAATTTTGAATTATGAACTTTGAACTATGAATTATGAATTAAAAGAGAGCAATGTCAAGTAAAATAGAACGTTATTCACAGGAAAAGCGCACAGCTTTTGTGGTGGTCTTTGCATTCTGTGTGATGCTTGCTGAAATCATCGTAGGACTTTTCTCCCATTCAATGGCACTCTTTGCAGATGGTGTCCACATGGGATCGCATGTGCTGGTTATTGGACTTAACTGGGCTGCCTATGTCCTGGTACGTCGATTGGAAAGCAAGGGAACAACACGCTATGATACGGAGAAGATATTGAATCTGTCAGCCTTTACAAGTGGTATTCTGCTGATTCTTACAGCTATATTCATCATCGTTGAGGCTGTGGAACGTCTTACGACACATGGAGAAATCCTTAATTATGAGCTTGCCCTCATCACGGCAGGTATCGGACTGATAGCTAATACCATCAGTGCGTCAGTACTTCATGGACATCATGGTACTACGGATTACAACAGCCATGCCGCTTATCTCCATGTTCTTTCCGATGCACTGACAGAGATTGGAGCTATCATCGGGCTGTTCTGTGCCATGCTTTGGGACATCACTTGGATTGATTCTGCTGTTGCTGTAGTCAGTGCTTTGGTTGTTCTCCGCTGGGCAAAACGACTACTTTGGGACACAGGCAGGTCGTTGACAAAATTATGAACTATATGAGTTTCATGGAATCAAGGCTGAAACTGTTTATTCCCACTCTTGGGTTGTTTTAACCCAAATCATTTGATAGTACAGAGAACTGTTTACAATTTTTCTGTGTGGAGGTAACTATTCAGCGATAACAGATATATACAGGGCATATCAATTTATCAAACCTTAAATAAGGCTTGAATAGCATTATATGGCCTTTTGTCGTGCTTCCTAGCAGTTTTGTAAGCATCTCGTGTATTTAGATAATAGCAGAAACTTTTGATATTTTGCTTCCAAAAATAACAATGAACAAACTTGGGCTAAAGTATAAAGACCCAGAACAATTTACGAGACTAACCATGATGTGGAACCTACAGAACGAGCGTTTACCTTTTAAAGAGTTTGATATTCATTGGAATAACGAAGCATCTGATCTGTGTACGATTCTGAATAATCAACCGTAACATCAATGACCTCACCCGACTCGTTATATACGGGAGTGAGAACAGGATTTATAAAGCCTTTATAAGGTGCAATATTCAGGTGTTCATACCGTCTAAGAACTTCTGCATGGAGATTTGTATCAAGATTGATGGCGTATGTTTCAACCAATTGTCGTGCAGCTTCAAAGTCACCTTCGCTTTTGATACGCTGTATTTCAGCCAACTCATATGCAAATATATGGCGCAATGCTTCATAATCATTGATGCGGACATAAGTCTTCCGTTCGCCAGTTTCTTCAAATTTCCGGTTGATAAACTCGACGACATTTGTTTCTTTTCCTAATTCCATAGCCCATTGCGCAATTAGAGCACGATTCTGCATGTGTGCTTCTTCTATCTGCTTGCCTGGTTTTATCCGTACTTGTTGTGTAAGTAGTCCGTTCATCATGTAGCTATAATACTGTGCCTTATATGCCTCAGAACTATCGAGCAAACCGAGTTCCAACAGCTTCCTGTCAGCAATATAATACAGTCCGAAAAGATCGGCACGGGCTTCTTCAATAGTATTGCCGTAGCTCTTCAATGCATCAGGATCAGTTCCTGGCGACAGCCGCCCACTGCCATGCCCTAAACACTCATGAAGGTCAGTGTGCAGGTTATCCGTTTTGTCAGCATACAGTTCCATTAGCTTACATGTATCAGCATCTACAACGAATTCCTCACGGAACCCATTACCTTTTGCAGCCATGTTGTAAGCATGTGTAAGATTAGAAATTGTAACACTCTTTGATCCATGTTCTGCACGAATCCAGTCAGCATTTGGTAGATTGATGCCAATAGCAGAAGCTGGGTAGTTGTCTCCTCCCAGCATAGCAGCGCAAACGACATTGGCGATGATGCCTTTTACCTTTGGCTTACGGAAAAGCGGATTGATGGGAGAATGATCCTCAAACCATTGTGCATTAGTCGATATAGTCAGTGTGCGGTGTGTTGCTTCAAGATCTTTATATTCAACAATACCCTCCCACGAACCTTTCAATCCCATAGGATCACCATAAACTTCAATGAAACCATTGATAAAGTCTATGCGACCTTCTTGTTCATGTAGCCACTCTATGGAATAAGTATCAAAATCATGGAGATCACCAGTTTCATAATAGCGTACCAGCAGGTTTATCACATGTCTTTGCTGATCGTTTTCTGCAAAATCTTTTGCACGATTCAGCCAATACACAATTTTCTGGATGGCCGCACCGTATTTCCCGTCAACTTTCCAAACATCTTCACAGATTAAGTCACCTTTCTTAATGAGTGTGGAATTCAACCCGTAAGATGGAGTTGCTGTAGTCGGACCATCCTGCTTCAATTTCGTATAAAAGTCTTCAACCTCTTTCTGACACACCCCTTCATAATAATTACATGCAGAAGAGCTTACTATATCTTTGCCATTACCTTTTTCGACTCTTTTGGGGAGGACAGTAGGATTGAAGATAACAGGACAGAGTTCTTCAAGCAGCATGTTAACAGTTTCTCCTTCTTTGAGGGGGAGCAACTTAGAGTTAATATCCATTACGATATTACGGAAAAAGGCTTCAGAGAACAGGGGAACAAACTTATCACATCCATAATGATGGTAAATACCACTGGCAAACCAAATCTGCTTTAAATAATGTTCTAAAGCAAGGAAATCATCCTCTAACCGATTACCTTGATAGTTTATGAAAACAGCCTCCAGCGTCTTTCGGATGCGGAGGTTGTATTTACCAAACTGATCAAATGTAATATCACGTCCAAACAAGGTTGCCTTTGAAAGGCAGTAGATTAGTTGTTTCTGCCGGATAGTCAGTGCGTTGAAACCCGGAAGCCGATAACGAAGCATTTGTATATCGGCAAATCTCTCATCCTGAAAATTGAAAGTTACCTCTTCTGCAGATTCTATCATCTTTATATTATAACTCACTTCATTTCTTGAGTGGTTTCTTCAAACGCACTTCTTCTGAAGGATGTTGCGTCATATGATTCATTCTGTAGTCACGTGGTGTGACTCCAGTTATCCGGTAGAAAGAAGCATAGAAAGACTGTCTGTTGGAGAAACCGACCATATCACTGATGTCTTCCATGTTCAAGTCTTGATACCGCTTGTCTACCAGAAGAGCCATCGCCTCCTCTATACGGAATTTGTTTACAAACGAGGTGTAGTTCATGTGGAATCGAACATTAACTACTGCCGAAATGTAGCGCGTATTAGTCCCCAAGTCCTCGGCAAGCTGTTTGGCAGAATAATTCTTGTCTTTGTAGCGTTGCTGAATAAGGATGATGTTGAGAATTTTCTCCTTCAATTCATCCATTAATTGCGGACTGACCAAACTACGGTAGGCGGCTACCTTTTCCCTTTTTTCTGTTAAATTGTACTTAGCCATAA
The DNA here is from genome assembly GCF_001262015.1 of Prevotella fusca JCM 17724. Taxonomy (NCBI): domain Bacteria; kingdom Pseudomonadati; phylum Bacteroidota; class Bacteroidia; order Bacteroidales; family Prevotellaceae; genus Prevotella; species Prevotella fusca. The sequence continues at coordinate 686,413 of NZ_CP012075.1, forward strand.
TCCGTGAATTTTTAGTTACCAGTTCTGTTATTACACTGCAAATATAGCATAATTAATTGATACTGTCAAGTTTATAGCATTTTTTTAATATCTATTAGTTATTAATTTTCGGCAATATTTTTTCTGTGTGGTGATGTTAGGACTAAAGAATGTTAATTTAGACAGTCTTCCTTTATAAACATCTGTAATTCAATTTCTTTTGCAAGAAACGATGAACTTAATGTTGCTTAAAGATTTCTTTCAAATATTTCCTGACGAAGGAAGCTGTATAGACTATTTTCGTCAGATTCGAGAAGATGTAGGAATTACCTGTCCTAAATGTGGCTATACTGACCATAAATGGTCAGATGGTAGAAAAGCATTTCAATGTAAGACTTGTGGTTATCGTACTCCCCTAACAAAGGGTACTGTAATGGAAAGAAGTCACATACCCTTATATGATTGGTTCTTTACAGCTCACATGATGTCTTCATTCAAGCAGGTCCTCTCTGCAAAAGATATTCAATATCAATTAGAACGAAAAGATTACCCTGCAGTATGCTGCTGATGATGAAGTACCGTGATATCATGGATAAAAGAGAATCGCAATATACCTTATCGGCACAGGTAGAACTGGATGTATCTTACTTTCAAACCTCTGTTATAACAGATCCTGAATCCGAAGATATTGAGAAAGAAACCAAAATGGTACAAACGCCTGTATTGGTAATCGCAGAAAGTAAGCCTGTTGATGAAATGTTGAGCGAGTATCTTACAAATATAACTGAAAACAAGTACGTTAACAAGGCGTCAAAACTTCTCAGGAGGTCTTCTACACAGAAAGTCAAGAAGGTTGTACGTTATGTCAAGATGTTCGCTATGCCCGATAGTAAATATGTCTCCATAAAACCATATGCAGAAAAGGCTGTGAGTCCCACTGCTAAAGTTGTGACTGACGGAGGAACAAATCTTATCAGCTTGAGAGAGCTGTTCTGTCATGAATCCTACAGGGAAACGGAAGGGGAGGTGCATGAGGTGGTGACTAAGGTTTTGCCGTGGGTACATATAGTAACAGGAGAATGTCGTACAATAGTCCGTTAAATTTTCGCAGTTTATGAAGTTTTCACCCAAAAGCCAACATAAATTGTGGCAGAAAACAAATATGATAAGTATCTGAAAAAGAGTAGATTAAACAACAATATATAACATAATAAAATCGGCTATCTCATTGAATTTCAGCAACTTTATAGATGTAAAAAAAACAATAAAGTTTATGCTGACAACCAACTTGATTAGCCGATATATGAAGCTCTGCAAAGCAGCATTTAGTGCCGAAGATGGAGCAAAGTTAAGCAAAAGTATCCAGACAAACGTCATGGAAATGCTTTTTCTTTTGATGGTCATCCCAAGGAGATGCAATTTCACGCAGATGGGACGCTATGGCAATCGTGGCGAGCAATGCTATCGGCAGACGGCAGAGCGTAGCGTGAACTGGCTCGAGATGAATATGTGGCTGAGTGCTTTCGCCTTCAAGGAGGGTAAGGGTCGCAATGCCATCGTCATCGATCCAAGTTTCATAAAGAAGTCCGGGAAGCAGACCCCATACGTGGGTACGTTTTGGTCCGGCTGTGCAGGTACTGTAAAGCATGGACTTGAGATACTCGGTATCGGGGTGATAGATGTAGACCTACATGAGTGTATGATGCTCAAGGCGATGCAGACCACATTGGAAAAAGGCGAGGAGAAAAAAGAGATGAGCCTGTACGACTGGTATGCCAAGGCATTGGAGGACGACAAGGTAAGGCTGCAGCGTATCTGCAAGGTGCTTGTCGCCGACTCAGCCTTCTCCAAAAGACCTTTCATCGACAAGGTAATGAAGACGGGATTCCATGTTGTGAGCCGCCTGCGTCATGACGCAGCCTTGTTCTACACATGGGGCGGGGAACCCACGGGAAAGTCCGGCCGTCTCCGTGTCAAAGGTGACAAGATTGACGTGAGGAACATCGACATGTCTAAAGTCGAAATGCTTGGGCTGGAGGAGACCTCCGGCAAGGTCTATGCGCTCAAGGCATGGTGCAAGTCCTTGCGCAGGGTCGTTTCGCTTGTCATCCACGAGTTGCCCAACGGTGTCCGCCGTCTGTACTTCGCTACGGATGAGAACATGAGTGGACGCGATGTGGTGGAATATTACACCACACGTTTCCAGGAGGAGTTCTGCTTTCGCAACGCAAGGCAGTTCCTCGGCCTTACAGATTGTCAGGCACGCGACAAGAGAAAACTTGACTCTGCCTTCAACTCTTCATTCACGGCACTCAATGTGACCAAAATCATTTGCAAGGAACCTGGCACGTCCATCGGTCGACTTAAAGCGCAGATGGTCAATGCCTACTATGCGCAACGAATTATTGACGTGTTCGAGAAAAACCCGAACACGACATTAAAAAAGAAAGTATTAATGAGATATTTAGTTTCGATGCTGAAGCAGCATAAAAATTAACGGAGTATTGTAGAAAGACCAAAGGAGTTATATCGAGTCAAGACAAGACAACAGCTTGTTGGGAGTTAGAGGAGTCAAAGGGAATTAAAAGACTTTAGTCGTTACCATCTACTTATGAAAAAGACTCAGAAACAAAGTATTGCCCCAACTTCTTTAACTCCTTTACTCCATCAACTTCTCTCACTCACAGTTACACTCCTTTAATAATTCTTCTCAGTGTAAGTTTCATCCAGCAACACCTTCGACGGAGCTTTGCCAGAATGATAAGTATATCTGAAATTGAAGCCGGCATCCTTGTAAGCCTTTGTACCAGGGTCAGCCTTCAAAGCATCGCCTAAGGCTTTCCTTAACTCTGACCTTTTCGCAACAATGACCTGTTCATTGTCAGCCTTGTCCAAAAGTGTATGATAGTAATGAATCGTACGGGAAGAGGCTTCAAACACCATACTGTCCATTCGGGTATCATTAACCACTGGTGTTGGGCATTTCTTCTCCGTGTATTCCTTACATTCCTGTGCCGCCCTTTCCTCCAAGCTACCATGACAGGCAGTGAGAGAGCAGCAGTGCACCTGCATAAAATAACTGTTTCATTCTCATTCAACTAATATTAAAAGTGGTTCAGAATACTCATACAAAGAAAACACTCTTTATATATCCCTCACCGAATATCTGTTGCAAAGATAAGAAAATAGATTCTTCCGTTAAATGCGTAGACACTTTTCGTATAGCTTTAATAAAAGACCTCATTTCCGCAGCGTTTTTCCTTGTGAGGCGATTTTTTATATGTTGAGATGTCTTTTTGGGGCTCTATATGCTGATATGAGGCTCTTCGGTGGTTCTTGAGTCTTGTCTAAGCATGAAATCCCCCACCCAAACCAATGGGGAAGTATGAAAAACCACAAAGAAATGCTGTTTATTCAAGGAAGACCTCAGAGTAGTAGGTTTTATTTGTATATAGGTTCAGGACGTTCCGCCTTCCTGTTCTCACCCATTTTGCCGGTACGCTGACAAAATGCAGGATAAAGGCTTTCAGCCTGCTTGTCTTTTTCAACGGCTTGACCTTTTCGCTGATATAACGGACGAGGTGGAGATAAAAGTTCTTCAGCATGGCAGTAACCATCATGAAAACCATGTTCTCATCCATGAAGGAAAATGGCAGATGCGACCAGCCGAAGTCATTGTTCTGTATGTCGAAGTTCTTTTCGCTCGCTCCACGTTCATTGTAGAATGTAATGATGTCCTTCTCTGTGGATGTCCGGTTGTTGGTAAGGATACAGCGGTATGTGTATATCACTCCGAACATATCCGTCTGTTCCCTGCCGTGCCTGTCTTTCAAGGGAGTACGCTGTACGACAAGCCTGTATGACTTTCCTTCGATGAGGTTGTCCATGCTGACGGAGGTGACATCGCACCTCTCATAACCAACCTCAACGCTCTTCCATTCTTCCAGCTGGCGGAACTCCTCGCACCGGCTGCCGCAGTTGGCAGCACGTATATAGAACGTGTTGCAGCGCTGCTCTACGGTTTGGATGATTTCCTTTGAGAACGACCCGCAGTCAGCACGGAAACGCTCTATCACCACACCAAGCTCGGAGGTCACACGGTCCATAATGCGGCGGAGCGTGTCCTCCTGATGGAATCTCACATTGGTGTTTCCGTCACGGTTCTCACCTCCGACTATGATTCCCCCGATGGAAGCCCAGCCCGGGAAATAGCCATGGTCCTGCCTGTAGGAATACTTTGCATCGAACTTGCGGGCAGGAACAAACTGGTGGTCAAAGTCCAGGTCAACATGGCTGCCCACCTTTATAAGTTCCATTCTCCGTATCATCCGTAAAAGTAAGGTGTTCAGCTTCTCTGCAGTGTTGAAACTATAAGACTTTCCTGATGTCTCGCTCTTGTAGATAATGTTCTCTTCGGCAAGCTCCTTCAGTCCGCGCCCCACGGTGTCGGCACCGGGTAACAGCGTACCAGGTCTCTGCCTGAACTGTCCTGTAAGCGCATTGATGTCCTCAAGACAATCCCCACCGCAAAGGTAGCTGAAGAAGAGGGAGCCCAGGATGCTTCCATGGCTGAATGCCTTGCCGCTGCATCCGCGTCTGCCCAACACGGAATCAGTAAGTTTTTCAAAGCCCTGCTTTGAAAAAACGTCCATGATGTGATAAATTCCTCCGAAGGAAGTGATATTCTCGTTTTTAATTGCTACCTTTGTCATGTCAGATTTTTGCTTGCTTGTTATGTTTGTTGCACTAAGATAGGTGAAAATTCTGACATATCCAAGTGTTTTGAGGACTTTGTTTCTCTGGCACTTGGATTTCTCACAAGAAATTATGCTGCGGAATTAAGGAAGTAATCTCATACTATAATACTTTTGATTGTTTACCGGTCACTGGTAATCATATTACCTATGCCTGATAATGACGAGGGGGGGATAGAATTCTGTAATTATCACGATGACAGTGATAGCATTTTTGTTTTTTAAGGGATTTAAAACGCTAACTAAGGGGGAGATATAACGTTATCGCAGGAAAAAGAAAGGCAACATCCTTCTATTTCTTTGTTTTCCAAAAAAATATATATATTTGCAGAAGACAAAAAATACAACCGCATTACTGACACCTAATAGTCATAACTTATGATCTCATACTGCTCAATAAAGATTGGGGGATGACCGCCAAACATAATGGTCTCCCAAAGCAATCTTTATCTGATAACAGAGACAACTACACATGCGATTGAATACCTTCTGGATAAATCCAAGTGGAGAGAAGAATTTAAATAACCATAAAGAAATTATGATGAGAAAGATTTTCATTTGTTTTACATTATGTATACTCTTGTGTTCTTGTACATTTCTTATTGGAAATAACAAGAAGACAAAATTTGACCCATATCCAATTCCCAAAGATTTGGACAAAGCAATGAATAAGACTCATATGCATATATCTACCAGTGGAGACAGGTATTTCAGGTCTCTTTTCAGAAACTATAAGAAAAAAGCAAAGATGTGGTCTAACGAAGAGTACAAGGATAGCTTTTTTCTTGTTGATTCTGCATACTTCTCCAAGACACTGTATCAAACAGAGTACTATACATTACAAATATATAAAAGTGGTTCAAAATACAGAGATAAAATTGGTGATGAAATGGCAGCACCAGTGAACTACCTGATGCTTGTTACAGTAGACGACAAAGAACAAGTCATAGATAGCATGACATGCTATTATTTCGTATACTTTTTATATGAATCTGCCGAACGCTATTTCCAAATAAAGAACAATACGACCATTAATATATATGATTTTTATATCGATGAAATAAAAGCGCAATTTAAAGGGAAATATACATATAAAATCAGCAAAGAAGGCAAGTTCGTATTAACAAACATCTATCCACCACATGATCTTTAGCAAAGATAACATCGCTGAATTGTGAGGGGGACTTTGATGCCTATGTACAAACTTCAATAATTCTGAAATACAACTTAAATTATGGTTTTCAGCATCATTATAGCATAGTGTTCCACGTAGCAAGCCATTGTTCCATTGTTCAAAAGAATAGTGACTTGGTAATAGAGCACGGCTCACGTTGATATCAGCAAAGGTTTGGCGATGGTTGAGGATAATCCCAGATAGGCAGAACATTATCAAGAAGAACGTAATGATAATTCCAACCCATTTATGATATTTACGCCATGTTTTGCGTTTCATATCTTGTTGTTTGTGATATGTCGTTTCTACTCAGTTCTAAAACGGGAGTACAAACTTATATAAAAATGCTGTATTTAGGGACTTTCTGAAGCATTATTTTAGTTTATAGGTTAACGAGTGGACAAGTAAGCAAGTTGTGTTTTTATCATAAACAACGTGTTTACTTGTCTATTCGTTCACGGAAAGCTGGTAAGTAATCTCGCACAGATGTTATAAAGGTACAGGTTTATGTGAAGATAAGTGTAATTTACAAAGACCTAAAGGTTAAAGAATCCACAGAATTTACCAAAAAAGAAGAGGAGCATATAGATACTCCTCTTTATTTTTTCTTTTATATTAATTCTTTACTGGCTTGTAGTAAATATACTTCTCTAAAACAATGCCTTTGAGAGGGAAGGTGTTGAAGTCTGTTTCTTTGAACTCCAAAGTATAGCCATCGTTTCTCATTACTTCAATTTTACGAATCACATTTCCAAAGTATAAGGTTAGCATACCTTTTAATGTATAGGTATATTCGCCTTTAGATTCTAAAATCCAATCACCTTCAGCATCCTTCTTTAATAACTGTATATTAGAACGGTCCAAGATGTAAAAGTGGTGTTCCTTATCCCCTAAATCAGTTGCATTATAGTTTAGGTTTTGCAGTAAATTAAAGTCTTTGCCTGTATTAGGATCAATAGGAATCCATCTTCCATCCTTCGCATTTACACGGAACTTTACCGTATATGTTTTTTTTGTATCAGGATTTCTAACAATAGCATAACTACCATTAGTAGTTGCTGCCCATTCACCTACTGGCATGTGAAGTTCTGATAGTTCATGATCTACGTGGAAGCCGCCATTGTTCTTGTTGTCGTTATTGTCATCACTTTTGCTACAACCTGTGAAGACAACCACTCCAAATAACATCAAACCAGCCCATAAGGCAGATTTCAAGGTACACAATTTTTCCATAATTTGTTTTTTATAAGTATAACATGAAGGTTCGTGAATTTTCAATTATGTTTTAAGTACATTTATTCATCATCTTTTTCTACATCAAAAGAACCGATCTTTCAGATGATTATCATCTGTGTATGATTTCTTTTCGTGAAAAGAAATATTTTTGTTCATGAAAATAAATATTTTTTCCATGAGAACAAATATTTTTATTCATGAAAATAATTCTCCAAAGATACTTAGACGTTATAAAAGTGACAATTTAGTGCTTATTTCTCATTCGCTGAACCTACCTTAATTTATATGTAACAAAGATAAGAAAAAGTGATAAATAAGTGAGAAGTTGTGTTTTTATTTTAAGTGATTTTATCTATAATGTTTAAAAAAGAAGCCCCAATTAACAGAGCTTTACGTAAGATTCAACTACTGTTAATTGGGGTAAATGTTATCTGTTTGGATTATGGTATGTCTTACTTTCTTGTAACACGAACATATCTCATCACCTTCTTGACCACTACTCTTCGCAAGTCACTGTCATTAAATTTTGTCTGAGTTAGTTCAAATTCATTGTTGTTCAAGAATCTAATCTGAAGTTGCTTGCGCATCTTACCGTCTATCTTCATAAAGAAGCCATCGCGGCGGAAACCATATACTCCCATATCGTCATCGCGTTTCCATCTGCCGTTGTCTTCTCTTTCTATAACACTCATCGTACCATCACGGTAAAAGTCAAAACGATGCAGCTCATCATCGAGATCGTCATCGTCATGACCAACAAGCAAACGCAAGTCAACACTTTCACCTGTCCTGAAGTCAACTGGGAGGAACTTGTAGTCATCATATCTGTCAATCATGAAGCCTACCTTATACTCTTTACGTGTTCTCGGATTGCGCACAATGGCGTAACTTCCCTTGTTGGTCAGTTCCCATGTACCTACAATCTGAGCATTGTTGGCAGGTGCAGCAGCTACTACTTTATTATTATCATTTACTTCATTATTGACAGCACTTGAACTGGAAAATGCAAACAGTCCACTAAGTACTAAACCAGCACATACTGTACGGTTAGGAAAAAACAATCTTTTCATTGCTAAACACTCATTTTTGGATTAATATGCAGCAAATATAAATAAAAATATTATAATAGCAATGGGGAAAACATTTCGTTTTAATTGAATTTATAGATATTGATGAAATCGCAACATCCAATTAACATATTTGCTCAAAAAGAAACAAATTCCCTTAATTGGGTGCTGACAACATAGGACCACGTTCTATCTCGCAGGCTTACTGCCCATCGTAAAGTATATATCTGAACCTGAAAGCAATGTTTCATGCTCAAGATAATAATGTGGATAAGGCTGCCCGTTTATGGCCATACGCAGGATGAAACGGTTATCAGCATCACTTTTGTCAGCACAAATCGTAACAGTCTTGCCATTCTCAAGCTGTATCTTGACCTTGCGGAAATAGGGTGTCCCTATCATATACTGCGTACTGCCGGGGCAAACGGGATAGAAACCAAGGGCAGAAAAAACATACCAGGCTGAAGTCTGACCATTATCCTCGTCGCCACAATAACCGTCGGGCTGTGCAGTATAGAGACGGTCCATAACCTCACGCACCCAAAATTGCGCCTTCCAAGGCTGTCCGCTGTAATCATAGAGATAAATCATGTGCTGTATCGGCTGGTTTCCATGTGCATAATTTCCCATGTTCATGATTTGCATCTCACGTATCTCGTGAATCGTGAAGCCGTAATAACTGTCGTCGAAAACAGGAGGAAGATGGAAGACACTGTCCAGCATCGCATTGAATCTGTCGTTTCCTCCCATCAGCTGCGCCAGTCCGACTGGGTCGTGGAAAACACTCCAGGTATAATGCCAGCTGTTTCCCTCCGTGAAGGCATCGCCCCACTTGAACGGATTGAAAGGTGACTGGAAACTTCCATCCTCATTACGTCCACGCATAAGTCCTGTCTCCTTGTCGAAAACCTTCTGATAGTTCATTGCACGTAGTTTGAAAGGCTTGAGCTCCTTGGCACTCTTTCCGAGTTTCAAACCCAGCTGATAGATACACCAGTCATCGTAAGCATACTCCAATGTGCGGGCAACACTCTCGTTAATACCTACATTGTAAGGCACATAACCTAAACGGTTATAATAGTCGAAGCCCCTGCGTCCTGTGGAACTGATCGTAGAATGCACTGCATTAGCACCATGCACGACGGCTTTCCAAAGCGTTTCAATATCATAGCCACGCAGCCCCTTGATATAAGCATCAGCAACGACTGAGGCAGAGTTATTGCCCACCATGCAGTCGCGATGCCCCGGACTTGCCCACTCCGGTAGAAATCCACTCTCCTTATAGGCATTGACCAAGCCGGCTTGTATCTTCTCATTCATTGACGGATAGACGAGGTTGAGCAATGGGAAGAGCGAACGGAAGGTGTCCCAAAAACCTGTGTCTGTAAAGAGATAGCCTGGTAGCACTTGACCATTATAAGGGCTATAATGAATAGGATTACCCTGTTCATCAAACTCATAGAACGAGCGTGGGAACAGTACAGAGCGATAGAGGCAACTATAGAAAGTACGAAGATGGTCAATATTCTCATCTTCTACCTCTATACGTCCTAACACATCGTTCCACTCCTTTCTACCTTCTGCCTTCACTTCTTCAAATGATTTCCCCTCAACTTCCTTGAGATTACGCTGTGCCTGCTCATCACTGATAAATGAAGAAGCTACCTGTACATTGACTCGTTCGCCCCGCTTGGTGCGAAATCCCACAACAGCCATAGCGTGATTGCAGGTAGAAGAGGTTAAACCCTCTGACAATTTACCATCCTCAATACTACCAATGTATGTAAAGTCATGGTCGAATCGAAGAACAAAAAAGTTCTTGAAACCTACGGGAACGCCTCCGCTGTTCTTCGTTGTATAGCCAATGATGGTGCGCTTATCAGGCATAATTGTCACAGAAGAACCCTTGTCAAACGCATCCACAACGAAGTACGCTTCCTCTGCCTGCGGATAGGTAATGCGCATCGCAGCAGCCCGACTGGTAGGACTTATCTCTGCCGTGACGTCATAGTCAGCCAGATAAACCTTGTAGTAATAAGGCGTAACGGTCTCAGCTTTATGAGAGAACCAGCTGGCACGACCTTCCTCATCAAAGACCTTCTTACCCACAACTGGCATGATTGAGAACTGTCCGTAGTCATTTATCCACGGACTGGGCTGATGAGTCTGCTTGAGTCCACGAATCTTATCAGCTCCGTAAGTGTAAGTCCAGCCATCTCCCATCTTTCCTGTCTGTGGTGTCCAGAAGTTCATACCCCACGGCAAGGCAATAGCGGGATAAGTATTACCCGTCGACAGCTCCGACTTTGATGCCGAACCAACCAGTGGATTCACGTAATCAACAGGGTTATGTACTGTGACAGAATGGCTGTTTAACACCATAGTCAACAGCAGGGAAACAACAAAAAGACTTCTTTTCATATACCAGTTTTATGTTTAGGTGTTTTATATATCAGGCTTAAAACCAGACTTTTAATAATGACAGGGTGATGTTTGAAAGCATGGAACAGCTTATACTGACACAGATAGTATAATGAAAATTACTTTGTTGCCGACTTCCATATCCATAGTTCTCCTATCTGAAATCTAACCAACAGTTTTGCCCCAGTATCCGTCAGCATGATACCTTTTGTTCCAGGCTGCAACAAGAACACCTCTCCCCTATTCAGCTGTTCAATGACAGTAGAGTCTTTCCGGCTTGTCTCATCAGGACGAGGTAAGACGTCAAGTTCATCCATATTGACTACTCCGAAACAAGAGAGCGTCAGCGTCACCTCACTGCTTCTGTTACTGATAAAACCAGCATCCCTCTTGTTCACGTTCTGAACAGATTGATTGCCTTTTTCAACAAACTCTGTTTGAGCCGTCTTAATGCCTTGTTCGTCATATTTTGGCTGTTCCTGCTTACCCTTATTACATCCACAAAGGGTTAAAGACGCTGACACAAGTAAAACAAACACTTTTCCTATCATTTACTTCAAGTCTTAATATGCAAATACAAAAGTACACTTTTCTGTGCATAACAGCAAGAGATGTGAAATAAAAAGGACGGATAACATATATAGAGCAGCTATAACTGCATATTAATCTATCCCTTTTTCATCACAACAAAATATTGGTATCTGACAAACTTTTCCATATAAGTTGGTCATTAGTGGCTTACTATAATGACCCTAAAAAGGTTCATCCGTTAAATGCGTGGACACTTTTCGTATAGCTTTAGCGGAAGAACCGAAGTTATTTATTAAATAAAACATAGCCAAGACGGTCTTGTCTACCTACTTTATTATCATTCTCCGACGCAGAAAACCTTTTCATGTTAATACTTTGAAAACCGCAGACAACAGATTGAAAAATCATGACATAATTTCGGATAAAATATCTACAGATAAAGGCAAAAACACGTGTAAAAAAACAAGTTTGCAACCAACAGTAAATCAGTCAGTTATAAGGTAGTACAAGAAAAGGTGCTTAATTGGACTTCAAAAGGGCGTCAGTTAGACCTCAAAAGGGCATCTATTGCAAGTCAATTGGGCGTCTTTTAGAAGCCAAGAGACCATGTATTGGCTTTGAGCTGCATGAAAATAGTTTACAAACATTGGTCGGTATGAGAATAAAACGTTTGTAGAACTATGACCTTCTCGAAACAGGAAAGAACTGCTACTACCTTCTCATGAACCGTGGTGAGATGAACAGGTTTATCGTCCTGTTAAGTATGACCTGCCGCTTCCGTGCGATAGTCCGCAAGTATAATGCTGGGAAACAGCCAGGCATCCAATGCTACATCGTTGGCGACACCATGGGCGACTTATTCCGACAAAAAAGAGAATCGCTACTTATGATAACCTTACGGAAAAAGAATCCTCTCAATAATGGAAAGGCTGTTGGGTGTCCTGCCTGAACACCTGATGATTGACATCTTCGGAACGATGGCTAACATTACAGGGACAATACGGACATGGAGAAGACGATAGCTATCGTAAATCTGCTGACGGAAAAATCCACAAAAGCGGATAGAGTCATTTTTTGACCCCATATTAAACCAACGATTCCAGAGCATATATGCTTAATACGATATGCACGGGATGGCGAATACCACAAGTGGGAAAGATCAGCGATTAATCAAATGACAACTTCTTCAAGCGAGTACGCAGTTCTTCTGCCAGACTCTTCCTTATGGAAAGGGTTATTTCACAGGTGTTGTCAAATTCTTGATCAATGATGCGAGGATTCATTTCCTTTATTATCCGCATAACATCATTCATCATTGGGTAAGTAAATGTATATTTTATTTCTTCTTCTATGAACTTTTCCTCTATAACACTGTTTGCTAAAGCATCTGCAGCTGCTTCACGATAAGCAACAATCAAACCGCCAGAACCAAGGTTTATACCTCCATAATAGCGAATAACACAAACAAGCGTGTTTGTCAAGCCATTACTGTCAATCTGTCCGAGAATCGGCTTACCTGCTGTTGAGGAAGGCTCCCCGTCATCATTTGCACGAAATTCCGTTCCTTCAAAACCTACTCTATAGGCATAGCAGCAATGGCGTGCATCATAATACTTCTTCCTGTACTCCTTTACGATTTCCAAAGCCTCTTCTACAGAGTCAACATGATGCACAAAAGCGAGGAACTTACTCCGCTTTTCAGAGTAATATCCCTCGCTAATTGTCTTCTCTTTTATTGTTTTGTATTTATCGCTATCCATTCAAAAAACATTAATCTTGTATCAATCCAGCTTATGGATTACAAGACCAGAACGTAGTTTAGGCTCAAACCATGTTGCCTTAGGTGGCATAATCTTACCACTATCAGCAATGTCCATAATCTGCTGCATAGATACAGGATAGAGTGCTAATGCCCAACGCATCTCACCACTGTCAACACGACGCTTCAACTCTCCAAGACCACGCAGACCACCAACGAAGTCAATGCGCTTGTCAGAACGGAGATCCTTTATACCCATCAGTTCGTCCAGAATCAGTCGGCTTGAGATGTCAACATCAAGAACACCAATCGGATCATTATCATCGTATGTTCCAGGCTTAGCAACCAGGCTATACCAGTTGCCATCAAGATACATTGAGAATTCATGCAGCTTCGTTGGACGATATTCATTCTGACCTTTCAACTCAACAGTGAAGTTCTTCTCCAAAGCCTTCAAGAACTCTGCAACTTCCATGCCATTTAAGTCCTTAACAACACGGTTATAGTCGAGAATCGTCAATTGACTTGCCTGGAAACATACTGCCATGAAGTAATTATACTCCTCATCACCCTTGTGGTTTGGATTGTTCTTGGCTTTCTCAGCACCTACCAGAGCAGCCGCAGCAGAACGATGGTGACCATCAGCAATGTAAAGGCTTGGCATCTTCTTGAATTCTTCAGTCACAGTCTTGATGTCAGCTTCATCTGTGATAACCCAGAACTGATGTCTGAATCCATCATCAGGTGCTACAAAGTCATATTCTGGCTTAGTTGCGGCATAACGTGTCAGCAACGTATCCAGCACCTTGTTGTCTGGATAAGCAAAGAATACTGGCTCAACATTGGCATTGCAGATGCGCACATGCTTCATGCGATCCTCTTCCTTATCTCTACGTGTCAGTTCATGCTTCTTGATATTACCCTTCAAATAGTCATCAACATAAGCTCCAACAACAAGACCATACTGCGTCTTACCGTTCATCGTCTGCGCATAGATATAGTAATGCTCTTTATCATCCTGTACTAACCACCCCTTGTCCTGGAACATCTGGAACTGCTCAACAGCACTGTTGTATGCTCTTGGGTCATATTCACTTGTACCAACTTCAAAGTTGATTTCCGGCTTGATAATATGATATAAACTCTTTTCATTATCACCAGCCTCAACACGAGCCTCTTCAGAATCCAAGACATCGTATGGACGACTGGCAACAGATTCAACTAAGTCCTTCGGAGGGCGGATACCTTTAAAAGGTTTGATTACAGCCATAGTGTATATTTTTAAAATCAGAAAAGGGCTGACTGCCACAATCTCTCATTGAAGATTAAGTCAATCAACCCTAATGTACTAATAATTTATTTATTTACCTGGAATGTTGTATCACCAGTTGCAAAGAAAGCATTAATCTGCTTTGCAGCTGCTATACCAGCATTTGTATTGGCTTCAGCAGTCTGAGCACCCATCTTCTTCGGTGTGGAGAAGTAGCGACCTTCAAACTTCTTGAACTCCTCATCAGCATCAGGCTTGATGTCGGTAACGAACTTCAAGTCCTCACGCTCAGCCATCAACTTCAACAATTCTTCCTCATTGATAACCTCCTTACGAGCTGTATTCACGAGAATAGCCTTCTTTGGAAGCTGATTAACCACACGGTAATCAATACTCTTTACTGTCTGTGGGGTTGCCGGGATGTGAAGTGACAGCACATCACAACTCTGGAACAACTCATCCTGCGTCTTGCAAGCATGAACGCCAGCAGCCTCGATAGCTTCCGCCGGGCAGAATGCATCGTACGCATATACTTCCATGCCAAAGCCCTTTGCGATGCGTGCAACATTTCTACCAACATTTCCAAAAGCAAGAATACCAAGTTTCTTACCCATCAATTCCGTACCAGCCTTGCCATTATAGAAATTACGTACTGCATATACCAACATACCGAATACAAGTTCAGCAACGGCATTGGAGTTCTGACCAGGAGTATTTTCTACAACAACGTTCTTTCCCTTTGCATAGGCTGTGTCGATAGAGTCGTAACCAGCACCTGCACGAACAACAATCTTCAACTGTTTGGCAGCATCAAGTACTTCAGGTGTAACCTTATCAGAGCGTACTATCATTGCATCGGCGTCTTTCACAGCCTCAAGCAATTCGGCAGTTTCTGTGTATTTCTCAAGCAGAACGACTTCATGTCCTGCACCTTTAAGTTCTGTCGTAATACCTTGCACAGCAGCTGGTGCAAATGGTTTTTCAGTTGCAATTAAAACCTTCATAGCCTTAATGTTTTGGTTAGATATAGTAAAGTTATCGTTTAGACTTAGCAATGGTATGATTATCACTGCCAAGTCTAATCATTGTTAATTTAATGCTTAGCTTCGAATTCCTTCATTGTTTCAACAAGAGCCTTGCAGCCTTCAACTGTCATTGCATTGTAGCAGCTTGCACGGAAACCACCAACGTCACGGTGACCCTTGATACCAACCATACCTCTTTCTGTAGCAAACTTAAAGAACTCATCCTGAAGTTCAGCATACTCATCGTTGAGAACGAAGCAGATATTCATGTAAGAACGATCCTCCTCACACTTAACTGTACCACGGAACAACTTATTGCGATCAATTTCACCATAAACAATATCAGCACGTTCCTTAGCAAGTTTCTCCATTGCTACTACGCCGCCATTAGCCTTGATCCAACGAAGATTCTCCAAAGCTGTGTAGACTGGCACTACAGGAGGAGTATTGAACATAGAACCCTTCTTGATATGTGTACGATAATCCAGCATTGTTGGGATTTCACGCTGTACACGACCAAGGACTTCATCCTTAATGATGATGAATGTAACACCTGCCATAGAGAGGTTCTTCTGTGCACCACCATAGATACAGTCGTACTTAGAGACATCTACCGGGCGGCTGAAGATATCTGAAGACATATCAGCAATCATACGAACTGGTACGTCCAAGTCTTTGTGGTACTCTGTACCATAAATTGTGTTATTGGTAGTTATGTGCAAGTAATCCAAATCTGTAGGAACGTCGAAGTTCTTTGGAAGATATGTATAGTTTTCATCTGCTGATGAAGCAACCTCAACAACTTCTCCAAACAACTTAGCTTCCTTTATTGCCTTCTTTGCCCAAACACCAGTATTCAAATAACCAGCCTTCTTTACCAAGAAGTTGAAAGGAATCATGCAGAACTCAAGTGATGCACCACCACCCAAGAAAAGCACAGAATAGCCTTCAGGAACATTTAACACTTCCTTTACCAAAGCCATTGCTTCATCCATAACCGGTTGGAAATCCTTTGAACGGTGGCTGATTTCTGCAATTGAGAGACCAATCCCGTTAAAATCTAAAATCGCACTTGCTGTTTTTTCGATTACTTCGCGTGGAAGGATACATGGTCCAGCACCAAAATTGTACTTTTTCATCTGATTGTTTAGTTTAAGTTCGACTTATGTTTTATAGTAATTATCAGTATTAAATGCTGTTAGATCTTTCTATGGTCTACGGTGCGAAGATACACTTTTATTTTTATACCTCCAAATAAAATCACATAATTTTTACATGACAAAAACAAGCAATTTCTATACATGTGAACGGACACAACAAGGTAAGGGGTGACACTTTGTCTATAGTGTCACCTAACCTCTTCCACAACGGTACGAATACCCTTGATTTTTTCGCCTTTAGTCAGTGAAATTATTTCTTTTATCTTTGTGCGTGATACCGCAACATAAGTAAAACGGTCCTTGACATCAATCTTTCCAATCTCGGAGGACTTCAACCCACCCTTTTTACAAAGGAAACCAACGATGTCCATTTTGGAAATCTTATCTTTCTTTCCCTTGCCAATATATATTGTTGCCATACGAGGCTGCGCAGGCTTCGGCAAAGAGGCTGGAATCTGATATTCTTCGTGTTCATTGCTGACATATTCCGGCAGGTATTCTCCAGGACCAAGTACAAAGAATGTTCTTCCCTCCTTGTCCCATCGTGCTGTACGCCCTACCCTATGCACATAGCTGTCTTCTGTTTCAGGCAGATGGTAGTGAATGATGTTGTCAACATCAGGAATATCCAATCCACGTGAAGCCAGGTCGGTACTGACGAGTATCGGTGCTGAGCCGTTTGAGAAGCGATAAAGGGCAGCCTCACGCTCACGCTGTTCCAAACCACCATGGAACCAACTAAGAGCAAAGCCATTCTCTTTCAAGAACAAGGCTGTACGCTCTACAGAATCACGATAATTCAAGAACACGATACTGCTCTTGTCACCCAAAGAGAGTAAAAGGTTCTTCAGCACTTCAAGTTTGTCCTTTTCCGGACTTATAACCGTATAGAGACGGATGCGGTCGGGAATGTTCTCTTCATCTGTACGGTAATCCAAATGAACGGTTCTACCCATAGATACAAAATTCGGAATAGACTCCGATTCTGTAGCCGACAGCAGGATTCTTCTTTCTATATTAGGCAGTTTACAGAGAACACTCATCATTTCATCTTGAAAACCAAATTCCAGACACTTGTCGAACTCATCTATCACAAGCCACTTGACCGTTTCTGCATTGACATTCGACTTATCAAGATGATCATTCAAACGACCAGGAGTGGCAAAGACTATCTGTGGCTTTACATCCCGAAGTACACGATGCTCTTCCATTGTAGGACGACCACCATACAGTGGCATGGAACGTAAGCCACTACCCATATCCTTGAGAACATTGGCAGACTGCAGTGCCAGCTCACGTCCAGGCACCAATACAACTGCCTGCAAATCATCAGAGGAAGCATCCAACCGTTGTATCAGCGGCAGAAGGTAAGCATAGGTCTTACCCGAGCCTGTCGGCGACATCACTACAACATCTTTACCTGTATGCAGCACAGCATCAGCCGTAGCCTCCTGCATAGCATTGAGTGTTATGCCAAGTTTATCAAGAACATCATTACGCATATTTACTTTTCCTTTCTTATCCTGTCAATTTCATCAAACTCCTTGCCCATATTCAAATTGAGATAAATAGTGTACAAAGGAGCTAACCATTTACTCTTAGCTTCTGGCGCAAGCTCTCTGTACTTCTCCATATAAGGCTTGGAACGCTGATACAATGTGATTATCTTTTCCCTATTTGAGCGGTACTTCTGCCTGTCCTTGTTTAGTTCTATCGCCTGATTGAAATAAGCAAGACCAATATTATAATAGGCATCCGCAAAAGAATCATTCTCTTTAATCAACTGAGTACAAAGCTGGATACATTCACCATATCTGCCAAGATTCAATAAAGCAGTGCTTTTGGCAAAACGAAACAAAAGACTCGTTGAGTCAGCTTTCAAGGCTCGCTCTGTTATCCCCAATGCTTTCTCATGTTCACTCTTCCTGGCGTAATACTCCACCAGACGGGGAAAGAAGAAAGCAAAATTCGGGTATTGCTCAAAGCCTGCCTGCAACGATTTCACATACATTGCAGTATCTTTCTTCACCAGATAAGCCTCTGCTTCATACTGTCTTACAAAATTAAGCATTGACGTATCACGCTCTGCCAAATCCTTGAAGCGCATAATTCTATCAGCATCGCTGAGCTTATATCCACAGAACATTGCCCAATAAGCCGCATGCGGAATCAGGGCATCGTGCTGCATATAATCATACCCTGTGAAGAGAGGATAACTGACCGACTGCAGGTAATCGCTATAATAATCAAAAGCTGTCTGATAGTCTTTTCTATGAACAAAATATGCACCGCCATTGAAAAGATTGGGGCGTATTGAATTCAGAAAAGCTGCATGCTTGACTCTATACTTTGGACGTACCCTACCCTTCGCATCCGGCTGGGCTTCGAGTGAATCAAAACGTGACATCGTATCACACAGTCTTCTTGTAACCGAAAAGAAAGCAGCCGTATCATACTTCTGCTTTAGATATAGTTTTTCGTTTCCCTGCTCATACTGCTTTACCAACGCATCGCAGAGTAGAAGCCATATCTTGCTGTTCTTCCTGGATACAGAGTCCACAAGCAGCCCACGGAGCGTATTCTCTGCCCTCGCAAGCTCTTTCCCCGCCTTAATCTGATCACGCACAGCCTGTAACTGCTTCTTCTGCGCAAAGCCAGAGAGAGAGGACAGCAGACAAATGCAGATTAAAAAAAACTTTATAGACTTCACTTTTTAAATTCTGTTACAAGAGGTTCAAGTTCTTCAGCCTTTACTTTGTCATTCAATATCGTGTAATCCAAATAGAGAGGACCTACCCAATCGACCCTGTTTCTACGTGGATCCCTTGCCCTCACACGTTCCAGATAAGTACGCGCTTCAGCAAAATACCTCATATATTCATCGTCAGATACGGTTTCCTTATTCTTTCTACGTGCAGCAACAGCATCACGTGCAGCCATTCCCAAGGTATTCAAACACACACCAATGTTATAGGCGACAGGAATGCTGCTCGGGTCAATCTCGTCAGCCTGCTTATAGGCATCAATAGCTTCTTCCCATCTCTCTGCGTGCATAGCTATTTCTCCCTTCAATATCCATGGCACTGTGGAATTTGTGTTTTCTTCCAGTATTCTATCTATAAAATCCTCGATATTGAACTTACGTGTAGGATTCTGATAGAATTTCATAATCCACGAGAAGTAAGTCTCATTCGTAGGGTCAGTGCGGTAAAGTCGTTGTATCACTGACAGATAGCGTAATGAATCCTCCTCATTCACCATCTTACCATACATACACTGAGCCTTGATTTCAGCTGCTGCCTGTGCCGATTCATCATACCGCATTGCTATATCAGCATATTCATCGGCTTTCTGCAAGTCACGTGCTTTCAAGTAATAATAAGCAATATAGTAAGCTGCTACACCCGACTCGTCTACATTATCTTTCACCAGCGATGATTTACGGGCTTTCAGATACAGTTTCAAGGCATCCAGCCCTTCTTGTCTCGTATAATTTCCTTTACTGAAATATTTACCCGCATCTATCAGCATCGGGTGCAGAAACGCAAGACGTTTCCTGTTTTCCTCCTCAAATTTAAGATTAACTTTTCCCTTTCGGTTAGGCATTCTGTCAAACTCATCACATTTCAATGAATACTCCACTCCATCAACAACAGATTTGAAGATGGCTACAGAGTCCCTATCCGAACGTTTCTCTACACGGGTAAAAGCCTCTTTGGCAAGGCGGTCAAAAGATTCAGCCTGCTTATGTACATCCTGTGCCTCAGCAACATCCCAACTTATGAAAGCTGAAATAACCAGTATCAGTAATCGTTTCATCAACAACAATTTAGTAAAACAAAATCCCCCCTTATATGACTTGACTAAAGACATTGTCATACAAGAGGGGCTATATTAAGAAGATTTACTGCTGAATACCAGCATCTGCTGCTGCAGCAAGTGTCTCAGGAGCCTGTACACCCTTTACGAAATAGTAGCATCCGTAAAGAGGATAAGCCCATGCTGCCTTCTGCTCTTTCATAACATCAAGACCCTTTGCTGTCTCAAGGTAAGAAATAGCCTTGTTATAAACATCGTTGAACTGTGCACGCGCAGCTGGTGACAACACACCCTTTACAGCTGCCACACGCTCCTGCGCCTTGTAGAACCAGCACTGACCGATTGAGGCATTGATAGCAATCTTTGCATTGTCATCCTTTGCCAGAGCCAAAGCCTTTGAAAGGTAATCAGCAGCTTTCTCATACTCCTTCTTCTGGCTTGCAAACTGACCGAGCATTACCAATGCTCCATAGCTGTTAGGATTCTTTGCCAAGGCTGCATTTACAATTTCCTCAGCCTTGTCCTGCATACCAAGTGAGCTGTAGATTGAAGTCAGCGTGGTCAGCACGGCGTCATTCTCCGGATCCTGTGCATAAATACCTGCAAGTTTCTCAGCATAGCTTACAGAGTCCTGGCGAGTCTTGAGCTGTGCACCCAGAATAGCCAGCTGCAACTGCTGAGCATCCTTTGCACGTTCCTTACTCTTCATTGCGTATGAAACGTACTTTTCAGCCTTCTGATACTCCTTGTTCTGATAAGCATAGTAAGTTGCGAAATAAGCAATCTCATTCAGGTTATCATCCTTGGACTTGTCAAACTTAGCAAACATCGGATCGTCAGCAGAATCAACATAACGAGAAAGATACTTGTAGGCATTGGCATCATCCTTGGCACCCTGGTAGAAGATACCGCCGTTGATGAGCTGTCCACGAAGTGGATAAAGCTGGTCAGCAAGACCTGTGTACTTTGGCTTAATCTTACCCTTGGCGTTAGGCATGTTGTCATACTTGACAATCTCTGCAGCAGCATCGAAAGCCTGACCTACAGCCTCATAGAGACCTTTCTCGTCCACAGGCTTATTGCCATCCTTACCCATCTGCTGGTTTGTCTGGTTCTCAAGCTGGACACCCTGCTCTGCGCTTACCTTCTTCATAGCAAGTTGATAGAGCTTGTCGTAAGCCTTTGCCTTTTCAGCATTGTCAGTAAGCTGTGCGAGGTTTGCCTTCAGGAGGTCTGCTGCCTCAGCATAGGTCTGCGCCTTCAGGATTGCCTTCAGTGGCTCGCTGTCGCCAGCGAATGCAGCAGATGTACTTAGTAACATCAATGCTGCGATCATTAACTTTTTCATTTCAGTTATCATTTTAAAAGGTTTGAATTCTTTTCTCTTTATTGATGAGTGGAAATTATGGAGTCTGGGAAGTCAAGCCAAAAACTGCCCGTATATGTGAATAAAGTCATACCTTCACTCCCTGACTTCTGAAACTTCATATCTTCCTTAGACTTAAAATGCCCGCAAAAGATTAATCGAAATCTGCCGGAGCCGTATCAGAATCCTTATCAGCATCGTCAACGGATTCCTCCGTTACTGCGGTTCTGTCGTTCTTGATTTCCCCATTCGTCTTTGCCCACTGCTCACGGCTTTCTTCCTCAACCTGCGACTCCATTTCAGAGCTCATCACCTTGCAGACAGATGCAATGACATCATTCTTCTTGGCGAGGTTAATCAGTCGGACACCCTGTGTTGCACGCCCCATGACACGGCACTCGGCAACGGACATACGAATGACGATACCACTCTTATTGATAATCATCAGGTCGTTCTCATCGGTAACGTTCTTGATGGCAACGAGCTTACCCGTCTTGTCCGTAACATTCAGTGTCTTTACACCCTTTCCGCCACGGTTGGTCAATCGGTAATCCTCAACCTGTGAGCGTTTGCCATAGCCTTCTTCCGACACGACCATAACCGTCTCATTGACAGGGTCGTTGACAACAATCATTCCGATAACCTCATCCTGACCATCATCGTCCAGACGCATACCACGTACACCTGTTGAGACACGTCCCATTGTACGGATATTTGACTCGTCAAAGCGGCATGCACGACCATTGCGGTCAGCAATAATCAGCTCGTTCTTGCCATTCGTCAGACGAACGTCTACAACCTCATCGCCTTCATTGATATTGATGGCTATCACACCGTTTGTACGAGGACGTGAGTAGGCACGGAGGGAAGTCTTCTTAACGATACCCTGCTTTGTAGCAAACACCACGTAGTGCGAATCGAGGAACTCATCATTGTCAAGACCACGGATGCGCAGGAAAGCATTTACAGAGTCGCCCGGCTCAAGTGAGAGCATATTCTGGATGGCACGTCCCTTTGAGTTCTTATCCCCCTCCGGGATGTCATAACACTTCATCCAGTAGCAACGTCCCTTACGGGTGAAGAACAGCATCGTCTGGTGCATTGTAGCCGGATAGATATATTCGGTGAAGTCCTTTTCACGTGTGCGGGCTCCCTTAGAACCGACACCACCGCGAGCCTGCTCCTTGAAGTCAGTAAGCGGGGTACGCTTGATGTAGCCAAGGTGGCTGATGGTAATGACAACAGGGTCATTAGGATAGAAGTCCTCAGCATTGAACTCATGCTCATCGGGGATAATCTCGGTACGGCGGTCATCGCCATACTTCTCCTTAACCTCCTGCAGTTCTTCCTTCATAACCTCCTTGCAACGTTCTGGATTATTGAGAATCTCCTGCAGGTCCTTGATTGTCTGCATAAGTTCCTCAAACTCCTGATGCAACTGATCGAGGCGCAGACCTGTAAGCTGTGACAGGCGCATATCAACGATAGCCTTTGACTGAAGCTCATCGAAATCAAAACGCTTCTCGAGATTCTTCTGAGCCTCTGAAGGAGTCTTGCTGGCACGGATGATACGTACAACCTCGTCGATATTGTCACAAGCCTTAATCAATGCCTCTAAGATGTGTGCACGTTCCTGCGCTTTCTTCAAGTCAAACTGAGCACGGCGAATCGTTACATCATGGCGATGCTCAACGAAGTACTTGATGCACTCACGAAGGCTCAACAGCCGTGGACGACCAGCAACCAATGCGATACAGTTTACAGAGAACGAGCTCTGCAATGCTGTCATCTTGAAGAGCTTGTTCAAAATGACATTCGCATTCGCATCACGCTTCACATCAACGACGATGCGCATACCCTGACGGCCAGTCTCGTCATTCACATTTGAGATACCCTCAAGTTTGCCTTCCTTTACAAGGTCGGCAATATATTCGATAAGCTGCTGCTTGTTGACACCATATGGAATTTCCGTCACGACAATCTTGTCATGGCTCTCATCGCTCTCAATCTCAGCCTTGGCACGCATAACAACACGACCACGACCAGTCTCGTAAGCATCCTTGACACCCTGAAGCCCATAAATATAAGCACCTGTAGGGAAGTCCGGAGCAGGAATAAACTCCATCAATCCGTCGGTAGAGATCTCCGGATTATCGATATAAGCACAGCAACCATCAATAACCTCACCGAGGTTGTGCGTAGGAATATTCGTTGCCATACCCACGGCGATACCGTTACCACCATTCACGAGTAGGTTAGGAATCTTCGTAGGCATCACGGCTGGTTCACGCAGCGTATCGTCGAAGTTGTTGACCATGTCAACCGTGTCCTTCTCGATATCATCCATGACGTGCTCACCCATCTTTGAGAGGCGGCACTCCGTGTAACGCATCGCAGCAGCAGAGTCACCATCGACAGAACCAAAGTTTCCCTGCCCGTCAACCAGCTTGTAGCGCATATTCCACTCCTGTCCCATACGCACGAGCGCACCGTAGACTGAAGAGTCACCATGTGGGTGATACTTACCGAGTACCTCACCGACGACGCGGGCGCACTTCTTGTAAGGCTGGTTGCTAAAGTTACCGATACCGCGCATACCGAAGAGGATACGGCGGTGAACAGGCTTGAAACCGTCACGGACATCTGGGAGGGCACGTGCCACAATCACCGACATGGAATAGTCGATGTAGGAGCTTTTCATCTCCTCCTCGATGTTGATCTTCATAATTCTGTCTTGATCAATTGTCTGATTTTCGTCCATTATATATTTTTTCTGTTATAAAATTCTATCATGCTAACAAGCCCCTCCCCATAAGGCTAAAATTGCCCACAATAGCCTTTATTTCTCCTCTGAGCCGTTTTCATTCTTTTTCAAGGTGTAAAGATACGAACATTTTTCCATACCACAAAGGGCTTAAAGCGAAAAAAAATGTCAATGACAAATTATTGCTTATACCACAACTTCGGATATATGAAAAATATAAACTTACCAACACCGTAGCTCCCGTACTTTTTGCAAAACATTTCAACATACATTCTGCCTTTACTTGACTTTCCATAAAATCACAATCACACGAATCACAAATCACATTAAGACTTATTCCACTATTTTAAAAAAGCACGTTAATAAAAGAATACATTATATATTATTATTTATTAATAAGGTATTATATTATATGGATTCTCTTTTCTTTGCATTGGAATTCCTTATTATGATTTTGTGATTTATGATTTGTGTGATAACAGAGCCTTATAAGATGTTTTTTCAGCCTATCTACTCACCAGTCAAAGCATATCTGAACATAGTACAGATATGGCTTTTAGCAGGCTTAGAAAGGGCTTCTACGCATAGGAAAGACAAATGATGACAGTAGTGTTCTCAGCGTAGGGAAGGGCTGCCAATAATAACGTAACATGCTTATGAGCAACGGATTACAACCGACAAAACGTTTTTTAACACACCCCTTTCTTGCAATCTTGAAGATTAATGATTATCTTTGCATTGTCAAAATGAAAGACCGCGGAAGAAATGAAAAACAACACAAACCGTCATCAGCTGTGAAGCTAAAAAAGACACGTCATCAGCTGTGAAGCTCCAAGACATACATATCTGCCCACACCGTCACATCAGCAATAACAGAACTGCCCTCACGCTGGAAACGAAGAACATTGTTCGCTGGCCTGACTTGCTGCAACTGATAGCCATGCGACTGAAGACCAGACACAAAAGCACGATAATACCCCTTATTCCAGAAGACAATCTGCAACGTCCCTCCCCTATCGTCAATGATGGCAAGGCTTGAATTATCCTTCTTGGCAAAGAGCCGATAAAAAGGCTGTTTTGACTGGTCAAAATCCGTATTAGGACTGACATGCCATCCCCATAGCTGACGAGAGCCATCAACCACAAACTCTGTCGGTATCCGCCTAAGCCCATACTTACTGAAAAGACAAGGCGCAACAGCCCGCTTCCCCTTCTGAACCTGATACTGCAGGAGTTCGAGCACAGGCATCTGAAGCAAAGGCAGATTCCCCTGCGCACGAAGACACAGAGGAATCGACAGAAGTACTGAAAATATGATTTTCCGCATTATGACAGTTCTTCCAACTCATTGAGCCAGTTGGTCGACATCGCATCTGAAGGCATACGCCAGTCGCCACGTGGAGAGAGGCTCACGCTGCCCACCTTCGGACCGTCAGGCAGGCACGAACGCTTGAACTGCTGCGAGAAGAACCTGCGGAAGAAGAGGCGCATCCAATGAAGAATAACTCCGTCGGCATAGACACCACGGAAAGCATTTTGTGCCATCCAATAGATTTTCGATGGGCGGAAACCGCAACGCAGGACATAATAGAGGAAGAAGTCGTGGAGCTCGTATGGACCGACAAGGTCTTCCGTCTTCTGGGCAATATCCCCCTTGTCGTCAGCAGGCTTCAGTTCTGGCGAGATAGGTGTCTCCACGATGTCGTTCAACGTCTGGCGTACCGTTTCATCTTCAGCAGTCTCGGCAGCATAGCTTACAAGATACTGTATAAGCGTTTTCGGAACACTGGCATTCACGGCATACATGCTCATGTGGTCACCGTTATAGGTACACCAGCCCAGCGCAAGCTCGCTGAGGTCGCCCGTACCGATGACAAGTCCGCCCAGCTGATTACTCAGATCCATCAGGATCTGCGTGCGTTCACGAGCCTGTGCATTCTCATACGTAGCGTCATGTACACTCGCATCGTGACCTATATCCTTGAAATGCTGCAATACGGAAGCCGTAATATCAATTTCACGGATTGTCACTCCAAGATTCTCCATGAGTGTCATGGCATTCTTATAGGTACGGTCAGTGGTGCCGAACCCTGGCATGGTGACACCTACAATGCCCTTACGGTCGAGTCCCAGCTTGTCAAAAGTCTTGGTCACAACGAGCAGGGCAAGTGTGGAGTCAAGTCCACCGCTGATACCGATAATAGCAGTCTTACAGTTGGTATGAACAAGTCTTTTAGCCAATCCGCTGACCTGTATATTGAAGATTTCATCACAGGCATCCTGCATGTTCTCCGTCTTGGGAATGAATGGATGCTGGTCGAAATGGCGTGTCAGCGTGAACTCACGCATAAGATTGAGTGGCAGCAGACAATCTACCCTTATACCCAACTCGCCAATCTGCCCCGTAATACCTGCCAGTCCTGCAGCAACAGGACGCTGTGCATTGACAAAGGTACTGTTTGTCCGACGTTCGCCACGTAATCTTTCCACATCAATTTCTGAAATAACCAGCTGTGGGTCAAGCTGGAAACGCTCCGACTGTTCTATCAGTGAGCCGTTCTCAAATATCAGCGCATTACCTCCATAGACAACATCCTGCGTACTCTCGCCAAAACCACTGCTGCTGTAGACGTATCCGCTGATAGTGCGTGCGCTCTGCTGGGCAATGAGTGACTTCAGATAGGCATGCTTGCCGATAAGCTCGTCACTGGTGGAGAGATTGAAGATAATCTCAGCACCAGCCAGCGCAAGATGATTGCTTGGCGGTGTAGGCGCCCATACATCCTCGCAGATTTCAATGGCAAACTTTGCTCCCTGTGACGTGCGGAAAATCTGCATCTCTGGCGTTACGAGAATACGATGACCGGCAAAGTGAATACGCTGAGGGCGCAGGTCCTGTGAGGAAGCAAACCATCGTTTCTCATAGAACTCGCTGTAATTCGGGAGAAATGTCTTGGAGACAATACCCAACAGCTTGCCCTGCTGGATGACCAGCGCACAATTCAGCAGCAATGGTCCGACGGCAACTGGTGCACCGACAATGGCAATAATATCAAGCTGACGGGTGAAATCAAGCAGGGACAAGACCGCCTGCTCGGCATCATCCAACAGCAGTTGTTGTTGGAAGAGGTCCTGACAAGTATAGCCCGTCAGAGAAAGCTCTGGGAAGACGATAATCTCAACGCCCTTGCCTTCGGCAATGGCAATCTGCTTCTCTGTTTCTACAAGATTGAATTTTGTATCTGCTACTTTTACTGCAGGAATAGCTGCAGCAACCTTTATAAGTCCATGTTTCATAAGACTGCGTTTTTTTATTTGATTGTTACCTGTGTGGCTCCATAGCCGTATTCACGGAAAGAAGCATCCTGATAAGGATAATGCTTATACTTGTAGTTCAGCTCATGTATGATGGCATGGCGCAACACACCCTCACCTTTTCCATGAATGAAGATAAGTTTCTTGCCACGATGAGCCTTATATTGCTCCAACGTGCGGCGGAAGACATCCAGTTGATATTCAAGAATATCTGCTGCAGACATGCCAGCAGTCGTTTCAAGAAGTTCATCGGCATGGAGATCAATGATAATCTTATCATCCTTGAGAATCTGCTTTGCAGGCTTCTTGTGTTCTACTTTATAACGTCTGGCAAGTTCGTCTGTCTTCTTGTCAATCTCTTCTTCTGAAAGACGGCTTGGGGAAGAATAGCCCACCTTCAGCTTCTCTGTGGGCTCGTCCTCGTCTTTCCTTGTTAAAGGTTCAAACATCGGGTGTTGAACCATTTTATCTTTCTCAATCAACGTATATATTAACGCTGGCTGTTCAAAGAAGTCGCTCTCATGGAAAGTATTGAGCCTGTAGAACTTCACGGCATCGATGTCCACCTGTATGTCACAAGTGGGCTTGAGCATGAAAGGCTTGTCTTTCTTATAGGCATGAAGCTGGACGCAGCCATGCAGCATTTCGTTGAGGTCGGCAAGCGTGAAATCTTCAATGAGCAGCTTCATATTCGGCTCTAACTCGCCCGCAGCCTTCAAAACCCATTTATCTTCCTGCTTTAAGGCGTATGAGAAATGAACGTAATAATTAGAGTCGTTGACAAGATAAGACTTGAAGCGGGTAGTCGTAAGATTTTTTATATCTGTCGGCGTAAAAGCAAGATAAACCGACAATTCATCACCTCCGACACGCTCTCTGACAGGAGCTTCAAAATTGACGGAAGGATCATCACCGGGGGCTATCTCGGCATCAACATCACGCCAGTTCTCATCCAAACCCTCCTCATCTGCATTTGCAGATGTAAGACGCTGCTTGATACTGCGGTTATCATCTCCTTTCTCCATCTTGCGCTGTTGCTGGTCGATACGCAGCTTCGCACGGTCAGTAGCAGCATCTTCAACAACAACAATCTCGTTGGCAGGTGTCGGAATCTGAAAACCATCCTCATCTTCTACCAACACTATCTTTCCTTTGAAACCGGCAATGACTCCACCGCCGGTATCGCTCAGAAATCTGACTTTATCGCCTATTTTCATCTTTTCTATACTTGAAGTTTATGAGGGAATGCACTATTGTTTTATCAATCAACTGCATTTCCTCCCTAATAAGGAATCGAACCTTGATTCCCAATCATTTTTTTCCAAGATATGAAGTTCAATTCTCCAACACTTAGGAAATAATAATATTATGGAATCAACAACGAAGAATCACCATAGCTAAGGAAACGGAATCCGTGACTAAGTGCATAATCATAAATCTTATGCCAGTTGCCGCCCTTTACAAACGCACTCACCAAAAGCAGCAGCGTGGATTGTGGCTGATGGAAATTAGTTACGAGTGCCTTGATAATCTTGTAGGAATAACCTGGGGCTATGATAATCTGAGTGCTTGAGTGCAGCATTTCAAATCCGTCTTTATCCAGATAGGCAAGCAGATGACGGATAGATTCTTCCGCTGTTATCACTCTTCCATCCACTTCTACCAATCCATCTGCATTATGCGGCAAGTCGTACGGCTCCCACTGATTGACATGAAGGTCTTTCTCTGTACTTTCAGGGTCCAACACAAGTTTGACACCCATGTAATAGAGGCTTTCCAATGTTCTGACACTCGTTGTACCCACAGCAATCGCACGGCAATCATGAGCCAGCAGTTTCTCCAAGGTCTGACGACGAACAACGATAAACTCCGTATGCATACTGTGCCCCTCTATCTCACGGCTCTTCACAGGCTTAAAAGTTCCTGCACCAACATGTAAAGTCAGCTCCTCACGGTCAATCCCATGTTCGTCCAAGGCTTTCAACACCCTATCGGTAAAGTGAAGCCCAGCTGTTGGAGCTGCCACAGAACCTTTGATTTTTGAATAAACCGTCTGATAGGTTTTCTTGTCGCTTTCCTCAGTTGCACGGTTGAGATAAGGAGGAATTGGGAGTTCTCCCACAGCTTCGAGGATTTCAGCAAATGATACGTTCGTATTATCCCACTCAAAGTTAATCCAGTGATTGGTACCGCCAGCCTGCTCCTGCATCTTACTGCGATTCATTGTTGCAGTAAGGGTCAGCCTATTTCCTTTGATTTCAAATGCACGTTTCAAAGTCCCTTCCTTCCACTTCTTGAGGTTGCCGACCATACAAAGCCAAGCACATTCATGATTCGTCTGGAACATGAGTTCATAGTCTGTCGGCTCTGCAGGTTCCATAAGAAACACCTCTATGAGCGCACCTGTTTCCTTACGGAAATGCATACGTGCCTGTATAACTTTCGTGTTAT
The DNA here is from genome assembly GCF_001262015.1 of Prevotella fusca JCM 17724. Taxonomy (NCBI): domain Bacteria; kingdom Pseudomonadati; phylum Bacteroidota; class Bacteroidia; order Bacteroidales; family Prevotellaceae; genus Prevotella; species Prevotella fusca. Next base: position 716,504 of record NZ_CP012075.1, read on the forward strand.
TAAAAACCATCAAAGCTCCCAGTGGCAGGTGCTCGGGAAGATTATAGAATGTGTCCTCCGACACTTCACCATGCTTATAGAGCAACAGCTTGCTTTGGTCGCGCTCAGCCAAAGGAAACTTGGCGATACGCTCATCGGGGAGAGAGTAATTATAATCAGAAATGCAAATATGCTTTGTATCTTTGGACATACTTTTTATTTATATAGATAAGACGGCACGGAAAGCCGCATAAATGAAAGTCAATATAAGTACGCTGATAACCACATCTATGTCAGCGAAACTATATCCCGTTCTCGTGTATCTTGTGGAGATATAGTGCAGTTTGTCGCTGCATCTAATATAGATGCGAAGGTATAAAAAATAAATGAAAACGGCGACTGTTGAACCGAATATCATTCCGAAAAACACATCGGAAGGATAATGAACCCCAAGATAAGGGCGCGTGAAGGAAACCATGAAGCTCCAACCTATCATCAAGACAGAGAAGATGCGGTCACGGACTAATAAGCTGAAAAATACTGCCAGCACAAAGGAATTGGCGGTATGGGATGAGAAAAAGCTGTATCCATCAGCCATATAATGGTTCGTTGCCATGATAAGTCCCTGTAACTCCGGGTTATTCAACGGACGTGGTCGGGCTACAAGCGGCTTGACAACACCAAGGTTAACTCCATTGACTATAAGCAGCCCCAATCCTACAACGCCGACAACAAGCAGAATCTTCTGCCAATTCTCATTGTTTTTGATAACCATGTAAAGTAAAGACGCATAGAGGGCTATCCACGTGTAAGCAGAAGTCAAAGTAAGAACAAAATAATCAACAAAGAGGTTGTCGCTTCCATTGAAAGCGAGCAGAATTGATTTATCAAGTTCTCGTAAAACGTCTAAATTCATCGTTTGATTATTATAATGAGAAACTATTTGTCTGACAAATACTTAAATTGCTTCAATATTCTCTGCCTTAACCCACCCCTGACGACCGTCACTTAACTGTATCTCTGTCCAGTGGCTCATGCTATGATCTGTTATTCTGACCTTAGAACCCTCATGGAGAATAAAGGCTTCTGCTGATTTCTGGTCTGGCGTCTTCCTGACGATAGCAGATGATGACATGATAATACCATGGTCTTCCGAATCCAGCAAGTAAACCTGCTGTATCGCAAAGAATGTATTGATAAGGAAGAAAAAGAAAAAAACGGGTAATACCACCTTCGATAACTTTCGAAGAACATCAATCTCAACAAAAAGATAGCCCAAGAGAGCAACAAGAGAAAGAAACAGACAGGCAAGGCTGAGAAATGCCCACCAATCTGAACTTAAGAAATTTACCAATGTCTTATACCATGTGACAAAGAACATTTCGGATTCTGGGGTCAGATTGTCAATCGTCTTTGATTGTGCCAACTGAAGATTGAAGCGAATATCCTCGTCACTGGGAGCAAGGCGTTGTGCACGCTCGTAGGAAAGAACGGCATGAGGGATTTTGTCAAGACGATAGTAGCTGTTGCCGAGATTATAATACAAAGCAGCAGACTCTCCTTGCTTCAACAACTTTTCATATCCCTTGACAGCCTGCATGTAATTCCCTTTCTGATACAGCTTGTCAACATCAGCCTTTGTCTGTGCAGACAGCTGCAAAGAAAATGCAGACATACAGATAATAAAAAACAGGAGGGAAAATGATTTCTTGGAAGATGTTTTCATACCCTTAATTGTTTCTTCCATATCAGCTATCGCCTTCATTGCAGCATCAAGTGTTCGCTTCATATTACCTTTCTCGTCTCCGGGAGCATAACGTTCAAATTCACATTCATCAATAGCTGAAATATACTTGTCAATCACTTCTATTGGCACATTAATTTTACTAAATTGTTCACTGATGTTATCACGTGACAACTGCTCTACAGGCAGATTCAGCTTATCACTTGCATAGCCCCATAATGTCTGCAGAACCTCATCGTAAAACTCAAGGTTCTTTTTCTTCAGCATCAAGAGTTCAGCTGCATGTAAACGGCTGGAAGCTATACGGTTTGCATTCTTTCCTCGTTTCAGAACCATATCTACATGGTGTGCAAAACGATCACGATAGTAGAAAGAAAGACAACCACCTGCACCCAAAAGTAAAATAAGAATGATATAGTATACTGCAGAACCGAAGAAGAAGTTACCAACCTTATCAAGTGACCTTTCACCAGTCTTCAAAGGTAATATATCTTCATTCGGTAAATCAACAGACAAAATATCTTTTGTCGTTCCGTCACCCCTTGACACTTTCAATTCCATAGGAGTCGTTTGAAGGGTGATATATTTCTTCTGCGATAAATCATAATAGCAGAACTTTACAGGAGGAATGGAAACAAGTCCCTCTTGATGAGGTACTACAACCTGATCAAAAATCATGTTACCCTCTGCGCCCTTCGTCGTTAGCTGAGTCTTGTCAGTTGCCTTGACATCATGCGCTTCAAAACCCTTAGGAAGCTGAATGACAGGCTGCTTAATCAACTTCAGGTTACCAGCTCCGCTGACAACAACACGGATTTTAATAGGGTCACCAGCCTTCACCTCTTTCTTATTTAACTGGGCTGAGAGATTAAAATGCCCTACACCACCAGAGAAGTCTGCCGGTCGTTTAGGCAATGGCAGCACCTTGACTGATAAGCCTGGCGCTACAATATCTTTCTTGAGATTTGTGCTTCCCCCATCAATACCAAAGGCTTCAAACGGATTGAAACTGTTTGATACTTGTACAATGCCGTGGAATGTCAATGGCGGGACTTTCAGGGTTCCCGTCATCTGTGGATACATTACATACTCGCTCCAGGTCACACAATTATATATGCGCTTGCCAATACGCTCTTTGTGGAAAGTCTTTTGTTGTGGCAAGTCAATTTCCTGTACATGAAAACCAGCCAGATCAGGCATCTTACCCATCAGCTGACGCAGATTCTTTGTCGTATAGACTTTATAGGTTAGCAATACCGGTTCTTGTTCATAGACGGTTGTCTTATTGGCAATGACCTTGATAAAAAGGTCCTTAGATGATATTGTTGTAGATGACGCACGAGGATCACCTTGCGAGCCATAACGACCACCATTTGATGAAGTACGAGAATTGTTCGTATTACCAGAAACCATAATCCTGACAGGTGTCGAAGCAAGTTCCTGATCATTTACAATTATATGTGCAGGCCCAATACTTATATTTCCTTTCTTTGTTGCTAAAAAGACATAGGTAAAAGATACAGAAGAAGAGCTGCTCGCATGACCATCAATAAATTGATAATTAGATTGTGAAGAAGTCGCAGGACCAAACACTTTCTCAAGACCACTTGACAATCTACCCAACTGAAATCTACGTACATCCTGTGTATATACAGTGTACTCAACTTGAAACTCCTCACCTACAGTCACATGCTTCGGAGCAGCCACCCGAACACGCTGTGCCTGCAAGACACAAACACTCAACAGCGAAAGTAACAAAATTATATATCGTTTCATATCTTCAATATTACCAGTTTTTATCAAGTTTTCTATCAGAAGGCTGGCGCATCGCCTTGGACAAACGTTCTTGCGTTTCCTTCTCCTGTTGCTTGACGGCATTGAGAAGCTGTTCTGCATTATCTTTGCTCATCCCCTGATTATCTTTCTGCTGATTATTCTTCTGATTATTATCTTTATTCTTATTCTGAGGCTGATTCTTTTTCTTGTCTTTGTCTTTGTCAGGTTTATTCTTACCACCAGACGATTGATTCTGTTGCTGTTTCTTCTGCTGGCGTTTGCACAATTCAAGATTGTATCTTGCATTCCTGTGGTCAGAATTACGACGCAAAGCATTCTTATAGGCTTCTATTGCTTTAGCATAATCTTTTTCATCTTGAAGAATAGTCCCCAGATTGCTATAGCTGCTTGACTTACGGACAGGATTTTTCTCTAACTCTGCAGCTTTCTCATAGAACTTTTTCGCTTCATCATTCTTCTTCTGGGTCTGCAGGCTTCTTCCCAGGTTATAATTGGCTATCGCATTGTTGGCTTCTTTGTCAACAGCCTTGCGATAAAGCACCTCTGCCTGCGCATAGTTCTTTGAGGAGAAAAGTTTATTACCTTCTCTTATAAGCTGGTTAGCTGTCTGTCCTTTGGCAGAAACAAACAGAAGTATCAGGCACATAATGAAATAAAGTCGTTTTACCATATTCTTACCAACGTTTCTTTCTTTCAAGTACCAAGACATCCACAATGAGTAGAATGGCTACAAGTAGAGCCAATGCCTGGAACTGTTCGTCAAAGTCACTGTAAATAACATTATTGATTTTACCTTTCTGTAGTTTACCAAGTTCTCTGCCGAGGACAGCATCTGCAACATTACTGTTACTTACATGAACATATACACCATGTCCGGCTGCAGCAATTTGTTTACACATATCCTCATTAAGACGTGTCTTCACAATTTCACCACTTGATTTCTTCAATTCTTCTCCGTCAGACATAGGAATAGTAGCTCCCTCTTTAGAGCCGACACCAAGGACAAACACCTTGATACCTTTACTTTGCGCCTGCCTTGCCATTTCCTCAGCACCTCCTTCATTGTCTTCGCCATCCGTTATCAAGATGATAGCCTTACCCACCTTTGATTTAGGTGTAAAGCTGTTAATGGAAAGTTGAAGAGCCTTACCAATATCAGTTCCCTGTGTGCCGATTAATGAGGGGTTAATATTATCCAGAAACATCTTGGCTGACACATAATCACTTGTAATCGGGAGCTGTACAAAAGCATCGCCGGCAAAGACAATCAGTCCAATTTTGTCCTCACTGAACTTGTCCATCAGATTCTCGACCAACAGCTTGCTCTTCTCCAGACGCGAAGGTACTACATCTTCTGCAAGCATTGAATTGCTTATATCAAGTGCTATAATTGTTTCAATACCTTCTCGCTGCCTATTAGTAGCAAGTTTACTACCCACCTGTGGACGTGCTATAATAAGCACAAGCAAGAACAACACCAGTTCTGCCAATGCAAATTTAACCCAGCCTCTCCTCTGACTTATCATCGGAGAAAGCTGACGCATAAGTTCAGTATTCCCAAACTTCTTCATCCGTTGCTTACACTTGCGGACTGAATATGAGTAGATTATTGCTGATAATGGGATCAGCAATAACAGCCACAAATATATGGGATTATCAAATCTAAACATTCTTCAATCAATCTTGTTAAACAAGCCTGTGACTTCTGTTTGAACGATTATCAGAAAGCCTTACGGCAAGCGTTTGAAAACTGTCCAACGAAGCAACAACTCAAAACAGAAGACTATCAATGCCAACCAGGCAAAAGGCATGTAAGCCTCATACAGATGGTCGTATGACTTAATGTTCATTTTCGTCTTCTCAAGTTTGTCTATATCCTGATAGATTCTCGACAACTCCGCCTGACTTTGCGCCCTATAGAATTCACCATCTGTTGACACCGCAATATCCTGCAATGTATTATAATCTATGGCTCCAATATCCTCTCCCGTCTCTCTGCCAAAGCCTATCGTATAAACTCTGATACCGAACTTCTTTGCAATCGTAGCAGCTGTCATTGGTGATATGGAACCAACATTATTGCTGCCATCAGTCAACAGGATGATGATCTTACTTTTTGCCTTTGAATCTTTCAACCGGCTAACGGCATTTGCCAAACCCATGCCAATAGCTGTTCCATCCTGCATCAAACCACTCGTAACCAAATCTGTACGAATGTGATGAAGAAGATTCAAGAGTGCAGCATGGTCAAGAGTCATGGGACATTGTGTAAAAGCTTCACCTGCAAAAATAGTAAGCCCGATATTATCACTGGGACGACTGCTGATAAATTCCGAGGCAACCTCCTTCGCCACCTCCATACGGTTAGGAAAAATATCATCTGTCAACATACTTGCCGAAACATCCATCGTCAGCATAATGTCAATTCCTTCCGTATCTTTATTATCCCAGGCATTATAAGTCTGAGGACGTGCCAATACAATGACTACCAAAACATAGACAATGCAACGCAAAGCCATAGGAAGATGAATCATCTTCACCTTCCAGTTTCTGGGAGCATGCTGATAAGCGAATGTATCGCTCATCCTCATTGTTGGTTCTTTTCCTTTACCGCGAAAGAAATACCATAATAAATAAGGTATCAGCAAAAGAAGCAAAAGAAGATATCCACTATTGGCAAATTCCATTTCTACATTCTATATATATCACATCAAAAGTGCATAAACTTCAGACGCAACGTAAACTAACAATGTTACAGAGACCACAACAAGCAAGCCCATCACCAGTTTGAGTATCTTGCGCAAACGAGTTTCTTTTACATCTTCCAGTGGTTCTACAACTACTTCTACAGGATTGTCAACCTTTGTACTATCAACAAAGTGCGTTATACTATCAAGGTAGAAATCCATATCGTTCACACTCGTTGAATACTTGGCAAACTTCACAAGATCAGCTGTATTGAAGACTTCCTGCAACTCTGCAACATCAGTCTCTTCACATAATCCAGACATACTTCCCAAAATCTCATGGGTAGTCATTTCCAACGCATTGAGTTTAAAACGTTGAGAGATATACGTCCTTAGAACATTGGTAACATCCGTATAGTATGTCTTCTGTTCACTATACGAATTCTTATTTGCAGCTATTTCTGCAAGGTCTGCTTTAGCTTGCTCATAAAACGACAACACACGTGCCTTCTTAGGAGTCCACCCACTCTTCTTATTACGAAGAACCATATAAAGATAGAAAGCAATACCAAGGAGCAGAAGTACAAGAACAGCTAACAATATCACTGGCAACCATTCACTCCAAGAGAAGGGTACCTTCTGCACATCATCAGGCGGCATTGGCATATTCTTCACTGTATCAACAGCTACTGATTGAATCTCTAAAGCAACTGTACCTGTCATCTTTGTCGTTCCACCAACAACCACCTTCTGTGCAGGAATCGTACAGCGTTTAGCATCCCATGCCGTCAATGTATATATTCGCCGGATTTTCAATCCATTATTTACTTCTGCCGTATCAGATTCTTCACTGAGTACTTCAACATTTGGAAATATCTCTTTCTTGCGAGCATATTCTGGAAAAGAAATCCTTGTCCCTTTAGGCGCACATACGGTAATACTATAGTGTGAGCGTCCACCGATTAATATCCGGGAGGAATCCACACTTGCCGTCACCTGTACCTGTGCATGACTAACAACCGCCAGAACAAGTAATGTTATTATGACTATATATTTTCTCATCGGCTTCTCTTTGAAAACAATGTCATCAACATCTTCACATAATCATCATCCGTTGCCACATCTATACTGTCCACATGGCTTTGATTCAACATTTCATGCAGACGCTGTTCACGCTCTTCCCAATACACATTATGTACCTTCCGCAAGCGGGCATCATGCGTATCAATATACATCTCGTGTCCGGTCTCAGCATCCACGACTTTCATCAAACCGACATCCGGCATTTCCTTCGCACGACGGTCATATACCTGAATCGCCACAACATCGTGTTTCTTATTGGCTATACGAAGTTCCTGACTGAAATCCTTTCTAGTATAGAAATCACTGATTAAAAAGGCTGTACAACGCCGTTTCATCACCTTGTTGAGGTATTCAAGACTTACACCGACATCCGTTTTCTTGCTATCAGGAGTGAAAGTAAGCATCTCACGAATAAGATAAAGAATGTGCTTACGCCCTTTCTTCGGGGCTATATACTTCTCAATATGGTCAGAGAAGAATATGACACCAATCTTGTCGTTGTTCTGAATGGCTGAGAATGCCAATGTAGCTGCTATTTCCGTCACACACTCCCGCTTCAGCTGCCCCGCAGTTCCAAAGTCGAGTGAACCGCTGACATCGACAAGCAACATCACAGTAAGCTCACGTTCCTCTTCAAAGACCTTGACATAAGGACGATGAAAACGACCAGTCACATTCCAGTCTATGTCTCGCACATCATCACCATACTGATACTCCCGCACTTCCGAAAAAGCCATACCACGTCCCTTGAAGGCAGAATGATACTGCCCAGCAAAGATGTTCTGGCTCAGTCCCAAGGTCTTTATTTCAATCTTACGGACTTTCTTTAGTAACTCTGTAGTATCCATATACAACGATAATTGCACTTCTTCTTAAACTCTGCTTACCATACTGAGATTAAGGAACCTGCACCTTGTTGATAATCTCACTGACAATATTCTCAGTTGTAAGGTCAGTTGCTTCCGCCTCATATGACAAACCAATTCTGTGACGAAGCACGTCATGCGCAACAGCACGCACATCTTCAGGAACAACATAACCACGGTGCTTGATGAAAGCATAGGCACGACTTGCCTTTGCAAGGTTGATACTTGCACGGGGACTTCCACCGAAAGTTATCATCTGCTTCAGCTCCGGCAACTGATAACGTTCTGGATAACGTGTTGCAAAAACGATATCAGTAATATACTGCATAATCTTATCATCAATATACACATCCTTGACCACCCGGCGTGCTTCAAGAATCTCCCCGGCGCTGACTACAGGATAAACCTCTGGCATACTCTCCTGAAGATTCTCACGAATAACGAGTTTCTCTTCCTCTAAAGTCGGATAATCAATAACAACTTTCAGCATGAAACGGTCTACCTGTGCCTCTGGCAACATATAGGTACCCTCCTGCTCTATCGGATTCTGAGTAGCCATTACGAGAAAAGGGTTGGGAAGAGCAAAAGTAGAATCACCAATTGTTACCTGATGTTCCTGCATGGCTTCCAGCAATGCACTCTGGACTTTAGCTGGAGCACGGTTAATCTCATCTGCAAGTACAAAGTTTGCAAATACAGGACCTTTCTTCACATGGAAAGCCTCATCCTTCTGTGAATAAATCTGCGTACCAATAACGTCTGCAGGCAAAAGGTCTGGAGTAAACTGAATACGGCTGTAACGTGCATCAACAAGCTGCGAAAGCGTCTTGATGGCAAGAGTCTTTGCCAGTCCCGGCACACCTTCAAGAAGGATATGACCATCGCTAAGCAATGAGATAAGTAATGAATCTATCAGATGCCTCTGACCAACTATCACTTGGTTCATACCCGTCGTGAGATTGGTTACAAAAGAACTCTGACTTTCTATCCGCTCGTTCAACTCTCTAATATCAATTGATTCTGACATTATCTTACAATTTATATTGTACTATTATTTCTAATTTCAACGATTCACAAAAGTACAACATAAAAGCCTATGAGGCGAAGAATAGTGTCTAAATTATATTAAAAAAGTCCTTAAATCATAATTTAAAGACTTTTTTAATACATGATTACACCTGCATAACTCTGATGTAATTTTTTATATCCGTTGAAAAAGATAAATAAATGCTTACTTTCTATACTCTGGTCTTAACTCTACCTTTGGAACTTTCATCGTGTCACCAGCCTGCATCGTCTTGCGCCCATTGAGCACCTGGAAATAGCCTATCATATCTGCACCAAGGGTCTTACGACTGTACTTCTCCATCGTCTGTCCTTTCTTCAAAACGACAACACGGTCTATCCCGATGATATTATAGGCACCATAACGGATACGGGGGTCACTGTTCATTGCCGCAAAGGAATCAACTGTCTCTTTCTTACGGTCGGATGCAGTCTGTCGGGCTTTTGCAGCAGTCGTAACAGTGTCCGCAGGAACTGTCTTGGATCCAAGTTCTAATTTATCATCAGAAGAATTTACCTGCTCTGCTACAACTGAACCTTTCCGTGATTTCGTTCCACCAAATCTTACCCAAAGAAAGACTCCAAGGCAGGCAATCACAATAACAGCAATCAAAGCAACCCGCTTCAACATACCGTTTGCAGAGCCGTCAATATCGCCGTCTTCATCATTTATCGTATCAATCGTTTCAGAAAGACTTGGACTTTCCTCTTCCTTATGAGTTTCAACTTCTACAGGTTCTACACTATCTTGCACAACAGAAGTTGCAGTCTTCAGAGACTCAGGCTCAACCATGACAGGTTCTTCCTTCTTCTCTGCAACAAATTCCTGTACGCCTTCTTTATCTTCACCGTGAACCTGAGACCTCACGTTTAAAGCCAAAGCCTCTTCTTTCCCGACATCAGAAAATTCAACATCCTCGTCTATAGGTTCATTATTTGAACCAGCAACGGCATCATCCTCAACGGCTGATATATTATTTGAAGTAGCTCCAGGATCATCCCCAACAGCAGGTTCTTCTTCCACAGCTGGAACATCATTTTGCAGATTCTGAACAGGTCCTGCAGGTTTCACCTTAACATTTTCAGTCTTTTCAACATCATCGGCAACGTCTTCAGCAGCACCTTCGAATGGAAAATCATCAGCCAATTCAGTCTTTCCCCCCTCTGTTGTTTCCTCTGCAGGGACACGTTCCAATTCTTCTGTATTGACACCATCATTGATGACAACCGTCTCAAACTGCGAGAAAGGCTTGTTTACAAGTTCCTTCATCGCTGTGTCCGGGGTAAAAGTTATCTTGTCATGACCTTTAATTAGAACCCGCTCACCCGTATTGACATTGACACTCTCACGAGGCTTGACGGATTGAACCTTGAAAGTACCAAGTCCCTTGATTTTTACCTGCTTGCCATTCTTGAGCTCAGAACTGACAATAGTAAAAATAGCATCAACAAAAGCCGTAGCATCAGCCACTGACAGTTTATACTGCTTAGCCAATGCACTTGTTATCATCTGTATTGCCGTCTTAGCCATTCTCCATTCCTCCCTTTCTTACATGTCCTTTTATCGTAGCTGCGGGCTTGAAGTTCAGCACCAATTTTGGAGGAACAAGCATGCGCAAACCTGTTGAAGGATTTACCATTACACGCTCCAGACGTTTCTTAACCTCAAACGTACCGAAACCAGAGACAGGAACAGCGTCACCCGTCTCGAAGGATTTGCCCATCAGTTCTACAACGGTCTTCACCATCTTCTGGCTTTCCTCCTGCGTATAGCCGGTTTTTGCTGCCAATGCTGCTATGAATTCCTTATTATTCATCCGTCTTTTCCTTATTAATTCAAAAAATCAGAAATCAAGATTCATTATCATGATTTATTCTTTCCCAATAACCTATACTCAAAGTTTTGAACCCTACCTGATACATTTTCGTGCTGACAATCGAAGAACATCTCAAAGGCAACCGTAATCGTCTTAGATTTCAGTAATCATAACTTTGAGCAATGAATTATAACTTAACGACCTCACCGTAAAGGTCAAACTCATCAGAGTCTGTTATACGGACATCATAGAATTTTCCCACACGCAACGACTTCCCTCCCGATGAGACCAGGACTTCCGGGTCAACCTCTGGTGAACAGAATTCTGTACGCCCGATATAATATTCACCTTCCTTACGGTCGATGATGACCTTGAAAGTCTTGCCAATCTTCTCCCCCTCCAGTTCTTCTGAGATACCCTGCTGGATAGCCATCAGTTCGTCAAGGCGAGCCTGCTTTACCTCCTCAGGAACATCATCTTCATAATGTCTGGCACTGTAGGTTCCTTCTTCTTCTGAGTAGGCGAAGGCACCCATACGCTCAAACCTGGCTTCGGTGACAAACTCTTTCAGCTCTTCAAAATCCTCATCAGTCTCACCAGGGAAACCTACGAGCAACGTTGTGCGAAGATGAATGCCAGGCACACGGCGGCGTATCTCTGCTATCAATTCAAGTGTTTCCTGCTTAGTCACATGGCGACGCATACGGTCGAGCATGTGGTCGGAAACATGCTGGAAAGCAATGTCCAAATACTTGCAGACATTCGGTTTTTCAGCGATTACATCGAGAAGGTCAAGTGGGAACTGATTAGGATAGGCGTAATGGAGACGTATCCACTCAACACCTTCTATATCCGCCATACGGGAAATTAACTCGGTAATATGGTGCTTGCCGTCAAGGTCAACACCATAGTAAGTCAATTCCTGTTCAATAATCTGGAATTCCTTTACACCTTGTGAAACAAGGTTCTTAACCTCACCCAGCACATCCTCCAAAGGACGTGAATGATGACGTCCTGTAATCAGAGGAATAGCACAATAAGCACAATGGCGGTCGCATCCCTCAGCAATCTTCACGTAAGCATAATGGCGGGGAGTTGTAAGATGGCGAACACCATTGCACGCCGGCACATCAGCCTTGCCAAGTTCCGTCAGCAGCTGCTTGTAGTTGAACTTTCCATAGAACTTGTCAACCTCAGGAAGTTCTGCCTCAAGTTCATCCTTATAACGCTGTGAAAGACAGCCCATGACATATAGTTTATTGAGCTGTCCGTTCTTCTTCCTGTTTATGAATTCAAGAATCGTATTGATGCTCTCCTCCTTTGCTGCCTCGATGAAACCGCACGTATTGATAACGGCTATCTCACCTTGGGGACGTTTCGAGTCGTGTGTACAATGATAACCATTAGCCTCAAACTGCTTCATGATAAGCTCAGAATCCACAAGATTCTTCGAGCAGCCCATGGTTATAATATCTATCTGATTTTTTTTCATTCGTTTACGTGTGATGGGTGGTGGGGGTTAGGTGATGGGTGGTGATGGGTGGTGATGAATAGTAGATGGATATGGAGGATTTAATGGAGGATTTAATGGAGGATTTAATGGAGGATTTAATGGAGGATTTAATGGAGGATTTAATGGAGGATTTAATGGAGGATTTAATGGAGGATTTAATGGAGGATTTAATGGAGGATTTAATGAAGGATTTAATGGAGGATTGGTGATGACCGATGATGAATTGATGGAGATGAATCTCAAATTATAAGAGTTGTCAACAGAGTATTCCTCAGCGATTTAACATCAGAATTCATCAACACCCAACATTCAACACCCAACATTCAACACCCAACACCCAACACTCTACTTGAACAGACTATCAACAAACTGCACCTTATCAAAGAGCTGCAGGTCTTCCATTCCTTCTCCCAATCCGATATACTTGACAGGAACTTTCAACTGGTCACTGATACCTATCACAACGCCACCCTTTGCCGTTCCGTCAAGTTTCGTGATGGCAAGCGAAGTAATCTGTGTCACGGCAGCAAACTGGCGTGCCTGCTCAAAGGCGTTCTGCCCTGTACTTCCGTCAAGAACCAACAGAACTTCATGCGGAGCCTCTGGGACAACTTTCTTCATTACATCCTTGATTTTCTTCAGCTCGTTCATCAAGCCTACCTTATTATGCAGACGACCCGCTGTATCAATAATCACAACATCTGCACCATTTGCCTTGGCACTCTGCAACGTATCAAAAGCCACGCTTGCGGGGTCAGCACCCATCTGCTGCTTTACGACAGGTACACCGACACGGTCACCCCATATCTGAATCTGCTCGACAGCTGCGGCACGGAAGGTATCGGCAGCACCAAGATAAACTTTCTTGCCAGCCTGCTTGAACTGCCAGGCGAGCTTGCCGATAGTTGTGGTCTTTCCCACACCATTGACACCAACAACGAGAATTACATACGGATGTGCTCCCTCTGGCAGCGTCCATTCACCATTGTCACCCGTGTTGTTTTCGGTGAGCAATGCCGTAATCTCACTCTTGAGAATATCATTCAGTTCGCTTGTCGACACATACTTGTCACGTGCAACACGTTCTTCAATACGGCGGATAATCTTGATGGTTGTATCTACACCCACGTCAGATGTAACGAGAATTTCTTCAAGGTCATCCAAAACCTCATCATCAACTTTTGACTTTCCAGCCACTGCGCGTGCCAGTTTTGAAAAGACATTCTGCTTTGTCTTCTCAAGACCCTTGTCAAGCGTTTCCTTCTTCTTTTTTCCGAATAAACCGAATAATCCCATATAATTAGCTAATTTGATGCAAAGATAATAAAAAGTTGACGAAATAACAAATTTGCATCACTTCAATGCTATTAACCACTAATTGCGGACTGACTAATGCTTACCCTCGATGCAACTAATGCCTGATTTAATTCCAACTAACGCCCCTTTTAATCACTTAGCATCTCTTTAACATTTCTGACAATGATTTGAAGATAAAACTTTAGGTTCTTCCGTTAAATGCGTAGATTGGAAACAAAACAAAGACTTATACACCTGCATGGTAATGACTATCCAAAAGCAGACGGTCTCACAAAAAGGGATAAAACACAAGATAAAAAGGTAGAAAAGGCAAACAGATACCATGTCTTTCCGTCTTCTACAAATGACTTATTCCCACAGCAACCAACGTTTGTAAATTATTTTCATGCGGTTCGAAGCTAACACATGGTCTTTTGGCTTCTAAAAGACGCCCAATTGACTTGCAATAGATGCCCTTTTGAGGTCTAACTGACGCCCTTTTGAAGTCCAATTAAGCACCTTTTCTTGCACGACTCCATAACCAACTGATTTACTGTTGGTTATGAACTTGCTTTTTACACGTGTTTTTACCTTTATCTGTAGGTACTTTACCCGAAATTATGTCATGATTTTTCAAACTGTTGTCTGCAATTTTCAAGGTATTAACATGAAAAGGTTTTCTGTGTCGGAGGATGATAATAAAGTAGGAAGCCAAGACCGTCTTGGCTATGTTTTTATTTATTAATAAGGTATTATATTATATGGGATTCTCTTTTCTTATGCTGCAAATCCTTGTTGTGATTTATGATTCGTGTGATTGCCTCCCTTATATGTCACTTGCCCGAAAGTTTCTTTTTTTATTTTTTGGACATTGTCTCTTACAGAGGCAGATGGAAGGCTGACCAGCTTTTCTCATGCATCCGTTTGCCTATCTTTCTGCAGGACAGCCTGTTGCAAGATGATTTGCAGAACTTGTACCCCCTTGTGCCCGAAAAACATTGCTTTTTCTGGTAAATCATGGTTAACTTTGCAAACAGAAGAAAAGAAGCTCCAAGCCCCTCCCCCTTGCCCTCCCCCAAAAGGAGGGAGTAGATAGCGAGACACCCCTAATGTTATGGTTACATTTCTCAAACGCAAAGACAAGCTCTGCCAAACTTATAACATAGCGTTCTTGAATAATCACCTTTCACCTCCCCAAAAAATAAAGCAAACGAGGGTAAACTGAAACGTTAGCAGAGATGACAGGAGGATATCTACCAGACACTAACAAGCATTATCGATGTTTATGTTTTACATACCAGCCATGAACAAATGCAACATAGAGTATCAGTGCAACAGCCAACAAGACAAGGCACAGCCACAATACATAAGAAGGCTCACATCCGAGAAGACCGAATGAAATCACCAAGCCCACTCCGATACCTGTTTCCCAGGCAAGAAGGAACGTACTCTGACTTGTCCCACGCTGGCAGTGGTCGGACATCTTGATAAAAAAGAGCAGGAAACGACTACCTATTATTCCCACACCAAAACCAATGAGAATAGGCGCAATGTAGCTGACACTCGCCTGGTTTCGTGTAAGCAACAACAGAACAGCTATCCCCATTGTTATCATCCCTGTTGTTGCCTCACTGCGGAGATCGGCATCAGCAAAGGCGAAACGCTCAGCAAGAATGGCAACGAAAAAACCCAACATGATAAGTCCGTAAAAACGGGGGGATTGTTCTATAGTCATCAGAAGTCCTACCGCAGAAGTAACAAGAGCTATGTTTATGAAAAGCCAATGACTGCCTTTCAGTAAGAACCGATCAAAGGAAAAGCGAGAGAACTCCTCACTCGGCATACGGAAAGGGAAGTTTATCAAACTGACAAAAACGAAAGAAACAAGCAAACAGACACACGACAGGAGAAGCACTGTGCCAAAGTTCATGTAATGATAGACAAGAATACCTGCCAACGGACCAAGAGAGAGAGCAAAACGGCCGAACCATGTCGCTGCATGATTAGCTTCTGTCCTGTGAACAGCCTCAACGGTATCAATAATCAGCGTACTGAGCAATACGAGTTGTGAAAGTCCAAAGAAAGCTCCCTGTAAAAAACGTAGTCCTACGAGCAGCATATAATCGAAGGAGTTATAAGGCTGTTTGCTCAGTTCATAGAGCACAGCCGTTACTGCCAACAAGAACAGTATTGAAATACTAAATACCCTCTTACGACGATAACGTTGCACCAGATAGCCCGAAAGGCAGCCAAAAAGATATATCCCGACAAAGAAAACACCCAGCACCAATGCTATCTGCGACATGGAATATCCTCTGCTCATCATCCGCAAAGGAATAACAGGGATAAGCATATAAGAGGACATGACCAGCAGGAGGTTTGCCATAGCCAATAACCAAAAGTGCTTATTCCACAAACGAACGTGAACAGGTATGTTTTGAGTATCCATAATTCTATATTTTATTCCGAATCCAAAATCTGTAATTTATGATTACTGATATTTATCAGGATGTAGTATTCATAAAGACATTCCAAATATAAAAAGCCACTGTTAATATGGCTGTTTAACGAAAAAAATACTGTTCGCATGCTTTGTACATCACCATGAAACATTACTTACAAAAGCACTGACTGTGCCTTCCAATATCCTAATACAACCTCACATTTATTTTAAAAACTATTTTATTCTATCAAAATCAGCAAGGAAGACGATTCATATTTCCGAAATAAAACTATAAATACTGAATTGCCGATAATATCAATACGCCTCCGCATCCGATGGGAAAGTACTCTCCTTCACACATTTAATATACTCCTGTACACCCTCTGTCATACATTTGTTGACATTGGCAAAATGGCGCAGGAACTTAGGCTTGAAACCCTGAGTCATACCAAGCGCATCGGCATAAACGAGAACCTGACCATCCGTGCCATTACCAGCACCGATACCAATCGTGGCAGCTTTGACCATTGACGTAACCTTCGTCGCCAAGGCTGCAGGAACCTTCTCAAGGGTAATTGCACTTACTCCAGCGGCATCAAGCGCAAGGGCATCTTCTATGAGTTTCTCAGCCTCAGCCTCATCTTTAGCACGAAGACCGTATCCCCCAAACTTATGGATGCTCTGAGGAGTAAGACCAAGGTGACCGACAACAGGAACACCCGCCTCTACAATTCCTTTAACTGTATCGACAATTTCCTTGCCCCCTTCCATCTTGAGAGCACCTGCACCAGTTTCCTTTATGATGCGTATAGCATTACGGATACCCTCCTCACGGCTTATCTGATAAGAACCGAACGGCATGTCGCAGACAACAAGACAACGCTGGCATGCACGCACAACAGAACGTGCATGATAAATCATCTGTTCAACGGTAATCGGTGTCGTATCTTGATTACCTGCCATCACATTCGATGCAGAGTCACCAACGAGAATACTGTCAATTCCCGCAGCATCAATAATTCCTGCCGTTGTAAAATCATAGGCGGTCATCTGGCTAATCTTCTCACCTGCCGCCTTCATTTCCAAGAGTGTCTTTGCAGTTACCTTCTTCTTATCTGTTGTTAAGTATCCCATATTCTCCAGTCTTGAATTCAAAACTATGACACACTCTGTCTGTTAACAGTTTGGAACATAATCCTTCGTATGCCTTACCATGCACTGTCACCGGGCTACGTTTGTTTCAATATACGAAACATGACACCCTCCAACAGGACACAACTTTCAGTTTCGAACTTTAAATTTTAACTTTTCTTTTCGGGCTGCAAAGTTACTCCTTTTTAATCGTCTGACAAAGTAAAACCTTCATAATTGCTAATTACCTCCTTCGTATAAGCCTCTATTTCTGCCACAGAATTGGTAGTTGCAAGACCTATAACACGTGCACCAGAGGCAATCCCGGAGCGTAATCCATTGAAACTGTCCTCAAAAACGACGCACTCCTCTGGTAAGACTCCAAAATAGGCTGCTGCCTTGAGATAACAATCAGGTGAAGGTTTACTCTCAGTAAAGTCTTCTGAGGTGAGAATCTCATCAAAATATCCTTTGAACTCTGGATGCCTTTTATAAACATTCTGCATCTTCTCAAGATTAGAACTTGTGACAACCGCAGTCTTTAAACCTTTATTTCTAAGTTCCTTTACAAAGTGCTCGAAACCAACTATATAATCATACGACATGTTATGCTCGTATTCGTTCAGAAGATCTGTAATCTCCTTTTGCATGGTTTCTTCCCCAGCAAAATACTTATCATAAATCTGCACCAATGTCTGTCCCTTTATTACATACTCAAAATCAGGAACATCAGGACGATACTTATTACCCATATCATGCCAGAACAAAGTATATAAAGGCTCTGTATCCAATACAACTCCATCCAAATCAAACAAACACGCTTTTATCATTCTTTCCTTTTTATTATATGTGTATAATGCAAAGTTACAAAAACTTTTCGTAACTTTGTCGCCTATATATGACAAAGAAGTTATTTACAATATTCGTGTTTTCCGCAATCCTGATGTTCCTGATGACAAGTTGTGGACGCAAATCATCAACACCGAAGAAACTGGAGATTCCAACGGCTGTGGTATCTATTGACACCATAGCACACTTTTCGGATGCTATTCAATGTCACGTTCATATTGAATTCACTTATCTTAAAGACAACAAATATGCAGCTGTCAATGATTCTTTATTGAGAATGGGGCTTCTGCAGCCAGATTATTTCTCCTTATCTTACGACAGACTTTCTCCCCAAACAGCTATCCCTGCCTTTGCTCGTCAGTATGTAAAGGAATATATGGAGATTGCCCAGCTTGTTCGTCAGAGAGAGAAGGGAAAGAGCCAGCTCATCGGTGAACTGACCATCAAGACTGAACTGAAAGCTGCTGCGGATGATTATATTACCGCCCTATCACATATCGCCATCAACAATGGTAACGGACAGCTTACGAAGTACATGATTGTACGCAACTTCAGTTCTAAAGACGGACATCTTATCACACTGCAGGAGCAGTTCGGCAAGGACTATAAAGAGAAACTGACAAAGGAAATCATCGAACGTCTGACCGACCGTGAGTATCTTGACAAGGATGATATTGCAGGACTACAGGCAAAAGGTTATTTCACAGGTATAGCCCCCTATCCTGCTGACAATTTTATCCTCACCGATGACTCTACGGTATTCATCTATACCCCCGGTGAAATCAGCCAGAAGGAAGTGAGAGTAGCTATTGACAACTAATCCGCCCTTTGGGTTTACACCCCAGCTTATCTTCACTCCAACAACTCCTATCCTATTTGAAAAGATTATGATAGAAATAATTAAGAAATACTTTCCACAACTCACCCCAAAACAGGGAGAACAATTTGCAGCACTCGATGCACTGTACCACGATTGGAATGCCAAGATTAATGTCATTTCACGCAAAGACATTGACAATCTCTACGAGCACCATATCCTTCACTCACTGGCGATAGCCAAGCGTATTAACTTCCGTGAAGGCACAAACATCCTTGACTTCGGTACAGGAGGCGGTTTCCCCGGTATTCCGCTCGCCATCTTCTTCCCCGAAGCCAACTTCAAACTTATTGACGGAACAGGCAAGAAAGTGAAAGTTGCACAGGAGGTTGCCGATGCTATCGGGCTTGACAATGTCCTACCGGCCCACTTACGTGGAGAAGAGGAGAAAGGCAAGTTTGATTTCATCGTATCACGTGCTGTCATGCCACTGCCTGACCTGATGAAGATTGTCAAGAAAAACATTGCACATGACCAGCACAATGTCCTACCGAACGGTGTCATTGCCCTGAAAGGTGGAAACCTTGATGAAGAACTGAAACCATACAAGAACATTGCCGAAAAGACAGAACTTTCGCAATGGTTTGATGAAGAGTGGTTCAAGGAGAAATACCTTATTTACGTACCGGGATAATTCTTTCCTCACGCATGAACGTACATCACCGCTCTATTTCACCCATTTTACCCACAATAATCACTTATGCTTAAAATCCAGACTTTTGAGGTTAATCCACTCCAGGAGAACTGCTACGTTGTCAGTGACGAGACAAAGGAATGTGTCATCATTGACTGTGGTGCGCTTACTGAGAGTGAACAGAACGCTATCATAGATTATGTCAAAGAAGAAGGGCTTACCCCTGTACATAATCTTGGCACACATGGGCATCTTGACCATCACTTTGGCGATGCCGCCCTCCTTGCCGCCTTCAATCTTCAACCAGAGGTTGCGGAAGGCGATGCCGTATTTATGAACAACCCCAAACAGGCTGCTGCTCAGATGCTCGGAATGGAACTGGAGCATAATCTGCCTGCCGGAAACTTGAAACTTGCTGAAAGTCAAACCATACCCTTCGGCTCTCATATCTTCAAGATCATCCGCACTCCGGGACATTCAGGCGGTTCAGTATGCTTCTATTGTGCAGAAGAAAACGTCCTCTTCACTGGCGACACATTGTTTAAAGGAAGTATTGGCAGAACCGATTTTCCCGGTGGCAGCATGTTCCAGATTATCAGCAGTCTCCGTGAACTCGCACAGCTCCCTGACACAACCGTGGTTTGTCCGGGGCATGGACCGCAGACATCCATAGGATTCGAGCTTGCCCATAACCCTTATATGGACCGATAAAAAAACAAATCATACAACCCATAAGAATGAAAACAAGAAGCTCACAACCCGAAAAGATACTTCTCGGCATCGACCCCGGCACTAATGTCATGGGCTATGGCGTGCTGCGTGTCTGCGGGAACAAAGCCGAACTTGTTGTCATGGGAGTCATTGATATGCGCAAGGAAAAGGATGTATATCTCCGATTAGGCAGGATTTTCGAGCGTGTGACAGGTATTATCAATGAATACCTGCCTGACGAAGTGGCCGTCGAAGCCCCTTTCTTCGGAAAGAACGTGCAGTCTATGCTTAAACTCGGACGTGCACAAGGGGTTGTCATAGCTGCAGCCATCCAGCACGACGTACCCATTCAGGAGTACGCTCCATTGAAAATCAAAATGGCAATCACGGGAAACGGCTCTGCCTCCAAGGAACAGGTGGCAGGTATGCTACAGAAACTCCTGCACCTACGTGACGACCAGATGCCTCATTTCATGGATGCAACCGATGCCGTTGCTGCTGCCTACTGCCATTTCCTACAGATGAACCGACCTGAAACAGATGCCAAACATTATGGTTCATGGAAAGACTTCGCACGTAAGAATTCTGACAGAATAAGATAAACAGGAAGGCTCATTCACCTGCTTATAACAAACAGAGCTGGTCATATTACTTAATCCAAGAAGACGCACATAGCATCAAAGATATAATTTAGGATAACACAAGTATTTAAATTTGGAGCATATGAAAAATAAAATCATAGCCCTTTCATTCCTTTTCGCATCTGTACTTACGGTGAATGCCCAGCAGGAGCGTGTATCGAAACAATTATATTCAAGTGCCTACAAGATTGCTGTCGATACAAAAGAAGACGTGAACGTTCGTAAGGTAGCTTCGTTCAAAGTTGATGCAATCACCTATCTTAACACACGCACTTTATCAGCCATTGCTGACACCACAAAACAATTATCCAGCAAGGAAATTGCTCATCTCAACGCCCAGCTTGATTCTATGGCTTATTACATGCACGAGTATATCAATCTGTTTACAAAGGAATATGCACGTACTGACAAACAACGGAGCAAAGACCGTATTATCAAGATATTCCGTGATGCGAGTATCAATCATCCTCTCTATAATGACCCGGACAAGAGCCTTGTCTTAGCTTACTTCAACAGCGAGGATTATCTTACCCAGTTCTCCCTCGATACAAACTGGATTGCAGCACTCGCAGAGGTAAAGAAGAAGCTGGCTGAATAAAACTGAAAGAAGACAAAGGAGTGAGTGGTAACTAACTCTGGAATTAAAGCACATAACAATGCAAGACAAACAATTGAGATATCCGTTTGAGGAGAAATTCAAAGAAGACCTGACAACTTATCTACAAGGTAAAAAACTTGTAGACATGATACTGCCCGACACGACTGACATTGAAGAGAAATGGTTGGGTATTGCCGAGACATACCTACCCGATGGCATGCGGGAGTTTGCAGCCTACCCCACTGTTTCCCTTGGCTGGATGATGTACGTCGGTATGGCAATCGCAAAATACTGGGACGAAGACTGGGAACTATATAATAAGGTGGAAAATCTATACACCTATCTGCGTGACCGCATTGATTACGACCACATGGATGACTATATCTGCGAGAAAGTCCTGCTCCTTTCAACCGACGAGCACAATGAGCTCGCTTCCGTTGTTGGCGAATGTGCAGCCCGAACAAACAGTCTGCTTCGCCATCTGCCCATTGCCCCCAGCAGCAGTGATGCATTTCATGCCTATGTCGCTGCACTACATCAGCTTTACTTCATGGGGGCAGCCCTGCAATTAAGGCGCATGGGCTATCACATGACGAAGATTTAACCCTAAGCAATCATGTACCCTATAGGACTAATCAAGACAGCTTACAGTTGCATCTTGATACGCTCTCATGAAGTAAATTAAAGGAATTAACCACCAACAATGTCAAAATAATTTCAACAAAGAAACCGATGCTGAATTGCATTCAGATCAAGCCTTGATAGCCCTTCAATAGGTGCTTAATTGAAGCCTAACTAAGCCTTAATTGAAGTCCTATCAAGCACCTTTTCTTCCACCACCTCATAACACACTGATTACCTAATAGTTACAAACGAGGGCAAAAAGCATCTTTTCCTCGCATTCTAAATAAAAGCAACAAAGAATAATGTAAAGATAATTCACAATCATAAATGCGAAAAAACATTTCAACACTTTACCTAAAAGACGAAAGACTTTACCTCAACCATTATCCCTTCTTTCACTCATTCCAATTCAGCCGACAGCACTGACATCAGCTATAAAAGACGCACCAAATCCCTGTTAATCAATGGCAGATGACAGGCTTACAAACACCTCCTGTCCTATCTGGATTAAATTTCTTTAAGATAACAGTTCTATCCGTAGGCACGAAGTTGTCCGGGAAGTAAGTTTGAAATGGTCGTTGATGCGAAGACCAGCTACCCAGAGAAGGGTGCCGGTAGCATCAAGAAGAACAAGCTGGCTACGCTTCTCAAAGCGATTGCGCTTGAGATTGGTAAGGAAATCACTCACAAGCTGGCTACCCCGCATACCAAGCGGTACGAAGCGGTCGCCCTCTTCGGCACGACGTAAGGTCAAAGGAAAACGGATGGAGGCTGCATCAAGGTCGGCAACATTGCAATCCTTTGAAAAAGATGGCGTGAGAGATGGCGACAGACTACGCTCTGTCAGTCGGACAGCAAGACTGTCATCATAGACATAACGCCCCGTTTCGGGAATGAGAAGTGTGCGAGGTTCTTCCGTTTCAATAGGCGAAACAAGGAAGAAATCACGGTCGTGCGTAAGCTCATAGGTCGAGGAAGTCCACAGCTGTCCCGTCTGTCCATCAAGATGCGAAGCCATCTCCGTAATCTGAGAAGAAGTAAAACCAAGTGGTTTCAACACGTGGAAAAGAAGATAAGAGGGGGACGCAAAAGAACGGACTACAGACAAATCAAGTTTGAAAGGATGGCTTATGGGACTAATCAACCCCATCTGATTCTTCTTACTCATTGGTCCAACAAAGCTGACCGCCTTCTCCAAAGCCCCTTTGAGTGCCTCCTGCACGATAGCATCCACTGCTGATAGATGGCTTGCAGTAGTAAGGACAGCATCAGTGACCGAGGGATTTATCTCCGCCAGTTGCGGCAGGATATTCAACCGCAGCTTGTTACGTACAACGTCATCAACAAGGTTGGTGCTGTCGGTTACAAAGGAGACGGAATGTTGACGGAGGTAATCTTCTATCTCCTGACGTGTCACACAGAGCAGTGGACGGATGATGTCATTCTTCCGTGGACGGATACCCAGCAGTCCGTTAAGCCCTGTCCCACGGACAAGATTAATGAGAATCGTCTCCACAGAGTCCTCCTTATGATGCCCCACACAGATACCATCAGCCCCCAAAGCCTCTTTCAACTGATAGAAATAAGTATAACGCAGCTCACGGGCTGCCATCTCAATGCTCACCTTATGCAGTTCAGAATAGGCATAAGTATCAAAATGAGCCCTGTGAAACGGGACACCCTCACGCTGGCAAAGTTCCTGACAGAAGGCTTCATCACGCTGACTCTCTTCTCCACGCAGGTGGAAATTGCAGTGAACTGCCTCAACACGATAGCCTAATTCCTTGAGACACAGCAGCAAGGCAACACTGTCAGCACCGCCAGACAGGGCTACCAAATAAAGAGCATCTGCCCGCAGCAGATGCTCAGAAACTATGAATCGCTTAATTTTATTCAACATAAAGGACCAGTCCCTTCAAGTATTCGCCTTCGGGATGATAGATATTGATTGGGTGATCAGCAGGCTGATGAATCTGATGCAGGATGCGCACCTTGCGTCCTGCCTGTGCAGCAGCCGTGAAGACAGCCTGCCTGAAGTTATCCTTTGTCACCACCTGCGAACAGCTGAAGGTGAAGAGGATACCGCCCGGCTTAATCCTTTCAAATCCCTTGACGTTCAGTCGTGTATATCCTCGCAGTCCGTTCTTCAATGCGTTACGGTGCTTTGCAAAGGCAGGAGGGTCGAGAATGATAAGGTCATACTTACCATCATGATCGTCAAGATACTTGAAAGCATCCTCACAGATAGCCTCATGGCGTGAATCATTAGGGAAGTTGAGTTCGACATTCTTGTTAGTCAACTCAATAGCCTTGGCAGAACTGTCCACAGAATGCACCACTTCCGCTCCGCCACGCATAGCATAAACAGAGAAGCCTCCAGTGTAACAGAACATATTAAGCACACTTCTGCCTTTGGCATAATACTCCAGAAGAGAGCGGTTCTCACGCTGGTCGATGAAGAAACCCGTCTTCTGACCCTTGAGCCAGTCAATGTGGAACTTCAATCCGTTCTCAATTGCGATATTATTGTCGGTCTCACCATAGATAAAACCATTCTCCCGTCCAAGTTCAGCCTTATAAGGAAGGGTTGTCTCACTCTTGTAATAGATGCTGTCCAACTTGTCCCCCATCACCTTCACAAGTGCTTTCGCAATCAGCTCACGGCACACGTGCATACCTACAGAATGAGCCTGCATGACAGCAGTCTTGCCATATACGTCGACAATCAGTCCCGGAAGATTGTCGCCTTCACCATGAACAAGACGGTAGGTTGTATTCGGGAACACACGCAGCCCATCCCCTTCTTCACGGACGACACCGACGGACTGGCGCACATGCAATGCTGCCTTCAGGCGGCTTTCCCAAAACCTATCGTCAATCTCAACGTCATGGAAAGAAAGAACCCGGATGGCTATGGAACCGATCTGGAAATGTCCAACGGCAATGAACCTGTCGTCATGCGTCATGACACGCACAATATCGCCCTCCTCAAGTCCCTCTTCAATCCTGCTGATAGCACCTGAGAAAATCCAAGGATGGAAACGGAGAAGACTGTCCTCCTTGCCCTTTTTCAAATATACTTGCTTATACATAAAAGTTCTTTTTTTGATTTCATTACTTTCAACAGTCCGCAGATTCGGAATTATTTTCATGAAAAAAATTATTTATTTACATGAAGAAAAATATTTATTTTCATGAAAATAAATTCTTATCACCATGACAATAACTTGTACAGAACCGTCAGACGGCTGTCACCTCTGTCTCTTTTCCCGTTCCGGCAGGTACTGGTTTCACCTTTGGAGGGACTACAACGAGTTCATAATTACCCGTATGCTTCAATTCATGCAGACGTTCATAGAGCTTGATACACGTCCAGGCATCCGTAGAGGCATAGAGTTTCTGCTTGTCATTCAGTATCTGGTTCTCCCAGTTCGACAACTGCTCACGTTTCGTGATGCGCTCATGGAAAACGTTGGCATAGAGCTTCTGAAGACTCATATCCTCAATCCCCAACGACTTCACATAATCCTGAAGGTCAATAAAATAGCCGGGCTTGAAGTCAACACGCTGGTGCAGCATCAGCATATCATCACCCAGTGAGAGTCCCACCTTCGGCACCGTTGTATCTTCAAGAAAACGTTTAACACAGTCAGGCACGCCAATAAGGTTCAAACGAAAGAGGAAACAGACTTCACGGTCGCACGCCTGCAGGAGAGCAACCTTGCGGCGCTGCCCTTTCTTAAAGACAGGGCGTGTCTCGGTATCGATGCCGATGATGTCCTTTGACAACAGGTAACTGACAGCCTTCTCAGCCTCAGCTTCATTCAGGACAACGACAATCTTCCCCGGGAAAGTAACCCTTGGCAACTGTGATATTTTACTTTTGTCGAATCGATTGTATAATACTGTACTCATTTCGGATTGCATACTAACTTGCAAAATTAAAAAAAAAGTTTGAAAACCTGTACTTATGTGGCACGAATTTATTACTTTTGCAAGGATAAACGAATAACGATAAATGGCAAAGAAGAAAACAGAACGTAAAAGCAAGACATTCACCGAGGCTATCGGACTAAATAATATCATTAACGACAAGACAGGATTTGTTGCCGGACTCATCCTCTTAGGTGTTGCTGTCTTTATCTGCGTCGCCTTCTTCAGCTACTTCAGCACAGGTGCAGCCGACCAGAGTCTGGTTACTGACCTTCGTCCGGGCGAGGTGGAGAACTCGGGCAGAGTGTTCCAGAACGCATGCGGTTCGCTCGGCGCATTGCTTTCATACGGACTTATTTCCCGCTGTTTTGGTATCCCAGCCTTTATTATCCCAGCCTTTATTGCACTGTGTGGCATCCGCATGATGGGAGCCTACAAGAAACTGAGCCTTGCCAAATGGTTCATGGGAATGGCGTTGGTAATGGTATGGCTTTCGGTTACATTTGCCAAAACTCTCACACCACTGATGGGTGACCGCGTGTATAATCCGGGCGGTGACCACGGTGCTTTCTGCGTGCAATACATGGAAAACCTTATCGGTGCACCAGGTTTGATAGCTATACTGATTATCGTCATGCTGGCATACCTCACCTATCTCACCTCTGAAACCATCACCGTGGTGCGCAAGATGATGAACCCGTTTGGCTACATCCGTGACAAAGTGAAGTTCACGGTAGTACATGACAGCAAAGGACAGGATGACGATGATATTTACAACAACGAGACTGTAATAGATGATGAGCCTGTAGAGCCGATAGAACACGTTGACCCTACACTCGCCGAACCTATTGACCTGCCGACAGAACCGACAACTGTTCTGAGGGAGGCAGACTCGCTTTATTCGCCAAACGGTGACATCAAGGGGAAGAAACCCAGCCCTGCAACAGCCCCGGACTTCAAAGTAGATGAGCAGAAAGGCGATGAAAAGGCAAGCGGAAAGACTGTTGCCAACAACAACCTACCGCTGACTCCGATTAATCCTCGTGAACCCTTCACCAACTGGAAGTTCCCGACGCTGGACCTGTTAAAGGAATATGCGTCTGACTCCAAGACCAACTACGTCAGTCAAGAGGAGCTGGAAGCAAACAAAGACCGCATCATCAAGGTACTGAACGACTTTGGCGTACAAATCCGCAGCATCCGTGCAACAGTCGGCCCTACCATCACCCTTTATGAAATCACCCCTGCACAGGGTGTCCGCATCTCCAAAATCAAGAATCTTGAGGATGACATTGCACTGAGTCTGGCGGCTATCGGCATCCGTATCATAGCTCCGATGCCGGGCAAGGGTACGATTGGTATTGAGGTACCGAATGCCAAGCCGAACATTGTGTCGATGTTCTCCATCCTCAACTCCCGTAAGTTTCAGGAGTCTACGATGGAATTACCTATCGCATTGGGCAAGACCATCACCAATGAAGTGTATATGGTCGACCTCGCCAAGATACCCCATCTGCTCGTTGCAGGTGCTACCGGACAGGGAAAGTCTGTAGGTCTGAATGCCATCATCACTTCCCTACTCTACAAGAAACACCCGAATGAACTGAAGATAGTGCTCGTTGACCCTAAAAAGGTGGAGTTCAGCGTTTACTCTCCGATAGCAAAACCATTCATGGCGGCCGTCGAGGAGAACGAGGAAGAGCCTATCATCACTGACGTACAGAAGGTTGTAAAGACACTGAAAGGTCTATGTGTGCTCATGGACGAGCGTTACGACATGCTGAAGGCAGCCCGGGTAAGAAACATAAAGGAATATAACCAGAAGTTCCTCAGACATGAACTGAACCCGGAAGAAGGGCATGAGTTCATGCCATATATCGTCGTCATCATTGATGAGTTCGGTGACCTGATCCTCACAGCGGGCAAGGAAGTGGAGATGCCTATCACACGTATCGCTCAGCTGGCACGTGCCATCGGTATCCACATGATTATTGCAACACAGCGACCTACCACGACGATTATCACAGGTAACATCAAGGCAAACTTCCCGGGACGCATTGCTTTCCGCGTCGGAGCCATGATGGACTCCCGAATCATCCTCGACCGACCGGGTGCACAACAGCTTGTAGGACGTGGCGACATGCTCTATCTCAACGGTGCTGACCCTGTCCGTGTGCAGTGTGCCTTTGTGGATACTCCTGAAGTCGAGAACATCACAAAGTTCATTGCCAACCAGTTAGGTCCTGTCCGTCCGCTGGAGATACCAGAACCATTGTCTGAAGACGACGTAAGCGGCGGTGGCTCATTGGATGCACACAGCCTTGACCCACTCTTCGAGGAGGCAGCCCGCGCCATTGTTGTCAGCCAGCAGGGTTCGACGAGTATGATACAGCGTCGCTTGTCTATCGGTTACAACCGTGCCGGACGTCTGATGGACCAGATGGAAAAGGCGGGCATCGTGGGTGCAGCAAAGGGATCAAAGCCACGTGAGGTACTGGTAAGCGATGAGGTAAGTCTCGACAACCTGCTTACACTTCTTCGTGGATAACCTCTGGAGCAAGAAGACTGCAAAGCCACATACAGGGCAGAAAGCACCCCCATGCACCTGCCTGCAAGCATTAATCACAGATTAACAGGCGCTGTATTCCTACTCACAAAACCCTATACAGAAAGATATTAGAATCATTAAAACGATAAGATCATGAAGCAGATTAAATATTTATTATTGTTTGTTGCCATCTTCATGGCACACGGTGTTTTCGCCCAGAACGCCAATCAGGCTAAGACCTGCCTTGACAAGGCTACAGCCATTGTATCCAATCAAGGAGGTATTACCGCCCGTTTCACACTTTCCAACCAAGGTGCTGTAGGCAGAACATCCGGCACTATATCTGTGAAAGGTGCCAAATTTGTTGCCACCACCCCACAGTCAACCGTATGGTTCAACGGCACGACACAATGGTCTTACATGAAGTCTACCAACGAGGTGAACATTTCAACACCTACTGAAGCCCAGCGCCTGTCAATGAATCCCTATTCACTGATGACAATGTATCGACAGGGTTACAACCTGTCTATGACCAATGAAAGCGGTGCTTACGTAGTTCACATGAAGGCTACCAACGGAAAACGCAGTGTGTCAGAGGCGTATGTTACTGTCAGCAAGGGCTATCAGCTGCAGAAAATCAGAATGAAGCAGGGCAAAAAATGGACAACCATCACCATCTCCAGCATCCAGCGTAAGAACCTGTCGGACAACATCTTCACCTTTAACAAGAAGAGCCATCCATCAGCAGAGATTATAGACTTGAGGTAAATGACTTACTGGGAAGCCATACTAACCCTGCATACACACTTCCGCCTCTCGAACAAGAGGGCGAAGACATGGCAAGCCAACAATGTAGCAAAGTATCTTTACTACGTGTTGGCTGTTTTCCTTTATGGCTATATGGCTTGGATAGGAACAGAACTTGCAAGGCTCACAGCCATGGAGAATCTCGGCGGATATCGCTTCATCTATGCTTTGCTGCCGCTTCTGCTTTTCTTTGACTATATCTTCAGATACACAACAGACCACCGGCTGCTGATGTACATCCGCCCTTACCAACTCCTACCCCTTCCCAAACACACCTATACAGATTACCTGATTATCCGCCAGCTCGTACACATCAAGAACACTTATCTGCTCTTCCTCTGCGTTCCTTTCGGTATCAAGACCATCGTTCCCGAACTGGGTGCACTCGCAATGACAGGCTACACCATCGGGCTCTATCTTCTCCTGCTTGTCAACGGACAGTTCTTCCAGTTGACCCAAGTGCTCACAGCACGCAGACTATACTATTGGCTGATACCGATTCTTGTATATCTTTCCATCGCAGCAACAGCCTTTTTCTTCCCGTCAGCACAAGATTACATCCATCGTTGTGCCCGGATTGGCAATGCAATGATGAAAGGAGACGTGTGGATATATGTAATGGTTATCCTGCTTCTGGTTCTCTTGATATTATTGAACCGTAAAATTCTGTATCGCCACATCTATAAGGAACTTTATGCCACAAGCCAGACGACAGGCAGCCAGAACAGTTTAAGCCTTTCCTTCTTTGAGCGTTTCAACCAGATAGGCGAATATCTGAAGCTCGAAACATGGGCTATCCTTCGCAATAAAAGACTACGCCTCGTCTTCATCCTCGACACGGTTTCCATTGCGCTCTTCTGTGTGCTTATCCTCATCAACCCCGAAAACGACCCGATAGAGACCCATTCCTTTCTATACTATTGCTTCATCATCTATGGATTGGCATTCCTCACAAGAATCATGTGCTACGAAGGCAACTACTTCGAGTGTCTGCTGATGCAGAGGCACAGCATCCAAACACTCCTACTGGCAAAGTATTACTTCTACTCTGCCCTATTGCTTATTCCGCTGCTTATCTTTCTTCCTGCAGTCATCCTTGGGAAGATAAGCATGTGGGAAATCCTCGCCTATACACTGTTCTCTGCCGGAGTATGCTACCGTATTCTCTTTCAGATGGCGATATATAATAAAGTGACATTCTCCATGAATACTACACACACGGGGAAAACCTCAAGTTCTCCTCATCTTCATATTATCGTCACAGCCGTTGTTATCTTGAGTGCATTACCTATTATTTCACTGGGTACATGGTGGTTAAAACTACCAGCTCTGTCAAATACTATTCTTTCTATTCTCGGCATTATCTTCATCGTCACGCATCGTCGATGGATAACAGGGATCAGCAGACAAATGAAAGAGAAACAACACGAACAACTGGAGGGATTCAAGAAAAGCAGATGAGGTAAACCCAAATAGGTTCATCAGAGAACAAATACATCTCTGAAAGACTTGCAAGGATATCAAGATGTTTATGCCCATGCCTATGAAAACAGAGAAGGAGGAGGCATCTTCTGTCTTGTTTTTTCATACCCATGTTTTTTACAGCTTGAAACTGAATAGGTTTTCAGTGTCAGCGGAATGAAAGTAAAAGAGTTTTTGCTATTTTAACTTAACTTATTTACAGCATCACCTGTTAAGAAGTGTTTTTCCTTTTTAACGAATAATAAAAACCTCCCAGTTCTTGAAGTAAAAAGCTAACTTTGCTTGTAATTATTATATATATAGATATTTATAAAAACTAAAAGCATAAAACTATAGTTACAATGAAAAGTTTAAAAGATATTCTGCCTTGGGAAGAACGTCCTGAAGGATGCAAGGATGTGATGTGGCGTTATTCAAAGAACCCAATCATCGATCGTTATCATATTCCAACATCAAACAGTATCTTCAATAGTGCTGTTGTTCCTTTTGAGGATGGCTTCGCTGGAGTGTTCCGTTGTGACAACAAGGCGGTGCAGATGAACATTTTTGCTGGTTTCAGTAAGGATGGTGTGAACTGGGAAATCAATCACGAGCCTATCAAGTTTGAGGCTGGTAACACCGAGATGATTGAGTCAGAATACAAGTATGACCCACGTGTTACATGGATTGAGGACCGTTATTGGATTACATGGTGTAACGGTTATCACGGTCCAACCATCGGTATTGCCTACACTTTCGACTTCAAGAAGTTCTATCAGTGTGAGAATGCTTTCCTTCCATTCAACCGCAATGGCGTACTCTTCCCAGAGAAGATTAACGGAAAGTATGCGATGTTGAGCCGTCCAAGCGACAATGGTCACACACCTTTCGGTGACATCTACATCAGCTTCAGCCCAGATATGAAGTATTGGGGCGAGCATCGTTGCGTGATGAAGGTTACTCCTTTCCCAGAGAGTGCATGGCAGTGTACAAAGATTGGTGCTGGTTCAGTTCCTTTCTTGACAGACGAGGGTTGGTTGCTTTTCTATCATGGTGTAATCACTACTTGTAACGGTTTCCGTTATTCAATGGGTGCAGCTATCCTTGATAAGGACAATCCAGAGAAGGTTCTCTATCGCACTCGTCCATATCTTCTTGCACCAAACGCACCTTACGAGTTGCAGGGTGACGTGCCAAACGTTGTCTTCCCATGTGCTGCTTTGCAGGATGGCGAGCGCGTAGCAGTTTACTATGGTGCAGCTGACACAGTAGTTGGTATGGCATTCGGCTATATCAAGGACATCATAGAGTTCACAAAGAACAATAGTATTTTGTAGGTGATGGTTGATGGGTGTTGGGTGTTAAATGTTAGGTGGTGATGATTTGTTAGGTGATAGGTGTTGAATATTGAGTGGTAATGAATTGTTTAGAAGTAAATAATGATACCCTCATCACTATTCATCATCACCCATCACCTAACAAATCATCACCACCTAACATTTAACACCCATCACCTATCACCCTCCCCCATCATTCCCTCAACACCCAACATCCATCACCCAACACCCAAATGAAGCATAAATTCTTATTAGTACTACTTCTTTCCTTGTCTTTCCTTTCGCTGAAAGCGGCTGTCAAGGGTGAGGAAGAGCCTGTCGACCTTGTCAATCCTTTTATTGGAACATCTAATTTTGGTACTACCAATCCGGGAGCAGTATGCCCTAACGGATTGATGTCAGTTGTACCATTCAACGTAATGGGTTCCGATTTGAACAAATTTGACAAGGACGCACGTTGGTGGTCAACTCCTTACGAATATCATAACGTCTTTTTCACGGGTTATTCTCACGTCAATCTCAGTGGTGTGGGCTGCCCGGAGGTAGGCTCGTTGCTGCTTATGCCAACGACGGGAAAGCTGAACGTTAATTATAAGGAGTACGGAAGTACATACGACAAGGAGGTTGCTCATCCCGGTTATTATTCCAATCACTTGGTAAAGTATAATGTGAAGACAGAGGTGACAGCCACTCCTCGCAGTTCTGTTGCACGTTTCACATTCCCGAAAGGAGAAAGTCATATCTTGTTAAACCTCGGTGAGGGTTTGACAAATGAGACAGGTGCAACGGTGAAGAAGGTGAGCGACACAGAGTATGAGGGTATGAAGCTGCAGGGTACATTCTGTTATAACCCACAGGCAGTATTCCCAATCTACTTCGTGATGCGCATCAGCAAGAAACCAACGGAGACTGGCTACTGGAAGAAGCAGCGTCCGATGACAGGCGTTGAGGCTGAATGGGATGTTGACAATGGCAAGTATAAGCTCTACAAGACCTACCACAAGGAACTCTCAGGCGATGACATCGGTGTGTGGATGAACTTCGATACCGAGGCTGATGAGCAGGTGGAGGTACAGATGGGTGTGTCATTCGTAAGTATGGCAAACGCCCGTGAGAATCTTGAGGCCGAACAGCGTGGAAAGAACTTCGACGCCATTCATGCAGAGGCTCGTAAGAAGTGGAATGATGACCTGTCTCGCATCCTCGTTGAGGGTGGCTCAAAGACAGAGCGCACGATCTTCTATACTGCTCTTTATCATGTTCTTATCCACCCGAATATCCTGCAGGATGTCAACGGACAGTACCCTGCTATGGAGAGCAATGAAATCCGCACGGTAAAGGAGGGCAATCGTTATACAGTCTTCTCTCTCTGGGATACCTATCGCAATGTGCATCAGTTGCTTACGTTGGTTTATCCAAATCGTCAGCGTGATATGATTCGCTCGATGATTGGAATGTACGAGGAGCATGGCTGGATGCCAAAGTGGGAACTCTTCAGTCGTGAGACTTACACGATGGAAGGCGACCCAGCTATTCCTGTTATCACTGACTCTTGGTTGAAAGGTCTGCGTGGTTACGACATCAACAAGGCTTACGAGGCCTTCCGCAAGTCGGCGCTGACAAAGGGAAGTGAGAACCCTCTGCGCCCAGATAACGATGAATATATGGAGAAAGGATATGTTGCCTTGCACGAGCAGTTCGACAATTCCGTTTCTCATGCACTCGAATACTATATCGCTGACAATGCCCTCTCACGTTTGGCTACGGCCTTGGGCAAGAAAGATGATGCTCGCCTGTTCCACAATCGTTCCTTGGGCTATCGCCATTACTTCAGCAAGGAGTTCGGTTTGTTGCGCCCACTGATGTCAGACGGCACCTTCTATAAGCCTTTCGATCCAAAGCAGGGCGAGAACTTTGAACCATCTCCAGGCTTCCACGAAGGCAATGCTTGGAACTATACTTTCTATGTTCCGCATGATGTCATGGGACTTGCAAAGTTGATGGGAGGACAGAAAAACTTTGTCAACAAGCTCCAGAGCGTGTTTGACAAGGGTTATTACGATCCGGCAAATGAGCCTGATATTGCTTATCCTCACCTCTTCTCTTATTTCAAGGGTGATGAGTGGCGTACACAGGTACAGACCCGCAGACTCTTGAAGGAGTATTTCAAGAACGCACCAGAGGGTATCCCTGGTAATGATGACACCGGAACCATGTCTGCTTGGGCGGTGTTCAATATGATTGGTTTCTATCCTGACTGTCCGGGCGACCCATCTTACACGCTCACCTCACCCGTCTTTGACAAGGTGACAATCCGTTTGGATAAGGCACAGTGGGGCAGAGATAACCTCGTGATAGAGACTGTTCGTCCAAATGACGAGGCTGTTATCGTAAAGAAGATGGAATTAGGTGGTAAGCCATTAAACCGCTATCGCATCACGAATGATGAGCTGTTGAAGGGCGGAGCATTGAAATTCTATCTGAAGTAAAATAGTGCTATCGGACGAGGCTACCACGCATCTGTAAGTCATTAATGTCTTATTACATTATATATAATGACAATAATGGACTTCTCTTGCCGTTTTTAACTATTGTGCGGAGGCTTAGCACGAGTTGTGCGGATGCTTAGCACACATGGTGCGGACGCTTGGCACGATGCAAGAAGATGCTGATGTGGAAGGCGGTCTACTATTAGGAAGATATTGATTGACCATAGGTAAGAGGACAGACTGCCGACAACTATCGAGGTAAGAAATATTAAGTATAATCAAATAATAAATATAAAACCGACATTTATACTCACGTTATGAGAAAAAAAGTTCTTTTGAGTGCAGTTTCCCTGTTGTTTGCAACAGCTGTTTCTTTGCCTGTTGCAGCTCAAAACATCATCCCACAACCTGAGAATATCAGCCTTATGAAGGGTCTGTTCAAGCTGAATAAGGGTACGAAGATTGTGACTAATCTAAGAGGTAATGACTTTAAGGTGCTTAATCAGTACACTTCCGAGGTGCTGAAGCATCCTTTGGCTTACGCAAAGTTCCCTTCTAAGCAGGGCACTTTCCGCCTGATTTGTAAGGGAACAGCCCAGCAGGCAGCGCAGGCAATGGACAGTGTTCGCCTGCAAGGATATGAGTTGGAGGTTACACCAAAGGGTATCACCATTCAGGCACTGACTCCAACGGGCTTGTTCTATGGTTTGCAAACTGTTCGCCAGCTCGAAAAGGATGGTCAGATAGCTTGTGTAAAGGTGAAGGATACGCCACGTTTTGCTTATCGTGGTTTGATGATTGACTGCTCTCGCCACTTCTGGACAAAGGACTTCTTGAAAAAGCAGATTGATGCGATGGCTTATTTCAAGCTCGACCGCTTCCACTGGCACCTCACTGATGGTGGTGGATGGCGCATGGAGGTGAAGAAATACCCCCGCCTGACAGACGAAGGCTCTTATCGCACACAGTCGGGTTGGACAAAGTGGTGGATGGATAACGACCGCAAGTATTGCCATAAGAATACACCGGGAGCCTACGGTGGCTATTACACACAGGAAGATATCAAGGAAATTGTGCGCTATGCTGCATCACGCCACATTGAGGTAATCCCTGAGATTGAGATGCCTGGCCATAGCGATGAGGTAGTTTATGCTTACCCAGAGTTGTCATGTACAGGTAAGCCTTACACACAGTCAGACCTCTGTGTAGGCAAGGAGGCAACCTATACCTTCATGGAGAACGTGCTGAAAGAGACAATGGCACTCTTCCCTTCTAAGTATATCCACATCGGAGGTGATGAGGCAGAACGCCGCACATGGAAGACTTGTCCTGATTGTCAGAAGATAATGAAGGAGAATAACTTGAAGGATGTAGCCGAGTTGCAGAGCCATTTCACCCATCGTATGGAAGTATTCTTGAACAACCATGGTCGTAAGCTCCTTGGCTGGGATGAGATTATGGAAGGTAAGTTGGCTCCTAACGCAGCTGTGATGTCATGGCGTGGCACAGAGGCTGGTATTGAGGCTGCAACAAGCAAGCATCATGTCGTGATGGCTCCACAGCAGTTCTATTATCTGAATATGTATCAGGACAATCCGATGGAACAGCCAAAGGCGCAGGGAGGTTATACTCGTTTGGATAAGACCTATAACTATGAACCAATCCCTGCAGAGTATAAAGGAAGCAATCTTGAGAAATATATGGATGGCGTTCAGGCGTGTGTATGGACCGAGTTCATTGCTGAGCCAAGCCATTTAGAGTATATGCTTTATCCTCGTCTGTTAGCTTTGGCAGAGACAGGTTGGACAAAGAAGCGCACAGGTTATGACAACTTCCGTAAGAGAGCAGTCGTAAATGTTGAGCGTCTGAAGCGTGCGGGCTACAATGCCTTTGACCTCTCAAAGGAGAAGGGTTCACGTATGGAGAGCCGCAGTGTGACACTGCACGAGGCATTGAATAAGCCAGTGACTTATCTTGGACGCTATGCAGGGAAGTATCGTGCCGAAGGTGACAGTACGCTGACCAATGGTTTGCGTGGTGACTGGGGCTATCTTGAGGGTCGTTGGCAGGGCTTCATCGATAGTACCGGTGTGGATGTAGTGGTTGATATGGGTCAGGTTACGGACATCCGTGACGTACGTGTTGACTTTATGCACCTCTATGAGTCTGTTATCTATACGCCAGTAACTATCGAACTGATGGTATCTGACAATGGTAAGGACTTTAAGACGATTGACACTGTAAGCCCAGGTATTAAGTCGTCAGAGGACTATCTCGTTTATCCTTACAAGTGGAAGGGTGACGCTAAGGGACGTTATGTGCGTGTGAAGGCACTCTCTCGTGAGAAGGATGCATGGATCTTCACAGACGAAATCATTGTCAACAAGATTGAAAGAAGCTGTGGAAAGGGATAGAAAGGATGTACTTCTCTCTTAGTATCATGGGTGTGATACTCCAGTATCATCCTGATGAAACTTCAGTTTCAAACTGGTGAAACTCCGCCTTATGCACTGAGAAAGGGAGAGAAAACAACAATAAAAATAAAACAACTTAGTATATGAAAAAAAGGTTCTTAACTTTAATGGCGTTTGCTGTGACCAGTCTTTTTGCCTTTGCGCAGGACTATACGCAGTATGTAGACCCATTTATTGGAACGGGCGGACACGGACATGTATTCCTTGGTGCTAATGTTCCATTCGGTAATATTCAGGCTGGTCCTACACAGAAGAAGCAGGGTTGGGACTGGTGTTCAGGTTATCATTACAGCGACTCAACGGTCATCGGTTTCGGACAGATGCACCTTAGCGGTACGGGTATTGGTGACTTGGGGGACGTTTCGCTCCTTCCTGTTACCAATTCAGCACAGCGTGAGGTGAAATTCTCGCATCGTGCTGAGCATGTTCGTCCTGGCTATTATTCAGTGATGTTGGCTTCTGGGGTTCGTGTAGAGCTTACCGCAACCCAGCGTGTAGCTTTCCATCGTTACTCTTTCCCTGCTGATGCAGCGAAGGGTTACGTTGTTCTGAACCTCTCTCAGGGTATCGGATGGGACAAGATGACTTCTTGCAACTTCAAGCAGGAGTCTGCTAAGACCGTTAGCGGTTACCGTATGTCAGAAGGATGGGCTAAGGATCAGCGCGTTTACTTTGTTGCTGAGTTCTCACAGCCTGTGAAGTTGGAATCAAATGAGCGTGATACAATTGGTGTCTTTGCTGTTGACAATGTTGAGCAGCCAGTTCTCGTGAAGGTAGGTATCTCTGCTGTGAGTGTTGAGAATGCTCGATTGAATATGCAGAAGGAGCTTTCAGGCTGGGATTTCCGCAATACCGTTGCTTTGGCGAAGGATGAGTGGAACCGGGAATTGAGTAAGATTGCTATCAAGACAGAGGATGAGCGTGCAAGAAAGATATTCTATACAGCAATGTATCATTCAATGATTGCACCATCAGTGTTTGGTGATGTAAACGGTGAATACCGTGGTGCAGATGGCAAGACCTATAAGGGTGACTTCACTGACTATACTACCTTTTCACTTTGGGATACCTATCGTGCAGCACATCCTTTGATGACAATCATCCATCCAGAGAAGCAGAGAGACATCACACAGACTATGCTTAACATCTTCAAGCAGCAGGGTAAGTTGCCAGTATGGCATCTTATGGGTAATGAGACTGACTGTATGATTGGTAATCCAGGCATTCCTGTGCTTGTTGACATTGCACTGAAAGGCTATGATGTAGATAAGAATGCTGTCTTTGAGGCTGCTAAGGCTTCTGCTATGCTTGATGAGCGTGGCATGGGATTGTTGAAGAAATATGGTTATATTCCTTGTAATCTCGACCCAGAGCATGAGACAGTTGCAAAGGGATTGGAGTATGCCTTGGCTGATGCTTGTATAGCAAAACTTGCAAAGCAATTGGGCAAGACCGCTGATTATAAGTACTTCACCAAGCGTAGCCAGTCATATCGTGACTTCTATTTTGATAAGAAGACGAAGTTTATGCGTGGTGTAACATCTGATCGTAAGTTCCGTGAACCATTCAATCCATTCAGCACTGTACACCGTCAGGACGATTATGCAGAGGGTAATGCATGGCAGTATGTATGGTTGGTACCACACGATGTGCATGGTCTTGTATCTGCTTTCGGTGGTGAAAAGCCATTTATTTCAAAGCTCGATTCCCTCTTCATCGTTAGTGGTGATATGGGAGCAGAGGCTTCACCAGACATTACTGGTCTGATTGGTCAGTACGCACACGGTAATGAGCCAAGTCATCATATCCTTTATATGTACAACTATGTGGGTCAGCCTTGGAAGGGAGCGGACAAGATTCGCTATGTACTCAAGAACTTGTATCACGACGACTTCGATGGTTTGAGTGGTAACGAGGATGTAGGTCAGATGTCTGCATGGTACATTCTTTCCGCTCTTGGTATCTATCAGGTAGAGCCAGCAGGTGGCAAGTACATCTTCGGTACACCGCTCTTCGATGAGGCTTCGGTGAACGTTGGTGATGGTAAGACCTTCCGTGTTGTGGCACATAACAACAGCGAAGAGAATATCTATATTCAGAGTGCTAAGTTGAACGGTAAGCCTTATACCCGTTCTTACATTGACTTCAAGGACATCAAACGTGGTGGAACACTTGAGTTTGTGATGGGTAGCAAGCCTTCTCAGTTCGGTGCTAAGCCTGCTGACAGACCATAAGAAAAGGAGATTTGATGTAAGGAGTTAAAGGAGTTAAGACAAATGTGTCGTAGATTTATATTGTTTATGGATCTACGATGATAGTAAAACAATCTTGTTATGACTAATATAGCATTTGTATTAACTCCTCTTTCACTTCTTTAATTCTCTAAACTCCTCTCTTTTAAGAATAAATCTTTAATACTAATAAATAACTATGCCTAATTTCAATGATGTTGTTTCTCAGTTCCGTATTGAGGGAACTGTTGAGAGTGTAAATCCTATTGGGAACGGACTTATCAATGAAACACTGCGTGTATCAACTGTAGATGCCAACACCCCTGATTATATTCTGCAGCGTATAAATAACGCCATATTCACCGATGTGGATTTGTTGCAGCACAATATCGAGGCTGTAACGGCTCATATCCGCCATAAGCTGGAAGCACAGGGAGAAAAGGATATTGACCGTAAGTGTCTGCGTTTTGTTCAGGCTACAGACGGTAAGACCTATTACAAGGATGCTGATGACCGCTACTGGCGTATGAGTGTGTTCATTCCAAACGCTATTACGAAAGAGGAAATAAACCCAGAGAGCGCATTCTGCTGTGGTGAAACCTTCGGTAACTTCCAGAATATGTTGGTTGACTTGAAGGAACCATTGGGAGAAACCATCCCTGACTTCCATAACATGGAACTTCGTCTGCGCCAGTTGCGTGAGGCTGTTAGTGCTGACAAGGCTGGCAGAGTGGCTTCTGTGAAGGATATCCTTGCTGAGTTAGAGCGTGATGCTGACGAGATGTGTCTCGCTGAGTGTCTCTATCGTGAGGGAACACTACCTAAGCGCATCTGTCACTGCGACACAAAGGTGAACAACATGATGTTTGATGCAGATGGTAAGGTGCTCTGTGTTATCGACCTCGATACCGTAATGCCAAGTTTTATCTTCTCTGATTATGGCGACTTCTTGCGCACTGGTGCTAATCACGTGGCTGAGGATAGCGACAATTACGATGCCGTTGGGCTGAAGGAGGATATATTCTGTTCGTTCACAGAGGGTTATCTCAGCACTGCAGGCAACTTCCTTACACCTGTAGAAACCACTCATCTGCCATACGCTGTGGCACTCTTCCCATATATGCAGTGCGTTCGTTTCCTTGCTGATTACATCAATGGGGACATCTATTACAAGACAAAGTACGCTGAGCACAACCTCGTTCGCTCACGCAATCAGCTCTTGCTCTATCGTGACGTACGTCGTCATGACCAGATGATGGCTGATTTTGTGAAGAAAACATTGAAGCAATGAAACAACTCGAAGTAAAACTTTTGGAGTGTCAACAGGTTAAGGCTGTTGACATTCCAGCCCTTTTCAAGGATAATGGCGTATCTTACAATAAGATAGATACCGTAGACTGGGCAGCAGAATATCCTTATTGTCCAAGTGTAGAGTTTGCCATTGCCCATAAAGGTGATGCCATTCTGCTGCATTATCGGGTAGAGGAAGACTGCGTGCGTGCTGAGGCAGGCACCGACTTAGGACCAGTTTGGCAGGATTCCTGCTGTGAGTTCTTCTGCAGCCCTGATGAAGAAGGAGGTTATTACAACCTTGAAAGCAACTGTATCGGTACAGTATTGCTTTGCAATGGTAAGGGACGTGAGAATCGTACTCACGCACCAGCAGCTGCCTTAGAGCAGATTGACCGCTGGGCATCTTTGGGTCGTGAACCTTTCGAGATGAGAAAGGGACGACAGACATGGGAGCTTGCGCTTGTTGTTCCTGTTAGTTCTTACTTCCGTCATACATTAGAGAATCTCTCAGGAAAGACCATCAGAGCCAATTTCTATAAGTGTGGTGACAAGACATCTCAACCTCATTTCCTCTCATGGAATCCAATCGCCTTGCCTTCTCCAGACTTCCATTGCCCTGCTTTCTTCGGTGAATTGAAGTTTCTGTAATTAAGATAAACAGAAAATGTGTACTATAATATAGGAATGCAAGTGTATTCCTATATTATAGTACACATTTTTTATTGCTACCAGACAAACGCTTTCTTTATAAGTTTTTACTTGTATCTTACGATGATTTATAAGAATAATAACGAACGGCTTTACCTCCTTCTACCAATGTGTTGATGCCTAACACATGTGGTGCGGATGGTAAACACAAATGGTGCTGAGGGCTAACACCAATCTATAAATTGCGGATGAAGGGAGCAAGTGGGGCTAATGTGACCTGTTCGGACTTATGGTTTGCAAGACAGCAATAAGTTTTAATGTCTTGTATAACAAATAAGGGGAACTACTCATTCCCCTTTTCTTTTTCCAACAACCATGCTTTTCGGGCTATTCCACCAGCATATCCGCCCATTTTTCCATTGCTTGCCACAATCCTATGGCAGGGAATGATAATCATTAGTGGATTATGATGATTGGCATTACCTACAGCGCGGGCTGCCTTATGACGACCAATCTGACGTGCTAAATCAGCGTAGGAGAGTATTTCTCCGTAAGGGATTTGCTGCAAACCCTTCCATACAATTTGCTGAAAGGGAGTGCCGTTTAAGCGTATGGGCAGGTCGAAAACCTTTCGCTTTCCAGCGAAATACTCGGTCAGCTGACGGCAAGCCACAGTCAACAATGCGTTTTGCTGTTCTTTGTCTTCCTCCCATGTGGCAATGATTCGTTCATCGACGGAATCTTCCCATTGACAATAAACGACAGCATCTCCTTCCTCGGCAATCAACAGGTTACCAAGGGGTGATGGGTAACGACAGAAGCGCATAGGTTATTCCTCCACAATCTCAGCATCCTCAATGTCGTCTGTAACCAACTTGTTGCCAGTTACAATCTTCGCTTCTTCAGCTTTCTCGAAAGCTCTGCGGACAAGATACATACGGATAATCAAGGCGAATTCCAAGACTCCATAGTACATGAATGCCCATCCAATCACCAACAGCGGAAGTGCTGCTGCCTCCATTGGTTTGCTAATCAGCAGAATGGCTACTACCAAGATGACTGTAGGGAAGAGCCATAGATAGAAAGGAACGCGAGCGTACTGGCGTGAACGAGCGAGGTTCATAAACTGGTTGATAGCACCGAGGATTAGCAGTGCAGCAAGGATATAAACCACTCCAGTCATGAACGTGTTAGGTATGACGGCAAGGATGATACCTAAGATGATACTGCCAACACCTGCGATAGGGAAAGAAGGCGACTTGAGGCTTTCCTCTGTTTGCTCGCTTTCTTGCTGTTCTGCTTTTGCAGCTTTCTTAGCCACTTTCTCCTTTTCAAAATAGTAAGCGATGCAAGAAATGAGTCCTGAGAGCAGGAAGAGTACACCCACAGTGATGGTCATCCACGTCATGGTTTCCTCACGATACTTAACGAGAAGGAAACCTGTCACGAACACGATAATAGCCCTTATGGCTGAGATTTGAAGTATTTTCATAAGTGCAAAAATACAAAATAATCTCTATTCCAATGTGATAGTCCTTGACTTTTTACTATTTTTGCATTAAGAAACGATGAAGTTATGACATTATTATATCTTGTAAGGCATGGTGAAACAGTGGATAATGCACATCACATCATGCAGGGACAAACACCCGGACAGCTCAACGAGAACGGTATCAGACAGGCTGAAGAAGTTGCTGACAAGCTGAAAGATGAAGCGATTGACGCTTTTGTTTCAAGCGATTTGAGGCGCAGCATTCATACCTGTGAACTGATTGCCCGACCGCATGGAATGCCCGTTACGACAACTCCTTTGCTGCGTGAACGCGACTGGGGGTCGTTTACAGGGAAGTATATCCCGGAACTGGCAAATCTCAATGACCCCTCTTTATGGCCGGATGACATAGAGAGCCTGGATGCTTTGAAGCGTCGTGCCAAGGATTTTATGGTATGGCTGAAAGAACAATATCCCGGTCAGAAGGTGCTTGCCGTCGGCCATGGCATCATCAACAAGGCTATCCAGAGTGTTTACTACAATAAGCCAATGAACGAAATCAAGCCAATGAGCAATGCCGAGATTAGGATGATTGAGCTATAAGGCTTATTAGCCCTATTAGGCTAATAAGGCTAATAAGCCCAAAACCAAAAGCGAAAAGGAGCTTCACATCACGTGAAACCCCTTCCCTTCATTTAAATAACTCTCTTTTTGTTACATCTCTAATTTGGTCTGAATGCAGCTTTTACTCATAGGTTTGCCTGCTGCGTTACAATCTTAACACCTTAACTGCTTAACTTTTTCTTCTATTGAAATTTAGTGCTTAGTATTTAAACCTGCTTGAATAATTATATTTTTTCTTTAATATTCCATGTTTCTTTTATCGGTGTCCGCCGAAGGAACTATTTCCGTTCGACACATTTCCGCCACCTGAACGGCTGCCACCGAATGTCGATCCGCCACCAAAGCTCTGGTTAGGTGCGCTGAACGAGCGGCTTGGCTCGCCAAAGGAGCTACTTGGCTCATAACTTCTTGTTGCATTGCCGAAGTTCCTGCTGCCCCCGAAGTTGCTGTCGTAGTTAGGACGGGTAACCGTTGTACGGGTTGAACTCTTGCGAGGCGCATAGTACTGGTTGCTGCGTGGTCCGTCAAAGTTACCGCGCTGCTGGTTGCCGAAACTACGCGAATAGTCGTTCTGATAGCTGTTGCCATGGCGATAGTAGTTGTAGCCACCTCTGTTGAAATCGCCACGTAAGTAGCCGTCTCTCATACCGTAGCGGTGCCTGTCAGTCCTGCCATAGAAAATATCCCTGCCATTATACCAGCTCCTGCCTCCGTTCCTGCGCCAGCTGTGTGCACCGTTGTATACACTGTAGAAGCCCGGGCGTCCGAAGTAATAATAGTCGCGGCGAGGATAGCG
The DNA here is from genome assembly GCF_001262015.1 of Prevotella fusca JCM 17724. NCBI lineage: Bacteria > Pseudomonadati > Bacteroidota > Bacteroidia > Bacteroidales > Prevotellaceae > Prevotella > Prevotella fusca. The sequence goes on from NZ_CP012075.1 coordinate 760,992, forward strand.
GGCATAAATACCGAATCGCCAGTAGCCAGCATCCCATCTCAGCGGACGGTAGAAGTAAGCTGCCTCAACGTATGCACGGTATTGCCAGTCGAAGAGGATATAGCTCAAGTCCAAGTTACGATGTGACCAGTAAGTTCCATAGAGGTCGTCCACCGTGTTGACACTCATGAGGTAGTCGAGGTTAATCTCGTAGGCAGCCTCATACTGTTCCTCTGTCAGATTCAGCTCGTAAGCCATCTTGTCGGTCAGAAAGAGTGCCTGTGCTCGAGCCTGCTCATAACTCATTGCGCTTGTTGATGCGCTTAGAATGAGCGATGCGATGAGGGTTAGTACTATCTTTCTCATAATCGTTACCTTTAATTATGTTCTTATTCAAGTCGCAGGATATGCTTTGGGAAGCATTATCCTTGCTTTCATGTTGCAAAGGAACAAAGAAAAAAAGAGTTGGTGAAAGGATTTTCCCTATATAGGGGGAGGATTTTCCCTAAAGGTGTGGAACGTTTCCCGTATATGTGAATAAAGATGTAGCTGACGGACGACTTAAATCGGTTTAAGTCAGAGATTTATACAGAATGATGTATTAATATGAATTTCTTTTCATGAAAATAAGAAATTATTTTCGTGAAGAAAAATATTTCTTTTCATGTAAATAATTCGACAGGATGTAGTTTCTGTTGCAGACAAATGTGTATATACGGATGAATCAAGTTGAGACTTATGGAATAATGGACATCATACCATATCTGTTTAGTGGATGAAGCAAGCGACTCAGTCTACCTGTTAATCCTGTTTCTTGAACTATGCCTGTAGTATGGAATGATTACCTGCGGTTCAATTGCGTCTTTAGCTTTGTTTTCTTATAATGTGTAAGCAGTTGCATGGACATAAGTTTGTTGATAAACTTTTTTTTATTATCTTTGTAGCTGATATTAACTTTACGATGATGAAGAAGTTTCTTTCAACCTTGGTTGTATTGTTAGTCACATCGACATTACAGGCGCAGTATCAGGAACCTGTGCGACGTGACACGTCAAGGTTGCAGCCGTTGCATGGCTTGGAATATAAGGTGGAAATGCAGGGGAGCCTCTCGAAAGGCAGGACTCCGCTCTGGCTGAATGCCAATAAATATGGATTAAGTTCGTTGGAAACGGCGAATGGTTATGTCCGTGGTGGGATAGAACGTCCATTGAGTACGGATGAAGGACGGAAGTTCGGCTTAGGCTACGGATTAGATGTTGCCATTCCTATCAACTATACCAGCAAGGCTATTATTCAGCAGGCATACGTAGAAGGACGATGGCTGCACGGAACGCTGACTGTTGGAGCTAAGGAAGAACCGATGGAACTGAAGAACAATGAACTCAGTTCGGGCTCGCAGACATTGGGAATCAATGCCCGTCCTGTTCCGCAGGTGCGATTGGCATTGTCAGATTATTGGACCTTGCCATTTGGTAATGGCTGGATGCACCTGAAAGGACACGTTGCTTACGGAATGGTGACCGACCAGAATTGGCAACATGACTTCACGCAGCAGCAGTCGAAGTTCACCGACCGGATGCTTTATCATTCAAAGGCAGGTTATCTGAAGATAGGAAATGAGGAGGTTTTCTGTCCGTGGTCGCTCGAGATGGGACTTGAGATGGTCAGTCTCTTCGGTGGAACTTCTTATCTGCCTGACGGACATGGTGGAATGAAAGTTTCGGAGAATGGTAAGGGAGTGCGTGACTTTTGGCACGCCTTTCTTCCCGGTGGTGCCGACAATGGCGAGACAACCTATCAGAATGTGCAGGGCGACCAGTTGGGTAGCTGGGTGATGCGTCTCAACTATGACGGCGACTGGCATGGCATTTCGCTCTATGCCGATAAGTTCTTTGAGGACCATTCTTCCATGCTTCAGCTTGATTATGATGGTTATGGTGAGGGTGATGAGTGGCAGATGAAGAAGGAACGTCGTTACTTGATTTACGACTTCAAGGACTGGATGTTGGGTTTTGAGTATCGCTACAAGCCCGATAACTGGTTGAATAACATCGTTTTTGAATATCTCTACTCTAAGTATCAGAGCGGTCCTATCTATCATGACCACACTAAGACAGTGGGCGATCATATCGGCGGAAAGGATAATTTCTACAACCATTATATCTTGCCAGGTTATCAACATTGGGGACAGGCGATGGGTAATCCGCTCTATCGTTCGCCTATTTATAATGAGGATGGAACTATCTTCTTTAAGGATAACCGCTTCGTTGCATTTCATTTAGGATTGGGCGGTCACCCTACTGAGAACTTCAAGTGGCGTTTCCTCGGTACATGGCAGGAGGGATTGGGCACCTACGAAATGCCTTATACAAAAAAACGACATAACGTAAGTCTGATGGGAGAGGCTACCTATACGCTGCAGGGGACAAAGATGCCTGAATGGATGAGGGGTATTGATGTGCGGATGGGAGTCGGTGCCGACTTCGGTTCAATCCTCCGTGGCAATAATTATGGTATGCAGTTGACAATTACGAAACGAGGTTTGTTGGGAAAGAAATAGCCTCTTTATTAAGAATATAGAAAGAAACTGAATATGAATAGAATAAAGATGTTATCCTTTGTCTTGCCATTGATGGCACTACTATTCTCCTCTTGTTCGTTGGAAACCGACAACGAAGCAGGAAAGCTGGAGGGAATGTGGCATCTTGTAAGGGTTGAGACGTTGGCTACAGGTACGAGTGAGGATTTAAGTAATCAGGTTATCTTCTGGTCGTTTCAAGCAAAACTCCTCGAGTTGGACGACAAGACAGGTATGCACAACAGCTATCTCTATCGCTTTAGTATTGACAACAACCAGCTGACTTTGTCCTCTCCCTATCAGTTTGACCGTGAGAACGGTGACCGTCCGCTAACGGCTTATGAGGCAACGCTGAACCTCTATGGTATTAAAAGTCTTACCCCAGTGTTCAGAATTGAGAAAACCGGAAAACGGAAGATGATACTCAACGATGGAAGTGTAAGACTCTACTTTGACAAGTTCTAAATGATTCTCACAGCCTTTACGGCTATAAAACAATAAAAGGCAGGCTTGCGCCTGCCTTGTGTGTATGTATAATAAACTTTCCCTTCCTCTTTATTATTCCCCTTTTTACTCTTGCACTGTAAACGGAAGTAAACCCTTTCTTCTTATAAATATGTTGAGTGTATAATGAAAGGCTGCATAGATAATAATATCTATTGCGATAATCCAAGTGACAAGAAGATGATTCAGCAGCGAGATGTTGATTATTATGAAGATTGCTGACAATGAGATGACGGAAAGCAATGTCTGATGCTGTGACAGTCCTGCACGGATCAGCTTGTGATGGATGTGGTTCTTGTCAGCCTTGAAGAGTGGTTTGCGATGTAGCAGACGCACGATGATTATTCTGAAAACATCGAATGTCGGTACGAGAAGCAGGGTTACGGAAAGCAGCATGGCTCCCCTCTGGTAGGGCATAACGTTAGGGTTGTACATACAGAACTTAATCATTAGTACACCAAGAATATAGCCAAGTGTCAGACTGCCGGAGTCTCCCATGAAAATCTTTTGGTTCTTTTCTTCTTTTCCCCAGATATTATGGTAGAGGAAAGGAATTAATACGCCCATCAAGCCCGCAATAAGGATGCAGTAGACCCATATCTGTTCACGTTGAAAGATATAGAAAAGACCAGATAAAGCAATGAGGGTAAGACTGGCCGAAAGTCCGTCAATACCATCAATCAAGTTGATAGCATTCATGATAAATACCAGAACACCAACCGTTAATATCATTCCTATAATAGCAGGAATCTCATAGATACCTAAGAAGCCATAGAAGTTGTTGATGTAAAGATAGGACATCGGTAACAAGCTGGCAACGATAATCTGCATGAGTAGTTTTACTCTTGCTTTCACTCCGAAGATGTCGTCAAGGACTCCCGTGATATAGATAATGGTGATGCCCACGCCAAAAAAGATACTCCATGGGCTGACACCGATCTTATTTCCTTTGCTTGTATAGACCCAGACCAATAAGGCTACGATGGTAGCAATCAGCATGCTGGGCATAAAAGAGACGCCTCCTAAGCGAGGAATAGCATTCTTGTGTACTTTTCTATCATCTGGTGTATCATATAGTTTCCTCTTCTTGCAGAACGAGAGGATTTGCGGAATCATAATGAATCCGCAAACAGCACTCATGGCAAATGCAAAAAGACTTATCAAAGTATATGTCAACATTTTGCTTGTATTCTTGTGCTTAATAAAACTCAATAATTGTAATTATATTGTATCTGGGTGTCAAAAAAGTGTAATAGCCATGTTTTAATGGTTGTATTGCAAAATAATCTTACAACAAGAAGTAGATTGTGTGTGTTTTTTTGTATCTTTGTTGTCATTAAGTTTGGTAAGTATTACCATCTCTTTTTTATATGAAGATATCCATTATAACGGCAACTTATAATAGTGAGAAAACATTGCAAGACACCTTAGACTCTGTTTTGCGTCAGGATTGTAGTGATATAGAACATATCCTTGTGGATGGTGCTTCGACTGATTCGACAGTTGATATCATTCGCAACTATGCTTCTACGACAGATAGATATACTGTAAGATGGGTTTCGGAGAAGGACCATGGAATCTATGATGCTATGAATAAAGGAATAGCAATGGCGACGGGCGATGTCATAGGAGTTCTTAATTCTGATGATTATTTTACGTCAGATGATGTTTTGTCAAGATTAATAAAGCCTTTTTCTGACGCAGCAGTTGAGGCTGTGTATGGCGATATACATTTTATTCATGATAAGAAGCCAGAAAAGATAACTCGCTATTATTCTTCTAAGATGTTTTCTCCCTTCTGGCTTCGTTTTGGCTTTATGCCAGCCCATCCGTCATTATACGTGCGCAAAGCGGTATATGAATGGGTCGGTTTTTATAAACTTGATTATAAAATAGGAGCCGACTTTGAAATGGTAGTCCGAATGTTTCATGTGCATAAAATCAAGGCACATTATATTAATATGGACTTTGTCACGATGCGTAATGGTGGTGCAAGTACGAGTGGTGTTCAAAGTCATAAGCTCCTATTGAAGGAGGATGTCCGAGCTTGTCGCGAGAATGGTATCTATTCTAATACATTCTTAATCGCTTTAAAGTATTTCTATAAGATATTTGAGTTTAGAATTTAAAAACTTTTCTTATAGAGAATAGCTCCTTTGGTAGAATCTTATTGAAAGGACAGAAAGTCCGTTCTTTAAGGACGATAGAAGAAGAATTTTGCCTTGATTTTGTAAAGATATTTCGATAGAAAATCAATAAAAGTTGTTTTGCGTTGCGAAAGCGGCTCTTTTACAACGCAAAACCTACGCTTTTACCGTGCAACTAATCAACGAAAATGAAGAAATATCGAAGTTGGTGTAAACTGACTGATAATGAGCAGGAAACGAAATAATTTGCATAGAAGTGCTCTTTTCAAAAAGAGTTATAATATGCAGATTTAGGCAGAAGTTCAGTTACCAGAGCGTTACCCGATTTTGCCATAGGTAACGATGGAGTAATATTCGGTAACTGAATTATTTTTACTCGTGTGGCTGTTGCTGCGGTCGGCAGTTTTCTGCATAAGAGAGAAACGCTTTGAAATTGGTAATTTTGCCACAAAACATCAAAGCGTATGAAAACAGAAAAAATGAAGGTGTTGCTCTACCTCAAAAAGAGCGGTCTGGACAAGTCGGGCAAGGCTCCGATTATGGGACGGATAACCATTGGGCGTTCCATCGCACAGTTCAGTTGCAAGCTCTCCTGCAATCCTGACTTGTGGAATCCCCGTGAGAGCAGAATGGACGGAAAAAGTCGTGAGGCGGTGGAAGTGAATGGCAGGTTGGAGAATTTGCTGCTGTCCATTCAGTCAGCCTATCAGTCTTTGCTTGCAAGAGGTTGCCCATTTGACGCAACCGATGTGAAGAAACAGTTTCAAGGAAGTGTGCAGACACGGTGCATGCTCATCGAAAGACTTGATATGCTCATAAAGGAGAAAGAAAGTCATGTCGGTGTAGACATCAGAAAAGAGTCAATGGCAAGCTATCACTCCACGAGAATCCACTTGCAGGAGTTCATCCAAAAGAAGTATAAGGTTTCTGACTTAGCCCTCTCACAACTGACAGAGAACTTCATCCATGAGTTTCAGCAGTACTTCTTAGGGGAGTGTGGATTTCAGGAAAGCTCATTCTACAATGTCGCCACCCATTTGAAGACGGTATGCAGGCTGGCTTACCGTGAGGGATTGGCAGACATCCTGCTTTTCGACAAAGTCAAAATCAGCAAGGGTAACAAGAAACTCCCCAAAGCACTTGACAGAGGGGCATTTGAGAAGTTAAAGACTCTCCACTTTGAGGACTTGGAGGAGGAAATGGAAACGGCAAGGGATATTTTCCTCTTTGCCTGTTATACGGGTGCTGCATATTGTGATTTGATGGAACTGGACAAGTCCCATCTTGTGCGTGATGACGAGGGTAGCCTTTGGCTGAAGTTCAACCGCCAAAAAACAGGTGTGCCTTGTCGTGTCAAACTGCTGCCTGAAGCCATATGGCTGATGGAGAAGCTCCACAGCGATGAAAGGGAAACATTGCTCCCTTTCATGGGATATGCCACTTACCAATCTTATTTGAAAGCCCTGCGGCTTCGTGCTGGCATCTCGTTTCCTTTTACCACACATACGGCAAGGCACACATTTGCCACGCTCATCACGCTTGAACAGGGTGTGCCTATTGAAACGGTAAGCAAGATGCTGGGGCATTCCAACGTGAGCATGACCGAGCGTTATGCAAAGGTAACACCGCGGAAACTCTTTGAGGAATTTGACCGTTTCCTTTCTTTCACTGAAGATATGCAGTTGGCTATCTGACCATTTCTTTCATTCAACATTGTTTTATCGTTAAATAAAACATGAACAATTCAATCAAGACCATTATGAGAAGTACATTCAAGATACTGTTCTATATTAACAGACAGAAAACAAAGGCAGACGGCAATACCGCCATTCTCTGCCGTATCACCATCGACGGAAAGAACACAGCCATTACCACAGGCGAAGAGTGCCATCCTGTCGAGTGGAACACCAAGCAGGGTTTGACAACCAACAAGAAGACAAACCAAAGAATCAAAGAATTCAGGGATTTGGTGGAAAAGACCTATCGGGACATTCTTGTAAAGGATGGAGTGGTAAGTGTGGAGCTTATCAAGAACCGCTTACAGGGTATTGCCACCAATCCGACCACGCTCCTTGCCATGAGCTGGGCGGAACTCCAAACAGTCAAGGAAAGTGTTGGCAGATCAAGGGCAGAGGGAACTTACCTGAATTTGTTTTATTCTGACAGAAATCTCCGTGAATTTGTAGAAAACAAAGGAGTACAAGACATATCCATCGGAACAATTACAGAGGACTTGTTCGAGGAATACCGTTTCTTTCTCAAAAAGCGTGGACTGAAAGCATCCACCATCAACAGCAACCTCTGCTGGCTGAGCCGACTGATGTTCCGTGCGGTCAGCAAGAGGATTATCCGCTGCAATCCGTTTGAGAATACCAAGTATGAGAAAGAGGAAAAGAAGATACGCTTTCTGCAAAAGAGCGATGTGATGAAACTTATGGCAATGAAGATGAACGACAAGGAAGCGGAGCTGGCAAGACTGATGTTTGTCTTTTCATGCTTCACAGGCTTGGCTATCTCAGACATGGAGAATTTAGAAAACAAGCATATCCAAACGACAGCGGACGAACAGATGTATATAAGAAAGGAACGTCAGAAGACCAAGGTTGAGTTCATCGTGCCGTTACATCCCATAGCGGAAGCCATCATCAGTCATTGCCAGAAAGAGCAGGAAAGAAGTGAAGAATATCTGCTGGTGAAAGAAAAAGGGGATCACCTTGTCTTTCACCGTGATTGCAGCCGCAGTGTCATGGATGCCAAACTGAGTATTGTGGGAAAGGCTTGCGGTATCTGCCAAAGACTTTCCTTCCACATGGCAAGACATACATTCGGCACGATGAGCCTAAGCGCAGGTATTCCCATTGAGAGCATAGCCAAGATGATGGGGCATGCCTCCATATCAAGCACTCAAGTTTATGCGCAGGTGACGGACAAAAAGATATCAGAGGATATGGACAGACTCATCGCCAAACATCAGGAAAAGAACAAAGAGGATGATAAGGTAACGGTAAAGGAAACTATTACCATAGGTACAATGGCTATTGCCAACACAGGCAGAAACAAAAGCATGGAGGAAACGGCATGAATACGGAAGATGGAATAAAGACCAAGGCTGCAATCCGTCTGGACACGGGGCGCAGCTACTTCGAGTGGGGAAATGGTATGCAGGTTATCCGCAGGGGAAAAGGCGAAGTAGCCATGACCGAGGGCGAGCTTGCAAGGTTCTTCGGAGTTACATGGAGAAAAGTCAATGGCAGACTTCGGACGATAACCGAAGAATCCGTCCTGCATCCAGAAGAAAGGGACGCAGACGAAAGGAAAATAGTCACGGATAAGGAGGTAAGGGGCTACGCACCGCTCTACCCATTACCTACAATTATCGCCCTTTCCTTCTTGCTTGACAGCGTAGAAGCCCACCTGTTCAGAAAGCATGTGTGCAGTGAGTTGATGCATCCAAGGAGTTCTGTCATTCCTATCATCATATATGACAGGGGTGTCAATAGCTGAATATGTACCAATCCTTTTTCTTTCACTGTTATCTTACTACATTACTACAAAACAAGGTAACACAGTGAAAGAGAAGGTATTACGTTGTAGTTGGTAGATGACTATATGTGCAACTACGGTATGACTACATACTACCAATCCATGAACGGAAAGGATATGTTTTTTAGCCGTGGAATGCGGTCAGAGGGGATTGTGAACTTTCGGATATGGCTATGTAGATAAGATTGACAAATACAAGAAGGTTTTTCTTAGCTGTCGTGCATATTCCTTGAAGGCAACAATTCTATTGCCACAAATAGTCGTAATTATGGTTACTAAACATCTCATTTTCCCCTCGCTCAAAATATATTGTCTTAATAATGAAACCTTCCCTTGCTTTGGACATCGAATACGGAAAGAGAGATTGGTCAACAAATCCTATAGAGTTTACATATCTGCCCAGCGGAGTGTCTATGTATTTGTATTCCTGATGAAGCGACAACTTTTCTCTGCTGATTTGCCTGATGGTATCAATTATATGGAAACTTCTGTCATCAACCAAAAATGCTGAAACAGGCTTGCCTATTTTCCATTCAAAATCATAGACAAGTAAGGGTTTGGGAATGAACTTGTCGTAATAAAAAATTTGTTTTCCCTGCTCGTGGAGGTAGAAAACGGCATTTTTCTTGCCATTTACATAAACTTTCCTGTATTCGTCTCCCTTAATGATGGTGTCTTCCCTGACAGTATATAGATAAATCTGATAGAAAAAAGGACGGAAAGGGTCTGTCACTATTTCTTTCCATGAAGTGCCTTCAGGGTAATAGATGTACTCATATTCTTCCCTGTCGTTTCCACACCCGGAGAGACAAAGAAATTCCACGAGTCCCAAAAGCAATTCCAAAATAAGCAACATGACAGAGAGTCCCTTAGTCCTTATCATCGTCCCTAATTATTTTATGCGGAAACTATCTTTTATCGTATCCACCATGTCTAATTTCTCCCATGTAAACAATTCCACCTGAATGTTTTTTATTCCATGATACCTGCTTGTAAATGTTTTGTTCACAACTTCATTTTTCCGTCCCATGTGACCATAGGCTGCCGTTTCCGTGTACATCGGCTGGTTTAGTTTAAGCTGCCTTTCAATGGCTTTAGGGCGCAGGTCGAACATTTCAAAAATCTTCTGTGCAATTTCTCCGTCCGACATTCCGACATTATTGTGTCCATATGTATCAACCGATACGCTGACAGGAGCAGCCACACCGATGGCATAAGCCAGCTGCACAAGAATTTCGTCCGCAACCCCTGCTGCTACCATATTTTTGGCAATATATCGTGTCATATAAGCAGCACTGCGATCTACCTTGCTTGGATCCTTTCCAGAGAAAGCACCTCCGCCATGTGCTCCTCGTCCCCCATATGTATCCACAATTATTTTTCGCCCAGTAAGCCCCGTATCCCCATGCGGACCTCCTATAACAAATTTTCCTGTTGGATTTACAAGATACTTTATGTTACTGTTGAACAGCTTTTGTATTTTGGAATCACATTGGGAAATGACACGAGGCATAAGAATGTTAATCACATCGTTCTTAATCTTGTCCAGCATCTTCTTGTCGTCCACGTCAAAATCGTCATGCTGAGTACTTACCACTATTGTGTCAATGCGCAGAGGTTTTTTGTTCTCGGTGTATTCTATTGTTACCTGACTTTTTGCATCGGGGCGTAAATAAGTCATTTCCTTGCCCTCCTTGCGTATGTCGGAGAGTGTTCTCATAATGAGATGTGCCAAATCAAGAGAAACTGGCATATAATTTTCGGTTTCATTGGTAGCATAGCCGAACATCATACCTTGGTCTCCTGCACCCTGTTCGTCCGTATCTTTATTGGAAACGCCTCTGTTTATATCATCGCTCTGCTCGTGAATAGCCGTGAGGATACCGCATGAATCACCGTCAAACTGATATTCAGCTTTTGTGTAACCAGCCTTGTTTATTGTTTCGCGGGCAACATTCTGAAGGTCGATGTATGTACTGGAACGCACTTCACCCATAATGACCACCTGCCCCGTCGTTACGAATGTTTCTATTGCACAGTGAGCATTTCTGTCATAAGCAAGGAAATAGTCAAGCAACGCATCTGAAATCTGGTCTGAAATCTTATCGGGATGTCCTTCTGAAACGGACTCCGATGTAAATAAATGTCTCATCTTTTTATCTTATATTGTTTAATTCTTCTAATATAGCGTATGTGGAACGCAGCGTCATGAAATCCGTATATTCTTCTGCTGTACCATTTTTCATTTCCGTCATTTCCACGAACATCTTTATCTCGTTAAAATATCCCTGTGTGTAAATCTGATTGTTTGCCAAAATGGGATTGAAGTTGTTTCTTGATAAAAGACACTCGTTGGATAATTTGGTGGGGAGCACTTTTTCGATTGGTACTCCACCTATGGTACATACTGATGGCACAAATGACAGTCGCTCCATCTGGTCTATTTCATACGTTCCGTCCTGCGTGTTCACTCTGACATTTTCACTAGCATCTTTCCAAGAATAAAGTGTGGATAATTCCAAAGTACCAATAATATTGTCATGTTCCAGCATCAGCAGGTAGGTCACACCACCTTTTTTTGTACTTTTGACTTTATGCATCGCCAGTATCTTAGCCCCTCCAAAAAGAAAAACGACCAAGTCGATAGGGTGTATAAACAAATCGTATATCTCATTGCCTTCGGGGTACAATCCCGTTTGGTAACGTAGGCTGTAACTATTTAATTCCCTGCCTTTTATTTCCTTTCTCAATCTGGAAACAAGCGGAGAATGTCTTTTTTGCATTCCGACAACTGTGGTATTAAATCCAAATAACCTTTGCTTGTCAATAAGGCTGTTTAGTTCCTTTAAACACATACAGGGAGGTTTTTCTATAAAAAGAGATTTCCCCGATTTTATAACTTCTGATGCAATTTCAAAATGTGACGCAGGTGTGGCTGACACAAACACTCCTGCGACTGTCTCGTCATTGAGAATATCCTTTATAGATGTTGTCCCTATTATGCCCTTGAATTTTTTCCCTATCAGTTCTGCCTTTTTCGTGGAAGAACAGCACACATACTTCACGTTGACTTGTAGAAATTGGATGACGGGGAAAAGGTTGTGGATGGTGTGGTTTCCAAAACCAATTATAGCATAGTTCTTCTCATAACAGTCGGAGAGATATTTATTATCCCTTCTGCGCTTGTAAAGTCTGATGATTTTCTGAATGTCTGTCATTTAGGCTATATTAATCCTTTGAAATATTTGCGGTACGTGCATTTTTCATCAGCAGTCCACTGATATTTCCCGTAAAACGCTTCGATAAGTTTTTTAGGGAAAAACCTCTCGGCTGCACGGAGAAGTATTATGTCAAATTTACGATGGTAGTTAATCCAGCATTTGTTGCAGTCATGGGAATACTCACATTGAATCTTAGCAGTCCTTTGTGAATTGAAGATTTCGTCAAGAGTATTGTTGTGAACATTGCCGAGAATCACATCCAGATTTTGGCACAGGGGAACATTCCCATTGGAATGGATTACCAGTTCATTGTATATACTGTGGCATCTTAGGCGCAGATTTCCTTTTTTCCATTCATCGTACAGAGCCACAAAGTCAAAATTTTCCTGTGTTTTATGGATAGATTGCGGAATCTTTTTTATGTAGTCATTTCCGACCTCCATTAGGTCCTCGGTGGTATCAAAGAAATCCATCGTATTGTAAATGCCTATTCTGACATCAATGTTATAGTGTTTGGCAAGCTGAATAACATAGTCCATGTCCTCAAACGTGTTCCATGGAGTAAGGCAGAACATGAACGATATGGGAACAAAGTCCTTACAGCTTTCCACCACCTGAATGACCTTGTCATATCCGTCACGCCCTCTTAGAGTTTTATATGTTTCCTTGTTCCCATCTAAGGAAATATACAGATGTTTGGGCTTGTATTTCTTTACAGCTTCGATAACTTTAGAGGGTGCAAGGCAATTTGATAGCAGGGTGTAGTTTGTATGGTTGTTGTGAAACCAGTTCAGTATTGCATCAGCTTCAGGATGTAAAATAAATTCCCCCCCCTCCAGACCGACGGTTGTCCGTTTTGTTACGCACTTGCTCGACATTATCCGAATGATGTCCGATAATGACAAATGCTCTATTGGCTTTTTCCAAATAGAGCAATGTTTACACCGTGACTGACAAAGTGATGTGGAATAAATCATCAAGGATGATAAAGTCTTATGTGTAGGTACTGTTATGTTTTTTACAAATGCACCTCCAGTTACGAGATAGTCTAAAACGTTATACATTGATTATGTTTATAGTATTCTCCGCATACCAAGTTAACTTGGTATGCGGAGAAAAAGAATTATTCAACGATTATCTTTTGCTGTTTTGTCTTGTTATTTTCACTATAACTTATAACGTATGTACCGCTATGAGGCAATGTCGCCTTGTATGAATAAGAACCCTTGTACTTATTCTGTTTATAAGAGGTAACAACATGCCCATAAACATCTGTTATAGTCATCGAGAATTGACAATCATTCTCAAGGGTGTAGCTTATGCTAAGAGTGTTCCCTGAGACCTCTACACCAAAGCTGCTGCCATTTTTTGTAGGATTGGCTGAATCCTCTTGAACCACAGGAGTTAAATCCATACCGCTGAGCAATCCTTTCACATATAGCATCGTGTTTGCATAAGGAGAAACCAGCTCGCTTTCCGTAATGACCACAGGAGCGGTCAGCACAGGCTTAGCCCCAAATTTTGTCTCTTTTTTGATTGTTGGAATTTGTGGTACCAAATCTTCCAACAGTTTAGTCATAAAGATGTTGCCTTCTCCCAGTTCCTTATATACCAAGAATTGACTGGACGGAACAGATGCGCAATAAGATTTAAGCTGACGATAACTGTCATATTCTCCTAATTGTTCAAAACTGCTATAAGGAGATTGGTTTATATCCTTATCCCAAAGTGCAACTAAACTCTTGAACTTGCTTTCTGTTCCAGCAGGCAGCAAGGCAATTCTGCTTTCAATGAGACCTTGCTCCAAATCGGTAAACGAAACCTGTGCTACTTTTGCATCGGCACTTAACTGTGGTTTTGTTCCCAACGAAGTGTCTTTACGGTAATATTCTACGATTTCCCCATAGGAATTACCTCTCACTCCGTTTCTAGGATGGAAAGTTCGTGCCAAAGCACCAGGCTTACTTTCCCAGTCATATCCATGCAAATTGCCATCAGCCCCATCCCGAACAGAAGCATGTGTATATTCTCTTTTTCCATTCCGCACGATAGCCCATAAAGCAACTGTCCCGTTTTCAGCATTTGCACCAACCCTTGTAAGTCCTCTTGACGCATAGAATTTGTCAAAAGCCCTCAACGGGTCAGGGTCGTAGAAGTTAGAATGCGTCGAAGGAGGCCATTCCCAATAGGATGTTATTCCTCCAGACCAGCTTATACAGTTATAGGTTCGAGACTCGGGAGCGGACATAATCGCATCGTCTTCCTTCAAGTAAGGAAAAGAGCCAGCATATGTAACGTTATTTACGCTGCTTTTTTTACATTTTATGTAAACATTGCAAAGAACTTCTGGCTGATAAGAGCTGTACTGCGACAACAAAACGGCATTGCCTGCTACTGAGTACTTTTTGTTAATTCGCGCCCATCTTCCCCAATCAAAGTCTCCATTCCCTTGATAATCATCATTGTAAGCGATAATTCCAGATGGATTTCCGTAAGATTCTATCCAAACCATCGGATCACCTCCCTTGGAGCATACAAAAGTGTTATATACTTGATCTGTTCCTTGATTACATACTATTCCCAAACTAAACAAAGGGACATTGCTGTAATAATTTTCTCCGTTGATATTGACATTAGCAAGTCCGCTTGTGGCATTGAGCCATGAACGTACTCTGACGTAGTAAAGTCCCGTCTCAGGAATGTTGACATTCAAGGAAGCAAGGCATTGATTGTTGGAATGTGCATTCCATGTGTATCGCTCAGGATTGTTTGCACTGAACAACTCAAGAACATGGTCATAGTTGTCAATTCCGTTTGTCGCTATAAATATTTGCTGTCCTCTCTGGAAAGAAACTGTCTTGAAAAAAGAGTACTTTATTTTGCAATTTCTAATGTATTCAAAATCATACAAAGGAGAGTCGTAGGAAACACTTCTTGCTTTTGCAAACAAAGGTATAGCCAATGTGTCTCTGCCACAGAAATTCAAAGACGGTTCTGCATTACTGAGTGCATTCTCATGAGATAAGGTCTTAAGTTCTACCTTATAGTCATTGTAATTTTGAGACGAAATGGTAGAATTTCCCAAATCCTTAGAAAGTCTGACAAATTCAACCTCTGGAACGTCAGGAGCAGTCCCAACAATAGAGATGGTGTTCTTGCCTTTTCTCAGGAACACCTTTGAAGACTTCTTCAAGCCTATCGCCTGCCAGTCGTTTGACACAGGGGCTAAGACATCATCTTGCAACTCGTTGTTTACCATTACTTTGTAAACAGATAGTGTGCCATCTGCTTTCTTCGTCCCTAACACCCAGAAGTTGGCATAATGAAGCCCCGAAACTGGAGCTTCGACTTCAAAGGTGGTGAAAGTCTGAGCCTCTGTAATTGATTTTGTACACTTGAGAATCTTCACATCGCCACCTAAGCTTGGATTCTTCTCGTAATAACTAATGCTCTCCACACTTTGTGAGAAAGCAGTAACTGTTGTTGCAAATAAAATTAACAATGTAGTAATACCTTTTTTCATAAGTTCTTTATTAAAAGGGTTTATACTAAATTAGACGGTGTAAATTTAGGGAATTTGTGTGACATTTCCAAGTTTTTAGTATGATTTCTGAGAAAAATACTGCGTTTTAGGCACATATAAACAGAATTACGAAGAAAGAAGTTTGTTAATGCGTTTGATGGCACTGTGTTTCATTCCTATAAAAAAAGAAAAGGTCAAGGAGAAATACCTCCTGACCCAAACATTATGTTACAAAATATTTCTATAATTAAGGCTGTATCTTTCCCTTAAATATTTCATAACATCTACGCAATGGAATTTTCTTCTAATAACTTCTCCAAATCCGAAGCCTTGTATAGTATTTTCCCTGCGAATTGCGTGTAGGGGATAACTTTCCTGTCCCGATAGTCCTGCAAGGTACGAGGGCTGATATACAGCCGTTCGCATACTTCCTTGCCTGTCAGGAAATGCTCACCGCCAAACAGCGGTTTGTGTGTCTGTGCCACTTCCTTTATCCGTCTGTTCATTCCTTCAAGTGCGGACAGCACCACCTGCATATCATCCGCTTCCATATTCAAGTCCTTTACTGATTCCATAATACCCTTGTCTTATTTGTTATTCTTTAATCTGTCTGTTTTTGTCTTCTCCGATTTAGTCTGCAACAGCCGCTCCACGTCCTCACGCCTGTAATAGCACTTATGCCCTATTTGCGTAAACGGCAGCACACCTGTATCCCGATAGTGCTGCAATGTACGCTTGCTGATATTAAGCAACCTGCATACATCGCCGTTGTGCAGCCAATCGGTGTGTCTGCTCTGTTCTCCGAATGCCTTGTGGCAGGTCTCGGCAAGACTGAGTATCTCGTTTCTCAACCTTGCCCAATTTGAATCCGTAATGATAAAATATCCCATAGTTTTATTGTTATTTTGTTTGTAATTCTGTCTTATTGGTATTGACAACACCTTTGTCTGTTCTACGTTTCACTGCACGTTTATGCCTGCAAAGGTATGATGAGTTTGTCACACTTCAAAGCAGCAGGGAACAGCAGGGAAATATCGGGAACTTCAAGGAAAAACTAACGCATTTTATCGGCAGCCGTTTGCGCATTCTTTCCCTGTTTTCTTCTTTCGCCGTCTGTTTGGCGCAAAGATAGGGCGGTGCATGTCCTATTCTATCATACTTCTTTTAAGTGGCACCTTGTAGCACTCTTGGTGTGGACAAAAGCTACCCTATTTCTGTGCTGATTCTTATTGTTTGCAATATCGGTGCAGAATACCGCAAACGTGTGCAAAAGGGTACACTTCTACCTCTATCTTTCCTTGCTATTTTATCCCCTGTTTTGATTTAATTCGGGCTTAAATCAGTTATTTCTTTTCCTGTCTCTTCAAAAATCCGTGCGAACTTTATTGCGAATGAACGCAACATTATGCAAGCACTCTCCGAATGCTTGGAACTTTCCAGTTCTCTTCATAACTTCACTCTCGGAAACCAAACCAAGCATATAATGAAAAGGAATGCAGATAAAGGCAATTCAGTGGACGAAAATAATACGCCCAAGCAAAGGAAGACTTCCTCCAAAAATGGTGAGATAGAAACCTATCTCTCCTCTTATTATGAGTTTAGGTACAACACGGTGTTGGGGCGAACCGAATACCGAAGTAAGGAAGATGCTCACTTCTCAAAAGTGGGTCGCTATGAAAGCAACACGCTCCGCAGGGAACTTGACAACGATGTGGGGATTATCACATCTTCCGACAACCTCTATTCCATTATAGAGAGCAGCTTCTCTCCACGTGTCAATCCCATACAGGAGTATTTCAATGGATTGCCCTTGGTGGATATTGGTAATAGCAGAGGTAATTATAGTGGCAATAGCGATAGTTGTAGTCATGGCAGTAGTGGTAATGGTAATAATGAACACAATAACCATTGTGATATTTCTTCCCTTTCACTGAAAGCCATTCCCGAATTGGCAAGTTGCGTAGTTGTGCGCAACTCTGACAAGTGGCTGCCATACCTTACCAAATGGCTCGTGGCAGTGGTCGCCAACGCCATGGACGACCGTGAATGCCGTAACCATACCTGTCTTGTACTGACAGGCGAGCAGGGCAAGTTCAAGACAACTTTCCTTGACTTGCTCTGCCCACCTGCCCTGCATGGTTACAGCTACACGGGAAAGATATATCCGCAAGAGAAGGACACGCTTACCTATATAGGGCAAAACCTCATCGTAAACATTGACGACCAGCTCAAAGCCCTCAACAAGCGTGACGAGAACGAACTGAAAAACCTCATCACCTGTCCGATGGTCAAGTACCGTATGCCTTACGACAAGTATGTGGAGGAACACCCACACTTGGCGAGTTTCGTTGCATCGGTAAATGGTAACGATTTCCTTACCGACCCCACAGGCAGCAGACGGTTTCTGCCCTTTGAAGTGCTTTCCATAGATATTGAGAGAGCAAAGGCTGTTTCTATGGATAATGTCTATGCGGAAGCGAAAGCCTTGCTGAGCATAGGTTTCCGCTATTGGTTTGACGATGAAGAGATAACGGAACTATACAGGGAGAGTGAGGATTTCCAAGTACAGACGGCAGAAATGGAACTACTGTTGCGCTGTTTTGAGAAACCTACGGAGGATAGTCCCAACTGTACCTATATGACTACCACAGAGATAATCACCTACTTGGGACTTTACACGCATCATCCCTTGTCCTTAAAGCACATGGGCGAAGCCCTGAAAAGGGCAGGCTTTGAGAAAGTGAGCAAGAGGCGAGAGGGTGGCAGTCCCATCTATGTATATAAGGTAAGGAAGATATTGCCTTGTCCTTTATTAGGCAGTTGCAACTATCAGATGTAGTAGGCACATGTAGTAGGTTGGTAGTATAACTTGGGACTAAAAAATAATATTGGAAATCAACTACTTATGTCAAAATAGTATGTAGTAAGAAGAAAGATGAAAAAGTTTGGAGGGGAAAAACTTCTGAAAAAAGATTTTCTTTCAATAAGCATTCACCTACCATTCAAATATCATTCAAATACACCATTGTCATTCAAACACAAATTATTCAATCCATTCAATTAAAACATATCACAATGAAAGAAGAAGATTTATCACGCATCAAGCAATACCCCATCGTGGAGTATCTTGAAAGTAAAGGCATCAAGCCTGTACGCAGAACATCAGTCTATGCGTTGTACCGCTCACCGCTGCGTGCAGAAACACATCCGAGTTTCAAAGTGGACACAGAGAAGAACCTTTGGATAGACTATGCCGAATGCAGGGGCGGAAGTATCATCGACCTCTGTATGCGTTTGGAGGGCTGCACGCTATCGGAAGCCATCCACCACTTGGGGCAGAACGCTCCCGATAATACAGTATATAGTTCTCACAAAGACTTCTCACAAAACAATCTCCAACCAACGATGGCTGCAAACGAGACAAGGAAACTGATAAGTATATCAGACACCCTACCGCCACATTTGCAGGAGTATCTTACAAAGGTACGCTGCATTGATTTGGAAAAGGCAAAGCCTTTCCTTAAATGTATCAGCTATGAGGTAAGGGGCAGGCGCTATCAATCCATCGGCTTTGCCAATCAATCAGGAGGGCATGAACTTCGGGACAATGGCACGTTCAAGGGAACGATAGCTCCGAAGGACATTACTCCTATATTCACCGACAAGATAATAAACCAAATACAGCCAACTTGTGTGTTCGAGGGATTTATGGATTTTCTTTCTTTTCTTTCAATGAAAGAAGAAGTAACAAGTGCCTGCCTTGTGCTAAACTCCGTGAGCAATACCGCCAAAGCAATTCGGTATATGAATGCGCAGGGAATATCTTCCATTCGTACCTTCCTTGATAATGACGATGCTGGGCGGAGGGCTGTTCAAGATTTCATAAAGGCAGGCTTCCATGTTGAGGACATGAACATACATTACAAAGACTTCAAGGATCTCAACGATTTTCATGTCAGTCGTGTCCGTGAGCGACAGAATCATAAAGAGCAGATACTGGCACACATGTCGGTTACAGAACAAAATCAAAGCAATAAATCAAAACAAGTCAAACATAAAATGAGATAGAGAAATGAAAAAGAAAACAATGATGAATGACAAAGACCTTTCATGGTTCTTGGAATGCCAAGATGATAAAATGGACAATGAGGTAATCCCACAGACGGAAGCACAACCCGTTCCTGTGGAGGAAATAACAACGGACGTAGAAATAAATGAGGACAGTGTTACTCAAGGAGAAGCGGATATCACTTCTGGGAAATCCGAGCATACACGGCATACTGAGAATATGGCTGTTCAAAGACGCATCAGCTCCAAAATGAGGAAGAAAACACTCGAAGCCTACAAGCAAGCCTATCTTGTGCCAACCAAACTGTGCAACCGAAAGGCGGTCTATCTGAGCCGAGAAACGCAGGAGCATGCCGACTTCATCGTGCGCAGGTTAGGCGACAGGGGCAGCAACCTTTCAAGTTTCGTGGAGAACATCGTGCGTCTCCATTTGGAAGAGTACGGTGAGGACATAGATAAATGGAGGAGATTATAAATCACAGGAAAAGGGTCGAGGACTTTTGGGAAAAGGGGCTATTATTCCACTCAAAACTCTCAACCCTTTTTTAGAGAACATAGCAACAGAAATTTGTCAAACATACTGAATGATGAGAACACCACGAACACAGTTAAACACGGAATGCACAGCATTCACTTTCAAGCAGCAAAACGCCTTGTGCGTAAACGTTTCGTTAGCTGATATTGCAAGACGTCAGTTTGTACCCACAAACTGCCCTTGCTCCCCTCGTCAGACTATCGGGGAGATAAGACCGTAATCACTCCGTTCTCATCGGTCAGTATTTAGGAATTAAGGTAATAAATCATCTACAATGATAAACTTTCAAGGAAACTTATATGAACAGATATAAAGGAAAAGCTGCCCGATGGCAGCAACAGGATAAAGAAGAACAGCGGATGAACAAAACGGAGTTCATCAAGGTAAGATGTACCAGTGAAGAGAAGAAACGTATCAAATCAAGGGCGGAAAGCACGGGACGGAAATTCTCCGATTATTGTCGGGAAATACTCCTTAACGGAGAAGTAACAGCCGTTCCCAAGATGACAGACAATGAGAGGGAAGCCATTGCCATTCTCCAACATACAGGAAGGTTCTATGGGCAGATTTCCAATCTCATCAAGCTCAAGGACGAGGATTGGCTACATATCACCAAGAACCTTTCGCTATGTGCCAAAGAGGCATTTAAGCGGTTTTACGACCCGCATTTTCGGGTGGATGATGAAATATATAAGGTCTTAAATCTAACAAGAAATGATAGGTAAATGCAAGGCGATAGCGCACGGAAGCACAGCTTTGGACTATATTTTCAGGGAAGGCAAACTCGGTAGTCGGCTTGCATTCCACAATCTTTGCAGCAGAGATCCAAAGACTATCTATGAGGAAATGAAAGTGGTCAGTAACTACAACAGCCGTTGCAGGAACAAGTTTCTCCGTATCGAAATTGGCATCGCACCGCAGGACGAGAAAAAGCTGTCTGTGTCCGAATATATGTGGATAGCACATTTGTTTGCCAAGCAAATGGGACTTGACAACCACCAATGGGTGGCAGTAACGCACAAGGACACCGATAATAGACACATTCACATAATTGCTAACCGTATCAGTCTGTATGGAGAAGTCTATGATACCACCTTTGTGAGCAATAGGGCTGCAAGGGTGGCAGAGGAAATCAGCAGGGAGAAAGGCTTGACCATTGCAAAAGAGGTCAAGGCAGAAAGGAAACACCAAAAGGAAAAAGCCAGCCCTACAAGAGAGCAAACAAAGCAGCAGGTGCAGAAGATTTGCTACACCTTGCTTGACAAGTACAAAGGAACAGGTGTCACGGGGCATTCCATGTTCCTTTATGAATTGAACAAAAACGGCATTACCATAAAGCGTATGAAGAACAAGCAGGGCAAGGTATATGGCTTGAAGTTCTCATACGCAGGGCAATCCTTCAAGGCTTCCGAAATCGGCAGGGAGTTCGGCTACCATTCCTTGCAGAAGAACTTTGAAACAACCAACAAGGAAGAATCAAGGAAACCACATCTAACAGTACAAGAGCCTACAGAAAAGAAAGAACAATCTGATACAGGCTACCAACTTGTACCTCCAAGCCGCTCCTCTATCTCACGAGACAATGATACCTCACAAGTGCAGAATCCCATTGGTGCAGTGGCAGACACCATCGTTAGCGCAGCCGATGAAGTGGTGGAAGGGTTAGGCGATTTAATTACACCAAGTACACAAGGCAATGACTTAACCGAAGCTGCATGGCAGCGCAAACTCAGATACCAAGCTAACAGAAAG
The DNA here is from genome assembly GCF_001262015.1 of Prevotella fusca JCM 17724. Taxonomy (NCBI): domain Bacteria; kingdom Pseudomonadati; phylum Bacteroidota; class Bacteroidia; order Bacteroidales; family Prevotellaceae; genus Prevotella; species Prevotella fusca. The sequence continues at coordinate 782,842 of NZ_CP012075.1, forward strand.
AAGAAACGTGGAAGGGGAATATAAACATAGCATACAAAAAGTGCATAATAAAGAATATCTCATCAAAAACGCTTGCTATTCGGTAACAAAGTATTATCTTTGCAAACAGAATAACAAGCGTTCTTTGTTAGGCAGAAAACAGCGAAGCCAAGTAGTTCGCTCGTTTCCAAATCGTTACCAGTTTAGTTGTACAAACAAGGTAACTTCTTTATTTTCAGACAGATATATTTTTATAATTATCTTGGAATGCAAAAGAGCCGCTTTTGGAATGTGAAAACATAGGTTTTGCAATGTGTTGATAGATAGTGAATTATACGATATACGCTTGTGAAAAATATTTATAATTTATTGACAGATTCGGCTTATATCAAAGCTGCTTGCAAGTATCGAAACGCTATTATTCACAAAAAGCTAAAACCTTTTCTTCAAATAATTCGTAGTCGGAATAGAAGTCTTTAAGAAGTTTTTTTCTGTTTTCTTCATACTCCTCTTTGTCGAAAGTGTTTAAGTACGTCGTTATTTCTTCCGCAAGGTTAGTTGTGTCTGTGATTGCTAATCCCAATTTGTAGTTCTTGGTATATTCGCCTTGTATCGTGTCGGCGGTTGTTATCATAGGCTTTCGGAAGAATATGGAATTGTAGAAACGGTTTGATAATGCCGTATCGTGCGACAACTTGCGAGGATAGAAAATATTCATCATCGTGCTCTTGTTGATAATTGAAGATTCGTCTTTCTTATCATAATAGCCCGAGAATATTACATTCTTATAGTTTCCTTTCTTTGTAAATTCCTCTAACCGAGGAGCGTCTATACCTCTGCCGACAAAAGATACCAAGAAGTTTTCTCGGTTGCCCAATGCTTCAATAACAGCGGCATTCTGTTCGTAATCCCTGATACCACCTATTGTTAAAACGTTGATTTCCTTGTTATTAATGGTGTATGACAAATCATTATCATTGATAGCTTGCTTCAATATGTTTATATCAAGGTTGTGACTTAACACGGAATCGCAGACGTTGGGTAAGCATTTTATGAAGCCTGGCGATGAAACAACGTGCAATGCTGCCAACTCCATAAGTTCTCCGTATATACCTTTGAAGTTTTGCTCAATAGATAAATCGCGATAATCCAGTATGAATTTATTCTTGTAATGCTTCTTTAAGAATGACTTTAAGAAGATTGCTACTTGAGGACCAAAGACAATTAGCTTGTCGTATTGCTCTTTTTTGATAGTCTTACGCAAAAACCTAGAATAGTCCCAATAGTATAATAGCTTGGCAATTTTATTTGCCTTGTCGTCTATCTTGCGTGTGTATCTGTATGCAGCTTCTTCTTTGAGTCTTCTCTTGTCGGGGTATATGATGTCGTATTGAATATTGTTCTTGTCTAATACGTCAGTATAAATCTTGACGTAAGGACAAAAATAAATATTAGTTGCTAACAGTAGTCCAATCTTCATAATAGATTCTGTTTATAGATTTAACAGGATATTGACAATTCTTTCACAGGCTTTTCCGTCTCCATAAGGATTAATAGCCTTTGCCATTTGTTGGTAGTGGTTGTGCTCTGTCAATAGTTTGCTTACGTTGCTAACAATCTTTTCTTTGTCAGTTCCAACAAGAATGACGGTTCCTGCCTCAACTGCTTCTGGGCGTTCGGTAGTATCTCGCATTACCAACACGGGCTTTTTAAGACTCGGAGCTTCTTCTTGTATTCCGCCACTGTCTGTTAGAACAATGTCTGCCTTCTCCATCATATATATGAAACTAAGGTATTCCAAAGGCTCTATGAAGAACATATTGGAGAAGTGGGATAGGTCGTTGCCCAAGACTTCATATATGGACTTGCGCACATTAGGGTTGAGGTGCATAGGATATACGAAGTCTACATCAGGGAATTGAGTTGAAAGTGCTTGAATAGCTTGTGCGATATGAATGAAGCCATTGCCAAGATTTTCGCGTCGATGCCCAGTTATTAAGACCATACGTCTGTTGCCTTGCAGTCTGTCAATGTCGTAACCAAAAGTCTTTATTTCTTCTTTTAGCTTAATGTTCAGCTGTTCGTCAGACTTTATTTTATTAACAACCCAATACAAACTGTCGATGACTGTATTTCCTGTAATATGAATTGAAGTTTCGTTTACTCCTTCTTTTATCAAGTTGGTAGAACTTGTTGAAGTAGGGGAGAAGTTGTAGTTTGAAATTCTACCTATCAGCTGGCGGTTTATTTCTTCAGGCCATGGGCTATATATATTATAGGTACGCAATCCTGCCTCAACGTGCCCAACGGGTATCTGCTGGTAGTATGCAGCTAAAGCGGCAGCCATAGAGGTAGTTGTATCGCCGTGAACCAATATTAAATCGGGTTGGGTTTGTTTGAAAATATCTCGTAATCCCAACAGCACCTTACTTGTAATATCATATAGGTCTTGACCCTTCTTCATGATATTCAAGTCGTAATCGGGTTTTATCTTGAATATAGATAACACTTGGTCAAGCATTTCGCGGTGCTGACCAGTTACACACACGATTGTTTCTACTTTATCGCGGTGTTTGTTTAATTCTAAAATAAGCGGTGCCATCTTTATGGCTTCCGGGCGTGTTCCAAATGTTAGAAGTATTTTTTTCATAATATATTCTCCTTTATAGCATCCAAATAAGCATGGCCATATTTTAAATCTGGCTCAACATAATTGCCTTCTCCCCATTCATTCCAAGACTTCAAGAACAGGATTTTATGTTCTTGTGTTTTTGATTCAATTATATTCAATGCTTGTGCGATATGTTTTTTGAAGTTCTCTGGTGTTGAGTTTACATAAATTCCTTCGCTGTTTCCTGCGCGTGGTGTTCTGTCCCAGCCCGGTATAATCATTGGATATACATTATCCCATTTATCTTCAGGAGCAAAGAAGTTACTTACGACCTTTGGATATTCTAATTTGAGCGAAGGTAAGAATGGCAGCTTCTTGTGCAAAAGTTGTTTAACGATGCGCATGGTTTTGCCTTGATAGCACATTTCGCCTCGCGATTTTCCATAAGAATTGATACCATCAAACCCTAAGGCAAGTATATTGTTATACACTTCTTTGCTATCCTTTAAATTTGGTATGACACGAGTTAAAGTTCCGTCAGCATTGCGTTTGATAGTCGATGTGTTAGCTATCTGTGCAACAAAGTAAATCCCAGGCAATCCATTTTCTTCTGCCAACTTTCTCCATATCTCCATAAAGATGCTTATATCTTTAAAGTGATAGGGGTCATAGATTACGAAAATAGGCTTTCCGTCAATCGTAATATACCTTTTATCTTTAAAGGCAGGAAGTACATAATTAAAATGTTCAGTGTAGTCTTTCTCTCCGCCGTACTCCATTGGAGCTATAACCTTGTTCTTTCCGTCTTTCTGCCACGTTTTTGTTGTCCATTCATGGTTTGCCCAGCAAAGGCAGAAAGGAAAGTCTGGCTTACCCGATTCCAATACTTCTTGGAAAGGACGTTGAAGCAGTAGTTTGTCTCTTCCCATCCAATAATGATAATAGCAAAAGCCTTCAATGCCATATTCCCTTGCTAAAGCTGCTTGCTGCTCCCTGATTTCAGGCAGGCGTAAATCGTAGAAACCAAGGTCTGCAGGTATATGGGGTTGATAATGTCCTCTGAATTGTGGTTTTGCTTTTGCAACATTTGTCCACTCAGTAAAGCCTTTACCCCATGCCTCGTCGTTTTCAGGAATAGGGTGAAACTGTGGTAAATAATATGCTATAACTCTTACTTTCATTATTTATTTTGTTTTTTAAGAGGAAACTTCTCGAGTAATGCTTCGTGATATTTCAAGTAATAATAAAGTAAAGCGAGCACAATTATGTTTAAGTTTCTTGTGTCTGAGTACGAAAACAGATACATTCCGCCTTGCGCACTTATGCAGACTGTGAAATATAAAAGTAATAGTTGGTGCAGTTTTATCTTATTATTATTTGTCTTGTTTTTCTGAAAAGAATAGATAACGAAAAAGTTGAAAACTATAAATATTATCACTGCGAAGAAGGGACCAAAGTCAATGGTGAAGTCGCCTACAAACGTAGAAAAGACTTCATCGTTTATTTTTAGTTTTGAATAGATTTCTCGACGTTCAACGTAGTTCATAGAAGTCTTGGAATCTACTAACCTTTTAAATAGATTTAAAGTTCTGTCTCCATATCTAAGTCCGTTATCGTCTAAAGCATGGTTGTTGAAGTATATATTTCCTTGTCCAATATACCAGTTGATAAAAGTTGCTACTCCGGCTTTTTCAGAGCCAAAGCGACTGATGGTAATTGCTGCTACAGGCAATGTAATAATGGCTATAAATACGATTCCTATTTTCTTTATAACCTTATTAAGTCTTTTTGAAAGGTATTGTTTGAATAGGAAATATCCACAGATTATGGTTAGAAAGGCTAAGGCAACTCCACTTCTCTGCCCTCGCATAACAGGCATAATTAAATTAATAACATTCGCAAAGAGTAAGCCATAGATGATTTTATGGTTTTTCTTATTCATCGTCATAAAGTAGAATAACAGAAAAATACCAATGTCAGAGAAAGAATTAAAGAGGATTGCAGGTATATTGCGAATAGCTCCACCTACGTTCGAGGCATTGTCTATTTGTTCCATATAGGCTTTTTTTCCTGCTTCTGCATCTGTAAATATAGACATTAGCCCATTACGGAAATCAGACACGATACCTGGTAGGTTCAAAATAGCAACGACAATGATAATGGTTGCTATTATTCGTAAGATGTTTGACTGCGGATATTCTATGCTGTCGGTTGAATTGGTATGGTGGTAGATAGCCGGTGTTAGTGCTATCATCATCATCACGTATAAATATAAATAAGGGAAAAGCGTTAATGGTTCATAGTTTGTAAGTTGTGGAATAGAATCATCGTTAATGGTCATAATGGAAAAGACAGCATAGATGATGTACATTACAATAATAAAGCTACCAGCGTCAAAGTTCTTGTTTTTGCGTTGATACCAAATAAAGGTTATAACCCATAAGATTATGAGAAATAAGGATAGTATATAATTATTTTCAATTACCGACATAAGCGCTTTGTTATAAATGAATGAACATAACTATATATAACCTTCTTTTCCGATTTGTTCGTTCCTAATAGTAAAGCAGATACTATAAAGAAAGTAGGGGAGTAAAGGAAAATAAAAAGTACTCGTAGAAAATTGCTATCAATATTTTGTTGTAGTAGGTGACTACTCCCAACTCCAAGTATCAATATTGTGATTCCTGGAAGTAATAAAGTTGTAACATAAGAATTTATAGAGAAACTGCGATAATATTTGCGTAGACAAAACAATCTTATAGTATGTGCGACTACTGATACAGCAATCATAGAAATTAGGGCAAAATAAGAAGGCAAATGGAATGTGAAGAAAAGCCACGAAATAGGTAAGCATAGTAGAGTAATACTTTCTACTTTTAGGTGGTATTCTTTAACTTTACCTGTTGCTTGAATAATTGCTGTAATCGGATTATTCATCGAAAGGCAAACTATATAAATAATGATAAGGCGCGCAAATAAAATAAAGCTCTCATCTGTAATATTCAGCCACCAATTCAAAATGTTTGGCATTTCTAAGATAATGGGTGTGCCAATAGCTAAAAGAGCATAGAGTATAAGTTTGTTGCCAACAGAAAAGAGCTTGTTAAGGTAGCTGAAGTTTTCTTCAGCATACGCTTTTATCATTGCAGGGCGCAAAGGAATGATGATACTGTTGCACAATGCTCCAAAAGCATTATTAATTTGTAAGGCAACACCAAATGCAGCATTTATTGTTGCACCAAAGAATATATTCAACAAGATAATATTTCCTTGCTGCATTCCTATATTAGCAACATTGCCAAATAATGTCCAACCAGAGAAAGAAAGTAACTCTTTATATAGTTTTCGGTCTGTGGTTTTGTGGTAATGACATTCTTTATAGTGTGCTTTTCCATACCACATATATATCGTGAAAATAATGATACTGCTAATTAACAGGCACATACCATAAAAAGAAAGATTATCTATCATAAACTTTCCAATAAGTATGGCTGCTCCTAATCTAAGTAAACATTCGACAGTGGATACGACAGCATAGACACCTATATCTTCGTGAGCAAAGATAGCTGCAGTATATGGAATTTGAAATAAAGAAAAAATAAATGTGAATATGGTAAATTGATACAACCATATAACAGCTGTCATTCTTGCAGCTGGAATTACTAATTGAGTATTAACGAACCACAATCCAATCGTTTCAAATAGTAGGATAATGAGAATAGAAAGTATTGCAATGATGTTAATACACGAAGAATAAATCTCAGTTTGTTTTTGAATATCGTTTTTCCCAATATAAAAAGAGAAAAATCTTTGAACTGAAAGTGAAAGTACACCTGTTAAAAAAGAAGCAACTGTTACTACACCTGCTATCGTGTTGAAAATTCCATAATCTTCAACTCCTAACCCTTTGATGATAACACGTACAATATAAAGGTTTAGAAATGTAATAACCAACATACGAACAAACAAAAATAGTGTGTTCGATGCTATATTTTTGGTTTTTGCTGATTCTTTTATATAGGGCATATTAAAGTTAATGTAGTATATCCCTTATTACGTAAACTGACAAAATAATAAACGCAGATATAAACATTTCGAGCACAAATAACATTCTTTTAGGCCCTGAAGGCTTTACAGGAACTTCTGCGCCTTGTATCGTTGTAAAGACAGGAGTGTGCTCTTGCAGCTTCGCATCGGCAGCTTTAAGTTGTGCCATAAGAGTTGTGTAAGTATTGTATTTCAGCTGCATATCGTTTTCCAAATCGTTTTGTTTTAGTTTTACACTTTCCAATACAACATCTATGTCGGCATCACTTATTTGCCCATATTCCTTACGAACCTTTTCGTATTCTTGCTTAGCTTGATTTACAAGGCTTTGATAATGTTCGACATCATTTCTTAATTTTTTTGTTCTGTATTCAATAATATATTCTTGCAGTTGTTTTCTTGTAGCATCTGCAAGCATTTTTGCTACCATAGGGTCTTGTGCTATCGTGGCAATACTTATAATACCAGTTTTTTTGTCTGTGCTTATTTTTATATTATCTCTCATTCCCTTTACAAGCTCATCATCGATTTTAGATAATTGATACGGGTCAAATTTATCTGGTACTATATTTAAGGTGTTATTCTTAGGTGCTAATTTTACTAACAACCATGAATAAAATTTATTCCACCAAGCTGTTTCTGTATGAAGTTTAAGATAATTATAATAGTCTGTTTTGATTTTCTTGTCAATAGTTTGTACTTTTACCTTAAATAGAGTTGTTGCAAAACCATTATCTTTCATTAAGTCTGGATAGAGCAAAGGAGAAATTGCGTCAATATTTTTCCCTGTTGGCAAATCAAAACCAAATGAAGAAGCAATATCACTTAAACCACTTGCGTCTACATTCGAACTTGTTTCTGGTGCCATAGCCGTTTCGCTTGTGTATGTTCTTGGTACACAAAGGATAATATAAGATGACAATACAATTGTAATTGGCAAAATTATAAGGAAAAGTTTTTTATGTTCTCTAATCCTTTTTAATACCAATCGTAAATCTATTTGTTTTACATTCTCTTCGTTTTCCATTAGCTTGAAGCTTTAAATATATGGTAGTATTAAACTAAATGACTTTTCTCCTTACTTCAGCAAGTTTGCAATCGTGGCAATGACGGCTGCGATGCTGGCTGCACTTGAACCGACGCTGAGGGTTTCAGCAAGGCTCATCTTGCTCTGTACCTTTGTCGGAACAATGATTTCGCAACCAGGGCGTACCTTGGCATTATGTCCTACCTTCGCTAACATGCCGTTCATATAAAGGATATAAGTGTTGCTCTTCTTGGCATCACTGGCAAAGCCACCTGCCTGATCAATGTAATAAGCTACATTCTTGCCTTCAACATAGCCGACAGAGTTAGGGAACATAACAGCACCATTGATCTTGACTGTTCCGTTATATTGTGGGATAACGATACGGTCGCCCTCACGCAGAACGATGTCGGCATCACTTCCTGGATTAGCAATCGCCTTATCTAACTCGATACCAACAGGATATACGTCAGGGATTTGGAATTTCTCCTCTAACTTCTTATTATTCTGCTCTACTGCCTGAAGCACACCAGCATCCTTGGTCTTCACGGCTAAGTTGACCATATTCTTACGTTGCTGTTCCAACTGCATCTTGTAAGCATTCTCCATGCGTATACGTTCGCTTGGCGTGGGGCGACGCTCTAAGCGTGCACCTTTAATATAGCCGAGGTCAGTTGCACCGCCTGCTGCCTTATATATGTCGCTCAGACGCATCTTTCTTGAGGTCAGTGTATAGTTTCCTGCGAATAACACTTCCCCCTCAATGCTAACATTCTGTTGGTTAGTCGTACCCGGACTCTTGCGGACATACACTTCATCGAAAGGCTCAAGTACGAATCCCGGTGCACCATCAATGACGAATCCGTCACGCAACGAGAAGGAATAAGTGCGTGCAATGATGGAATCTGGGGCAAGTGCCTGCGGATTGGTGATGCGACGTGACACATCCACCCTTACCGTTGATGCCGTCTGTTTCAATCCTCCTGCCTGCAAGATAAAGTCTTCCAACGACTCATTGTCAGCGTATTGGTAGATACCTGGATAGAGTACCTCACCATGAATGGTTATTGTTCGCTGTTCCTGGGCATCCGTGCGAGTAGGAATAAAGAGCACATCCTCATTCTGCATTGGTATGTCAGCAACACGCCCTGTAAGGATACCATCCACATCAACAGAAATCACTTCCAGCGTGCGGTCAGCCTTCTTACGATGCAATACGGCATGTGGAGCGAATGCCACTTCAGTCAGTCCGTCCGCTGCTTCAATCAATCCACGCACGCTGTTGATACGTCCACCAACCTCGTACATACCCGGACGGAACACAGCTCCCTTGATTTCAACCATGTTCTCATATCTCGGAATAACAGAATCTACGCTGATAGAGTCCTCATCTGACACACGGAAGTTTCGCATATCAAACTCGTTGACATTGAAGATAGAGTATTGGCGACCTGTCTTTCTACGTACACGAACCGAACGGGTATAGGCATCACCAGAGAAACCACCAGCATAACCGATAAGCGTACCAAGACTTTCGCCACGTTTCATTTCATAGAACATCGGACGTTTCACCTTACCACTAATCTGTGCAAGCATTTCGTAAGGACCAACAACGATAACATCGTTATCTGCCAGACGCACGTTGCCGCTCAGATGTCCCCGTCGAAGGAAGTCATACACGTCAACAGTACTGATGAGCGAGCCTCCTCTGTACACTTTAATGTTACGCAATGTACCCAAATCACCGATACCACCTGCCATATAAAGTGCGTTGAATACCGTGGCAAAGGCTGACAGGGTGTAGGTTCCTGGTGTCTTCACCTCGCCAACAACGTTCACCATAATCGTATGTGTCTGACCTACAGAGAGGCGAATACTCGAACTGCTGTACCGCTTGCCCAGCTTTTCACGTATGCGGTTGTTAGCCTGTGCTACGGTCAACCCACTCACCTGAACAGGACCAAAACCGTCCAGGGTGACGAAACCGTCAGGTGCGACGGTCGTCTGATACGATTTCTGTGAAGCTCCATATACATCGATAAACACAGCATCACCAGGGCCTATACGGTAGTTGCTGGGCAGCGCCATGTTCATGTTTGGTTCAAAAGAAAGGCTCTTATTATTGAAGATGTCACGCCCCCAGACCTTTTTACGGTTACGGCTCAGCTGCTTCAGTAAGTTCTCATATAGTATTACAGTATCTTGTGGCATCCACTCATTCATTTCAGCCTGCATCTTCAGGTATTCGCCATCATTCTCATCGTATGTGTTTGTCCATGAGCGATTAGGCGAGATGCGTCCTTCAGAGTATCTGCTCACCTCCAGCTCATTTGCGTTGTAGTCGTCAAGTGTCGCTTCTGCAATCTGTCTCTTACTCTTTCCCGGAGTTGTCTGTCCGTTGTTAGTACGACTGCGGTCAGTCGTGTTGCTTTCTTTCGTTGCCCCAAAAGCAGCATTTCCTTTCTGCATTTTCAAGAACGTATCTCTCACACGTCGTATCTGTGAGATGTCTACGCCGTTCTGCATGAGCTTTGTGACAATCTGTGCCTGTGGAGTCCCCTTCTTATGCTCTTTCTGCACGAAGTCCATTACCTGTGTATCCGTCATGGACGACTGTGCAAAGCCATTCAAGGCGCATATCGTGAGCAATACGAGTAGAATATATTTCTTCATTTTTTTATTTAGAATTTTTTTCCAGTAACGATATTGAGAACAGTTTTGATGATGATAGTCAGGTCAAGCCACAATGTGCGGTGCTCCAGATAATGGATGTCCATTTCCATTCGTCGGAGCATCTTCTCCATCGTATCGGTATAACCATTGTAGAGTGTTGCCTCTGATGTCAGTCCCGGCCGCATCTCATAGATGAGCTGGTAGCGGTCAGTATGTTCCATGATTTTATCGATAAAGAACTTACGTTCGGGACGCGGACCTACGAATGACATGTCACCTCGCAGTACATTCCAAAGCTGCGGCAGTTCGTCCAGATGATGTCCACGCAGGAACCGTTCCAGCCGGGTAGAGTTCGTGCTGTCACACTTGGCAACAAGCTGCGGTCCTTCTTCCTCAACGACACTGCTCATTGTACGGAACTTGAAGATGGCAAAGGGGCGTCCTTTATATCCGATACGAATCTGTCGGAAGAATATCGGACCGTTGCCCTGATAAGTGACAAGGATGCTTATGACGAGAAATACCGGTGAACAGATAATGATGCCTGTAAGCGCAGCTGCTATGTCGAAGGCTCGTTTGAAGCAGCGTTGCAGTTTACCCATCGCATCATGACTCCCGTTTTCTCTCATTTTATTATTTGTTCTTTAGTCCCGTATTGCTATTATAACTCGATTTCTGTTATTTTGTTGCAAAGATACGGTTTTTTATTTATTTTTCAGTCAGAAATGCCTATCTTTCCGCCGTTCACTGTACCTTTGTAAGGAAAATAGGGCTGTTTATGCGCAAAATAATTCATATAGATATGGATGCCTTTTTTGCTTCGGTGGAGCAAAGGGACAATCCCGACCTCCGTGGGAAGCCGGTAGCTGTGGGTTTCGACGGACCTCGTGGCGTCGTCTCCACTGCCAGCTACGAGGCACGTACCTATGGCGTACGCTCTGCTATGTCAATGGCACAGGCAAAACGGCGTTGCCCGCAGCTGATAGTTGTTTCTTCGCATTTTGACAGGTATAAAGAGGTTTCACGACAGGTTCATGCCGTTTTCCATGAATATACTGATTTGGTCGAGCCCATCTCACTTGATGAGGCTTTCCTTGATGTGACGGAGAATAAAAAAGGGATAGAACTTGCCGTTGACATTGCTAAGGAAATCAAGCAGAAGATATTTGAGCGTACTTCGCTGACTGCCTCGGCTGGTGTCAGTTACAATAAGCTGTTAGCTAAGATAGCCTCTGATATGCGCAAACCGAATGGAATTTTCACGGTGCATCCCGAACGTGCGCTCGATTTTATCGGGCGGTTGCCTGTGGAGAAACTGTGGGGCGTAGGTCCGAAGACAGCAAGACGGATGCACGACATGGGTGTATTTACAGGTGAGCAGTTACGGCAGATTTCGCGTTCACACCTCGTGCAGGTGTTCGGCAAGATGGGTAATGTCTACTATGATTTCTCACGTGGCATAGACAATCGTCCCGTCATTGTTGAGTATGAACGTAAGTCAGTGGGGTGTGAGCGCACTTTTCTTGAGGATTTGCACATAGAGTCGAAGATTATCATCGAACTCTATCATGTCACTTTGGAATTAGTTGAACGAATCAAGAAGAACGACTTTAAGGGTAGAACGCTCACACTAAAACTGAAGTGGGATGCCACAACGCAGATAACACGCAGCCTTACACAGGAGAAAGTTCTCCGAACAAAAGACGACATCCTGCCCCTTGCCAAGCAGCTGCTGAAGGATACAGAATATCATGACCACCCGATCCGCTTGATGGGACTGTCTGTTTCATCGCCCGATTCAAATGACAAATACGAGCAAAGCCGTCCCAAATGGATTGAAGGCTTGCTTCCTTTCAAGAGATAAGAATATGACAAGTCACGATTTTATGTAGTGTTTAGAAGAGTTTTTAGTTATACGAGGAGAATGATGTCCCATAAGATTAATACGCTTCTGGAAAGTCTTTTCACACACGAATGGCCAGAGACAAAGGGCAGTCTCAAGGATAAAACATATAGGATGGTTGTTACTTTAAGCCTTATATTTCCTCGCACAGGAATGTCTTGAAAATTATTTACATAAAATCGGGTAATACACCTAAAATAAAGGCGACAAACACGTGTAAAAAGCAAATTTGCAATTAACAGAAAATCAATCAGTTACAAGGGTGTAAAACAAAAGGTGCTTAATTGGACTTCAAAAGGGCGTTAGTAAGAGTCTTAAAGGGCATCTTTTACAAGCCAAAAGGGCGTTAATTGAAAGCCAATTAACGCCCTTCTCATTTTCAGTATTAGAATTTTCTTTACAATGTTTGGTATAATCTATTCATATTCTCACGGATGACACGAATCTATATGAGAAATATAAAAGTCTTACACAGAGGCATGGAGACTTGTTAACATCCTAACTTTACCTTGTCCGAAGTTCCTTTGATAAAAGGCTTACAGGTAGTTCAAGTATCAAACAATATGTATTCAGGCACTGAGGAAAAGGAGAAAGGAAGACTGCGAAAACTCCTCCACTCATAATTTGTACAGATTACATTTGGTGGTTTGATAAGAATGTATTACTTTTGCATCGGTTTTCAGAATGGAAACTAAGGGGTGCTTGCCTGTTTGGGCTTGCTGAGATTATACCCATTGACCTGATACGGATAATGCCGTCGTAGGAAGATTTCCCCTTTTTATTTTATCTTAATATCATCAACCTGGGATATGAAAAGAATTATCCTGTTTACTGCTGCACTGACCTGCGTGGCAGGTATAAAGGCGCAAACAATGACTGACACGCTGAAACAACAGCTGCTTGACGAGGTCATTGTGGCGGGTGTGCGTGCATCAAAGAGTGCTCCATACGCTGTGTCTAACATCAAAAAAACTGAACTTGAAGCGTTCTCTAAGAGTGGACGTGAAATGCCATTCCTCCTTGCTCAGACTCCGGGCGTATTGGCTTGGGGCGAGAACGGACTCGGAACGGGTACGGCAGCGATGCGCATTCGTGGTGCTGCGGGTAGTAGAATCAATATTACGTTAGACGGAGTATCGCTCAATTCACCTGAGGACCAGACCGTTTTCTGGGCAAACATGAACTCCTACGCTTCGCTCATGGGCAGTGTACAGATACAGCGTGGTATCGGAACATCAACCAATGGTGACGGTGCTTTCGGTGGTTCGGTGTCGTTGGCGACGAGTGCACCAAGCCGACAACCAAGCGTGGAGGTGAGTGGTTCATACGGCTCATACAATACGTATAACGCTGGTGTGAAGTTCTCTACGGGTCTGCTGTTCAATCATCTTGTCTTCGACGGAGCTTATCACGAGACTGCGACAGATGGATATATACATGGTACAAGCGGTCGTTCGGGTTCTTATTATGGTGGTCTGACTTGGTTGGGCGACAACTTCCGCATCAGTTATAAGAACATCGGCAACTTTGAGAAGACTGGTCAGGCATGGAACGGTGTCGTTACGGGTAGCAATGACTTGAGCCTGATGGATGGCACTTACGGTGCAAAGACAGGCATCACAACCTATAAAGATATGTATGAAAGAGGTTTGGGCAAGTTTAATCAACTTTATGAATATCTGCAGACCGATGCCAAGGGGGCTTTCATCAAAGATGCAAACGGCAACTATCAGACAGCCCGTTACACGATGCGTGACGGCTCATTCTGGAACAAGACGACGGATAATTTCTATCAGAATCACAACCTCCTATCGTTTGTTTTCCAGCCATCAAGCCACTGGAGTCACAACATAACACTGCATTACACCTATGGTTACGGTTATTACAGCGAATTCAAGCATAACACAAAGTTTGCGAAATTCGGCTTGGCATTCACGGACAGCAATGGTAAGTTTATCAAGAAGTCTGACTTCGTACGCCGTAAAGGCTTGTCACAGCACACATACGGCATCGTTTACACCAGCAACTACAAGGACGAGAACTGGGATGTAACGGGCGGACTGAACCTTCAGCAGTTCCATGGCAGCCACTTCGGCTACCTCACTTATATAAAGAATGAGGAGGCGGATGCGAAGTATCGTGCTGGTGGAAAGGATTATAAGTATTACGACTCTGACGCACATAAGTATGATTACAGCGGATTCTTCAAGGCAAAATACAACTTTGCAGACTATTGGAACGTGTTTATGGATTTGCAGATTCGCCACGTGGAGTATATGACAGATGGTCAGAACGACCGTTTCTATAAAGCGGGAAGTGGCTATCAGAACCAGCTCTTGGACATTAGCGAGCGTTATGACTTCGTCAATCCGAAAGCCGGCATCAGCTATTATCGTGGCGGTCACAAGGCTTACGCATCTATTGCGTACGCTAATCGTGAGCCAGAACGTAACAACTTCACCAACAACGGTAGCTATCCCGCACCTTCGCCAGAGCGTATGATGGATATTGAAATGGGCTATCAGTTCAACGGAAAGAACTGGCGCACAGGTGTAAATCTCTATTATATGGACTATAACAACCAGTTTGTACAGACGGGTGCACAGAGTGATATTGGTGAGAATCTGACCACAAACATCAAGAACAGCTACCGAATGGGTGCTGAGATAGAGGCTGGATGGAGCCCACTGTCATGGTTGACCGTTGAGGGTAACGCTGCCCTGAGCCGCAATATCATCAAGGACTTTGACGAGATGGCAAGTGTAGACTGGGAGTCTTCATTCCGTAAGATTCATTACAACCACTCTACTTTGGCGTTCTCACCATCTGCTATCCTCAATGGTATGCTCAATCTCCATTACAAAGACTTTGAGGCTGTATGGCATACAAACTTCGTAAGTCGTCAGTATCTGGATAATACTGAGAACATGACGCGTTCGCTGCCATGCTATTCACAGACGAATGTCAACCTTAGCTATATCCTCCGTCCTACCAAGCACATTGTCGGTTTGAAGGAAGCTGTCTTCGGTGTGAACCTCAACAACATCTTCAACCGTCATTATGCAGCCAGTGGATGGGTGTACAGCTCTATCCTCGACAACGACGGTCATCCTAATGAGAACCGCTATACACAGATTGGTTTCATCCCAATGGCAGGCTTTAATGTGATGGGGAATGTTACGTTGAAGTTCTAACAGCCTCACCCTCAGCCCCTCTCCGAATGGAGAGGGGAGTAGATACCGAGCTTTCCCTACTTATTGATAATATATTTTATCAGTCTCTTTATTCACCTTTTATTCTATTGTTGCATATAAGTTTTAGCAAATATCACATTTCACTCCCCTCTCCACTCGGAGAGGGGTTGGGGGTGAGGCTTTTTTATCATTATGACATTAGACATGCTGGGCTGCATCGTCGGCCTAATTTACATCTACCAGGAATACAAAGCGAGTATATGGCTTTGGTTGACGGGCATTATCATGCCTGTCATCTATATGTTTGTCTATTACGAGGCTGGGCTGTATGCAGACTTTGGAATGCAGATTTACTATACATTGGCAGCCATCTATGGCTTCTTGTATTGGAAATTCGGACGGGAAAAGGATGGCGAGGAAATCCCTATCACACGTTACCCACATCGGTTGATATTCCCTTCCCTACTCGCTTTCCTACTCATCTGGGGCGCACTCTACCTCATCCTCATCAACTTCACCAACTCCAACGTACCAGTATTAGACAGCTTCGGCAACGCACTCAGTTTCATCGGACTATGGGCATTGGCAAAGAAATACATCGAACAATGGTGGATATGGATTGTTGTTGACATCGAGCTGGCAGGGCTTTACTTATATAAAGAGATTCCTTTCACCGCAGGACTCTATGCCTTTTATGCCGTTATTGCTGTGGCAGGATACTATAAGTGGAAGAGAAGCCTCCCCCAACCCCTCCAAAAGGAGGGGAGTGCCTAACGGAATAAAGGTTCCTTCAAAGTTCTCCAAAACTACTTTCATAGGTTGAAGGAGAAGTTACTACAACAAATAAAGAAATACAGCGCATCTCGAAAGAGGATTTATAACAATATAGAACAGCAAGGCAATGATTATCAATGACAAAGAGAATAACAAGGAACAACGAAATTCCCTATCACCCAACGAGCATTCCGTCAGGCTTCCCCCTCCTCTGGAAGGGTTAGGGGAAGTTTCTTCCGTCAGGCACTCCCCTCCTTTCAGAGGAGTGGGGGGAGGCTTTTTGGAGGGGTTAGGGGAGGACTCCTTTTCCGCCGTCATCCTTGCTGCAGGCGACTTTCCCAATCACGTTCTTCCTCTTCGCATCCTACGTACTACGGAGAATCTGATTGCATGTGACGGTGCTTTGGAAGAATTACTTGAATATGAGATAGAACCGACAGCTGTGGTAGGTGATGGCGATTCGCTTTCCGAAGAACTTAAGCAACGCTATGCGCACATCTATCATCCGATTTCAGAGCAGGAGTTTAACGACCTCACCAAGGCTACCCTCTTTGCCCGTTCACATCTGAAGATGGATGCGTCTACACATACTCGTCCCTGCTTCTGTTACCTCGGAGCAACAGGGAAACGTGAGGATCACACGTTGGGCAACATATCCCTCATGCTCTATTATTATCGTCAGTTAGGCATCAACCCCGTAATGATAACCGACTACGGGTATTTCGTACCAGCATCGGGTACAACTCGCTTTGACTCTTTCCCCGGACAGCAAGTCAGTATCTTCAATGCAACCTGCAAAGAGCTGATTAGCAACGGACTCAAATGGGACATCTATCCATTCACCGAACTATGGCAGGGAATCTTGAACGAAGCTCTCTCAAACGAATTTACTATCCATGCGGACGGAGATTACCTGATATACCGCACCCATAAAATATAACAACTTGAATTCTACAAACCGACAAAGCCATATCTTCATCCCCTTACGGAGATGTCGATATGGCTTTCTTCATGGCAGAATTTTGCCCGATCCAGTTGTTAGTACTTCTCACAACTAACACAGATAACCCCTTATGAACAATTAGTATTTGCTGCCAAAGGGCTTCACTTTTAGTTTCTACTTTATTCCGTTGGAAGAATACACAACCTATAATCACGCCTTAACGAATAAGGCATCTGCTTCCCATAACCCAATCTTATAAGAATAGTCGGGTATTCATTGGATATCTGAAGCAACTTTGCCATATCCCTAGCAAGCCCTGCCTCTTCATTAGGCTGATTGAAATAAGCATTCGCTATGTTCATTTTCGTAGAACGCAGGAGCAGTCGTTCCAAGGTTCTACCGAGTGCTATCCACTGTTCAACTGTGTCGTCTTTCGTCGTAAACAGCACAAAATGGGAAGAAGAAGCTATCTTTTCCCGATCCCCTTTATTCTGTATTCTCTCATTAACAGCCTTCGACATAACAAATTTAGCTATAAAAAGAGGTACATTCGGAGCCCCGAAAGTAGCATAACTCAAGCCATCCCGTGTCTTATTCTGATGTTTCTTATTATAACGCATCCACTCTGCAAGCTCAGTTTTAAATGCTTTATCATTCATCTGCAGCCTATTTCCAGCATAAATCATATCGGCTATCCTGGCATAATCAAGTGTTCCATTCTTATAAAAATGTACGTTGACAGACGGTTCCACAGCTATGCTTTTAAGCTGAAAAATACTATCCTCTGGGATTATCTTACCGTTATAAACGCTTCTATTCGTCTGTCTTACAGCAATCTGAGGGAATAATGAGGTACCAGTCTGCACATTCTCATCCTTTGCAATCAGGATCCGAATAACCGAATCATTGGTAACTCGTACTTCCGTCCGATACCCTTTCTGCTGTGCTGCAACGCAAAGATTCTCTGTAGCACAGCCCAGACTGATGAATAACTCACGATGACGGGGATCAACAGCAATCAATTCTCGTGAGAAATTAGGATATATATCAATCTCCGACTCTCCTATCCTAAACAGCCAAGGCTGTGTATTATGCCCCGACGGAGCCTTGGTTGCATTCTCAATCATAAACAGATAATCCGCATTCTGCGCCATAACATCACTCATAATACCCATAAAATAATTAATACAACTACCAATCTTTTCATTCATGAAAACTTTTTATCCATAAATCAATTATCATTTCTATACCCTGCACAAGCTGGTCCCACCCCTCATCTGTCTGCAGACAAATACCATTATACGTCTGACACTGGTCTTCCATCAATGCCAAATAACTGATTGAAGCCGATAGAATGCTGGCTAAGGCAGCCACTTTGGTGTCAGAACAACCCGTCAATGCACTTACCATCCTGATTATATTGCAGCCATTCTCCTCTCGCTTATCTCTAAGTTGCTGGATATTCACATTATTACTATACAATTCCCACCGATACAACCGCCTTAACGTTACATCATTTCGGAGCTGCTCTATCTGCCTGCAGAACATACTTTTAATACTCTCACCCACCGCTTCCCGATTAATATCATCAATATCTGTATTAGCCCAGTAGTCCTTCTGGAGTAAATACTGCGTAACCAATTCTTCAAGTCCGCCAAAATACCTATAAATAAGCATCTTAGAAACACCAGCTTCGGCAGCAATAGCATTGATTCCAACCTTCTCGAAGCCTTGATTCTCTATAATACTCCCAACTGCTTCGAGGATTCTTTGCGCTGTCTGTTCCCTATTTCTCATTCTATCCTCTGCATTGATGTTATCAAATTATAATCGCAAAGATAAGTTACCTAATGGTAACATAAGCATATTCTGCTTGAAAAAAACTTCTTCTTTATATTATTTAACAGACGAGCAGGTAGAATCTATAAGAATACTATGGCAGTTATATCCCTAACCATCAGAGGAAGGAAAAGTAAACAACAGCTTTCCATTTCTCATCAAATGTCCTGATTTTTCATCACACTACTTCTTAACAATGCTTTCTCGCATTGCAATTAAGGCTGAATTGACGTCTAACTGATGCTCTTTTGGCATGTTACTAACGCCCTTTTAAACCCTGACAAAGCATCTTTTCTTACTCGCCTCTGCAAGCATTTGATTCTCTGCCAGTTACATAGTCATTCTTGAAAGTACATTTTTGGACTTTTAAAGCAAAAGTACACTCTTCCATTGTAATGATTTTTCAGAGCAGAATAGAGATTGTTATCAGTAAAGAAATTAAGACTTCAGTCAACAAAAAAGTCTGCCACAAACCCGTAGCAGACTTTTCCAACAATTTATCTTATGCTTTTAACTTAAAAGAGTTCTCAATACTTGCAATCTCAGCAAAGAATCCTTTGTCAACCTTCAGCCGGTCTTCAATCTTCGTACAACTGTGAATCACCGTACTGTGGTCACGGTTTCCGACGAGCTTACCGATACGGCTTGCAGGCATCTTCGTGTACTTCTGTGCCATATACATGCTCACCTGTCGTGCCATTACAATATCTTTCTTGCGCGAACGTGAGTTGACAGCTGTCGTCGTAACATTATAATGCGAGCATACCTTATCTAAGATGTCATCAATGGTCAGCGGTTCATCATCAATCTTCACCGCACGTTTGATAACACGCTCTGCCAGTCGCATATCTATGTTACTGTTGTAGACAACACTGTAAGCCAAAAGCGAGTTTATCACACCCTGCAGGTCACGCACGCTACCATTGGCAGTCTCGGCGATGAAACGCACTACATCCTCTGGAATATTGAGTCCGTCACGCTTGATTTTGCTATGAAGAATATCCACACAAAGCTGTACGTTAGGCTTCTCCAGCTCAGCTATCAGACCGCAGGAGAAACGTGTCAGCAGGCGGTCGTTCATCCCCTTCAGATCTACTGGAGGGCGGTCACTTGCGAGGATAATACGCTTTCCGTTGCGGAAAAGGTGGTTGAAGATGTGGAAGAAGGTATCCTGCGTCTTCGTTGCAGTAGCCCATTCCTGTATATCATCTACTATCAGCACATCAATCGTCTGATAGAAGTTTATGAAGTCATTGGTAGTATTCTGGCGTACAGAATCGGTGTACTGTACCTGGAACAGTCGTGCAGAGACATACAACACACGCTTCTGCGGATAAAGCTGCTTTGTTCTCAATCCGATAGCATTCACAAGGTGGGTCTTTCCACAGCCGGAAGGACCATAGATAAACATCGGATTGAACTGTGTTGTATTGGGGTGTTCAGCAATAGAAAGACCGATGGAACGGGGCAACTTGTTACTGTCACCCTCCACATAGTTGCTGAATGACTTATGAGAATCAAGCTGTGAATCAAGGTCCTGTGGCACTGCATCCAGTACAGTAGGGCTCTGATTGCCACGGGCTGTAGGACGTTGTGAGGATATATCCTCCACTGTATCCGGCTGCAAGTCCTGTGACAAGTGATGCTCCTGGTCAACCATGACACGATACGTCAGCTGTACGCCCTGTCCGAAGACACGCGTCAAGACCTTACGCAGCAAGTCTACGTAATGTCCCTCCAGATACTCATATACGAATTGGCTTGGGACCTGAACCAACAGTGTCTTGGATGCCGGCTTGTACGATTGGAGTACAATCGGACGGAACCAAGTATCGAACTGCTGCTCGGTCACATTCTCCTTTATGAGCTGGAGACAATTATCCCAAAGATTTTTAGGACTGACGTTCATAATTGGTGTCTATCTTCTGATGTCTTTCTGTGAAATAGTGGGGTTGCCGACTATTCCTGATTAATTTTCTTTTGCAAAGATA
Source organism: Prevotella fusca JCM 17724 (assembly GCF_001262015.1). Classification (NCBI taxonomy): domain Bacteria; kingdom Pseudomonadati; phylum Bacteroidota; class Bacteroidia; order Bacteroidales; family Prevotellaceae; genus Prevotella; species Prevotella fusca. Next base: position 803,826 of record NZ_CP012075.1, read on the forward strand.
GCAATTTATTTATAAAGGTGGCTTGGAGCAAAATTACATAACAAATAAGTAAAAACTCGTAAGAGGCTATATCTGTGCACTTTGCATCTGCTACCCTACCCTGCCTATATACTGACTCAGTTGTGTAATTCTAAGTTTCTGATAAACAACAGGTTTGAGAGGGATAAAGCCTGCCACCCATCAAAGGGTGAAACAAACGCAAGGGAAAGGCAAAGGAGCTGATTTACACAAGTCTTCCCAACACATCCCCCACGTGTGAAACATTGACGACGTTATTTAGACTATATTTAAATTACTTACTCTTTCTTCCAAAGATAGAGAAGTGAACATAGCGTTTTGGATGCGCCTTGACATTGGCAAGGAGACTGTCAGCAGAACGCATCGTATTGTTCAAATTATTGTACAAAGACGGATCATTCAACATCAATCCCATTGTACCTTCATTGCTGTTGAGTTTGGCTGTAAACGAGTTCATACTCTCCAAGGTTGCATTTACTTTAGACATAGTCCCCTCTACATCCAGTCCTTCCACCTTATTGTTCAATGTTGCCAACACACCATTAGCCCCACGGATAGCCCCACGAGCTTCAGTAATGCCGCCATTAGCGTTCACCATCATTCCATTGGCATTATCCACCACCTTGTTTACTTTGGCTGTCAAGGCAGGCAAGGAACCGTTCACCTGTGCCAGCAGCTGATTAAGCTCACGTGTAGAGGTTGTAAGGTTAGCCGTAACCTGATTCACGTTATGCACCGAACTCTGTACTGCAGGATCGGCAAGGAGCATATTCACGCTGGCAAGGATACTGTCCAACTTAGGCAACATCTTCTGCAACGAGGGCACCATTCCCTTCAAGTCACCAATGGCACCATCATTGATGCAGCCATCGATCACCCCATTTGCAGCCAGAACCTTGTCACTCTTGCCAAACTTCAGGTCAACTTTCACGTTGCCCATGATGTCACTGATAATCTCAGCCCTTGTTCCTTCAGGGATTTTCAATGTCTTGTCAATATCTACATCAACGGTAATCGGCTCACCGGGGTTGGCATAATCATACTTAAAGTTCTTGACCGAACCCACCTTGAAACCACTGGCATAAACAGGGGTAGACGCAGACAGTCCGGTGATGTCATTGAACTTCATTTGATAATGCGTATTGGTTGAGAAGAACGACAAGCCCTTCAGGAACTGCATACCAAAGAACAACACAATGATTGCAAGTATGGCTACAAGTGCAATCTTCACCTGTGGTGTAAAAATCTTATTCATATATGTCAAATTACTTTTTCCTCTTATTCTTCAGAAACTCCTCGATAGCTTGATTTACATCCATACGAACGCCATCCTTATAGGCTATCACGAAAGCCTGCGGAAAGTCTCTTAACAGCCTTTCGCGCAACCGGGCTATCTCATTATAATTCGTACTGCTACCTATCGTATACTTATACCAGTTCCCCTCTTGCGTACACTCTATATCCGTCCGACCACGGAACTGCGGACTACCTGGCCGCAAACTCCTGTTGGCAGCGAGCACCTGTACCTTGAACAACGGCATACTCTTTGGCGTGTCGCTCTGATTGTCATTTCTGGGGATAAGCTCCCGAATCGCATCTGCTATCCTCTTCTTTGCGGCCTGGACTTTAGATAGATGCGGTTCAGGGCGAGACCTGTCCGAAGAATTGGATGCAGGTGGTACTGAACGAGATCTGCTTGAAGAATTGGATGCAGGTGGTACTGAACGGGATCTGCCTGAAGGATTGGATGGAGGCGGAACAGGACGAGGTCTGTCCGCAGGAGGCGTAGGAATTACACGGTCAACCGTGATTTTCCTGTTCTCAGCAGGACGGTAAGGCACTACGATATGTGTGTCATACATACTCTTATACTGCACAAAGGCATTATAAATTCCCCTTGCCATGGAATCAATACCGCCGGAAGAATTCAAGTATTCCTCTTCATCAGCGGCTGTGATAAAGCCCAACTCTATCAGACAGCCCGGCATATAGCTTTCACGCAACACGAGAAAACCTGCTTGATGGACACCCTTGTCAACACGTCCTGCAATGGAACAGACTGAATTCTGTATCAATCGTGCCAGCTCCACACTCTTCTCCATGTTCGCATTCTGCATGAACTCGAACATAATATAGCTCTCTGACGAATTGGGGTCAAAGCCCTGATAAGTCTGCTGATAGCCTGTCTCCATTGATATTACACTGTTCTCGCGCATTGCAACGTCAAGGTTGTCCTTCGCACGGTGCATACCTAAGGTGTAAACCTGGAAACCCTTTACATAACGACCGGATGCCACAGAGTTCGTGTGAACTGAGATGAAGAGGTCAGCCTTTGCCTTATTGGCTATATCGGCACGTTGATGCAACGGGATGAAAACATCCCTCTTGCGGGTATAAACCACATTCACGTCGGGGAGATTCTGCTCAACATAGCGTCCGAAAGCCAAAGCTACATTCAGATTGATGTCCTTCTCCTTCGAAATGGCACCGACAGCACCTGCGTCATGACCTCCATGACCAGGATCAATAACAAGTGTGAACCGTCCGTCCGCAGCCCATGATATACCTGCGAACAAGACAAAGAAAACAAAGAGAAGCGTTATTTTCTTAAACATACTTAATTATTTAGAGGACAAAGGTACGGCTTTTCATCGGGAAAGCATGGCTCTACACCTTGGTTTTATCATTTATTAAGTGTAATTCCACGCCTGCACCGTCACTGTCAGCACCCATCGGCGGATTGAGCTTCACCAGTTTCAGGTCGATGCTTTCTATTTTCGGGAATTGCCCACACAGTTCTTCAACGATGGAACCAGCAACTGCCTCAAGCAGTCGGACTGGTCGGTTCATCACTTCCCTGACGACATTGAACACTTCTGCATAGTTCAGCGTATCAACAACATTATCGCTTTCCATAGCTCCAGCAAACGGATAGCCTAACCGCAGGTCAAGGACATACTCATTGCCGACTATGCGCTCCTGCTCGCCCACTCCAATGCGTGCATGGAAGTGAAGACCTTGCAGAAGAATATAACTTGTCATTAACTTCATCATAAACAAAGGGGCAAAGCTATAAAGCAGCCCGAATTAACCATCTAACTTTTAAACACATCATACATAGAGATGCACGGTTATACGAACAGAGAACTGTTTTTTCAAACGCACAAGCCGTATATCCCTACTTACGGGTGACTACAATATCGCCACGCACCTGCATAACAAACATTATTGCTGTCCGATAAAACTTAAATTACATACCATTCTATTGTCGGACTCCTAACAACAAGTTGATTCCATCCCGGCAACATATTGCAGTGTACTCAGCACCCAACACCATTGGTGTTTACCAACAGCACAACATGTGCCAGGCATCAGCACATCGGCTGAAAACGGCAAGAGAAGTTCATTGTTGACATCATATAGGACACTAAAGACTAACTGATGCGGGGAATATTTATCAGACAGCACAGTTGAACATGTACAAGCTGCCTGTTCTTGTTCTGCCGACACGTCTGTTTCAAAGTTACAGGGAGTCTTCTATCACCTGCAAAACATCCCACACAGAGGACGCACAAGCCGTGCGCCCCTACATCTAAAGCTATCCTACAGCCAACCGATTATCCACAACGTGAAGCACCACAGTTGGTACAAATCAGGCATCCCTCCTGATAAACCAGCGTTTCCTCGCCGCAGACAGGACACTTCTGACCAGATGCACTCGTACCGTCGGTAACGTACTTCTTCAAAGCACGCTCTACACCATTCTTCCATGTGTTGATGCTCTCACTCTTCAACTGCAAAGAACCGACGAGCTTGATGACATGATCTATTGGCATACGATAACGCAGGACACCGGAAATCAGCTTTGCATAGTTCCAGTATTCGGGGTTGAATTTCTCTGACAAGCCCTCAACTGTAGTCTTATAACCACGCTTGTTCTCGAACTGGAAATCATAACGATGACTGCCATCCTCGGCCGTCTGCTTGATAATCTTACCCTTGGTAACGCTCTTCGGCAGCGCAATACCTTCCTCGTCATCCTGCAGACCCGTGAAGATTTCGTATGGATAGCCATCCAGCAGACCCACAAAAGCCACCCACTTCTCCTTGTTGTTCTGGAAACGCACGACGTCACAGTCGAGTTCTTTCGGTCGAACCTCTACCACATGTGGACGCTCGCAGATATGCTCGTGATGCTCCTCAGCTGAATTAAGGTCTTTCGCCTTTTCTTCATCAGCGGGCTTGTCCTCCCTCTTCTTATCCTTCTTTGACACTGAAATCATCACACCCGAACGGCTGCCGTCACGGAAAATGGTACAGCCCTTGCAGCCACTGCGCCATGCCTCAACATAGAGTTTGTTAACCAGAGCCTCATCAACACTGTTCGGCAGGTTCACTGTCACGGAGATTGAATGGTCCACCCACTTCTGAATAGCCCCCTGCATGCGCACCTTCATCAGCCAGTCAACATCGTTGGCTGTAGCCTTATAATAAGGAGAGCGCTTCACCAGCTCGTCGATTTCTTCCTGACTGTATCGCTTCTGCGTGTCAACACCGTTCACCTCCATCCATGTCAGGAACTTACGGTGGTAAACTATGTACTCTTCAAAGGAATCACCTACCTCGTCCACAAAGTCTACATGCACATCCGTGTCATTCGGATTTACCTTGCGACGACGCTTGTATACAGGCATGAAGACTGGTTCTATACCCGATGTCGTCTGTGTCATCAGGGAGGTTGTACCCGTTGGGGCAATCGTCAGACAGGCTATATTCCTGCGTCCATACCTCTTCATATCCTCGTAAAGCTGTGCATCAGCTTCCTTGAGGCGGTTGACAAACGGGTTGTTCTTCTCACGCTTTGCATCATAAATCTCGAAAGCTCCACGCTCCTGTGCCATTGTCACAGACGAACGGTAGGCATTCAGAGCCAAGGTACGGTGTACCTCAACCGAGAAGTCAGTTGCTTCCTGTGTTCCATAACGCAATCCCATAGCTGCAATCATGTCGCCCTCGGCAGTGATACCCACACCTGTACGACGTCCCTTGCCGCTCTTCTCCTTAATCTTTTCCCAGAGATGATACTCAGCACTCTTCACCTCATCAAGCTGCGGGTCGGCCTTTATCTTTGCCATAATGAGCTCAATCTTCTCCATCTCAAGGTCAACGATGTCGTCCATAATCCGCTGTGCCAGCTGTGCATGGTGCCTGAACAGCTCGAAATCGAAGTGCGGATGGTCTGTAAACGGATTGATAACATACGAATACAGATTCAGTGAAAGCAAGCGGCAGCTGTCGTAAGGACAGAGCGGAATCTCGCCACAGGGGTTGGTAGAGACTGTCTGAAAACCAAGGTCAGCATAACAGTCGGGGATACTCTCACGGATAATCGTGTCCCAGAACAGCACGCCCGGCTCGGCACTCTTCCATGCGTTGTGTACTATCTTCTCCCATAACGTCTTGGCTGAAATCTCCTTCGTGAAGCTCGGCTCGCTGCTGTCTGTAGGGAACTGCTGGACGTATGTCTTATTGTCAACAACAGCCTGCATGAACTCATCCGTTATCTTTACCGACACATTGGCTCCTGTCACCTTACCCTCTTCCATCTTGGCATCAATGAATGACTCGGAATCAGGATGCTTGACACTTACGGAAAGCATCAATGCACCACGACGACCGTCCTGTGCTACCTCACGTGTACTGTTGGAATAACGCTCCATGAAAGGAACAAGTCCAGTCGAAGTCAGGGCAGAATTGTTGACAGGAGAGCCTTTGGGGCGGATGTGTGTAAGATCATGCCCCACACCGCCACGGCGTTTCATCAGCTGCACCTGCTCTTCATCAATGCGCATGATGGCACCGTATGAATCGGCATCGCCGTCCAGCCCGATGACAAAACAGTTGGAAAGTGATGCCACCTGATAGTTATTGCCGATACCCGTCATCGGACTACCGGCAGGAATAATATATTGAAAGTGGTCCAGAAGATCGAACACCTCCTGTGCCGTCAGTGGATTCTTATATTTATTTTCGATACGAGCAATCTCATTAGCAATGCGCCAGTGCATCTGTTCAGGCGATTTCTCGTAGATATTACCAAAACTATCCTTCATCGCATACTTGTTCACCCATACACGTGCAGCAAGTTCATCACCGTCGAAGTATGCCAAGGTTGCCTGGAAGGCTTCTTCAAAAGAGTAAGTCTGATTAGTTTCCATTGTTGTCGTTTTAGAAATTTTACGACTGCGAAGTTACGAATTGTTTTCCAAAATAGAAAACATTTACTTAACTTTGTAGCATCAAAATTATCCAAAATGAAAACAATCAATTCAAGGAAGACTATAAGAAAATACACCAAAAGGGATGTGTCAGAGAGTTTATTAAGGGCATTATTGGAGAAAGCAGAGCGAACCCCAACGATGGGTAACCTGCAGCTTTACTCGGTCATCGTCACACGCAAGGCGGAGATGAAGGCAAAACTCGCACCCGCTCACTTCAACCAGCCAATGGTTGAGGGGGCGTCTGTGGTACTTACTTTCTGCGCTGATTTCCGCCGTACAACGCTCTGGGCAGAGAACCGCAACGCTACACCGGGATATGACAACTTCCTCTCTTTCCTCAATGCTGCTACCGACTCCTTATTATATTGTCAGACTTTCTGCAACCTCGCTGAGGAAGAAGGGCTGGGCACTTGCTTTCTGGGAACAACCATCTACAACTCCAAAGCCATCATTGACGCATTACAGCTGCCACGCCTGGTGATGCCAGTTGCTACCATTACACTCGGCTGGCCTGACGAAGACCCGACACTCTCTGACCGCCTGCCTGTCGACAGCATAATCCACAATGAGACATACAACGACTACACACCGGCTCGAATTGATGCCTTCTATACTCCGAAAGAGCAGCTGGAAGAAAACAAACACTTCGTGGAAATTAATAATAAGGAAACCCTCGCACAAGTCTTCACCGATTTACGCTACACAAAAGAGGCAAATGAGGCAATGTCAAAGGAATTGTTAAAAACACTGGAGGAGCAAGGGTTTACAAAGAACTAACTGACCAACCAGCCACCCCCTCTCCTCCCCCTCCCCCGTAGAGAGGGGCAAGAATAGCGAGACACCCTAAAGTTTTCTACTGACTTTTTATGCTCGTAGCACCAAGATAGGTGAAACTTCTTACATATCCAAGTGTGTTGAGAACTTTGTTTCTCAAGCACTTGGATTTCTCACAAGAAATTATGCTGCGGAATTAAGGTAATATTTAAATAGTATAGTCATGACACAGGAAGAATTAAAGAAAGAGTATGACAAGTATAATACTCCCAGTATGTTTGACGCTCTTAAAGAGAGCGTAGAAGCACAAATAGTAGAAACGGAGGTCTATAAAGGAGTCTATTATGAGATTTTTCCATATTCTTTTCAACGGGTAGGGATGCGAAAAGGGAGACCCGTGAAGCAGTTCAGTCGTTTGAAAAGTTCAGACGATCTCTATTTCTATGGTTTCAATGAAAAAAAACAGATTGTAGAAGTTCGAGAAGGATGTGAGATTGAGAATCAGTTTGATTATCAGTTTATATTTTACAACGATGCTTATATTAAATCTTTGGACTATGACAATGACAAAGAACTTCAGAATATAAGTTACTATAACTTGGATAAATCTCACCAGATAGAAACTATGCTGTCTATAGGATGTTTTGGTGCAGGGGAGGAAGAATATTTTTATGATAATAATGGTAAATTACAGAAAATAAAAATAAGACAGTTTGAGTTGAATGGACAGGAGGGTTGTACCTTGTATCATACTTTTAAATATTCGCAAGATGGCAGTCTGGATTCTATCATAAAGTCTACCTCTATGTATGAAGAAGTTGTTTATACTGAAAAGAAAAAGTGAACTTTGTCCTGTTTATGAATAAACACTTAATGCTATCTCGGTATAGCAGTACGGAATGACGGTGGGAAAAGGGAAAATCCTTACGGTAAAGAGAGGGATATGGACTAAACGAGCCATTTCCCCTTTTTGCCCGCCGAATTTATATTGTGAATTTATATTTCCTTAATTCCGCAGCACAATTTCTTGTGAGAAATCCAAGTGCCTGAGAAACAAAGTCCTCAAGACACTTGGACATGTCAGAGATTTCACCTATCTTAGTGCAACAAACATAACAAGTAAGCAAAAATCTGACATGACAAAGGTAGCAATTAAAAACGAGAATATCACTTCCTTCGGAGGAATTTATCACATCATGGACGTTTTTTCAAAGTTGGGCTTTGAAAAACTTACCGAATCCGTGTTGGGCAGACGCGGATGCAGCGGCAAGGCATTCAGCCATGGAAGCATCCTGGGTTCTCTCTTCTTCAGCTACCTTTGCGGTGGGGACTGTCTTGAGGACATCAATGCGCTTATTGGGCAGTTCAGGCAGAGACCTGGTACGCTGTTACCCGGCGCCGACACAGTGGGGCGCGGACTGAAGGAGCTTGCTGAAGAGAATATTGTCTACAGGAGCGAAACCTCCGGCAGGTCTTACAGTTTCAACACTGCAGAGAAGCTGAACACCTTACTTTTACGGATGATACGGAGAATGGGGCTTATAAAGGCGGGCAGCCATGTTGACCTGGACTTTGACCACCAGTTTGTTCCTGCCCGCAAGTTCGATGCAAAGTATTCCTACAGGCAGGACCATGGCTATTTCCCGGGCTGGGCTTCCATCGGGGGCATCATAGTCGGAGGTGAGAACCGTGACGGAAACACCAATGTGAAATTCCATCAGGAGGACACGCTCCGCCGAATTATGGACCGTGTGACCTCCGAGCTTGGTGTTGTGACAGAGCGTTTCCGTGCCGACTGCGGGTCGTTCTCGAAGGAAATCATCCGAACCGTAGAGCAGCGCTGCAACACGTTCTATATACGTGCTGCCAACTGCGGCAGCCGGTGCGGGGAGTTCCGCCAGCTGGAAGAATGGAAGAGCGTTGAGGTTGGCTATGAGAGATGCGATGTCACCTCCGTCAGCATGGACGACCTCATCGAAGGAAAGTCATACAGGCTTGTCGTACAGCGTATTCCCTTGAAAGACAGGCACGGCAGGGTACAGACCGACATGTTCGGAGTGATATACACATACCGCTGTATCCTTACCAACAACCGGACATCCACAGAGAAGGACATCATTACATTCTACAATGAACGTGGAGCGAGCGAAAAGAACTTCGACATACAGAACAATGACTTCGGCTGGGCACATCTGCCCTTTTCCTTCATGGCTGAGAACATGGTTTTCATGATGGTTACCGCCATGCTGAAGAACTTCTATCTCTATCTCGTCCGCCATATCAGCGAAAAGGTCAAGCCGTTGAAAAAGACAAGCAGGCTGAAAGCCTTTATCCTGCATTTTGTCAGCGTGCCGGCAAAATGGGTGAGAACAGGAAGGCGGAACGTTCTGAACCTGTATACAAATAAAGCATACTATTCTGAAGTATTCCTTGAATAAGCAGCATTTCTTTGTGGTTCTCATATTCCCCATTGGTTTGGGTGGGGGATTTCATGCCTATGCAAGAACCAAGAAGCCCCGAAAAACCTCATATCAGCATATAGAGCCCAAAAAGACATCTCAACATATAAAATCGCCTCACAAGGAAAAACGCTGCGGAATTGAGGTATTAAAAGTTCCGGCTATAAGTTCATCCCCAATTTTCATTAATTCTTCTTCAAATTGATCTTTATCATTAATGTCTTTCAATCTATCGTAAACAATCTTTTTATAAGTATCCGTATGTACTTTGCTATGGGCATGAGCCGATACGCCAACAGCATCTTTTAGATGTAATTTCCAATTGAGGTTTAGTTGTAACAATTATAAATGTCATCTATGCTGTTAGCATCTTCAATAGTCATTCCATTGGGAACTAATCCTGCATAAAGCAGTGTGTAAGTATGTGTGCGATACTCTTTTGATAGTAAATTGTAAAAATAAGATTGTATTTCTGTTAGTTTTTTGGGGTCAAGCAGTCGCCCTTTTCCAAGATGTTCTTGAAACAGAACACTACTCAAGTCTTCTAACATAAACTTATGGGGTGGAAAATCAATATCTTCATCAAGTTTCATATCTTTAATTGCTTCGTAACCATTCATTATATCATTGACTGTGTTTTCTTGGCATCTTAAATCTTGATGTAAACTATCTATCATCAGTGACGATGTTGCCAATACGCATTCATAACCATTTCCCCACACAAATGGGTGCTGTGTGGGGGTGGAAAGCGAATTAATCGCAAGTATTCTGTCATACTCCATTCGGTTTATACATAAGCCCAGATTAGTAATACTATCCTGTTGAGTCAGTTTTAAATTATGGATTTTTAAATTGGGATTTTTGAAACTCATCAATCCACATGCAAAAAGAGACTCTCCTATATTTTGTAAATTAGCATTGTATATCAATGTTTCAAAAGTTTTTGGGCTGTCATCCAGTGTAGATTTATAAAAAATGACTTCTGCCATTTTCGATTCAATAGTGTCAGGAAAGACTCTTTTCACAAAGGTTTGGAATCTCTTGTAAAATTCAAACTCGTCAGAATATTGTAATGACAACTTCAGTGCGGCAGCCTGATATTCTATAGGGGTTACCAAAATATGATTTTCATCTCGAATATACTCTTGGAATATATATCCTAAAAAGTTTAAAATCTCATTCTTATATTGAACCTTTCCTTTTTGGCGTATATTGAAGTCCATTACTTCAATTACAGGCTCTATTATATTATATATTTTAGTTTGATGTTTTATATTGGGAGCCAATTCGTTATAAAGGAAACACTCTATATCTTCTGACGAGTCCTCGGTAGAGAACAGATAGTCTAACTGATAAGATACTTCTTCAATGGCATCCTTATTAGGTGCTTGATAATATTGCCAATTTATTTTCATTTTTTACTGTTTTAAGAGCATACTTTTGCTTTTGGATAACCAACTTGTTTCCCTCTATAATTATATTCAATTTGCATCTTATTCTTTATTGCAAATTCGTCCATTCTTGCATCGCAAAAGTCACACGGTTTTATACCTTCAATTTTAACTGTTTTACCTGTAGGAGTTTTAATAAATGTTGGTTCAGAATTTATTGTAAGTTTTGTTCCCTCAAGATTTCCAGCATGTCTTGCTTCTATTGTTTTAAGTATTTTCTGCTCAGAATCTCCTACTCTCCCAGGTATTGTTTTTGCTTTAGGATCCGGCTTCATAGTTCCAGAATCAAGTAAACTTCCATCTGAATCATGAAGCCACCAAGACGTTTTGTTTAAACCCAACAAATCAATCCGGTTATTTGTATCACTTACATACCCATACAGCGTCGGGTTATTTCCTACTAATCCTATAGGGTCCTGACTGATATAGGTTCCTGTATTCGGGTCATAGTAGCGGAAGCGGTTATAGTAGAGGCGAGTCTCATCATCCTCATACTGTCCTAACTGGCGGAAGGGAATGAAGTCACGGATGCCCTTGCGGTTGCGAAGGTCACCATAGATGTCATAGTCTGCTTGCCAGACAACCGTACCATAGCTGTCATACGCTTCCACGGGGCGCCCCATATAGTCGCTGATGATCGTATAGCGTTCTCCGTTCTGCAGCTTTGCCACAGGGACGTATGAGCCTTCCTCATATACCCACGTGACAAGGTTCTCTACTGGCTCATCGCCCAGCATTCGGATGCGACCGAACTCATCGATGCTATGCTGCGGACAGTGCCTCCGCATGCCAACCGCACTTTATACCGCAAGATTATCGTATCTTGTTCTATCAGTTACAACTTCGTCAGACTCTTCATACATCCCAACATATTCCAAGCATAGTGACTTACACTCTTCCTTGTGTTATTTAACCAGAACATTATGAAAATGTTGTAATAGTTGATTTACTTTCTTATACTCAGTTCGTCCCATTTCCGAATGCGCCATCAGCCCACAGAGGTTAGAATAAAAACATTCCATCAAATGAAATTGAACTTCTTCTGTCGCATCTTTTAGCTTCTGAGCCATTCCTTTATATACTTCTATTCTATTATTATTGTCAGAAATATCTGTCAGTTCTAACAAAGATTCTATTATTGTTTTCATAAGCTAAAATTTACTTTTTCTGTCTTTATAATAGTTGAATTTGGTAACTCTTTGATATTTATAATACCTTGATATCCTCTTCCTTCAAGAATTTCAGTTCCGTCTTGACTAATCTGCCTAGCAGCTGTCCCTTCTCCTATCCATGTTCCAGCTTGAGGTCTAAATGTTGTGACATATTCTATATCAACTCCCCATTCTTTTAGAAGAGCTAAGTCTTCCCTCAACGCTTGTTCTGATAAATATTTCTTGTTTGTCACATAATTATATTCTTTTCCTAATCTGTTTGATTTACCATGATATTTGTAAAATATTTCATCACCATTAACTTGTCGCATATTTACAACTCCATCTGTGAAATTTTTTCGATGAAATTCGGGTATACTTGGACCTTTTTTCTTTACCTTTTTACATCTAATCCAAATACATCAGCCCACATATTTAAATCCCCCACGTACCCATACAGTGTCGGGTTATTTCCTGCCAGCCTTATCGGGTCTTGGCTTATGTAGTTACCAATCCTCGGGTCATAATATCGAAACCTATTGTAGTAGAGGCGAGTCTCATCGTCCTCGTACTGTCCTAACTGGCGAAAGGGGATGAAGTCACGAATGCCCTTGCGGTTACGAAGGTCACCGTAGATGTCATAATCGGCTTGCCAGACAACAGTACCATAGCTGTCATACGCTTCCACGGGGCGACCCATATAGTCACTAATGATCGTATAGTGTTCTCCATTCTGCAGCTTTGCCACAGGGACGTAAGAACCTTCCTCATATACCCACGTGACAAGGTTCTCTACAGGTTCATCGCCCAGCATACGAATGCGACCGAACTCGTCGATGCTATGCTGCGGACGGTCCTTCTCCTCATACTGCCACTCCTGCACCATCACGTTGCCGTCCCAGAGATAGCGGAAGACGTGACCGTTGAAGAGCTTTGCCGTGCGACGCCCAAGGGCATCATACTCGAAGCGGACGGTCTTGCCGTAGGGAAGCCGCACCTCCTTGAGCATGCCGTTGCCATACCACTCATAGGCATAGTCACCTGTCTGCCAGGCAATATGCGTGCCACTTTCCTCCGACACCTCATGATTCTGATGCTGTGTCAGTCCACGACGTGGAGTCTTCAATATGAGGTTGCCCTCTACGTCATAGAGATAGTCATAATGGCGGTCACGGAGAATCCTGCCGCCCTTGCCGTATTCCCTGTCCCTGCGGTCACGACTGCGGAAGACATTGCCCACGGCATCGGGCATACGGTAGTCGGCCGTACCATCTTCATAACGGGCACCCGTCAGACTGCCAACCGCATCATAGGCGTAGGCTGTCTTTCCTCCCGTGATCCCGTCTATAACACTCTGCAGACGTCCCGATGCATTCCACGCATAGCGGCGGTCGTAGCCGTCCTGACGCAGCGAGCGGCTCTTCTGCGTGATGACATTGCCATAGGCATCGTAGGTACGTGTCATACGGATGCCACCAGAGAAGATCTTCTCTATCTTCAGCCCCTCGCTGTCACGGACGATCTTCTCCTCCCAGCTCTCACCGCCACCACCGGCTGCCGTCACACGGTTGAGAAGTCCGTCCTCATCAAAGCTGTTCCGTACGACAGAACCAAGTGAAGTACGTGTCTCTATACGGTTTCCAAGGTCATCATAGACATTCTCCACCGTCGTACCCCTGTCATCAGGCAGACCACCACTGAAACACTCCCTGATTACACGACCGCCTTCGTCATACTCCATGGCAACGCTTCCCGTAGCATTGCGTGCCTCGGTAAGCCTGCCGAGTGCATCATAGCAGAAAGCCTCCATCGTACCGTCACTGAAGCTGCTGCACAACAGCCGTCCCCGCTGGTCATACTCATACTCCGTCCATCTGCCGCCAGCCCTGTCCTCACGGATGACACGTCCGGAGCAGTCACGCATATACCTGCGGTGCATACGGTCAAAGCCCGTCTCACCTCAACCACATCCTAATCACCAATAGGATATCACGAAAATGCTATAATCAAATAGGTGCAAATGTCCCGTTACTCCATTCTCGCCCCATATAACTTTTATATGCTCCAATATCGGCTTTACATTTTAATTCATTAGCTATTTTCCAACTTGAACTATTACCTGATGATCACTTTATCACAGCATCCCAATAATGCGGACAATAGACTGTTATTGTTCTTTGCCCTTCTTTTTCTTCAAAACCACTAAATGAAATTCCAATGCTATCAAAAATATAGAATCCATATTTTATAATACCTGGATAAGTCTTTTGCAATTCCTGAATAATATTATTATCTTGAAATAGACTATATCCATCAAAACACAATTCAACACCATTGTTTTCTATAACAGAAATTTCCATCAATTGATTATTCTCAAAGGTGAAAGATAAATCCTCCGAGTATAATTTCGTTATCTCTTTTTTTTGAACCGTCTTAAATGAGACATTATATTTTTTTTGAATACTCTCTATAGAAGAGCCAAAAATAAAATCATTTATTCCTTTGTAAGGTTTAATTAAATACTTCATTTTCTGATAGGTATTATTTTGTACATATTTTCATTTTATCTCTCTGCCTCTGATATTAAGCCTTTTTCATATGAATAGTCTAACATCTCATTAATGGAAGAATCGTATTTACTTCCAAAACTTGACTGAATATCATCAATATCCATTTGAATCGCATCTGCAAACTTTCCTTGATTTATAAGATCTAATTGTGTTTGCCGATACAAAGCTCCTTCTTTTCCTTGCCAACCATGACTAGATGTCATCCTATGATCGGTTGTTTCCATCCAAATACTTGGTCCTTCGCCATGAGAAAGACCATTAATTGAGTTTGCAGGTGTGTGATGCACTTCCCCTCCAATATTACTACTTCGCACGGAAGAATAAGAACCACCCCCTTTTAATCCAAAAATATCGGTCCTCTTATTTAAATCCCCCACGTACCCATACAGCGTAGGATTGTTTCCTGCCAGCCTTATCGGGTCTTGGCTGATGTAATTACCAATCCTCGGGTCGTAATATCTGAACCTGTTGTAATACAGCCCAATCTCCTCGTCCTCGTACTGACCTAACTGGCGGAAAGGTATAAACTGCCTGCTGCCGTGAAGATTGCGGAGATTACCATAGATGTCATAGTCTGCCTGCCAGACGACATTACCTTTATCATCATATGCCTGGACAGGACGGCCGATGTAGTCACTGACGATGCTGTAATGTTTGTCACCAACAATCTTGGCGGTAGGGACGTAGCCGGCACTGTCGTAAACCCACGTGATGAGATTCTCAACTGGTTCAGGCCTGTCAAGTGTGACCTCACCTGTCTCGGTGACAACCGTATTCGGACGGTCAGCCTCGGCATACTCCCACTCATGCAGGATGACATCACCATCCCAGAGGTAGCGGTACACTCGTCCGTCAAAGACCTTCTCTATGCGTCTGCCTAAAGCGTCATACCTGAATGTAACAGTCTTTCCGTCCGGCCGTGTTACACTCCTGAGCATACCATTGCCCTGCCACGTATAGGCATAGTCACCGCTCTGCCATTGAAGGAGCTCATCCCGCACCTCCGCATTACGTGATGGCTCCATCCTGCGCATGGTCTTCAGCACAAGGTTGCCATGGCTGTCATAATAATACCGCCACTTCCTGTCCTCACGCAACTGTCCACCACGGGCATAACTCCTGTCCGTCCGGTCGGGGCTGTCGTACACGTTACCCATTGCATCCGGGTTACGCCACTGACGGCTGCCGTCACCATACACAGCACCCGACAGAGAACCGAAGGCATCATAATCGTAACGGACACTCCTGCCGTTTATTGTATCAAGCGTCCGTAGAAGGCGGAGATTATCACCCCAAAGGTATGACTTGTCATACAGCGTCCGCCCATTGTGACGGACACGCTGATGCGCAGGGCGGCCGACATTGTCATACTGCATAAGTGCACTCCACGCAACCGACTATGGTACACGAAGTTTCAAATATGAATAGACATTATCACAACATAGATCCGTCCTAATACTGGTTCTTCCGCTAAATGTAAAGACTGAAAATAGAATAAAGACTTATTTCCATTTTCTACAAACAACTTATTCCCATACCGATCGCTATTTGTAAACTATTTTCGTACAACCCAAAACCAATACATGACCTTTTGGCTTTGAAAAGACGCCCAATTGACTTGCAATAGATGCCCTTTTGAGGTCTAACTGACGCCCTTTTGAAGTCCAATTAAGCACCTTTTCTTGCACGACTTCATAACCAGCTGATTTACTGTTGGTTGCAGTCATGCTTTTTACACGTGCTTTTGCCTTTATTTGTAGATGTTTTACCCGAAATTATGTCATGATTTTTCAATAGCTTATCTGCAAATTTTCGAAGCGTTAACATGAAAAGGTTTTCTGTGTCGGAGGATGAATAAAACAGACAGCCAAGACAGCCTTGGCTATCTATTTGTTTAACGCATAACCTCGGTTCTTCCTTTAAAGCTATACGAAAAGTGTCCACGTATTTAATGGAAGAACCTTTTGTAATACAGTTCGTTTCTTTAACACATTTAGATTTTCTATATTCTTTTTATTTTGAACGTAATTGCCTCTTTATTTGCATTTTAATTACTATTATAACTTCTTGTTTTGAATATTACAGTATTATCTTGATTCTATAAAATCACCAACTTCACCTGTATAGGGATTAAATTCAAACCTATAGTCGGTATTTGAAACTACAACAAAAAAATAGAGCGAATCATTTATATAATAAACATCATAAAATAAAGGTCTATCTATATTTCTTTTTCCTTTTAAAATATCTTTTAAATCCCAGATTACTTCACCATTTCCATTAATAATATAAGCCATGTTGTATACTTTACTGTATGGTGCTTGGACAATTGCAACATATTGATTATTTTTTAACATTAATGGAATCAGTTTGTCTTGATGCTCTATTCTATGATTTGTACCATTATAAAACCATGTTATAGCACAAGGCAAGGTGTCTAGTACTGTAAATGTTCCCTTTTTCTCTTTTGAAGTATCTCCATAATCAACCATGAAGTTTTTTATCTTTCCCATTATTTATATATAACTAATTTTTCTTGGTTTACCAATTGGCTCTAACTTAGCCCTATCCTCGAAATTTAAAATTTGAATTTGATTTCCTCCACCCTCGTATATTATTCCATTATAAGTTTGAGGACCAACTGTGCCTATTTGAACTCTTACTCCTTCTGGAATATGAAACTTTTGAACATGTGATATTTCTGGCTTAAATTCAGGAGTAACAGCTAATTTATTTCTTACAAAATCAACATCCGTAATTTTATCTGTTGTTGCCCATCCTCCTGGTCTCGTTTATCCTGGAGACATAGCCATTTCTACATCTAAGCCTCCTTTAGGTATAGTAGTAGATACTATTTCTCCACTTCCCCAAGGATTTTTCCCAGTAGGAGCTGGCAATGCTAGCATATCTAATCCAAACATGTCAGTCCACTTATTACAATCCCCCACATACCCATATAGCGTAGGGTTATTACCCATCAACCTTATCGGGTCTTGGCTGATGTAATTACCTATCCTTGGGTCATAATAGCGGAAGCGGTTGTAATAGAGCCCAGTCTCCTCGTCCTCATACTGTCCTAACTGGCGGAAGGGGATAAAGTTCCTGCTGCCGTGGAGATTGCGGACGTTACCATAGATGTCATAGTCTGCCTGCCAGACGATATTACCTTTTTCATCGTATGCTTGGACAGGACGACCGATGTAGTCACTGATGATGCTGTAATGTTTGTCACCAACAATCTTGGCAGTAGGAACGTAGCTGCCACCGTCGTAAACCCACGTGATGAGATTCTCAACTGGTTCTGGTCTGTCGAGTGTGACCTCACCAGTCTCGGTAACAACCGTATTCGGACGGTCAGCCTCGGCATACTCCCACTCATGCAGGATGACATCACCATCCCAGAGGTAGCGGTACACACGTCCGTCAGAGACCTTCTCAATGCGTCTGCCTAAAGCGTCATACCTGAACGTAACGGTCTTGCCGTCAGGTCGTGTTACGCTCCTGAGCATACCATTACCCTGCCACGTGTAGGCATAGTCACCGCTCTGCCATGCAAGGAACTCTTCCCGCATCTCCGCATTACGGGATGGTCCCGTCCTGCGCATGGTCTTGAGCACAAGGTTGCCATGGCTGTCGTAATAATACCGCCACTTCCTGTCCTCACGCAACTGTCCGCCACGGGCATAGCTCCTGTCCGTACGGTCGGGGCTGTCGTACACGTTACCCATCAGGTCCGGGTTGCGCCACTGACGGCTGCCGTCACCATACACAGCACCCGACAGAGAACCGAAGGCATCATAATCGCAACGGACACTCCTGCCGTTTATTGTATCAAGCGTCCGTTGAAGACGGAGATTATCACCCCAGACGTATGACTTGTCAAGCAGCGTTCGCCCATTATGACGGACACGCTGATGTACAGGGCAGCTGATATTGTCATACTTCATTGTACGCTCCACACAACTGGTTGAGATGCACGAAGTTTCAAATATGAATAAACACTATCACAACATAAATCAGCCCTGATGCTAACCTCCATTCTAACTAAGCCTACTTAAATGGCAAAAGATGCTCAGCTAAAGTCCAACTAAGCCTTACTTGGACACTAACTGAGCACTTTTTCTTGTTCATTATACCGATTTTATATATAGTCTTAAAGTATCATATTAAAAGTGTATTGTTCATCTTCACGCGGATCTTTATAACTTATAAACTCATTAGTAAGTTCAAAGTTAAATCCATAACCATAAATAGTGCTGTCGGTCGTTACTCTTTTTTTATAACCAGATATAGCCACACGATATTTGCCTTTTTCGAGTCTTATTCTGAAACCTTTATACAATGTTTGCCCATCTAACGTCTGATAGGATAAACTATCTAATGTAGGATTCTTAAACTGACTTATTTTAAAATTAACCAAACTCCCCAAAGAACCTATCCAAATGTTGCCGTCTTCAACATTTAGATTAAATCCATCATAGGTAAAAACTTCATTCCAATGGTCTTTTATAATTTCGTCACGACCTATCAAAATCTCATAATCTATAGAATTAATGGGGACAATAGGAATCCATACCCCTTCCTTCAAGGATTCAATATATAATTCATAATTGTTCTGAAAAACCGCCAAGAGATTTTTACGCTTTATTTGTTTTTTTTCAAGAAACCTCTTTAAAGAGGCTATACAAACGACATAAATGCCATAACTTTCAACTGATAGTATTCTTTTTTCCATTAATTACTTACATTAAAATATATCATTATTTATAGTATAACTCTTTTAGCTTCTGCAAACCCTCTAAAGGCGTCACATCCTTATATAGAATCTCATCAGTACCAGGCTTTTTAATAAATCCTTTCTCTGTAAAATCCTTATAAGCATTTTCTGCCTTTACAAAGAAGTCTTCTACTGTTCCTGAGAATTTAGAACCATGGAATGGAACTCCTTCTTCGATAAGTTTTGCATGCAATTTTTGATGTAATGTTGAGGTTCCCGCAGCAGTATTAGGATACCACGCAATAGAGTTTGTTTGAGAAAATTGGTAAGGTCCAACTTCTTTGCAACAGATCGTGGGATTAGATGATGCCCCATACCAGTTCCTAATAAATCAGAATATAACCCAAATTCGTCTATCCAGACATTAGTATCTATCACATACCCATACAGCGTCGGATTTCCTCCTCCTAACCTTATAGGGTCTTGGTTGATATAATTACCAATCCTCGCGTCATAATATCTGAACCTGTTGTAATACAGTCCTGTTTCATCGTCCTCGTACTGACCTAACTGGCGGAAAGGAATGAACTTCCTACTGCCGTGGAGGTTGCGGACGTTACCATAGATGTCATAGTCAGCCTGCCAGACGATATTACCTTTTTCATCGTATGCTTGGACAGGACGACCGATGTAGTCACTGACGATGCTGTAATGCCTGTCACCAACAATCTTGGCAGTAGGGACGTAGCTGTCACTGTCGTAAACCCACGTGATGAGATTCTCAACAGGTTCTGGTCGGTCGAGTGTGACCTCACCTGTCTCGGTGACAACTGTATTCGGGCGGTCAGCCTCGGCATACTCCCACTCATGCAGGATGACATCGCCATCCCAGAGGTAGCGGTACACACGACCGTCAAAGACCTTCTCAATGCGTCTGCCTAAAGCGTCATACCTGAACGTAACGGTCTTTCCGTCCGGCCTCGTTACACTCCTAAGCATACCGTTTCCCTGCCACGTATAGGCATAGTCGCCGCTCTGCCATTGAAGGAACTCATCCTGCGCCTCCGCATTATGCGATGGTCCCATCCTGCGCATGGTCTTCAGCACAAGGTTGCCATGGCTGTCATAATAATACCGCCACTTCCTGTCCTCACGCAGCTGTCCACCACGGGCATAACTTCTGTCCGTACGGTCGGGGTTGTCATACACGTTACCCATTGCATCCGGGTTACGCCACTGACGGCTGCCGTCACCATACACAGCCCCTGACAGAGAACCGAAGGCATCATAATCGTAACGGACACTCCTGCTGTTTATTGTATCAAGCGTCCGTAGAAGACGGAGATTATCACCCCAGACGTATGACTTGCCAAGCAACGTCCGCCCATTGTGACAGACACGCTGATGTGCAGGGCGGCCGACATTGTCATACTGCATAAGTGCGCTTCACACAACTGACTATGGTACGCAAAGTTTCAAATATGAATAGACATTATCACAACATAGATCCGTCCTAATACTGGTTCTTCCGTAAATGCAAAGATTGGAAATAGAATAAGAGGCTTATATACTTACACGGTATGACTATCCAAAATCAGATAGTCTTACAGGGGGGACAAGCTACAAGATAAAGTGCAGAAAAAGCAAATAATTACCATGGCTTTCCGTCTTCTACAAACAACTTATTCCCATACTGACCACTATTTGTAAACTATTTTCGTATAACCCAAAACCAATACATGATCTCTTGGCTTTGAAAAGACGCCCAATTGACTCGCAATAGATGCCCTTTTGAGGTCTAACTAACGCCCTTTTGAAGCCAATTAAGCACCTTTTCTTGCACGACTTCATAACCAATTGATTTACCGCTGGTTGCAGACTTGCTTTTTATACGTGTTTTCCCACTTTATTTTAGGTGTTTTGTTCGATATTATGTAATGATTTTTCAACATCTTGTCTGCAAATTTTCAATGTGTTAAAAAGAATAGCTTTTCGGTGTCGGAGGATGAATAAAATGAGGGTGTGTCAAAATAAAAATACCATTTTGATAATCTTACAGTTTAAAACAATCCAATAAAAAATGACCATTCCTGTACTCGATTTTGAGTAAAGAAATGGTCTTTTCTTTGCTTTTAGGAAAACCTACTATAGTTTGAAAGTTGTCAAGTTATTAATTTGCATTTTGACACACCCTCATTTGTTTAATGAACACTTTCGGTTCTTCCATTAAAGCTATACAAAAAGTGTCCACGCATTTAGCGGAAGCCCCCTAATGGTAACCTCAATTCTAACTAATCTTTACTTAAACGGCAAAAGATGCTTTATTGACGTCCAACAAAGCCTTACTTGGACTTCAACTAAGTACCTTATTCTTAGAGAGCAAACAAGGTTCTTCGCCTTGAGACTATATGCATGGTAAGTGTCTACTTTTTAAAAGGAAGGAGAGTGATAGGGGGCTATAGTTGTTAATCTATATGCTACTATTAGACAAGCCTTCAGTGATTTATGACCCTTATAGTCTCATTTTTACCACACTCTAAAATCAGGACGACAATACCCCTCTATTAAATCCACTATTTCATATACGAATTCGCGATTATCTTGATTGTCTTCTGCTATTTTGCTGAAAAATGATAAAACTTCTTTCTTGCTCTTTCCTGTTTTTTTATAAGAAGACAATATTTTCTTATATTTCAAATAAAACTCTAATGGAAGGTTTTCGATATTTACATATTTCGCCTGCCAATCTTTAATATCTGAAATAATTAAACGAGCATCTTTTTTATCTATCTTAAACATATGTTTTGAATTTATTCTGTAAATCATTTAATGCTTCTTGGTATTCTTCCAGTGTCATTGATCTTGCAGGCTCTATAACACCATGCGTACCATTTTTATCAGGCTTAAACATCAAGAGGTCACCTAAATTATCTGAGTCTATTTGAAACATTGAGGAACCCTTTTGTGTACCTCCAAATTCTATCGGCTTTCTATGAGGGGGAATATTAGTGATACTTGTATTTACAGACATCCCACCGCTATTAGGATAAACTTTTCCATCAACAACTTTTATGTCAACATTTGGTCTAACACCTAATTTGTCTGCAGTGTTCCCTATTAAAGGGACATTATTATTTTGTTTCATTCCCCTAAACAAGACCTCCAAACCAAACACATCCACCCAGAGATTTGAATCTCTGATATACCCATACAGTGTAGGGTTATTACCCATCAACCTTATCGGGTCCTGGCTGATGTAATTACCAATCCTCGGGTCATAATATCTGAATCTGTTGTAGTAGAGGCGAGTCTCATCGTCCTCATACTGTCCTAACTGGCGGAAGGGGATGAAGTCACGGATGCCTTTTATGTTTCGGAGGTCACCGTAGATGTCGTAGTCGGCTTGCCAGACAACAGTACCATAGCTGTCATACGCTTCCACGGGGCGACCCATATAGTCGCTGATGATCGTATAGCGTTCACCGTTCTGCAGCTTTGCCACAGGCACGTATGAACCTTCCTCATATACCCACGTGACAAGGTTCTCTACTGACTCATCGCCCAGCATTCGGATGCCCCCAAGCTCGTTATTGCTATGGTCTTGCTATGAGGAATCCACACTTCCTTGAGCATACCGTTTTAACAAAAAGCTACATCAAAATCTCCAATTTCAATTAGTTTATAAATTGAATCACAAACTTCTATTTTTAATCCACATCCATGTTCTTGTTCCTCTTTTATTCTAAATCCGAGTCCGAAAAGTCCTTGTTCATTTTGTTCAAATAAAACAAAAATTTTCATAAGTTCAACATCGTCTGGCAGAGTTATGCTAATTCCTTTTCTATTAAAGTAATCTTTAATGGCATTAAAGACATCACCATACCATATTTCAAAATCGTTTATAAACAGAGCTATCTTTTTCTTATATTCATCAGTTAAGACCTCATCAGAAGCTTCTAATCCATCAGATAGAATTATATTAATACTCTTGCCAATATGTTCAGCAAAAAACTTCATCGATAAGTCTTCATCAAATAAAATATCACAACTATTTAACATAATCTTTAACTTTTACATTCTATTTTTATTCCTGTATCTTTACTATTTAATTTCTTAGCAGCATCTTTAGCCTCATCACTTTCATATTTAAAACCTGTTTTTTGTTCAAATTGGCTAACAGATCCTTCATGAGGAAGAGAAGCCTCATGGTCTGCCCGCTTGACTAACTGCATTACAGCTGTATTGTCATCAGGATTATAGGTAGCATGATGCCATGTTACTTCACCATAAACCTCTCTATGCGCATTAATTGTTGCCTTTCCTCTTTTCCCTAATATTTTCGATTTTTTATTTGCTTCCCTAAAATCCCAATCACGACTTCCCTGCATTTTTATGGTAACTTGTTTTATCACTTTTTCTTTTGAAAAAATGACAGTGTCATACAACCCAAATACATCAGCCCACATATTTAAATCCCCCACGTACCCATACAGTGTCGGGTTATTTCCTGCCAGCCTTATCGGGTCTTGGCTGATGTAATTACCAATCCTCGGGTCGTAATATCTGAACCTGTTGTAGTAGAGGCGAGTCTCGTCGTCCTCGTACTGCCCTAACTGGCGGAAGGGAATGAAATCACGGATGCCTTTTATGTTTCGGAGGTCACCGTAGATGTCATAATCGGCCTGCCAGACAACAGTACCATAGCTGTCATACGCTTCCACGGGGCGACCCATATAGTCGCTGATGATCGTATAGCGTTCGCCGTTCTGCAGCTTTGCCACAGGAACGTATGAGCCTTCCTCATATACCCACGTGACAAGGTTCTCTACCGGCTCATCGCCTAACATTCGGATGCGGCCAAACTCGTCAATGCTATGCTGCGGACGGTCCTTCTCCTCATACTGCCACTCCTACACCATCACGTTCCCGTCCCAGAGATAGCGGAAGACGTGACCGTTGAAGGGTTTTGCTGTACGACGCCCAAGGGCATCATACTCGAAGCGGACGGTCTTGCCGTAGGGAAGCCGCACCTCCTTGAGCATTCCGTTGCCATACCACTCATAGGCATAGTCACCTGTCTGCCAGGCAATATGCGTGCCACTTTCCTCCGACACCTCGTGGTTCTGATGCCGTGTCAGTCCACGGCGTGGAGTCTTCAATATGAGGTTGCCCTCTACGTCATAGAGATAGTCATAATGGCGGTCACGGAGAATCCTGCCGCCCTTGCCGTGTACGCTTGAACGCTGTAGGATGCAAGAACTAGATTTAGTCATATTTTTAATACTTTGCGGTATCTATGCGTTGCATCTTTCCATTTTTATATTTAATATTAATTATAAACCCACAATCATATGCTTCTATTAAAATGTCAGAGAACTCTGTTGCAATTTTTATCTTGATTATCTTATTATCAAAATATTCCCAGCTATAATTTTGAAGAAAACCTATTTCCTCTGCATTCAAGATAATTACAGAACAATCATCAGAACCAGATATGTTTTTCTGTTGTTCTTTTATAACAGGAGTCTCTAAAATATCTATATTTTTGTCGTTGTTGTATAATCTGATGAACTCACCATCTTTATCTTTGAGATATAGCAAATTAGGATTCACAGAAATAACATTATCCATATTTAAATGACATATCTGTATAATCTCAGAATTAAGCTCTTCTTTTCGTTGGGAATTCTTCCCTATGTCTTTCTGAAATACTTTGTTAAATAGTTTCATCTGAGATGAATCGTTCTCCGCACTCATTTCTGAAAAAATAAAACGAGAACTAGATATTCCCAAGTGATACAACTCATTCGCTAAATGATTTAATTTATCTATATCATTATCAAACCATTTATACTCGCCTTCCGAAATAGAATAATACCTTTCATACCAAGCAATCCAAGTAATAGTTATTGCTAAAACATACTGCTTGAGGTACGGGATATAGCCAACTTTGTAGTAATTATTTTTATTTACTTTAATTTTTTCTAACATATGGAATTACTTTATAATTCTTGTTATAGTTACATTTCCCTTTGGTACCTGGTCTATTATACCTTCTGATATACCACCAGAGGTCTTACCTCCAGCTATAAACAAATCATTAGCACCAGAAATTCCCGAGCTTGCTGATCTTAAGTTATAATTTTGAGGATTTGAAATATCTATTCTGTACATACCTCCTTTTCCTTGCCAACCACCCTTAGGAATACCTAAAGCTTCTTCTATTATAGAAATATCTCCATTAGCTTTCTTTAATAAATCATCTATCTGATTGCTTGGAGAAACAAACTGTCCGTCAGGTCTTCCAACCATAGATGAGTTTTTAACAAATTGTTCATAACTATCACCAGGAATGAGAAATGAAGCTCCATTCTTAAAATCAGAACTCAGCTTGCAATCTGATAATCCCCAAACATCTACATACTTATTCAAATCCCCCACATACCCATACAGCGTTGGGTTATTTCCCGCCAGCCTTATCGGGTCTTGGCTTATGTAGTTACCAATCCTCGGGTCATAATATCGAAACCTATTGTAGTAGAGGCGAGTCTCATCGTCCTCGTACTGTCCTAACTGGCGAAAGGGGATGAAGTCACGGATGCCCTTGCGGTTGCGAAGGTCACCATAGATGTCATAGTCGGCTTGCCAGACAACAGCACCATAGCTGTCATACGCTTCCACGGGGCGACCCATATAGTCGCTGATGATCGTATAGCGTTCTCCGTTCTGCAGCTTTGCCACAGGAACGTACGAGCCTTCCTCATATACCCACGTGACAAGGTTCTCTACCGGCTCATCGTCCAGCATTCGGATGCGGACGAACTCGTCGATGCTATGCTGCGGACGGTCCTTCTCCTCATACTGCCACTCCTGCACCATCACGTTCCCGTCCCAGAGATAACGGAAGACATTGTTTATATAATAATAGCTTTAAGATTATGTGTACAGCAAGTTTGTTGTTACATTACTTTATGATAGCATTTATTTCTTTCTCTAAGAAATATAAATCATTGATTATAGGATCTTCATAATCGCTGAAAATATCTAAATAGGCTCTAGTTATTCCATTGATTGGATTCAGCGTCAAACTTCTGATGTTATCTGACAATAAACTCTTTGTTTTTTCCAATCTTGAAATAATCAAGTCTAATTTAGGCTCGATAGATTGCCTATTTTTCAAATCAACTATTACTTTGTCTAATTTATTTTTTATTTTTTCCATTATATTGGTAAATTTCTAGTGTCTATAATCCAATCTTTTGGCCAATTTCTAGGCATTAAAACTTGATCTGCATTACCTATTAGAACAGTACCAGAAAGAGTAGTTTGTGAAGCAACTTTTCCAATATTAAGAATAGTACCTTTAGGAACTTTTATTGTAGCCTCAAATTCTCTAGTATTACCCCACTGTGGCAAGAGAGCAGCATCTATTTTGGCTTGTATTCTATCAGAAGCCTTAGATGTAGTTGCAAATGCTCCTGTAGGCCCAGCTTTTCCACCATATACCCGATACAGTATAACATCATCAGTTGTTATGAATGTTTTATATTTACCATCTTTAAAGGTTTCTATAACTTGGTCAGGAAGTATTTGTTTTTTTATCTCTTTCATCTTCCCTTTCAAATTATCAGAACATTTTAGTCCAAATACGTCAGCCCACTTATTCAAATCCCCCACATACCCATACAGCGTAGGGTTATTGCCCATCAGCCTTATCGGGTCTTGGCTGATGTAATTACCAATCCTTGGGTCATAATATCTGAACCTGTTGTAATAGAGGCGAGTCTCATCATCCTCATACTGTCCTAACTGCCGGAAAGGAATGAAGTCACGGATGCCTTTGCGGTTGCGAAGGTCACCATAGATGTCATAGTCTGCTTGCCAGACAACCGTACCATAGCTGTCATACGCTTCCACTGGGCGACCCATATAGTCGCTGATGATGGTGTAGCGTTCACCGTTCTGCAGCTTTGCCACAGGAACGTACGAACCTTCCTCATATACCCACGTGACAAGGTTCTCTACCGGCTCATCGCCTAACATTCGGATGCGGCCGAACTCGTCGATGCTATGCTGCGGACGGTCCTTCTCCTCATACTGCCACTCCTGAACCATCACGTTCCCGTCCCAGAGATAGCGGAATACGTGACCATTGAAGAGCTTTGCCGTGCGACGTCCAAGGGCGTCATACTCGAAGCGGACGATCTTGCCGTAGGGAAGCCGCACTTTCTACCGCAATATATAGTAAGGGGTTAATGATTCCTTATGAAGAAAAAATATTGTGCAACACCAACAACATTTTTATCTTCTAAATAAATTTATAAAACTAAAAATATCGTCAGCTTCTTTTTTCATACCCCAAGCCCCTAATGCTCCAAGATCATTTGAATATATAGAATTATCATTGGAATTATTTCTATTAATGAAATAAGCTAAATCACCATCCTGTCCTATCATGAAATATTTAGGTTCAAATTCATAAATTTGATATGTCTGATTTCTTTCCTCTAAGTCAGAATAAGAATACATACATATTCCTGTGTTTTCAATTTCAAAAACATCTCCATCGTTAATCTCTGATAGAAATTTAACATACAAGCTTGGGAACTTCATATTAATTCTGTTCTCAAGTTCAACTATACTTTTTTCATTTTCTTTTGTTTTCATACATTATATTTTTTATATATCAAAAAATGGATTACCTATATTTTGTCCTCTTAAGCTATCAAAATATTTATACGAATCTTTTATCACTTTCTTGGCTTGCTCTGGTGCAACTCCAGCGTCTATCATTTCCTTATAACTTATATTAAACTCTTGTTTCAAAGTTGTATTCCAACCACCATATCCTGCTCTTCTTGTTCGTTGTGATGAGCTAATTTTTGCATGTGGCTCACCAGAAGCAGACTTTAATAATGTAGCAGGAGCGTCATTTCTATTATAGCCATTAATATTTTTTTGCGCCCATAAGTCTTGAATAGGATGATGACTTTGTACAAAACCATCTGCTCTAGTATTCGTATGACCATGAGCTCTGTTTGATTGTGGAGATAAGTTACCATGAACATCGACATCTCCTGTTTTATAACCATTAGGCGATTTGCATTTTAAACCTAAAATATCAACAAATTCATTACAATCTCCCACATACCCATACAGCGTCGGGTTATTTCCTTCCAGCCTTATCGGGTCTTGGCTTATGTAGTTACCAATCCTCGGGTCGTAATATCTGAACCTGTTGTAATACAGACGAGTCTCATCGTCTTCGTACTGTCCCAACTGGCGGAAGGGGATGAAGTCACGGATGCCCTTGCGGTTTCGGAGGTCGCCGTAGATGTCATAGTCTGCCTGCCAGACAACAGTACCATAGCTGTCATACGCTTCCACGGGGCGACCCATATAGTCGCTGATGATCGTATAGCGTTCATCGTTCTGCAGCTTTGCCACAGGCACGTATGAGCCTTCCTCATATACCCACGTGACAAGGTTCTCTACCGGCTCATCGCCTAACATTCGGATGCGGCCGAACTCGTCAATGCTATGCTGCGGACGGTCCTTCTCCTCATACTGCCACTCCTGAACCATCACGTTGCCATCCCAGAGGTAGCGGAAGACGTGACCGTTGAAGAGTTTTGCAGTGCGACGCCCAAGGGCATCATACTCGAAGCGGACGGTCTTGCCGTAGGGAATCCGCACTTCTTTGAGCATACCATTGCCATACCACTCATAGGCATAGTCACCTGTCTGCCAGGCAATATGCGTGCCACTATCCTCTGACACCTCGTGGTTCGGATGCCGTGTCAGTCCACGACGTGGAGTCTTCAATATGAGGTTGCCCTCTACATCATAGAGATAGTCATAATGGCGGTCACGGAGAATCCTGCCGCCCTTGCCATATTCCCTGTCCCTGCGGTCACGACTGCGGAAGACGTTTCCTGCAGCATACGATAGTCGTCCGTACCGTCCTCATAGGGGTGCTTAAGTGTAAGTTACGTAAAATCACTTAGAATAACGAACTACCATTATTCTTCTAACCATTTATGTTTACGTAGCCACTCTCTTGTATCATTAAGGAATGGCTCTCCAAAATCTTGAATTCCATCTAATTTTCGTTTATACTTTTTAAATGTTTCAACCAGGAAACTATAAAAAGTTTTCCCCATTAGCAAACGTTGATTTTCCTTGGAAAGGGGATAATATTTCCCGTCTATAAAAGGTCTGACAACTTCCTCTTCGATAGCTATGTCTATACCCAAAGCATTGTCACTCTTATAAAACCTCCTCATTGATTTTCGACCATATTCTTTGGGAAGGCAACGAAAACATAACCATAACTTGAATGAAAAACAATTCTT
Organism: Prevotella fusca JCM 17724; assembly: GCF_001262015.1. Classification (NCBI taxonomy): domain Bacteria; kingdom Pseudomonadati; phylum Bacteroidota; class Bacteroidia; order Bacteroidales; family Prevotellaceae; genus Prevotella; species Prevotella fusca. The sequence goes on from NZ_CP012075.1 coordinate 833,602, forward strand.
ATACTTTGGAAAAACCTCGGCCTCATACCCATACAGTTCTTCTTCAATTTCCCATATTTTACACCATTTCGCACCTGGCGCATCTTTAGTAAGTCCTAATTCTAACATATCTATTCTATTTAATGACGACATTTATTACCTGGAGGAAGTACCCCCCTTCTTTTCTCGTATTTTTTTATCTTAGCAGTCTCGACTTTATGAATGTGTTTTTTTGAGCCTATACCCTTGTTCGCATCCATAATAACACCCTCACGTTGTAAATATACTTGAGAATATCTTTTTTTAGGATTATATGATTCCCCAATTTTCCAGATATCATCTTTATATAAATAAACCTTTCCTGTTGGAGCTTTACTACCTTTTGAGTAAACATTGTAAAAGCCATCTTTAGACGCTCTTAGATAATATAATTCTGTATTCCTTAAACCATAAACATCGAATTCTATGTTTAAGTCTGAAACATACCCATACAGCGTCGGGTTATTTCCTTCCAGCCTTATCGGGTCTTGACTGATATAATTACCAATCCGTGGGTCATAATATCTGAACCTGTTGTAGTAGAGACGTGTCTCATCGTCCTCATACTGTCCTAACTGGCGGAAGGGGATGAAGTCACGGATGCCCTTACGATTGCGAAGGTCACCATAGATGTCATAGTCTGCTTGCCAGACAACAGTACCATAGCTGTCATACGCTTCCACGGGGCGACCCATATAGTCGCTGATAATCGTATAGCGTTCACCGTTCTGCAGCTTTGCCACAGGAACGTACGAACCTTCCTCATATACCCACGTGACAAGGTTCTCTACCGGCTCATCGCCTAACATTCGGATGCGACCGAACTCGTCGATGCTATGCTGCGGACGGTCCTTCTCCTCATACTGCCACTCCTGCACCATCACGTTGCCGTCCCAGAGATAACGGAAGACGTGACCGTTGAAGAGCTTTGCCGTGCGACGCCCAAGGGCGTCATACTCGAAGCGGACGGTCTTGCCGTAGGGAAGCCGCACCTCCCTGAGCATACCGTTACCATACCATTCATAGGCATAGTCACCTGTCTGCCAGGCAATATGCGTGCCACTTTCCTCCGACACCTCGTGGTTCGGATGCCGTGCCAGTCCACGACGTGGAGTCTTCAATATGAGGTTGCCCTCTACATCATAGAGATAGTCATAATGGCGGTCACGGAGAATCCTGCCGCCCTTGCCGTATTCCCTGTCTCTGCGGTCACGACTACGGAAGACATTGCCCACGGCATCGGGCATACGGTAGTCGTCCGTACCGTCCTCATAGCGGGCACTCATCAGACTGCCAACCGCATCATAGGTATAGGCTGTCTTGCCGCCCGTAATTCCGTCCATCACACTCTGCAGACGTCCCGACGCATTCCACGCATAGCGGCGGTCGTAGCCGTCCTGACGCAGTGAGCGACTCTTCTGCGAGATAACATTACCGTAGGCATCGTAGGTACGTGTCATACGGATGCCACCAGAGAATATCTTCTCTATCTTCAGCCCCTCGCTGTCACGGACGATCTTCTCCTCCCAGCTCTCACCGCCACCACCGGCTGCCGTCACACGGTTGAGAAGTCCGTCCTCATCAAAGCTGTTCCGTACGACAGAACCAAGTGAAGTACGTGTCTCTATACGGTTTCCAAGGTCATCATAGACATTCTCCACCGTCGTACCCCTGTCATTAGGCAGACCACCACTGAAACACTCCCTGATTACACGACCGCCTTCGTCATACTCCATGGCAACGCTTCCCGTAGCATTGCGTGCCTCGGTAAGCCTGCCGAGTGCATCATAGCAGAAAGCCTCCATCGTACCGTCACTGAAGCTGCTGCACAACAGCCGTCCCCGCTGGTCATACTCATACTCCGTCCATCTGCCGCCAGCCCTGTCCTCACGGATGACACGTCCGGAGCAGTCACGCACATAGGAACGGTGCATACGGTCAAAGCCCGTCTCACCGACAATCTCCCCACGGAGGTTGCGGTCAAAGGTATATTCCTCCCCATGCTCGTTGGTAAGCATACGGAGACGGTCCATGCGGTCGTAGGCAAAGCGCAGCACGCTGCCGTCCTCGCCCTCACGCTGGAGGATGTCGCCCATCGGCGAATACTTGTACTTCACACGGTGGAAGCCCTCGCTCGCCTCGACCACATCCTCATAGGAGTTGTAGCGGAGCTTCGTCGTACGCTTCCCAGTGGTGATGGCAGTAACCCTGTTCAGACGGTCGTAGCGGAAAGTCTGTCTTGCACCAGCAGAGGTAAGTACAGAGAGAATGGAATTCTATGTGAAAATATAAACGCAACTAAATCCATACAAATATTTTCTTACCTTCTTTCTAAGCCCTACTTAAACTAATGCAAAAAACCATTCTAAAAACTCATTAAAACCTCTCCATTGAGGGTGTAACTTTCCTCTTTGGAAATCAATTGTTTTTTGTCCAAGCTCAAGTTCTAAAACTTCACCAGTTAAACGATTATAAAAGAATCCTCCTTCGCCTTCAAAACTATCAAGTGGTATATACTCTTCTGGTAGATTTAATGCAGAACGCATATCTTCTATTTGCTCAAAATATGTTGAGTTTATAGCAAACCAACACACATTATATATATCACTATATCTACCAGAGAATGTTATAGCATTTGTATAAAGATTAAACTGGGCAAATGGTGTTTCCAAATCTATCCCAAGTTTAATCATAACTTCCCGATAGCTTATGTCTTCTGTTAAATCATACAGACCAACTTCTTCCAAATATTTCTTTATTTTTTCTGATAACATAATTTTTTATTTACAACCTGTTATTTTATTTCTTACATTTAATTCTGCTTCTGCTCTCTGTTTCCAATAAGCTTCTCTATCTGTTCTAAATAATCCTCTATCTACAGGATTATCAGGATGAGCATTAGGTAAATAAGGATGCAGTGCATTACTTTTATAATACTTTCGATGTGTAGATGCAGATAGCTCAAATAATGAACCTTTTGCATTTTGCTTTGAATGATGCAGATTAATCAGCTGGTATTTCCCATCTTTAACTACAAAAGGGGCGTCTCCTCTTAAAGCTCTATCTAAATTAGTTTCTATTATCCCACCTTTTCCTTTAGAAGGTAAATCCCAATCTATCTTCTGCTGAAAAACAGTATGTATATTTCCAGATGGCGCATGAAAAATAGTTGCTGTAAAGAAACCACTCAATCCCCAAAGATCAACCCAATTATTTAAATCCCCACATACCCATACAACATAGGATTATTTCCCATCAAACTTATCGGGTCTTGGCTGATGTAATTACCAATCCTCGGGGCGTAATAACGGAAGCGGTTGTAATAGAGGCGCGTCTCATCGTCCTCATACTGTCCCAACTGGCGGAAAGGGATGAAGTCACGGATACCTTTTATGTTTCGAAGGTCACCATAGATATCATAGTCAGCCTGCCAAACTACGTTGCCATAACTGTTGTATGCTTCCACAGGGCGCCCCATATAGTCGCTGATAATCGTGTAGCGTTCACCGTTTTGTATCTTTGCCACAGGAACGTACGAGCCTTCCTCATACACCCATGTGACAAGGTTATCTACTGGCTCTTCACCCTGCATACGGATGCGACCGAACTCATCAATGCTATGCTGCGGTCGGTCCTTCTCCTCATACTGCCACTCCTGCACCATCACATTGCCGTCCCAGAGGTAACGGAAGACGTGACCATTGAAGAGCTTTGCCGTGCAACGCCCAAGGGCATCATGTTCTATGTATTCTTCTTGTCATACGTCTTTATTTATCTAAATTCATTATAAATAAACTTGCACGCATCGTCCTCTGTTTTAAAGGACGCAAGTTCATTTTGATTACCATGTTCATCAATATATAATACTTTCCACATGCTATAGTCTTCAACTAAGACAATAGTATCCCACGTAGCAATAGAGCCTTCTAAAGAATATTCGTGGGGCGAAATACCCATAGACAGTAGCTGTTTAGCTAACTCTTTCTTATTCATTACATTATTATATTTCTTTTAATATACCACGATTAACGAGTACTTTTATTTGCACAGGTGTTTTATACTGGGTTCCTAAACCTATTTGCCCAAAGGCAGGTGCAATAGTCGACCTCTCAACTTCAAATGGTTTTATCACTTCATATATATGGTATTTGCCAGTATTGTTCGGAGGAAGGGCACGCATAGGCATAGGTGTACCTGCTGGTGCTAAATATTTGCCAGTATCTCTACCAAATCTATCCACTTTTTGACCAGGCATCAGAAACACTCTCTCAATATCACCTAACGCACCGTCATTAGGCGGATAATATGGTACAATATCTGTTGCTATTTTTTTATTCTGAATAACAGTATCATTATTGCTGACAATAGATTTATAGCCAGTTTTTTTACTACACTCTGAAAGACCCCAAATGTCTATAAGCGTATTACAATCCCTTACATACCCATACAACGTAGGGTTATTTCCCATCAATCCAATCGGGTCTTGGCTAATATAATTACCAATCCTCGGGTCGTAATATCTGAACCTGTTGTAATACAGACGAGTCTCATCATCCTCGTACTGTCCCAACTGGCGGAAGGGGATGAAGTCACGGATGCCTTTGCGGTTGCGAAGATCACCATAGATGTCATAGTCTGCTTGCCAGACAACAGTACCATAGCTGTCATACGCTTCCACGGGGCGACCCATATAGTCGCTGATAATCGTATAGCGTTCACCGTTCTGCAGCTTTGCCACAGGAACGTACGAACCTTCCTCATATACCCACGTGACAAGGTTCTCTACCGGCTCATCGCCTAACATTCGGATGCGACCGAACTCGTCGATGCTATGCTGCGGACGGTCCTTCTCCTCATACTGCCACTCCTGCACCATCACGTTGCCGTCCCAGAGATAACGGAAGACGTGACCGTTGAAGAGCTTTGCTGTACGACGCCCAAGGGCATCATACTCGAAGCGGACGATCTTGCCGTAGGGAAGCCGCACCTCCTTGAGCATACCGTTGCCATACCATTCATAGGCATAGTCACCTGTCTGCCAGGCAATATGCGTGCCACTATCCTCCGACACCTCGTGGTTCGGATGCTGTGTCAGTCCACGCCGTGGGGTCTTCAATATGAGGTTGCCCTCTACGTCATAGAGATAGTCATAATGGCGGTCACGGAGAATCCTGCCGCCCTTGCCGTATTCCCTGTCTCTGCGGTCACGACTACGGAAGACATTGCCCACGGCATCGGGCATACGGTAGTCGTCCGTACCGTCCTCATAGCGGGCACTCATCAGACTGCCAACCGCATCATAGGTATAGGCTGTCTTGCCGCCCGTAATTCCGTCCATCACACTCTGCAGACGTCCCGACGCATTCCACGCATAGCGGCGGTCGTAGCCGTCCTGACGCAGTGAGCGACTCTTCTGCGAGATAACATTACCGTAGGCATCGTAGGTACGTGTCATACGGATGCCACCAGAGAATATCTTCTCTATCTTCAGCCCCTCGCTGTCACGGACGATCTTCTCCTCCCAGCTCTCACCGCCACCACCGGCTGCCGTCACACGGTTGAGAAGTCCGTCCTCATCAAAGCCGTTCCGTACGACAGAACCAAGTGAAGTACGTGTCTCTATACGGTTTCCAAGGTCATCATAGACATTCTCCACCGTCGTACCCCTGTCATCAGGCAGACCACCACTGAAACACTCCCTGATTACACGACCGCCTTCGTCATACTCCATGGCAACGCTTCCCGTAGCATTGCGTGCCTCGGTAAGCCTACCGAGTGCATCATAGCTGAAAGCCTCTATCGTACCGTCGCTGAAGCTGCTGCGTGTCAGCCGTCCCCGCTGGTCATACTCATACTCCGTCCATCTGCCACCAGCCCTTTCCTCACGGATGACACGTCCGGAGCGGTCACGCACATAGGAACGGTGCATACGGTCAAAGCCCGTCTCACCGACAATCTCCCCACGGAGGTTGCGGTCAAAGGTATATTCCTCCCCATGCTCGTTGGTAAGCATACGGAGACGGTCCATGCGGTCGTAGGCAAAGCGCAGCACGCTGCCGTCCTCGCCCTCACGCTGGAGGATGTCGCCCATCGGCGAATACTTGTACTTCACACGGTGGAAGCCCTCGCTTGCCTCGACCACATCCTCATAGGAGTTGTAGCGGAGCTTCGTCGTACGCTTCCCAGTGGTGATGGCAGTAACCCTGTTCAGACGGTCGTAGCGGAAAGTCTGCCGTGCACCGGCAGAGGTAAGGACAGAGACGACATTACCCTTATGGTCATAGCCCCACCGTGTACCCACACCCTTCTCATTCTTTACAGAGACAAGATTGTTCTGCTCATTGTATTCCAGGTGTACCGTCCTGTCATCAAGGCTCACCGAAGACAGCAGTCCACGTGTGTCATACTCAAAGAAGGTAGCCCGGTCATCCGCCTCTATGACGGCAGCGAGCTGTCCCTCTCCGTTGACAGGCGTGCCGTCTTCAGAAGGTTCATGATAAACAAGAACACGACGGTTGCCCAAGGCATCAGTCTCAGTTATCAGCCTGTCCTCCTCATCATAGGCACGTGTCTCCTCCGTTCCGTCAGGATGGACAACACTTGTAAGATTACCACGTTCATCATAGCAGTAGCCTGTCATACGTCCTTCGCCATCCCATTCACGGTAGACCTCATAATATTCTGTATATTCGTAGCGTTCACGCACACCCAGTTCGTCTTCCACGGAAGTGACAAGCTGTTCTGGGGTGTAACGATAAATAGTCCTCTCGTTCTCCCCATTGACAACTACGTTATAGCCTTCCTCTGTGTGGTATTCCATCCAGCCTTCCTGGTAACCGCCCTCACCCCAGGTATGTATGCAGCGGGCCTTCTTTCCTTCTCCCTGATACTCCCAATAGAAAGTCTGGCCGTCCCTGTCGGTCTTCGATGTCATAAGATGGTTCTCATATTCAATATGAGTGGTCTTACCCATGGCATCCGTGACACCCGTCATATCACCCGCCTCGTTATAGCTATACTCGACGAGCGTCTCGTCCTCGTGTCCGTCAGCAGACAGGAGTACTACTCTTCTTACCTCCGGGCAACGGTCATACTCAAGGCGTAGCTTTCTTCCAGAAGCATCAGTGATTTCCTTCAGTTTTCCTGCTACATACTGGAACTGTATTGTCTGTCCGGAAACATTCCTGATGGATGTTAGTCTCCACCTGTCAGCTTCTACAGCATTGACCCTTGCATAAGTCTTGGTAATACGGCTTTTATGGTCATAAGTTTCAAAAAACTCATGTCCACGACGGAGTGTCAGATGCTCAGATCGGATATAGGCTTCTTCTCCCTCGGAAAGCATAGGGAAGCCCAAGACCCTTCCGTCCTCGATACGCACACCGATAGCATCCTCCTCAGGGTCAAGGATTATATCAAGGTCATAGTTGTTCTGACAGCCATGACCGAGGATACCCACATAGTCATTACTGCTACTCCACTTCCGCTTCCATTCAAGTGGCATAATCCCTTGAAAGGCAAAGTCAGTACCCTCATAGACTACTGCTCCACTCACAAGATTCACCGGTTCAAAGCCCAACTTACAAAGCAGAGAACTAAACCGATTATCTTCTCCTGCTATCTTCTTCATCAGCTTGTTTGCACCTATTCGGGCATATCGCATGATAGCACCAAAGCCAAAACTCATGGCAAGCCCTTTCAGCATACCAGCCCAGTCAGGGACAAGCGGATCACCAATATTTACAGGTGCTCCGTAAGGAATAGGAAGCGAACCTGAGAATGGAGCATATCTGGTTGGAATAAGATCCCAGAATTTCTTATGTCCAGGCTGTATCGACAAAGGTATTCCTATATCGCTACAAGTCATTACGAAGTATCCTTTTCCACTCAGTCGAGAACCTTCTGCGTAGACTCTTTCTGCTCCAAAAAAGTTCATTGAATCATGACCGATAAGAGGTGCCATTGTAAATATACCTACTATAGGGATGTGAACAAGTGGAATAATAATACCTTGCGTATCAGATACTCCTCTCTTGAATCCATTTACATGAACTGTGGCACCGATATATGGAATATAGTCCATCGGATCCATAACGAAACCAATAAACGGATGAAAAGCATTCCATGATGTCGTAAAATGGATGTCAATTCCTAATATCGGGGTCAGATGTGTATCAACTAAATTCATCTATACTGGGTTGTTTAGGGTTCTTTATTTGCTGGAACTGTAGGGTGGCACGAGATGCCCAGTCTTCACCATATATTCTGTTCATTCTGTCTTCAATATCTCGCCGCTCATCCTTTGTCAGCTTTTTATCATAGAATAAGAGGAAAGCTGCAACAAGGAAGGATTCTGTATATTTGTGGCTTTCTGCTTCCATCATTGAAAGATGTGGAAGGACTCTACGAAGAAGTATGGAAGCACTCTCTTTTGTGGAATTTAGAATGGAGGCAACTATAATATTCTGGCAAACTCCCATAGCACCGATAATATCGTTATGAGAAAGACAATAGTCCATCGCCTTCCCGAACCAGTTAAGTCCTTCATTGTGCTTGCCAATATAGTTTAAATATGAAGCCTTATAGGTATAAAGAGTAACGGTCATAGCTGCTACTGAACCGTCTGACTGGTGGGAATCACACAAGGTTATACCCTTATCCAGCAGTGCAAGTGCTTGTCCATCCTTGTAACGGAAAAGGAAACCAGCATAGACGATATAGGTGTAGAGCCACAATGATGCCTGGCCGGATGCACGACCGATATCCAGCAGACGTTCTCCAAGATTATCCAACTTACCCCTTTGGTCTCTGGAGGCAGCCTTGCCCATCTCAACCATAATCTTTCTGATCTTTACGTTTGGATCTTCGGGATTGCCTTGTGTAAGCAGTTCGTTATAAGCTCCTTCCATATCAAGGTTATTCAAGTTTATGGTCACACATTGTTTTTTAAGGCTGGAAGCCAGTGAACTGTAAACTTCTTTATCCGTATAATCAATAACAAGCAGTGCAATATGGGAAGGAAGTGATTTACAGAATTCTGTTAACCATTTTTCAAGCTGGTCATAACCACATAATAGTCTGGGAACAAGTCCGAGAAGAAGCATGCTCCGACCGTGATTTGGAAGGCTCTGACTGAAACTGTCCAAAACCGAAAGCAATAACGGCTCCTGATGAACGTGGTCAGCCTCTTTCACCTTGGCAAGATATCGGGTGTGTTCCTTCCAAGGGAGTTGCGGGAATTGTTCCAGTGCACGTGCATACTCTTGAAGCCAGTCATTACAAAGCTGCCATGCGAACGTATGTGGATCAGAAAAATCTGTCAGCATCACTACTGGTGTCTCTTCTATCTTACCGTAAGGTGATGACTCTAATTTCAAAAATCCATTGACAATGGGAAGGTCTGCCTCCCTGATTGCAAGCCTGACAAGTTTATAACCTGACTTTCCTGCCATTCGTTCCTTCCAGATACCCTGTATTCTGCCTATCCGTTCTGCTATTGGGTTATGTTCGTTTGACACCATATAAAATACTAATTGAGATTGATGGATCCGCTACCCTTGACAGTCGTCGTAATGGATTCGATATCTGCAGCCACTTTACCCTTAATACTTACAGTGTTGCCAGCATTGATGTTTACTTTGTTTGCTTTCTGTTCGACAAGTGCATTGCTCTTGATCTTTACAGACTGCGTACCTGTTGTAGTGTATTGCTTTGTTGTCTGTTCGATAGAGTCCTTTCCATCTACCGTGATTTTCTTACCATCAACCGATATATCCTTGCCGTTTATCTTTATCGTTCCATCTTTGTGTAACTCAATGGTAGCACTACCACAGGAGATGAGTATTTCCTCAGACGACTTGAACGTGGCATTTCCAGAACCATCCATGAAAATACTCGTATTACCTGGGTCAGCTAATGTAACGCTACCCTTTGAGTCATCAAGTTTCAGTGAACTGCCACTGCGTGTGGTGAGGCTCTTGCAGTTATTGCCCTTGCCGCCGCCACCACCTGTCGATCCGTTGAACAGGCTGCCCATGACATAGGGACGGGAGGGATCTCCGTGGCGGAAGCCGACGAGGACATGGTCGCCGACCTCGGGGATGAATACGAAGCCGCGGTTGCTCTTCACGTCACTACTGCTACCACCATCCGGTGTCATCACACGGATCCAGTTCGTGTTCATGTCGTCAGCCTGCCAGTTCATCCGCACCTGGATGCGGCCGCTGCCCTTAGGGTCGTCGTTCCTCGTCACCGTAGCCATCTGCGTCTCGGCATGGGGGATGCGTGCGTCGGGCACGGGGATCACCTCAAGGGCGGAGGGGAGTGCCTTGAAACGGTTGCGGTAGTAGCCGTCCTCACCCACCTCGTGCACGATCTCGGTGATGATGAACTCGCCCAGCGTCTTGCGGGAGAGCGACCTGAAGGACTGGTAGAAGGAGCTGTCTATCTTGACGACGCTGCCCACACAGAGACCCGGGACACGGCTCTCGGCGGTGACGTAGTGGCTCTCCGCCGTCTCGGCCGACTGCTTGCGGCGCATGTAGTCCACCAGCTCCGGACCGGAGTTGACACGCTGCTCGGCATACTGGCGTGCCGGGACGCTGAACAGCTTCATCGAGGCTGCCACCGCCTTGCGGGCAAGGAGGTCCTGGCCGGCCGTCTCCGACGGGCTCGCCTCGTTCATCTGCTGGTCGGATGAGGAGTGGTAGCTGTAGGCCTTCTTGGGACGGGCAAGCGTCTGGATGCCGATGTCAAGCGAAGAGAGGGTGGTGCCGAACTCAAGGCAGACCGAGTCGGGAAGTGTCTTGGGGCGCCCGAAGACGAGTGATGTGCCGTCATAGTAGAGCCATTCCTTGTACTGTGCGGCAAGGCGGCGGATGAAACCGAACTGGGACTCGCCGTACTGGCAGAGATAGTCAGGCGTGCCGCCGTAGGCTGCATTGACCCGTGACTCAACATTCGCATCGTCACAGAGCCGGCTGACGATTTCTCCGATCTTCTTCCCTGTCCATGAGAAGTTGCCGGGGGCGGTCTCCAGGCGGTAGGTGGCGGAGTAGCCGGACACGATGAGATGCCCGAACTCGCTGTCCTCACGGTGCATGTGGACGTTCGTCACCACGCCCAGGAAGGAGGTGCTGCCGTCGGTGCGGACGGTCAGGGGCTCGCCGAGCCAGTCGGAGCTGCCGCCCATGTCATGTGAGAAGCGGCTGCTGCCGGTCTCGAGGTCGAGGACCAGCTCGAAGTAATGATGGTCGCCTATGCGCTGTTCCAGGCGGAAGGACTTGAAGGTGGGGATTGCAGTGTCACCGATGGTCACGGTGAAGCGTATGTCGGGAAATGCCATGTCGTATCGTTTTTACTGTGGGAATGTCTGTCGGGAAAGGGATGGTCATAAGGAAAGGGATGTAGGCATAAGGCAGGAGGGCATGCCGGGAGACCTGCTCCCTGACATGCCCTCCCCGCCGTCCGTAGGCTTATGTGCGTGGCCAGCGGTTGTCAAGCTCCGCATTGCCCACCGTGATGGTCTCCGCAGAGAAGGTCATCGCGATGGTCATGGGAGTCTCGTTCTCAACGTTCAGCGTCTCCTTGTAGTGGACGATGTACGCATTCTTGAAGCAGATCTCCTTCATCTTCGCGTCCTCCTCGGTCTTCTTGTAGACGATCTTGCCCTCGACGGCCTTGAACTGGCTGTTGAGCATGGCCTCGATGGCCGTCGTGTCGTCCGTTGACTCTACCGTCACGCTTACGCGGCCGCCCGAGATGCTTGATGAAGGCTTGCCCTTGCTGTCAGTGTTGCGGCTGAACTCGTAGTTGGAATAGAGTACGTCGTACTCCTTGCCACCCAATTCCAATGTTGCTCTGAATGAACCCATGATTGAAAAAATTTTAAGTTGTTAATAAATAATGATCAGAGAGGCAACTCTGCATCATCCTGCAAGGGACAAAAAAGAGAAAACCTCAAACAACTTCCTGAAGTCTCCTCTGTGCGGCTGTGAACAGTCTTGCTCTGAATGAAGAGGAAGAATTGCAATCTGTTGTATAATAGAATATTGTTTCCTACAATATATACGCAAATATATACTGCAAATATAGAAAGATACCCCCGTACATGCAAGTATCTCGCCCGTATTTTATCCACCTTTAACATTCCTTGTCAGGTTTTTACGGTTGCTGCCCGATAAGACCAAAACAAGCATACGCTACAAAGCGGAATCACTTTCAGTCCAGCCCAGTTCATCAGGACATGAATGGTTTGGGCTTGAACTGACAGCCGACAGGTATCTGACAAACACTTGTTCTCAACTACAACTGTCTGACAACACCACACCTGGCAGGCAGCAATACTGGTTCATCCGTTAAATGCGTGGATGCTTTTCGTATAGCTTTAACGGAAGAAGCGAAGTTGTGCGTTAAACAAAGCAGACAGCCAAGACCGTCTTGGCTGCCTGCTTTATTATCATCCTCCGATGCAGAAAACCTTTTCATGTCAATACTTTGAAAAGGCAGACAACGTCTTGAAAAATCATGACATAATTTCGGATAAAATACCTACAGATAAAGGCAAGAACACGTGTAAAAAGCAAGTTTGCAACCGGCAGTAAATCAGTTAGTTATAAAGCTGTGCAAGAAAAGGTGCTTAATTGGACTTCAAAAGGGCGTCAGTTAGACCTCAAAAGGGCATCTATTGCAAGCCAATTGGGCGTCTTTTCAAAGCCAAGAGACCATGTATTGGTTTTGAGTAGCATGAAAATAGTTTACAAACGTTGAGTGATATGGGAAAAAGTTGTTTGTAGGAGACGGAAAGACATGGTATCTGTTTGCCTTTTCTGCATTTTTATCTTGCGCTCTATCCCTTTTTGTGAGACCGTCCGATCTTGGACAGTCATACCATACAGGTGTATAAGCCTTTGTTCTGTTTCCAATCTACGCATTTAACGCATATCGGTCATTAGAGCCTAAACAGATTGTGTTTGATCGGAGTCCAATTAAGCATCTGCTTCTTTACAAGGATGTAACACGCTGACTGATTAGAACTTGCAAACAAGAGAAACTTCCTTTTTTTTCCCGCTGTTTTCAAGCAGGATTTCAATGAATTATGTAATAAAAAATCAAAAATTAGAAGACCTCAATTCTGCAACCAAATACGTAATTTGTTATTAACACGTTTTATAAGTCTCTGAGGAAACGAGTCCTCGGAGTTTTGCCCTCCGCAGAATTTTCACTAAGTTCATGGTGAAGATAATTCAAGAACAAGATGCTATCAGTACAGAACAGAAGGATAAAAGAGCATACACAGCATGATCTGAAACCATAAAAGTAACATGAGACAATGCCGTAAAATAAGGAAAACAATCTTGCCCTTCTATAAAATAATGATTATCTTTGAACCACAATTATCACACAGGATTCATTATGGACACTCTGTCAAAACAACAACGTCATAACAACATGGCATCCATCAAGGGCAAGAATACCAAGCCCGAAATGATTGTCAGACGATACTTGTGGCACTCTGGTTTTCGGTATAGGGTGAATAACCCACGCCTGCCGGGACACCCCGACATCGTCTTACGTAAGTACAGAACCTGTATCTTCGTAAACGGTTGCTTCTGGCATGGGCATGAAGGATGCAGACATTATGTTGTCCCCAAGACCAATACCGACTTCTGGGTGAGGAAGATTATGCGCAACAAGGAACGGGACAAGGAAACCCAACAGCAGCTTGCACGGATGGGCTGGCATTGCATCACGGTATGGGAGTGCGAACTGAAGAAAGACAGGCGTGAACAGACCTTGGCATCACTGGCTTTTACGCTCAACCATATCTATCTGAAAGACCGCTCCATACTTTATCAAGTTCCCGAAGAGGAAACAGGAATGTGTATTGCCGCTGAACCAGAGGGAGAGTATTAGCAGACAAAAAGATGAGTTGACAAGTAGACGAGATAAGTGAGAAAGACAGAGTAACAAGAAGACAGAAAAGTTAGTTGACAGGTGACAAGCTGACAGGCAAACAAGATAATGGAGAAAGGTCAAGTGACAGACTGAAAGACAAAACAATAGATTATTATTTTACTCTTTGGTTAGCCTTTCTTATTGAGCATAAACTATCCTTCCCTACTGAGCACAAACCACCCTACCCCGTCTGTCCGTTCTGATAATTACAGCAGGGGATACACGGCAGCCAGACGCACGATAAACACTGTAAACAGTATTTGCCCGCAAAGGAAGCCTACGAAGAGACAACGTGTCACCATGCTGTACGACACTGCAGCAAGAGGGAAGATTGTTTATTTCAAGTGCGGATGGGTTATAGCTATCATACCAGAAAGCATGTACATTCCTATTATAACCAACACTGAAACAGTCTGTACCATCATCACTGGAAAATGACAAATCACCGCCACAGACACAACCCTGCCTAACAAAGAAGGTCTGCTTGTCCATGTCAAAACCAAGACCAACTCCGTCCGAACAGCCCTGCATAAAAACCAAGATAAACTCTATCATCAGTGTTGATACAAACACGATGACTATCAATAATATCTTCCTTGTATTCCATACTCTCTGCTTCATCTTTACAGTTCCTGTTACAAGCAAAAAAGCCAATGCAAACAGCGAACTGTTCGTATTGACTTGTAGTTTGGAATATCAATATTCAGTTTTATCAGTCTTTGCAGTCCATTGTTCAAAAACCTTAATCGCCTCATTACGCAAAAGGATTTCTGATGGTTTTCTGCGATATTGCGGTTTTACCTCAATCTCCTGATAGATGAAATCATCATCGAACCCAATTTCAGCAGCATCCTTGCGGTCGTTGGCATAGTAAATCTTGTCGAGGTGTGCCCAATAGATTGCACCGAAACACATCGGACAAGGCTCACAGGAGGTATAGATTTCACAACCTGTGAGGTCAAAGGTGTTCAGCTTCTGACATGCCTTACGGATAGTAGAGACCTCGGCATGAGCTGTCGGATCATTGTAAATCGTCACTCCATTGCTTCCCTCAGCAATGATTTCGCCGTTACGGGCAATAACAGCTCCAAACGGACCGCCGCCATTGCGTACACTTTCGGCAGAGAGTTCAATTGCTCTCCGCATCAATTCTTCTTTTGTCATTTCGTATGGTACTTTATTAGTTATTTATAACTTATTCACGTATCTGCTTATAAATGCGGTCGAAGGCTTTGCGTAATTCCGACTCATTATCTATCGTCTTACGGATTGCTTCAAGATTTCGGGCATTCGGAGAGCCCGGTATCCAGAGTTTCAGATAGCCTGCCCGTCCATATTTCTCCTTCATATGGTCACGGAACCGCTCCCACATCTGTTCATCATTCTTCTCGGGATAGTTCTCAATACCAAAGAGAATGGCACGTGAGAACACCACCTCAGGCTCAAGGTCACGGTCAGCCTCAGCTACTATCTTTCCATATATGCTGCGTGGTGTGCGTGAACTGCTGGCTCGATGATCCTCAACGGCTTCCTTCATTATCTTTATCTGTTCGGCAGAGAACCATTTTCTCAGTCGTGCATCAGCAATGAGAATCTTTCCGCTGGTTATATGATGGATGGCACGTGGTCCTGCCATGCCAAGGTCGTGATAGGCGGCAATGACATACACCATATTCACATCAGCACCCGTCACAGCTGCCAAAGCAAGCGAACTTCTTATGACACGCTGGACATGTCCGAGTCCGTGACTCTTACCAAAAGCGTTATAGCGTGGGAGAATCTGTTGCTCCACAAAGGTCATTATTTCAAGGTTGGGTTGTTGCATTGTTGGGTGATGGGTGTTGGGTGATGGGTGGTGGGTGTTGATGATTTGTTATAAGTAATGGGTGTTGATACGAACTATAATATTGTTGCTAACTGATGATAGACTGGTGTTGATACGAACTATAATGTTATTGCTAACTGATGATAGACTATAAAAATGAACTCGCCCTCAGTAGTAATCACTCCCCTCTCTCTTTGGAGAGGGGTTGGGGGGGCAAGGATATTCTTTTATGAGCTAACTATTGCAATCGTGGTTGCTATGCCATAGAGCAGCATATTGCGGGCTGTATGTGCCAGGATGAGATTCAGCTCCTTACCTTTCTTTATCTTCTTCATCAACATTGCCGTCTTGTAATGAAGGATTCCATAAGGTGCAAAGATGAAACACAAGAATATCACGAAGAGAGTATCTTGCTTTTCTCCTAAAAAAAGGATGCACGCCATCTGAAGATAAGACATAAGACCTAAGGCTGTATATAGTTTTTCAGCTTCTTCCTCGCCTATTCGTACAATGAGCGTAATCTTTCCATCACGTTTATCATTGTCCCTGTCACGATAGTTATTGACGACAAGCAGTGTATCAATCACCAAGCCACAGATGACACCTGACATAATAACCTTCAGACATAACGCCTGCGAATGGTCGGGAAGAATAACGTATGTGGTGAAAACAACTGGTACAATGCCAAAGAACACAAGTACCAGGAGGTCGCCCAATCCAAGGTAAGAGAAGTATGTTGTGTAGAGAAAAGCAAAAACAACACAGACTACTCCTACAAGTATCATCTTCCAACCACCAAAGAAAATGAGTGGCAAACCAACAAGACAAGCCAACAACGAGGTGAATACGAGTCCAATACGCATGGCAGGAAGTGTTATCCAACCTTCTGAACAAGCCCGCTTCGGACCTAACCGGGTGGTATGGTCATCGTTCCCCTTCACGCAATCGAAGTAATCATTGATGAAGTTGGAATCAATCTGCATCAGAAAAGCAAACAGGAAACAAAGAATGGCAGGGACAATCCGGAAGTTCTCCCCGCCACTTATCTTCCAAGCCCACGCAGCACCTATCATCACGGGTACCATTGCACCAGTGAGCGTCTTCGGACGCGCAGCAAGTATCCATGCGGCAAGACTGTTAGTCTTTATGTTATCGTTCTCAGAAATCAACTTTATTATTTAATGTATAAGTGATTAGTTAAAGAAGTTCCAGCTGATACCAAACCTTAATATACGCTGGTTCAACGGATAGTGAGGCGTGAAGAAATACTTGCCTCCGTCATCATAGTTCACATGCGTGAACATTATAAAGAAACGAGTGTGCTGGAGACGGAAGTTGGCATAAGCATCAAGAAGTGGGTAGTTGCCAATCTTTGTACGGCTTGCTTCAGTCTCCTGTATACCAAAAGCACCGATACCCGGTATATACTCTGGCGCATAATAACTCGTGAAGTAACGACCGTCAACACCAAGGTCAACATCAAGCACACGTGCTATCTTGAACCGAACAAACAGGTTGCTATAGGCATTGAAGGTAGGCACTGGGAGTATGTCCTCCTTGCTTGACTTCTGCAAGGTCAGCACATTCTGCCAGTTAAGAATACCCAGACGGAAGTCCTGCTGGAGCTGTAATGTAAGCAAGTTGACAGGACTACCAGTCTGACGGACATTCAAGTCATTATGCTGTACAAGGTAGTTATCACCGCTTTTCACACGGTCGTTCTGTATTCCGAAGTAAGTGTAGTTCTTGATAACATCATAGCCCACACGCATTCGGGTGCGAGTCTTCTTCAAAGAGAACTCACCAAGGATGCGGGAATGTATCTGCTGGTCAAGGTTGTTGTCCCACCAGTAATGCTTTCCATAGAACTGGGTCATATAGAACGATACAGCAGAACGATGCAGGAACGCCGTAGCTGCTAACTGAACCGTGTCACCCAAGAGCGGAAAACCAAGGTCAGCATGACCATCAAGATGGAACTGTCCAGCCCTGTTGCCTGCTAACCACGCCTCAGCACTGATGTCATAATGGAACGCCTTTCCTTGTGTCTTCAACAGCTGTCCACCCACAGAGACATCGTGCTGGTTCCACGTCTGATCCCCATTATACAAGGCTACAGTAGAACCACCTGGCGTTATCATTGACGGAAGTGCATAATGACGCAGTTCATAAGAGACAAACGCCTTAAGTCCGGCTTTTGCCCACTTGTTAAATCCTTCCAGCAAGGCAACTGCAAAGGTATTCTTCAATGACCAGTGCTTAGTTCGGTCAAAGATAGAATCGTTGGCTGCAGTACCATAATTAAAGTAATTCTGTGCGTAGAAATCCGTCGGTGTATTGTAAGCCTGATAAGTACGACGATAATTGTCAAAACGTACAGTATGGATGAAACTCGTTACTGGAACATACTCATCCTTCATCCATTTCTGTGTAGAATCCTTTGCCAGTGCGTCCTGCTTCTTGAGATTAGCCATCTGTACAGAATCCTCAAGATTAACAGTCATACGGTCACTTGCCTTGACACTGTCCGCAACAGCCTTGACCTGAGACACATCACCAGCAATGGCAGCATCATCAGGACGACCAGCCGAACGCTTTTCTTTATCGTATGCTTCTTCGTCAAACTGCTCACCATTCGCCTTTGCACGGCGGCGGGCTTTCTCCTTTGCCTGCTGCGCTTCCTGTGCTTTCTGGGATTTAAGTGCAAACTGCTTTGCCTTGATTTCCTCTTCTGTCATTGGCACTTTACGGAAGAAGCCGAGGCTGTAACGATGATTGAAGAAGACATGCTGATTGTCATTTCTGTTCCAGTTCTGCTTCAAGATGGTCGGAATTTCGTCCTCACTGTAATTATCACGGAACGACTCGGGATGCGTGATATAGGCATCATTGGCAATACCTCCATTCTCTGCCACCTTCTGATGATTCAGAGAAATGAGCAAATGTGCCTGGTAACGCTCCCCCAAATAACTTCCCCACATAGAATAATTGAAGAGGGAAGTACTCTGGTTACTGTAATATCCACGTCCGTACAGATAATCAAACTTAAAGCCGAAGCCCCACTTCTTACCTGCATTCACTGCAAAGAGTGCCTTGAAACGGTCTTCGCCGTTGTTCCTGTTACCAGCAGTATTATAGGAAAGAATGGTAATTGGAGAAAGTGTTGAAGTAAACTGGAAGTCGCCCGGCTGTACGATAAACATATCATACGGATCAAGGAAGAAGAACTCCGATGCCTGACGACGGTCTATGAAGATTCGGTTTTGACGTGGTGCGCCAAGGTTTCCCAGCGTATTATACTCTCCTCTCAATCCCGTGTTAAGCCCCGAGTTCATATACATATACGACAACGTATCGGGAACAGCAGGCTTGCGGTCACCGAAACGCTCATCAACCGTCCACACTTTCAGTCCACGTGGTATCTCCTTGTGCTGACTTTGTATAGAATCCGAACGTCCAGAATGGCGATTGTTCCTATAATCTTCAGCAGAGAATGTACCATCATCAACCGTAGAGGGGTCATCGCTCTGCGCCATAGCAGCATTGCCCACTAACACAAGCAGGGCAAACAAGAAGGCAAATCTCTTCATCTAACGTATAAAACGGAGTACACACTCGATAATCTTAAAGACCATCGCAGCAAGAATAATAATTATACCAACCGTAGTTGTATCGGCAAGGAGATAAACTGCCACACCTATGACTGCACCCAACATAAAGATGCCGTTAAGCCACTGACGGACTGGCAGGAACCTGTCTTTCTCTTCACGTCTGCGACGACGGTGGTCGGGACGACGCACCGTACTATTCTGTATTTCCATTTTTTATTCTTTATTATATTCAACCCAAAGGGAGAATGTACAAGCCCGTCCTGCCTATGCCAATAGGCATTATCCATGGACACACAAACCATGCTTTCCTTACAGAAAGCCATTGTTACACCCTCAGGTCTATCTGTTCGTTTCTTACTTCAAAGCCTGCACGAAGCCCTCAAAGATACTATTCTTACGGTCAACGGTAGCACGACGGAACTTTCCAGATACCGGCAAAAGACGGGTCTGCTTCTTGTTCACAGCATATTTGTCAGTAATCCACTGCTCAGCCGTAAGGTTTGACACATTACCCTGAACGTCGTAATTATAAGTCAACCGGTTCATTGTCAACGTAGCCTGCCCGTCACGACAGGTTGCCTGAAGGACATAATTGAACTGGGTAAAGTCAAGGGAAAGGAATGAAGACGAGAAGACGAGTTTTTCATGCACCGTTGCCACGATACTGTGCTCACTCTTGTTTACCAAGGCGACCTTACTCCCATCCAACTGGTTGCTGCCTTGTGTCAGTTCAGTTAGATAAGCAAAAGCCTTGTCATAAAGCTGGTCTGCCGTTGCCCCGGGAGCATCAACTGTTTCCATCCATACGACCTGTCCGCCCACTTCCGGGATAATACCTTTCTGAAGATAGAAGTCTTTATTATCTTTATTCTCCGTGCGTACCGACTTATTGGCACGTGCAGCAGCTGTGGCAGGCGTTGTCGGAACAACCCAAGCATCCGAAGTGCTCCCCTCAACGGCACTGTCACCAGCCTTTGGTGAAGGTGAAGCCTGCGACTTACTGGCAGCTTCACTGATAGCTGCAGCCTCACGAGCCAGCCGTTCTGCCTCTGCCTTTGTCTCGGCAATCTTCTTTTCTATATTCTTTGCCTCAGCTTCTTTCCTGGCTTTTGCTTCCGCCTCGGCTTTAGCCTTTGCAGCCTTAGCCTGCTCCAAGGCAGCCTTAGCTTCTTCCAACTGACGCTGTGCCTGTTCCAACTTCTGTTCCGGTGTAAGCGTAGTCTGTGCCATAGCCATCATTGGAAGACACATGAACAAGAATATCAAAGTTTTCTTCATAATCTCAAACTTTTATCAAACGACGATTTAATAAGCAAAGATACAAAATTTCCTTTACTTTTCAAGCCTTTCGCAAAATTTTTTATCTTTTTTTATTGAGACAGGATAAGGGAAAGACAACGTAACAGAAGAAAAGAAGATTGGATAATATAAGACAGAATAACATAAAGACAAAGTAACAGAAGAACAAAAATAGGGTAATGCAAAGACAAAGTAAACGAAGAACGAAAGTTTACGGAGGAACCACTTTGTCATATATTTTCGCACCCTGCTTTTCAATACATGCTCTTTTGGCTTCTAAAAGACGCCTAATTGGCTTGCAAAAGATGCCCTTTTGAAGTCTAACTAACGCCCTTTTGAAGTCCAATTAAGCACCTTTTAGAAAGCAGTTTCATAACCTACTGATTTACTGACGATTGCAAACCTACTTTTTATTCATATTATTCGCCTATATTACAGAACACTCAGCTAAGATATTGTAATATTTTTTTCAAGCCCTCGCAGCAACTTTTTCACCATGACCCAAACGAACTAAACAAACATTTTTTCACCCTCCTCTGACCCCTCTTTTTACATTTAAAATCTGGGTATCTCGCATTTTACTCCCCTCTCCACTCGGAGAGGGGCTGGGGGTGAGGCTACTTCGCCTCCAACTCCTTTTGCAGACGGATAATTTCATCACGATACTGCGCTGCCTGAAGGAAATCAAGGTCTTTTGCAGCCTGCTTCATAAGGGCTGTTGTATTTGCAATACTCTTCTCCAACTGCGCCTTGCTCATCTTCGTAATAATCGGATCAGCAGCAAAGAGGACACCATTATTCGGTTCAACGTAAGCCTGTCCGACGTTCCTGCTAACAGAAGCAGTCTGTGCTGTGAGATTCGCCTCGCCACCCGTTGGCAGCGTCCCCTTGATAGCCTTGACAATCTGTTTCGGTGTAATATGGTTCTTTTCGTTGTACTTCAGCTGTTTCGTACGCCTTCGCATCGTCTCGTCAATGGTCTTCTGCATACTCTCCGTGATGTTATCGGCATACATAATCACCTTTCCATTCACGTTACGCGCTGCACGTCCTGCCGTCTGTGTCAAACTTCTATGGCTACGGAGGAAGCCTTCTTTGTCGGCATCAAGGATAGCTACCAGCGAAACCTCCGGCAAGTCAAGTCCTTCACGCAACAAGTTGACACCCACAAGGACATCGTAGATGCCGGCACGGAGGTCGTTGATAATCTTGATGCGGTCAAGACTGGCTACATCACTGTGGATGTAAGCCGTGCGGATGTCATGGTTCAGCAGGTACTCTGTCAGTTCCTCTGCCATTCGCTTGGTCAGTGTCGTCACCAGCACACGCTCTTCTTTCTCAGCACGGACAACTATTTCGTTCATCAAATCATCAATCTGATTCTCCGAGGGGCGAACGTCAATCTCCGGGTCAAGCAGTCCTGTCGGACGAATAAGCTGTTCAACCACAACACCTTCCGCTTCTGCCAGCTCGAAATCAGCCGGGGTAGCCGACACGTATATAATCTGATGGATAAGACTGTGAAACTCCTCAAAACGCAGCGGACGGTTATCAAAGGCGGCAGGAAGCCGGAAACCATATTCCACAAGATTGGTCTTACGGGCACGGTCACCGCCATACATCGCCGAAATCTGCGGCACACTCACGTGACTCTCATCAATCACCATCAAGTAATCATCGGGAAAGAAGTCCAGCAGACAGTAAGGACGCATCCCCGCCTCTCTGCCATCGAAGTAACGGGAATAGTTCTCAATACCGGAACAATGACCGAGTTCCTTGATCATCTCAATGTCATACTCCACACGCTCCTTGATACGTTGCGCCTTGATATTATCCCCTATCTCGGTGAAGAAATCAACCTGTTTCACCAAGTCGTCCTGTATCTGACGTATAGCCCCTTCGGTCTGTTCCTTAGACGTAACAAAGAGGTTGGCTGGATAAATCTCGTAAGCATCAAAAGTAGCAAGGCGATGGAAGTCCACAGCATCCACCTCCTCTATTGAATCAATCTCATCGTCCCACCACGTAATACGCAGCACATTGTCGTTATAAGCCATCGCAATATCCACCGTATCGCCCTTCACACGGAAGTTTCCACGCTGCAGTTCGATGTCATTGCGCATATAAAGCGCATCCACCAGACGCCTTAAAAAATCATTGCGGTCAATCACCTGCCCTTTCTTGATGGAAACAACATTTTCCTTCATTGCCACAGGTGCACCCATACCGTAGATACACGAAACGGAAGAGACGACTATCACATCCTTGCGACCTGACAGCAAGGAGGATACAGCTGACAGACGCAGCTTGTCAATCTCGTCATTGATGGCAAGGTCTTTCTCTATGTAGGTATCAGTCACAGGCATATACGCCTCCGGCTGGTAGTAGTCATAATATGAAACATAATACTCTACGGCATTATCAGGGAAAAAGGCTTTCATCTCCTCATAAAGCTGTGCTGCCAGAGTCTTGTTGTGCGACAAGATCAGTGTGGGCTTATTGACATTTGCGATCACGTTTGCAACAGTGAAGGTCTTACCCGAACCAGTCACACCCAACAGCACCTGGCTCCTGTCGCCACGCTCAAGTCCGTCAGTCAGTTCCTTGATTGCTTCCGGCTGGTCGCCTGTCGGCTTATATTTCGATGTTAAATTGAAGTCCATTTTCTACACGTCAAGTGAATCAATCTTTGATTGCAAAGATACAAAAAACCGCTGACAGTATATAATTAATAGTGATTTTTTGCTAAAATTGCAAACCTCCTTTGCGTATTTATAGAATAATATGTAACTTTGCAGTTCAAAGTCAAATTATGAAGAAAAGAATTCTCATTGGCATTTGCGCTGCTTTGCTCCTGACAAGCTGCGCCCATGAATATAATCAGGTTTACAAGACAACTAATAATGATTATAAATACGAATTTGCAAAAGAATGTTTTGCAAAGGGCAAGTATAGCTTCGCCGTACCATTGCTGCAAAGCCTTGTAACGGTTGAAAAAGGTACTGACAACGCACAGGAATGCCTCTATATGCTGGCAATGGCTGAGTACGGTCTGAAAGACTATCAAGCTGCTTCAGAAACATTCAAGAAGTATTACCAGACCTATCCACGTGGACAGTATGCGGAGATGGCATCGTTCTATATCGGACAGAGCCTCTTTGAAGGTACGCCGGAACCGCGTCTTGACCAGACACCTACCATCGCTGCCATTGCTGCTTTCCAGGACTATCTGGACATCTTTCCGAACGGCAAGATGAAAGGGACTGCCCAGCAAAGGCTCTTCGACTTGCAGGACAAACTGATCCGCAAGGAGTATATCAACGCAAGACTGTATTACAACCTCGGTTCTTACTTCGGCAACTGCACCAGTGGCGGCAACAACTACGAGGCGTGCATCATCACGGCACAGAATGCTCTGAACGACTATCCTTACAGCAACTTACGTGAGGATTTTGCCATCCTTGTTATGAAAAGCAAGTTTGAGCTGGCACAGATGAGCGTTGATGCCAAGAAACTGCAACGCTTTCAGGATGCAGAAGATGAGTGCTACGGATTTATCAACGAGTACCCTGAGTCTAAAGAACGCAAGACAGCCGAGGAATACATAAAGAAATGTAAGGAAATAACAAAAGATTAAAGAATAACAGACTTATAAAATATAGACAATTAGAATGGATTACAAGAAGTCAAAAGCACCGTCAAACACGGTAACCCGGGATGTTCAGGAACTTTGGAAAGATACTGGTAACATCTATGAAAGCGTTGCTATCATAGCAAAGCGCGCAAACCAGATCTCGGTTGAAATAAAGCAGGACTTGAGTAAGAAACTTGCTGAATTTGCTTCTTATAACGATTCTCTTGACGAGGTTTTCGAGAACCGTGAGCAGATTGAAATCAGCCGTTATTACGAGAAACTGCCAAAGCCAACTTTGCTGGCTACCCAGGAGTTCTTGGATGGCGACGTTTATTGGCGCGACCCTTCTAAGGACACTCTGAACGAGGAAGAAGATTAAACTATGATACAGCGTAAACAAACAGTATTTCTGTTTATTGCACTGCTTGTCACCATTGCCTGCCTCTGTCTGCCCGTAGGCAGCTTTGAGCCGAAGGGAATGGGTGCAGAAAACCAGCTGATGAATCTCTGGATAAGCGATGCAAATGGCGGTAGGAACTTCAATGTATGGGCATTGTTTGCCATTCTTCTGGTTACCTGCCCTATCAACCTCTTCGCCATCTTCGATTACCACAACCGCAAGCGGCAGGCACGCTTCTGTGCTTTCTCCATGCTGATGATTATCGGTTGGTATGTTGTCTATGGCGTGTTCAGTCAGGTTCTTATGACCGGCTTCACTTTCCACATAGAGTTTGCAGCCTGCCTTCCAGCCGTTGCTTTTATCCTCCTGTGGCTTGCACGCCACTCCATCCTTGCTGATGAGGCTATGGTAAGAGCTGCCGACAGAATACGATAAGATAAAGAACCTCTACATCATAGATAAAGAACCCCATATATCATAAGGAGACAGTACCAAAAGTTTGTTAATTGGTGCTGTCTCTTTTTTTGATACTCTTTCAGCCGGTCCAGACTGATCCTTAGCTTATTCTAATCCTTAGCCAGAACGATGGCGTTATATTTGATTCTTTCTAAATTTGGAGTGATAAAGCCTATAAAAACAAGAAGAAAACTACTGAACTTATCACAAGATTATTTTTAATTTCATCTTGCTGTCATTTTAACATTTCACACGAACTCTTTGCTAACCAATCAGTTAAATATTCACGATGGATGACAGTAGTGACAGGAAACTCAGTTTTGAAGTAATCGTTTATTGATTATGAACTGCTTACCCATACAAGAAAAAGACCAATGTATAGCGGCTTATCATTTCTCAATAATCCTACCGTCATCCCTGATTATATAATTACGGATTTCTTGTGGAGAACCTACGGATGTAGTTTTAACCTTAATGGAAAAGTTTTTATCAATTCTAAAGGATGTAATCTCCTCAGACTCATTACTGCCAGGTTCAAACCAAACTCCTTCAACATACAGGTTTGACATAATGGTATTATTCTTAACAGTTAGTAAATAAAACCGATAGTCAAAATCGCCACAGTCCATTGGTATCAATATCAAATATATGTCGCCTTTATTAGGTAAAGGTAGATACCTGAGTTTACCTCCTCCATCACAAAGAAAATCTGAAGCCCCTTTCAAGAGTTTACTATCTATCTGATTGTACTTTACAGTCTTTACATCAATACGCTTATCGTATGGCAACGTTTCGTTGCTCTTTGCCAAGGGGCTTTTACTTGCAACTCCCTTAGGGGAGGCTTTACGTATTTTGTTACTGAATGCCTTAAAGCTCAGTTGTGCATCAGCAGGGAGTTCTTCTAACATATTGTCAGTATTTCCTTTGTACCGAACAGAACTCACCTCATTCAAAGAGTCACAATAAAACAAAACAAGTTTTACGGTGTGCCATATTTACATCTTTTTTAGTCGTACCTCGCAAATATACGAATTTTCCCGCCATTCCGCAAACGAAAGAGCGGAAACTTTGGGTTGCACTCGTCCATATTGCATTGCCATATAATCATTTATAGGTATTTTTCATGGTAAACGAATGAAACATGCGGTCTTATTCCATGATTATTGCTACCTTTGTCGTTGAAACCATAACACCCCTAAAATAAGATGCAGTCAAGACAACTTAACCGAAGGCAGTATTTCAACGAACTCGCAACCACAAGCGAGAAGTATTTCATTCCTTACATCAAGCGGTACAGGCAGGTAGGGAAAGGCACGAATGTGTTGGAGATAGGCTGCGGGGACGGTGGAAACCTCCTGCCTTTCTCACGCATGGGCTGCGATGTAGTGGGCGTGGATATGGCAGAGGGACGGATAAGGGACGCAAGGAAGTTTTTCCAAGAGAACGGAGCAAAAGGGCGTTTCATCGCCTCCGACGTGTTCCTGTTGAAGGAACTCAGGCATCAGTTCGACCTGATTGTCTGCCATGATGTGATAGAGCATATCGACGACAAGGAGGAATTTATGCACAAGTGTAAACAGTTGTTAAAAATCGGGGGGGTAATTTTCATGTCCTTTCCTGCTTGGCAGATGCCTTTCGGTGGGCATCAGCAGATATGCCGAAGCCGCTTCCTCTCGCACCTGCCTTTCTTTCACCTGCTTCCGACGAGATTGTATGAGCGGATATTGAGGGCTCGGAAGGAAGACGAGGGATGCGTCAGAGAACTGTTGAACATCAAGAAGACCAAATGCCCGATAGAGTTGTTTGAGAGGACGATGAGAAAGGAAGGTTTTGAAGCCATTGACAGGACTTTCTATTTCATCAATCCGCATTACGAGGTGAAATTCCACCTGCGTCCCCGAAGGCTGTACGCCGTGATAGGGGCAATTCCATATATCCGCAATTTCTTCACAACATCGTGTTTCTACTTCTTGAAATCGGCAGGGGAATAATTTTTTCCTTGCCTTGAAAAAATAAAGCAAAGAGTAGAATTGTTCGGGAATAATCATTATCTTTGTCGGAGATAAAGAGTTCTTTGCAAGCAAAACAAAGCAGTACACAGCAAATGGAACGGTTGCCAAATCGTTACCCCAAAATCAGCCAATCGCACAAGGTGCCCTTGTATAAAGGATTGTCGCTATTCTATCCAAAGTTACACAAATATTTTGTACTACTGACGTTTTTTGCAAGTATTCTGATGAAGAGAACGACTTTAGAAAGATATGTGATTGAACAAGACAAACAACTTAGATTATTCCAAGGCTTATCCTGAACTGGAATATTATCTTCTTTCGCAAGTGTGACCGGAACAAGAACCAAGTGATATTTGTAAATTATTTTCAATATCTCCAATTATGTTTTCAACAAGTAAAAAAAGCAAAAACAACGCATGCCAAGCGGATTTGTAACCTACAGTATTCCAGATAGTTATAAACCCCTACAAGAAAAGGTGCTTAATTAGACTCCAAAAGGGCGTTAGTAACAACTCAAAAGGGCATCTATTGAAACTCAATTGGGCGTTAATTGAAGTGCAAGTAAGCGTCTGTTAGGTTTAGGGAGGGGAAAGAAAGCTCCAAATTGTAAAGATACTTGACAATCTTTTTGTTAGTCTTATTAGCCCAATCAGACTGATTAGGCTGATATGACTGATCAGCTCAACAAAAAAAGGACAGGCGATCGCCTGTCCTTTTATATTCTTAATTCTTTGGCATCAGCCCTTCGATATACTTACAAAGGATATTGATTCCCTTTACATTCTCGCCTCCCTGTGGAATAATCACGTTGGCATAACGCTTGGTCGGCTCGATGAACTGTTCATGCATTGGCTTCAACACTTCCAAATAGCGGTCAACAACCATCGAAACAGTGCGACCACGGTCTATCGTATCTCGCTGGATATTACGGATAAGACGCTCATCAGGGTCGCAGTCAACGAAGATCTTGAGGTCCATCATATCACGCAAGCGCCTGTTGCTCAATGCCATAATACCCTCAACAATGATTACCGGCTTTGGCTCTACGTGAATTGTCTCTGGCAAGCGGTTGCTGAGGATATAACTATAGGTAGGCTGTTCAATTGCCTTTCCCTCACGCAGCTCATTCACCTGCTTGATCAGCAGTTTCCAATCGAAGGCATCCGGATGGTCGAAGTTGATTGCCTTGCGCTCTTCATCGGTCAGCCCCGTCGTGTCATTGTAATAGGAATCCAAAGGCACTACAGCCACATAATGAGGAGGAAGACTCTCAACGATTTTCTTCACTACGGTGGTCTTTCCCGAACCTGTCCCACCGGCTATTCCAATGATTGTTATTTTATCCTTCATCTTGGTTGTTTTTTATTATTCTTATTATTGGGCTCTTATAAGACTAATTGGACTAATAAGGCTCATTAGCCTAATATCCCTAAATCCCTGAACATCCTTTCGTAATACTCCGCCTTCTTCTCTACCTTCATCGGATAAGCACGGCTGCTGCTGGGCTGACGATAAAGGCGCAAGGTGCGTTGCTCGAAGCTGAATTCCTTATATTCACCCATCTTCATCTTGCGTGCATCAATACCATAATGCTCCGTGAACACTTTTGTAGCCAACTGACCTGCTGCCAGTACAGCCTTACACGCTGGCAACGACCGAAGCATACCGTCAAGATCGGCTGGTTCAATGATTTCCAAATCTTTATCCGAAGCCGTACCCGTTGTGCGATGAATACGTAAGGCTGTATCAAAAAGAGCAATCCCCTTCTCCTTCAAGAACGGCTTAAGTAAATCGAGCTTATAGGTTTTCTTTTCCTCATCCACAAAGTAGAACTTATCCCCGAAGAAGATATGACCGAATATGCGCCACATATCATTCGTGTAATTAGGATAATACCACTCCATACACCACCGCTTCGGTGCTGGCGGAAAAGTTCCTAACAGCAACAGCTTGGCATTGGACGGCAACCACGGCTCGAAGGGATGGGTTTCAATTTCCATTATCTTGAGAAATTAGGGATATTGGGCTTATTGGGCTAATTAGGCTATAATAATCCTTACTGCTCCTTAGCAAAGTAACTCACGACCGGCAAGTGGTCAGAATACCCATCAAGCCATACACCACCGGCAGTGGTACGCTTGGTATTGCCCTTGTACTTTCCTGTTTCCTGGAAAAGATAGTCACGACGGAAAATCTGACTCTTCCAGTACTTCAGTTCAGAGAAGTCTTTTCTGCCATCCTTGTTCAACAGGTTAGGAGTCATGATAATCTGGTCAAACAGATTCCACTTGCCCTGATACTGCAAAGTTCCTGTACCTTCCTTTACAAGCATATTATACCAAGGGTTATACATGTCACCTGCACCGACCTGGCTCATCTCGCCCTTTGCCGACAGGCATTCATACATACTCTTATTAGTAGGGTCATCGTTCATGTCACCCATCACAAGCACCTTCACCTTCGGGTCCTCACGCAGCAGGGAGTCCTTCAGTGCCTTGACTTGCGTGCCACCTATCTCACGATAGTGAGAACCTGCACCACGACTTGGCAAATGGCAGACAACAACAGTGACGTGCTCACCAGCCAACGTACCGCTGACCGTGAGGAATCCACGGGTTGCACGGGCACTGTCCTGTGGCAGGTCATAGACGTAAGGTACCAATTTAGTATCTCTTACGGTAAAGAGCTTTGGATTATATATCAAAGCACAGTCAATACCACGACGGTCAGGACCTTCGATGTGCACGTACTTATAGTTGCGTGCAGCCAGCTCGGGCTGGGCAGTAAGGTCACGCATTACATGGTCGTTCTCTACCTCAGACAAACCAATCACCGCACAACCGACGTTTGGAAGGACGTCAGTACCCATTTCAGCCAACACAGTTGCCATATTATGCAACTTATGAGTGTACTTCATCTCATTCCATTGATAACTTCCATTCGGTGTGAAAGCATGATCGTTCTTCCCTTTGTCATGCGTATAGTCAAAAAGATTCTCCTGGTTGTAGAAGCCGATGGCATAAACTGAAAACTTCTTCTGAGCAGAAGCAGGCGTACCGAAAAGCACGGCACAGAAAAGAACAAATAGTAATTTTCTCATTATTATTCTAAATGTTGTTATTGTTATGTTATTATCAGAGTTTCCAAACATGAGTCTGTATCAGACTGGAAATCAGTGACAATCCGTAAGAACGCTTCCTTGTGTTTCCGCTATTGAAACTTACTTGCGAACACTCACTTCTTGCACCATAACCGCTAAATACAGTCACATTGAGTTTGCAAATATCGGTAATAAATCCGACATTTAGGCATAATTCTCGAAAAAAACATCAAAAAGCCTTTCTATTTTAAAATTTATTTTGTTACTTTGCAATCAAAGTATAACATCTATTAATGTAATCAACTATGCAGAAAAAGCTGAAACTCGCCGTTTTAGCACTATGTAGCTCGTCTATGGTGGTCGCACAGAACACCAATACCACGACGAGCCAGCAGGAGCAGACGGCCAACGCTATGGATGAATCGGCGTTCACCTTTACTGAAGCGCAGTTAGGTGAGGACAATGACATGAATGACAATGTCACGATTCTTAACTCAAACAGTAACGTCTATGCCTCGCAAATCGGATTCCTGTATTCCCCCATGCGCTTCCGTTACCGTGGATTGAACCAGAAGTATAACGACATCTACATCAATGGTGCGCCCATGAACGACATGGAAAGCGGACAGTTCCGCTACTCTATGGTGGGTGGTATCAACCAGCAGACACGCAATGTCGACTTTGCTCTTCCTTTTGAGAACAACAACTTCTCAATGACGGCACTGGCAGGAAGCAACAACTATGACTTCCGTGCCGGCTCAATGGCGGGCGGACATCGCCTCACCCTTTCTGCAGCCAACCGCAACTATACCGTCCGTGGCATGTACAACTATGCCAGCGGCTTCAATGCCAAGGGCTGGGCTATTGCTGCCAGCGTAGCTTATCGCTGGGCTAACCGCGGCTATGTTGAGGGTACATTCTATAATTCATTATCTTACTACTTCGGTGTCCAGAAGAAGTGGAACAATGGTCATTCACTGGCTTTGTCAACATGGGGCAACCCTACCGAGCGTGCATCGCAGGGCGCAAGTACCGATGAGGTGTACTGGCTTGCCAATGACTATCAGTACAACCCATACTGGGGCTATCAGAACGGACACAAGCGCAACAGCCGTGTCATAAACGACTTTGCCCCGTCTGCCATCCTCACATGGGACTGGGACATCAATAAGAAGACGAAGCTCACAACGAGCCTCTTTACCAAGTACTCTATGTACAAGAGCACAAAGCTGAACTACAACAACAGTGACAACCCACAGCCTGACTACTGGAAGAACCTTCCAAGCAGCTATTATGACGTGTGGGACGAGGGCAATGCACGCTATCGTACAGCACAGGCTTTCGCTGACTGGAAGACTGCTGTGGAATGGTGGGGCAAGAAGGAGAACCGACAGATTCAGTGGGATCGCCTTTACTATGCCAACCGTCAGGCTGCTGCCAACGGACAGGATGCACTTTATTATATACAGGCAAAGCATAATGACAACCTGACGACAACTCTTTCGTCTACACTTACGAACCATATCGGAAAGAACAAAGTGCTCAACATC
The DNA here is from genome assembly GCF_001262015.1 of Prevotella fusca JCM 17724. Taxonomy (NCBI): domain Bacteria; kingdom Pseudomonadati; phylum Bacteroidota; class Bacteroidia; order Bacteroidales; family Prevotellaceae; genus Prevotella; species Prevotella fusca. The sequence goes on from NZ_CP012075.1 coordinate 865,463, forward strand.
GGTTTGTCACTTGCTCAGAACTATGCCCGTCATTACCAGACAATGGAGGATCTGCTGGGTGCAAAGAGCTTCCATAACGTAAACACATACGCCATCGGAACATACGCAGCCAACGACCCACGTGTACAGTACGACCTCAACACCATGGGAACACTGGGTCTGGGCAAGCTCATCTACGAAGGTGACAAGTTCGGTTATGACTATAACATCAACGTACGTCGTGGACAGTTATGGACAAACTACGCTGAAACTATCGGGAAACTCCACTATATGGTAGCCGGCAGAATCGGATATGACAACATGTATCGTGTCGGTCACATGCGTAATGGTATGTTTGCAGACAACTCTGACGGCAGAAGCAAACACGCAGAGTTCCTGTCTGGTGGCTTGAAATCAAATGCTACACTCACACTCGGTGGAGGCAATGCACTATCACTTGGTCTGGGCTATGAGCATCGTGCACCAAGCGCAAGCAATTCCTTTGCATCACCAGAGATGAACAATGACTTCGTCCTCAACCTCCGCAACGAGCGTATCTTCTCAAGTGAACTCAGCTATCAGTACTCCGGCAGCTGGCTTCATGCCAACCTCAGTGGTTACTATAACCACATGACACACGTGACCGAGTGGCAGAACTTCTACTTTGATGATGCCAATTCATTCACTTATGTCAGCATGACAAACATGAAGAAGAACTACTACGGCATTGAGCTGGGGCTTGATTTCAAGCTCACAAGTTTCCTTAACTTCAAGGCACTCGGCACATGGAGTGAGGCTGAAAACGCCAACAATGCTGATGTCATCTACATGAACTCAACGAAGAACACCTATCACAAGGATATTGTTTATAACAAGGGAATGCACGAGGCAAATACTCCTCTGAGTGCCTACAGCGCAATCCTCAGCTACCACAAGGGTGGATGGTTCATTGACTTGAGCGGTAATTACTATGACCGAATCTACCTTTCATACGCGCCAAGCCTCCGTTATGGCAACACACTCCGCACAATGGGTACCGCGCTTGGTGGCATGGATGCTGACGGCAACTACACTCCTTACGCACAGAGTGAAGGAAAGGGCGGCTTCATGCTCGATGCTTCAATCGGTAAGAGTCTTTACCTCCGTCATGGAAGTCTGTCAATCAACTTGATGATTACAAACCTGCTGAACAACCAGAAGATTGTCAGCGGCGGTTATGAGCAAAGCCGTAGCAACTACACTGTCAACAAGACAACTGGAGCAGCAACAACCCGTGCTTACGATTTCTATCGCAATCCTAAGAAGTATTACGTGAATGGTATCAACGGTATGTTGAACATAGCTTACAAATTCTAAAACTAAAGATAAGAAACGATTATGAAGAAACTGAAATTTATAATGATGGCAGCTGTCTGTGCTCTCTTTGCTTCCTGCATGGGCGGCAGCTATGCAGAGCCTGACGAGCATGCACCAGCTCCTTACGGCAACAACGAACTGACAGAAACGAATGTCATTTCCATTGCCCAGCTGAAGAGTAACTATTCAAACTATATCGGTACTGATTACCGTGATGGCATCAGCTATGCAAAGGTAACTGATGACATCAAAATCAAGGCTGTCGTTACCAGTTCTGACGTTGCTGGCAATTTCTATCAGGAATTGGCACTGCAGGATGCAACGGGTGCAATCATCGTAAGTATAGCACAGAAAGGCTTATACGGTGCATTACCTATAGGTACTGAAATCTTAGTCGCCCTGAAAGACCTTTACGTAGGCAACTACGGCAAACAAGCACAGATTGGAGTTCCTACGACCAATGCCTCTGGCGCAACATCCATCGGTCGTATGAGCCGCGCCACATGGGACCTGCATTACAAGATACTCTCTACGGGCAACAAGGTTGAACCGACCGAGTTTGCGGTAGGTAACAAAGAAACCACATGGGACCTCAACACCGATGGCGGTAAGCTCGGTGTTATCCGCAACGTAAGTTTCAAGAGCAGTAACAATCCCAAGGTTACAGACACTTTCGCCAGCGTTGATGGCGGTGCCGGCAGCGTAAGCTGGACATTAAACGAGCAGGATGGCAAGAAGGTTATCGTCTACAACAGTAACTTTGCTAATTTCGCCAACAACAAGATACCGACAGGCAAGGTTGACATCACAGGTATCTTCAAGCGATTCAACAACCAGTGGGAAATCCTCATCCGTTCACTTGATGACATCAAATCTGCTGAGAAGATAGATCCATTCAAAGGACTCCCAGGTAAGGGTGACGGCACACAGGCTAACCCATTGGACATCACACGTGCACTGGCGTATGCAAAGCTGAACAAGAAGGATGCTACGACTTACTACATCAAGGGTATTATCTCACAGGTTGACGAAGTATCGCTCCAGTATGGTAACGCACGCTACTACTTGTCTGACGATGGCACATCAACCAACCAGCTGCAGGTGTTCCGTGGTTTCTATCTGAATGGTAATAAGTTCACTGATGCCTCACAGATCAGTGCAGGAAAGAAGGTCGTAATTCTCGGCACCTTAGATTTCTACGAGGCAACATCTACACCACAAGTAGGAAAGGGAAGTAAGATTATCTCAATTAATTAACAAGACAAATAACAAAAAGAAAATGAAAAAGATTATTTATTCAATGATGGCATTGGCAATGACAGCCACAGCCTTCACAAGCTGCGAGGACGTTCCAGCACCATACAACATTACTTTTGAGGAAGGCAATAATAACACTACACCATCAGCTCCTGCTTCGGGAACTGGCACGGAAGCTGACCCATTCAATGTTGCTGCAGCACTTAAACATATTGATGCAGGTCAGAATCTCGACAAGGAAGTATATGTTTCCGGTACGATTGTAAGTGTCAAGGAGATTGATACTAACAATTATGGTAACGCAACCTACTTCATCTCTGACGACGGAACAACCAAAGGACAGCTGACTGTCTATCGTGGCTATGCACTTGGCAACAAGAAGTTCACGCCAAACGATGTCCTCAAGGCTGGAGACAAGGTTGTCGTATATGGTAAACTTGTCAACTTCAATGGAACCAAGGAGTTTACACAGGGCAACTACATCTATACCCTCAATGGCAATAAGGCTTCACAGACACCCGTAGTAGATTTGAATACAGAGGCAACTGCATGGACCGTAGCTGAAGCTGTGCAGAAGATACAGGCAGGGCAGACAGCCAATGGCGAGGCATACGTAAAGGGTATCATCGCTGAAGTAGCTTCCTACAACGACAAGTACAAGAGCATCACTTACTATATCTCTGACAACGGCACAGACAAGACACTCCAGGTGTTCTCCGGAAAGGGTCTGAATGGTGCTGGCTTCGCTGCAAAGACCGACCTTCAGGCTGGCCAGACAGTTGTTGTAAAGGGTAACCTGAAGGCGTTTACCAACAGCCAGGGGCAGGTTATCATGGAGGTTGACAAGGACAACAAGATCATCTCTATCAGCGGTCCATCAAACCCACAGCCTTCCAATGCAATCCTTACAGCAAAGTTTGAGACAGGCATGGACAACTTCACGATTAAAGACATCAACCTTCCATCCGAGCTCACTTACATCTGGAAACATGATGCCTCCAAGAAATACATGAAGGCTTCTTCACATAAAGGCACTGCTGACTATGCAGCACAGAGCCGTCTGGAGTCACCTGTTTTCAGTCTCGTGGGCAAAAACTCGGCAACTCTCACATTCAATGTTGCAGCCAACTACTTCACAAATGCAGCCAACAACTTTAAAGTACAGGTTTCTACCGATGGTACAACATGGAATGATGTTGCCCTGTCAACCTATCCTGCTGCAGACTGGAAGTTTGTTACCACAACCTGCGGCCTCTCTGCATACGCCGGTCAGCCTACTGTCCGCATCGGTTTCCTTTACACTTGCGACGGCACAAGTGCCGCAGGTACATGGGAAATCAAGAACGTAGAAGTAAAGTAAAAAACAGCTTGAAATATTTGGCAGGGTGCAGAATTATTCGTAATTTTGCACCCTGTTAAGTGTCTGTATCTTTTAAGAACAAAGAAAAGGCAATGGCAAGCATATTATTAACAATTAGATAAAAACAAAATGAAACAAGGTATTCATCCAGAAAACTATCGCCCCGTCGTATTCAAGGATATGTCCAACGGCGATATGTTCCTTACAAAGTCTACATGCAAGACTTCAGAGACAGTAGAGTTTGAAGGCGAGACTTACCCAGTGGTAAAAGTCGAAATCTCAAGCACCTCTCACCCATTCTACACAGGTAAGAGCAAGCTTGTCGATACAGCAGGTCGCGTTGACCGCTTCATGAGCCGTTACGGTAAGTTGAAGAAGTAATCGATAATACCCTTCGACATTATTACATACAAAGTGCGGACAAACGTAGTTGCATATACGTTTGCTCGCACTTGTGCGTTTTTGGCTACCGGGATTTAACTCAGAGTACGGTCTCAGAAAACAAAGTTTCATACGCCGGCATCCCTCTGCATACCCTTGGGACTTCAGACTTCTGCGAGACATTTCCCTTTTACGCTGCACAGTCAGCCCAGTGAGAGGGTTTCCCGCAAACCCTGCACCGTATTTCGCTCACACAGCGAATGCGAAACAAAGAACAAAGAAGCTCCACAGCATCCTGAAAGTCATCGAGGACGCAGAAGCCAACGCTATGAGGTAACCCACAGTTCACGAACAGCAAAGACAGCCAAAATGCGCTACACCAGCACTTGGAAATAAAAACAGCAAAGCATAACAGAACCACTCAACAAACTATTTGGAAATAAAAACAGCAAAACATAACAGAACCACTCAACAAACTATTAAAACCCAAAGACAGAACAATGAAAAGAATAACACTAATCACAACAGCACTGTCATTCTCGTTCCTTGCCCTTACAGCATTCACATCATGCAGCAAGGACGATGACAACTCCAATGACACAGGGGGAAAAGAGAATGTTTTTAACAACACCAACTCCAATCTCAAAGACCTGCGTCCAGTAACACACCGGCTGGAATTTCCGAAACTGAAAGGCGGCAAGAGCGTCATCCTCACCCATAAGCTGAGCGACGGTGAGGTGAACTACAGCGTGGAGTGGGACGTGGAGAAGAAGTCGAACCGCTGGACCTGCTACCAGATATATGCCAGCAATGCAAAACAAACCGTGAAAAGAAAGGACCAGAAGAGTGCAAACCTCTACCCTATGGATCCGCTCTGGCCAGCCAATGCCTTCTTCACTTACGACCCTTACCGGGGTTCGGGCTATGACCACGGACACCTTTGTCCCTCACAGGACAGGGTAAACAGCCGGGAGTCGAACGACCAGACCTTCTATCTCAGCAATATGCAGCCACAGGTTCACGACTTCAATGCAGGCATCTGGGAAGTAATGGAAAGAAAGATGAGAACCTATATCACCTATACGAGTGGCTCAAAGGACACCTTGTTTATCTGCCGTGGTGGTACGATTGACAAGCAGGGGCAGTACACCTATATCAGGAACAACTTCATCGTCCCCACTTACTTCTTCTCTGCAGCCCTGATGAAATACAAGGTCAGAGGACAGGGCGACTGGCAGTATAAAGCCATCGGCTTCTGGTTCAAGCATGAGAGTAACTCTCGCACATCCCTCACACCTTATGTTGTCAGCATCAAAGAACTTGAAGAAAAAACCGGCATTGACTTCTTCTGCAACCTGCCCGATAACATAGAACAGGATGTAGAAAACAAGACTCCAGGTCAGATGATCATTGTCTGGAATATACGATAGGCTATCTGCCTGTCACCATAATATAAAAAGAGCGCATCAAACAAGCTGCTACAGCAATGTTTAACGCGCTCTTTTTTCATAGTGTTGACAACGCAACGACTGTCAGTTATCCCGTTCCAGCCATCAGAACCGACACCGTTTTGTAAAGATAATTCCACGCTTCAAAATTTACTCATGCTTAATTGCACCTCAATTAAGCCTTAACAGAGGTCTAACTGATGCTTAATTGAGGTCCAAGTAACGCCCAATTGAAACCCAATTAAGCACCTTTTCTTGCACTGTTTTATAACTAATTGACTACCTGCATATTAGAAACACGGAAATCAAGGCTCATTATTTCTTTTCCATACCGCTAAGAATAAGAAATAATGTAAGGAAAATTCAAATTGAAAAACAGCAAATACCACCATTCTCAGTAAAAGGATTCTTTCTGCACAGACTCATCAGGACCAGCCTTCAAGCAGATGTCCAGGACCAAACAAACACCCTTATTTATGCTACCCAGTAAATACAAACAGCCATCTTGACAAAGATAATTCACCACAAAAAACCTTTTGAAACAGAATCAACACGGGAGAGATTCTTAAAGGACATAAAAACGAGGATTATGATTAGCATTTTTCAGATTTTATGAGTACCTTTGCCATGTGGCAGTGTGTACTTAACCGAACGGGGAAAAAGCACGCCGACATACAAGAAGACAAGCTATAACAGAGAATACTGAATGAAAGAATTTATCATATCTGACGTCAAGGCTGAGACAGCCGTCCTTGTAGGTCTTATTACCAAGGAACAGGACGAGGCCAAGACAAAGGAATATCTTGACGAGTTGGAATTTCTTGCTGACACTGCAGGTGCTGTCACCGTGAAGCGATTCACACAACGGGTGAACGGTCCGAGTGCTGTCACATACGTCGGAAAGGGAAAACTTCAAGAGATAAAAGATTATATCAAGCTGAAGGAAGACGAGGAAGAGCCTATTGGCATGGTCATCTTCGACGATGAACTGTCAGCCAAGCAGATGCGTAATATCGAGCAGGAACTCGGCGTGAAGATACTGGACCGGACTTCCCTCATCCTTGACATCTTCGCCATGCGTGCCCAGACTGCCAATGCCAAGACACAAGTGGAACTGGCACAGTACCGATATATGCTTCCACGTCTGCAACGCCTGTGGACGCACTTGGAGCGTCAGGGCGGCGGCTCGGGCTCTGGTGGCGGCAAAGGTTCGGTAGGTCTGCGTGGACCGGGTGAGACCCAGCTGGAAATGGACCGCCGTATCATCCTTCAGCGCATGTCACTTCTGAAGCAGCGGCTGGTAGAGATTGACAAGCAGAAGGTGACACAGCGCAAGAACCGTGGGCGTATGATACGTGTTGCACTGGTAGGTTATACGAATGTGGGCAAGTCAACAACGATGAACCTACTGGCGAAAAGCGAAGTATTTGCAGAGAACAAACTCTTTGCAACACTTGACACAACCGTGCGTAAGGTAGTTGTAGAGAACCTTCCTTTCCTGTTAGCTGATACCGTAGGATTTATCCGTAAGTTACCGACCGATCTGGTGGACTCCTTCAAGTCTACCCTTGACGAGGTGCGTGAAGCCGACCTCCTGCTGCACGTCGTAGACATCTCCCATCCTGACTTTGAGGAACAGATACAGGTGGTCAACCAGACATTGTCTGAACTCGGCTGTGCTGACAAGCCGTCAATGATTATCTTCAATAAGATTGACAACTATCATTGGGTGGAGAAAGAGGAGGATGACCTCACACCAGCCACGAAGGAGAACGTCACACTGGACGAGTTGAAGAAGACATGGATGGCTAAGGAGCACGACAACTGCCTCTTCATATCAGCCAAGCAGAAGGAAAATATCGACGAATTCAGGGAAGTGCTTTACAAGAAAGTGCGTGAACTGCACGTTCAGAAGTACCCTTACAATGATTTCCTTTACAACATTGAGGAAGAATAAAAGTTATTGGGCTAATTAGCCCAATTAACCCAACAAGGCTAATAACAACTAAAAGAAAACGCTTATGCAATACCGTTCCCTTACCCGTGAAGAGATTGAGACACTGGAGAATAACAACTGCTGGGCAGAAGACTGGAGCCAGGTGAAGGTTGTTGAGGAAGGATTCCAGGCGAAGTTCTTCCACCGTGTCATGTTCTATGGTGACATCCGGCTGGGAAGTTTCCAGAAAGATGTTGAGATAACAAAAGGGTTCTTCAAACATTCCGGCATCAATGATGCGACCCTTCGCAATGTGACTGTCGGGAACGACTGTCTGATTGAGAAGATTGGGAACTATATCAACAATTATACGATTGGCAACGACTGTCTTATCTCCAACATCTCGGTCATGGAGACAACGGAGGGGGCTACATACGGAGAAGGCAACCTTATCTCGGTGCTGAACGAGGTGGGCGACGGAAATGTAATCTTCTTCCATGACCTCAACAGCCAGTTCGCAGCCTTCATGGTGAAGCATTTCAACGATAAAGACCTCAAGAATGCCATCCGAAGACTGGTTTCGGAAGAGATTGCACGCACAAATCCTGAACGTGGCACGATCGGTAACAGCGTGAAGATTGTCAACACGAAAGAGATTACGAATACTGTAATACAGGACGACTGTGAGATTTCCGGCGCAAGTCGTCTGAGTGACTGTACCATTCTCAGCTCTGAATATGCCAGCGTCTATATCGGCACGGGGGTCATCTGCGAGAACTCCATCATATCAGACGGCTCAAGCATTGTGAACAGTGTGAAGATGCAGGACTGCTTCATTGGCGAGGCATGTCAGATTGTTAATGGCTTCACGGCATCACAGAGCGTATTCTTCGCCAATTCATTCATGGCAAACGGCGAGGCATGTGCAGCCTTCTGCGGACCGTTCTGTGCTTCTCACCACAAGAGTTCGCTGCTCATCGGTGGTATGTTCTCGTTCTATAATGCGGGTTCTGGCACCAACTTCTCCAATCATGCGTATAAGATGGGACCGATGCACTGGGGCATTCTGGAGCGTGGAACGAAGACGGCAAGCGGCAGTTATCTGCTGATGCCTGCGACAATCGGAACTTTCTCCGTCTGTTTCGGTAAGCTGATGCACCACCCCAACACCACTGCCCTACCCTTCTCCTACCTTATTGCCGAGGCTGACAAGATGTTCCTCGTGCCGGGTCGCAATATAACTACCGTCGGACTTTACCGTGACATTCGCAAGTGGCCGAAGCGTGACATGCGTCCACAGCAGACACAGAAGAGTATTGTCAACTTCGACTGGCTCTCTCCTTTCTCTGTCGGTGATGTTCTACAAGGCAAGAAGATACTTGAAAATCTGCGTCAGGCAAGCGGTGACAACGTTTCATCTTATAACTACCATGAGTATGTCATCAATGCCAGCAGCCTGCGCAAAGGCATCAAATACTATGACATTGCATTACGCATCTACATGGGTGCCGTGCTGAAGCGGGCACACAAGTGGGGCTTCTTTGGCAAGCCGGAGACTGAAGTGGGTACTGGAAGATGGGATGACCTGTCGGGGCTTCTGCTCCCTGTATCGGAAGAACAGCGCCTGATTGACGACATCAAGAACGGCAGTCTGGAGACTATCCAGGAGGTTATTGAACGCTTCCGGGAAATCAATGACAATTACCGTGTCTATCAGTGGGCATGGACTTACCGCCTGATCTTGGAATACTATGACATCGAGGAGATTACTCCCGAGGATGACGCACGTATCAAGAAGGATTATATCGAAGCACGTCGGGCATGGATTGCTGAGATTAAAAAGGATGCCGAGAAGGAGTTTGAGATGGGCGATGTAGCCAGAGAGGTGTTCGAGTCGTTCGTCAACAGCCTCGACCATGAGATTGACTTTGAGAATTAATAATTACACCTTATATAATATTAAACAACTGACTGTATGAGAAAACATTCCCTTAACCGCACCCTCATGAAGGGACTCAGCTTAGGAATATTCTTCCTGTTGGCCACTCTGACGGTTCATGCACAGCATTACAGCTATGAAAGTGTACCGAATGACCCGATGCAGACACGTATCTACACACTGAAAAACGGTCTGAAAATCTATCTGTCTGTCAATAAAGAGAAGCCACGTGTGCAGACTTACATCGCCGTACGCACTGGTTCACGCAATGACCCGAAGGAAACAACGGGACTGGCACACTATCTGGAGCACCTTATGTTCAAGGGTACAACCCACTTTGGTTCGTCAAACGTGGAGGCTGAACGTCCTTACCTTGACTCTATCGAGGCTCGTTTCGAGCAGTATCGGCACATCACTGACCCTGCTGCACGCAAGCAGTGGTACCATCAGATTGACTCAATCTCACAGCTCGCAGCCCGCTACAACATCCCGAACGAGTACGACAAGATGATGACTGCCATCGGTAGTGAGGGTACAAACGCCTACACTTCTAATGACGTAACTTGCTATGTAGAGAATATTCCATCTAATGAGTTGGACACTTGGGCAAAGGTTCAGGGTGATCGCTTCCAGAATATGGTTATCCGTGGCTTCCACACAGAGTTGGAGGCGGTATATGAGGAGTATAACATAGGTCTTACCAGCGACTGGCGCAAGATGTATGCAGCACTCTTTGCAAAGCTATTCCCTACCCATCCTTATGGAACACAGACTACTATCGGTCTTGGTGAGCACTTGAAGAACCCTTCAATCACCAACATCAAGAACTATTTTAACAAATACTACGTACCAAACAACGTGGCAATTTGTCTCTCTGGTGACCTTAATCCAGACGAGACTGTAGCCATCATTGAGAAGTATTTCGGTACTTGGAAGCCAAGTGCACATATTGATGTGCCACAGTTCCCAGTACAACCAGCCCTAACAGCACCAGTAGATACGACTGTTATCGGTAAGGAAGCTCCAACCTTCTTCATGGGTTGGCGCGCTGATGCTGGCAATTCTTTGCAGATGGATACATTAGAGATTGTTGCGCAACTGCTTTCTAACGGACAGGCTGGACTCTTCGACCTCAACCTTAACCAGAAGTTGAAGGTACAGGAAGTCGGTGCAGGAGTAACCGACATGAATGACTATTCTGTCTTCTATCTCTATGGACAGCCAAAGAGCGGACAAACTTTACAAGAGGCACGTGCCCTCGCTTTGTCAGAAATCGAGAAGCTCAAGAAGGGCGCATTCTCTGATGATCTTCTTCCATCTATCATCAACAACTACAAGCGTTACTACTATACACAGCTGGATAACAACCAGTTCCGTGCAAATCAGTACGTGGATGCTTTCATCAACCATAAAGACTGGAAGCAGGAGGTTGATAAACTCAATCGTATTTCAAAGCTAACCAAGGCTGAACTTGTAAGATTTGCTAACAAATTCCTTGGCAACAACTTCGCTTGTGTCTATAAGGAGCAGGGCAACGACACCACTATCAAGAAGGTGGAGAAGCCATCTATCACTCCTATCCCTACCAATAACGACAAACAGAGTGACTTCTTGAAGGAGATTGTAAACACGAAGACAACTCCTATACAGCCACAGTTTGTTGACTACAAGCGTGACCTTACCAAGGCTACAACAAAGAAGGGGCTGCCTGTTCTCTATAAGCAGGACACATCAAACGACCTCTTTACACTTTGTTTCGTAGTTCCTTACGGTGACGAACACAACCCAATGCTCAGCTATGCGGCAGGTTATCTTGACTATTTAGGTACAAACAAGCTCAGCAACGAGCAGATTAAGCAGCAGTTCTACAAGTTAGCTTGCGACTATAGCATCTCTGAAAGAAACGAGGTTTCGTACATCACATTAAGTGGTCTCAACTCTAACCTGCCTCAGGCACTTGCACTCTTGAACAACTTGCTCAACAATGCAAAGGTTGACAAGGAGGCTTACGAACTCTATGTAGAGCAGATCCTGAAGTCACGTAGTGACAAGAAGGCTAACCAGAAGGCCAACTTCGCAGCCCTCAGAAACTATGTTACTTACGGAAAGTACAACCCTACTCGCAATATTCCAAGCGAACAGGAGTTGAAGTCAATGAACCCACAGGAGCTCCTTAACCTGCTTAAGAATTTGAAGAACTACAAGCAGACAGTGCTCTACTATGGTCCTTCAAGTCTGAAAGCGGTTGACCAGCTTGTCAGCAAGACAATCCTTTCGCCAAAGAAGTTCGCTGAAGTCCCTGCTATCAAGCGCTATAAAGAGGAGGCAACACCACAGAACGAGGTTATCATTGCCCCATACGATGCAAAGAACATCTATATGGTTCAGCTCCATAACGAGAACAAGTTGTGGTCAGCTGACCATGCACCAATCATCGCACTCTTCAACGAGTACTTCGGAGGTGGTATGAACGCAATCGTCTTCCAGGAGTTGCGTGAGGCACGTGGTTTGGCTTATTCAGCTTCAGCTGTCTATGCTTCGCCTTACCGTTTAGGAGGTAATGAGAGCTTCTACACCTACATCATCACACAGAATGACAAGATGATGGACTGCGTAACAGAGTTCAACAAGTTGCTCAACAGCGTACCAGTACGTCAGAGTGGCTTCGATCTTGCAAAGCAAAGTCTAATGAAGAGCCTTGCTTCTGCACGTACGACAAAGTACTCCATCCTCACATCTTATCTTGCAGCACAGCGTTTAGGTCTTGACTATTCATTGAGTGAGAAGATTTACAATGCCCTTCCAAGTCTGCAGCTTCAGGATGTTATCAACTTCGAGAAGGAGAATATTGCCAACAAGCCATTCAAGTATATCATCCTCGGTGATGAGAAAGAGCTTGATCTCAAGGCGTTGGAGAAGATTGCACCTATCAAGAGAGTGACAACAGAGGAAATCTTCGGCTATTAAAAGACAATAGATAGATACAAAAACATATTACTAATAAATAGAAAAACCCTGCCTGCCCTACCTAAAAAGGGCAGACAGGTAAACAAAACATTATGGCTGAATTCAAATATGCCCCAATGTTCCAATTGGGCAAGGATGACACCGAGTACCGCCTGGTATCAAAGGAAGGTATCAGCGTCGGTGAGTTTGAAGGTAAAGAAATCCTGAAGGTTAGCAAGGAAGCACTTACCTTGCTGGCACAGGAGGCGTTCCACGACTGTGAGTTCACACTCCGCCGTGCGCATAATGAGCAGGTTGCAAAGATTCTGACCGACCCGGATGCGTCAGAGAACGACAAGTACGTTGCTCTCCAGTTCCTCCGCAATGCTGAAACAGCAGCAAAGGGCGTGCTGCCTTTCTGCCAGGACACGGGTACTGCCATCATTCACGGCGAGAAGGGTCAGCAGGTTTGGACTGGTTTCGAGGATGAGGAGGCACTCTCCCGTGGCGTGTTCAACACCTTTACAGAGGAGAATCTCCGCTACTCACAGAATGCTCCGCTCAATATGTACGATGAGGTGAATACAAAGTGTAACCTCCCCGCACAGATTGACATCGAGGCTGTTGAGGGCGCAGAATATCGTTTCGTAATGGTAGCTAAGGGTGGTGGCTCTGCTAACAAGACCTACTTCTACCCGATGACCAAGGCAACTATCCAGAACGAGGGCACTCTCATTCCTTTCCTCGTTGAGAAGATGAAGAGTCTCGGTACGGCGGCTTGTCCTCCTTACCACATCTGCTTCGTAATCGGTGGTACTTCAGCAGAGAAGAACCTCCTCACCGTTAAGCTCGGAAGTATCAAGTATTACGATAATCTTCCTACTACCGGCGACGAGACAGGACGTGCTTTCCGCGACATCGACCTCGAGGAGAAACTTCTCAAGGAAGCTCACAAAATCGGTCTCGGAGCACAGTTCGGTGGTAAGTATCTTGCTCATGACATCCGCATCATCCGTCTGCCACGCCACGGTGCAAGCTGCCCTATCGGTATGGGCGTCAGCTGTTCTGCCGACCGTAACATCAAGGCAAAGATCAACAAGGACGGTATTTGGTTGGAGAAGATGGACACCAACCCGAGCGAGTTGATTCCAGAAGAGTACCGCAAGCCGGGAGAAGGTGCGAAGGGCATTGAGATTGACCTCGACAAGGGTATGGATGCTGTTCGTGCTGAGCTGACAAAGTACCCGGTTTCAACCCGTGTCAACCTCAAGGGTACCATCATCGTTGCCCGTGACATCGCTCACGCTAAGCTCAAGGCACGCCTGGATGCAGGCGAGGAGCTGCCAGAGTACTTCAAGAACTACCCTGTCCTCTATGCCGGACCAGCTAAGACTCCAGAGGGCTACCCATGTGGTTCAATGGGTCCTACCACTGCCAACCGTATGGACCCATACGTTGATGAGTTCCAGGCACACGGTGCATCACTCGTGATGATTGCTAAGGGTAACCGCACACAGGCTGTGACAGACGCCTGCCAGAAGCATGGCGGCTTCTACCTCGGTACTATCGGTGGTGTTGCTGCCGTTCTCTCACAGAGCAGTATCAAGAGCATTGAGTGCGTAGAGTATCCAGAACTTGGTATGGAAGCCGTATGGAAGATTACCGTTGAGGACTTCCCTGCCTTCATCCTCGTTGACGACAAGGGGCACGACTTCTTCAAGGAACTGAAGCCTTGGACGGGCTGCAGCTGTGAGAAATAAAACCCTCCAACACATAAAGCAGCTGTACCAGCGTTGTTATCTATCGTAAATCGCAGGAAAGCACAGGCCTTTTCCTAACGACACACTGGTATAGCCTCATCTTACAAAGCGGTATAAGACGAACTTCCGTGACGTCTTTATACCGCTTTTTCATTTGATACTTCACCAAGAACAGAGCCGCAACTGATGCGAAAAAACATGACAAAAAACCGCAATGCTTCCCTCTAAAAAACCGAAAAAACATCCATTTTCATCTCATTTGTAACTAACAGCTAATCAAACACTTGCAAAACACAAATGTAAAAGGTGCTTAATTGGACTTCAAAAGGGCGTTAGTAAGACTTCAATTAACGCCCTTTTGAAAGCCAAAAGGGCATCTTTTAGAAGCCAATTAAGCATCAATCGTTTTCAGAGAATGGAAAAAATATTACAAATCGGGGAGGTGGTGGGTGGTGGGTGATGGGTGGTGAAGGATAGTAATAAAGAAGGGTGATGAAAAGTAAAAGAACTTTGAAACTCATAAAGTTATATCTTTAATTCATTGTAAGAAATGATGCGGCTGAAGTATTGATGAGGCGTTTTTTCAGGATATTTGGTTCTATATTGTCCATTATAAGCGTTTTTGTAATGGTTGTTATTTGCAGTATAAAAGATTCATTCTGCCTTAATATATCTGTTTTGTTGATAGATAAAGGTTTTAATCTGTTTCTATCGGATGCCAATATTTTTCGTATTGATGGCGAAAGTATTTCTACTTGTTCATATTCTGTCTTGAATTTTATTGCACACAGGTAAAAGAATGTGCGCAATATCAGGGCTTTTAGTATTAAAGTGTGTGAAATAATGGCTCAATTCTATTATTCAGTAACAGGAAAAGCCGTAATTTTGCAATGAATTATTAAAGGGAGAATGCTTATGGGACAGAATATTATTATATCAAAGCAATTCAAGAGTGAATTGGCTACAGCCATCTCAGAATGTGAGAATGACAAGACTTTCGTACTCGTCGATGAGACGACACGTGAGAAGTGCTGGGAACTTATCAAGGACGAGTTCTGTCTGAAACAGGCGCAGGTGATTAGTATCGGTACGACTGACGGCAATAAAACGCTCGACACGCTTGCCTATGTATGGCAGGCATTGCAGCTGGGCGGTGCAACACGTCACTCCCTGCTGATCAATCTTGGAGGCGGTATGGTGACCGACCTTGGTGGCTTTGCTGCTTCAACCTTCAAACGTGGTATCAACTTCATCAATATTCCGACGACACTCCTTGCAATGGTGGATGCCAGTGTAGGAGGCAAGACAGGTATCAACTTCGGTGGATTGAAGAATGAAATCGGTGTTTTCAGTGATGCCGGCTTTGTTCTTCTTAATACCGAATGGCTCAGAACACTGGATGCAGAAAACATCCGCAGCGGTTATGCTGAGATGTTGAAACACGGTCTGATAGCCGATGAGGAGATGTGGGCAGAGCTGGTCGGCTTCAATCTTGCGCAGCCTGACCTACAACAGCTTGCCGTAATGCTTGGCAAGAGTGTCCGTGTGAAGGAGCGTATTGTTGAGGAAGACCCACATGAGAAAGGTCTGCGAAAAGCACTGAATCTTGGCCATACCTTTGGTCATGCCTTTGAGTCATGGTCAATGAAACGTAATCCTGTCCTTCATGGTTATGCTGTTGCTTTCGGGCTGATAGCTGAACTTTATCTGTCTGTCGTGAATACTGGTTTCCCAATCGAGCGGATGCGGCAGACGGTCAGTTTCATCCGGGAGTATTACGGTTCGCTGCGAATTACCTGCAATGATTATCCAGACCTCATTGATTTCATGCACCATGACAAGAAAAACCGTGGTGATGAAATCAATGTAACACTTCTGGGTGCTGTCGGTGATGTCCGCATTGACCAGTCTGTCAGCGAAGAGGAGGTCAAGGAAGCACTTGACTTTCTGCGTGAGGGATAGGCAGTGAAAAGGGAGAATGGGCGGTTATACCCCATCTTCCTCTGCCATTTCCAGTTCCGATTTCGGTTCTTCAGAGTTGGGATGGTCGGTAGGTGTGTCAAGCTGGGTAGCTTTGGTGATGCGGATATGGCTCATATTGTCTATAGTTACGTCCATTGGCATATATTCATCACTGTTAGGGTCGGGAGAGCCGACGCTGGCACCGAAGTAGAGAATATTGCCCTCTGCACGGTCGAACATGAAGCCTACGAGTGCACCATTCTTACCGTACTGATTGTTGGTAAACTCTCTGAAGTCATCTTTTGTGAAGGTACGGTCATAGAAAGTTGAGCCATCCTGCCGGAGGATGTTAAGCTGTATTTTATTATCGTAATACTTGCGTCCATCCTCGTCATGCACCATGGCGAGCGACTTGTCCGCAAAACGGCGGATGCGGATTGTATATGCATTACCAAGCCATTCTATCTTTTTCTCATACTGGAAGTCAGACATCTGCTGTGGACCACTCGGCAGCTTTGGCTTTGGTACAATCTTAGTAATAATATCCTTCGATTTCTTTTCCTGTTTGCAAGCACTGATACCTAAAAGCATCAAGCCCATGAGTAGGAAGTGGAGTATTTGTTTTGTCATAATCTGTGAATCTTGTTCACAAAAGTACGCATTTTCTTTGAACCTTGCAAGTATGGGGATTGAAAAGAGTGGGCAGTAGTAGCTTGATGGGGAGAGGTAAGCGGTGATGTGTTTGCAGGAGTGTTATCTGCCAGGCGTTTCCTCTCCGTGACTTTTGAGCTATAGCTGTTAGTTGGGAGAGGAATACGCTTGTTGAGGTTACAGGCAGTCCTTTATCAGCTTGACAAGCTGTTCTTCGCCCAGTCCTGAACGTTCGGAGGCTGTGCGGATAGTTGCTTTCTTGAGGATAAGTTTGCCCAATGGCGAGTTCAGCATCTTGAAGGATGGGTAGCGGGAAGCAAGTTCTTTCTTGAGATGCGGATAGGTCGCAAAAAGGTCTTTCAGAAGGGTGTCGGAGGTAATATCGAGGGATGGAGCATGGCTTTCATTGCCATCATCTCCAGTTGGATTAGTGGTAGCAGGTTCGGCAGAACCAACAGAACTGTCCGAATCATCAGAACTGCTATCCTTCCCTGCCCACGTCAACAATGTCTGCGAACCCGTCAGCTCACGGATATGCGTACAATCCTGCATCATCTCCAGTACGCCACGGAAGCGACCTTCGGCATCACGCACAGCAAAGTACACAATATATATGAACACTTCCGGCTTGTTAATCCAAAATTCCGCCTTGTCCTGTTCGCCACTGCGGAACTTCTCAACGATTTCCTCTACAATGTGTACGCTCTTTCGTGGGTGACAGTTGGACACCTGTCTGCCAATGACATTCTTTGACCTTGGGAAGATGCGGTGGTCCGTATCGGAATAGAACTTCACCAGTTCGTTCTCGTCCACGAAAGAAATGTCTACTGGTAGATGCTTGTAAATAAGGTTAACCTGCTCCAGAGTCAGCTTACCTGTTGCCACATCCAGTTCTTGCTGTGGTCCTGCAGCGTATCCATACTTGCTGAGTAATGCTTGCAGGTCTTCTGCAAAGCCTTCCTTGGGTGATGAGTATTGGGTGTCTGGTGTTGATGGTGTCTCCACATTGAAGAATGCAAAGCCGATTTCCTGGTCACCCGATTTCATATCTTCAAACTCTTCAGGCGTAATAAGTGCAAGTGAGGTGGGATAGAGAATTGTCTCCTCTTTCTCCATCAGGTCACGGGCATGTGCTATGAATGGTTCTTGTGCAGCAATGAAGGTCTCCTCATCGCCTGTCTCCAGCAGCTGCACAGACTCTTTGATTTCATCACGTATGATGTCATCAAAGATCCACATAGTTGTTGTCGGACGGTCAAAGCCTTTCTTTTCCAGAAGAGGATAGAGTTGATTCTGCTTGCGCTGATAGTGGATGGGATACTGACGTATCTGGTCATAAAGCTCCAGCCACTGGTTCTTGATGACCGGATACTGCATGAGATCTTCCACAGCAAGCAACAGACGGCGCATCTCATCGTTCTCTTTATAATAATGTATGAGCGGATGACCGGCAGGCAGTTCGGGGCGACTGTTATCCATGAAGCCTTCCACGAGTTCCATCATCCTGCGCATATCAGCCCGTATGCACTCGTCTTCGTCGCCCGTCTTGAGGTTCTGTTCCATGTAAGCGATGTGATAAGGGCGGATTGTTCCCACCTTCGTCCGCATCACTTCACGTGCCTCTTCCAGTGTAATCAGTCCAGTTTCGTACTTCTCTTCAACTTCCTGCAGTGCCTGCATCTTCTCCATCTCGATTTTCGGGAGAAACTCTTTCATCTTATTTGCCATAGTTCTTGTTACTGATTTATGAATTCTGCAGCAAAGATACAGTGTTGTAAGAGCATAAAAGGATAACAAATGTGACCATGGAAAGTTAAATAACAATAATTTATAATTGCTGTTACTGCTGTACTCTCTTGTAAGATGGGGCTTGTGTAGGCGGTGATTATCAAAGAGGGCATTATACTTTATCAGTGTTCTCTTATGGGATGAGGCTGTCAATCAATGGTTTCAATATATTCTCAAACAAGGATTTCCTGTCAATGTACGGGCGTACTTCGTTGCCTACAATGAAGCATGGCGGGATAATACAGACGATATAAGCATTACCATCTATGAAGTAAGGTATTGCATGTATAGGTGACTTGAAATCATCCAACAGGAAGTATTCAGTATCAAAACTGTTGATACACCATTTTGTTTCCGCAGATTTCAAGGCAATGATGGTAACAGCAGTCTGTTTCACACTGTCTTCGAGCACCAGCACTTCCTTTATTGCTATCTTAAGCGAGTGTTTCAACCATTCGCTGTTCAGTCCTTTTACCACAGCTTTTGCAAGCCTTGTGTCAGCTTTGTCATTGTCCGTGCCGCTAAAAACCTTACCTGTCCATAGCAAGGAGTATGTCTGTCCGGAAGACAGGATGCGGTAAGCAGGCATGTTCTTCTTTCTGTCGGCGACCGTCTGCAGCGTGTCCAGCTTATGCAGCAGTGCTTTTTCCGTAGTCTGTGAGAATGCACTCTGTGCGTTACAAGTGCAAAACAAACAAGTAAGGTGCATGATATACAAGGCTGATTTATTCATTTTTTGTATGGATTTTAGCGTGGATTAATATCAGAGCAGCGGATGGTTTTATAGCTTGAAGGTTTCGATTTGACGATTTCTGCAAGCAAATACAAATATAGTCAATGTTTTCCTAAAACGCCTCTTTTGATTTTTTATTTTTCATTCATCAGCTGTTAATCCCCAATCTCTAAATTAAACCGCAATATCCATTATTGCCAACCGCATCGTTTTCTGGCATCTTTTATTTTCTTGCCGGCATCTGACCTGTCTTTATAACTTGACGTAACCCGCTATGTTTTCGTCATAAAGACAAACAATCTACTTGACAATATAACAAGTTACATTCAGGCTCTAATGACTGTTTGTGTTTAAAAAGTGATAGAGGTGGCAGGGAATGTCTGCTTAAAAAAACTTACAAAAGCACTGCAAAGGAATAATATTCCTTAAAATACAGTATTGTGAGGCATCTGACAAGGAATATTAGTTATATTTGTAAAAACTAACTATCGATCACTATGGCTAAAATTTCTTATGCAACACTTAGCTTTTATTTCTCAAAAGTTAAAAACCTTAATCCTTCTCAAGTAGGTACTTTTATTGGCGGTAAAGTTGAAGCAAATATTAAAGCCAATATCTTCAGGAATGCTTGTGCTATCCGACTTTCATACGCATTCAATTATTCTGGTCTTCGGATAAGTCGTTTAGACGGGAGTGTTTCTTCCGGCAAGGACAGGAGATGGTATCTGTATCGTGTTGAAGACGTGAAGAAGTTTGTCAGACGACGTATCGGCGGAACTCCGATAAAAG
Organism: Prevotella fusca JCM 17724; assembly: GCF_001262015.1. Lineage (NCBI taxonomy): Bacteria > Pseudomonadati > Bacteroidota > Bacteroidia > Bacteroidales > Prevotellaceae > Prevotella > Prevotella fusca. The sequence continues at coordinate 885,748 of NZ_CP012075.1, forward strand.
GACATTGTGCAGAGGATTTCAAAGGCAAGAAAGGTATCATTGTCTTCTCTGACTGCTGTTGGTCGGATGCTACTGGTCACGTAGACTTATTCAATGGAAAGGAAGTTGAGGGCAGCGCATATTTCAACGAATGTGGTACGGTTGTCCTGTATGAACTAAAATAGGTGCGAGATGAATATTCAGCGTAAACTTATCTGTTATGCGATAGCGTGTTTCCTCCTTTTGTCTGCCGCCAGCTGTGGCAGGATGGAAAGGAAACTGTTTGTCGTAGAAAAGAACGAACTGTATGGTTATGCCAATGAAAGTGGAGATACCGTCATAGACTGTGTTTACCCATTGGCATTCACGGACACTATATCCCGGATTGGTTTTGTTGCCGATGACAAGGGACGAATCAGGTGTTTCAATAATGAAGGTAAATTCCTCTTTTATACATATATGTGTGACAACGGACCGGATTATCCTCATGAAGGATGCTTCAGAATTGAAGACCAGAACGGACTCATTGGGTTTGCTGATACCCTGGGGAATGTTGTCATAAGTCCTAAGTATAAGTTTGCCTATCCTTTCTCAGGTGGAAAGGCAAAAGTAACCGATTCTGGTAAACCTGCTATTGAAAAGGATTCTGAGTATAGTAGTTGGGAATCAGATAACTGGTATTTCGTTTCACGGGAGGATGGGAAATAGTATTTCTCAAGGCGAACTATACATGACAAACTGCTGGTGAGCATGGTTTATGCTGCAGCTGTAATGAAAAACAGGGATGCACACTCGTGCATCCCTGTTTGGTTTTATCCTTAATCCCGCAGCATAAGACACTCCCTCTGTACGTACTCTGATAAGAAGAATAAACAGTCGTTCCTTAAAAAGCCCATTTCGCCGAAAAGTTAACCGAAATCAACTTTTCGGTGATAATTTTTATAACACTGCAGAGAAGCTGAACACCTTACTTTTACGTATGATACGGAGAATGGGGCTTATAAAGGGTTCTTCCGTTAAATGCGTGGATGTTTTTCGTATAGCTTTAACGGAAGAACCGGAGTTGTTCATTAAATAAAACATAGCCAAGACTGTCTTGGCTGCCTGCTTTATTATCATCCTCCCATGCAGAAAACCTTTTCATGTCAATACTTTGAAAAGGCAGACAACAGATTGAAAAATCATGACATAATTTCGGATAAAATACCTACAGATAAAGGCAAAAACACGTGTAAAAAGCAAGTTTGCAATCAACAGTAAAGCAGTCAGTTATAAAGCAGTACAAGAAAAGGTGCTTAATTGGACTTCAAAAGGGCGTCAGTAAGACCTCAAAAGGGCATCTATTGCAAGTCAATTGGGCGTCTTTTCAAAGCCAAGAGACCATGTGTTGGTTTTGAGTTGTATGAAAATAGTTTACAAACGTTGGTTGATATGGGAATAAGTTGTTTGTTGAAGATGGAAAGACATGGTATCTGTTTTTTGCATTTATTATCTTGTGCTTTATTCCGTTTTGTGAGACCATCTGATTTTGGATGGTCATACCATACAGGTGCATAAGCCTTTATTCTATTTTTAATCTATATAGTCGTCCCTTAAATACATTATATTATACTGATTTACAGTTATTTATCTCTCTATTTATTTGTGTATTTCTGCAAGTTTTTGTACCTTTACAGTATAAAACTTGCAGAAATATATGTTAAAAAGGACCTCTAATCAATTATCATTATTCTCTTCCTTAGAGGATATGCTCAATCACAATCACCCCCTTTATACGCTTGGTAATAAAATCAACTGGCGTAGATTTGAAAACTCCTTCTCTCGTTTGTATTGTAGTACAAATGGTCGCCCTGCGCATCCTATTCGTTTGATGTGCGGACTTTTAATCTTGAAACACTTGCGTAATATCTCTGACGAAAGTGTTGTTTTACAGTGGAGTGAAAATGCTTATTATCAGTATTTCTGTGGTCAACTGGAGTTTCTTCCTAAAGAACCTTGCGAAGCTTCTGATTTGGTTCACTTCCGCAATCGTATAGGCGAAGAAGGAATTGAAGTCATTCTTGCTGAGAGCATCCGTGTCAATACTGAGAATGATAATGAGGATCATTTTAACACAGCTTTTATAGATTCTACGGTACAGGAGAAGAATATCACTTACCCAACGGATGCGAAGTTGCATAAAAAGATAATCAATCGAGTGCTCAAAATCGTTCGTGAGAAGAAACTTCCTTTACGTCAGAGCTACCAAAGGACACTGAAAGCAATCTCTCGCAACCAACGTTTTCGCAATCACCCCAGGAGTCACAGGAAGGCTGTCAAGGCTGACCGGAGTCTGCGCACCATAGCCGGTCGTTTGGTCAGAGAACTTGACCGTAATCTTCCTGACAGGAAAGGCTATGAAAAGATGTTTGAGCTCTTCTATAAGGTCCTTTCTCAAAAACGTAACAGTCGTAATAAGATATATTCTCTTCACGAGCCTGAAGTACAATGCATCAGTAAGGGTAAGGAACATAAGAAGTATGAGTTTGGCAACAAAGCTTCCTTTATCCGTTCGCTATCAGGAATTATTCTTGCTGCCGTTTCTTTTAGGAATGAATATGATGGGCATACCATAGAAGCATCCTTACAACAAACCGAAAGAATGACAGGCAAGCGCATTGATAACTTGGCAGGAGACAGAGGATATAGAGGAACAGATCTGGTTGGAACAACAAAAATACTCATACCACAAGCCCCTAAAGACAAAGATAGTTACTATCAAAAGAAAAAGAAACACAAACTGTTTTGCAAGCGGGCAGGAATAGAGCCTACCATAGGACATCTTAAAAGTGATTACAGATTATCTCGCAACTTTTATAAAGGTGTGAAAGGGGATGCTATGAATATAATGCTGGCAGCTGCAGCATATAACTTCAGAAGAGCTATGAGAGCTCTTTTGTGCTTTACAAAAACTATCATCGAAAAGTCAGTTTTGGTTGACTTTTCGACAAAATGGGCTTTTTAAGGAACGACTAATTATGTATTCTCTATTAGGCCTAATGCTGTTCGTTTGATACTATCTCATACTTTGTTGTCGTGTAATGGCTGCTGCCAGGAAGTGGAGCTGTTTGTGAAAATAGATTTTATTCTTTGATAATTACTTTACGACTATATTTTAAAAACAAGGTGCATAAAATTATTTATTTGTACTCTCTGTAAGTGTTAGTATACTTTCCTAAGTTTAGATCTTGCATATTTTTTCAACAGAAATCAATTCCAATATATTCGCACTTGTTTTATCATCATAGAAAAGAACAATATTATCAGTACCGACAAGAGAACTTTTATATATGATTCCATCAAAATGACTTCCATCCTTAGCGCGTTGGATAAATCTAAGATATTCTGAAAACGCTTGAGTAGGAATGTATTCTAACTCTGATTTATCAGCACTTATGGGTTTTGAAATTTCATTATGAAACAGTTTTAGGAATAAGAAAGCTTGCCAATCATCTTTACTTTTCATCCAAAAATTAGGCTTAGGAATATTGCAAAGATTTATTAGTCTCAAATCTTTGGTTGTTCTAAACTTTCCCACATAAATTAAAGTCTCTTTGTCTTCTAAATAATTTCTTATCTCATTGCAGCAAGTCTTTTCTTCGAAAGCACCATAAAACATGGAAACTCCGACTGGACTCATCCTATTTGTTTTAGCAAACTTTATAGGAGGAGCTGTCAACTCTTCAAATAATTTGTATGGTGCACTATCCCCATTAGGGCGCCCTCTGTAAATATATGTGCCAGCCTTTAAAATATCTTCCAAGAGACATACCTTTTCACCAACCTCGCTGAGAACATCTATTTCTTCCCCATAAGTATCAACTGTATCTTTATAATAACTTATGTCTTTAAAGAAAGTATATCTTTGTTTTTTTACTCTTTCTGAAAAGTTTTCCCATGCATACGCCATTTTCTCGTGGTAGAGTAAAGCTGTCGGGTCTTTTCTAATCCAATAATCAACGTTAAAGCAGTTGGCTATGTTCTCAGTAAGTTTGTCATTATCAGTCATCAACTCAAAATCAAACATCAAGTCTTCTACATCTGTATAATATTCCACATTTGAAGGGGCAATATAAGAACCTAGTCTTTTATAACCAGGAATCTCATCCTCGCCTTTATCAAGAAAACTGCTAGCTAAATACAACTCTTCATCATCAATAGGGCCCAGGTAATCCGTAATCCTTTCTCCAACAAAATCCATGAAAGAAGTAAATTTACACACCTTTGTTTTACTGTTACAGTACGAACACTTTCCTATTCTACTATTATCTATTATAAATTGCTTCAAATGACTATTAGTAAAATGACTTAAACAGACGTATTTGTTCTCTTCGTCGGGTGTAACGTAACCACGAGAAAACAACTCCTCCTCTTCCATCATAAGTTCTTTAACTCTTCCCATAAGTTTTTGAATATTTTATTTTAAATATGTGTTATTTTCATTATGAAATGATTAATGTACAAAGGTATTCATTTATATAATGTTATAGCATAAATTTCTTATAAAATTGGTCTCTTTACAAGTAGCCTAATTTTAATAAAGTCATATAGTCATTAGCATCTAATATAACTAACTATCACCTTTTGTATTTACGCTCGTCGTCTACATAGTCCCAATTACTATTTCCACCAACCTCCCACTCTCTATTAGAATGGTGTGCAGAACTTGTAGAGCTTAATATTTTTCCCCATTGGCCAGGAATGTTCACCTGATTCTCTTTTTGGTTATTATGTCTGTTATGATATACTTCTATTTTGGAGAGAACAATATCGGTCTCACGTAAGTTAACTATGGTAGAGGTTTCCATATCAAGTGCATATAGCTCCTGTTCCTTTCTTATAATTATGATTTTGGCTGCTTTTAGATTTTTGTATATCTCATCTTTCTCTGACGTATCGATAACTTCTTTTATGTTATTGATTAGTGCATTCGTCTTTTCTCGATTAATTTCTGGAGCAATTTCTATATCTTCCTCATTATCGATATGACCAAACTGACATAGAATAGCCCTTTCTTGCATAGTAGAAGGATTAAAGCCTTTAATCCAATGTACCTTAGCATTATAATTAAGAGTATCAAGGATTCTTTGTTCTACCTGAGCAATGGCTCTTTTTCGCTTATCACGAATAACTCCATCACTATAAATGTTTACTCCAAATTTATGCCACAGACTTTTATTTACCTCTCTCATTGTTGACTTATTGTTTACTTCAAGAAGGCTATTCAAGGTTTTCAAAATGACATCTTTGTTATTATTGTCTATTACTTGTTTCTTTTGAGGATAAGTCAACACTTCTTTCAAGGAAAGGACATCTCCACCTTTATAAACAGCCTTTTCCTTATGGTCAACGACCAAATAACCATAAGGAGAATCTTTCTTACCTATAAATATAAGATCTACTCCAAACTTCTTTTTTAGAACTCTATCAAGTTCTTCTTTGTTTGAAGTTATCTTCTTGTATTTTAGGAAAATCGCTTTTAAATGCTTACGCCTTTTCTCGCTTTTTTCTTTGTTGGAAACCTTAAAGTGCTTGCTTATCTCATCTAAATGAATAGTATCGAGAACAACACCTCCCTTCTTAATGCAAATCATGTCAGCATCATTAAAGCTTTCATATCCGCAGCTTTCCAGGATAGCTTGGAATTGTCCTAACGTATCAAATGAATATGCAAACGACTCTTGTATCGCTTTCTTAACTTCGTATTGAGGATTTAATCCCATTAGCTTGTTAATAACTGCTTGAGAACGTAGCCTTTCATTATCATGCCCTATCTTTTTACCCTGTGGGTCTATTCTACTTGTAACAATATGAATATGGTGATTATTTGTATCATAATGACCATAGATTAAGAGAGGTTGCCCTTCTTCGCCATATCCCATTTCTTTTAGATATTTGTGGGCAAACTCTATCAGTTCATCGTAGTCATATTCATCTTTCTTGCAAGAGATAGCAAGATGAAATTGTGGCTTTTGAATATTATCATTCTTTGCAGAGTACTTGATAAGATAATCTTGTAAACTTGATGAGTTTACATTGCCTGTATTTTGTAGTAGGTCAAAGTTTTTAATCTCAAGAAGTTCTGCTGTTCCTTGAGTAACCTTCTTTTCATTATATTCGACGGCATTAAAGCGCGTACTTGACCTTAATATAGTTGCAATCATACTTACCCTTATTAGTTTATAAATTACTACAGCGTATTATTAAAGGGTACTGAAATGGCAACAGCCAATACCGTCAGTAAGCGTATTAAAGTATTCATTATAGCGATAGTACAAAGATAGACAAATATTTTGATATAACTATCAGAAAAACTTTCTTTGTATCTTTATAAACGTGTTGTAATATCCAATATAGATGAAAGAAGATAAAAGAGTCAATAGAATTAATCTCCATCTTAACAACAAAGAGTTGGAATTGTTTAGAAATAAAGCGAATAATTATAGCCAGATGTCTGCTATGATTAGGGATGCAGTTACTCAATTTGATGACATAAAAACGAAAGGTTGGATTACTGCCTTAAATGATTTGTCTATTTTAATCTCTAACTTTTCTACTGAACTTTCTAAGCAAGGAGGTAATTTGAATCAGATAACTAAACGTGCAAACGAGTTGATTTTTATGGGAGAGCTGGATAAAACGTACTATGAAGAAGTTATTTCACATCAGATAAAATTACTGCAGGAGCTGGTTTATGACGTCAAGAAACAGCAATCTGAAATCTTTAAGCGATTGCTGAAATCATAAAATACATTTTCCCTTTTGTCCTTATACTGGAGTTGCGACAGTATTTTCTTCCCACTTCGTGGGCAAGTGACCTGTGATGCCAATTTGAAAAATAGGCGTCTAAAGGTACAACTTGCTAACCAATTAAAAACAGTTGACCAAAACATAACATTCCGAGCAATACTTCCAATAATATTGCGTTTAGATAGCATTGAGAATATTTTAATATTATATGCCTATCATATTTTATAATGTGAATGTAGTATGATAATATTAAATTAATAACATATTAAGATATAAAAATCATAGCTTATGAGAACAATCTTCTATTATAGAATTAATTTATAATATTATTATGCTATGATTTTATGATATAATGACTTTATTATTAGATGATTATATGACAGTTATATAATATGATAATAATGAAATATTATTCTATTAACGCAGAGGTAATAAAGGGTACAAAGAAGAAAATGATAATATAATAGCGAAAGGGGGTATTTGATGAATTAACCGAATAAGCAACCTTTTTAAAGGGATATAATTAAACATTTTATTGTAATATAAGTGTATTACTAAATAGATGGAAAGATAAAGAGTTGTCTTGAGGGAAAGATAGAAAGGAAGATGCATGCTTACGGTCAGAATGCTTATCAAAGACCGTATTACAGCGAAAAGTAACCTTTTGGGAGCATTATTACATATAGATTCAAACCTCATTTTCCCTTTAGTCAAGTTTCATCATAAGCATCTAAAGCTTCATTTATTTCTTTTATTTATAAGCTTTATTTAAGTGCCGTGTAATCAATTGATTTACAGAGTAATAATATGTAGATAAGTAACCTTTTGGGAATAGATAAGTAACCTTTTGGAAAGGGATAAGTAACCTTTAGGGAACAACTATGTAACCTTTTGGGAAGGTTATCCCTTCTTTTATGTTACAAGAAGTGAATGATTGAATAAAATGATAGTACTTTTTTGGCTAAAAGATTTTCGCTGATTATCTTTGTGTTGTCGTTCCGATTGTTTTAATATAATTGCTGGCTAAGTTGACAGCCGTCTTCCCAGTACCCTTTAATAGATTTTTTTCGCTACGACGTTAAAGCAAACATTTCATCAGAATGATTTGTTAAAGGGAAGAAATGACAAAACGAATTTATACTTTAATCGAAAATGGAGGAATTAATGGTAGTCCTTTTAGCTTTAGTAATCTACTAATGCGATCACCATTACGTTACTCTATGATGGAAAGGCGTTTCCTTTACAAGTTATCAGAGGCGATTAAGATGCGATATGAGCAAATGGGATTAAGAATGCGTGAGAACTGGGATAATCTTGTGTTCAATATGACTGACAAAGATTTAGCCTCTATAGGCGGAAATACCCACATTGTACGTACATACACAACCATACGTGCACTTGCACAGAAATCAATAATTCAATTTCGCTATAACAAACAGAATCAACTAATCATTGATTATTTTCACTGGATAGATGCTTTTCGTTGGAATACGGAGACAAATGATTATACCGTTCGTGTTTCACCAGAACTATATGATTATGTCATTTCTTTAACGAAGTCTTTTACAGTTCTCAATCTTCATACAGCAATCCTCCTTGAATCCAAGTATTCACAGAAGTTTTACGAGTTTTGTTGCCAATACTCAGGTGACTTTCGTTTCATAGACCCATCAACTCCAAATGTCATATACAAAAAGCGTGTTATCAAGGTTTCTATCAAAGCTTTTCGTTTTACGTTTGGTTTATCAGAATTGAACGACCCAAAGACAGGTGAACTTCTGGAGAAAGAAAAATACCTGCGTTTTAAAACGATGGTAATGAAAGTCATTCTTCCTGCTCAAGAAGAACTATATAGGTTGTATCAAGAAAACCACTCAGATGTATGGTTTGATTATCAGGTTGGAGACAGATATGGTCGTGGTCGTAATGGTTCCCCCAGAGACTTGATATTCTATATCTATACACGTACTCATCCAAAATCGACTAATCCTAAAAAGAATCATCCTTGGAAAGAAGGAGAAGAACCGCTATATCCATATGAAGAACAGCAAAATCCTTCTTCAAGAGCTTCAAGGAAAATAAAAGAAAGTGACTGGCTCCAGATTGATGAACCAGAGCAAAGGAAGATAGTCTATCAGCTTTTGCTATGTTACCTTAACTCTGACGAAGTAACTTACTATATGAAACAAATAGATAAAGAGCAAGAACGTTGTCGGGACAGCTACGCTCAAGTCATTCAAGTTATATACGAAAAACAGCAGCAACCAAAGTTTCAACAAGGGACAAAAGCATATAAGCGTAAATGCTTGGTAGAGTTTGTTTTCACGAAGAATCTTAAACACTACGGTTGGTTTATCATGCCAAAGATATGATGTTTTTGATTTTTTGAACTGATGTTTGCAAAATAATTATCCTAATAAGATAAAAAGTAATATAATATTCTTAACTTTGTAGTGCTAACATAATCTGAAATAGCTGACAAAAACAGTTGCTATTAGAAGGTTGTGTTTGTCTAAAAGATTATTCATAGATGGCTTAATTGTTGTGAGGGCAAATGAGATTATCCTATGTTAATGATGTTCTTATTAGCTACTATTAGTCTTTTAGATTCAGCAATGTCTTGAAGTTGAGATGCGACAATTGATACAATGGACAATATTGTTTCACCTAAGTATCTATTATAACAGATGCCAGTTAATAAAAATGCATATCTACGTTATCAGTATTTAGACCTCTGCTTTAGTAATAAACAAAGACGGTTTAATATAGAAGAATTAATTGATTTTGTTAGTGAGAAGTTAGGTTATAACGTCAGTGTGCGTCAAATTCGTGAAGATATGAGCAATATGCGTTTAGCTCCATATCATGCTCCTATCAAAGCTGTTCCTTATGATGGCAAGAAGTGTCATTACTATTATTCTAATCCAGAATTTTCAATCTTTAACAATGAGTTAACGATGGAAGAAGTTACAAACCTTCGTTCTACGATAAAAATGCTTGGCAGATATCGTGGTATACCTGCTAACGCCTGGTTGGAAGAAGTGATATCTAATCTTGAATATCGTTTTGGTTGTAAAGCAAACTCTGAGAATCTTATCTCTTTTGAACAGAATGATATGCTTAAAGGACTTGAGCATCTTTCTCGAATAATTGATGCTACAATTAATCATCAGCCTTTAGAGATTACTTACCAGTCCTTTAGGGGAGAACCACGTTTATGTATTGTGCATCCGTATTATATAAAGCAATACAATAGTCGATGGTTTTTATTCGGACTTAACCAAACTAATGACCGTATAGAAAATTACGCACTGGATCGCATCGATTTTTTTAGAGATTCTCAATGCCCTTTTATAAAGAATAGCACTGTGAATTTCGAAACTTATTTTGACGATGTGATAGGCGTTTCTGTTCCTTATGAGGAAACTCCCAAAGAGTCTATTGTACTTAGATTCTCTGAAAATCGTTTTCCTTATGTTGTTTCTAAGCCTCTTCATAAGTCTCAGAAACTAAGAGAGGAGCCGAATACGATTTGCATCGAGGTTAAACCTAATCGTGAGTTATTTCAAAAGATTTTTTCTTTCATCCCCGATATTGAAGTACTTTCGCCATCTTGGCTTCGCCTTGAAATTACAAATAAAATACAATGTAATTTACAAAAATATTTGTCTGTGCATAAAGATTGCACAGATAATGTTTAACTTTGCAACAAATTAAGAAATATAATAGACATACATAATGACAGAGCAAGAGTTAGCTAATGTAATATGGGATATTAAGGAAGTTATTCGTAACTACTATGATGATTCAGAGGTAGAAGATGTTATTCTTCCTTTTACCCTTCTTCGTCGCTTGGATTGTGTCCTTGAGGACAAATATGAAACGATACTTGAAGAACTCAATCAGAGTCCTGAAAACATACGTAAATATAAGTTACAGGCACTGATGAAGCAGAATGGCCTTACATTCTTCAATAGTTCTGGCTTGTCTCTGAGAAAACTTCTTAATTCACCTGATCAGATAGGTGATGCTTTTAAAGAATATCTGGAAGGCTTTACCGATAATGTCAAGGATATTCTTGCCAATTTTGTTCATGAAGATGGAGATAGTGATGTAGTAGACTTATCTAAGATCTATTCCCGTCTTGACAGAGGCGATAAGTTATTTGCTGTAATCAAGCAGTTTGTTGAGAATGCAGACCTCCATCCAAGTAGAGTGAGTAATGCGATGATGGGTACTGTCTTTGAGATTGTTATCCGCCGTTCAAAAGAGTCTACTAACAGTAAGGCTGGTCAATTTTATACCCCACGTGAGATTGTAAAACTATTGGTTGCTCTTACCATGAGTGGAAAAGAACAGGAACTTTTTGTTCCAGGTAGAGCATTCACGATATACGATCCTTGCTGTGGTACTGGTGGAATGTTAACTGTTGGACGTGAACATCTTCAGGAGATGGCACAAAACAACAACTTAAAAGTGTATCTATATGGGCAAGAGTTAAGTCAGAAGACATACGCTATCTGTAAAGCGGATCTTTTGATGAAGGGTGACGATCAAAACCTTGACCAGCAACTTTTCCAAGGTGATACGCTTGCTGACGATAAACTCTATGGTAAGCATTTCAACTTTATGTTGGCTAACCCTCCTTTTGGTGTCGACTGGGGAAAGGATACCAAGGTTAAGAAGATAGTAATGCAGGATAATTGTCCTGGTGGACGTTTTGAAGCAGGACTACCTGCAACGTCTGATGGTTCACTACTCTTCCTGCAACACATGATTGCTAAGATGGATAGTAACGCTGGCTCTCGCATAGGCATTGTTCTCAATGGGTCGCCACTCTTCAATGGTGATGCAGGGACAGGATGGAGCAATATTCGTAAGATGTTGCTCGACCGTAACTTGCTCGATGCTATCATAGCCCTGCCTAAGAATCTCTTCTACGGTACTGACATCACCACCTATCTGTGGATACTTGATAACAAACGACCAGCAGAACGCTATCGCAAAGTGCTCTTTGTTGATGCTGCCCATAGCGAGTTTACCACCTTACTCCAGAAGAACTTGGGTAAGAAACGATTTGAGATAAGCGAGGAGGGAACGCACGACATCATTAGTATCTATAAGGCTTACGAGCCTTGCTGCCGTGACATTGTCTACGACAAGACAGGCGAGACGGAACACTTAGAGATTGCGAAGCTCATGGACTACGATGACTTCCTTTATACCAACGTGGCAGTACGACGTCCGTTGCGCCTGTGGTTTAGTGATATCCGTGCTACGTATGAGGCTTTATGCAGTAACGACGACTTTAAGGCTGACGACAAGAAGAACCTTATCTTGCGAGAGGTGGCAGCGATAGACGGTGTGGACGAACAGCGTAGCGACCACGAGTTCTTTGTGTTCTTGAAAGAGAATAGCGTGAAGACTACCAAGGCACAGAAGAAACAGTTGCGTGATGTGTTCGGCAGAGTAGCTGAGGATGCCCCCGAAGTGTTCGACGACCCTATAAAGAACAGTGGTGAGCTGGTTGCTGATACCAATCTGAACGATACCGAGAAGATACCAATGAAGGAAGATATCGACGACTACTTCCGTCGTGAGGTGCTACCTTTTGCACCCGATGCGTGGATGGAACGTGATAAAGACAAGGTAGGTTGTGAGTTCCCTTTCACCCGACTTTTCTATAAGTATCGCCCTTTGCGTAGTAGCGAAGAAATCCTTTCAGAACTGGCAGCATTAGACAGTGCGCTCAACAATGAACTCTCACAGCTAAAGGAGGACTAAGACGTATGAAGAAATACGATGAGTATAAGGATAGTGGAGTGGCATGGATTGGGGAAGTGCCGAAGCATTGGGAGGTACGTAAAATAAAACAGTGTTGTAATAAAGAACAATATTCTATTAAGACTGGCCCTTTTGGTTCACAATTAAAAGGAGAAGAATTAATGTCTCAAGGCGATGTGTCTGTCTATAGTCAACAGAATGTCATTAATAATGATTTTAATAAGATCCGATATTTTGTTTCTAACAAAAAGGCGAAGTCTCTAAGTAGTTTTTATACAAGGGCTAATGATGTCTTAATAACATCACGAGGAACAATAGGTAAAGCTGCAATCTTACAACCTCTATACCCTAAAGGTATTTTACATCCATGTTTGATAGCAATACGTTTAGACCAAGAGATTTGTCTACCTGAATGGCTTACAATGTATATAAATGAAACAGATTGTTTTAAGACAGATATTTCTGTTAGTAGTAATGCAACGACAATAGATGTTATTTATACAGGGACTCTTAAAGACATATATATTCCAATACCTACCATATCTGAGCAGACCGCTATTGCAACCTACCTTGATACACACTGTGCAAAGATAGATAACCTCATTTCTATTCAACAAAAGCGTATTGCGCTACTCCAAGAACTGAAACAGAGTGTTATCACTCATGCCGTAACGAAAGGACTGAACCCTAATGTCGAAATGAAACAGTCGGGAGTTGAGTGGATAGGAGATGTGCCTAAGCATTGGGAGGTGATGCCTTTAAAGAAATATTGTAAAATGAATAAAGGTCTTACTTTTACCAAAACTGATATTGTTGACGAGGGAGAATCTGTTATAAGCTATGGACAAATCCATTCGAAGTTAAATAATGGTGTCTCTTTGGATTGTAAATTAATTCGCCATGTTCCAATAGGAATTGTTAAAAATGGAGAGAAGTCTAAAGCCCATAAAGGCGATTTTATCTTTGCAGATACATCAGAAGACTATGAAGGTTGTGGTAATTTCGTATATAATGATACAAATCAAGCTATATATGGTGGCTATCATACTATAATATTACAAACTGAGACTTTGAATGCAAAGTATATAGGTTATCTTTTTAAAACAGATTGTTGGCGTTATCAGATTCGGTCACGTGTATATGGTGTTAAAGTATATAGTATAACTCAATCTATTTTGTCTATATGTTCTATTATTCTTCCACCACAAGATGAGCAAAAGCAAATCGCCTCTTACCTCGACCACAAATGTGCTACCATAGATACCTCTATCTCCAATGCCCAACACCAAATAGACCTTCTACAAGAGTATAAGCAAAGCTTGATAACGGAGGTGGTTACGGGCAAAAGTAAGGTAACTGATAACTGACAACATGCCGAGCACGAGCCGTGTTGGGGCTTGTCACGTAATGTGCGAAGCCCTTAGAAAGGGTTCAAGGACTATACTAAGGGATGAAACCTGAGTTTCATAAGTATTAAACTACCTGAAAGATGGTTTTTACCTAATGACTGTATAGCTATAACGGATGTAAGATAAACTAAATATTGACAACAAACAACAATAAAATATGCTAAATCCTTTAAACGAGACAACCTTTGAAACGCATATTGCAAACTATCTTGCAAACAGCGACCTCTATAATCAGCGTAGTAGCGCACAGTTTGACATCGAACGCTTGTGTGACACCGAGATGTTAGAACAGTTCTTACGAGCACAACCCATTGCGTGGAAGAAACTGTCACAACATTTCCCTGGCAAGGAGACAGAGACGGTTATCCGTGAGTACAACAAGCGATTAGACCGTGGAGAGAGTGTCCTGAACATCATGCGCAAGGGCTTCACGGTGAGTGGGGCTAAGGTAAAGTTCTGCCAGTTTAAGCCTGTTTTGGAAGGAGAAGGTACAGACAATTACCGCTTATATCGTGCTAACAACTTTAGTGTTGTACGCCAAATGCGATACTCTACAGGAAACGACAAGGGAAAGGAACTTGATATGTGTATCCTGCTAAATGGTATTCCTTTATTTACATTTGAACTGAAGAACGAAGGAACAGATCAAAATTACACACACGGTATTAGTCAATACCGAGAGAATCGCAACCCAGAGAATAGAATGCTCCGAAACTGTCTTGTTCATTTTGTAATGGATAACCAGTACGCATTTATGACTACAAAGCTGAAAGGAGAAAAAACAACCTTCCTGCCTTTCAACCGCGAGACAGTGAATCCGACGATAGAAGGCGAGTACCCAACAGCTTATATGTGGATGGAGATACTTCAGGCAGATTCTGTTCTTGACTTACTTGTAAACTTCATCAAACGTTATGAAGAGACTTACGAGGACAAGGATACAAAGGAACGTAAAAAAGAGACTATTCTTATATTTCCTCGCTACCATCAGCTTCGTGCTGTACGTAAGCTTCGTCGCTTAGTGCGTGAAGAAGGTGCTGGTAATAATTACCTTATTCAACATTCAGCAGGAAGTGGTAAGACAAAGACTATGGCTTGGTTAGCTCATCAGCTTGCTAACATGACACATGAAAATGGATCTGCCATATTTGACAGTATTATAATGGTAACCGACCGTATTGTACTGAATCGCAATATGGCTGAAGACGTTGTGAATTTTGAAACCACTGCAGGTACAGTAAAGGATATTCGAAGATCATCTAAGACACTTGCTAAAGCTTTGGATGGTGAAAACCGTATTATTATATCTACAGTACAGAAGTTTGCTTACGCTCTTGATCATCTCAAACATGAGAAGTCAAAGAAGTATGCCGTTATCATTGACGAGGCACATACAGCTGTTGGTAACGAGGCTGCAAAAGACCTTGTAAAAGCCCTTTCAACAGAAAAAGATTTAGAAGCAATTGGTGGTTATGATCCAGAGGAGTATGAGAGTCCGCTTGATGCGCTGATGGCACAAAGGCAAGTATATAGAAAGATGATGAAGCATATTTCTAATTTTGCTTTTACCGCTACTCCTAAAGATAAGACATTCGCTCTTTATGGTAAGGACGGAAAGGAAGCGCATGACTTGTATTCTATGAAACAAGCCATCGACGAGAAGTTTATCCTTGATGTCACACAGAACTACGTCAGTTACAAAACGATGTTCGAGTTAATAGCAAAAGATCCTACTAAAGATGCAAACGAACAGTTTGAGAAAAAGAAGGCTCTAAAAGTAATTGCGACAAAGCTGGGACAGGATAAGTATATTAAGTTGCGTAAGGCAAGTATGATGGTAGATCAGTTTATGAAATTTACCATTAATAAAATCAATCATCAAGCTAAAGCTATGGTAGTATGTGACTCACGACAAGCTGCCGCTGATTATAAGCAGATAATTGATCGCATAATACTTGATGAGTATAATGGTTCTATCAAGACCTTAGTAGCTTTTTCAGGTGAAGTTACAGACAGTAATGGTCGCAAGTGTACTGAAGCAAATTTGAATGATGATGGTGTTACTGATAATGCAATAGCAGAGAAGTTTAAGGACAATGACTATAAGTTTCTCATTGTTGCAGAAAAGTTCCAAACAGGTTTTGATCAGAAGCTTCTCCATACAATGTTTGTAGACCGTTCGCTCGGTGGTATTCAATGTATACAAACACTTTCACGATTGAATCGTACTTACTGGCCATACAAGGAAGACACACTCGTTGTTGATTTCCGAAATGATGCAGATTCTGTAAAAAAAGCCTTTAATCAGTACTACACAGTAACCTCTCTTACTGGTAGTGTTGACACACAGCGTGTATACACCTTAAAGGAAGATGTTGAAAGATGGAATATCTTCAGCGAAGAAGAAGTCAACGATGTCTGTCAAAGAATGATAGATCAGGAAACAGTTACAGGAATTCCATCACTTTTGTTGAATATTGTAAATGAAAGGGTATTACCTCTGTCTGACGAGGAAAAGGACGCATATCGTAAACTGGTAAACCGTTTTGTTCGTCAATACGGATTTCTGGCGCAGATTATGGAGTTTACTGACCCTGACCTTGAGAAGTTTTATGTTTTCTGTAAGGTGTTCTATAAGTATCTTCCTTATACCAAGGAGACTTTGCCAATGGAACTTGTTGATATGATAGATCTTGACAAACTTAGAATTCAGTTGTCGTTTGAAGGTAGTATTGAACTCGAAGACGAACCAACTGAGCTAAAGGCAAGTCGTATAGGAGAGGTCGGACAACAGAAAGAGGATGAGAAAAAGACTGTTGCTGAGTTGCTTGATATGGTGAATAGTCCCTTCGCTGATATTCTGAATGAAAATGATAAGATTATTAAGCAGATATGGGATGATCTTCTGAAAGACCCAGAGGTGATAGATGCAGCTCGTGCAGGAAACTCTTACGATGTAATGATCAATATCTGCAAACAGAAATTCGATGAAACAATCGTAAATCAAATTGATAAGTATCTCAACTTTAGAGAAATTCTTGACAAGGAGAAAGGCTTTGCTTTAACACTGATTGGTAAGTTTGTAGAGGCGTTGGTAATGCAAGCTAATGCTACGTCAAGTCTTGTCTATGATGAAGCTGTATTAAAAGACAAAATCGCTGAAGCTATGGCAGAAGAGTTTGAAGGTGTTTGTCAAAAGATGAGGAGTTTGCCTGAAATTGTAGATTATCTTTTCTTCATACTGAATACATCCAGCCTTCCAAAACTCGATGGTATTGATACCTTACTTCGAGAGGCTTTGAATAATATCTATACAAATCCTAATATTACGCCTGTTGTTAAGTATGCGTTCTTCAATTCATTGGTACAGAAATTTGAAGCATTCTTAAAGAAACTCTACTATCTGATCAACGATGAAGAAATTAATGGTCGTGATGGAAAAGATGCTTCATTGTCTGATGCTGTTCATGCCTTTAAATGTCTTTGGGACTTAAAGCATGCAAAAGATGAGGATCGTAAGAAGTTTGAAGCTTATCTTCAGAAGGTACGTGATTGGCGAAATGAAGAAGCGCATAATGCTCCTGACAAGAACGATTCTGATATAGCAGTAGCTATCAAGGTTGTGGTTGCAATGTACCTTTATGTTACAGCATATTCTATAACCGATCTGGAAATGGCTGGATTTTAGACTATACTGTGAAGTAAATCTGAGCAATTGTACCATGAGTCAAAAAATATTTTAACGCTATAAATGCATTCTTATAAAATTATCTCTTTATCTCAAATCGAATTGTAAAATCTCGATTTGGGGTAAAGGGGAATTTTTGATATGACAATTTCGTTGGTTTTATGAATATAGTCAATTTCTTATTGTAAATTTGTTTTTAATAATCAAAGATAACTTTTAAAATTTAACAAACTATGATTCAAAGATTTTTTCATCCAGTAGGACAAGGTGCCTTTTATTCAGAAAGACACATAGATGACAATATAAATATTGTGTATGACTGTGGTACCGAGTACACTAACAGAGGAAACAAAGGTACTAAGGGAGTAGTTTCTCAAAGTTTTAGTAAAAATGACGTAATACATTATCTATTCATTTCTCATTTTGATTATGATCATATTTCCAAGATTACTTTATTAAAGAAAACCGTTAAAAAAATAGAAAACGTAGTTTTGCCACTACTACATGAAGAAACAAAGCGATTCTTATCTGAAATTTATTTAGCTTTAGAAGAAGACGATTTAGCCACTTTGGTCAGTGACCCAACTCAATACTTTGACCCTGAGACTAAAATTATAGTTGTTAAACCTGGCGAGTATAGTGAAGTAAGATTAAGTAAAGAAGATGACCCAGTTAAGGGGGAAAAAATAATAAAGTAAGAATAATTCCCAGCGGAAGAATTTTACCTCTTGACTTAAATGAATCTGATTGGGTTTTTATTCCTCATAATTATGAGTATAAAATCCGTAGTAAGGCGTTTGTTGAGAAAATACAAGACTCAGTAGTTGATTTACAGAAACTAAAGAAGGATCCAGAATATACTACTCAAAAAAGAATTATTGATAAATAGTACTGATGCGATAAAATCGCGTTAAGTTTTACATATTATCAAATAGAGGTAGTTCTTTGACATATTGATTGTAAATGACAGAGGTTCTCGGCTTAGTGATTAAATCTCTGAGGTGAGTTTTCTCCAAAGCAGAAACTCTTATCAGCGTTGCCACTTCCGTAATGGTGTATGGGCTTTTGTTGTCCGCCTTTATTCTTGCAACAAGCAGATAGGCGATGACTGCAACCCAGAGATGGATTCGGACTGCATTCCCGGAATACCCCCACAAGGTCTTCACGACAATGTTCTGCTTTATCCACTTGAAGAACACCTCTATGTCCCATCTGTGCCTATACAGGACGGACACTTCCACTGCGCTGATCTCGAAGTTGTTAGTGATGAACACTATTTCTTCACACGTCTCCTCATCATAGTGGCAGACTGCCCTGAAAGGCTCAGGGTAAAGTGCATGAGTCTTTGGCTGAGTCAAGCGAATGGTAAAGTCGCCTCGAATACCATCCTCTCGGGAGAAGTCTTTTCTATGACCAATAATCTCGTATTTCATGTTGTCCTTCGGTCTGGTAACCCAATAGGCTCCAGCCAAATGGAAGCGAAAGAACTCATCGAAGTCAACATAGGCCTTGTCCATCATATAGAAGGCAAGAGGCTCCGGCGCAGTCAGTTCAAGTTCGTTGCTGTCATGCCATCTGCCATCCGTGATGTGGATGTTTGCTGGAATGCTCCCGCGCAAGTCAAGCAGAGTGTGCATCTTCACCGCCCCCTTGTTGTATCTTCCTAAAGCCCATGTCGCAAGTTTGACACTTGTGGAGATGGTCGTGGAATCGAGGGAGTAAAGTACGTTGTCTATAGTGACATCTGGTATCGAGGTCCTTGTGTATAAAGGTCTTACCAGATTTATCATATAGATGCCAAACTCCTCATAGATGCGGTAATCCCGATTGTCGTTAGCTCGGGAAAGTGATGACTGGTTGACCGTGTTGCCAAATCCAAGATGGTAGAGGATGTCCTTGTGGGCACCAAGACACAGGCAGATGTCCCGTAGGGAATCACAACTCGTCAGCTGTCCAAACAAAAGGTGCAGAAGCTGGTTGTAACAAGTCAAATCCTTGACATGCCAGTCGCCACGGTACTTCTTCACGCACTTGTCGAACTGATAACGAGGTATGTACTTCACAACTTGTGAAAACACATATCGACCGACGTTCATAACAATGCAGTTTTGGTTGCAAAGTTACGCTGTCATTTTCAAATCAAAAAATCAAAGAACGATCTGAAACCCTTATTAATAAAGGGATATATGAAGTTTAATTTAAAATTATTGCATCACTAGTAATTGATAAATTAAAAAGTATCTACAAAGATTTTGATGAAAATATAAACTTAAATTCCATGTTTTTATATTCTGGACCGGAAAAGGAAACAAGTAATGAAATCTATCAAGTATATCAGAGATATTTTAAGGACAAATTCTGCTCTAAACAGCTATATTATAAGTATATGCTTTACAAGCGACCTGCTTGCTTATACACAGGTGATGGAGACTTAAATTTTGTAGATGTTCAAAGTGTATATAAAGACTACTGGCATTTCATAGGAACTATACAGATACCTCACCACGGTAGCCTTTCATCATTTAATGAAAACATATTGTTCAATCGACCTTTCTTTTGTCCTATTTCTGTAGGGAAGAATAACTCCTATGGACACCCCTCTCAAGAGGTAATTAGTAGAATGCTTCAGTATAAAAGTTATCCTATACTTGTAACAGAAGATGTAGATAGTACTTTTGTTGAAATTATCAGACCATGGTAGTATAATTTTAACTATCAAACCTAAGAGTTTCTATCTGTATTATTCATTTATACTACTACATTAAAAAAGACTAAAGTTTAATTTGAACTTAAGAATATTAGTTGATTAAACAGATTTTTCTCACAATAGTACTATTGTTACGAAGTTTTAGCATCTGTGCAGATAGGCTGCACAGATGTTTGTTATCTTTGTAGCATAAATTAATTTAAATTATGAGCAAAACAAAAATACCGATAGCAACAGTCAGAGAACTTTGGTGGAAAGCTGCAGGTCGATGTGAATTTAAAGGCTGTAATAAGGCTTTATATCATCATGGTGTAACAATGGATAACTGTAATTTGGCTAACTATGCACATATTATAGCAGACTCTCCTAATGGACCAAGAGGGACAATCGACTCTAAAAAGTTAGCATCAGATTCTAAAAATTTGATGCTGTTGTGTCAAGATTGTCATAAATATATAGATAACGAAGGTAAAGATAAATATGATGCTGATACTCTCTTTGGAATGAAGAAGAGACATGAAGAACGTATGGAGTTTCTTACGGGGTTAAAAGAGGATGTTCAAGCCAATATTGTTGTTTTTCGTGCAAATATAGCAAGCGATTGCCCAGACTTTAATTTCTCTCAGTTGAAGGATGCATTATTGCCAAACTTCTATCCGACAAACACTAATCCAATAGAATTAGGAGCAAATTTATATAATAATCAGTCATGGGAAGAGTACTGGAAACAAGAAGTTGAAAATCTTAAGTACCAATGTGACAGAAATATCTTAAATGTTATTGATAAATGGGAGTATAAAAGAATTGCTCTCTTTGGGTTTGCTCCGATGCCTTTGCTTGTCTATTTGGGTACTCTCCTTAATAGCAAGCGTGAGGTTTTAGTATACCAGAAACAACGTAGTGGCGGATGGAGCTGGCAACAGGACAATAGCTCTATAGACTTTATTGTTAATAAACCTTCTATTACCGAAGGTAATCCTGCTTTAGTTCTCTCTCTTAGTGCTTCTATAACAGACCGAGTTAGAAGAGAAAGAGGTAATGATAATCTCTGGGAAATAACGATAGATAGTCCAAATATGGATTTTTTAGACTCAAAATCAACTTTAGATAAATTCTGTAGAATTACAGAAAATCTATTGGAGGAAATATCTAAAACATCTAATCATAAACCAATCGCATTATATTTGGCAGCACCAGTTGCTTGTTGTATAGAGCTTGGGAGAGTTTGGATGCCTAAAGCTAATTCGCCATTACACATCTACGAGTTTAATAAAACAGAAGATAAACTTGCAATAATAATTAACAACAAATAGTACTATTATGTTACAGACTAATGACAACTTAAGCAGGGAACTTAATGAATTGTTTCTTATGCTTTCTAAGAGTCTCGATATAACAAAGACTCAGTATGACAACTTAACGAGAAGCTATTCAGCTGTTGGTAAATATCTGGAAGAAGATCCAGAGTTGTCTTCATATCATCCTGTCATAACCCCACAAGGTTCACTCCGTTTAGGTACAATAATTCAACCCATAAATGAGGAGGATGATTTAGATGTTGATTTAGTATATCGTCTAATAGAGAAGGGGCCTACTTGGACCCAGTTTGATTTAAAAACTCGTGTTGGCAATCGTCTAAAATCGCACAGTCTATATAAGGAGATGCTTGATAAGGAAGGAAGAAGGTGTTGGACATTATTGTATAGGCAAAACTCTGATAATAACAAAGAACGCTATCACATGGATATATTACCTTGTGTAGCTGAAAGTACATATTTAGAGCGTTTTCATATCTTAAATGCTTCTGGATTCGACGCACAAGCGATAGATGATATCTCCATACGTATTACTGATAATAAATGTGACAATTATAAAACGTCTATCTGCATTAGAGAATGGATGAAAAGTAATCCAGATGGATATGCTATGTGGTTTGCTTCTCGCTGCAATATTACTTCACAAAACAATAGAGCCCTTTTAGAGAATGTTATACCTGTCCGCAAATATGTAGAAAACAAAACAATTCTTCAACGAATAGTACAGATACTGAAACGTCATAGAGACGTAATGTTTAATGGAGACAAAGAAAAACCGATTTCCATTATTATCACAACCTTAGCTGCGAAAGCTTATAAAGGTGAAGATAATCTTTTTATTGGTCTTAATAATGTGATTGATGGAATGGAGTCACAGATACATAAAAATCAAGATGGCACCTACGTTATAGAAAACCCAGTTAATTCAGAAGAAAACTTTGCTGATAAATGGACTAGTCATCCTAATAGACGTGATAATTTCTTTAGGTGGTTAGGTAAACTTAAGAGTGATAAAGGCGCTTTTCTTAATTGTAAAGGAAGTGTGTTACGTAATGTTTTCGCATCATCTTTTGGTAAAAAGGTTACTAATCTTATATTTGAGAAGAGAGCATTAGAACATAAGGCAGAAGCTTCTAATTCAAAACTAAAAGTGTCTTCTACAGGTATTATTGGAGCAATTGGAACAACGTTAAATGCAAAAAACACATTCTTTGGTGAAAAATAGGAAATATACTGTTTATGAGCAACTTAGTTCATTGCTAGCTTGCTTCAAAGGTGGACGTTCTGAGAGGAGACACAATGGTTTTACGTGGTGGTTTGAGGTTACTCCAACTCCTTTAAGTGATACTTATTTACTTAAAATAGTATATAATCAACATACTATACCATTGGTTTATGTGGAAGAACCAAAACCTTTGTTATTAGCAAAGGGAGCAGAATCGCTTCCACATACCTATAATACAAAAACTCAACAGCTATGTCTATTTATGCCAAAGAGGATGGAATGGACAAGTTCTATGCTTATTTCAAAAACAATCGTGCATTGGGCTATAGAATGGCTATACTATTATGAGGAATGGGCTTATTCAGGTAGATGGTATGGAGGAGGACATGGTAAATGGGATGTCATGAAGTCCTGATTTACCACGAATAAGTTTTGCCATCTAATGCATTCTTGTGGTGATAGATTTATAAAACAATTTTCTTACTAATATGGAAAGAGCCATACCAAACTACTTTTATTTATGTTTGATATGGCTCTTGGGTATTACATAAGATTAATCACACCATTTAGATTTCTTATGACTTAGGATACACTTACATTTCAATCGGTAATTCTGTAGAAGTATTCAAGTTCTTCACCTTTCAGGTTCTCTTGTGCCCAAAGGTCTGCTTCTCTCCAAAGAGTATCATAGAGGCGTGCAATAGCATCGTTTGTCTCATACCATTGCCAAATCTTGTGGTTAAGAACCATAACAAGCTCTGTGAGATAGACGTGATTGTCTTTCCACTCATTGAAAGCTCGCTTGTAGGTGTCTTTGATAGCGTAGAGACCAAACTTGTCTGCAATTGAAAAATCCATCCAAAAAGTGGTTTTTGGTTCATACGCATTAAGCAACTCTGCAGAATTTCCTAAAATCTGAATAATATCCATACTAAAAAGTTTAATAAAAAGTGATACTTTTCCCTTTAGTTCTCACTCTCTATGTGAGACTGACAGGGATTGAATTTTTATGTGCTTAGAGAAGTGGGGCAGAAATGGATGCACAAGGAATTTTTGTAAGAATTTGTATGGAAACCCAATTTGTTTTAAGAGAAATTGCGGAGGGTCCATACTAATTCTTATGAAAATAGTGATAAATGATACTTGTAAAGGAGTTGAATGCTACACTAACTTTGCACAATAAAAATCAATCCTATGTCGGTAACACAAGAAGTCGGTAACGCCTCTACAATAGGGCTTTGTTAATAAGAGAAGAATAAAATATATTTTCTACTAACGCTTTATATTTTAGGCATAACGTAGTCTTTGATAAGTGTTGTTCTCATGACAAAGTTATTGTATAAGTTTTGCAAAGAGAAGATAATGGTAAATACAAATAAGCGTCTTAATCTTCGATTTTCATTACCGTTTAGTGTATCTTTGCAAAATGTAATTAATGTGTATACTAGTATAGTCTATGAATAACAAAAATATAAACGATATCACCCTATTCCGGTATTTGTTTTCTTTAGATAATAGAGATTTACCTCGAAGTATTCTTATGTGGTATAAAAATATTGGCAGTATAGTTGACTCTGATAGGGAAAATGCAATCAGTGAGCTATATTCTTTAAGGGGAAATTGTCGTAATCTAGTTCTCTTGTCTAAATCATTTGTCGATACAATGGATAAATCCTATATAAAATTTACACAATTTCATATGGATATTCTTGAAGAGTTAGATGGAGAGAACGGAATTGTACGTAGTCCTTATTTTATAGAAGGTTGTTATGTTGTATATAGTGTGAAAAATGGATGTCTCACTTTATGGGTATTTCATAATAACGATCACATTGATAAATATCTATCAATTCCAACTTTTTACGTCTGTGTTTCTCCAAAAGATAAGATAAAAGGAGAAGGACATCAATTAGATGGAATGATAATTCCCTTAATAGATAATTTATATGAAGAAAATATTAGGGACTACATTGATATGGTTTTAGACTATCTCTGTTTAAGACAATGGGCAGAAGTTCAACTGAAATGTGTTTCTACAACTACAAAGAAACAGGTTAAGAAAGCAAAGAAAAGTCAGGTACATACTGTTCCTGGACTTGATTTTTACACCTTTGATAGCAAATGGTATACTGAATTATCTAATGACGAGTCTTTCAAAGTAAGTGGTCACTTCAGATTGCAGCCTTACGGTGATGGAACACGAAAGCTTATATGGATAAATGAGTTTACCAAGAATGGCTATCATAGAAAAGCAACTATTGATAAGGTAAAAGATGGAGAAGTTTCATTAGATTAGATACTCCATATTACTCTATATAGCCTAAAATAAACCCCACTGACAAATATAGAAATCAGTGGGGTAATTACTATGGCAGGGCATCTAATATTCCATCAATATCTCCGAATAGAATATCGTTATAGCCTACTTCGTAATACTGGTGGTCTTCGTCAGGCATAATGAGTATACCACTATGCTCTGAAACTGGATGCTTTACCGCCATAACCTTTGCATCCAAATGACCATCGCAGTTAGAAAGCTGTGCGGTTACATAAGGAAAGTCAGATTGCCAATGCACTTCCTTATCATCAGTGTTACGAATTGCCTCGTTCAGTGCGTTAACTTCTTCTGAACGAATGTCTATGTATTTCTTATAGAAATCTTGGTGTATCATTTTATTTGTTTTTGTGGAGAGGTGGTTAACCTCTCCTTTTTTAGAATGTTAGAAAGACTTGCGGCTTACAGTCCAACCTTGTAATAATAGGTCCTTATGTATGTTTGTTTGTCTTTCAAAGTCAGCTTCTGCTGCATAATCATTATTTACATATACTTGCTGATAAGTAATAAAAGCTTCTGATGATACTACTGTTATCACTTGAATAGCAATACGAATGTTCATATAACTTATATGTTTTAGAGAGTTGGTTAATCTCTCTGTTACCTTTTAATTGTCGAAGATGTATTCACTTATTTCTTTGCATAAACGACAGAAGATTGTTTAATACTTCAGTTGATATCTTATCCCATCCTCTTTCATTTATCCAAGGAGTGAATGCAAAACACACTGTAAAGAAAATACCTTCACTCTGTGTTATTGGATATTTTAAAGCATGAATTTCGATAGAAATTCGTTTCGCTGTTAATTCATCAACAGTTGTTACTTGTGGAAAATCTTTTTTCCATATACCTTAATTCCGCAGCATAATTTCTTTTGAGAACTCCAAGTGCCTGAGAAACAAAGTCCTCAAAACACTTGGATATGTCAGAAATTTCACCTATCTTAGTGCTATCAAAAAATAAACAAGCAAAAATCTGACATGACAAAGGTAGCAATTAAAAACGAGAATATCACTTCCTTCGGAGGAATTTATCACATCATGGACGTTTTTTCAAGGTTGGGCTTTGAAAAACTTACCGAATCCGTGTTGGGCAGACGCGGATGCAGCGGCAAGGCATTCAGCCATGGAAGCATCCTGGGCTCTCTCTTCTTCAGCTACCTTTGCGGTGGGGATTGCCTTGAGGACATCAATGCGCTTACAGGGCAGTTCAGGCAGAGACCTGGTACGCTGTTACCCGGCGCCGACACTGTGGGGCGCGGACTGAAGGAGCTTGCTGAAGAGAACATTGTCTATAAGAGCGAAACCTCCGGCAGGTCCTACAGTTTCAACACTGCAGAGAAGCTGAACACCTTACTTTTACGTATGATACGTAGGATGGGGCTTATAAAGGCGGGCAGTCATGTTGACCTGGACTTTGACCACCAGTTTGTTCCTGCCCACAAGTTCGATGCAAAGTATTCCTACAAGCAGGATTTTGGCTATTTCCCGGGCTGGGCTTCCATCG
This sequence comes from Prevotella fusca JCM 17724, assembly GCF_001262015.1. NCBI lineage: Bacteria > Pseudomonadati > Bacteroidota > Bacteroidia > Bacteroidales > Prevotellaceae > Prevotella > Prevotella fusca. Next base: position 912,486 of record NZ_CP012075.1, read on the forward strand.
GGGGCATCATAGTCGGAGGTGAGAACCGTGACGGAAACACCAACGTGAAATTCCATCAGGAGGACACGCTTCGCCGAATTATGGACCGTGTGACCTCCGAGCTTGGTGTTGTGATAGAGCGTTTCCGTGCCGACTGCGGGTCGTTCTCGAAGGAAGTCATCCGAACCGTAGAGCAGCGCTGCAACACGTTCTATATACGTGCTGCCAGCTGCGGCAGCCGGTGCGGGGAGTTCCGCCAGCTGGAAGAATGGAAGAGCGTTGAGGTTGGTTATGAGAGATACGATGTCATCTCCGTCAGCATGGACAACCTCATCGAAGGAAAGTCATACAGGCTTGTCGTACAGCGTACTCCCTTGAAAGACAAACACGGCAGGGAACAGACGGATATGTTCGGAGTGATATACACATACCGCTGTATCCTTACCAACAACCGGACACCCACAGAGAAGGACATCATTACATTCTACAATGAACGTGGAGCGAGCGAAAAGAACTTCGACATACAGAACAATGACTTCGGCTGGTCGCATCTGCCATTTTCCTTCATGGATGAGAACATGGTTTTCATGATGGTTACTGCCATGCTGAAGAACTTCTATCTCTATCTCGTCCGCCATATCAGCGAAAAGGTCAAGCCGTTGAAAAAGACAAGCAGACTGAAAGCATTTATCCTGCATTTTGTCAGCGTGCCGGCAAAATGGGTGAGAACAGGAAGGCGGAACGTTCTGAACCTGTATACAAATAAAGCATACTATTCTGAAGTATTCCTTGAATAAGCAGCATTTCTTTGTGGTTCTCATATTCCCCATTGGTTTGGGTGGGGGATTTCATGCTTCGGCAAGACCCAGGAAGCCCCGATAATCCTCATAACAACATATAGAGCCACAAAAAGACATCTCAACATATAAAATCGCCTCACAAGGAAAAACGCTGCGGAATTGAGGATATATAAACCTTGTGAGGTAATTTCTTTAAGGTTTCATTAATAGACTTAATAATATTCTCTCTTGACATATCTTATTGGTTTGTGGAGAGGTGGTTAGCCTCTCCGTTGCTTAATATTACTCAACATATTGGAATTCATGAACATATATGTAAGAGTCGTCATCTTCATGCTCTTCATTCCATGCCTCAATATCTTCGTCAGTGAAGTCTTCTTTATCAATCATAGTAGAAACAAAGTCCCTCATTTGTTTTTCTGTTTCAAAGTATTCATAGTAGTCTGCATCCTTTACATAAGCATCAACTAAGTATTGCTCTGGAAAGTATTTACCATCAATGTCATTTGTTGCGAACACGTCACATCCTGCTTCCTCTACGATATAGTAAATAGTAAGTTCTGGCATAAGGTCTCCTAAGATGTGTCTGAAGTCTGTTGCTCCCCAAGCTTCTTCTGCATTGATGCGAATAACATCACCATCTAACTCATACTCTTCGATAAATCCACGGAGATAGCTCTCTTTCAACTGCTCGTCTGATGCGCCCAAAGCCTTAACAATATTGCCTTCCCATTCTTTAGATGCATCTTCAAGAACAGGTTTTGACTTGCCTGTGACAAAGTTGTCAATTACATCATAAACTTTCTTTAAATCACTCTCACTACCTTCAATTCGATAGCTTGTACTTGCCCAGTTTGCCATATTTTTAAGAATTTAATTTGTGATACATTTCCCTTTCGTTCAGCTGCTTTTGCAGCATCATTGTCGGGTTTCAAATTTTACGTGCAAATGGGTAGTAAGGTCATCAGGCAGATAAATAAAGGAATTTCATTATATTCTTATGGAATACCCAAATCTCTGATTTGTGGAAGGCTGTCATTAGAATATAACGAAATAGCTGAGCGGTCCTTTGAGTTCTGACGACCTTACTAACTTTGCAAAGGAAAAGTAAAACCAGACGGTGAATGCAAGGAGTGAAAACAACAACATCGAATACAGGGCTTTTATAAGACTAAAGGGGAAAAAGAGGATCTCTCGCTAAATGCATTGATTAAAGATAGAATAAAGGCTTATATACTTACACGGTATGATTATCCCAAATTTGATAGGCTTACGCTTGGGGACGAGCTACAGGATATAGGTCATAGTTCAGATGGTATCCTCAAATTTTCTCACAAGTAATAATGCTGTGGACTTAAGGTTTTAATCAAATAAGACCTACAAAAAAGTCTTCTTATTATCAACATATAATAACAATTTATTTTCCTCTAAAACGTCCATAGCAATTGCTTGGAATGTGGCCTTTAATGCCTGTTACATTCAGTTCATTGTCAAATACTATATAAGCGTCTATATCAACTTTTCTTTCAATGTCTATACGCTGCTGATTACATTTAGGTTTAATGATTCCATTTATTGTATTAAGTATTTGGGATAAAGCTTCGCGGCAACGTTGTTCAAGAGTCTTATCAGACTCTGTCTTTGCATTTGTTTTGAACTCAATCAGGCTTAATTCGTTCACCGTGAGCAATGCACAATCACACACACCACCCTGTTTTACTTTTGGACCTGTTATAATCCTATTGTCTAATGGTAATAATACAATCTCTGTTTTGTTAGGATTATCAGCACAAAAAGTCTCCGAAATATTGGGTGGAACTATATTGGTCCAGTCAGAATATCCTAAAGTGGCATCGTCGTAAACATATAATTTCTCGTCTATACTTATAACCATTGCACGTTGAACACCAATACGCCCACAATTACGTAATGCAGAACATAGTCTAAGGTTGCTAACGGCGGTAGGAATATTGGTATTATTTGATAGTCTTGCCATAAATACGATATAATATATTAAACTCACGCATAATTAGCTCTGATACTGAATCAAGATCATTCTTGCTGATTATACCAGATGATTCTGAGAGAACAGATTGATAATTCTCCATTTCAGCTTCTGTGAGACTAAAAGCTGTGAGAGATTCAGGGTCAATGTGATATTCTGGAGGAACAATCTCAGCAACCTTTCTTTTTATATTGTCATCTCCTTTTTCATATGCCTTATAAGCAAGTACAAGGTTATTAAGTATAGCTAGTGTGTATGGGCTATGCGAAGTTAACAAAAGCATATTATCCGTAGTTCCATTGTTAACTTTGCACAATAGCCTTATCATTGAGTTTTGTGATTCTGGGAAAAGACTTAACTCAGGTTCCTCTACGATATTTACAAAACAATTGTAACGACTACGACTAGAGAGATGTTTTAACATAGCGTTCTTGACCGAATCTGACAAATTCTCATTTTCCATAATCTTAGAAGTTTCTTTTTGCAATTTCTGTAATTCTTCTACAGACATGGGACGTTCTTTACCAGAAGCAACAATATTCCCTAAATAGTCAGAAACTATACAGACTGGTAGGGCTGACTGAATACCACTGGATGCGTTGATAAGACGAACACGATAATCACAGCCTTCAATCCAGCTAATATCATTCAAAGAATCATACTTGTAGTTCAAATTACCAAATGGAAAAGAATAACCATCTTTAAATCGTTCCTTCGATTCCCAAAAGGTCTGATTAAAAGTAAGGTTGGAAGCAGGAAGCCCATCAAATGTCTTCAACTTCTTTTCTGCTGAACTTAATATTATTCTTTCAGCAGGAACATACATTATTTTTGGTAATCCTGTGATAGTTCCATTCTTTTTTTCTATATTAAACGCATTTCCTGCATAAACAAATTTATACAGAGCACTTTCATATAATATGTAGGTATCGTTACGGAAAAAATCATCAATACGATGATACCCACATAATTGTTTTTTAAAGCGTGCATCTACAAACTTCGTAAAATAGTCCAAAGAATACGTCTCTGTCAATAATGTCTTTTCGAGCCATCTAAAAGTAGAGTACAACTTAACAATGCAACTCTTTCCTGTACCTTGGTCACCAATAAAAAGATTTACTTTGCGGAAGTTGATATCGATACTTCTTATAGGTCCGAATGATTTGACTACTAATCGTTCGTTCATAATCCTGTTTTTATTATTCTATTACATATTCTACTTTATATCCTTGGCAAAGATAATAATAAATAAGGGGAAAGTAAAGAAAAGATAAGAAAAACAATAATCTGCAATTCTATTTAACATGGGATCTCCTTTACTATTTCCTTAAAACTTATTCAGCTATTACGTCATAAATATGCGTAATGGCTTCATGCCACTTTATGACTTCTTTGGAACAAGGAGCGACAAGCGAGAGCCATTAAGTATTAGTACTGAATGGAATGTGTAGATGCAGTACTTAAAGAGTAGGCATCTGCTGTTCTGCACGCCAAGGATTTGAAGTCATTACCACTCCATAGTTTCTACCTTTTTTGTTCTTGTCCCGCACATTCAATTAGAATCTGCAAAATGTGTGCCCTTAGCTTATGAAAGAGGCCTGATTGGCTTGAAAATAGATGCCCTTTTGAACTCTTATTAATGCCTTCTTGAAGTCCAATTAAGCACCTTTTCTTGCATCACTTCGTGTTTGTTTACTTTACTTTCGATTATAATCTTGTCTTTTATAAGTGTTTTTTTAGGTGTATTATATGATTTTATACCATGTTTTTTACGTCTTTTCTGTATATTTTCGATGTGTCGAAATGAAAAGGTTTTCTGTGTCGGAGAATGAATAAAACAGGTTAGACAAGACAGCCTAGGCTATCAAATTTGTTTAAAGAATAGCGACCTGCTGTAAGCTTATGATTTTGATTCTGATATAACCGCTCTCCCAAAGTACATTGAAAAGCTCTGTTGATGATCCGTAGGAGAAGATACTGTGCTTTGAAAAGGATTAAAACAGCATAGACTGTTTTAAGGGTTTCCAGCGTAGCCTGTTTTCTGTAAGGCACGAGGTAAGATACTGCCATACAAATGAAGTGAAAGTTTGCATAGTTGGCTTTCTGCGGAGTTTGTTTGAGAAGTGCTGCCGAATGCCTGGAAGAAAACTGGCGGAGCAATGGGCATAGGTAACTTAGAAAGGGTTAGAACAATCTTTTAAAGTTTTATTTATTAGTGGGAACTAGGAGTGTTATTATAAACAAGTATTAAATTACAGGGCCTCAGTATTAGTGAAAAGGGCATGAGTATTACGTGCTGCGATTAAAAAGAGCAGCACAGCTCGAAAAACATCCGTGGTGACAAACCACGGATATTTCGTTTCATAGATGAAAAGTCTTAAAATCAATCAACATAGAGTTGTAAACAGCTTTTTCGTAGCCTTCGCTTTTTAGAACAGCCAACTCTTGTCTTGCAAATGAGTTTGCTTGTGACTTACTCAATCCGAATTTACTTCGCATTGGTCTGTTTGGGCGCATAGTATCTACTTGATAAAGTTCTTGATAAGTAGGGATATACTTGATGCGCTTTATAATTAATACTCTTGGATATCTTATCATAGTTCTATATTTTAAGAATTCTTGGATAGTTTATCAAAGTAAACCTTAAAGGCATTTGAATTCAATCTATATATGAAATAATCGGTGCAAGCATTTTGTACATTCCATTACGTTTGTGCGCTGCATATCTATATCTTATTTCACCGATGATGATACCATTTCTCGTAATAGTATCTTTATACGCTAAACTATCTGTTATGTGGATGTTATTACTCTCACAAATAGCTAAAGAAGAAGAACGGATATAATGTTTTGAACACATTCCGTAGTTAACTCTTTCTATTCTTCCTTTCACTATGTCAAGGACTGCATTCTTAATTTTTGTCTCCATTGCGTTTATTTTAATGACTTATTGATGTTTTATGTATTTCAATGGTAAGGTTTTTCTGCCTTACCATTGTATTGTTAGAGATAAGCAAGTCGCTCAGTTGCTTTTATTATTAAGTCCTTTAATTGCTCTTTATTCAGTTCGGGCAATAGGTCTATCACCATAAAGTTTTCTGTATCTTCTATCTCAATACCCTTATTAGCAAGGATTGTTTTTATGTCTAAACGGCTAAACTCATTGTACACCTTACATCTTATTTGGGTTTCATTTTCAAAAGAAATAGTATTGTCTATCTCTATCGGTTCGCCTATACCAATAAAAGCATCTATGCGAAGTTTACGTTCCTCTTGCTTGTCAATATCGAAATAAACAAAGTATTGCCCTGTAATGTCTATATTATCCGAAAGGATGCCGTGTGCATGTCTTATAGAGCCATCTGTTTTACGATAAGCGAAAGCAGTAACACTCTCTTTCTTCATCTTCTCTTTTAGTTTGACAACAAGTGCAAGACAAATATCATGATGCTCTTCTATTGTTCCTTTACGGAGTTCACCTACCTCGACAAGACTATCTATGACAAACGACCTCCAACCCTTACAATCAACATCATAGTAAGCAAGTGTATATTTGCATTGTTGGTGCTTTATGTTGCCTTTTATTGTGTGTCCTATACCATACAATGTTCCGCAAGCGTGACGCTCTGTTCCATCTTTCTTTCTATAGACAAAAGAAACAATTCCTTTGCGAAGTCTATCTACCAATGTTTCAAAAAGATTTTCCATAATTAAAGTATTATAGTTGATTACTCATTATCAATAAGTTCTTTAATATCTTCTTCAGAGTTAACCTCTGTTCCGTTGAAATAAAAGTGTGTATCAAGTGAGCCGTTAATATAGCTATCAAATTGCTCTCTATCACATCCTTTGCTATCGACATATTCGTAAACTACTTTCAGCCAAAGGATTTCCATTAGGCAATTTCTTACATTATGAGAATTAAGAGCTGCACACTCTAAAGCCTCTTCTAAATCTTCTTTCGTCCAATCGTAACCAAAGTTAGATTTAAAGTTCTCAAACTTATAGTCTTCCTTACTAAATCCTAAACTTACCAAAATCGCATAATTGTTTGTCATATCCAATTGTTCTTAAATGATACATTTCCCTTTCGTTCAAATGCTTTTGCAGCATCACTGTCGGGTTTCAAATTTTACGTGCAGATAAGTTGCAAGGTTATTAGGTAGATAAACAAAGTAATTTCACTATATTCTAATGGAAAACCCAAATCTATGATTTGCGGAAGGCTGCTGTTAGAATCTTGTGAAATATTGAAGAGGTACTTTGTGTTCTATCAACCTTGCTAACTTTGCAAAGGAAAATAGAAACAAGACAAGTGAATGCATTAAGTGAAACGATACTTCTATTAGGGCGTGTCACACGATAAGAGGAAAAATACGGCAAGTAGGAGACAATGTGTTTATGTTATAGCTATCTTGTCTTGCTGGTCCATAAAATGCAAAACAGCTCTTACCTATAACTCAAAATTAGGGGTCGAGTCTCTTCTTCTGAAAGAATTGATATGATTTGATATAAAAGGTTCGAATCACATCTTTTTGATTTTTTAATTAATCATTCATATTCAAGTACTTAGATGTTACGAAAATAATTTACAAGAAAAAGTTGTTTCATTGCTTTTTCAGAATCTTCGGAGTAAAAAGTGGGTCAAAAAGTGGGTCAAAGGAAAATTGGGGATAAAGAAAAAGTCCCTAAGTCATTGTGACTTAGGGACTTAATCGATGAAATAATGCGGAGAGAGAGGCTCTTTCTCTCGAACTATCACAAACTATCAAATCGTATCAATCTATTGTAATATAGTAGTTTACGCAAAATGTTAATAAAATGAGATTTCACGGAAAATCTTTGGTAATATCATTTTTAGGGTGTAACTTTGGGTGCATAAAACAATATACCCGAAGGTATGAATATCAAACGGAACATCATCTTCACGTTGGAGAGCAGGAAGAAGGACGGAGTTCTTATCACAGAGAACGTGCCTATTCGTATGCGCGTTAATTTTGCATCCAAGCGGATTGAGTTCACCACTGGCTATCGCATTGATTCAGCCAAGTGGGATGCAGATAAGCAGCGTGTGAAGAATGGTTGTAGCAACAAGTTAAAACAATCGGCTTCTGAAATCAATGCTTCGCTCTTGGAGTATTATACGGAAATACAGTCAATCTTTAAGAGGTTTGAGGTAGAGGACGTAATGCCAACGCCCGAACAGATAAAGAAGGCTTTCAATGCTTTGCACAAACCTGTGAGCGAAGAACCTAAGCCAAAGAAAGAAGCGTTGCCTTACGATTTCTTTCAGGTGTTTGATGATTTCGTAGAGGACTGTGGGCGTCAGAACAATTGGACGGACTCCACGTTTGAGAAATTTGCAGCCGTGAAAAATCATTTGACCAACTTTCGTGAAGGACTTACCTTTGAGTTCTTTGATGAGCGAGGCTTGAATGACTATGTGGGTTATCTGCGTGATGTAAAGGAGATGCGCAATACAACCATTGGCAAGCAACTGAGTTTCTTGAAATGGTTTTTGCGCTGGGCTTTCAAGAAAGGTGTACATCAAAACAACGCCTACGATAGTTATAAGCCTAAACTCAAGAGTACCCAAAAGAAAATCATCTTTCTCACTTGGGACGAACTCAACCGTCTCCGAGAGTTCAAAATCCCTTCTAACAAGCAGGCTCTCGAACGTGTGCGTGATGTATTCCTCTTCCAATGCTTCACAGGCTTGCGCTATTCGGATGTGTTCAATCTTCGCAGAAGTGATATTAAAGACGACCATATTGAGGTTACAACGGTCAAGACTTCCGACAGCCTGATTATCGAGCTGAACAATCATAGCAAAGCGATTCTTGACAAATACAAGGATGTGGCGTTTGAAAATGATAAGGTCTTGCCTGTGATTACCAATCAGAAAATGAATGACTATCTCAAGGAATTAGCAGAAATGGCAGGGATTGACGAGCCTGTGCGCCAAACGTATTACAAAGGTAATGAGCGTATTGACGAAGTTACACCTAAATATGCCCTGCTTGGCACACATGCAGGTCGCCGCACTTTTATCTGCAATGCGCTTGCATTGGGTATTCCTCCTCAAGTTGTGATGAAGTGGACAGGACATAGCGACTACAAGGCAATGAAACCCTACATTGATATTGCAGACGACATCAAGGCGAATGCCATGAGTAAATTCAATCAGTTATAACGCTAAAACGATATGAGCCAAGAAATAAATAAAACTGATCACCAAGATTTAGATCCCGTTGTACGAGCCATCGGTACTGATCTTGAGTATACACAAGTACGCTTAATAGCCTCTGCAAACGCAGACATGCTTTTCCACTATTGGAAAGTGGGACATTTTATTCTCTATCTCCAAAAGAAAGAAGGTCGGGGAAGCAAAGTGATTGACAACCTATCCAAGGCGATACGCTCAAAATATCCAGATAAGAAAGGGTATTCTCGCAGAAATATCTTCTATATGTGCCAGTTTGCCAGTGCTTATCCGTTGGAAGTGCTGAAAGAGATGGACAGGATAGATAGCTTACTCACAACTCCTACTGTAGAGAAGGTTTTAAGTCTGACAAACGAACTCAATCAAATTGTGCAACAACCTGTTGCACTAATTCAAGCCACAGAAAATCAATCGAATACAATTACGCAACAGCCTGTTGCACAATTAGAAGAAGTTACTGAAACATTGTCAGCAATCTATCACTGCGACATCAGTCAGATAGAGGAAATCTTCAAGCATTCTGCCATAGTTCGCACCAACTGGGCGAGCCATGTAATTCTGCTTAATAGTAAGCTTCCATTGGGCGAGTGCTATTGGTACATTTCGCAAGCAGTTGCTAATGGATGGAGTCGCAATGTTCTGCAGGTGCAGATTGAGACCAATCTTTTCGCTCGACAGGTCACGGCAAAGAAAGTGAGTAACTTCTCGGCACGATTGCCCAAACCGCAAAGCGACCTTGCCAACTATCTGATGAAAGACCCTTATATCTTTGATTTGATGGGGCAAACAGATAAAATGGCAGAACGAGACCTTGAACAACAATTGGTATCTCATATCACCAAATATCTTTTGGAAATGGGCAGTGGCTTTGCATTTGTGGCACAGCAGAAGCATTTTGAAGTAGGCGATTCTGATTTCTATGCCGACCTCATCCTCTATAACATCCAACTGCATGCATACGTGGTTATCGAACTAAAAGCTACACCTTTTAAACCAGAATATATGGGGCAACTGAACTTCTATATCAATGTTGTGGACGATACCCTTCGTGGCGAACACGACAACAAGACCATTGGCTTGCTCCTCTGCAATGGTGGAGATAAAGTGGTGGCACAATATGCTCTTTCTGGCTATGATCAGCCTATTGGTGTCAGTGATTATCAACTGACAAAGGCTATACCTGATGATTTGAAGTCGGCTCTGCCTACGGTGGAAGAAGTTGAGGAAGAGTTGTCGAAGATAATAGAGCAAGATAGCGAAAGATGAAATATCTATATTCGTTAGCAATTAATCAAAAAGAGGATTAAAGGTTTAATTTTTTACTCAGTAGTAAACTATTAGTTTACCTACAAGCATAAAAACTAACTACTAAACGAAGACACTCCAAGAAACTATACTAAACAATTTCTTGGAGTGTTTGCTATTTTCTCAACTGCCTCTTAAGTTTTCTTTGTTCTTGTTTGATACGTTCTTGTTGCAACAACAACTCTGCTTGCCGTTGCAGGGCTTGTTCATAATCAATAACCTTCTGCTGCATTTGCTGGATGGCTTTGGGATTACGATGTGTGATAAAAATGCAGTCAAGGTAGTCAAAATCTTTTTTGGTAGCTTTGCCTTGCATTCGCAGATAGCGATAACGGAGGTCGTAATCGGAGGCGGTTTGCAGTTGGTTTGCTCCCATACTGAAGAACCAGCAACTTATCATGACCAGTCCACAGACTAACAAGAGTAACATGCGCTCGGCTAAATGCACACTTGCAAAGAGCGAGTAGTTCTTATATTCTACGGGCTTTTGCTGCTCTTTGATGAGTTGCTGCAAGGCTTCAAATTTTGGGTCGAGCTTCTTGATCGACTCTGATAGTGCCTCCAAAACAAAAAGTTGATGCTCCTTGATTTTGGCTTGAGTTTCTTTCGAGAGATGGATTTGCACGGTTTCTTGTGTTTTAACGCTATCTCCCTTTGGATTAGATAGCTGTTCAGCAATAGTAGTGCGCAGTTTTACCTGTGCCTTACTGATGGCTTTGCATTCTTGTTTGAGTTCTTCGAGAATATCGAGAACAGGTGCTATTTCGTTATTCATACTGATATAAATTTGATGTGATTAAATTCTACGTTTACGATTAGCTCTATTGCGGAGTTTCTTTTGAAATCGAAGTTCATCAACATCTACGCCATTACTTGGTGCAGGCATAGAAAACATTTCACTAATTGCTTCAGATAGGTCGGTAATGAAATAGCTTTCATCTACAGAATGTGCCATAGGCTCATTTTGTAGATGAATTTGCTCTTGTTTGTGAGAATTTCGTTCTATCTCAGCATTGAGGCGAGAGAAAGAGCACGAACGAGCTATCTTTGAGCCTCTGAAACTGCATCCGTCTTTTTCAAAGATGATCCCCTGAACAACATCGGTATTACCTTTCGTCTTGAAACGAGTGGTAATACCTTGTTGCTCTAATTCTGCAACAAAATCTTTCCAAGTCTGAGATTGAGGTAATACAGCCTTGATAGTATCGAATATCTCATACCGCAATTTATCTTCACCTCTCAATCGTGATCGGTTTACCTCTTGCTTTCCTTCGCCAATGGTTAGACCATAACGCTCAGTCAGTCCTCTACAAATCTTCGTTGAACGATACTTTTCGTTGCGGTCGCTGATGGTCTTACCATTGTTACCGATGCGATTGATGCAAATGTGCAGGTGTGGATGTTGCCGGTCGCTGTGCCTTACAATAAGGCTCTGTGTGTCGCCATAGCCCATTTCATGAAGATATTCGTTGGCAATCTTCACCATTGTTGCATCTGTCAGTCGTTCTGAATCATGCGCTGAGAATGAGAGTATGGTATGACAAACTGGTTTCTGTACACTTGGACACATAGAGGCTTGTAAGTTGAAGTCGTGTGCAATGTCATTTGGTAAAGAACTGCGCACGCCATTGGCTTGTAAAACCTTGACTTTACCTTCACGCTTGCTAAGCATATAACTGACAACTCCACTGAAGTTTGTTCCTTTAATAATCTTGGCTATCATGGTTTCAATCGCTTCATAAGTTCATGAATAAGTTGTTTCAGCGCATTCAATTCTTCATTGAGTGCAGAGATGCCGAAAGCATTGAGTCGATGGGCTATTTGGTTAAGATTGTTAGCCATGCCAGAAATTGTACGGATGAGTTGCATTTCCTCTGGCTTTATTCGACTCTTTACTTCTGCATTTGTAATGAGCAGCCGTAAAAACTCTGTTCGAGAAATTGAGGCTTCACGTGCTTTTCCCAACAAGGTGTAGTACTCCATTGTATTAAGCCGAAGAAGCACTTGATATTTCCGTTTCTCTGATAATGTCTTGGTGGGTCGCCCACCTTTATTCTTCTGTTCCATTTTTTATTTTTTTGATGAGACCAACGGGATTTTCACCTCCCTAATAATGGGAGCAAGTAGGTTTTGAGATACTCAAAACACAAACTTGCTTCCCAAATACACGCTATCTTCTGATGCCACGTTTCGTGGTCGGTAATAACACCTGTTTCTCTTTGATTTTGGATTGAGCAACGAGCCATTCGTTGAGGTCCTTATGCTCTCGATAGCGTGCTGAGCCATCAACGACCTGCAGAAACATTTGCCTCAAAACTGCAAAAGATTTGCGCCCGGCATCGTCATTATCCAGAAAACTTTCCACTTCTTTATAGCCCACTATCTGTTCTCTGATGCGTGGCAAAAGTGCCAAAGAGTTAAGAACGATGGCATCACAGGTTGAAGAAGGATGGAGCGTTTGCCATGAGAGAAAATCCATGAAGCCCTCAAAGATTTGTAGGCGGTCGGTTCCTCTTTTAATCGTCGTAACAGCCTTCGGTGCGACACATCCTTTGAAATACATATTGCGGATTTCCCATCCCAAAGCATCGTTTGCAAATCCAATGGCATAGTATGTTCGTTTCATATTTTGGAATAGAACTTCCGAGCAGTAGGCGCTGGCTACGGGAAGAGGAATAGCACGTGCTGCGAGATAGCGGAGCAAATAGGGATTGGAGAGCGGTTGCGCAGATAGGATTTCCAACTTGCGCTCAGAGAATTTTCTCTTACCGCCAAAAGAAAATTCTTGATGCGCTACTTGTTTAGCGCCACTCAAAAGCCTGATGGCTTCGCTGGTAGTGCAACGATGTAAAGCGCATACAAGGTCGATGATGTCGCCATGTTCGCCCGAGCCGAAGTCGTACCACTGGTTGCGCTCTGTATTGACTTTGAAGGATGGTGTGCGCTCATTGCGCAGCGGAGAGTAGTACCAATAGTGAATGCCTTGTACTCGTGCTGGCGCATAGCCCTGTTGTTGCAAATAATCTGTGATAGAAATTTGCTTGATATTTTGTATTTCCATTGTGATTTTGTTTTAAGTTGAAATGAAATTAACGCCGCCTTTTTCTTTTGGAGGCTGGTTGATAATTGTTTGGTCAGACGGTCGTACACTATAGACACCCATTTGCGACCGACCAAACTCGTTTCTCTTTGGTCGGGTTGGTTCAGGTATATATAGCCTGCGTCCGACCGACCAACGGTTTTAGGGCAGATAATCTCTGTTGAGCCGATATTTTCCTCGCTCTTCCTTGACCACCATGCCTTTATTGAGCAGAAATTGTAGGAGTTCTTTGAGTTTGGTTTGCCCGTAGGATTGTCCAACCATCTTAGTATAAGCCTCTTTGAGAGTTACGATTAGTGTACTATATGGCAAGACTTCATTCGTAGAGAATACTTGTATCAATGCCATTCGATGTTCGTTACCGCTTAACTCTTGATAGGAGACGCGATGTGGTTTTCGCTCATTGTCCGAATACGAGAGGTCTATTTGGGGAATACAAACCTCATCTTCTACCTCCTTGATCCGAAAAGCGAATTTGTCAAAGGGTTTGGAACGAATGATGGCAGGGGCAACGATGCTTCGCTCGGGCAGCGTGTTGTCCCTCGTGACTTGCAGGACGGTCTCTGCCTTGTTGTTGAGTTCCGTCCCAATATGCCCTCGTGCGTTGTCGTCGCCTTTATTGAGGTGCAGCACGGTCTGAATGTGGATATTCTGCTCGCTGGTCCATTGCATCAGGTCGCCCACTAACTTGGTGGCCTCTGTTGAGTTATTGATGTCGAGCATCAAATCACGAATGCCGTCAATGACTACCAATCCCACGTTGGGCGTGTTGTAGATGGCATAACGGATAATTTCTCTGCGCTCGTTTGGGTCAGCAATGGCTCTGAGGTGGCTGAATCTCAGATGTTCAGGTTCTCTATCAATCGGCAGTCCTGCCAATCGCAGAATGCGCTGCATCACGAGTTGGCAATGATAAGGGCTTTGCTCCGTGTCAAAGTAAAGAATAGTGCGTTTACTTTTAGGAAATGATGCTTTATATTCCAGCACCTGCCCATTGACAAGAGCTGCTGCAACGATGGCACTCACATTGAAAGTCTTCTTGGCTTTCGCCTTACCTGTCGATACACTGAAGTTACCCAGTGTACCAATGATGGCTTCGCCTGCTTGTAGTACAACAGGAGGAAGTGCAAACTCATCGGTTACATGAATGAGCGATTTTTTCCAAATATTTTCATAATCTGTTGTATTCATCAGCGTCCTCCTGTCTTTCGCCCTGCCAATTCAAGTGCAAGGTCAGCATCCACAATAATCTTGCGACCTACTTGCGTAATGGCACGATTGATTTTGCCACTCTGTTTGATACGATTAGCTGTGGGCAGACTGCACCCAAAGAGGCGTGCAATGCCAGCCAAGCCGTATACATATCGTTTTTCTTCTTTGGAGGAAACCTTTGGCGTTTCTCCATTCGTGGACATATTGCCGTGTTGTGCCAAGAAGAGCAATTCTTCACCCGTCATCTGCCATACAGGCTTGCCCAGTAATTCATTTATTGTCATAATTCCATTGTTTTGAAATGAAAATTCGTCCTTGCGCATAGGGCTTTCAGTCAGCTCTGACGATACAAAAGTAGAGGGCTTTTAATGTTCTACCAAGTGAAAGGGATATGGTGGGAAATATAAGAGAAAATAGGGAAATCAGAGACTATCAAAAACACTTAAACCATACTCATAAAGTGAACAATATCGGGCAAAATACCGTTTATAAGTAATCATTATGATTGTTTTAGTGATTTTCTTTTACACGTACATTAGATTCTGAACAGGTGTAGATCTATAAAAATATTGAGAGGAAATCGTGTCTAATTTTTCACCAAGGGTAGCAACCTAACTTTGTGAAGGGAAAATAAGCCTCTGTTCGCTAAATTCAATCTCTCATTTACTTCCAGCAAACACTCTCCCTCGCAAGAATAAACTTTGGTTCCGTGTCATCACCACGGCACAAGCTACACGGTCGCAGCCCCACAGCAAGTACGAATACCAGCAACCGCCAACCACCGTGCGAGGTCGATTACACCTACCACTTCAAGCCCCAACGGTGGCGCACTCCCTCCTCCCTCTGGCATATAGACAATGGGCGGTAACCTACCACTGGCGAGAGTGTCCGCCAAAGCAAAGCGACTACCGATTAAAAGAAAGCAGACCTTGGTGCCGCACTGGGCGGATCCAAAGTCTGCTTGTATAGTGAACTATGCACAAGAAAAAACATTTATTTGTGCATATAGTGAAGATTTACTCCTCCTCATCATCTTCTGTCTGCCATTTTCCTGTGCGGAATGCTTCCCATTCATCAGAATGGAAATACTTTGAATGGAACTGATCCATAGCGGACAAAGATGGGGATAGTATTAAAACTGCATCGCTGTTTGTCGGCAAATCATCTTCATCCAGTTTTTGAAGGAATTCGATTGTAGGTTCGTCCTTCAGCAGAATCAAAACTTTGTCTAACAATTTATTGATAATCTTGACTTTGTTGAGGTTGAGCTGTTCCGATTGCTTTTTACCAGACATAACTTTTACTTCGGAATATGCTGAATGTAGGAGAGGACGAACGACCTCATATAGTTCAACTTTTTCTTTAGATACCTTATTCATCATTTTTGATATTTAAGAGGCATGTATGTCCTGATGTCATTCTTTTCTTTATTACCATCGATATTCCAATACCAACGTCCTGAAAACATATGAACATTATCTTTTCTCAGTTCTTCCATGCAATTGATATATTGGCTGATAATCATTGCAACATCTCCATTGTTAGGCAAAGCATCTATATCAAACACTTCAAAACCGTCAAAAGGTTTCATATCTCCAAGGATGTCATTTGCTGTTACAAGTACCTTGTTGATAAGTTTAAGTTTGAACTCATTAACTTCTGCCTTGGGGTCTTTTTTGACCAGTACGGCAACTTCGTCATGTAAGGCTTGCAACTGAGTTGCAGTCTTATCGAACTTCAAAATTTCTTCTTTTGTCATTCTAATACTATTTTAATTCGGACACAATCTTGTAAATTCAACATATTTCTTTTTAATAACTTCAATTGGCTTCCTTTGCTCATTGGAGTTGATATTCTGCATTAACTTCAAATCATCGTCTGTCATTATCAAAATACAGCGCCGTTGTCCTGACCAAAGGTCTATTGTGTTTTGAAGCATTTGTTTTGAAGGTTTGTTCCTTGTAAAAAGAATGCCAAAACGTCCAAAATTTCCAGACATGTAACGATTGAGCTGATTGATATGTTCTCGTTCTATCGAGTGAACATTTTTCAATTCCACAACAATTTGTCGGCAATCATACACATCGTACAGTTCTTTGAGGAAGTCAGTGTCGATGTTGTTGTAGAAGATTAAATCACGGATTTGGGTTCCTGACTCAATTCTACTCTGTTCTTGTGCAAAATCCAAATGAGGATATAGTAAAGAAGTCAAGACCTGCCCCATCAATTCCTCATATTTTTTATCTGCATTGTTTTTCTTGCCTGTATATAGTTTTGTAATAGAACAGACTTTCCTTCTTGCAGATTCTTTGCTTATTTTTGAGAACAGAGGGTCGTTCTTGCAATCATCTTTTGCAAGTTCCTTAATGGAAATGTATTTTTCTACTTGGTCGAAATGATGCCTATTATACTCCAGTATTTGGATGCGATTTTTAATGCCGTCATATTCCTTATTTATATCAGCAATAATATAGTCCTTATAGTAGCTGTCATAGTTTAGCCACGGTGAAAACCTCAGCCAACGCTTGGGTACAAACAGAATGCTTTGTTCCGTTTTTTCGTTGATTGGCAAATTTGTTGTTTCTTCAACTATGCTCTTCTTTTTCGTGTCATAATACGATATTTTAGACAAACTGAGAGGTATGCCATACTTTTTACACTCTTGTATTGTGTAGTCAATGAGGAAGGATTTCATCAGAGAACACGCAATATCACTAATCCTATCTTTAGAAATGTCCTGTACCAGTAACTGTATCTGCTCAATATGCTTAAATCCCAACTGCGACACTTGGGTAATTGCCTGAAACAAGTCAAGAACTTCTTTTGCTTTTGCCGTTGAGATAGGCCGCCCCATACGCTTGTTCGATGTGCCTAATCCAACCTCAGCGCATTCACTGAGATAAATTAAGGTCTCAATAGCTTTATCTTGCTTATCGTCCAAATACATTCGCCCCAATTCATTGAATGCGGTAATCACCGATAAATGTTGTCCGTTATCCATTTGTGATGGTGACTTCCACAAGAGAAATGGGTCAACATATAGAGGTATATCTTCGTCCATATATGGGATAGCGAAGTCTACCTTGCTTTGTAACAAGGGAATTCCATAATGATCAGATAATCGAGGTCGAATAAAATCTGTTGTATCAACCATAATATTTTTATTAACGGTTAGATGTAAACTTGCACCTTGGATAGTTAGAACACCCAAAGAAACATCCGTATCTACCTTGCCTTTCTACAAGTCGTCCTCCGCACCTTGGGCATACACCGTGTTGGATTTTATTTTGGCTATCGTATTGCTTGCGAAGTGCATTGTACTTGTGTTCGCATGTAGCACCTTTTTCCAAAGTCTTGCTATTGCTCTCAATGATACTAATAATTTTCTCTTTAATCTCTTGGCTAATTGCAGGAATTTTATATTGCAAAATTGCATCTTTTAAGCGGCAACGATTCACCACAATATGGGTGTTAACATTTACCTTCAGTTCTGCCTCGTTGTTGAAGCACACAATCGGAATAAATGGAATGTTCCCTAAATCTTTCAGCATGAACTTCAAGAAACGCACATGGCCATCATTTTGCAGAAGTGGGCTGTAAAAGGTTGACTTGTGTCCGTATATGCTTTGCGTCCAATATTCGGTGCTCTCCCCACCGAAAATCCAACCTTTATAGCCTTTGGTCTCAATTACAAACACGGCATAGGGTGATACCACAATATGATCAATTTGTGTTGACCTACCATTGCTCATGAAGAGAACATTGTCTATGACATGATACTCTTCAGGTAGTTGCGTTAGCTTATGATGCACCATTTTCTCTGCAATCTTACCTTTGTTGAAACGAAGGTAAAGGATTGCGGAGAAAATTAGCAGTGGTATGAGTGTAACTATTATCATATTGTTACAGAGGGTGTACTATCTGTTTTATATCACAAGGTTTATGTCTGTACTACTAATATGTGGAATAGGCTCATTTGTCCCTTCTAACATATACACTAAAGACGGTTTCTTGCTCTTTGTGCCTTTTGCTTTGTCAAGTCCAACAGACTCTACAATATAGTAGCCGATAACTCGCTCCTTGTCGTGCAAAACCAAGCGACTAATACTGAGCAATTCAGGATGCTCTTCTATGTCAGAATCGCTAATTCCATATTTGAACTGCATGTGCTTGAAGATATTTTTGTTTTCGGTCTTGCTACAATATGCAATCAAAGTGCCTCGATTATGCTTTGAGAAGTATAGAGCTTTCGGCTCAAAGAGGGACAATTGAATCCATACTCCATTTGTTTCTTCCTCTTCTAAACTTTGGTATTTGTGAACTAAAGGTAAGGGGGCTTGCTTTGAAACACATTTAACAAGTGTATGGGCTATGTGCCACATCATAACTGGTGGCACTGCATTACCGATTGCCTTGTATTGTCTTATCTGTGACACAGAATCAAACTGGAAAGTGTCGGGGAACGACTGTATACGTGCCGCCTCACGAGAAGAGAATCTTCTGTAACGCTCACCAATCATATAGACGGGGTCTGTGCTGTTTAGGCTTACTTTTGCAAGGTGTGCACTTATCGTATTACACGGCTCATCAAGTTGCATGGCTCGTCCTTTGTTCATCTTTTGACGAACAGCCATCATGCCAGCAACAGCCTTTTCACTGAAGAATAATGATTCGTCGGTGTCGGATTCTTGCGAAATGACATCACGCAAAACCTTTCTGTCTGCCTGTTTGACTTTTGCTGGATAGGAAAATTTATGGTAGTCTTCAAAATCCCGAAAACCAATGATGATGACACGCTCTCGTTTTTGAGGAACGCCATATTCCGAAGCATTGAGCAGTTTATGTACAACGGTATAGCCAGCTGCCTTAAACTCGCTCATAATCATAGGGAAGGCTTGCCCTTTATTAGCAGAGAGTAATCCCTTGACATTCTCTGCAATAAAGAAACGAGGTTGACGCTCCTTTAAGATTTTTACCATCTCAAAGAAGAGCATTCCCCTTTCGTCCTTATATCCCAAGCGTGGCGGATTTTGTGCAGAAATAGAAAATGACTGACAAGGGAAACCGCCAATAAGCATATCGAAGTCTGGTATCTCGTTGATGTCAATATCGCGTACATCTTTGACGATGCACTTATGTTCAAAGTTGGCATTATATATTTGAGTACAGTAATTGTCGTTGTCAACGGAGTAGACAATTTCAAACGGATTCTTCTTATACTCTTTTCCAAGATAAGAGAAACCGCCCAACACGCCTAAGTCCATGCCACCACATCCACAAAACAGCGAGGCTACTTTTATCTTTTCCATGCTAAAATTTCTGTTGGTTCAAATATGTTTGAGTCGAAAGAAACTTCCATACCATCACGTGGCATCGCTTCAATCTTATCTGTCTTGTATAAAGCAACTGGGTTCCTGAGAACAATCAGTACCTTGCTATGCGCACTAAGCATCAAGCGATAGACACAGTAATGCTCTTTGATTGTATTGGCAACTCGCCACTCGTTTGGCGACATGTGGAAGCCGTACATCTGGATTTTCTGTTTGCTCACAGTTGTCTTTACCTCAATATAGCGGTGGTCCTCGGTTCCATCACCCTCAAAGCTATCTATGTCAAAGCCCGGATGGTATGATGGGCTGTCAACAATTTGGACGAGTTTAATAAATTGCTCGCCGTAGCCATTGATTTTCAAACGCATCTTTTCATGACCGCAAATAATTGCTTCGCCAAGGTTTCCTATGTCCTTTGTCGTTCTATCGCCAGAGACAACATCCTGTATTCTCTCACCGAATACAACATCTATTTCATCATCTTGTTGCAGCAGACTTCTGATGTCGGTCTTGAACATATCCGGCTTCATGGAGTCGTTGACGTATGCAAACCAATTTGGCTCTACAGCTGAAAGACTTGCGGTGTCGAGGTCATTCTGACCATAGAAAGATTCATATCCCTTAAACCAAGTTTTATCCTTGGCAAAGGCCTGAATAGCTTGGAGCTCATTGCCTTTCAGGTAAAAGTAGCTGCCATTTTTGGTAAGCAAATCGGCAAGCTCCATGTAATCAAGAATGTCTCCAGCATACCTTGTCATATCACCCTTTGTGCGTGAAGCACCTGTGAGTGACTTCGTATGTGGGTCGGCTGGGTTATAGTATTTGATTTGATTCTTACGGTTGTCAAGGATGGTCTTGGCAACTTGCTTAGGAGAAATCTGCCCACTGGTTACTCGAACATCGTTAAATATGCAGTAGGTGGCTTCCTCGGCTGACAAAGACATCTCCTTTACGCTGTTTTCGGAACTCAACAGCTCATTACCTGCCAATAATACCTGAATGATGGTCTTGGCTGGTTTGAATCGTATATTCAAATAGATAATGTCCTTCAAGTCCTGTGGCTTCATGTGCCCACCAGGGAATTGAAATGACATAAGGAAAAGTCTGAAAAACTGAGTGAGGTCTTGGTTCTCGTACAAGAACGTTGCCATTTTGGATGTACGAGTAATGTCAGCCTCCTTGTCTTCTACATAGAAGCCAAAGAGTGCTGGGATTTCTGTTCGCCAATTCTGTAAAGTCTTTTCTTCCATATCAATGTTACCAGGGAACATCCTTATGGCATTCAAGTACTTCTTATTATAATCCTCACAACTACAATCTGGGATGCGGCAACATTCTCCAGCCATATAAAGAAGAACATTCTCAATATTGCTTTTGAAGCGTGGTCGTACAAAATGGATTCTATGCCAGTATTTGTCTGGCAGATTATAGTATTTTATTTCTTGCTTGGCCATAATGTTTCTTTCAAATGTTTAGCAATAGCGTTCGCCATCAATGGGGGGACGGCATTGCCGACCTGTTTGTATTGGCTCGTTTTACTGCATGTGAACACAAACGTGTCTGGAAATGATTGTATTCTTGCACACTCTCTAACTGTTGGAACTCTATTCCATTTGTAGTGAAAGTGATGTCTGTGTCCTGTATCAATGGTTATACTTGGTGCTTTACTGTTTAAGCGTGTCCATGCGATATGAACTTTTCTTATACCCTGTAAAGATTCGGGCAGGTCTTTGTAGTTGCCGCCGTCAGGAACAAGGTTGATAATGTCTATTGTCTTTTGGTTGTGTTCGGTAGTCTCATGATTAAAAACACCACTGCTGTTTGCACGGATAAATTTTTGATAATCGCTCTGAGGCTCTACCGCATACTTGTCGCCATCTGTCATAGAGCATTCAGGCAAGTCTGACAATGCTTCACCTGTTGTAACCTTATGCTCTACCTCTGGCAGATTAAAGTCGAACTCGCCATTTTTCAAGCCAACGAAAACAGCTCTTCTTCTATTTTGAGGTACGCCATAATTCGAGGCAGTAAGCACCTTGCATTGAACATTGTATCCCAATGCCTCAAAATCATCAAGGATTGCCTTTTTGATAACACCCTCTCCCATTGACAATATGTTAGGCACATTTTCCATGACAAAAGCCTTGGGCTGGAAATAAGCAACCATTGCAACAAACCTTTTATAGAGTTGGTTTCGCTCGTCCTCTATTATTCTTTTTCCTGCAACAGAAAAACCCTGACAAGGAGGCCCACCGATAATGACATCTACATTATTCGTTTGTATCGCCTCTTCAACTTCTTGTGGTGTCAATGCCAAAAGGTCTGCACACAAGGTTTTCGCACCAGGACGATTATATGCGTAGGTCTTCAGTGCATCTTGCCAATGGTCTATGGCAATAAGACTTTCAAGACCTGCCATTTCAAATCCAAGCGACAAACCGCCACATCCTGAAAAGAGGTCAATGAATGTATGTTTCTTGTTCATTCAGTTTCTCTTTATTATTTAATTTCTTTGAGGTTGTCACGTACAATAGTCAAGAAATTCGTCTCGTCATCCAAATCTTCTCCTTGAAATTGTTGGTTGAGTGTGGCGATTACATCCTCAATTTTATTTATTTGCTCTTGAAGCAGCATCTGTTTTTCTTCACTCATAAAGCTAATCTATTTTCTTCATTATGGTTTATCTCCAAAAGGTCTTTAATATCGACCTTTAATATTTCGGCCAACTCTACCAACTGCAACACAGATGGTTGTATTCTGTTTGAACGCCAACGTGATATGGTAACCTCAGATAGATTCATCTTTGTCGCCAAGTCGCTATTAGTTAAACATTTGTCAGCCATAAAAACACGCAATCGGTTTCTGCACGTAGTCTTTGCCATGTCATTTATGATTTTATCTATGCGTCAAAGTTACCACTTTTATTTTATACTTTGGTCATTTTATGATAACCATTTGTCATAAACGTGCATTTTTGAATAAAATAGAGGGCAAAATAATAAGAAAAACGGCAAGAATGATAAGTTTCTTGCCGTTTATGAGGGATTTTAGACTACATCACACCACTAACAGGTACGTTCACGATGTCGTGAACGGGGAATTTCTCGCAGCTGATGTAGAGGGTGTCGAATGCGTCGGAGCCGTCGGTGCGGTGCTCTAAGAGGTCTTCTTCTGATTCGGCGAGCTTCTCGCCTGACTTGTCCTTGCGGAATCCGTTGCGTCCTCTTGACACTCCTGCCGACTGGATGGCAAGAATAAGGCCGGGATTGTTGCTACGGCTGAAAAAGGGACATAAGGCGTTGTTTGCCAGCGAAGCCCTTGACCGATGAGCTGGTGCTGCTCGTTGAAACGCATTGGGTTGCATAGATGACCCACTTCTACCTGCCAGCCGTGGCGTTCAAACTCGTGGATGGGCACGAAAATCCTACTCGTTGGTGTGAGGTTTTGTTACGACCAAGAGCAATAGTATAGTAGTTGATGACAGTCTTATTCTAGTAGCTCTGAATGATACGTAAGAATAGAATCCCTGACATCGTGCCGCAATAAACCATACAAGAAATACCGAGAAACTTTTTGGGTGTAATAAAGGGTGTAAATCACGTAATTCGTTGATTTACACCCTTGTTTGCGGAGAGAGAGGGATTCGAACCCCCGGTGCCTCTCAGCACGGCGGTTTTCAAGACCGCTGTAATCGACCACTCTACCATCTCTCCAGAAAGTAACTTTCGCAGTCTAACTGCTTCTTTGTTGAAAGCGAGTGCAAAGGTATGGATATTTTTTGAGACCACAAAATATTAGGATGATTAATTTTGGAACAAAACACTTTTTAACCAAAATAACAGATCCCGAATGCCTTGAGGGTTCATAATAGATAGCAACAAATTAAAGGATGCTACTAAAACAGGTGAGATAACATTCGACAGACCTGAGCCCGTTGAGAATCTTATCACATGGGCTTACGACAGCTATGCCCCTACTGCTAATCTTGTTGGTGACAGGCGTACAGTATTATCAGCGACTACGTCGGTCGATCCACCCAAGCATACGATGGCAAAGGTAACGTTGTTTGGCTGACCGACTATTACATCTATAGTAACGCCCGCAACCCTTACGGCAGCAGGAAGCTCATTCCTTTACGACAGTCTGGGCAGAATGAGGACGAAGAAACGTAAGCATCCAACATTATCCGTCTTTCTCCTATTTCATCTCATCACTACCTTTGTGCGAAAAAATGTGGGTCTTCCGGAATTTGGAGTGATAATAATTAGTTATTAATAATCAACTACTTACACCATTGCTCATATATGTTAAACCCTTTATATACGGAGAATTATAATCATAATGTGCTAATTAGTACTGCAGGAGTTACTATAACTTATAAATTCACTTCATTTAGTCTAAATCCATTATTAATGAGAAGGTTATGAAGAGATTTTTATCTCAAAATTTGAGTATCATTCATAGGTTATCACTCCAAATGTCGGATGAACCAAAAATGTTTGCACTCAACGAAACAAATGTGGTTCTCCCGAAATATGGCGTGATGAAGTAAACCTACTCATAATAAGGGTTCTTCCGTTAAAAGCGTGGACACTTTTCGTATAGCTTTAACAAAAGAACTGAAGTTATGCATTATACAAATAGACAGCCAAGACAGTCTTGGCTGTCTATCTTTATTATCATCCTCCGACACAGAAAAACTTATCATGTTAACGCTTCGAAAATTTGCAGATAAGACATTGAAAAATCATGACATAATTTCGGTTAAAGCATCTACAGATAAAGGCAAAAAAACGTGTAAAAAGCAAGTTTGCAACCATCAATAAATCAGTTGGTTATAAGGTCATACAAGAATAAGGTGCTTAATTGGACTTCAAAAGGGCGTTAGTCAGACCTCAAAAGGGCATCTATTGCAAGTCTATTGGGCGTCTTTTCAAAGCCAAAAGACCATGTGTTGGTTTTGAACTGCATGAAAATAGTTTACAAACATCGGTTAGTATGGGGATAAGTTATAGAAGACGGAAAACTTGTTAATAGATAGACAAAATATTTATTTGTCTTTTCTACATTATACCTTTCAACTTGTTCCCCTTTGCAAAACCATCTGTTTTTGGATAGTCATACCATGCAGGTGTATAAGCCTTCATAGATGCAATCTATGCATTTAACGGAAGAACCATAACAAGGCACGCAGAGAAATGGAGAACACGGAGGTGAAAGCAATGTCACAGAGGTACCGATGGCACAAAGAGTGACAAAGGCATAGCGTCCAGCTTGCTAATAGCTTTGGAAAACAAACGCCATTCAAAGACCTTTGCGGGTAAAGTTCGCAAACGCCCTCCTTTGCTCCACGCACCGACGGCGCCTCCGTGCCTGCCATAGCTTTGTATCTAATAATCCTCCGTCCACCCTCTGCCTCTGTGTGCCATCTCTTCAATGTTCTAAACTCACGAGGCAAAACTCATCACTCCAAATTCCTGAAGACTCATATTAACTCAGCCCATTCAGATTAGTAAGACTTGTTAGCCGACAGGCTATCAAAGTTTAGAGGTACGAACAGCATTATCTTCTTCTAATTTGCCTTAAACAGTGTAATGCTTTGTATATAAACAAGTTGGGAGCAGGTGACAGCAGTGCATGTTTCGAGGCATGGCATCTTTGTTTTAGGTAAAGACAGATGCATAATCTAATTTATCAGTGTCGGGAAGAATGTTATGTATTTGTCGACAGGTTTGTTGATTTTTGTATTTATCCCCAACTTTTTCCTTATCAACTTTGTTTTTGTGTTTTTTATTTGTTATCTTTGCGGTTGATTATTGATTAAATAAAAAGTGTTCTAAGACAATATATGGCTAAAATAAAGACAATCGGAATTCTGACCTCTGGCGGTGACGCACCGGGTATGAATGCGGCAATACGGGCTGTGACCAGGGCTGGCATATATAATGGTTTTGACGTCAAGGCTGTCTATCGTGGATATGACGGATTGATTACTGACGACATCAAACCCTTCACAACCGAGAATGTCAGCGGTATCATCGGGCAAGGTGGCACCATCCTCAAGACAGCACGATCAAAGGGCTTTGCGACGGAGGAAGGACGCCAGCAGGCATACGACAACCTTGTCAAAGAGGGGATTGACGCACTGGTTGTCATTGGTGGTAACGGATCGCTGACGGGTGCCATGAAGTTTGCACAGGAGCATGATTTCTGTTGCATCGGCTTGCCCGGTACGATTGACAACGACCTTTACGGTACGGACAGCACTATCGGGTATGACACGACGATGAACACCATCATGGAGTGTGTTGACCGCATCCGTGACACCGCACAGAGCCACGAGCGCATCTTCTTCGTCGAAGTGATGGGACGTGATGCCGGCTTCCTGGCACAGAATTCGGCTATTGCCAGCGGCGCTGAGGCTGCCATTATCCCGGAAGACTCAACCGATGTCGACCAGCTGGCACGTTTCATGGAACGTGGTATCCGCAAGTCAAAGAAGAGCTGTATCGTCATTGTCTCTGAAAGTCCTAAGTGTGGCGCAATGTATTATGCTGACCGTGTACACAAGGAGTTCCCTGACTATGACGTACGTGTATCAATTCTTGGGCACCTGCAGCGTGGCGGTCGTCCCTCAGCACGTGACCGCATCCTTGCGAGCCGTACGGGTGTTGGTGCCATCGAGGCCATCCTTCAGGGACAGCGCAACATCATGGTGGGTGTCAGGAACAACGAGGTGGTCTATGTACCGCTGTCCGAGGCAATCCGCTCTGATAAGCCTTTCGACAGGAAACTTATCAAGGTACTTGACGAGCTGAGTATCTAAAAAGTTTCTTTTCCACCTTACTTATATATAGAGGAAATAATAATAAAAAACAATAAAGAAATTTATGTCACAGATTAATGGGCGTATCTCTCAGATTATCGGTCCTGTTATCGATGTCTACTTTGATACCAAAGGAGAGAATCCTGAGAAGGTTCTGCCTAAGATTTACGATGCCCTACGCGTAAAACGTCCGAACGGGCAGGATTTGATTATCGAGGTACAGCAGCATATCGGTGAGGATACCGTGCGCTGTGTGGCTATGGACAACACCGAAGGTCTGCAGCGTAACCTTGAGGTTGTACCTACAGGCAGCCCTATCGTCATGCCGTCCGGCGACCAAATCAAGGGTCGCATGATGAACGTTATCGGTCAGCCTATCGACGGTATGGAGGCACTGAACATGGAAGGTGCTTACCCTATCCACCGTGAGGCTCCTAAGTTTGAAGACCTCTCTACACACAAGGAGATGCTCCAGACCGGCATTAAGGTCATCGACTTGCTTGAGCCTTATATGAAAGGTGGTAAGATCGGACTTTTCGGTGGTGCCGGTGTGGGTAAGACGGTGCTTATCATGGAGCTGATCAACAACATCGCAAAGGGTCACAACGGTTACTCTGTATTTGCCGGCGTGGGCGAACGTACCCGTGAAGGAAATGACCTGATCCGTGATATGTTGGAGTCAGGCGTTATCCGTTACGGTGAGGAGTTCCGCAAGGCTATGGATGAAGGCAAGTGGGACCTTTCACTTGTTGACCAGGAAGAACTGCAGAAGTCGCAGGCAACACTTGTATATGGACAGATGAATGAGCCACCTGGTGCACGTGCATCAGTGGCACTCTCAGGTCTGACCGTTGCCGAGGAGTTCCGTGACCACGGAGGTAAGAACGGCGAGGCAGCCGACATCATGTTCTTCATTGACAACATCTTCCGTTTCACACAGGCTGGCTCTGAGGTGTCAGCGTTGCTGGGTCGTATGCCATCAGCCGTAGGTTATCAGCCTACACTGGCAAGTGAGATGGGTGCTATGCAGGAGCGCATTACTTCCACAAAACGTGGTTCAATTACTTCAGTACAGGCGGTTTACGTGCCTGCTGACGACTTGACCGACCCTGCACCAGCTACTACCTTTACCCACTTGGACGCAACAACGGAGTTGAGTCGTAAGATTACCGAGCTCGGTATCTATCCGGCTGTAGACCCACTGGGTAGTACCTCACGTATCCTTGACCCACTGATTGTCGGTAAAGAGCACTATGAATGTGCGCAGCGTGTAAAACAGTTGCTGCAGCACTATAACGAATTGCAGGATATTATCGCCATCCTCGGTATGGATGAGTTGTCTGACGAGGACAAGCAGGTGGTGAACCGCGCCCGTCGTGTACAGCGTTTCCTCTCCCAGCCGTTTACGGTTGCAGAGCAGTTTACTGGTGTCAAGGGCGTGATGGTCCCAATCGAAGAGACAATCAAGGGCTTCAACGCTATCCTGAACGGTGAGGTTGACGACCTTCCTGAACAGGCGTTCCTGAACGTTGGTACGATTGAGGATGTCAAGGAGAAGGCTAAGCGTCTCTTGGAGGCTACCAAGTAATCATTTCCTTGCACGAACTGAATAATAATTGAATTGTCTATGTTGACACTTAAAATAGTTTCTCCCGAAAGGGTTGTCTTTACAGGCGAAGTGGATAGCGTGCTGGTTCCGGGAACTGTGGGACCGTTTGAGATTCTCAATGATCATGCACCTATCATCTCAACGCTGGTTGAAGGCAAGGTGGTCTATAGCGTAAAGGGGACAAAGAGCGAGCTTCAGATCGTTGGCGGATTCGTTGAGGTGAAGAAGAACGAGGTGAGTCTCTGCGTGGAAATCTGAAGTTGAAAGCTGGCAGGCAGCTGAATAAGCATGATAGATTATAACAAGCTATATAAGAAGTACTATAAGACCAGTCTGTGGATTATCGCAGGACTCTATCTTATCGGTTTGCTGGTGGTGCAGCTGACGCAGCACCCGTCTTATATCACCATGCTTACTATCAGTGCTGTGTATTCGCTCATCATAACCTCTGTATATGGAGGAGCATGGAAAGGAGTAGCCAGTCAGTCGCCTGCTGTTCTGAGCAAGTTCTATCTTGTTGCTTCGGGACTACGGATGCTGTTGGCATTCCTGGTTCTTCTGGTTTATGCCTTTGTGGTGAAGGAGCGCACGATGATACTCAGCTTTGCTGTCATCTTCATGGTTTTCTATCTTGTGCTGTTGGCATTCGATACCGTCTATTTTTACAAAGTGGAAAAGAACAATAAAATTAATAATTAACGAATGAAGTATCTCAAGCATCTGTTTTGTATGGCAATGATGCTCTTTCTGCTTCTTCCTGGTGCCGCCGCATCAGAGAGCAAAGGAGAGGGGATTGACCTGCAGGAGATATTGTGGGGACATATCAAGGACTCATACGAGTGGCACGTTACCAATATCGGTGACAAACCAATCATCATCAACCTGCCGGTCTTTGTGAAGACATCAAAAGGCTGGTATGCAGGCAAGGCAGAGGATTTCGCCGAAGAGCCATTGACGGAAGGACCACATGCGGGTTACCGTCCCTGCAAGTACAATCCAGATTTGTTCATTGCAACGAAGGGAAACTACGAACGTCGTATCGTTGAGTTGAAGGAGGACGGCACGGAAGTGCGTCCCTTTGATATATCTATAACGAAGTCGGTGTGCGTACTCTTCATTGATGCCATCATTCTCTTGCTGTGTATTCTGATTCCGGCACGCTGGTGCCGCCGTCATAAGTTTACGGACAAGGCACCGAAGGGTTTTACGGGATTGATGCACATGCTGGTGATGTATATCTATGACGAGGTGATTAAGCCTACGTTGGGTAAGGATGCAGACAGGTTTGCTCCTTATCTGCTCACGTGTTTCTTCTTCATCTTAGTTGCCAACCTGATGGGTATTATTCCATTCCCTCCAGGTGGTGGTAACCTGACAGGTAATATAACCATAACCTTCTTCTTAGCCGTGTGTACGTTCCTCGTGACAAACCTCTCGGGAACAAAGCATTATTGGAAGGATATCTTCTGGCCTGATGTGCCAACTTGGTTGAAGGTACCGGTGCCTTTGATGCCAGTTATTGAGATTTTTGGTATCTTCACAAAGCCTTTCGCATTGATGGTGCGTCTCTTTGCCAATATGATGGCAGGACATGCTATTGCGTTGGCATTGACGTGTATTATCTTTATCATGGCGACTATGGGTATTGTCCTTAGTTCTTCCATGACGATTGTGAGTGTGGGCATGAGCATCTTCATGATGCTGCTCGAGTTGCTTGTATGTTTCATCCAGGCACTTGTATTCACGATGTTGAGTGCTGTGTTCATCTCATTGGCACAGGTACACGAGGCAGAAGCGTAGTTTCGGAGTTGACGAGTTGACAAGTTAACAAGTTGACGAGTTGCTTGTTTTAAGGGAACTGCTTAGACAGAGGGTCTGGCATTCCGAAACACGCTAACCTTATTGGGAATGATAGTCCTGTTAGGAATACTAACCTTGCCAAACAAGTTGGTCCTGACAGCCTCGCTATTTCTTCCTTTCAAAAGCAAAATAAGAAAATAAAAACAATTAATAAATTAAAAGCAAAAAACTATGTTGACATCATTGTTATTAGCAGCAGAAACTGCAAAGTTGGGCGCCGCTATCGGTGCAAGTATCGCAGCCGTAGGCGCAGGTATTGGTATTGGTCGTATCGGTGGTCAGGCTATGGACGCTATGGCTCGTCAGCCAGAGAAGATCGGTGAGCTTCGTTCTGCTATGATCATTGCAGCTGCATTGGTAGAGGGTGTTGCCTTCTTTGCTGCAATTATCGCTCTCCTCTGTGTATTCTAAACTGCACACAGAGTTATTTAAACAAAATTGGTAAGAAAAGTAATTTAGCAGCTTATGTCATTATTATTGCCAGATAGTGGCTTACTCTTTTGGATGACCCTCGTCTTTCTGGTGGTCTTCTTCATCTTGTGGAAATGGGGCTTCCCATCGATTATCAAGATGGTGAACGAGCGCAAGGAGTATATCGACGAGAGTCTTGCCAAGGCAGAGGAAGCCAACTTGAGGCTTGCCAACATTCAGAAACAAGGTGAGGAGCTGCTCATGGAGGCACGTGAGAAACAGGCACAAATCCTTAGGGAGGCGTCTGAGACACGTGACACCATAGTCGGACAGGCACAGGAGAAGGCACACGAAGAGAGTGCCCGCATCCTTTCTGAAGCCAAGGCGGAGATTGAAAGTCAGAAGCAGGCTGCCATCCGTGACATCCGTTCGCAGGTTGCAGATCTCTCTGTGCAGATTGCTGAGAAGATTCTGCATAAGGAACTGTCTGGTTCTGCTGAGCAGGCACAGCTTATCGACCGCTTATTGGATGAAGTTGCTTCTTCTAACGGAACTGAAAGTAAATAATCGCTTATGAATACAGGTGTAATATCGGTTCGCTATGCTCGTGCGCTGTTGAAGAGTGCCTGTGAGCAAGGTCTCGAGGACAAGGTATATGCTATCATGCAGACCCTTGCCCAGAGCTACCTTCAGGTGCCGGAACTCCGCATGACGATTGAAAGCCCGATGCTTCCGAAGGAGAAGAAGCGCAAGCTATTGGAAGTAGCCTGTGGTGACAACTGTCCTGAGCTTATTGGGAACTTCCTTTCCCTTGTCATGAAGGCGGATAGAGAGGAGTTGCTGCAGCTTATGGCGAATGACTATGTCGCTCTGTATCGTAAGCAGAAGAACATCATTCGCGGAAAGGTCATCACAGCCTCGCCTGTCTCTTCCCAGACGGAAGACAAGATGAAAGCACTGGTACAATCCAGAGCACAGGGAACCGTTGAGTTCAACACTGAGGTTGACCCTTCACTCATCGGCGGCTTTATTCTGGAGTATGATACTTACAGAATGGATGCCAGCGTGAAGAGCAAACTGAATGCTATCCTCACACAATTAAAAAAGTAATAGATTAAAACATGTCAGATAAAATTAAACCAAGTGAGGTGTCTGAGATTCTTGTAAAAGAACTTCAAGGCATCAGCTCTGAGGAGAAGTTTGATGAAGTCGGTACCGTACTGACCGTCAGCGACGGTGTGGCACGTGTCTATGGTCTTCGCAATGCTGAAGCCAATGAGTTGCTTGAATTTGAGAATGGCACCATGGCGATTGTCATGAACTTGGAAGAAGACAATGTAGGTTGTATCCTTCTTGGTCCTACTGCAGGTATCAAGGAGGGGCAGAGCGTCAAGCGTACACACCGCATTGCCTCTATCCGTGTCAACGACAACTTCTTGGGACGTGTAGTCAATCCGCTTGGAGAGGCTATCGATGGTAAGGGTGATATTAACCTGACTGATTCTTTTGAGATGCCGCTGGACCGCAAGGCTCCGGGTGTTATCTATCGTCAGCCAGTGAAGGAACCGCTCCAGACTGGTCTGAAGGCCGTTGACTCAATGATTCCTATCGGTCGTGGTCAGCGTGAGCTTATCATTGGTGACCGCCAGACAGGTAAGACAGCCATTGCCGTTGATACCATCATCAATCAAAAGAGCTTCTATGAACAGGGCAATCCTGTTTACTGTATCTATGTTGCCATCGGTCAGAAGGCTTCTACCGTTGCCACATTGGTACAGAACCTCAAGGAGCATGGCGCAATGCCTTACACGATTATCGTAAGTGCAACAGCGGCTGACCCTGCTGCCATGCAGTATTATGCGCCATTTGCCGGTGCTGCTATCGGTGAGTACTTCCGCGACCGTGGCTACTCTGCCCTCGTTATCTATGATGACTTGTCAAAGCAGGCTGTAGCTTATCGTGAGGTATCATTGATTCTCCGTCGTCCTTCAGGTCGTGAGGCTTATCCTGGTGACGTCTTCTATCTCCACTCTCGTCTGCTTGAGCGTGCCGCACGTATCAACAACCAGCAGGAGATTGCCGAGAAGATGAACGACCTCCCAGAGTGCATGAAGGGACATGTAAGAGGTGGCGGGTCACTCACCGCTCTGCCTATCATTGAGACACAGGCAGGTGACGTGTCAGCCTACATCCCTACTAACGTGATTTCCATTACCGACGGTCAGATTTATCTTGAGTCAGACCTCTTTAACCAGGGTTTCCGCCCGGCTATCAACGTAGGTATTTCCGTATCTCGTGTGGGTGGTTCAGCACAGGTCAAGAGTATGAAGAAGGTGGCTGGTACGTTGAAGATTGATATGGCACAGTATCGTGAGTTGGAGGCATTCTCTAAGTTCTCATCAGATATGGACAAGGTCACAGCAATGACCCTTGACCGTGGACGTAAGAACAACCAGTTGCTTATCCAGCCACAGTACAACCCGATGCCAGTGGGTGAGCAGATTGCCATCCTCTATTGCGGTGTGAACGGACTGATGCGCGACGTGCCTGTTGACCAGATACGCCAGTGTCAGGATCAGTTCCTCGACAGCATGCGTTCAACCCATGCCGATGTAATCAGCGAACTGGCTTCTGGCAAACTGGAAGATGCTTCCGTCAAGGTAATCGAGGAAGTCATGGGCAATATTGCCGGACAATATAAATAAAGACAATACAGAATGGCATCCTTAAAGGAAATCAAGACTCGTATAGCCAGTGTTCAGAGTACCCGTAAGATTACGAGTGCGATGAAGATGGTTGCGTCGAGTAAGTTACACCATGCTCAGAATGCCATCGAGAGTATGCTTCCTTACGAGGCTATGCTCGAACACATTCTCAAGGCTTTCCTGGTCTCCACGCCCGACACGGATACTCCGTTCGACGAGGAGAGACCTGTGAAACGTGTTGCCTTACTCGTGTTCTCCTCAAACAGTTCCCTCTGTGGTGGATTCAATGCGAATGTCATCAAGCTGATGCAGCAGACGATAGACGAATATCATGCGCAGGGCTTGACCGACAAGGACATTGTCATCTATCCCGTAGGCCGCAAGGTGGCTGAAACAGCTAAGAAGCGTGGATATACCTGCGTGTATCCTTATCCTCACCTTGCTGACAAGCCTAATTCTGAGGAGTGTCGCAATATCGCCAAGGAGTTAGGTCAGAAATGGCTGGATGGTGAGTTTGATAAGGTGGAGATAATCTATCATCACTTCAAGAGTGCAGGTAGCCAGATTCTCCAGCGTAAGAATTTCCTTCCGATTGACCTTGAGGAAGAACTCAATGCTGACTCTTCGCGTGACCTTTCATCGCATATCGCAACCAAGGCAGCACAGGAATATCTCAAGAGGAAAGGACAGCCCGCTACGCAGAGGTCAAATAATGAGACTATCGTTCCTCTGAATGATAACTTTATCATTGAGCCGGACCTGCACACTGTCTTGACGGCATTGATACCGAAACTGCTGCACCACATGGTCTTTACTGCCCTTCTCGACAGTAATGCATCTGAGCACGCAGCACGAATGGTTGCTATGCAGACCGCAACTGACAATGCTGACGAGCTGCTCCGTTCGCTCCACTTGCAATATAACAAGTCGCGACAAGCAGCCATCACGTCAGAGTTGCTCGATATTGTCGGTGGCTCGGTAAACAACTAATATCCTCTGCCTGTGCTTTGGTGGCAGGTGGAGAATTGAAGAATAGAACAGGGACAGGCTTATTGCTTGTCCCTGTTTCTTTTGTCATTGGACTGTAAGCATCCGACATTATCCGTCCTGGCACTTTATGTCCACCCTATATGACTGGTTTCATATAAGGGGTAAGCACCCTGAAAAAGGTTCTTCCGTTAAATTCGTGGATATTCATCATTATGCTTGTATAAAAGCTGTCATTATCTATCTTAATAGTGACCTAAACAATGTTTTGTAAAAACATTTCAAAGCAAGAAATCGAATTGATGCTCTTCTGGCTTTGAAAAGACGCCCAATTGGCTTGCAATAGATGCCCTTTTGAGGTCTAACTAACGCCCTTTTGAAGTCCAATTAAGCACCTTTTCTTGCACTACTTTATAACCAACTGATTTACTGTTGGTTACAAACTTGCTTTTTATACGTGTTTTTGCCTTTATCTGTAGGTATTTTACCCGAAATTATGTCATGATTTTTCAATCCGTTTTCTGCGGTATCTCACAAGGTACAAGCGAACAGTTGCAGATTTAGATAAAAGCCCTATTCTCCCAATGATATGGATTTAGAAATGAAGAACACTTCACTTTGAGGCTATAACCATTGTATGCGTAGGCGTCTACGCATTTAACGGAAGAGCCCTAAAATAGGTAACAAAACTCTTGCTCATAAACATAAAAAAACGTAAATTTGTCGCATAACCAACTTTGATAATATGCAAAAAACGCAATGGGAAAGGACAAGGGCATTCATCCAACGCAAAGAACTATCGCTGGTTACGGCTTTACACCTTGGCTCGATAATCCTCTGCGGACTGATTTACATCCTACTGCCGGAAGACATCCATCTACGCTGGGGACTGACCTACTGGCTGATATGGATTGCACTCCTGTCGCCCTTTGCACTGATGATAGCAGCACGGAAAAGCAAGCGGAAGCTGGCCATACGCCTTTACGGCGGTCTGATGGGAACGTGTCTGTGGCTGTCCGCCATATTCCTTCACCTCATAGGAGGCGACATCTTTTTCCCTCCCACCCGTCTCTGCAAAGACGGTGACTACCTTGCAAGGCGAATGTACGACTTCTTTGACGACAACCTGACGGCTGTTTACAAAGTTAGCGGGCTGACAGAAAAGAGAGTTGCATTCTTCAGCTACAGCACGCCCGACTCCATCAAGGTCTACGAATCGCTGAATGCCATCGCTCTCTACTGTCCTACCCGAATAGTGGAAGACCCATTGGTCAGCGACACGACAGGTCCTGTCCGTGTCATCGAACAGCTATACGACCGCCCGACAGAGCCCGGACAGAAGAAGAAAGTGGAACAACTTGCCCACCAACTTAACCTCAAACTCGGCTATACGCTGAAATAATAAAACAAGAAAGAAGATATAACTATGCACTACTTAGCACTTAAACAACGTGTTTGCCTTGTCGCAACACCCCTATCTATAACACTTCTTAGCAGTAGCTTCAGAAGTGGTAAGACCCATGCTAACGAGTTGCCTGGCAGCATTCGGATGGCTGCTGACTCCTTAAACAAGTATAGTATCTTTTCAGAGACTTACACTCTCGACCCAGAGGTTCGCCAGTCACAAGAAAATAATTACGCTGATTGGCTGCGCCGTCACGCTACCCCTGACCAGACACAACCAAGGACGAACAAATGAGTTATCGTTTCCTCTCCAATACACCTTACAACCACCGTGCTTTCTTTCTTTACTATTTTGACCAAGAGAATTGTCAGATGCAAGAAACGCAGGAGGCAATTGATAGTTTGGCATTCTTCGATTATATGAGACAGTATGGGTATGACCCGGGGATAGTCCTTGGCTTCGAACCTAAACAGAAATACTATGCCGCTGCTGTCGAAGCTGCCGACAAAGGACATACAGGTATCCTGCTGTTTCTCGTCAAATACAAGAACCCTAATGACCGACAGCGCATCTGTAAATTGCTACTATCTGACTTTAAGAAGAACGGGAAACTGACCGATGAATGCTGTACTGCACTCGAAACATGGGGCAATCCAGACTTTGACCGATATAAGAACGCTAAAGACCTCCGTCGAATCAATAAGCTGCTGGAGCTCAGCTTGAAGAAAAACGAGGAAATAACCGAACTGTGCCATACGGCACTCAAGATATGGGAAAAACCAGACTTTGAATGGTATGCAAAAGCCGTCTGCCAGACAATGGCAAGCAAGAAGAAGTATGACAAAGACCCTTTTTTGCTCACCCTTCTTTGGAGCTATCCATCTTCCTGGAGCTATAACCTGCTTGAAGACAGGCTCTCTGGAAAAGACCAATTATACAATAAGGAATTAACGGAGCATTTCCTTAAAAGAAGTGCTAAAAGAGGACCTGTCCCTCCTGTCTTCCAACCACTGTACGATAAGTATCTGAAAGGATTGATAAAGACTAAGCCAAACTAATCCAATCAGTTCAACTAACCCTACAAGCCCCTCCTCCGTAGGGAGGGGAGTAAACAGCGAGACACCCCTTGTGGCACTTTGAGACTTGGAGCTTTGAACATTGAACTATACCCGCCTTTTCTTTGTTACTCTGTCCTTTCATACGCTGTCTTCCGTTCATTATGCAGCTTCTGCCTCCTTTTTACTTTCCCTTCTCCCTCTGTTGAGGGAATAAAACAAAAGATATGGATAAAATGTTTCTTAAACAAAGTGCGTGCATTATTGCAACACTCATCATGCTAATCCTTCTTGGCTGTAGTTGCAGTTGTTGTAAAAGTCAATCGGACAGATTGGACGATAGTGCAACGATGGCACTCGACTCTTTCCGCCAGTGCCGCTATATAGCTCTTACTAAAGGAGTTGGTATGTCTGGTCGTCGATCAGAACAATATGATTATGCCAACCAGCTAAGCCGCCACGCTACAGTCGAACAGTTAGCAGAGATTGCCAATACCGATACTTCACGCATCTCAAGGCTCTGGGCGTTCAGAATACTGCTGAAGAAAGCTGACAAACAAGTACTCGATGTATTGAAACAGGCATTAAACGACACTATGCCCGTGCAGCTTATGTCTGGCTGTGAGCGTTATAACGAGCCTTACAACCAAGCGACCATATCCGTCTACAGCTACGACCACGAAGAACTCAAACTATCCGAGCAACAGCTATATTCCATCGACAGCCTGATATTCTTCGGTTATATGAAGAAGTATGGATTTGACAATGTAGTACTCGTAAACCTCAAAGCCCATCCAATCTATTATCCCACAGTTGCCAAAGAAGCCGACAAAGGGAATGAAGCTATCCTGCCCCTCCTCGCTAAATATCAGAACCTCAATGACCGCCAGCGTATCAACAAGCTACTGAAAGCCAGTCTGAAGGAAAACGGAGAAATGACCTATTCGTGTCGTGAAGCTATCAGAACATGGAGCGACCCGGCCTTTGAGTGGTATGCAAAAGCCGTCTGTCAGACAGCTGTCAAGAAGCAGGGTTATTACATAGATGATTATCTCCCACTGCTCTGGGCTTATCCTGCCACTTGGAGCTATCAGATTCTTGAGGATATACTCTCTGAAAAGAAAGATTTAGCCTCTGACAACGAATTCACCTGTAACAAGGAGCAAACATTAGACTTTCTTGCCGAACAAGTCAGGACGCAGCCTCCCCACCCTCTCTTCCGACCGCTATACGATAAATATCTGATGAAAAAGGATTGATCCGCACTCTCTCCTTCTGCAGCGAAGTTTTACAATCTCCCGGCTGATAGACTTATAACCTGACAAAGGTATGCACTATTTCCATCAGCAGAATGATGACAACAACGAGCATCATTCTGCTGAAATTCCTGTCCCCCTCTTTGAATATTCTTTACACCAAGGAGGCAAGTTGACGAGTGTACGAACAGACAGGCTAACCAGTTGCTTGTGAAAAAGACGGGGTTATGGGAGACAGAATAACTGAGGAGCGAGAAGACGGAATGACTCTAAGAACGGAAAAAGACAAAGAGACAAAGGGATGAAGAAGACAGAAAGAAAGAAGAACAGAAAGCAAAGGGATGGAAGAGTGAGAAAGACAAAAACATAAAAGAACAAATAGGTTATCACCATATTAAAACAAAAAAAGACAGAATAACAAGTTAACCCGTTACTCTGTCTTTTGTTCTTTTGTTACTATGTCTTTATATTACCCTGTCGTTTTTATTTTCTTATGTCATTATGTCTCCATGTTATTCTATCTTTTCCCACGGCACAACAGCAGGCTTAGGGAGATTGTATCCGGCGCAGACACCCATTCCGTTCCGCATATTACTGTAAGTAGGACGAACAGGAGAAAGACCAGCCTGGCTAAATGCATTGTTGGACAACTCGTTCAATGTAAGCAGGAAACGGTAATAAGACGGTGCGATATGATAGAGTTCCAGCTTCAGTCCTTCCTCTACCCCAAACTTCTCCTTCAATTCTTTCAGTGCTTCCTTGGATTCATAGCCATACCATCGTCTGCTCTCAACTTTAACATTCAGATGAAGGGTATAGGCGGCGCCATTGATGGTCTTATCTTCAAAGATATAAAAGTCCTGATAGAAATCGTTGCTGAAACCGAAATCATCATCAATGCCTGAAAGCGGATTGAGGAGTGGCTCATTCTCTATGTAAAGAGGCATATAGCTTTCAGAAATGCTATAGTGGACAGCCACACTGTCCCATTGCTCGCTATCACGCTGCTCCATATAATCCCTATAGCGATAATATAGTTTTACCATCTTCATATCACTGCCATATCTACGATAACCTTCTACGTAACAGGATTGGAGTTCTGCACGTTTTACCCGCACAGCATAATAGTCGCGCGTCTGGGCAGGATCGGTAAAGGTTGCCAACAGCTGCTGCCGCATCACTCCATACTTTGAGCCTACCTTTCGTACTGACAGATTATTTACCTCAACAGGCTCTGGTATCTCCGTAGAGCTCTCGACAGGCTCCAGTCCCTGCGCCTCAACACGCAGCTGCACCTTGTCGCCAGCCTTCTGATGTGCCACAACACGATAACGCCCGTTGCCCAAGGCTGTTATAGGCTGTGCCTGTCCGTTCAACTGATAGGTAATGTTCGCATCATCTATCATCGGATTCTTGTGTGCAGTTTGATAGGTCTTCAGCGGAATACTGTGCGATACGGTGATATAAGTGGTATCAGCAGTGGAAGGCATACAATAGACAACCAGTTTCGACGGTGTATCGGGCAGACTGCTGATACTGAAATCATCCTTGCAACTCATTACTGACAGGGCAAGGATGAGAAGAAAAAACATCTTTTTCATGCTCGGAGCTTAAAATTTAAATGTATAACTGAACGATGGAATGATGGGGATAAAGGCATTGTTCTTTATCCTTACACGGTTTTCGCTGTCGATTTTCACCCTTACCCAAAATGAGTTCAGATGGCAATACGCATTATACAGGCTGAGATTCCAGATTCGTTCGTGCCCTTTCTTCGTTGTGTGGTGGAAGTCAAAACCCAAATCCAGACGGTGATAAGCAGGCAGGACAATGTTATTAGGCTGCTCGTAAGCGAAGTTCAGACTGTTGCCATCAGATGACTGGAAGTTCAGTCCTCCCTTTCTCTGATCTGGCACATTGGGCAGACCTATATACTGTGTAGGTACGGTCATACGGTTACCCGTGCGGAAAGTCCATGCTGCATAGGCTGCAATCTTCTTGCTGATGTTCCATCTTCCAGTGAAAGAGAGCTTGTGGCGGTTGTCGAACTTGTCGTAATACCACCCATCATGAAAGTCATCAAACTTCCTTTCGCTCCATGACAACGTGTAGGAACCATGCAGACTGAAACTGGAAACATGGTAATCAGCATCCAGTTCAACACCATAGGAACGCCCCTCGCCATCCATAACCGTGTGGTCCCAGTTGGCAGCAGGTGGCTCAAGTCCCGACCAGCTGGCATACTGCAGGATATGGCTTGAGTGCTTGTAATAACCCTCCAGAGACAGCAGCCAATACTTGCTGGGCTTCATATAAGCTCCTGCAGCCAGCTGCCATGAGCGCATAGGTTGCAGGCGTGCGGTGGTCGGAACCCAATAGTCGGTCGGCAGGTCAAGGAAAGAGTTGGCAATCTTGTGCACAAACTGGCTCATCATCGTGTAGCTTGCCTTGAAAGAAAGCCGTTCAGCAGGCTGGAACTTCATGGACAGGCGTGGGCTCAACGTTGCAAAAGTCTTGTCACTGATACAGAAAACATCAACATTCACACCCCCGTTGACGCTCCATTTCTCATTGAGCATCATTTCGTCCTCGGCATAGAATGTCAGCTGGTGCGCCACATTCTTGTTATGGCTTTGAGTTGCAATTGTATCTGTCTTTGGGTTATTACTGTCCTGATAGCTGTCAAGCCTACTGTAGGTCTGCGGCTTGAAGTAGTGGTAGGTATAATCCTGTCCGAAACGGATGTGATGATGTGGGTTCGGACGGAAGTCAAAGGCAGCACGATAGCCGATGTCATCAATAGACGACCGGTAGCCATGTGAGGTCAGTGTCGATATGTTTTCTTTCCCCGGCTGCATGGACACCCATTTATCCGACATGTCCACAGTTGACCGGTTATGTGTATAGACAGCTGTGAAATTCGCAAAGAGTTTTGGCGAGAACTGATAGTTCCAGTCCAGCGCCATATTGAGATTACCCCAGTGGAAACGTTCCTCGAATGAGCCATAGTCACGATCCGTGGAAGAGGAGCTACTGCTCCAGTCTTCTCGGGAATCCAGACCGTCTTCCCCCGAATAGATACTCAGTGACATACGTGAACGTTCACTGAAGATATTAGTCAGCTTGAGATTCATGTCATGGAAAAAATAAGAAAGACTTTCCTTATCCTCACGCTTGTGGTTACTGATGGCGAAGGCAGGACGCGTCAGCAAGTCAAGCCAGCTGCGGCGCAATCCGAAATTATAGGATGTCTTGCCCTTTCTGATTGGTCCCTCAAAGTGCAGAGCACCATCCAGCAGACCGACACGAACACTTCCATGTGCATGATAAAGGTCGCCGTCAGCCGTACGCACGTCTATGACGCTCGACAGTCTGCCGCCGTAACGTGCAGGAAATCCGCTCTTGTAAAAATCCACATTCTTCACCACATCCGCATTGAATGAGGAGAACAAGCCAAACGTATGGTTGGTATGATAGAGCGGTGTTCCGTCCAGCAGGAAGAGATTC
This sequence comes from Prevotella fusca JCM 17724, assembly GCF_001262015.1. Classification (NCBI taxonomy): domain Bacteria; kingdom Pseudomonadati; phylum Bacteroidota; class Bacteroidia; order Bacteroidales; family Prevotellaceae; genus Prevotella; species Prevotella fusca. The sequence continues at coordinate 954,061 of NZ_CP012075.1, forward strand.
TCATCGCTGTTGCCGCCATGAACATAAAGCCCGCTGGCAAGTTCCATTCCGTCCGACACACCACTCGTGCGCTGCAACGTCTTGATAACGTCAGGACTGCTCAGCAGTGAGTATTCAGTCTTTATGTCTTTCTGTGAAAGGGAGAGCTTTCCCGTCTGTGTTTTCAGCAAAGGCGAATTAAGGTCAGTCGTCACCACCAGTTCATCCAGCTGTGCATCACCCTGAAGGACAATGTCATGATTCTGATTGGCAGTGAGTTCTACTGTTTCAACAAGAGTCTTGTAGCCCACGTAGCTACATCTTATTTCATGCCGTCCCTCGCTCAGCGTGAGAGAGAAGTGCCCATAAGCATTGGTCATCGTTCCCTGCCGTGTTGTGAGGTCGTAGACAGTTGCATTGATAAGCGGTTCACCATTACGGTCTTTCACGTATCCACTCAGTGTAAAGCGTTGCCGTGCTTTGTCCTCATCCACGCCTTGGATTGTCCTTTCCACGTGCGCAAAGCCTCTCATGGCAGCCATATCGTATCCCGAAGCCTTCTGTGCAAATGAGCCAAATGAGCTTAAACAGAAGGCAAACATAAGTATTTGTTTGTTCATTTGAAATTATTTGAGTTTGCAAAGTTACTATTTTTCAATGTAATATTTCCATGTTCAATATACTTTTTAGAAGCTGGTATAGAGATTATCAACCCGATAAAACTTGAACCTAAGTCGGTCATCAGCCCACTATGGGCTCATTATCCTGATTAATCGTATTGGCTTTGGAAAAGTAAGCCTTCCAATCAAACAAAGTTTGTTTGCCTATGGCTGTTCCCACACTGGCAACACACTGCAAGGTGTTTAGCACTCAACACCACTGGTGTTTACCAACATCACCACGTGTGCTGGAGTACAACACATCAGCAGAAAACGGGAAAAGGTTTTATCGGACACCAATGATTTATTTTGAATTGGGCGTTACTTGCGTTGCAACTAACGCCTAATTGAAGTCCAACTAACGCCCTTTTGCAATGCTACTAAGCACCTTTTCTTGCACGACTTTATAATCAACTGGTTATCTTCAACTTACAAATCCACTCAAAAGCGTTCCCTCCAGCTACACAGATGATATATAAAATACAGACATACAAGGCAAACGTTCCTGTCATCATAAGTAACTTACGGACAGAGGATTAGCAGTACACTTCAAAACAAACAACACACCTGAACCCTCCTTGTTATGTTTCCCGATTACGCCCAAGAAGTCCACGAAGCCAGAAATAAAGTTCTTCCTGCAAACGGAAAAGACGCCACGAACAGCGCAGGGGCATATAACCGAATTTGCGTTTTATGGAAGGGCTTACCTGCTCAAGGGTGATGGTCTGCCAGACATGGTGCATAACCTCCAACCCATGCTGGCGTTCGGTTGCAGACAGTTCATTGCGATGGAGGTAATAAAACATATAGACACCCACCAAGTTGAGCCATCTCACCGTCTCATAACAACGGAGACTCTCGTCAGATGCACCTATGCCGATGAGCTGACAACGCATGCTCTCATTAGCCAAAAGGAAATCGAAACGGCGCACGCTGACACTTCGCGTAACGGAAACTGGTTGCTGACGATAATAATAAACACCCTCACAGCAAGCCACCTTACGCGAATAATAATAGTGAATACGGGTGGTGTTATCATCACTGTATGCCCGCTGCGATTCGTCGTAAGGATATGCCTTGTGAATGGCATTACGCACAACATAACAGCCATGAATCTGCCAAGTAAGACTCTCCCGAAAAGCCTCATCACCCGTCATCGTACTGAATGAGGACATCTTATAGTCCTTCAGGCTTCCATCCACATAAGCATAAAGAAGGCGAAACAAGACACAGTCGACATCCTCCCGGAACGAATTGCATACCTTTTCCAAAGCATCCTGACTCAACCAGTCGTCACTATCCACAAAGCCGATGTAATCGCCTGTTGCATGAGACAAGCCCACATTTCGCGCATGTGCCTGTCCACGGTTCTCCTTTAGGGCAAATACTTTGATACGCTCATCCCTTTCAGCATACTGACGCAGCACTTCCAGCGAGTTATCCGTTGACGCATCATCAACGCAGATAACCTCAATATCCTCCAAGGTCTGCGACAACAGCGAGTCAAGGCATTGTGGGAGATACGCTGCTGTGTTATAGACGGCTACAAGTACACTAATCTTTGGCATGGCGGGTAAACTTATTCTTCACTTTACTTACCAAGGCTTCCCATAGTCCTGCCTTTGACTTCAGTACACTGAGGGAAACTATCGTGCTGATGACACACAACACCACGGCAACACCCCATCGCAACCAGTCGCTCTCTGAACGGACACAAAGGAACACAAGGAAGCCGATTGACAGCTGGACTGCGGCATAGAACATCACTGAAGAGGACAGCCGGTAATGGTAACGGCTGTAAGCATAGACATAAACAAATACGAAATTGAGAAAGCCTGCCACTGCAACGCCGACTCCTGCACCGAAGATGCCCCATTGCCTGAAGCCGACAATCACCAGTAGGACAAGGAAAACATCATAAGAGGACTCTAAGAACAAGTAGGAACGGGAGTCGCCTTTTGCCAAGGGAATATACTCCACCGGCAGACGCATTGCCCGCATGTACATGGCAAGAACCAATACCTGTGCCATACTGAGGGATGGCAGGAACTTGTCGGAATAAAGAAAGAGTATCAATTGCGGCAGAAATAACAAGAAAAGTGCCAGCAAAGGGGAGATAAGCAGGAGTGTGACTTCTATCTGCCTGTTGACAATCTGGTTAAAAGTAAACTTCAAGCTGTTTGCGCCCGACAGACGAGGAAAGTAGTCGGTTTCCATCGCTGAGAATATCATTCCTGCATAGACCATCGTCATCATGAAAGCGGAATTATAGAAACCTACGGTCTCAATCTCTCCTACATTGTTGAGGTAACTGCGGATAACAAGTTCAGCACCAGAGCCCAAGATACCCGCAAGCACAAACGCTGTTCCCAGACGAATCATCCCCCAGCCCTTGCCAAGGAACGACCTGTGGAAAGAAATGCGGAGAGGATAAAGTCGGTAAGATACCATGATGGTCAATATCATCTGCACCAAAGCCATCAAAACCAGGGATGGAACAATGGCTGCATTGCTGAAGAAATAATAAAGCGGAACCGTCAGAACCAGTGCTGCAAGCACGTTATACACGGAAATCGCAGCCAGGGAACGTAGTTTGCGCACGCCCTTGAGTATGGCAAGCTCGCCACCTGCCAGTGCCGTCAGGGCTACACAGGGTGAAAGAAGGATGAAATGCAGCGTGTGACCGTCCCACGAGAAGGTGTAACGGCTGAGCAAAGGACTGAACACAATACAGGCAAACATACCTGACAAGGCAGTGAGCAGGCTCCATGAACGGACGAGCGCAATGTCTTCTGTCAGCTTTTCTTCATCCTCCCGGTCGTAATCCTCTGATATATTACGCACCGCACTCATGGAAATTCCGAAGTTGGTGGAGTCACCGATGAGCTTTGTCGTGGAATTGAACAGCGAGATAAGACCGACTCCCTGAGGACCGAGCAGCATCGCAACAAACTTGTTGCGGATAATACCAATCAGCACATTGAGCCCCTGCACACCACCGAAGAGGCTGATGTACTTCAGGATATGCAGATAACCATCAGTGTTGGAGTCTTTTTTCATCGTATTATCTAACGGATATAAAAGTTTTTTATTATTTTTGCAACAAACAATTATTTCATGAAACTATCCATCATCATACCCATCTATAACGTTGAAGACACACTCCGACGCTGTCTGGAGAGTGTGCTGGCACAGGTGGACGAGACGATGGAGGTGGTGCTTATTGATGACGGGTCGACGGACTCTTCAGCCGTGATAGCGGAGAAAATGACGGCTGGAAGGGATGAATGCAGGCTTATCCGCCAAGCCAACAAGGGACTATCGGCAGCAAGAAACGCAGGAATCGAAGTGGCTACAGGGGACTATATCACCTTTGTCGACTCTGATGATTTTGTTGCCGATGGTACGTATCCCGCCTTGCTTGCTGTACTTGACGGACATCCCGCCTATGACATCCTTGAATATCCTGTCATGGTGCATTACGGGAGTGCGACAAGAGAACGGCTGCTGACCTTCCCTGACACCACCATCGGTTCCATCCGTGACTACTGGCTCAGCGGAGGTCATCTCCACACATACGCCTGGAACAAGCTGTTCCGCCGTGAACTCTTTGCTGACATACGCTTCCCCGAGGGCAAGGTGTTTGAAGATGTCCACACTTATCCTCTCCTGCTGCAGCGTGCAAGGATTGTGGCAACAACCTCCGTGGGACTGTATTACTACTGTCAGAACGACAGGGGAATCACGGCACGGGCTGGAGGAAAGGAGCTGACCGACCTGCTGGAAGCGCATCTCAAGCATCTCAAGCTATGGGGTGAGCTGACGCCGGATTACTACCAGTCACTGCTCAACATACAGATGGATGTCTACGAGGCAACGCATGCCGACCCCATCCTCCCTGTCCTGCCCTATAAAGGAACGTTGAAACTCTTTTTTCTCCACTTAATAGGATTAAAACGCTTATGCCAACTCAACCGATTTATACACAGAATAAGGAAAAGAAGCCGCTTGTGAGCTTCATTGTAACCTACTATAATGAACCGACTTATATGCTGAAAGAATGTGTCAACAGCATTCTGGCATTGAGTCTGAACGAGTCTGAACGGCAGATTATCGTCGTGGATGACGGTTCGGAGGTATCGCCTGTCAACGACCTTCTTGAACTTTCGCCGAATATTATCTACGTGCGGCAGCCCAACCAGGGACCAAGCCAGGCACGGAACACGGGCATAGAACTGGCTTCGGGCAGCTTTATCCAGTTCGTTGATGGCGATGACTGCCTGCTGACAAGTGCCTACGAACAGTGTCTTGACATCGTCAGATACAAGGACACGGATATGGTTCTCTTCCAGTCAACAGACAAAACAATATCCAAACCGATAACCGATGCCGAGGGTCCGATGAGCGGAACAGAGTATATGACACATCATAACCTGCGTGGTAGCGTCTGCACTTTCCTTTTCAGCAAGGAGATTCTGCACGACCTGCGTTTCCCTAAGGGCACGTTCCACGAGGATGAGGAGTTCGTGCCACAGATTATGTTGCGTGCCGAAAACCTCTATACGACCAATAACAAGGCATACTACTATCGTAAGCGGAAGAACTCTACGATGCACAAGACCGACAAACGCTGGCACATCCGCCGTCTCGCTGATGCCGAACAGGTTATTTACCGCTTGAAGGAAAGGGTGGATTATCTCCCTGTCAAGGAGCGCATTGCCATGGACAGGCGTATTGCCCAGCTGACGATGGACCATATATATAACGTGATTACACTGACTCATGACGAGACACATCTCAACCATGTACTGCAACGCCTGTCCCGACGTGGGCTCTTCCCGTTGCCAGACAAGGACTATACAACAAAATACAAGTACTTCCGAAAGATGACAAGCACAGCCTTCGGACGCAAGATGCTGATGATGGCTTTGAGGGTAAAGAAGGCATAAATCATTAATTCAAAGTTCGATATAATGAATTCTGAATTAAGATAACTCTGCCAATTCACTATCCAGGGTTCAATGCTCATAATACTGATTACCATTATCAAGATGTATTTATCCCACAACTGGTCAACTTCTAAACTTGTCCACCTGTCCACTTGTCCGCTTGCAAACTGTCATTTTTCTTTACAAACAAGAACAAACAAAATACGCCAAACAGCACTTTCCAACCGCACCCACAACTAACAGTAAATCAACAGGTTATAAAACACAAAACATAAAGATGCCTAATTGGACTCGTAAAGGGCGTTAGTTGGAGCTCAAAAGGGCGTTAGTTGCAACGCAAGTAAGGCTTAATTCAAACCTGAAAGAGCATCTACTCTAAAACCATAGGTCAAAAAATATTACAAAACAAATTCATAATTCACGATTTGATGTTCGAATTTATGATTACTTCGTGAATCAGTAATTCATACTTACTCAAACAAACACCTTATCAACACCTTATTATTATATTCGATTCCACCCTCGGAAAACTGCGCCTGAACTTAAAATCAGCTTCACAAAATTTGCATAAATGTAATTTACAAGTTACCTTTGCCTATGGAATACAAGAGGAACACAACCGATAAAGACTATTCCGGGGACTCCTTCAATGTGCAAGATGAAAAAACATGGAGGGAGATTATCAAGATACTTGATATAGTGAAACAGATAGAAAGGATTATCAAGGCGTATGAAAATACTTCTCTTAGGCGAATATAGCAACGTACACAACACACTGGCACGTGGTCTGCGCGAGCTTGGACATACAGTGACGGTCGTGTCAAATGGGGATTTCTGGAAGAATTACCCACGTGACATTGATGTTTCCAGACGCCCGGGAAAGATAGGCGGTATGCTTTTGATGGCAAAGATTTACGCACTACTGCCCCGCCTGCGAGGCTATGATATCGTGCAGTTCATCAATCCTGTGTTCTTTGATTTGAAGGCAGGACGCCTTTTCCCACTCTTCCGTTATCTGAAAAAACATAACAAGAAAGTCGTTCTGTGTGGTTTCGGAATGGATTACTATTGGGTAAACACCTGCTCAACAACGATGCCGCTGCGTTACAGCGACTTCAATATCGGCAATGAACTGCGCCAGAACAAGGAGGCAATAGTCGAGAGAGAGGATTGGATTGGCACGGACAAGGAACGTCTAAACCTGCTGATGGCTGAGCAATGTGACGGCATCGTGACAGGACTCTATGAGTATTGGCGTTGCTATGAGCCGTATTTCCCTAAGAAAACAACCTTCATACCCTTCCCCATCGTCGTGGGTGAAGCTCCTGACATAGCCGACGAAACACCCGAAAAGCTGAACCTCTTTATCGGAATCAGCAAGAACCGCTCTGCCTATAAAGGGACGGATATTATGCTGCAGGCTGCCGAAACCGTGAAGAAACAACACCCTGACAGGCTGAACCTCAAGGTTGTAACAGGCTTGCCCTTTGACGAATACGTACGCACGATGCTCGGCTCTGACGCTATCATGGACCAGCTCTACAGCTATACGCCTTCCATGAATCCGCTGGAGGCTATGGCACACGGCATCATCTGTATCGGTGGCGGTGAGCCGGAGAACTATGAAATCATCAACGAAACCACGCTCCGCCCCATCATCAACGTCCTCCCTACTTACGAAAGCTGTGTTACTGAGCTCACCCGCCTTGTCACTGACCTGTCTCTCATCCCCCAGTTGCGCCGCCAAAGCTACGAATACGTACACAAGCACCATGACCATATCAAGGTTGCCCGACAGTATGAGACCTTTTATCATTCGCTGTAGGCAGTCATTGCCTTATCAGATTAATCAGGCTAATTGGGTTAATCAGGCTAATCAAGCTAATTAAGCTAATTGAGCTAACTGCCTACCCCCTCTTAGTGCATCATCCTGGGGAACAGTATCATACAAAAACAGTTTTACCACAGCCCGACAAGGAAATGCCGAACTGTGGTAAAATAGTTATTGACAGTTACTTATAATCGAAAAGTATTACTTTACGATGTACTTCTTGTTATTTACAATGTAGATACCCTTTGGCAGACCCTCCAATGAGGTTGCACCAGCACGGACAACCTGTCCGTTGAGGTTATAGACGGTACCCATAATCTCATTGTTACTCTCTTCTGTAACAATATTGTCGATACCTGTAACCATATCCTCTTCAACACCATCAATGAAGAATCGTATAGTCTTTGCATATGCCTCAGAACCTGTTGCAATCCAGCAACGGAAACCCTTGATTGGGAGAGGATGCTGTGTAAAGTGCCATTTTCCATCTTTTGCTCCCAAAGCATAAGAGTATGCCGGGACTATATTAGTAGTCTGGTTGATAAGTGAACCACAGAACTGCAACTTCTCTACAGGAGGTGTTGAAGCAGTAGAAGGTTCTCTAATAACTCCATAGCTATAATTGCTCAGCCTAGAAGGGTCCTTAGTCAACGACACACTATTGATAACGTAATAAGGAGCAGGTATACTTAGCCATCTTTCATCCTTCAACTGCTTTTTATATGGATCTTCATGCTCAATACCTATCGGCTCTTTGCTTGGCTTAATGAGGTAGAGTTGATTTTTCTCAATAGCAATCGCATAATCATCGCTAAGATCAACACTCTTGAACTCAATACGTGTTTTTACTGTACTATGCTGCTTTGGATGACGTGAGAGCTTGACATCTTCGCCAAATGCAGTCTTTACCTGCTCAACCGTAAGATCAACAGGAAGCATAATAGAGTTCCATTTGTCGATTTCCATAGTGCGCTTCAAAATAAGAGTACCAGAGTTGAGAGGATCTACCTGCAATTGCATGTAACTAATGTCTTCCTCTCTCTCATCCAAAACAATGTCATTATTACCACAATATTGTAGTTGGACATTATCCCAACAGGTCCAGTCACGGTCTTCTGATGAGCCTTTAATCTCAATACCAATATCCAGTATATCATTATTATGTGGCACATAAACAAGCACAGTGTTATTATATCTACCCTTATCAAACTCTTTACCTGCCTTTACATAAGGGCTTTCTTTAGTCTTTAAGCCTTTACCTCCTTGCTCTGTTGACAAATCATCATCATCATAGATGCGAAGTAAATCATCCTTGGTATAATCGAACTCATGACCAAATCTATTCAATGTGGTGCTTACATTAGAGATTGTAGCAGTGTTATTTTCCACCCTTGCAAATAGCTTTGACACCATATAGCTACCCCTATCCCTGTTATAGAAGCCATTGCAGGAAACCTTATACCAGCCCTTCTTGATAATATTGACTTTCTGTGTAACCGTTCCATTGGCATTAGCATCATTACCTACATTACGGACATTCGCATTTGTATAGCCTGCATATTCTGCCATATAATAGTTTGGCTTTACAGAACCATTGCCTACATAGTAGGTATAATTTTTATCGTTTGGTATAAACGCCTTTTCCGTATTTGGATAATAAGTCCATTTTACTCCACTGGCTATCCATTTATCAACGTAATTACTACTACGTGAGAAGTTCTGGTCATAAACAAGGAAAGTTGCGTCAGATGGAGCTTCATCAGAAGCATACTTTTCTTTGAAAGCTTCTTTCAGGTCTTTCTTCGTTACAATTCTCCACTGACTATTCTTATCAGACGAACTTACGGATTCAGGAAACTTTAAAATATTTGTCCTACTGTACCCATTTTTTTCCAATCGCAGATAGTGCTTACCATAATACCCTTGAAGATTCTCATCATTATTAAAAGAAATATTATAGGTTCTGCTGCCAGAATATGTCTCGGTAAAAGTCCAGTCTATAATACCATTAATATGAAGTGTTTGCTTACAGTATGGATTCTTAATTTTAGTATTATCGAATTCTATTCCTCTGTCAACATAAACACGATTATAATTTATATTATTATTATAACCTGGTGTATCCATTCTGCGCCCAAATGCTATCAGGTTTCCAGCACTGGTCCCAAGCGGTCCTTCCATCTGATAATAACCATTCTTCTTCTTGATATGAATTGGCATACCTACATTAAAACCGACAGCAACTGTTCCCCAGTAGCTACCAGTGTTAAGGAACTTTTTAGTACCAACGTTGTAAAGGTAGATGGTATTCATATCCTCGTCGGATTTATCAGCAACATCATCAATGGAATTTCCATTCCAAATATGGTTGCCATCTTGTCCCTGTGCCATTGCACCTGTATGGGAAAATAAGCCTAATATAAACAAGGCTATTGTTATAAGTGTAAAATGTCTTGCCATCTTTACTATTCTTTTTTAAATTTACTTCAGTTTAAACTAATAATTAATCTTCCCAAATACTATGATTAACAATACCCCATGGTGTACTTGGCTTAGCACCAATACCTCCATCAGGATCTCCAGGGATAATACGGTCATTACCCTGACCATGCTGTTCAGGGGTACCATCTCCATCATTATCAATCTGTGATGCGCCGGGTAATTGCATTACCTCGCCGAAATTAAAAGCCACTATTTCCGCAAGCGGCTTCAGGTAAACTTTTTTCTCCATTATTCTATTATTTTTTATCCAACAAAGTGATTAATCTTTATTATTACTACTATCGCAACAGCAGTATATCATCATACTACTATCTATAAACTGATCGGAACGTAAAAGTCGTTTATACAATTCATTCACTATAGTGCCTCATTTTCCATAGGGTAATGGCAAAGGCATTACTTCTATTATCTGTTAAAAATGTTTGCAGAAAGTCTGTAAATTATGTTTTGAGACTCTCTCTTCTGTCCTTTTATTTTAACACAAACTAATAGCTTTTGTCATATTCATGATGCAAAGATAGTATCTTTTTCGCTTACACCTTATATATTAACTTACATTAACCCTTTTCCGTACAAACATAAAGAATTAATAGTTGTAAATTTACCCAAATAGTTCTATTTATCGTATTCAGACTGAAACATGTAGAACCATACGCCTGCTGTTTCTGTTCCCATGCAAGGAACACCAACGTTTAACATAACCGCAACATAGTTCTTAACCGACTTCCAAATCGCTGACAGCATCATTACCAAGGCCCTGTAAATCATTACCAATGCCTCGTAATAATAAAGCCCAATCTGGTTAGCGGAAACTATCACTACACCAAAATGACACAAAAGACAACTGAACAAAATGGAGGAATACATCCGTTTTGTAAGGATAAAATCAATCACAGAAAATTACAGATGCTTAACAGCGTTGCAATTAAGCCTTAACTGGCGTGCAACTAAGGCTTAATTGAAGGCTTAAAGGGCGTTAGTTGGAACGCAATTAAGCACTGATAATCTTGCCACTTTGTAATCAGATGATATCCTGATGGTTGTACGTTTGAGCCAGTGCGGTATCTTTTCATGGTCAGAAGAATATTATTCAATATTATATGTAAAGATATTTCGCAACTTCAAATCCATTGGTCCAAAAACTCTTCATATGTCTATACTATCAAATAATAACAAAGAATTTACGACCTTATGACTTCAAAACACTCTGATGGGCGACTTAGGTTAAAGAAAACAGAACCTGCCATAAACAAAAAAGTGAAGCCTACAGCTTCACTTTTTTCTTTTTTCCATGACTCTCGTTACTCATGCGGTCAAGCGCAGTAACGACATAGACGTATTTTGTATTGCCGTCCCTATAATTGAGGCGGAGCCTGTTACCGTAAGGCATGCCCACTATCTTGGAAGCATCATGGAGGTTGATTGGCTCATCAGTACGGAAACGATAGACAACATAACGATAAGCTGCATCTTTCCAGCCTTCTCCCCTCGGAGCCTTCCATGTAAGATAATAGCCATCTCCCTCCTGCCTTGCCTTCACTTTCCTTGGCTTTGACGGCGCATCGTCGTCAATGAATGGCATCAATGGCTGCAATGCCGGATAACGCCAGTAGTGAGTGCGCAGAAGCGTACCGTAGTTACCCGGATTGTCAACGACCGACTTTGCATACCACAGCACAGTACCATTGACATTCGCAGACTGCTCGTGCAGACGGCGTTTGGCAGGAAGCTGATTGGAATTAGGATTCTGCGGGTCAGCATGCTTCACCGTGCGAAGAACGTCCTCGCCTATATAAAGCGGCCGATTGCCTGCATTGCGGTTCCACCATCCGATAAGTTCCTTGTAATCTGCAGCACGATTGCCGATTTCCCAATACAGTTGCGGCACGCAATAGTCAACCCATCCGTTGTTCACCCACTTCAGCACATCGGCATACAGGTCGTCATAGTTCTGAAGACCATTCGTGCGACTGCCGTTCCTCGGGTCGCTCTTCTGATTGCGATAGATGCCGAAAGGTGACACGCCGAACTTCACCCAAGGCTTCCGGCGATGGATAGACTCGCCCAACTGCTTGATGAAGAGGTCAACATTGTTGCGTCTCCAATCGTTGATATTGGTAAATCCACGTCTGTCACGCTGGAAGTTACCCTGGTCGGGAATAGCAAGTCCTGCGACAGGATAAGGATAGAAATAGTCGTCGATATGCAGTCCGTCAATATCATATCGGCTTACAATGTCATCAACCACTGCACAGATGTAATTACGATTCTCCGGCAGAGCAGGATTGAGGATGTAAAGACCATCGTATGAGAAGACACGGTTAGGATTGGTCATCGCAATATGATTAACCGCCAACTGACTGGTATTCTTCGTCTTAGCACGATAAGGATTAATCCACGCATGGAGTTCCATACCACGGTTATGGCACTCGGTAATCATCCACTGCAATGGGTCCCAGTAAGGCGAGGGAGGTGTGCCCTGACGCCCCGTAAGGAACTTACTCCATGGTTCGTACTTACTTGGATAAAGTGCGTCACACTCTGCACGCACCTGGAAGATAATGGCATTCACGCCATCTCTCTGTAATTCGTCCAACTGATAACGCAATGTACGCTGCATCTGCTGTGTGCCGATGCCTTGGAACTGTCCGTTGACACACTGAATCCATGCGCCACGGAATTCCCGTTTCTTAATTAGATTCTTACCATACACAACATTGCCTGCCCCGACAAAGACCATCGCGGCAATCAATAATCTCAAGAGAGAATGAAATTGTCTCATGTGTTTTTTAAAATTTAGAAGTTTAATTTTAGGAGTTAAACCTTAGAAGTTACAAGGGTGAAACCTATAGGTGTCATCGGAGTCAAAGAGAATTAGAAGGAGTTTAAACTATAAATTCTCATGTAAAATTCAGCATTTCTCCTTATCATCTACGTCTTACTCTGTTACTTTCCCACCCTTTTTGCCCTTTCACTTTCTTATCCTTTTACTCTTAACAACGCCTTTTACTCTTCACGTTTTTACCGTTTTGCTCTTTTACCTTTCACCGTTTCTCCCGCCATCCTGCGGAATGTCTGACGATGGAACTTACGTTCAGCTTCCAACACCTGCATTACCTTTACACCGGAAAGTACCTTTAGCATCTCCACATGATAGCGGTGTTCGAGCTGTTTCAGCTGCACTTCGAGCGCATCAGCTTTATCAATCAACTCACGTGCTTCACGTTCAGAGGAAGGTTTTGTATTGTGAAGGACCCGCAACCTGTTGAAATAACCACGCTGCTTGTTCCGCATCTCGTCATAGACAGGGAAGAAACGTGCTGCCTCCTGCTGGTTTAACCCAGTCTCTGCCGTGATGAACCGATGCAGTTCTGCCCGCATTTTATCAGGGTCGAACTTTCCCTGCGCATACGTTGATGCCATACAGAGAATAGCACAGAACAATAAGATAATTCTTCTATATTTCATAATTTCCTGCTGTAACGTTTACCATCTGCCATCAATCTCCAGCCATATAGGCATACATATCATCCTCATCCACCATGAAATAATCAGCTGCCTGTTCAAAATCATCATCTGAAACAGACACCATGTCAGCTATCTGCCCCACGTCAATATCCGCCAAAGCTGCACCATTCCCCTGTCGAGAACTGAACAGGTTGTAAGCCAGAAAGCCTATCAGCACCACACCGATGGTCATTGCAGCAACAGCCAACGGACGGAGCCTGCGCATCAATGCACGCCGTGGCTTCTGCGTAAGTGCCTCATGCCCCTGCTCTTCCGCCGGTATCTGCACCATCACACGGGATGAGAGTTCGGAGAAGTAATTCTCCGGAACAGTGAAAGGACGTTTATTACCGTATTCCGATTGTAACAGATTTTCTGAATCCATAGAGTTATTTCTTTGATATAACTTAGACTGAGGAAAGGCTGAATGGTTTAAACACCACGGCAAAGAAAACTACTCATACCGCTTCACATAGTCGGTTATCTTCTGCACCGCAATATGATAGGATGCTTTCAGCGACCCTTCGCTCGTACCCAGAACCTCGCTCATCTCCGAATATTTCATCTCATCATAATAACGGAGCGTGAACACCGTGCGCTGTACATCGGGCAGGGTTGCAATGGCTTCCTGCAGTAATGCCTGACTCCTGTCACCATCGAAATATTCATCAGCAAGAAGACGGTTGGCAACAGCGAGGTCAGCATCCGCACTCGCAAGTGTTGCCGTCTTCTGATGACGAAGGAAATCAAGTGACTCGTTGATGGCTATCCGATAGAGCCACGTGGACAGACGTGCCTTCCCTTGAAATACAGGAAGACTCTTCCACGCCTTGAGAAACGTATTCTGCAACACGTCATCGGCATCATCATGAGTAAGAACAATACTACGAATCTTCCAATACAGCGGCTGACTGTATTGGTCTACAATCACGGGGAAAACCTTCTGTCTTCCTTCAGGACTCGCCAACAGGCGAATCACTTCCGACTCATCGAGGGGAGACACTGTCTTTTCAGAAACGGGTTAGTCGTCAAGAGCGACACCGCTTCTTAACGGATAGAAACCTTGCGGACCAGCTTGCCCACCTTGACAATATAACATCCCTTCGGCAGATTGAGCGTATAACGCTTGTCGCTTCCGTCAACTTTCACGCTCATCACGCGCACACCCGTCACATTATATATGGAGAGTAATTCGTCCTCTGCACCCAAAACATGCAGCACGTTTCCCACAACGGATATTGATGCCGTCTGGAAATCCTGCTCGATGAGGTCAACCGCCGTGCGTGCCTGCATCGGAGCTGCAGCTCCTACAGAGAGCAGTAATGTGAATAGAAAAGGAGTAAATATATTTTTTATCATAGACTTATGCTTTTAATATTAGCTACAAAGATAACAATTTTCAGAATACATACACTTACTTTATTGCCCTGACGGCTAAAGATTTAGTATCAATTAACACATACGACCTGTTATGCTGAAGCTGAGAACGTCACTTAACCCTTCATGGGTCTTGACTTGACGGAGTAAGCATATAGGTACGTTTAAACCTACTATAGAGCTTTCAACAAGATGGAAATTAAGCTCCGATTGGACGCTTTTGGGTTGAAGAAATATCTTTACATAATTTACCGAAAAGACCTTTTCAAAGATTAATCTGATACCGCCAACACCTAACCCTGTAACTATTAACATATCAACCTGTTACACAACAGCAGGATTATCAGTGCTTAACAGCGTTCTAACTAACGCCCTTTTAACGTCCAATTAAGCCTTAGTTGCATGTCAAGTAAGGCTTAGTTGCAACGCAATCAAGCACCTTTACTTCTTGAAGCATGATTTTATTATTACAAAACAGGTTGTATTCATCTCAGCTTCTCGTTCGTACTTCCTAATATTCCCGAGTGCTAAGACTCCTCAATGACCAATTCGGGAGAAAGAGGGAAAGACCCGATGAGAAAGAAGACTGTCTGACCGAAGGGGTGAAAACGGGCAGCGAGCAGGGCTGACAAGGCTACGGAGAGCAGTGCATAAAGGCATACTCAACGACTGACCGTAGTGGAGAATGCTTGCAGAATGCTATCCGCCAAGTCGGACAACAACAGCCTTTCCCTTTAACTGAAAGGGTTTCTCAAGGATTGCCGCATCATGCCTGCCAAGCTGTCTGCCATCAACCTTACTATCTTCAAGGACAAAAACCACTGTTTGGCGGCTTTCCGTGAACTGCGCCTCCTGTACTATCCCCACCTCCACAGCTATGCCATGGCGCACGATGATATTGAAATCAATCGCACCTTGCGTATTCTCCGAACCGACTTTCTCATCCCCTTCAAATCTGTATAACGCATTGTTTGAAAGTGGTATGCGTCGGTTGTCCTTGAGCAAGGCAATCTCTCCCTCCAACGGCAGGATATATCGGGTAAAACCAGTGAAGTCGGAGAAGTCGCTCTCCGTGTCATCAATAATGGCAGACGATATGCGCAGGTCGAAACGCCGTGCTGACAAGTCGCCGTCAGCAGGTGCAATAAAAACCTGACGTGTGATGCCTCCTTTCCACTTCGTTGTCTTGTACGCTTCTTTTCTGATTACTTCCATCTTCTTCTTTATTTCTTTTCTATTCCCAAAGGCTAAACAAGGAAAAAACAGTTGACTTGTTGCACTCCTCTTGCCTTCTGCCTCTATCGGCTGCAAAGATAAGTAATAATAAGGAAAAAGTCAAGCAATTGCCCTCTTCATCAATAGCTCCAGCGAGCCTACAAGCCTCTTGCCCAGCAACAACTTTGCTATCAAACAGAGCAGAAGGACTGCCCAACAACAAACAATACGGCAGACAAAGAACAGGAAAGAAGAGGGAAAAGGCATTAGTCCGACAAAAAATCACCCCCTTAAAAACAAAAGAACCTTGGCAAAGCCAAGGTTTCAGCGGTGCGTACGAGACTCGAACTCGTGACCTCCTGCGTGACAGGCAGGCATTCTAACCAACTGAACTAACGCACCATACATTACAGATTGAGGGTTTCAGCGGTGCGTACGAGACTCGAACTCGTGACCTCCTGCGTGACAGGCAGGCATTCTAACCAACTGAACTAACGCACCAAAACGGATACTTAAAACCCTTTTTCTGTTTTGCGAGTGCAAAGGTAACAATAAAAATCTATACCACCAAAATTAATTTATCCTTTTTCAATAAAAAGTTGCATTATCCTTGCATCTTTATATTCACCGTCACAATAAAGCCACTCTTTCAATATGCTTCCATCGCTGAAGCCAAGGGATGAAAGACAATGGTACGACACGGCGTTCCCAACATCTACAACTGCATATATCTGTCTAAGGTGCAGTACGTTGCGTGTATAGTCAATTAGCTTTGAGATGGCAGCATGGGCATAACCCTGCCGACGGAACCTCCTCATGATGATGATACCCAGCTCGGCACGCTGGTTCTTAGGATCAAAACCAACAAGGTCGATGACTCCCACCGCTTCCTGCGCCTCGTTCTCAATCATCAAACGAAGCTGGTCGTCGATATAGATGTCGTTCTTCGCATCAGCAATGTAATTGTGCAGCGCATAACGGCTATAAGGAACATTCGTAGAGCCGATATTCCACAGGCTCCTGTCATTCTCAATCTGATAGAGCACATCAAGGTCTTCCGGCTCCATGGCTCTCAGCATGACCTGCACATCAGTTTTCTTCTCCATTCATCACCCTCCTATTATTTCGGCCATGGTTATGACCCTGTTCTCCTTCCGATGGTAGAAACCAATATGGACATTGCGCAACGGACACGCAGCAAACGCATCCAGAATGTCCTGATAGCTGTATAAATCGGTGTCATAGACGATGCAGAACTGCCTGTCCCGCCCTCCGAACCTGCCGAGGAGCTCGTTATGCACCGTCTCCAAAGCGTCCCGTCCTGCCACACGATACTCTGCCGAAAGCGCATTCTCAGTGGCAAGACGTTCGCAGCTCTTCACCACATCTTCGCCTCCCACAAAGATATAATGTGGATAAGAAGTACCTTTAGGAATGCGAAATCCCATCTTCTTACGCACGGCACGGACTGTCGTCCCCACCAGCGTACCAAGGGCTTTCGCATAGATAGCCGCCTTGATGGGCAGCCGCCACAGCACATTCATTCCGCCATAATGCTTACGGAAGAAGATGAGCATGGCATCATAGAATACGTGAACATAACGGAAGCTGGACTTCTGTGTGCTCTCGCCCTTGTAATGCAGGATGCGGACAGGCAGATACCAGTTCTCAAAGCCGCCTTTCAGCAGCCGATAACTGAGGTCGACATCCTCACCATACATGAAGAAGTCCTCATCCAGAAGTCCCACCCGGTCCAAAGCCGACTTCCGCAGGAAGCAGTAAGCACCGCTGACAACCTCAATCCGTCCCGGAACATCCCATGACAGACTGCCCATATAATAATGTGCAAACCTGTCACTCTGCGGAAAATGCTTGCAGAGTCCTGCCATCTTATAGAACGAAACCATAGGAGAAGGCAGTCCGCGGCGGCTCTCCGGTGCTCTTTCACCACAGTCATTGAGCATCTGCACACCATGCGCACCAGCCCCGGGATGGCTGTCCATGAAGGCGACAGACGCACGGATGGCATCTTCGCCCACGACAGTATCGGGATTCAAAAGCAGCACATACTCGCCCTTACTCTGGCGGATGGCAATGTTGTTACCGCACGCAAAGCCAAGATTATGTGCACTGGCAATGAAATGAACCTCAGGGAAACGGCTGCGAAGATACGCCACCGAGTCATCATGGGAGTGATTGTCAACCACAATCACCTCAGCGTCAATGCCTTTCAAAGCACGCCGAAGGCTCTCGAGACATTGTCCGAGATAGTACTTGACGTTATAGTTTACGATGACAACACTCAGCTTCATTTAATCATGGTCTGAATTATCCAGGTGACACTCATGCTCACAACGTTTCTTGCTGGGATACACGAAGAACAGGCTCAACGCCAGAATTACGGCAAGATAGAAGAAACTGACGCTATCACCAAAGGCATAATAAAAGAATATATTGAGCACCATGGGCACGCAAAGTACCATCATACGCACGCTACCCCAGAAGAGCAGGTGACTGCTTACATGACTTTCGTCAGTATGCAGGATAGCACGCACGTAGCCTATCTTGAACAGGAAGAGTGCAAGAGGTATGGCTGCAAGGGTCAACATCTGCATCAGAAACTGCAGCGTGACCACCGTTTCATTGCCTAAGTCAGCCCATCCGCCGGGCAGTATAAGCCCCGTCTCAAACACAGCGACGACCAGCAGTGCCAGCAGACAGGAGCCAACGAGCTCTGTAAGAAGTATTTGTCTTGTTTTATCCATAGTCGTGACTAAGATTCAAAAGGTGTACGGTTCAGAATACTTCTGCCCAACGTCACCTCATCCGTGTACTCAAGTTCATCACCAACAGATATACCCCGTGCGATAACCGACAGTTTCACGTCGGCGTTCTTCAGCTTCCGTGAGATATAAAAGTTGGTAGTATCGCCCTCCATCGTACTGGCAAGGGCGAGGATAACCTCCTTCACCGTCCCCTCCTCCACACGCTTTACGAGCGATTCTATCTCAAGGTCGTGCGGTCCGATACCGTCCATCGGCGAGATGATACCGCCCAGCACGTGGTAAAGTCCATGAAACTGCTGGGTGTTCTCGATAGCCATCACGTCCTGTATGTTCTCGACCACGCAGACCACCGAGGCGTCCCTGCGAGGGTCGGAACAGATGGAACAGACATCAGCATCCGAGATGTTATGACACACCCGGCAGTACTTCACGTCATGTTTCACCCGTATGACAGCATCGGCGAATCTGTCAACATCCTCAGTTGACTGGCGGAGCAGATGCAGAACAAGGCGCAGAGCGGTTTTCCGCCCCACACCCGGCAACTGTGAGAAAGCCTCGACGGCTCTCTCCAAGAGTTGAGAAGGATATTGTTGCATTTAAATTTATTCTCGCAGACAGAGAGAGTTGAAATCCGTATTTTCCTGATTTGAATAAGTCGTTCCCAAAAGTTGAGACCTCACCGAGCACTGACAGCATCGCAACCAAGGCTTAATTGCATCGCAACTAACGCCCTATTGACGTCGAACTAACGCCCTTTTGCAACACAACCAAGCACCTTTTCCTGCACAGCTTTATAACACTCAGCTTACCAGCACACTTGCAAGAACAATGAAAAAACCCGGGAAACGAGCAGCTTTTGCCAGCTCTGAAGCCGCAGAAGGAAGTCGGACGCTCCCTATCAAGTCCTATCAATCATCAAAGAGATAGATACCAAGACCGACCTTCAATCCCACCGTTGAGTAATCATGCTTCTTGAACGACTGATCGTAGTAGATTGCAGGCTCAATGGTTACCGAACGGTTGATGAAGAAGGCATAGCCCACCTCAATACCCGGCATCAGGTCATTATAGCTGTGATTGGCATGGAGGAGCTTCGCACCCGCACCCAGATAGAGTCCGTTCTGTGTGATATAGTATCGTCCGCCAACGCCAACGCTGATATGGTCGGCAACTGTCTTGGAACCATTATGCACTGCATCAACCATAGCAAGCAGCATAACATTATCCCAAGGGAAGTAACCAGCCTTTGCCTGCACACCTATATTGAACCCGTCCTGACCGTTATAATGCAGGTCAAGTCCTGTAAGAGAAGCACCGAGATAGCCTTTTCCCTCCTGAAACTGTGCTGATGCACAGATGCTCACAATCATTGCCGCGACAAGCAGCATACATCTTTTTATCATAGCAGAATATGAAATAAGTAAATACTAAAGATTGACAAACATTCCCATCGGTTCATGTCAATATTCTAAGACAAAGGTAAGGATAATATTTGGAATGAGGAAAAAATTGACATTCTTTATAGAAAAGAGAAAGACACCCAGCCCTGCATGCCACGAAATCTTTTTCATCATAAATTTGTTATCTAATCTTTAATGCCTATCTTTGCAAAGCAAATCATCCCTGCGAAACTTCCCTGCATGGCGCCACTGACTGGAAACGGAACGCCGCCGATGCCGGACAAAGCAAGGAGAATCAGCCTAAAGGATGGAAGACGGACAGGAAACAACGCCTCCCGGACAGAAGCAATAACATTACATCACAGTAAATAATTTATGAAGAAGGTTTTTTTACTTACGCTCATCTGCGTAATAACAATCACAACACAAGCACAGACGAACCTCTCGGACTATCTTACGCAACGGCTGCCGAAGCGGGAGACACGTGCCGTATGGCTTACGACACTTGCCAATCTTGACTGGCCGAAGACCTACGCAAGGTCGGAGGAGAGCATACAGCAGCAGAAACAAGAACTCATTGACATCCTTGACAGTTACCAGAAGGCGAATATCAATACCGTACTGCTGCAGGCTCGTGTGCGTGCAGCTACCATCTATCCTTCCGACATTGAGCCGTGGGACCATTGCATAACGGGCGTTGAGGGCAGAGCACCGGGTTACGGCTATGACCCGCTTGCCTTTGCTGTGGAGGAATGTCACAAACGTGGAATGGAAATACATGCATGGATAGCAACGATCCCTGTGGGTGCAAAGAACTCACTGGGCTGCAGACTGCTCGCACAAAAGGGTTTCCGCATCAGAAGCTACTCTACAGGTTCTTACCTTGACCCTGCCGACCCACGTGTTCCTTCGTATCTCGCTGCTGTCTGTGGTGAGATAGTAAGAAAGTATGATGTGGACGGCATCAACCTTGACTACATCCGTTATCCTGACGGATGGCCACGCCCTTCTTACCGTGACGGCGATACTCCCGACGAGCGTCGCAGCTATATCACGGCGATAGTACGTGCCATCCACGACGAAGTGAAAGCTGTCAAGCCGTGGGTGAAGATGTCGTGCTCGCCCATCGGCAAGTACTCCGACCTCAGCCGATACAGTTCAAAGAACTTCAACGCACGTGACCGTGTCGCACAGGAGGCACAGGAGTGGCTGCGCACGGGGCTGATGGACCAGCTCTATCCAATGCAGTACTTCCGCGGGGAGAACTACTACCCTTTCATTGCCGACTGGGTAGAGAATGCACACGGACGTGAGGTGGTGACAGGACTTGGTACTTACTTCCTTGACCCACGTGAGGGCAACTGGTCGTTGAGTGACATGACCCGTCAGATGTACGTCAGCCGTGCCATCGGCATGGGTCACGCACACTTCCGTTCCTACTTCCTCACATCCAACAAGCGGGGTATCTATGACTTTGAAAAGCAGTTCAATGCCACGCTCTCACTGCCTCCTGCGATGAAAGGCGGCAAAGGTGCGACTGCACCTACACAGCCTGCCAACGCTTCCTTCGCACAGAAACGGGAGGACAAGTCGGTCACTCTGAACTGGAAAGGTGCTTCACCTTATTATAATATATATGCCAGTAGCACCTTCCCTGTCGACACGAAGGATGCCCGCAACCTGCTCTTTGCACGCTATAACGGACAGTCGCTGGAGTTGAAGAACGTCAATCCGTCCCTTCACTTCGCTGTCACGGCGATGAACCGCTATGGAGAAGAGAGCGCAGCACTGCAAGAGGCGGAACGACAGGTGCGCACCCCTCATCCGTCCTTGCTGTCTAACGACGGGACAGACATAGCTGTTCCTTCCGAGGCAAGCCAGACTGATGCCGACCATTATGCCATACTCACAATGCAGGGGCAGACAGTCCGCAACATAAGAAGCAAGGCTGTAAGACAGAACAAGCTGCACATTGGTTCCTTGCCCGAGGGAATGTATTGGCTCAAGGTTTACACTCGTAAGAACAAGGCATATACCTTAGGGGCATTCATGATCCGCCGACATAAAAACAAGGAATAGACTACTGGCTCTGAGAAAATGTCTCAGGGCATAGGACAAGCAAGTCACTCATCGACAGAGTCTGGTGTTTCGTGAGGTAAAAGACGGATGATGCAGGATGCTTACGGTTTTCTTAAAACCAACTGAAAGACGAGAAGATTTCCATAAACCTACATTGTTCATAGGAAAATCCTACTACTCGACAAACTGCAAAATCCTGTTGAATGAATGAACAGAAAACACCCATTTTGTAAAAATTAAATCACACATGGGAAATAACAGATGCTTAATTGCGTTGCAACTAAGCCTTAATTGACGTCTAACTAAGGCTTAATTGAACCCTTAAAGGGCGTTAGTTGGAGTGCTATTAAGCACTGATAATTTCACTCTTTTGTAACCAGTTGATAACCTGATGCTTGCAACCTCGGGATTTATCAACCTCTGCTTATGATTAAAAGGAGATTTTTCAGTATTTTATGTAAAGAAATTTCACTGACCCAAACAAGCTGTTTAAAACTGTTTTTCCATTTTACATCCGCCTACTCCGCCTCCGTGTGCCCTTTCTTTAACCCAAGCTATCCATTAGAGCCTGAACAGATTATGTTTTATCCTCAAGCTGACTGTTTGTCTTTGCAACGAAGGTGTAGCGGGCTACATCAGGTTAGAAAGACGGACAAGAAGCCGATAATCAAACCAAAAAAGTTCAGTCCCTAATACCCATGAGAGGTAAACAAAAAAGCGAGGAACCTTATAAGAGGTATCCTCGCTTTCTATTTACGGAAAATTGTTTATCCAAAGTTATCGTACATGATGGCATCCTGATCAACACCAAGGCTGTCAAGATAATCGGTAACAGTCTTGATAAGCATTGGAGGTCCACAGAGATAATACTCGCAATCCTCTGGTGCTTCGTGCTGCTGCAGATACTCATCACGGATGCAGTTCACGGCAAAACCGGTGTAATACTTCACTCCTGCCTCATCCGCCTTCGGGTCCTGACGGTCGAGAGAGAGGTGGAAGTGGAAGTTTGGATATTCCTTCTCCAGTTCCCAGAAGTCCTCAAGGAAGAAAGCCTCGCTGAGTGAACGCGCACCATAGAAAAAGTGCATCTCACGGTCACGGGTGTGGAGTGTCTTTGTCATGTGCATAATCTGCGCACGCAAAGGAGCCATACCTGCACCACCGCCAATCCAAATCATCTCCTTACCAGAGGTGAAGTTAGGATGGAAGTCACCGTAAGGACCGCTCATCATCACCTTGTCACCCGGCTTGAGCGAGAAGATGTAAGAAGAACCGATGCCTGTCGGAACGTTCTGGAAACCTACCTGCGGACGTGGCAGGAACGGGGTTGAAGCGATGCGTACAGTCAGCGTGATGATGTCACCCTCAGCTGGATAGTTTGCCATAGAGTAAGCACGAACCGTATCTTCAGGGTTCTTTGCCTTCAGTGAAAGAAGATTGAACTGCTTCCACGGACCGAGGTATTCCTCGCCAATATCATTCTTGTCAAAGTCCTTGTCATAGTCGATGCAGTCGTATGCAGGAATCTTGATCTGTGCATACGAGCCCGGAACGAAGTCCATGTGCTCACCTGGAGGCAAGGCAACCTTGAACTCCTTGATGAAGCTGGACACGTTCTTGTTGGAAATGACGGTGCACTCCCACTCCTTGACGCCCATGACAGACTCTGGAACCTTGAGCGACATATCGCCCTTCACCTTACACTGACATCCCAGACGCCAGTTCTCCTTGATTTCCTTACGGCTGAAGTGAGGACGCTCAGAGTCGAGAATCTCACCGCCACCTTCAACGACCTGCACCTTACACTGTCCACAGCTTGCCTTTCCACCGCAGGCAGAGGGCAGGAAGACGCCGTTCTCATTCAGTGTAGCCATTACGGAGCTACCCTGGTCAACGGTCATCTGCCTGTCACCGTTAATAGTTATCGTTACCTTTCCGCTCGGACTGAGATACTTTTTAGCCACAAGCAGGAGGATCACCAACACAAGGATGGTAATCAGGAATACTACAATACTTGTTGTTATGAATTGTCCCATTGTTTACTTAGATTTTAAGACCTGAGAAGCACATCATTGCCATTGCCATCAGTCCTACTGTAATAAATGTGATGCCCAGTCCCTGCAAAGGCTTTGGTACATCAGAATATTCCATCTTCTCACGGATAGCACCCATTGCCACGATAGCCAGTGTCCAGCCTATACCAGAACCGAAACCATAGATGAGGGCATCCCATACGGAACCGATATACTGTGTGCTTGAAGGATCAAGACCGACACGCTGCTGCATGAAAAGAGACGCACCCATAATGGCACAGTTAACGGCAATCAGCGGAAGGAAGATACCCAATGCTCCGTAAAGGGAGGGTGAGAACTTCTCGACTGCCATCTCCACAATCTGCACGATACCGGCAATGACAGCGATAAAGAGGATGAAACTGAGATAAGTAAGGTCGACACCGTCAGCAAGACAGTCAGGACCCAGAACCTTGGTCAGCAACAGATAGTTGACTGGTGTGGTAACGAGCAGCACGAATGTTACGGCTACACCAAGACCCAATGATGTCTTCACGCTCTTTGAAACGGCAAGGTAAGAACACATACCGAGGAAGAACGCAAATATCATATTGTCCACAAAGATGGACCGGAAGAATAAACTAATAAGATGTTCCATAATTACTTCTTGTCTTCTTTATAGAAATATGCACGATGAACCCAGATAACACAACCGAGGAGGATGAGTGCCATGGCAGGCATTGCCATCATTCCGTTGTCCATATATCCTGCATCATAGAGGCTCTGCGGGAGAATCTTGAAGCCGAGCAGTGAGCCACGACCGAAGAACTCACGGATGCCACCCACGACAACGAGGATTACGGCATAGCCAAGACCATTGCCGACACCGTCGAGGAAACTTGGCCAAGGCTTGTTGGTCATGGCGAAAGCCTCCAGACGTCCCATAAGGATACAGTTGGTAATAATCAGTCCGACATAGACAGAGAGCTGCACACTCACGTCGTAAGCCACAGCCTTGAGAATCTGGCTGACAATGGTTACCAGAGCAGCTACCACCACCAACTGCACGATAATACGGATGCGGTTAGGGATTGTGTTGCGGATAAGTGAAATAATAACATTGGAGAATGCCGTAATGATGGTAACGGCAAGTCCCATAACAATTGCCGGCTTCAGCTGTGAAGTTACGGCAAGGGCAGAACAGATACCGAGCACCTGGACCATAATCGGGTTGTCCAGATTCAGCGGATTGCTGAACACCTCTCTATTTTGTTTTGAGAATAAATCCATATTCTTGTTGTTCTAAAAGATTAGAATGTTATTTGCTGTTCAGGAATTTAACGTAAGGCTGGAGTCCGCCTTTCTCTGTCTGGAACATCTCAGTCACGCCGTTGCTGGTAAGCGTAGCACCCGTCACGGCATCCACCTGTGTTGTCGGGTCTTCAATCTTCTTCTCTACAGCGAGCGCAATCTTCCGGGTATTATCGCCAGCAAACAGCTGCTTACCCTTGAACTTATCCTGCCATGCAGTATTGTCCTTGATTTCAGCACCGAGACCGGCCGTCTCACTCTCATGGTTGAAGTAAGCTCCGAATACGGTTCTCTTGTCACCGTTGATGGCAATGAAGCCGTTGATAGGTCCCCAAAGACCGTTACCATAAACAGGGATAACATACTTGTCCTCACCGTTCACCTTACAACGGAACAGTGCCAGCTTGCCCTCCTTGGCATCCTTGCTGTTCAGCTTGAAGCCGGCATCAACGCCACCCTGCTTTCCTGCCTCAACGAGCTTGCCGTCGGCATTGATGACATCATCGGCAACGATGATCTTCTGCCAGAGCTCAACTGCCTCCTCATTACTCATACCACGGTCCTGATTAAGCGCAAAGAGAATCTGCTTCTGCTGGTCAAGCTGTACATTGGCATCCTGCATTGGCTTCAACGCCTGGAACACGAATGCAAGCAGAAAGGCTACTATCAGCACGAGGATGGCAGAATAGATAATTGTATAGGAATTACTATTTGTTTTCATTTCTTCGTCCTCCTTATTTATTTAGCACGCTTTGCGCGCTTGCTGATGTTTGACTGAACTACACAGTAGTCGATGAGTGGGGCAAACATATTGCCGAAAAGGATGGCGAGCATCATACCCTCTGGATAACCCGGGTTCAACACGCGGATGATGACAGCCATCGCACCGATGAAGAATCCATATACCCACTTACCTGTCTCGGTACGGGCTGAGGTAACCGGGTCGGTTGCCATGAAGACAGCACCGAAGCAGAAACCACCCAGTACGAGGTGCTCATACCAGTGGATAGGTGTTGCGCCTGTTGACTGGAAAAGAAGTCCCATCAGTGTACCGCCGAGGAACACGCTCAACATTGTCTTCCAGCTGGCGATGTTTGTCCACAGAAGGATAACAGCACCGATGGCAATAGCAATAACCGATGTTTCACCGACAGAACCGGGGATAAGCCCGACAATCATGTCATTGAACGAAGCCTGTACGGCTGTTCCCTGTGCTATCTCGCCCAATGGGGTTGCCATTGTGAAGCCGTCAGGCAGCGTATAGCCGAAGCCGAAGATCGAATCCTTTGCTACCCAGATGCTGTCGCCAGTCATCTTGCTCGGATAAGAGAAGAAGAGAAAGGCACGTGCAGCCAAGGCAACGTTAAAGATGTTCATACCCGTACCACCGAAGATCTCCTTGGTGAAGATTACCGCAAAGGCTACCGCAAGGACAAGTGTCCAAAGTGGTGTGGTTACAGGGATAATCAACGGAATCAGAATACCTGACACCAGGAAACCCTCCTGGATTTCCTCACCCTTCCACTGTGCCCAGGCAAACTCAATGCCCAGACCGACAATGTAAGACACGAGGATGTTCGGCAACAGGGCAAGCAGACCATAGAGGAACATCCCCATGCAGGTTGCATCAGCCAGCTTGCCTGCTGCTACAGCGTTCTGATAGCCGATATTGTACATACCGAAGAGCATGGCAGGTACCAGTGACAGTACCACCAGACTCATAATTCGCTTCGAGTCAATAGCGTCATGGATGGATACACCGCTCTTTGATGTCTCATTAGGAACATAAAGGAACGTCTCGAAACCATCGTAGACACTCTTGAAAGCGTGAAGCTTTCCGCCCTCTTCAAAGTTCGGGCGTATCTTATCGAGATAATTTCTTAAACTCATAATACTTTTATTATAGGGTTCTTAAAGTCCGAAGTTTCTGTTTCCAGAATTGTTACCAAGCGTCTGTAATGGTATTACAAGCCGTTTGTAATGTCTGTACAAAGCGTTTGTAATGTCTGTACAAGCCGTTTGTAATCGTCTTACCAAGCCCTGCCAACATCATTCCCTGCCAACGGGAACTTTCCGTTACGTCAATGACTGCTGGCTGACTGCTGACGGATAACATTCTGAGAAAACTGAACTGAAACTGAAGTTAAAGTCATTGTGGGCTCATCAAGACCCTACGCATTCTCTTTTCTAAGAATATCCAAGCCCTCACGAACTATCTTCTGCAAAGGCAGCTTGGAACTGTCAACGAACTCGGCGAGGGCAAAATCCTCCGGGCTTACCTCATAGATACCCAGCTGCTCCTGACTGTCGATATTGCCAGAGAGAATTGACTTGATGAGATATTCACCATAGATATCCATCGGCAGCACCCTGTCGTACTCGCCACTCATAATCATGTGACGCTCGCCACCCTTGATGCGGGCATCGAGGTTATATGCCTTCTTGCCCTGCAACCATGTGAAGTAGCTGCGGGAAGTGGAGAAGTCATTGAAACGGGGAAGCATCCAACCGAAAATCTCGTTTACGTCATCGCCCTCCGGGATGACCGTCACCTCAGAAGTATGTGCACCAAGTACAGCTTCGTCATTGGCAACAACACCTGTGAGAGGATTACCATTGATGACACGGACATGACAGCCGTCGGCAACGTTTTCTGCAAGAATCTGCTTCAATGGTGTACCAACAAGCACATCTACATAGCCAGTCTGCTTTACCATGCTGCCTGCAATGGCAACACGACGGGTGAGGTTCACCTTACCAGTGTTGAACAACCGACCGAAGAAGATAACGGCTGTTGGGTCAACGGTCCATACCACCTCGCCCTTGTTGACTGGGGAAATATGGTTTACCTGTACACCGACATTACCTGCCGGACAAGGACCATCGAAGACTGTCACCTCAGCATCCTTCGCTGCGGTAAGTGCAGTAGCAGTCTGCCCAGCACCAATACCCAAATAAACCTTTGCAATCTTGGCGAGAGCAGTCAGACCAGTCTGGAAGTCTTTCTCCTGACCATCCAACTCAAACTCGAAGTCACCCTGCAAAGGTTTATCACGAAGTGCAGACACGAAAATCGCCTTTGGCTCCGTGTCCGGACGTGTAGCAACAGCATAAGGCAGCTGGTTGATATAACCGAAAAGTCCTGCCTGCAGCAAAGAAGACTTCACTTCGCCTGCGGACAAGCCTGCCACATTCTTCACACCAAAATCAGCATACTCCTGATGTGCATCGGCAGTGATTTTCACACGCAACACCTTACGTCTCTCCCCTCGTTCAACAGCTGAGACTGTACCACTTACAGGGGAAGCGAAGCTGACCTCGGTGCACCCTTTGTCAACGAACAACGGGTCACCAGCCCGGACATGATCGCCCTCACGAACGGTCACCTTAGGTGTCAGACCCGGGAAATCATCCGGTACCAATGCGTACTCCTTGGATGACTTCACAGGTAAAATCTCTTCTTGTGCGCGTCCTGTAAGGTTAATGTCTAAGCCCTTTCGTAACTTAATTACATTTGCCATAACAATGATATAAATCCGATTTTATATTATTTCATCTTAAGATTATCATATCCAAATAAGCTGTACGCTACAAAAGGGACGTGTCAGGATTCCTGTTGTATATAGGAACACACGCCCTGTGTGCCCGCAAGCAATCTTTCCATAGCAGACACACAAGCGGTACCGACCTACGCTTTGGGACAGCTTCGTCTGCTCTTACCTGCCCTATTTTCTGCAAAAATAATGCAAGTGAGCGCAATGAAAGTTTACTTTCTGTTTGCCAAACGCAGCTTATTTTCTGCAAAAATAATGCAAGTGAGCGCAATGAAAGTTTACTTTCTGTTTGCCAAACGCAGCTTATTTTCTGCAAAAATAATGCAAGTGAGCGCAATGAAAGTTTACTTTCTGTTTGCCGAACGCAGCTTATTTTCTGCAAATGTAGCAAAATTTAAGGAGATTTGGCACATTTGGATGTAATAATTTCAGTATAAACCGTTTTTTTAGTAGTTTTGTAGACGCATTGAAGAAACTTAGGACAATCATCCGATGGGTTATATGGACCATAGCAGGTCTTTACATAACCACAATAGTACTGCTGCATATACCAGCAGTGCAGGCTTCGCTTGCCCATAAAGTAGCCGACATTGCTGGTGGGAAATTAGGAACTGAGGTACATGTAGGACGCATTGACTTAGGCTTCATCAACCGTTTCGTACTGGACGATATTCTCATCTATGACCAGAGTCACAAGAAGATGCTGTCGGCTTCACGGGTCGGTGCACGGGTCGACATCTGGCGTCTTCTGCGTACAGGGGAAATCAACATCTCCTCTGCACAGATATTCGGACTGAAGGCGGAACTGTACAAGACCAGCAAGGATGCCAAGCCAAACTTCCAGTTTGCTTTGGACTCATTAGCTTCTAAAGATACTACAAGCCATACTCCGCTGCATTTATCAATCAACAGTCTTGTTATCCGTCATGGTAGCATTAAATACGATTGTATGGATGCACCTACCACTCCTAACCGACTGAATCTGAACCATATCAATCTAAGTGACATTTCGTCTTATATCATCCTCCGCAAGCTGGATGACACAAGCGTGTGGGCTGACCTCAGAGCCTTGTCTTTCAAGGAAGCTGCGGGGCTGGAAGTGAAACAGCTGGCATTCAGACTAAAGGCTGACCAGCATCAGGCGATGCTGCAAAAACTTGACTTCGAGTCTACTGACAGCAAGATAGCCATGAAAGAGCTGTCAGCCACCTACAAGATAAACGGGAAGAAGCTGGACTACAACACCTTGCGATATACCGTCAAGGACTTCAAAGCATCCGTTAAACCCTCTGACTTCGCCTCTCTCCTACCCGGCTTAAAAACGCTTACGACACCCTACACCGTCGCACTGGAGGCACAGGGCACGAGCCGTTCGGTACGGGTGAAACGACTTGACATTTCCGACCAGACGCTTTCCACACAAATCAAGACAAAAGGATGGGTCGGCAATCTCGACAGGAAACCTTCATGGGACGTCACCTTTACGCCCTTACGAATCAGCAAAAAAACACTACAGGATATTGCCAAGGTTGCGAAAAAGCCGCTGCCAAAGCCTTTGGAGAACATCGGCAATATCTACTATCGTGGCTCGTTCGCCCACAAAGCCGGCAGATATACGGCAAAGGGACAGCTCAACACGGATGCCGGCAACATTCATCTTGCCGCTGTGATTCATGGGAAAAACATTCAGGCTACGGTCAACACACCCGATTTCAACATTGCGAAAGTACTTGACAACCACGACTTTGGCAAGGTTGTCACCAACATGAAGGTGGAGGGTAGCACCGACCTTTCATACATCATTGCGAAAGGCGACGTAACATCATTCACTTACAAAGGATATACCTACAGGAACATCCACCTTGACGGCAGCTATCGAGACGATGTGTTTACGGGTAAAATATCAATAAATGACCCTAACGGAAAGCTGGACATTGACGGAAAAGCAGCCAACATCCTTGCCTTCATGCGAGAAAAGGGGAAACTCTCTGCCGACATCATGATTGCTGCCAATGCCGTTAACCTGCATAATCTCCAGCTGTCTGACGCACTCGGCAACAGGACAATATCCTTCACTTCCAACATAAAAGGGCAGGGCTCGAACCTGAATGACATCAACGGAAGCCTCAACGTCAACGGTTTCGCCATGAACGGAGAGGGACAGAACATCGGTCTTGAGCAGCTGAATGTCAAGATGAACAACGGAGTCCTGGGCAGGTCACTCGATGCACAGACTGACTTCGGCGACCTGCACATAGCCGGACAATACGAGTATGCGTCAATTCCACAAAGTATAACGCATGTACTGGGACATTATCTGCCCAGTCTCATCCGCTCCACTCCACAGTATAATGTGAGAGGCAAGGCAAACTATGCCTTTGCCTTGCGACTGGATGACACAAAACAGATTAACAGTCTGTTCAAGACCTCGCTTGTCTCTGCACACCCCGTCAGGGTTAACGGTCTCATAAACGAGCAGCGGAACGAACTGAACCTGCACATCAATGCACCTGACATAAGCTATGCAGGGCAGCAGGTAAAGAACCTCACACTGAACATCAACAGCCAGTCACAAGGACTGCTTGCCAGCATCTCTGCCGAACGAAAGGGTGAGAAGGGTCCGCATATCCTCATGAATGCAGAGGGGCTCATCTCCAACAACATGGTCAACTCTGACATATCCTTCCGCATACCAGGTTCTTCTCCTGTCTACGGAAACATCAGCAGCATTGCTTCTTTCTCACGGCGACACGGCGACTTGGAAACACGTCTGCACTTCAATCCATCAACCATCAACTTTGATTCCATTGCTCTGCAGGTACAGCCTTCCGACCTTTCCTACCATCGTAACAACCTGACGATTGACCACTTTGAACTGTCAAACCATAACCAGCACATCATTGCCAACGGACAGACGTCCGGCTACCAGAGTGATTCCATCCTTGTCAGCTTCAAGGAGATTGACATTCCTTACATCCTTGACCTTGTCAACTTCCACAGTGTCGGCTTCTCGGGAACAGCTTCGGGCTCAGCTTCCATCAAGTCATTCTTCCATCATCCACAGATGGAAGCCCAACTTGAGGTACATGACTTCCAGTTTGAGAAAGGCGACATGGGTACGCTCTATGCTGACGTGAACTATAATGACAGGGAAGGAAAAATCAACATCAATGCACATGCCGACACTGACGACAACACACGCACGGACATAAAAGGTTATGTTGACATCAAGAACAGCTACATCAACCTGCCCATCTATGCCAACGACACCCATCTTTACTTCCTGCAGAGCTTCTGCGACTCGTTCATGGACAATATCCAGCTGCAGGCAAACGGATGGTGCAAGGTTGTCGGACCGCTCAGCGACATCAATCTTGAAGGTGACATGCACGCCTACGGAAGCGTACATGTAAAGCCGACAGGAGCCACCTATGCAATGCGCAATGCACGCATACGAATCATTCCGAACGAGATTATCTTCGGCAATGACACCATAACGGATGCACAGGGACACATCGGCATCATCACTGGCGGACTGCATCATAACAACCTGCGCCACCTGACTTACGACATCAACGTCGAGGCAAGGAACCTCTTGGCATACAACTTCCCTAAGAAACAGGGCAAGGAATCATTCTGGGGGATGGTCTACGGCACAGGAAACTGCAACATAAAAGGCGGACCGGATGCAACAACCATGAATATTGAACTCTCACCCGAGAAGAATACCTTTATTACCTATAACGCCGCATCAGCCGATGATGTGGGCCCAAGCAACTTCATCCGCTGGATCAACACTCCTGTCGACAGCATTGGTATATTGATACCTGACGCAGCCGACTCTGTCAGCATCGCAGCCAAACCTGCCGCCAAACGGCACATCATAGCCCCTGGATATGACGACATTCCGAGCGACCTGCACATCAACTTCCTCCTGCATACAAATCCGAACCTTACACTCGGCGTATTGCTTGATGAGACTACAGGGGACAACATCCGCCTGAACGGTTCGGGCATGATTCGTGCCACCTATTATAATAAGGGGGCGTTCCAGCTCTTCGGAAACTACAACGTTAACCATGGGCAGTACAACCTCACGATACAGAACATCATCAAGAAGCAGTTTGTTTTCCAGCCGGGTTCGACAATAGCTTTCGGCGGCGACCCGTTCAATGCGGCACTGAACCTGAAGGCAAACTATATCGTCAACTCTGTCCCGCTGGGCGACCTCGGACTGGGAAGGTCCTTCACGGCAAACAACACGAAGGTGAACTGTCTGCTGAACATCGAAGGAACGCCGGGCGCACCGACCGTCTCCTTCGGACTCGACCTCCCCTCACTCTCTCCTGACGCACAGCAGATGATACGCTCCATCCTCAACTCCGAACAGGAGCTCAACCAGCAGGTGCTCTATCTCCTTGCTGTCGGACGATTCTATCCGCAGAGCAACAACAACAATACCGCACAGAACAGTGAAGCGCCAAGCAGCGCATCGCTTGCCATGCAGAGCCTGCTCTCCGGTACGATTTCACAGCAGATAAACACCGTCCTGTCAAACGTTGTGAAAGACAACAACTGGAACTTCGGAGCAAATATTGCAACAGGAAACGAAGGATTTGACAATGCTGAATACGAAGGAATGTTCTCAGGCAGCATACTCAACAACCGCCTCCTCTTCAACGGGCAGTTCGGTTACCGCAACAACATAGCGAAAGACAAGTCGTCCTTCATCGGCGACTTCGACATCCGCTACCTCCTGTCGCCAAACGGAAACATAGCCTTCCGCGTCTACAACCAGACCAACGACCGCTATTTCACACGTAACTCGCTGACAACACAGGGAATAGGACTCATTCTCAAAAAAGACTTCAACAGGCTCAGCGACATCTTCAGAAACAGGAAGAAAAAAGCAAAAAAAGACAAGCAAAAACATTGATATTCAGAATATTATTCGTAACTTTGCACCCGATTTGGGCGAATCGTGCCCATTTCATAGATAATATAAAGTCGAACTTTATTAATTAAATTATTTTTTAAACACTTTATGGCAAATTTCAAAGACGTCCAGAATGTACAGCCTTTAGCTGACTTCAACTGGGATGAGTTCGAGAACGGCGTACACGCTGAAGCAAGTAAGAACGACCTTACAAAGGCTTACGACGAGACTCTCAACAAAATCCAGGAGCATCAGGTAGTTGAAGGTACTGTTATTTCAGTTGACAAGAAGGAAGTAGTTGTTAACATCGGCTACAAGAGCGATGGTATCATCCCTGCTTCTGAATTCCGTTACAACCCAGAGCTCAAGGCTGGTGACAAGGTAGAGGTTTACGTTGAGAACCAGGAGGACAAGCGTGGTCAGCTCGTTCTCTCTCACAAGAAGGCTCGCCTCCAGAAGAGCTGGGAGAACATCAACAAGGCACTGGAGAACGACGAGGTTATCCAGGGTTACATCAAGAGCCGCACTAAGGGTGGTATGATCGTTGATGTATTCGGTATCGAGGCATTCCTTCCTGGCAGCCAGATTGACGTTCATCCTATACGCGACTACGACGTATTCGTTGGCAAGACAATGGAGTTCAAGGTTGTTAAGATCAACCAGGAGTTCCGTAACGTAGTCGTTTCACACAAGGCACTCATCGAGGCTGAGCTCGAGGCACAGCGCAAGGAAATCATTTCTCACCTTGAGAAGGGTCAGATCCTCGAGGGTACCGTTAAGAACATCACATCTTACGGTGTATTCGTTGACCTCGGTGGCGTTGACGGACTCGTACACATCACTGACCTCTCTTGGGGCCGCGTAAGCGATCCACACGAGGTTGTTGCTCTCGACCAGAAGATCAACGTCGTTATCCTCGACTTCGATGAGGAGAAGAAGCGTATCGCTCTCGGTCTCAAGCAGCTCACTCCACATCCATGGGATTCACTGGATGCAGAGCTCAAGGTTGGCGACCACGTTAAGGGTAAGGTAGTTGTCATGGCTGACTACGGTGCATTCGTAGAGATCCAGCCAGGCGTAGAGGGCTTGATCCACGTTTCAGAGATGAGCTGGAGCCAGCACCTGCGTTCAGCACAGGAGTTCATGAAGGTTGGTGACGAGGTTGAGGCAGTTATCCTCACACTCGACCGCGAGGAGCGTAAGATGTCTCTCGGTATCAAGCAGCTCAAGGAAGACCCATGGGAGGCTATCGAGGTTAAGTATCCAGTAGGCTCTAAGCACACTGCTAAGGTTCGCAACTTCACTAACTTCGGTATCTTCGTAGAACTAGAGGAAGGTGTTGACGGTCTTATCCACATCAGCGACCTCTCTTGGACAAAGAAGGTTAAGCATCCTTCAGAGTTCACCACACAGGGTGCAGAGATTGAGGTTGTTGTCCTCGAAATCGACAAGGAGAACCGTCGCTTGAGCCTCGGCCACAAGCAGCTCGAGTCTAATCCTTGGGATGAGTACGAGGCAATCTACACTCCAGGTTCTGTACACGAGGGTAAGATTACCGAGTCTATGGACAAGGGTGCAGTCATCACTCTGAACGAGGGTGGTGAAGGCTTCGCAACTCCAAAGCACCTTGTTAAGAAGGACGGCACACAGGCACAGCTTGGTGAGGTTCTCCCATTCATGGTAATCGAGTTCGTTAAGGACACTAAGCGCATCATCCTCTCTCACTCTCGCACATTCGAGGAGGTTAAGGATGAGCCACGTCGCCAGCGTCCAGCAAACAACAAGCCAAAGAATGACGCAGCTGCTATCAACAACGTTGCAGCAGGCACATCACTCGGCGACCTCGGCGTTCTCGCTGACTTGAAGAAGAAGATGGAAGGTGGCAAGTAATCTGCACACAGAAATCTAACAAATATAAAAAGAGTATCAAGTTTTCTTGGTACTCTTTTTTTTGTACCGTAAATCCTACCCTAACATACCATCCAAGGCTGAATACAAAACAGTTTTAGAGGGATAGAGTACAGTGAACTACAAAGCTACAAACGGATAGTAAATAGAGAAACAACTTGATACATTCCATTAAAATAAGTATCTTTGCAAGAAAATAAAGAAAATGCAACAAAATAACAATCAGACCTTATGGCAAGTAATAAAAAGCTACTTCAATGTCTTGCCTGACAAGGGCAGCGAGAAAGAGGTAGTAACGCAGATTACTGACGGCATCAACTTCCAGGGAGCTAACCTCTGGGTACTGATCTTTGCCATTTTCATAGCCTCACTGGGACTCAATGTCAATTCAACGGCAGTTATTATTGGCGCCATGCTCATCTCTCCACTGATGGGACCGATTATAGGTATGGGCCTGGCAATAGGAATAGCAGACCTGTCACTATTCCGCCAGTCAATGAAGAACTATCTGGTCAGTACGTTCATCAGCGTCATTACAGCAATGCTGTATTTTACGGTCTCGCCCATAACAGAAGCACAATCAGAACTCTTGGCCCGCACATCCCCTACCCTCTATGATGTCTTAATCGCTCTTTTCGGTGGAGCTGCCGGCATCTTGGCCATATCCACAAAAGGAAAGAACAATGTTCTGCCTGGTGTTGCCATTGCCACGGCACTGATGCCACCCCTCTGTACAGCAGGCTATGGACTGGCCGTACACAACACTTCTTATTTCTTCGGAGCCTTCTATCTGTACTTTATCAACACTGTCTTCATCGCTTTTACCACTTGTATAGGTGTGCGACTACTACATTTCCACAGGAAGAAGTTTGTAGATCTTGAACAGATGAAACGCGTAAATTATTACATTGCATCTATTCTCACCATCACAATCCTACCTGCTGGCTATATGACATGGAACATCCTTAAACAGAGTGTTTTTGAGAACAATGTAGAAAAGTTTATCACAAAAGAACTGTCCTATAACGGGACAAATATCCTGTCGCACGAATATGACACAGAAGCAAAGACTCTTCATATCGTTGCTATAGGCAGACCGATAACAACCGACTCACTAATGAAGGCACAGTTGTCAATGCCAGATTATCAACTGGAAGGCTATACGCTGAAAATAGTACAGGGAATCAACCCTGACAGCATTCCCATAATGCAACACAAGAAACGAGGAATGACAACGCTGGGAGAGAAAAACACTCCTGAATGGCAGGAGCTGGTTTATAAAAATGATGTCTTACTGAAGCAGTTAGAAAGCTACACACACTATTCTGAACTATCAAGCAGCATCAAGGACGAACTGAAAGCAGTCTGCCCTACTGCCAAGAGTCTTACACTCACAAAAGCATCAGAGTCTTTCCTTGATACCACATTAGTGAAAGACTATGTCATAGCGATTGTGAAGACAAGTAAGAACCTTCCTGCCGACAACCGAAAACAGCTCTACAACTGGCTGAAGGTCAAAGTAAAAGCTGATAGCCTTGACTTAATGATTGTAACAAAGTAAAGAATATAATGATAAGGAATGAAGAGTGTCATCAAACGCCAGAAGTTGGTATGTTTTTTTTACAAAAACACTTGTCGACAAACAATAAAAAAAGCAGAAAACCCGCATTTGAAACACCTCTACAACATACTGAAATTCAACACATTATCCAAGCATGCAATAAAAGGTGCTTAATTGGACTTCAAAAGGGCGTTAGTTAGACCTCAAAAGGGCATCTATTGCAAGCCAATTAGGCGTCTTTTAGAAGCCAAAAGACCATATATTGGTTTTGAGTTGTATGAAAATAGTTTACAATTATTGGTTGATATGGGAATAAGTTGTTAGTAGAAGACGGAAAGACATGGTATTTATTTGCCTTTTCTGCATTTTTATCTTGTGCTTAATCCCTTTTTGTGAGACCGTCTGATTTTGGATAGTCATACCATACAGGTGTATAAGCCTTTTTTCCGTTTCCTATCTACGCATTTAACGGAAGAACCCATTTAATCCCTTGAAACACTATTAGCAAACAGCCTGGAAGACCCCATCAAGAACAATCCACAACTATTGGTTAACAGGCTGTCATTTTCCACTTCATATAGTATTCATAACAAGCCGGACAGCTTCACGCCGCTTGTCAAGGACTTATCAGGACATAGACAGGATAAGATAAAGACATAATAACAGACAGACTGGGTAAGGGAAAGACATAATAACAGAAGAACATGCCTTAGAAAATAACAGAGACACTCCAAAGAATCAAAATAATCAACAAAGCTATAAGCTAAAAATGATTTTAGCAAGGACTTCCTTAGGACGCAGCATCGTCTCGGTATAAGCAAATGATGTTGTCGTAATCATCCTCTGCCTGTATTCCCTCATACCAAACAGATTGCTAAGCTGCAAAGAAAACTCATAGTTCTTCTTTTGATAAGATACAGAAATATTAGAGAAGTGCGTGAAAGATGATGCTATATCCTTATTATGATAGAACTCGCCCATATAGCTGAACTGCCATTTGTCAAGGAAGAAGAACAACGACAAACTCTCCGTGAATAAGCGAATCGGTTTAGATGACAGCATGTTCCGTTCTCTACTTCTGAACTGACTTTCTAAAAGATTGCCGGATGCCTCAAGACTAAACCAGCGCAACGGTCGCATAGAAAGTCCCATATAAGTTGTATAGTTACGGGTAACAAACGGTTTAGGCGTGTTTCCAATCAACATCGAATAATAATTCCACACCTGTGAAAGTCTTAGCGTTAACATCAGTGAAGCCCAGTCAAATGATTTGGTAACTTCCTCACTGGTTCTCAACAGGTGAGAATGAGTATATAGGTTAGTGAATGAAGAGTAATAAACACCGTCCAACAGTTTGCCTCTTAGCATCCGGCTATCCAATACCGTCAGATAAGAAACAGATGCGTTGGCAAACCATCCCTTGACAATGTCTTTATACCTCAATGCCGAAAGGATGCTGTGATTCCGTGTAGCTTCCAATTCATTCTTCCCTTGGAAAAACGTTCTGTAACTGCTGAATACAGGTAGCATTGTAGATGAATTGAGCTGCACAGGTATCCAGTGATAGCCATAACCAAGCGTCCACTCCGTTCTACCGTTAAGTTCCCAGCCAAAGTGCAGGTTGGGTTCTATGGTTACCTTGCTCTGATGTATTGCTGAATTAGATATGTAATACTCATTAATCCTCAGACCAACATTGAGATTACAGTCCTTCGACTTGTAACTAAGCTGTGGGGAAAGAAAGAGATTATGACACCCATACCTATCTTCCCGAAGACTGTCAGCAGTCAGGTAGTTTGAGACAGAAAGATTCTGCAACAGAGCCTTGCCACCAACAAGGTACGAAAGGTAGATATGCCCCACCCTATGTCTGAAAGAGGCAGAGACCTCACCTTTCAGTTCCTTCTGATATATCTTCTCCGTTTTTCCGTTAACAAGCAGCAACTCTTCCGGCAGATAATTATAGGACAGGAAGCCGTTTAAGGTAATACTGTTCTTGTCTTTTATGTTAATTATAGCCTTGGTCCTATTGCTGACTGACATCTTCCGAGGCTGTACAAACTGCCGTATCTGGTGCCCATTGAACAAGGCATCCCCTACACCTGAATTGAAATCAAGAAATCCTTTCAATGTGTTTTCTACAAATGATTTGTCACGATTTATCTGATAACTCATCTCTGCTGTGTACTCCCTCCGATAACTGCGCTGCCTCTGTTCCTCCACAACCATAGAGTCGCCCACTACATTATTATATATAGTCTGTGCATACTGCTGGTATCTGGAACGATTGAAAAGCGATGTAGCCTGAAGACGTAAATTATCCTTCTTCGGTGTCACGAAACACCAGTTGGTTGCAAAGAGATGTGTATCATTGAAAGTATAACGATTACGGTTTAACTTTGGGTTTTTAACTGACGATAGTGAGACTAAGCCGTCAACATCTCCCCTATCACCTGTTAGTTTTTCTATATCTGTGATCTCATGTTCTATATCATTTCCAGTATTAGTTGACTTATACATTGACACACTCTGCTTCTTCCGCGCAAAGAACATCCCCATCAGCTTCTCATCATACAAGCCATGCCCGGGATGCTGCAACGATGCACCAGCCCCTATATGTGCAATCCCTTGCCACGTGTTCTTTACATCATCACGCAGAACTATATTCACAGCAGCCTGCTCACTGAACTTTATATCACGCAATGCCCTGACAGGCTGATGATTCTCCATCACCTGCACCTTTTTTACCTTCCTTGCATCCAGATTCTCACTCAGCATTGCATACTTGCCTCCACTGAGGTCAATCCCCTCAATATAGAACTTGTTAATCGGAGTACCGTTATAACTTATCTGTCCTGTAGGAGCAACTGTAATACCGGGCATCTTTGCGAGGACGTCCGCAATACTCCTGTCCTGTTTCTGCATGAACTGGCTGACGAGATAGTTAAGTGTATCACCCGTCTGCCTTATCTTCTGCGGTTTCACCTTTACTTCTTTCAGCTGATACGCCTTTCTACTGAGAATAATAGTCTGCCCATCCTTAAAACCGGATAGCGGACATATAAGTTTTTCATAGCCCATCTGCGAAAAGCGTATAGAGTCAACCTCGGTATTATCATTCTTTGCTATGCGAAACAAACCACTTGCGTCCGTTTTCGTAAACACTACCGACTTTTTTCCATGCAGCAATATGACAGAGACTCCCGGCAAGGCTTTGCTTTCCTCACCAACTACCTTACCCGTATAGACCTGTGCAGATACTGCCTGTGAATGAAGCAAAAAGCACAGAGTCAGACTAAGAGCAAAGCAGAACCTTGCCCTCAACGAAAACACACGAAATATCCTATTCTTTCTTTTCAAGTAACGCTGCATGGTTCTTAGAACTATCTATCCGTCTGCCGTTCTTGTCGTACGCCACACACTGACATCCCAACATCTTTCCAGAGAAAGTTGCATCGTCTTCATACGACAGCTTCATCAAGGCATTAAGCTCTTTGGACGAACAATTTTCAAAAGACTTCTTCGGCAAGCTGACCGGTCCCGCCTTCCCCGGCTCTATACCGATACACTCGAAACGGAAAATACCTTCCGACTCTTTTGCCAGCAATATCAAACCCGGCAGTCCGCCCAGCTTCCAGGGACCATTGTCAAGGGGAATATCCAAGGTGTACCAAGCCGTCCACTTACGTCCCTTGAAGGTTGTCTCCGCCTTCTGACATTCATAACCGGCTACGACCGTATCGCCTTCCAGCAACGTCCAGTTGATGACGGAACTGAGCTCCTCTACCTTGAAGTTTTTTAATGTGTACCATGTCACCGTCTGCCTGCCTCGTTCGGGAAAGTTCTTCAAAACCTGCCAAGTCACGCTATTACCGTAAACACCTTGCTTTTTCTTCTCTGCGCTGTAGTCTTCATAATCCCTGAAGCCTAAGTCAGCCAGACTATCCGTGATTTGATTTTGTCGTCTGTTCTTGAGGCTGAAACAGACAGACTGGTC
The DNA here is from genome assembly GCF_001262015.1 of Prevotella fusca JCM 17724. Classification (NCBI taxonomy): domain Bacteria; kingdom Pseudomonadati; phylum Bacteroidota; class Bacteroidia; order Bacteroidales; family Prevotellaceae; genus Prevotella; species Prevotella fusca. The sequence continues at coordinate 995,624 of NZ_CP012075.1, forward strand.
ATCAAGAATATCCAAACTTAAACGATCCGTCAAGGTTGCCCTGCCATAGCACTGCTTATAAGCAAAATCGTATGTAATACGAAGATTCAGACTGTGCCGGTTATCTGCATAACAAAGACAAGAGGACAATAGCATAAGAAACAGGACAAAGCAACTCTTAAAACTATTCATAAAATCAGCATTAGTTTCACATCTTTACTTATTAAGATTTCTTTATTCTACAAATCTATATATTATAGATTAAAAAAACAAATCATCATAAACTTATCACTACGTTTTAACACTTTTTACACAGAACAACAAAGAATCTACTGAAATTCCTTCTTGACTACAGCATAACATCAGAGCGACGACTTCCTGTAAACACTTTTGACGTAATTTAAAAAGAGATTCCGCATTGGAGAATGTGCTATTAAAGTCTTATCGGTCAGTAATAGCTGCCGTTGTTTTTCAGTTTAAGTCGCCTCTTACAGAACGAAAGTGAGCCTTCCTGATGAGCCGATGGGGAATAGAGAAGAGAAAAAAGAAACCCGCACGGAACTCGTACGGGTATTAAAGCATTCACAAGAATGTGTTGAAATAGTGCCCGGTGACAAAGCACAGGAGCGTACACGGCATGCGTCAGTGAACAAAGTCAGACAATGGACACACACGTCACGCAGCCCTGCTTTCACGCAGCCTCAAGGACAACTACCTACTTCCTAATCCTCGTCGTCGTCATCCAGCACCGTGTCAGCTACCTTCATGCCTTCAATCGGCAGGGCACGGTCGATGACAGCATTGTAAGAGATGGAGCTCTCGCTACGTGACAGACCGAGCGGCATCAACTTGTCATGGATGACAGACATCAGATGATGGTTGTTGTATGCGTACATCTTCAGGAAGAGGTCATATTCACCTGTGGTATAGTGACACTCTACAACCTCCGGGATTTGGCGCAAAGCCTCAACAACATCATCGAACTTCTCTGGATTCTTGAGGTTCAAGCCAATGAAAGCGCAAGTCTCGTAGCCGATGCGCTCAGGGTCAATAACAAACTGGGAACCTTTCAGGACTCCAAGATTGGTCAGCTTCTGGATACGCTGATGGATAGCTGCGCCGCTGACATTGCATGCACGTGCAACCTCAAGGAATGGGATTCGTGCATCCTCGGAAATGAGCTGCAGAATCTTCTTGTCAAGACGATCTAAACTTCTATGTGCCATTATTGAACTATTGTTATTTTGCTTACAAAGGTATTAAAAATCTTTTAATTAGCAAAAAGAGAAGTGGTTTTTTACAACAAATCCAAACATTCTTTCCTACTCCAGCTTGCTATCCTTACTCATTACAGCTGTAAAGTTGACATTCAACACATTAGCCTCTCTCAACGCCTGTTTGAGATCCATAATCGTACCCATATCCGCATGGCGGTCTGCCTTGATGCTTACGCTGAGCTGCCGCCGCTGTTCGGGAGGCAATGCTGCAGAGAGTTGTATCAGATACTTCTTTATCTCGGGAATCGTGGTGAGGTTATCATTCAGCTGGACAACCATCTTCTCCCCCTTCACCTGTCCGAGGTTGTTGACAGGAAGACCGATATAGATATACTGCACGTTTGATTTGTTGTACAGGCGTGACAGCTCGGTTGCCATCGGCACCTGGCACTTCACGTGCACCGTTGTCTTCCGCATGTGGACAACCAGCATGAAGAAGAAGAGGATGGAAAAGATAAGGTCGGGCAAGGAAGCTGTGTTCAATGCCGGTATGTCATGATTTCTGCCACGATAGAGTCTCATTCCCTGCCCCCTTTCTCAGTACTGTCAACACTGGCAATTGTATATACTTCAGAAATGCGCATGGGCACTTCTTCAGCTATCCGCACCTGCTGTTCATGGCTGCACTGTTCAAAAGTCTTGCCGAAAAGGGCAAGTGAACGCTGGTTGCGCACGGTATTATAAGCTGCAACCAACTGGTTCTGCACATGGAGATAGGTGTCATAAGAAGCCTTACGGTCACTCTGCAACTGTATGATGTGCCCCTTCCCGTTGGTCTTTATGAACTGCGTTGCACGCTGTCGGACCTCCTTCAGTGTCACAGCCTTGCCGTCAAGCATCACCTTATTTTCCGCATCAATGCCAAGACGCACCACCCTCTTGCTGTCAACGGCAGCAGGTGGTGTATTCTTCTTGTCGACAGGCGGAAGCTGCCTTGACAGTCCCTTGTCAAGGTCCATGGAAGAAGCCACAAGGAAGAGTATCAACAGCATGAACGAAATGTCAGCTGTTGACGTCGTGTTCAGTCCCGGGACTTTACGCCTGTCTCTTCTGCGAAACCTCATTTCCGATGCTCCTTTCTATAGTAACGTGTGGCACCGAAGATGACTACTCCTGCTGCAAGCACGAGAAGCAGCAGTGAACTGTTGACGAACATATCCGACATACGAAGCCAGAAGGTGTCAGCAAAGTTCTGTCCGTTGACCACCATCGCCTGCGTTGAGCCGAAAACAAAGGTCAGCAAGAGAATCAGTGCCGTTGCACCATAGGTGATATAGGTTATCTTCCGTGCAGGAATACCGTTTGTTACTCCCTCGTTCTGATTTGCTCTCCGTACTCCACGGACCACGGCAACGACAGAGACAATGAGCGTAACAGCAAAGAGAAACCACATAAAACCCAGCAGAACATCGGTCAACAGGGGTGCATTGAAAGATGAATCGGCGGTGAAAGGTGCATCAAAACCGATGAGATAGAACGCCAGAAAGATTATAGCCGACAGGGCTACTATCACATAGAAGACACGCTGTGATATGCGTTCCTCATCCATCTTTGCCAATCCCTTTATTTTCATCATCTTACCTGTTAAAATTCAAAGTCTGAAATCCTCAATCTGAAAGCGCCTTTGCCTCCCGGACTATGCATCGCCTTTCAGCTTAAACTTCATTATCGCGTCCAGCAGCGAGATGGCTGACTCCTCCATCTGTGCCGTGATATGCTCAATCTTTGAGAGGATATAGTTGTAGAACACCTGCAAAACAAGGGCTACGATGATACCGAAGATAGTCGTAATCAGTGCCACCTTCATTCCCGCAGCCACAATCGTCGGACTGATGTCACCAGCCTCCTGAATCTGGTCGAATGCCATCACCATACCGATTACCGTTCCAAGGAAACCGAGCGACGGTGCCATGGCGATGAAGAGCGTAATCCACGAACAGCCCTTCTCAAGATTGGCACTCTGCACACTGCCGTAGGATGTAACGCTCCGCTCGATATTCTCAATAGAGTCATCTATACGCAGCAATCCCTGGTAACAGATGGATGCCACCGGTCCGCGTGTCTCACGGCTCAGCGACTTCGCCTGCTCAATTTCGCCTGCAGCAATCATATCCTCCAGCTTGCCCACGAAGCGTTTGGCGTCAATCTCCGACAGACTCAGATAGATGATGCGCTCAATGCAGAACGCCAGACCCAGCACCAATGCCAATGCCACAAGCGACATGAATCCTGCATTACCCTCGATAAACTTACGCTTCAACGACTGATGAAAGCCCGTATCCTTTGCAGCAGGTGCTTTCGCAACAGCCGCATCGGCCACGCCCGTAGCATCCAATGCCTCATCCGACAGCGTATCGGCAGACGCAGCAACGCCAGAACCAGCAGGCGCCTGAGCTGAAACAGTTGTTAAGCAAGAGAAAGTGAGAGTTGTTATGATTGCAAACAAAGCAATTAATTTCCTCATAATTATAAAACCCGTAGTGGTCTCCTCATTTTATAAAGGCATTGCTGCCCTTGGTTATGAAAGGCTGAATTACCTCTTTTATTATCTGCGCAAAGGTATATAAAAATGTAATAACAGCCAAATCTTTGTGCTTGAAAAGATTAAAGGCTGGTCCTAATGACCGACCGCTTTGGATTAAATAAAGCCACCGTGCATCTTGTGTGAGAAACTATACAATTCAACTAAGAATCATGGACATCCATGGCTAATCACCGGTTGGGGGTTAAAGATTTCCACCCACTCACGAAAACGGGCAAGCCCTTCCTCACCGAACTTTGCAAGACTTGCAACAGCCTGTTCCACCGTCTTTTCACGGTCAAGATGCGTCTTGGAGAAGAACTTGTCAGCGTAACAGATAACCTTCTCCTCCATCGTTTCAGGCAGGAAATCCTGCTCGGGAAGAGGAAGCCGCTGGGCTATAATCTGACTGCGGGTGATGCCTGCACCGGTATGGCGCTCGCAGACACGGGCATGACGGGGGAAGCCCTCCGCACGCAGCATCTCGGCACCGATGCGCCCGTGACAGATGTAAGGTTCGCTGCCAAAGCATTCTATGCCGGGTGCATTGCAGCGGATGATACCGATGTCGTGCAGCATGGCTGCCTCCTCAATGAACTGACGGTCAAGCGAAAGTTCGGGATGTCGGTCAGCAATAGCAAGGGCTTTGTCAGCCACGGAACGGCTGTGGACGAGGAGAATATGGCGCAGGGCATTGTCCTCGGGGTAAAACTTATTGATGATTGCCTGATAATTCATTGTTCTTGGAGAAAGGTTTAGGGGAAAGTTTGGGCTGTAGAATGTCCAAGATTTCCAGGACGTATATAAAGCCTATCGCTTCAACATCTTCCAGATAATCTACAAATCATAGCGTTTCCCGTTTCGTATGGCTCTCAACAAACCCACGAAAAAAGCCACGCCTCCTCTCCCAGCAGCTTACACTGCCATGAAAGAGGAACCGTGGCTCATGGTCATTATGATAATCTTTCTTTATTCTTCGTGTGCTCTCTCGATGTAAGCGATGACGTCACCCTTGTTCACCTTAGCACCCTGCTTGGCGTTGATTTCAACCAACTTGCCGCCGAGGGCAGCAGGAACTGTGACGATTTCACCCCAAGGAGCCTGAACGTAGCAGAACACGTCACCCTCCTTGTACTCCTTACCGATGAACGGCTCGATAGCAGGAGCTGCCTCACCGTCACCCTGGAACTCCCAGAAGAGCTGCCCCTTGACAGGTGACACGATGGCATCAGCCTTGGCATGCTTGAATGCCGCAGCCTCCTCCGGACTAACCTTTGCACCGAGCTTGGCATCTTTTGCAGCCTGAAGGTCAGCAAGGAAGTTCTTTTTAGCCTGTCCGCTCTTATAGTTGCGGTACTGCTCCGGGTGCATAGCCAGCTCGAAGAGTTCCTCATCATCCTGTCCGTAATCCCATCCGTTCTCATCCATTTCCTTGCGGAAGTCGTCGAGTGCGTTAGGCAGCAAGGTGTGAGGGTCAGCATCAGTGAACTCAAGCCCCTTCTGCTTGGCAAGGTCTTTCAGCTCCTGACAAATCTCACCCGGCACACGACCACTCTTTCCGAGAATCATACCCCACATAGAGTCGTCCATCATCACGAAGCGACCCTTACCCTGCTCAAGGGTGAGGAGGTTCATGAGGGCAATGTTCTTGGTGTACTGTGAGAACGGGGTTACCAATGGAGGATAGCCGACGCGTGGCCATACGTATGCCACTTCATCGAACAATTTGATAAGCATATCGTCAACTGAAAGCTCTGCCTCTCCCTTCTTCTTGCGGAGGTTATTGATGGTTGCACGGATACCACCGAGGTCGGCCATCATTGAACCCATCATGCCACCTGGCAGACCGCAGCCTAAGAGCAGTGAGCTCATGTACTTGTTCTGCGGGTTAATGAAGTAACCGAGCCACTCGTCAATGAATTCCTGGGTCATGGCACGTGCCTTCATGTAAGCATCCATGTTGATTTCCGGCACATCAAAGCCAGCGTTCTTCAGCATGCTCTGCACGGAGATAACGTCAGGATGGACCTTACCCCATGACAACGGCTCGATGGCAACATCAAGAATATCCATGCCGTTCTTGGCAACTTCGAGCATGGAAGCCATTGACAAGCCCGGACCAGAGTGACCATGATACTCCAGAATCACGTCCGGGTGCTTCTCCTTGATGCGACGGGTCAGCTCACCGAGGAATGCCGGCTGGCCGATACCAGCCATATCCTTCAGACAGAGTTCCTCTGCACCAGCAGCGATTTCCTCGTCAGCCAGCTTGCAGTAGTACTCGATGGTGTGTACAGGAGAGGTAGTGATACAGAGCGTACCCTGTGGAGTCATACCGGCTTCCTTCGCCCACTTCAATGCAGGAGCTATATTGCGGATGTCGTTCAGACCGTCGAAGAGACGGGTAATATCCACACCCTGTGCGTGCTTCACACGATACATCAGTGCACGGACATCATCAGGAACAGGATACATACGCAGCGCGTTCAGACCACGGTCAAGCATGTGTGTCTTGATACCAGCCTCATGCAGAATCTTGGTGTAGGCACGTACTGACTCGTTAGGGTTCTCACCTGCCAGTAGATTTACCTGCTCAAAAGCACCACCGTTGGTCTCCACACGTGCGAAACAGCCCATCTCGATGAAGATAGGTGCGATGCGTACCAACTGATCCTTACGTGGCTGGAACTTACCAGAGCTCTGCCACATGTCTCGGTAAATGAGACTGAACTGAATTTTCTTTCCCATATTTATGTTTCTGTTATTATCTAAATGAAGGGGTTGTAACTTACAATCTAACCTGCAAAATTAGATAAAAATTTCCAAAAAACGACTGGCAGCTGATATTTTTTGCAATAATTGACTATCTTTGCAGTCTAAAAGTAAATACATGAAGAAATTGTTTTTTCCCCTTATAAGTCTCCTCCTGCTTCTGCTCACGGCATGTTACAATCAGGTAACGACAGGAGACCATGGGGCAATAGACGTGGAGACACAGCTGAAAGGTGACAGCACACGCTACGGACTGGCGTGTGACGGCTGCTCGGATTCGGTGATTATTCTCCTTCCCAACGAGGGTGGCGACCCGATAAAATTCGACATTGTAACGGCAAAACGCAACGGAATGGTCTACGGAAATCCGCAGATTGGTGACGAACTGGCGATTGTACCGAACCCCATCGACCCATACGAGGCTGAAATGGTCATCGACCTTGAACAGATGAAGGGTACTTGGACGTTCCAAGTGGTGCCGAAGCTGAAACCGAACCCTACGAAAACGGAAGAGGAGATTCTGGCAGGAATGAGCGATTCGATGAAGAAAGCACTGTTTATACCACGTGAATACGGTTTCACACTGAAAAGTTATAACCAGGCTTCGCCAGTGGGTTACATCATGAAATCGAACTCATTGGAGGACGAAAGCCCTGTTTTTTACCCGAAAGTGACGGTTTATACGAGCTGGCATATCTTCAATGGCAGGCTCTATATCTACAAAGATACGATTGACGAGCAGGGGCACCGCATCCCGCAGGATTCCGTCGGCTTCGATTCCGGCTCCATGCGCCATCTCTCTGCTGACTCCATGGCTGCCCTCTTTGGCAAGAAAGTGATGCAATATCACCGAAAGAAGAATGCTCTGGAGGCAAACAAGGAAGCGCAGAAGGCTGAAGAGAAGAACGCTGCAACGGCTACTGTCAGGAAGTAAGTCCTGCTCCTTCCTTTTTGTTTATTTCCACATCCCGTCAGGCACACCCTCTTCCGTGGAGGGTGTGAGGACTGATTATCCCATGAAAGGTGTTTTTCCCTTTCAGACAAAGGCTTATTATCCCTTTTATCTGGTTCTTCCGTTAAATGCGTAGATTGGAAACAGAACAAAGAATTATACGCTTGTATGGTATGACTATCCAAGATTGGACGGTCTCACAAAAAGGGATAAAGCACAAAATAAAAATACAGAAAAGGCAAACAGATACCATTTCTTTCCGTCTTCTACAAACAACTTATTACCATATCAACCAACGTTTGTAAACTATTTTCATACTACTCAAAACCAATACATGGTCTTTTGGCTTTGAAAAGACGCCCAATTGGCTTGCAATAGATGCCCTTTTGAGGTCTAACTAACGCTCTTTTGAAGTCCAATTAAGCACCTTTTCTTGCACTACCTTATAACTGACTGATTTACTGTTGGTTGCAGACTTGCTTTTTACACGTGTTTTTGCCTTTATCTGTAGGTATTTTACCCGAAATTATGTCATGATTTTTCAAAGTATTGTCTGCGATTTTCAAAGTATTGACATGAAAAGGTTTTCTGTGTCGGAGGATGATAAATCAGGTAGCCAAGACCATCTTGGCTATGTTTATATTTAATAAATAACTTCGGCTCATCCGTTAAAGCCATACGGAAAGTGTACACGCATTTAACGGATGAGCCTTTTATTTTCTTATCTTTTTATCTTAGAAAAGACTTTTTACTCCTTAATATTCGGCTCTTCCAAACCGAGGTGACGTTTCTTGTCAACCACCTTCAAAGCAAGACCAATAATAAGGGCTATCACACCCAAACCAGCAAGCATAACCAGCGGAGCTGTATAGTTGAGCTGTGTCGGGTCGGTAACACCAACGTTTGTCTTGTCGAGCACCTTTCCTATGAGCAACGGGAACAACCACAGACCGATGTTCTGAATCCAGAAGATAAGTGCGTAAGCAGAACCGATGATCTTTGCATCCACGAGTTTTGGAACACTTGGCCACAATGATGCTGGCACAAGTGAGAAGGAAGCACCGAGAACAAGGATGGTTACATAAGCCACGACAACACCACCTACCTGACTTGACTTGAACTGTGGAAGTACAAAGGCAAAGGTGAGGTGACAGAGAATCAGAAGCAATGAACCCAACACGAGCATAGAGGCTGCCTTACCCTTATGGTCAACATAGCTGCCGAGGATAGGAGTGATGCCTACTGCGAGCAATGGGAATACAGCAAAGATGGACTCTGCTGACTGACGCATATAACCCATGTAGCAGTAAACAACAAGGCTCACAACAGACAACAGCAGCATTGAGTTTTTCAAGCTCTTCTTTTTCATGAAGTTGAACATGAAGGCTGTTGCAGCTACAACGAGCATGATAACGTACTGAACGATTGTCACACTTGATGATGCCCAGAATGAATCTGCAGGAAGTTCGTGGAACGTAAGGTTACACTGGAGCATATTTACAGCATACTTCTGGAATGGGAAGATAGCAGAGTAATAAAGTACACAGAGCAACGCAACGAGCCAGAAACCCATACTTGAGAGAATCTTACCGAGGTCACTGATCTTAAACGGATCGTCTTTCTCCTCTGCCTCACCTGTCTGTGAGTCGAGCTTCTTATCCATGAAGAAGTAAACAATGAACATCATCAATGCAATACAGATAAGTACTACACCAAAGGCTACAGAACGAGAAACATTAATATCACCACCGAGCTTAGCAAAGAATGGTGAGAAAATCATACAAGTAGCAACGCCAAGACGAGCCAAAGCCATCTCTGAACCCATTGCCAATGCCATCTCACGACCCTTGAACCACTTTACGATACCACGGGAAACGGTGATACCAGCCATCTCAACGCCACAACCGAAGATCATGAAACCGCAGGCTGCTACCTTTGCAGATGCCGGCATACCCTCATAGAAAGGAGATACGCCCAACTGCTCGAAGACTGGAATGTGGTTGAGGTTATTAGTGAACCATACGTCAAGTGCACTACCAGCAAAGCCGTCGCTGACAGCATAGTACTTGATTAAAGCACCAGCTAACATCACTGCACCAGACAAGATAGCAGTGAAACGGACGCCCATCTTGTCAAGAATAATACCTGCAAAGATGAGAAAGAACACAAAGACATTCAGGAATGTCTCTGAACCCTGCATGGTTCCGAATGCTGTTGAGTCCCATCCTCTCTGCTCCTGCATCAACTCCTTGATTGGAGAAAGGATGTCAACAAAGATGTAGGCACAGAACATTGCCAGGGACAAAAGGAGGAGAGCCGTCCAGCGCATTGCAGCTGAATCTCTCAATGATGTTTGAATTTTATCAGTCATGATGATTTTTTAGTTAACGAGTTTACGAGAGGACAAGTTGACAAGTTAGACAAGTTGACAAGTAAACAAGTTGTTTGTAAGATTATAAGTTAAAAATGAACGGGCTTATGAGTTGACAAGTGAACATGTTGACGAGTGAACGAGTTAATACTATCAAGCACCTTGTTTACTTGTAAACTCGTTCACTCGTCAACTTGCCAACTACTTCTTCAGCCAGCGGTCGAGCCAGTTGAAGAATGTACGCTGCCAAAGAATACCGTTCTGTGGCTTCAATACCCAGTGATTCTCATCGGGATAGAGAAGCAGCTCGGCAGGAATACCGCGCAGACGGGCTGCATTGAAAGCACCCATTCCCTGGTTGGCATTGATGCGATAGTCCTTCTCACCGTGGATACAAAGGATTGGCGTATCCCACTTGTCAACATTCAGATGAGGACTGTTAGCGTATGTGCGCTTGGCTGCCTCAGTCTTGTCCTTGTTCCAGTAAGCATCATCATACTCCCAGTTGCTGAACCAAGCCTCCTCTGTATCGGTATACATACTCTCAAGGTTGAAAGCACCGTCGTGTGAGATGAAGCACTTGAAACGCTTGTTATGAATACCTGCAAGATAATAGACAGAGAAGCCGCCGAAGGATGCACCGACTGCACCGAGACGGTTCTTGTCAACGAAAGGCAGGTTGTTCGCTGCATCGTCAATGGCTGAAAGATAGTCGTTCATGCACTGACCAGTCCAGTCGGTACTGATCTGTTCGTTCCATGCACTGCCATAACCTGGCAGACCGCGGCGGTTAGGTGCGATGATGACATATCCATGAGCCGCCATTATCTGGAAATTCCAACGATAGCTCCAGAACTGAGAGACAGGACTCTGTGGTCCACCCTCGCAGAAGAGCAGCGTAGGATACTTCTTGTTCGGGTCGAAGTGTGGAGGAGTTATCACCCACTCCTGCAGTTCCTTGCCATCGGTTGTCTTCACCCAACGGTCGTGTACTTCGCCCAAAGCAAGCTGGTCATAGATGTGCTTGTTCTCAAAGCTGAGCTGCGTCTGCAGGCTTGCCTTCTCTTTCTTTGCTGGAGTGACTGCGAAGATTTCGTTAGCTTGAGAAATACTCTGGCGGATAGCAAGCAGCTTCTTGTCACCCAGAAGAGCAATGCTCACATAGTTGTGGTCGCCCTCGGTGAGCTGTTTCACCTCACCCTTGAGGTTGGTCTGATAGATATTCTCCGTAGCATGCCATACGCCGATGAAGTAGAGTTCCTTTGAATTAAGACTCCATGTGTAATCATCTACATTCGAATCGAAGCTCTCCGTGACGTATGTCTTCTTGCCTGTCGCCAGGTCGTAGACGCAGAGACGGTTGCGGTCACTCTCATAACCGTTGTTCTTCATGCTCTGCCAAGCAATGTACTTGCCGTCAGGAGAGAACTTCGGATTTACATCATAACCCACGTTCATATCGCCTGCCTGATGGTTGACAGCCTGATTGCGCATGCTCTTCGTTGCATCAATCTTCGGCTCGACATAGTCTGCTGGTTTGCAGAGATTCTTCGTCTGGCGGGTTTCCACATTATATATATATATGTCGGCATCGGTAGAGATGGCGTATTGTGTGCCCTCCTTCTTGCGGCAGGTGTAGGCAATAAACTTGGAATCCTTGCTCCAGTCAATCTGCTCAATACCACCGAAAGGAGCCAGCGGACTCTCATAAGGCTCGCCTTCGAGCACGTCAATGCCTGCACCAACTCCCTCAGCAGTAACGTCAGCCACGAATGGATGAGCATTCGTTGTCACATAATGGTCCCAGTGACGATAGTTCATATCAGTGATGACCATACCCGTTGCCTTCGGCAGATCGCTCGGATTCTGCTTGATAGTACCGTAGTAAGGGATGCTCTTGATGAGCACAACACGCTTACGGTCGGGTGAGAAGCGGAAGCCTTCGATGTCGATGTCCGACTGTGTGAGCTGCTTACGGTTCGTTCCGTCAGCATTCATTGTCCACAACTGACCGTCAGTGAGGAAAGCCAGAGTGTTGTTGTCGAGCCATGCTGCATCACTCTCACTCTTTGCAGAGACCGTGAGCAGACGGTCGTTCTTGCCATCGGCATCCATCACACGAAGGACCTGATGCCCCTTGTTTTCCTTGACACTGTAGTAACCCACCTGATAGACAATCTTCTTGCCGTCAGGTGAAGCCTGTGCAGCACCGATACGCCCCATGGCCCAGAGAGCCTCGGGAGTCATGAGGTCGCTCTTCAGCGTGATGTTGTTGCGTCCGATGTTCACATCCTGTGCCTGTGCAACGCTGCCACTCATCATCAAGGCGGCAGTCATTGCGATGGTTAAGTTTTTGTTCATAGCTTATAGACCTTTCTTTTTGTTATTGAGTTCTTCCTGTCTACGACGGAGTTCTTCCTGCTGTTTCTGCTGCATCTCCTGCAAAGCCTGCATGCGGGCAAAGAGACCGCCGCCCTTGTTGGACGGGTTGTTCTTCTTCTCGGTGCGGCGTGCCTCAAGAATCTCGAGGAGTTTCTCCTCATTGGTTGTCTTACGCAGTGTCCACATGATGGCTGCTGAGAAGAAGAGGGAGATGAAGTAGTAGAAGTTCAGACCCGATGAGTAATCATTGAACATGAAGAAGAAGAACAGCGGCATTGCAAACATCATCCACTGCATCATCTTCATCTGGTCAGCCTGCTGTCCTACCATCTGGTCCTTCTGCTGCTGCATGGTGAACCATGTGTAGAGCAGGTTGGCACCACAGAAGAGGATACAGGTCAGTGAGATATGGTCACCGATGAGCCAGAGATTCTGGTTCCATGAAATAATAGGGTCGAAAGTACTGAGGTCATCCATCCACAGGAAGCTCTGGCCACGAAGCTGAATGGCATTCGGTACGAAGTTGAACATCGCAATCCAGATAGGCATCTGTATCAGCATCGGCAGACAGCCTGACAACGGGCTGACACCATACTCTGAATACTTCTGCATCATCGCCTGCTGCTTCTGCATCTGGTCTTCAGGTTTGTTGAACTGCTTGGTAGCCTCATCCAGTTTCGGCTTCAGCACACGCATCTTAGCTGAACTCATATAACTCTTCTTCACCATCGGGAAGGTGATGAGCTTCAACAGTAAGGTAATGAGAATCAGCACTACTCCCATTGGGAACACCTTGCTCAACCAGTCGAATACATAGAGCGTGAACCAGCGGTTGATGATGCGGAACAAAGGCCAGCCGAGATATACAAGGCGTTCCATGTCGAGCTCTTTACCGAACCTGCTTTCCTTCTCTACAGACTGGAGCAGGCGGAAATCATTAGGACCAAAATAGAACTCGAACTCTGACGGACGCTTGCCAGTAGGGTCAAAGCCCGCCTTCATATTCGCCTCATACTGCTTGAGGTAGTGTGTTCCCTTCTCAAGTGGTGTGCTCTTGAGCTTTGCACCCTGCGCAAAGTTATCCTTTGAAATCATCACAGCAGAGAAAAACTGGTTCTTGAAAGCCACCCAGTCCATATCCTTCTCGGTTGTTTCTTCTTTCTCAGACGTTTCACTAAGATAGTCAGTACCACTGTCATGCTTCTTATAGGTAAGAGTAGCATAACGGTTCTCAAACGTGAAACCACGCTCCTGCTGACGGCAACGCTCCTGCCAGTTGATGTCCATCTGGTTGTAATTCGGTGCAAACATCCCGTTCATACCCTCTGCCTGCAATGACATACGGAGGAGATAACCATCGCCAAGACTATAGTTCAAGGTGAGGGTCTTGCCCTTTCCTGCAACGGCAGTAAACGTAACTGTGGAATCAGTCACGTTTGACGGTGTGAAGACAAGGTCTTTCGTCTCGATGTTGCTGTTCTTTGCAGCCAGCATAAAGTTCAGACTCTGGTCGTTACCACTGAACAAGGTAACGTTCTTCTGGTCCTTTGAACCGTCCTTGACAGCGATGTCATGACCGATGTAATTCTTGATGACAGCCTTCTTTACGACACCGCCCTTGGTGTTCAAGGTCAGTTCCACCTTACTGTTCTTCAGCGTGATGTCCTGTGCCTTTCCGTTCAATGCCGAATAGAACAGGGCTGTTGTGTCAGCCGCCACGGCAGCTTTCTGCTGTGCCTGCTTCTCAGCAGCGAGTTTTGCATCCTGTGCTTTCTTGGCTGCAGCAATAGAATCCTTTACAAATTCAGCTCTCTGCTGTGCCAGTTGCTCGGCTGATGGCTGCTGCCACCAGGCGAAACCAAAGAGAATCAGGGCTATGAGTACAAACCCTGTGATCGTTCTTTTATCCATTTATTATTTTTTCTGATTTTCTATTGAAGTCTTTATGAAATCGAGGAAGAGTGGGTGCGGCTGGAGTACGGTTGACTGATACTCCGGGTGGAACTGTGTTCCGATGTACCACTTCAAGCCCGGAATCTCAACAATCTCAACCAAGTCGCTCTCCGGATTACGGCCGACACACATCATGCCGTTCTTCTCAAACTCTTTCTCGTAGTCGTTATTAAACTCGTAACGGTGGCGGTGACGCTCCTGTATATGCTCCTGCTTGTAGATATTGAAGGTGCGTGAGCCCTGACGCAGCACGCACTCAAAGGCACCGAGACGCATCGTACCACCCATGTTGGTGATGTTCTTCTGCTCTTCCATGATATCAATGACGTTATGCATCGTCTTCTCATCAATCTCACGTGAGTTGGCATCCTTGTAGCCAAGGACATTACGGGCGAACTCTATCACCATCATCTGCATACCGAGACAGATTCCGAAGGTCGGGATATTGTGGGTGCGGGTGTAGTGGGCAGCAACAATCTTACCCTCGATACCACGCTGACCGAAGCCAGGACAAACCACGATACCGTCCTGTCCCTTGAGCTTCTCGCCGATATTCTCCTCCGTCAGCTCCTCAGAATTGATGAAGGTAATGACGGTCTTGCGGTCGTTATAGGTTCCTGCCTGCAGCAGTCCCTCACGGATACTCTTGTAAGCATCCTGCAGGTCGTACTTACCCACAAGTCCGATGTGCACCTCCTCTGTAGCCTTACGCTGACGGTCGAGAAACTCCTTCCACGGACCGAGTGCCGGCTTAGGCCCGACTTCCTCGCCGCACTTGCGCAGTATGGCAGCATCCAATCCCTGCTCCAGCATATTCACAGGTACGTCATAGATGCTTGGAAGGTCCTCACTCTGCACGACGCAGTCGAAGTCTACATTACAGAACGCAGCCACCTTCTTACGGATGTCATCCTCGAGATGCTTCTCCGTGCGCAGCACGAGAACATCCGGCTGGATACCCACACTCTGCAGTTCCTTCACACTGTGCTGCGTAGGCTTTGTCTTCAGCTCACCCGCAGCCTTAAGATAAGGAACGTATGTCAGGTGAAGATTGATGGCACGCTTGCCCAGTTCCCACTTCAACTGGCGGATAGCCTCAAGGAACGGTGCCGACTCGATGTCGCCGATGGTTCCACCAATCTCGGTTATCACGAAGTCATAGTGATACTTCTGTCCCAACTGCTTGATGTTGCGTTTGATTTCGTCCGTGATGTGCGGTACAACCTGGATAGTCTTGCCCAGATAGTCGCCGCGACGCTCCTTGTCAATGACGCTCTTGTAGATACGTCCCGTAGTCATGGAGTTGGCTTTCGTGGTCTTGATACCCGTGAAGCGTTCGTAGTGACCGAGGTCGAGGTCGGTCTCCATACCGTCCACCGTCACGTAGCACTCGCCGTGCTCGTATGGGTTCAGCGTACCCGGGTCGATGTTGATGTACGGATCAAATTTCTGAATGGTAATATTGTAGCCTCTTGCTTGAAGAAGCTTACCGATTGACGACGAAATAATTCCTTTACCAAGTGAAGAAACCACGCCGCCCGTAACGAAGATATACTTTGTTTCAGCCACGATGTATGTATGTTTAATTATTGTCTTTGAAAACGAATATCGTTGGTTCCAAACTAAAATGCAAAGATACTAATTTTCCGTGAATTAGGCTGATTATAAGGAATAAATTTAGCATGTATTTCATTCTGTGCCTAAAGCGTGACGGTCCGCCCCCGTCAACAAAACCAAATCAGGCGACAGGACAGCCTGCTTTCATTTTGTCGTTTTACTTGCTGCATACCTGTATTATAACCGGCAAAAACATCCTGTTTCAGACCATAACAGATGTTTCTTATAACATTCTGTCTTTCCTGATCTCTGATGAACTGGGACGTATCTTCTTCTCTGTCTGCCAGTTCCTTGAAACTCTGTCCCACCCCTTTCATAATCCCATCTTCCTTGAAAACAGTCTGAGTATTTGCAGAAAAGGACGAGTAAGGATTCTGCAACTTTACTTACCTTTCTTCAGAAAATGGTTTATCAATGAAGGCGGACCGTCTTCTCCGTTTCTCAGTTTTTAATCTAAAGGAGAGCAAATTTCCCTTATCTCCTCCTTATTGCACCTGTTCCCCAACAAGGCTGAACGAAACGCTCTATCGTCACACCAAGTTCGGAGGTCACACGGTCCATAATTCGGCGAAGCGTGTCCTCCTGATGGAATTTCACATTGGCGTTTCCGTCACGGTTCTCACCTCCGACTATGATGCCCCCCGATGGAAGCCCAGCCCGGAAAACAGCCATGGTCCTGCTTGTAGGAATACTTTGCATCGAACTTGCGGGCAGGAACAAACTGGTGGTCAAAGTCCAGGTCAACATGGCTGCCCGCCTTTATAAGGTTCTCCCGTTAAATGCGTAGATTGGAAACAGAACAAAGGCTTATACACCTGTATGGAATGACTGTCCAAGATCGGACGGTCTCACAAAAAGCGATAATGCACAAAATAAAAAAGCAGAAAAGGCAAACAGATACCATGTCTTTCCGTCTTCTACAAACAACTTATTACCATATCAACCAATGTTTGTAAACTATTTTCATGCTAGATCAAAGCTAATACATGGTCTCTTGGCTTTGAAAAGACGCTCAATTGACTTGCAATAGATGCCCTTTTGAGACCTTACTGACGCCCTTTTGAAGTCCAATTAAGCACCTTTTCTTGCACTGCGTTATAACCGGTTGATTTACTGTCGGTTGCAAACTTGCTTTTTACACGTGTTTTTGCCTTTATCTGTAGGTGTTTTACCTGAAATTATGTCATGATTTTTCAATCCGTTGTCTGCGATTTCAAAGTATTAAAATGAAAGGGTTTTCTGCGTCGGAGGATGATAATAAAAAAGATAGCCAAGACAGTCTTGGCTATCTTTTTGTTTAACGCACAACTTCGGTTCTTCCGCTAAAGCTATACGAAAAGCATCCACGCATTTAACGGATGAACCCACTAATTGACCTTCAACTAAGACTTAATTGGAATGCTATCAGACACCAACAACCTTACGACTTCGGGATTTATTCTTACAAAACATCTCCAAGTTCTTGAAAACTGACGCTGTAAAACAAAACTGTTCATCAGAATATCATCTTTCACTTTGCCGGAAATTTCATGGTATGAAATCATAAATCAGCCTGCAACCTTCATCATTTAGATTGCAGACCAAGGAAACAATATGGTCACTATTACGAATCCTATTTGAACCGTACCTGTAGATTCAACTTAAAATACAGTTGCCCATCTTCTCCGCGATACAATTTCGCATATTCATACCTGCCTGTTGATGCAGTCTCCAACTTCGTATTGCAATATAGATAATCCTCAAAGAGATTACGATCATAAAAGTGATAACAGAGCACGTCACCATCATCTTTTACAACAAGATACCCTCCATTCGCCTGATACTCACCATTCCATGGAGTATGGGGCACCATACCAAGGGCTGACGCAACGAGGAAATTCTTAACCTTGTGTTCATAGAACTTCTGGTTGTATGTTGTGTCATAACCTAAAGGATTACGTACGGAAATCGCATCCGTCACTTCCTTTAAACTTCTGATTTCTCTCAGATTGCTTTCCAATATAACTTCAGCCATGATACGTGGTAGGCAACTTTCTATCAAGATAAAATTGTTACGGCAGACAGGATCATCCATAACCTTGAATTTAAATGTCCCGCCCAGTCGTTTTATCTCCGCAACACGATCTCGCACTTTCGTTTGTGTGCCGATAGAATTAATTGCATCTATCTCTAAATCGGTGAAATCATGTCCAGCAACTAAATAGGTGAAGTTCGTTGTTTTGCCAGCATTGAAGAGGGTTGAAGTACTCCCCAACTGTGATTTAATACTGAATCCAAGTAGAGGAGTCATTCCTGTTCTAAGATCATGTATAACAATAGTTATATCTTTCTTTTTTCGGGGACTTGCTTTTATCTTATGACAATGTATTTCAGACATAAACTGCTCTATCAATGGAGCGGTAAAAGCCCCCTTTGACGTTCGTATAACGTCAAGCAGAATATTTGCATAATTAAGAAAGTCTGCAACATTCTTACGTAACAGCTCTGCACCATTTTCTGATACAATAACAACATCATCTTCCAATGCGTATTCATAGCAAGTTTTTTCTTCGTCACGCAGAATCTTCAAGATAGGATAGAACAAGTTTTCTATCTTGTTCAACTCACCATCACCAGCAAATACTTTCTTTTCTCCCAGTAATTTTAGAAAGGCATAGATTTCACTCCATTCTCCTTTATTTGCAGTTTTAGCCATATATTTGATTTTAGATTATTCCTAACATTTCAAGTTCTTTCTTTGCAGTAGCCTGAATAGCAGGCACAGCCACAGAATTACCAAACTGCTTATAGGCAGATGCGTCTGCAACAACTATCTTAAAACTGTCTGGGAATCCCTGTAACCTTGCCCATTCTCTCGGTGTCATTCGACGAATTCCTTCTCGATTAACTTCACCTTTTATATGCGTAACTGGCGTAAAGTCTTTTAAACGTTTATCAACTATCAAATTACGTTCCCTACCCATTCCACCGACAACTATAGCATTTGCAACACCATTTGTGTCAATGATTTCATAACCAAAACCATTTCCAGCTGCTTCATGCCGAGCCCTATGTCGCTTTAAAGTTTCTATATAAACAGTTGAAAGGTAGTATTTAACCGAGGGAACTTCTTTCTCCATAACATCAAGGAACTTTGGACGATTGTCCCCAACCGTTTGCGGCTCTGGATATTGAAACCGAGCAATATCAACATGAAGATCCTTGCGGAAACCTATAATATAGATCCGTTCACGATGCTGCGGAACACCATAGTCCATTGCGTTTAATACTTGTGGTGGAACCACATCATAGCCAGCATTATCCAGATGAGTGAGTATTGTTTTCAGAGTACGACCTTTATCATGGATAGCCAACCCCTTTACATTCTCCAAAAAGAATGCTTTTGGCTGATGTTTTCTAAGGATTGCCTCTATTTCAAAGAAAAGCGTTCCACGAGTTTCATCCTTAAAGCCCAACCTCCGACCAGCTAAAGAGAAAGCCTGACAAGGAAAACCTCCACAAAGTATATCAAAGTTTTGAGGTATATAACTTTTAGTCGACTCTTTAGTTATATCCCCAAACGGCATTTCTCCATAATTAGCAAGATATGTTTCCTGTGCCTTGGCATCAAACTCTGAGGAATATATACACTTTCCTCCTAAATTCTGAAAAGCTATTCGGAATCCACCAATTCCTGCAAATAAATCTATAAAAGTGAATTTAGGATGATCTGGGGCTGGAAATGGAACATTAAAGAAATCATGAAAAAGATTATATTGCGCAGGAGCTTCTGCAACTTCCCACAATTCATCGTCTGACAAAGAGTTTTCATCAGCACCTTTCATACGTGTTCCCTTGCGTGAGAGAAAATTACGGATAGCTAATATGATTTCTTCTTTTCTATCCCTACTTTCATCATTTCCCATATTATGCAAATAATGACTAAGGACAGCCATCTGATTCTCATACGAAGTTTCACCATAAATCTTTAGACCATCCTCCGTAATTTCCTCAGGAAAATCTTTCAATGTAAAATCTCTATCTAATTTCTTTACCACCATTCTGTAATCTCACTAATTCCATGCAAATATACTAATTTTCCGTGAATTAGACGGAGCATTAAGTAACTAAAGTTTCCCACTTGTATAAAACCTTATAGTAAGTCCTTGAAATAGAGGCATAAAAAAGAAGAAATGTCGATTGTCATTTGTATGTTTGTATTACTGAACATCCGATATACAAGATAATAACATTTCTTCTATGAATGCAAACATACAATAGATTTCGGAATTAGAGAAGATTCTGAGTGTTAAAAATGTAACAAACAGGTCGATTCTCTTACTCTTCGGCAAGTTTAATCTTGGCAGATTCCTGCCCAGACCGTCCTTGGACAAGAAGCGTGGTGAAATGAACTGGTGTGTCGTCCTGCTAAATATGGTCTGCCACTTTTTACACGATAGTCCGCAAGTATAATGCAGAGAAACTGTCAGACACCCAATGCCACATCGTTGACGACACCATGGACGGATTCTTTGACCCCATATTAAACCAACGATTTCAGCCCATATATGTTTAGTATAATATGCCCGGGATGACATAATACCATATGTGGGAAACTTTAGTTATCAGCAATCTGCCGCACACAGTCCTGCCACGACACCAGTCGTCCATGCTGCCTGCAGATTGAAACCACCTGTTATGGCATCGATATCCAAAACCTCGCCCGCAAAGAAAAGACCGGGACAGACTTTACTCTCAAGGGTCTTGGCATTGACAGACTGCAGGCTGACACCACCACAAGTCACAAATTCCTCACGGAAAACACCCTTACCGGCAATGGTGTACTGGTCATTGACCAAGGTCTCTGTCAGGCGGTTCAAAGTCTTGCGCCCTATCTCACCCCACGGTTTCACTGCGTCTAAGCCAAGTTTGTTCAAGATATAGAGCCATAGACGACTTGGAAGGCCGAAAGGATGCAGCGTACCGAGCTGCTTTCGTGGATTCGCAGCCTGCAACTGCAAGAGCGTCTCCTCCACTTCTTGTCGCGTCCGCTCACCTGTCCAGCTGACAGCAAACGGAGCTTTATATTCATGTTCCGCAAGCCAACGCGCAGCGTATGAAGACAATTTCAGGACAGCCGGTCCACTCACGCCCCAATGTGTCACAAGCAATGCCCCCTGAGCACGCATCTTCGTTCCAGGAACAGCCGTCACGACGGAATCGACAACCGTTCCCATGAGATTGCAGAAAGCACGGTCCCTTATATTAAAGGTGAAGAGCGAAGGCACAGGTGCTTCAATCTCATGTCCAAGGCGTGTAAGGTACTCCAAACCACGAGCGTGGGGCGACCCACCCGTTGTTACTATGGCACGATGGAACAGGCGATGTGAACCATTCTCAAACATAAGCTCCAACCTCCCATCCTCCACACGTCGGAAGTCTGTCAGCCGATGCCGGCAACACACCGTCACCTCCAACTCACGAGCCTGCCGCACCAGACAGTCGATAATGACATGCGAATCCTGTGCTTTCGGGAAGACACATTCATCTTCCTGTGTCACCAACGGTACACCATACCGTTCAAACCACCGATAGGTATCTTCATGACTAAACGCTTTCATCAGCCGCTTCATCAGCTTATGTCCACGAGGATAAGCCTGCTTCATGTCCGTTATAGCAGCAAAGCTGTTCGTCACATTGCAGCGTCCGCCACCCGTAATCTCCACCTTTGCCAGCACCTTCTGTGCCCTTTCAAAGATTGTCACCCTACTTGCAGGATTTGCTCTACGAGCTGTAATGGCAGCCATGAACCCCGCTGCTCCACCGCCAATGATTGCTATATCCATTCGTTAAAAATCAAGATTCATAATTATGATAACTACCGCCTGTAAAGTTCATTGCTGTAAATAACCTATAAATTAACAAACAGAACAAACAACATGTTTGCATGTCAACAAAATACGTGTTCACTCATTACCATGTACTTTACACAAACAACCTGTTCACTTGTCAACTCACTACGGAATCACTTTCTTACGTTTTCCACTGAACTCGGTAAAGTCAACACGAATAATCTCAACTCGGTGGAAACTCTTATGAGCATACTTGTCACCAATATCCTTGAAATCGGATGACAGCTTGTCAATCAGCAGATGCAGGGCGTGCATCTTCTCTTCTTCAGAGAGATGGACATGTGCCTCACCAAAGAAGATGGCACTTTCATACTCAGTGGTGAAGTTACGTGGCAGCAGATGAACATTACCGATAATGCAAAGCGACACCTTCGGATTCTGTCCGATGGCTTCCAGCTTACGTCCCTCAGGAGCACAATGAATATAAACACTGTGGTCACCGTCCCAAACAAAGTTTACAGGGACTCCATAGCCTGCACCTTCCGAAACCATACTCAAGACACCATACTCACCATCACGCAACAGTTCCATAGCACGGTCCTCATCCATCAGACGGTCCTGCCTGCGAACACGGTCATTAACATATTTCATGCCGTTCATATTTTATACAATGAATATATTTATGAAGAAAAACACACTGGTTACCTGTCATGGATAAAAACCCATAGAAACAAGCTCGTACTACTCCACCTTTTTCCTACCTTGTTATAAAAAAAGACCTTGGCTGATTCACATCACCCAAGGTTTAAATACTAAAACTAAATTAACCACTAAAAAAACTTAGCACAAAGTTACACGTTTTTCCCCAAAACTCCAAGAAACGGATGAACTTTTCATTATCAAATACCCTATATTTAACCTTTATTAACGAAAATATCCCTCAAATGTCATCCTGCACCTTTATTTGAAGAAACGAAAAAAATCCTTATCATCATTATTTGATAAAAGTTGGATGCAATGTTAAATTCTGAAACCAACTTTTCTCTTAACCTATTTAATAATAGGGCATATCCCTGCAAGAGCATACCCTCCGCACATTCACATTGACACTCAAACATCTCTTCCGTTTCATCCTATCTTACTCATTTTCAACCATCATTACTACTAATCAGATGCGATATAAAAAACTTTAAGAAACGCAAATAAACAGTTATCCGACTTTTCAGATAATATCCATGAAAAACAAGCTCCGCATCAAGTTCCACACCACATAATTCATTCCGAAAACTTGCAGCTTTGCAATTTTCTTGCTATCTTCGCAGACAGGAAAGCCACACATGGCTACAGAACAAGAAACAGATCATGGGAAGAAATAAGTTTGCACAAGACGAGATAAAAGAGATAGCAAAGTTACTCCGACTGAAGAATGCCGGTACCCGGGCGAAGCAGAAGCTGGTACGTCACGACCTCCGCACAATCTACGAGTTTAACATCTCCGACTTCAACAAGCCGGGCAAGGCTTTCGGCGAAGCTGACCTGCAGGATGCTATCGACCGTGGTGCCATCCAGATTCTCGACGACGCAACCATTGCTGACATGAAGGCAAAACGTGCCCGTGACAAAGCCCGTGACGAGGCTGAACGTGAACGAAAGGCAATAGAATCAGGCGAGATGACCGATTGGAAAGCCAGTGCCAAAGAATGGGAGGAATGGGAAAAGTCACAGGGCAGCAAATAGAGTAGCCATGAACAACATGACTGCCTGCGGATAAGACCACAAAGCCGTTATCACCCCAACACCCATCACCCAATCACCCATCACCCAATCACCCATCACCCAATGAACATAAAAAAAGAAAAATGACACTATATCCAAAACTTATCACAGACGCACTGGAAAAGGTTATCTATCCAGGCACGAAGA
This sequence comes from Prevotella fusca JCM 17724, assembly GCF_001262015.1. Lineage (NCBI taxonomy): Bacteria > Pseudomonadati > Bacteroidota > Bacteroidia > Bacteroidales > Prevotellaceae > Prevotella > Prevotella fusca. The sequence continues at coordinate 1,019,202 of NZ_CP012075.1, forward strand.
AGAACATTATCGAAAGTGAGATGCTGGCAGACACACCCAGCATCAACGGCAACAAGGTGAGCATCATACTCATCTTCCCACGTGAGACCGACCCATTCCTCAAATCAACCCTCAAGGCTGTCGAGGCACAGATTCACTACTCCGTGGGCAAGGAAGTGGAAGTTACCATTACCACTGAGTTCAAGAACGCACCTCGCCCGGAGGTAGGCAAGCTCCTGCCCGAGGTAAAGAACATCATCGCCGTCAGCTCCGGCAAGGGAGGAGTGGGAAAGAGCACCGTCTCCGCCAACCTCGCCATCGCACTGGCACGCCTCGGCTACAAGGTAGGACTGCTCGACACTGACATCTTCGGTCCGAGCATGCCAAAGATGTTCGGCGTAGAAGACGAACGCCCATACGGTGTCCAGAAGGACGGTCGCCAGCTCATCGAACCTGTTGAGAAATACGGCGTAAAACTGCTCTCCATCGGCTTCTTCGTCAATCCCGACACTGCAACTCTCTGGCGTGGCGGCATGGCGACCTCAGCACTGAAGCAGCTCATCGCTGATGCCGACTGGGGCGACCTCGATTATTTCATCCTTGACACACCACCGGGAACCAGCGACATCCACCTCACCCTCATGCAGACACTTGCCATCACAGGTGCCATCATCGTCTCCACACCACAGAACGTAGCCTTGGCTGATGCACGCAAGGGTATCGACATGTACCGCAACGACAAGGTGAACATCCCTATCCTCGGACTGGTTGAGAACATGGCATGGTTCACACCTGCCGAACTCCCTGAAAACAAATACTACATCTTCGGCAAGGACGGCTGTAAGAGCCTCGCCAAGGAACTTGACTGTCCGCTCCTCGCCCAGATTCCGATTGTACAAAGCATCTGCGAGAATGGCGACAAGGGCACACCGGCAGCCACACAGATTGAAACCATCACCGGACAGTCTTTCCTCAGTCTTGCACAGGCTGTTGTCACCGTGGTGAACCGCCGCAACAAGGAGCAGGCTCCGACGAAAATCGTCGATGTGAAGAACTGATAACGATGGCACTGCCCCTTGCAGAATGCTTTTCCGCACACTTCACAGAGATTGTGTCAAAACAAATCATAGGGATGCACAGACCGTGCATCCCTGTTTTCTTTATCCTTTTTGAGGACTTTGTTTCTCAGGCACTTGGATTTCTCGCAAGAAATTGTGCTGCGGAATTAAGGAATTGATAAGAAAACACAGCAAAGGGAAAGCGACAACGATACCTAAGATTTGACCTAAGGTGACCATTGGAATATACTTGAAGATATTTTTCATAACTGATGTGCTTGAACTATCACTCTTCCCTACTTACTGACACGATCCTTACTCATTGCCGTGCAAACTTACTCTTTATTCTTAAATCGTCTTTTAAACTCGCTTTTTGGCATCTTATATTTCAAATACCGTATGACGTTTTCACGATAGAAGCTGTCCATATACGCCTTATCATAGTCCTTATCATAATCTCGGATAGACTCATCTACGCCAACATCCTTCAACACTGGAATGGGATTCTCCTTTGTTCCATACTCCGGATTGTTCATGTCATCCTTATTTACTGTTAATATAACCTTCCGTCCATAAGGCCAATACATCTGACTTATATCAACAAAGTACATTATACTAAGATACTTCTTATATTCTACAGAATAAAAGGGATTATACCATCCTTCTGGATTCGCAAAATAATTACCATCCATTTTTGTTATAAAGGTTTCCACTGTCTTGACATCTTCGTCTTGATTCTCCAAATAATATTTAGATTTATCTTCTGGCATAGTAACCTCTATATCATAAGAATTATTCATAAACTCTTTGTAATACTGTTCTGCATCATCGTTATACTTATTTGAATAATAAAATATATTGATAAGGAAACACAGCAAAGGGAAACCAACTGCTGTACCTAAAATCTGCCCTAAGGTGACCATTGGTATATACTTGAAGATATTTTTCATAATTGATCAGCTTGTATATCTATTCCATGTCCACTTTGCTTTCTACTCTGCTTAATAATTTGTAGCATTTCTTTATACAAGTTGTTTTCCTTTTTATTCATACCCCATTCTATACCATTACTTATCAAAGACGCAGCAACACCCACTCCAAATTTCTGTGCATTCAACTTGGTAAACAAATTCCTACTTATTTCTTTTCCCATATTCTTTGCAGTATTTCTTGTAAAACAACTCCAAATGCCACGAGTCATTACATTGCCACTCACCACTTCTTCTAAGCCCCAACGACTAAGCGTACCAAGAGTTTGACGATTACTGCCTATTACAGGGATTGCTGCTTCGCCAGCAGTTAATCCCCCTCCGACGGCCATGTCTCGCCAAGTTTCTCTCGTCACTATGCCTCCGTCAGCTTCCAATTCTGCCTTCTCTCCTTTTAAGATTTTGCGAGCATACTCATGCTGATTCTGCATATTCTGATTACGGTAGTTATCATCGGCTCCCGAAACATAATCATACACTGCCAGTCCCGAGCCGATGATGAGACCTACTACATCCCCAGCACCTGATGCCTTGAAGGCATTAGCAGCTGCTCCAATAAAACCTTGTGAAAGATTGGAATAGTAATTCAACTCTAATATCTTCTTATTACTATCGCTGATCTTCTTTGAAAGTTCAAGAGCTTTCTCATGACTCATCACCAATGAGACAATCCCTCCTTTCTGACAGGTAAGGAAAGAACGTTCCAAAACCGCATTCGCTCCTTCTATATAAGCCTTGCGATGAAACAGCTCCCATATCCCTCCCGTAGTACTGTCACACTCATGCTTTGCAAGTCTGCATTCCGTTGTCTTATCAGCATAATACACTGCAGCTCCGCCTAAAGCACCTGTGGTAATGACCGCTGCCGCAACGACTGCCGTGCCAGCTCCACATGTCAGGACCGTCAGAGCCACAACGGCTGCGCCCAATGTCAGACCAAGAAGCAAGCCGCTAAGCCCATCATAATACGAAACTTTGATGCGACACTGCAACTGACAGGTTAATTTCTTGTCGCAGGTGTTGAGTAACGCTTTCTTTTCCTTGCCATACAAAACCTTGGCTTTTCTTTCCGTCACGATTTGGCTGGGTAATGTAGACATCATCTCCGTAAAAATAGCATTCAGACCCCGCAGGTATATATGATTGTATCATAACTTTTGTTTATGGAAAGACTGGATATATTTATCAGAAGAACAGGATTGGTAATAATTACTTTTTACTCCTAAACCTCCTTTCAAATTCCTCCTTCGGCATCTTATACTTTAAGTAGTTGATGACATTGTTCCGATAAAACTCTTCTATAAAGACAGAATCGCTATCTTTACCACTAAACCATATTGGTTCACTCACACCGACTGCTTTCAGTACTGGTACAGGATTGTCTTTAGTTCCATACTCGGGGTTATTCATATCGTCACGGTTGACTGTAAGATAAAGCTCTTTGTTTCCATAATTTCCATTGACATCTTTAAACGTAATGATATTCATATACTTTTTGTATTCCCGACAATAGAAAAAGGTATATTCTGCACAAGGATTATTGAAATAATTTTGTGAATTATAAGTAGTATCAAACCTTTCAAAAAGAGGATACCTCTCTTCATCTACATTATATAAAAAATACTTAGAGTTACCAGAAGGCATTGCTACCTTGATAGTATAACTTGAGTCTATATACTGTTCAAAACAATAAATAGCATCATTATTATACTTGTCCTTATAATATAATGCATCAACTATCTTAGGCATCAAAGGAACTATAAAAAAAGAGCCTATAACACTTCCAATCGCTACCCAAGGAATAAAACTTATAAATTTCATTTTAGACATCACTATCTACTTTTTAGTCTTAAACCTCCTTTCAAACTCTTCCTTCGGCATCTTATACTTCAAATAGTTGATGACATTGTTCCGATAAAACTCTTCTATAAAGACAGAATCGCTATCTTTACCACTAAACCATATCGGTTCACTTACACCGACTGCTTTCAGTACGGGTACAGGATTCTCCTTTGTGCCATACTCGGGATTATTCATATCGTCACGGTTGACTGTCAAATAAAGAGTTTTCTCTCCATAACTTCCATTAACATCCACGAATGCGATAATATTCATATACTTTTTATACTCCTTACAATAGAACGAAGTGTAATCCGCACTTGGGTTATTAAAAAAATTACGAGAATCATAAGTTGTATCAAAATTTTCATAGAGAGGGTATTTCTTTCTATCTACATTATGTAAATATAGTTTAGAATCAGCGTTAGGCATGGACACTTTTACAATATAACTATTATTTCTATATTGATCATAGAACATAGCTGCATCATTATTATATTTCTCTTTATAATAAAATTTATCTATAAGATTTGACACCGCCGGTACTACAAAAGCAGAACCTATAAGACTTCCTATCAGCACCCAAGGGAAAAAACCTGCATATTTTAATAATTTCATTATTATAATGTATTTGCTACAATTGTAATCTTTTTCTTATTTTCTTTACGACTCTTTATAATTTCTTTTACCATATCCTTATATAATATATTTTCATCTTCATTATCATTCCCCTCTATATGATTATTCCACATAGCACCTAAAACGCCTATAGCCAGACCTGCACCAATGAAAACCCCATTGGGAACTTTAAATTTCAAAACAGAAGTCTTGCCCGTGAATATTTCCTTAAAAGAATTAGCAGTGACACCCTGCTGCTTCCCCATCAATTCACCAGCCTTTCTGTAAGCTCCTTCTGCTGCCTCCTCGTTACCTGCTAAGATATATTTCAAAGCATTCTCATTTTGTTTCATGGATTCTTTTGCCAACTCATCGTTGCGTATTGTTACTGTTGCCACAACCTCAGTGCCAGCTCCAACAAGCCCTCCCCCTGACACAGAACCTACCGTTATTCCGTCTGAGCTCGTCAGAACACTATGGTCTGTTTTCATTGACGTCTGGTCATCATCTTTTTCAAGTGCTGATTTCGCATACGAATTTTGTTTCCGGACATTACTATCACGAAAGTTCTCAACATCACTGGTACAATAGAAGTAAACCGACAGCCCGGAACCTATTATCACTGCTATCGCAGACCCTGCAGCCTGTCCCTGGAAACCTGCAAGCAACGCATTAGAGACATTGCCTATGAATCCCTGCTTGATCTTTGACCACGCATTTACATTACTAATCTCATTGTTAGTCTTGCTTATCATTTGCGCTAACTCTAAAGCCTTGGCATGGTCCATAACCAATGTCACGACACCGCCTTTACTGCAAGTAAGCATTGAACGCTCCAAAAGGGCATTATGCCCCTCGATCTTAGCCTTTCCATGGAACATCCCCCACTCTCCAGTAAGCGAATCATCACATTCGTTGGCTAAGTATTTGTAAGTTGCAGCCGCACCATAGGATGCCGCTCCTCCCACAAACAAAGCCATTGAGGCTGCAAAAGCAACATTTGTAGCCGTTGTTGCAATAGCCACTGCTGCACCAACCACTGCTGCACCAGCTCCACATGTCAGGACCGTCAGAGCTACAACGGCTGCACCCAGTGTCAGACCAAGAAGCAAGCCGCTAAGCCCATCATAATACGAAACTTTGATGCGACACTGCAACTGACAGGTTAATTTCTTGTCGCAGGTGTTGAGTAACGCTTTCTTTTCCTTGCCATACAAGACCTTGGCTTTTCTTTCCGTCACGATTTGGCTGGGTAATGTAGACATCATTTCCGTACAAATAGCATTCAGACCCCGCAGGTATATATGATTGTATCATAACTTTTGTTTATGGAAAGACTGGATATATTTATCAGATGAACAGACTTGTCAGGAATTACTTATTGTTCTTAAATCGTCTTTTAAACTCACTTTTTGGCATCTTATATTTCAAATACCGTATGACGTTTTCACGATAGAAGCTGTCCATATATTCCTTATCGTAATCCTTGTTATCTTCTCTGATAGATTCATTTACTCCTACCATTTTTAAAACAGGAATAGGATTATCCTTAGTTCCATATTCAGGGTTGCTCATATCATCCTCGTTTACTGTCAAATACACTTCTTTATTGTCATAACCATAAACCTTAGGAAAATCAAAATACATTATGCTGAAATATTTCTTATACTCTGGGCTATAGAAAGGGATGTAACGTGCCTCAGGATTAGCAAAATAATTACCATCCATCTTCACCATAAAGGTCTCTAATGTTTTAGTTTCTGGCTCAAGATTAGATAAATACATTTTAGAGTCATAATCATACATATAAACTTTGATATGCTTTGATTTTTTAATATAGTTCTCAGCATAAACCTCAACATTATCATTATATTTATATGGGAAATACAATTTGTTAATAAGAAAATATATCAAAGGGACAACCAACACACCTCCTATAATCTGCCCAGCCAATACCATTGGAATATGTTTAAAGATTCTTTTCATTGACCTGTTGCTTTTATATTAATTCCTCCTTTACTTTCTCCTCGAGCATCATTTATCTTCTCAATAATCTCCTTATATAAGTCATTCTCCTTTTTATTCATACCCCATTCTATACCATTACTTATCAAAGACGCAGCAATACCCACTCCAAATTTCTGTGCATTCAACTTGGTAAACAAATTCCTACTTATTTCTTTCCCCATATTCTTTGCAGTATTTCTTGTAAAACAACTCCAAATGCCACGAGTCATTACATTACCACTCACCACTTCTTCTAAGCCCCAACGACTAAGCGTACCAAGAGTTTGACGATTACTGCCTATTACAGGGATTGCTGCTTCGCCAGCAGTTAATCCCCCTCCGATGGCCATGTCTCGCCAAGTTTCTCTCGTCACTATGCCTCCGTCAGCTTCCAACTCAGCATCTTCCCCCCTTAAATATTTGCGAGCATACTCATGCTGATTCTGCATATTCTGATTACGGTAGTTATCATCGGCTCCCGAAACATAATCATACACTGCCAGCCCCGAGCCGATGATGAGACCTACTACATCCCCCAGCACCTGATGCCTTGAAGGCATTAGCAGCTGCTCCAACAAAACCTTGTGAAAGATTGGAATAGTAATTCAACTCTAATATCTTCTTATTACTATCGCTGATCTTCTTTGACAGTTCAAGAGCTTTTTCATGACTCATCACCAGAGAGACAATCCCTCCTTTCTGACAGGTAAGGAAAGAACGTTCCAAAACCGCATTCGCTCCTTCTATATAAGCCTTGCGATGAAACAGCTCCCATGTCCCTCCCGTAGTACTGTCACACTCATGCTTTGCAAGTCTGCTTTCCGTTGTCTTATCAGCATAATACACTGCAGCTCCACCTAAAGCACCTGTGGCAATGACCGCTGCCGCAACGACTGCCGTGCCAGCTCCACATGTCAGGACCGTCAGAGCCACAACGGCTGCGCCCAATGTCAGACCAAGAAGCAAGCCGCTAAGCCCATCATAATACGAAACTTTGATGCGACACTGCAACTGACAGGTTAATTTCTTGTCGCAGGTGTTGAGTAACGCTTTCTTTTCCTTGCCATACAAGGACCTTGGCTTTTCTTTCCGTCACGATTTGGCTGGGTAATGTAGACATCATTTCCGTACAAATAGCATTCAGACCCCGCAGGTATATATGATTGTATCATAACTTTTGTTTATGGAAAGACTGGATATATTTATCAGAAGAACAGGATTGGTAATAATTACTTTTTACTCATGAACCTCCTTTCAAATTCCTCCTTCGGCATCTTATACTTTAAGTAGTTGATGACATTGTTCCGATAAAACTTTTCTATAAAGACAGAATCGCTATCCTTGCCACTAAACCATATCGGTTCACTCACACCAACTGCTTTCAGTACGGGTACAGGATTGTCTTTTGTTCCATACACAGGATTATTCATATCGTCACGGTTGACTGTAAGATAAAGCTCTTTCTCTACATAACTCCCATTAACATCCTTAAATGCAATGATATTCATAAACTTCTTATACTCCTTACAATAGAAAGAAGTGTAATCAGCACTTGGGTTATTAAAAAAATCACGAGAGTCATAAGTTGTATCAAAAACTTCACTTAAAGGATACTTTTCATCATCAATGTTATTTAGATATAACTGTGACTCTTCTGGTGGCATTATTACCTTTATTGTATAACATTTATCCATATACTGTTTATAAAATATTACTGCTTCGTTGTTATATTTATTCTTATAATATAATACATCAACAATCTTAGGCATCATCGGTACTATAAAACATGAACCTATCAGACTCCCGATAAGCACCCATGGAATAAAATGCGTATATTCTGTTATTTTCATATTTATAAGCTATTTGCTAAGATTGAGGTTTTAGTTTTATTATTTTTCCTTGCTTTCTTTATTTTATCAATCATACTTTTATATAACAGATTTTCTTCCTTATTATCTCCCCATTCTATATGATTATTCCACATAGCACCTAAAACGCCTATAGCCAGACCTGCACCAATAAAAGCCCCATTATGGACATTATACTTAAACACACGAGTCCTACCAGTGAAAATCTCTTTAAAGGAATTAAGATTTACTCCCTGCTGCTTCCCCATCAATTCACCTGCCTTCCTGTAAGCTCCTTCTGCTGCCTCCTCGTTACCTGCTAAGATATATTTCAAAGCATTCTCATTTTGTTTCATGGATTCTTTTGCCAACTCATCGTTGCGTATTGTTACTGTTGCCACAACCTCAGTGCCAGCTCCAACAAGTCCTCCCCCTGACACAGAACCTACCGTTATTCCGTCTGAGCTCGTCAGAACACTATGGTCTGTTTTCATTGACGTCTGGTCATCGTCTTTTTCAAGTGCTGATTTCGCATACGAATTTTGTTTCCGGACATTACTATCACGAAAGTTCTCAACATCACTGGTACAATAGAAGTAAACTGACAGCCCGGAACCTATTATCACTGCTATCGCAGACCCGGCAGCCTGTCCCTGGAAACCTGCAAGCAACGCATTAGAGACATTGCCTATGAATCCCTGCTTGATCTTTGACCACGCATTTACATTACTAATCTCATTGTTTGTCTTGCTTATCATTTGCGCTAACTCTAAAGCCTTGGCATGGTCCATAACCAATGTCACGACACCGCCTTTACTGCAAGTAAGCATTGAAGGCTCCAAAAGGGCATTATGCCCCTCGATCTTAGCCTTTCCATGGAACATCCCCCACTCTCCAGTAAGCGAATCATCACATTCGTTGGCTAAGTATTTGTAAGTTGCAGCCGCACCATAGGATGCCGCTCCTCCCACAAACAAAGCCATTGAGGCTGCAAAAGCTACATTTGTAGCCGTTGTTGCAATAGCCGCTGCTGCACCAACCACTGCTGCACCAGCTCCCGCTGTAGCTATTACAAATGCAACAACCAAAGCTCCAGCAGCAAGACCAATGAGCAAGCCACCAAGTCCAGAAAAGAATGTCTGTTTGATACGACATTGTAACGAGCAACTCAACTTCTTGTCACAAGTATTCAGCAAAGGCTTTTTCTCTTTGCCATACAAGACCTTAGCTTCACGTGTGAGTCCTAATTGTGCCGGAACTCCTCCTGTCATCTCCGTGCAGATAACATCTGTTCCGGCAGGTATATATGATTGTGCCATAGTTATTTCAATCTGTGAATACGATAAATTACCAGTATCTCAATATTATTCTTCACCTCCTCGATGATATTCACCTTGATTTCCTGAGGAAGTCCGTCGTCAGCAAGGAGAATGTCATGATAGAGCTCATAGTTATATTGCGTAAAGCCATACTTGACAATCGGCTGGTAGCGTTCCTTATAGGTCCTCATGATGCCAAACTCATTGACCACCTTTGTACGCTGGTCGTCAGCAGAGATATAGCGTGAAATCTTCTTCAGTCCCGTCTCCTCATCCGTAGTAACCTCCTGGGTAAGAGAAGTCTTGATCGGTGTCTGGTCAAAAAGGAAAGAATAGAAGTTCTGGTCGAACTTATCATCTTCCAACTTCTTTCCTATAAGATACTTATCAAAGAAAACATCATAGAACAGCTTACCCGACAATTCTGTTCTGAAAGTCGGTTCATAAGTGAACTGCCTGTCGATAAGGTCAGTAAACTTCTCCACCTGCTTGCCTTCGTCAGACCCCTTTCCCATTGTAGAATTGATGGTATAGAACATCTCCGCACGGTATTCCTCCCATCGTTTCTTGATCTCCTCAAAGTTCACCACTTTGTTGATCTTGCCAGTCTGTGAGTCAACAGTAACCTCTGCACGGCACTTGATACCGTCAATCTTATCCAGCAACTCCAGTGCAGCCATCATGTTCTCCGGTCTTATCTTGACAAAGCTCTCTGTCACTTCACCTTTGAACCTGTTGCTTTCCAGCGTTGAATCATACTGCAAAGAAAGTTCACGCCGTGTGTCAGAATGGCTTGTCACCATCCCGTCTATACGGTTCAACACCTTCTGTTCGCATCTGTACTTGACTGTCTTGTCAAACAAGTCAGCTTTCTCGTAAAAATTCCGCCATGGGCTTCCTTCTTCTCCCCAATCTATCATACCGGTTTTTATAGAATTGGTAAATACTGCCATAGGATTTGCATGGAAAGAGGAAGAAGAACTACAAACCCTGCTTGTCAAGTGCAAATATAAACAAAAAGCATTAGAACAACAAATAAACTTACCGGACAACACTAAAAGAAATATTCTTTTTGTAGAAAACAAGCTGCACTCAGCAAATTGGGAACAAGTTTCCTGTGCGTTCTTTTGCATTATTCTGGGTTCTTCCGTTAAATTCATAGATTGGAAACAGAATAAAGGCTTATACGCTTGTATGGTATGGCTATCCAAAAATAGACGGTCTCACAAAGGAGGATAAAGCACAAGATAAAAATGCAGAAAAGGCAAACAGATACCATGTCGTTCCGTCTTCTACAAACAACTTATCCCATTCCAACCAACGTTTGTAAACTATTTTCATGCAGTTCAAAGCTAACACATAGTCATTTGGCTTTGAAAAGACGCCCAATTGACTTGCAATAGACGCCCTTTTGAGGTCTAACTGACGCCCTTTTGAAGTCCAATTAAGCACCTTTTCTTGCACTGCGTTATAACCGGTTGATTTACTGTCGGTTGCAAACTTGCTTTTTACACGTGTTTTTGCCTTTATCTGTAGGTGTTTTACCTGAAATTATGTCATGATTTTTCAAACCATTGTCCGCATTTTCAAAGTATTGACATGAAAAGGTTTTCTGCATCGGAGGATGATAACAAGGTAGGTAACCAAGACCGTCTTGGCTATTTTTTATTTAATAAACAGCTCCGATTCTTGCGTTAAAGCTATACGAAAAACATCCATGCATTTAACGGAAGAACAAAAATAATTGCGTAAAACAGAGAAGAAAGGAAGAAGGGGATGTGCGGAAAACACGCAGTGGGAGGATGAGCCTGCCCCCACAGGTTCATCAGCCCCCAATGTGGACTGTTTTTAGTTTGACAGTATTGTTTCCTAACATCTTTTATTTTCTCGTCAGCATCTCATCCGTCTTTATAACTTGACGTAGCCTGTTATGCTTTCATTACAAAGATGAACAAGCTGCTCGGTGATAAAACAAATCTGTTTCAGGTCCTGATGACCGGTTTGAAGTAAAAGAAAAACAGGAGACAAACACCCGTGAAGGATGCCTGTCTCCTATCCGCTGATAAGTCAGTAAAATGCTTACTGCTTACAATATGCTTATTTCAAAAGTGCTTCGAGGGCAGCAGGGAAGTTCTTAGCTTTTGCCTTCAAGTTCAGAAGCAGTGCTTTCTCTGTTTCGTCTACCTGACCATCACCGCTGATCTTCTCAGACAGCATCTTGACTTCTTCCTCGTCAATCTCACCGTCTGCGAGAATGTTATCAGAAACAGCCTCAACGAAGAACTCCTGCCACTCAGGAGCATTGTCCTTACCGGAAACAGCATCGTTGAGCTCAAATAGGAATTCAACTTCTTCTGCATCGATTACGCCGTCAGCATAGAGTACTTCACGGAGCTGTGCTACCTCTTCCTTGTCGATTACACCGTCAGCGAGAAGGTTTTTCTTCAATTCTTCTAATTTTCCCATAATTTTAAAGTATTATATTAACTTGATTCTGCAACACTATAGATTGTTTGTTTTGTTACATTCTGAGTAACTGAAAGTTTCTCGGTCTGTGTCATGTCAGAAGAATTCACTAAACTCAGTGTCGCAAAACAATTTAACAAATCCTTGACTGACGTGGCAAAAATACAAATAAAATCTGAGAAACCTGTTGATTCTGCAGGTATATTTTCATTTGCAGATTAATCTGTGTGTATCATCTGTCCTGTGACAGCAGAAAGTCCGGGGACTATGTGCCTCTGTATGAGAACACTTTAACCCGAACCGTTCATCAGAGGCTGAACAGGTTTTGTTTTTATTGTCGGGCGGATTGTTTGTCTTTGCAACAAGGCGTAGCGAGCTATGTCAAGTTATAGCGGCAGAGAAGATAGCGACAAGAGGATAAAAGATGCCAGGAAACAATATGAAAGATAAGGATAATGAGCCCTTTGCGGGCTCAATGAGATTTGGGCTCAAGGAGAAAGGTTACGGCTGGCAGGGTGTAGTCAGCCTCAAATAAATAATTCTCTATAAATGGCGAGACCGATAAAAACGCCAGCCAAGATGCGGCATAACATAATCAATGCCTTGCGGTCAGATTTCTTTTTGATACGTCCATTGATGACGATGGGTGCAACAATCCACAGGACTAAAGCGAGAATTATATATATCAACATGATAGTCTTTTTTTATTTGAGGGTGTACCCATTGATGACAATTACGGTACACCCTCATGAATAACATTGTAATGGTATTAATGAACCTCACCTTTCCGGTACATCTCGTTAACGCGTTTCTGAACTTCCGCATAGCGAGAGCCGAGTTTGTGCTTGCGTGTCACACCATTACCATAAGTCCCTTTGATGACGTCATTAGCCGTCTCCTGAACTGAACCGGCAGGCTCTGTCATTGTAGGCTCTGTCGTGGCTGATGTGCCGTGATTACCAGCAGAAGCAACCTGCTTGTCCGTTGCAGCATTGGCAGCGGTGTTTACGTCCGGGGCGTTGTCTGAAGAAACAGGAACTTCGCCGTCTGAATTGTTTTCAGAAGCATTCTTGCTGCTTGCCTTTCCAGTTACATTCAGCCCGTTGGTATCAGTTTCCGCCTTAGTTGCAGAGTCAGCCTGTGCTGTCTGTGTAGTATCTTTCCGTACACCAGTACTGTCGGTAGCGACTGCAACAGCAGTATTCCCGGATTCATTTCCCTGACTGCTGTATAGGTAATAGCCACCACCAAGAAGAGCTACAAGGACAGCTGCCACCAGCCACTTCTTTCCGTTTCCGCCTCCCTTGCTGCCAACGGTCTCGTCTGATGGCGTAGACGGTGGCGGTACTGGAGTAGGTTCCGGCTGCTTCACCTTTGGAGTAATCCCATCTTCGGGTTTCTCTTCCGGTTGAGGAGTCTTTGTCCTCAGTGTAACTTTTCTTTTAATTTCAACCATAATATATTAGTTGCAGATGATTGAGAAACCAGGAATCTCGTCGAAGGCAGTGCCAAGATCCATTACACGGCTCTCGTTCTTGAGGGCATATTCACCTTCGTTGTTCTTGATAGAACATACACAGTAAACATGACCTTCGTCAGTAGAGTCAGCCAGTACCTCAAGGTAATCGCCAGAGTCGCTCTGAAGTTCAACACGACCACCCTCTTCAGCGTAAGTTACATCAAGCTGGTCAATGGCAGCCTTATAGTTAACGATGCAGACGAAAGCCTGCTCAATCTCGTCAAGACTGGCAATGTTAATCTGTTCAGTCTCCTCATTGCCCTCGGCAGGTTCCTTGTTGTCGCCTAAGTGAAGCATGAACGGGAACTTATCCAGTGCACCGAGGTCACTCCTCTTGCCACGATATTCGTTAGAGAAGACGCCACCGACTTCGCCATTCTTCTTCTTGAAAAACAGGCAAAGGTCCAGGTCAGTATCTGATGTCCAGAACAGCTTTACTTTCAGCTTGCCTGAGAATGTGAATGCGCACTCCTCCTGCTTTCTGCGAAGAGTGATCTTTCTCTTTAATGTTACTTCTGCCATAACTACTAATTCTTTAAATGTTATTGTATATGAATATTAAAAATTAAAATCGTCACTGGTACTCCTTACCACCCTGCTTGTTTCTGTCTTGTGCCTGGAAGGAGATACGTCCATGTCGAAGAAGTCATCCTCGCTGTTTGGTGTAGCAGGTGATGCCATCTGAGGTTTTGATTTGGGAGCAGGCGATATGTTTTTTTCATTGCCAAAGAAATCATCTTCCGACTGTCTTGTCTGTGAATCGAAGTCGTTGTCCTCATCAGGTTCATTGCCCTGAAACAACGAATCTTTCTTTGCATACTGCTTGTCAAATGCTGTTTCAGCATCGAATATCTGTTTGAACAACAGTTTCATCTCACCCTTATGGTCAGGGTATCTCGCCTGTAAGTCGGATAAGAGTTCTCTTGCTTCATCCCACTTTTTATCTACTATGAAGTCTTTTACCTCATAGATGCCTTGCTTATAGTTCTCTTCAGCCTGTAGGACAGCAAGTTTTTCCTCGGCACGACGGATGTTCAAACGGAGGTTTTCATCTTCCCGTATTCTTAGTGCTTCCTTGCCAAGCGACACAACTTCTGCCCAGTTCTCCATGAATAAGGCTGAATCAATCTTGCGTTTTATCGTCTGCCACTTCTCTTCTTCTTTGGCAAACTCCACCTTAGCAGTCTTCAGTCTTTCAACCTTTTCCGTCCATTTTCGTTGGTTGGGAGTGTCGGTGTCTATGAGTTCGTTGCATGTCGCAATAGCAGCATCGAAGTCTTTTGAATCTTCAGCCTCTTGGTATTGCCGTATGAGTTCAGCAATCTGCTGGTCATGTACCTCTTGTATCTGTTCAATCTGCAGGATTCTTTCCTGTGCATCTTTGTTCTCACTGTCAAAGGATTGCACCTTCTTCAGTTCCTCAAGTGCCTCCTTGTATGATTTCTGTGCAAGGAACATGTCAGCACGGGTCAGATACTTCTCTATCTGTGCCTGTGAGTCAATCTGTTTTCTTGCAATCTGATGGATTCTGTCAGCCTCTTTGGAATTAGGCATCAGGTTCAGGGCTGCATCACTTTGCGACAGCGCATCCTGCCATTGCTTTTCTTCAAGACTCTTCTGTGCCCTTTGAATGATACTCTTGTATTGCTCTTCCTTCACCTTCTTCTCGGAGAGGAGACGGGTTGCTTCAGCCTTCTTCTGACGGGCTTCCTGGTCGTCAGGATTGTGCTGAAGGGCGATGTCAGCCCAGTCAGACATCTGTGCATAGTCCTGCTTCTTCTCATAGTCATAAATATTAGCCAACGCTTCTTTGTATTTATTTTCTGATTCGTGAGCAGCTTTGTCCTTTGCTTCCTGCTCAGCCCTTTTCCGTTCAGCTTCCAGTCGTCTTGCTTCCTCTTCCTGTGCAAGTTTCAGCCTCTCTAACTCTGTTGCGCCATTGGCGATAGCCATCTGTGTTGCCTCGGAGAACTGGCTGCAGTCCATGATGGAATAGACTGCAACGATATGGGGGAGGTCAGAATCCTTATAGAAGATATACTTGTCCTCTGACAATAAATACCGTTCCTTGATGGCTCTGATGAACTGTTCGTTTGTAAATGTGTTTCCCAAGAACATGACACCCTTGACCTTGTCGTTAGGGATGTTCAGGTTCTTGACGAATGTTGTTATTTCCCTGACAATGTCATCCACGATGACATGTGTGCGTGTGTCGATCTCCTTCTTCAGAACAGTAGTGTCATAGATGTTAGGAAGTTGGGAGAATCTGACATTCGTGATGGTAATCGGACGTCCTGGTATAGCATCTTCCAGCTTCTCTATCCACTGGTCAGCGAACTGTCCAAGACGGAGATATTCCCTTTCGTAATCCTGTTCTGAATCAAGAAAAAGCTCTCTCTGATTGATACTCTTGACCACCTTCTCAAGTAAAGCCCTGCTTCTGAGGTCAGTACCCATGCCTTTCAAGGCATCTTCTGCTTTTCTTAACAGGATGTTATCTGTATGTTCATATACAGAATAACTCAGGTTTTCGTTGCAGGCATTGAGTAGCAGATAGAATCCGTCTTCCTCATACTGCCCCCTTCTGAAGGCATGTTCCAGTGCAAGCTGTCCGATACGGGCAACCGATTCTTTTACTACGAAATTGTTTTCTTCCAATACCGACTGCAGGAAGACAAGGCGGGCTGCATCTGAAATGTCCTTCGAGAAAGAGATGTATGTATCAATCTCTCCGGGCTTTTCATCAACCGCAGATCTTAACTCATCCAGGATGCCGGATGTGTAGAATATCTTGTACATTTCCTGTTTTCTTCCATATCTCATGAAAGAAGCAGTGGAATCTGGAATCAGATCAAAGACATTACCATAATAGTGATTGTCATTGTTGTGGTAATGTTGTTTGTTATCTTTACCATAGACAATGGTATCATTAGCTACATCTTCATAGAAGTATAACCAGAAACGATTTTCTCCATTGGAAGGAGTAATGAGATGTGGTACACCATCGACGCAGACTGCGCCGATGATATACCATTTATCTATGTATAAAGTAAGAACCTTCATTTAATGATTACTGATTAAACGCTTTCTTTATTAATGTTTCCAAGAAGCAAGCGCCTTCTGCAATGATGATTGGCTGATGGTAAGTGAACACATCGCCCTGAATCTTCCGGGCTTTGCGATACTCATCATCATTGTTGCAGATGTAGCTTGTGATTCTGTTCGGGAGGTCTGCAAGGTCCTCTCGCAAATTGTCTGCCTGTGGGTAGAGACGGGTCTTCTGACTGACGAAATCAATGAATATCTCCATGAATTTCTCAAAGTTGGCAATGCCTGAGAAATCAAATTTATTCATCTCATTTGCAAAATACTCGCCAGTAAGCTCATCTTCTGTATGAAGTTCCTTGGGAGTACCATCACTCATAATATACTTGACGCCCGTTTCGCCACAGATGTCTGCATCTGCTTCCTGTTGTTTCCTTATGTGCTCCTTGGGGTCGACAAGTCCCTTGGCAACCTCAGCCTTGTTGTCAATTTCAATCTCATCACGGTATCTGACTTCCAGTGTCTTTTCGGTAACTAAGTTTACACCGGCATTAAGACAGTTCTCGTAGTACTCATTTGTCAACCTTCGGGTTGCTGAACTTCTGAGCCAATGGAACAGCCTACCGCCCTTACCGAATGAAAGCACATCAATTCTGTTGATATGATTCATGTGTTCGGTCTTTATTGCCTTACCGATCAGCATACCTGAATAGAAGAGCAGGAGACCTGTCACATAGGCAGGGATGGTAAAGACGAACTTTGCATTGTTATTGATTGAAGAATAGAATTCCTCATAATCATTCTCTGACCTTAACTGGTCAAAGATGCTGTTCAGATAGTAAGGAGCCTTTGACGGCTGGGTCAATACTTCCTTGATATTGGCAACAAAGACATTGGTCTTCTTGCCTTCATGGAAGTTGACCAAAGCCTGGCGGAAAGACTCGGACTTGATAACAGCATTGAAGAATACGCCGGCAGCTATGCGGACAGAACTCTCCCGATAGAGGGAAGACTTGTTGCCGTTGTCAGGGTCCTTTGCAAGGAGCAGGATGTCACTGGTACTGCCGCCGACATCAATTCCCAGGAACATATTGTCTTTGTTCAAGCCAAAGTCCCGTGAGAGTGCAAAGCTGCAGACAGCTTCAGCCTCGGTGGTGAGTTTCTCACTTGGTTCCGGGCGGCGTCCAACTGTAATAGGCGTCATCTTGCAGAGCTCCTCAAAAATCTTCTCAAGTTCAGCACGGTCAGCCTCCATCATAGAACCGGGATAACTCCATTTAAGTTCTTCCGGTCGTATTCTCTCCTCCTTGTACAGGTATGCACAGGTCTGTAGCCAGATGGATTTCAAGAAAGCACGCTTCTTCTGCAGCCCCTTCTCATTATCCAGCCACTTCATGTTATAGTGCAGTGTGCCAGCCTGGGTCTTGATCTCATACTGGTCCATCTCCTTCACAAAGACGTTAGGTCTGTTTACAGGAACACCACCGGCTATTTCCTCTGATTCATTGTAGCAGTTGTATCTTGAATCATGTTCATGAAGCCACGACTTGACCTGTCCGTTGTCGGATGTGTAATTCGCAAAGAACAGGAGTTCATTGTTCTCAGCAATAGAACGAACATCATTGTTCTCCTTGCCGACAAGCACCGTTCTGTAGTTTCTGAACTCAACAGGGTTCGCACCTCTGTCGTCCGGGTTGTAATAAACGCAAG
Organism: Prevotella fusca JCM 17724; assembly: GCF_001262015.1. Lineage (NCBI taxonomy): Bacteria > Pseudomonadati > Bacteroidota > Bacteroidia > Bacteroidales > Prevotellaceae > Prevotella > Prevotella fusca. The sequence continues at coordinate 1,037,598 of NZ_CP012075.1, forward strand.
TGTTGTTGCTGCCGAAGTCCACGCCAACAATGGCTGACCCCTTGAGGTCAATAGTGGTTTTATCACCAATTACCTCCTGTCGGAAGATCAGATAGCCGGCATGAACATCTTTGCCTGTGTCTTTTACAAAGGCTGAAAGTCCTGCCAAAGGCTTGTCCGCACTGATGATGTTGTACTTAGGCAGGTCTTCACCTTGCCCAGCCGGATAGGTGATGAGCTTCTTGATGTCAATCAGCTTGTCTTCATCAGCAGAAGGCTGATAGTCGCCTGTCCAAAAGTTGTTATCTATCGTCCTTACAAATTCACCTTGCCACTTGAAGACAGGTTGGAATTGTTCCTGCGCATCTGCGGTAAACTCTGAATAAAGATAATATTTGTTCCATTTCTCTGAGACGAAGTCCGGCCACATGATCACCTTACCCTGGTCAGTCATCCAGTCAATTTCGTACTCACGGGTGTTCAGTGTAACCTTCTGTCCGTCAATCTCGACAATCAAAGTGACAGCCAACTGACCAGCATCAGTAATGACACCGGTAAGTGAGGTGTTCCCACCATCAGAATAACCCAGCAAGCCACGCAGGTTATTCTTGAAGATATCTATACCTCTTTCTGATAATGGAAGTGTGAAGTAGCTCATGCTTCCATCCCTCAATTCCTTGACCCGCAGATAGAATACTGGTCCGTCAGAAAGTTTCGGACGTGCGTTGGCATCCTCAGCCCATCCTATGACAAACTTATCCTCGCTGAGCAGGTTCTGAATATCTCCGATGAGCTTATAGTCTCCGTCATTTGTATAAGTGAAGGTGTAATCCGGCTTCAGATACACAGGCACATCGCTCATGAAAAGGAGAGAGAACGGACACTCCAGGTTGCCATACTTGGCAATCGGTCCCTTGTCGCGAAGATTTCCGCCTCCACGGTACAGCAGTTCCTGTTCCCACTTGCGGCTCATCTGCTTGAACCCACCGATATTCATCAACTGCTTGTCGCCTCTTTGGGAATTGATTTTCTTCTCAAAGGCTTCAAGGTTACCATTCATATTCTTCATGAACAGGTAAACTTTCTGCAACTGGTCAGGTGAAAGGAAGGCGGTAGGGTCCTCAAACTTACCATCACGATACCAGTTGATGTCACTGGCATCATCACCGAGGCTGGCATAGCTGACACCCGTGAATACTCCCGTCATTGGCGAAGTACCGCCGACCAGATGGTCACGATAGTAGATGAGGTGAATATAGGGCTGTACGTCCGGACTTTTAGCAAGCACATCCTGATTACTCCAGACATCCTTGTCCTCGAAAAGCATCCGGCCGAATGCTGCTGCAATATCGTATCCATTGCCCCTTACGTTCATCTCTACAGGGTTTGAGAAACGAATACGGTCCGGGAACAGTGCGATGACTGCCAACAATCCTCTCCACTCACCGTGAAGCATATCGTAGAACTGCTGCAAGCCTGAAATGTTGATGTTCGGGTCTGGGTTCGCCAGCGTCTGCAAGGCAAACTTGAAGAGCTTTGCCCGTGCCCACGGTGTAGGAACACCCGAAATGAGTGCGCCGAGCTTCTCGGCAGTCAAACCCTCCAGAATCTTTCCTGTTTCAATACCTTGTATGTAGGACGATGCCATGTTAAGCTCGTTCCACTGACCTTGAGTTCCTGTTGTCAGGTTGGTATAACTCTTTATCAATAATGCTTTTGACATAGCTTCCCGATTAATTAAACTTATACAACTTTGCTAATGTGTCGAAAATCAACTTGTACAACTGCTCACCCTTGTTCGTGAGGTTCTGCCAGTCCTTTGAACTGTCACGTTCCTGTATAAACTGTTTCTTGAACGGGTCGAACTTTGAACGGAATCCGATAATACCGCTCTTGCTGTATTTGTTGTCCTTGCCGATACCTTCGTTTCTGTAGATACACTCATTCCAGTCCATGTTCATCAGCTCCTTGAAGGTCATGGGTGAGAACAGGTTGGCATTAAAGAGGAAGCTGTCCTGACCGCCTGCCGAACGGTGAATCTGCCGGAGCCAGCCTTCCTGCAGCTTGTCGGCAACCCGTTTCACGAAGAACAGACGAAAATAGTTCTTCAGACTTGTAGCCTGGGTAATGTCCATCTCTATAAACTCCTGGATTTCCTTCTGTCCGCCAGCTCTTGTGCTTTCCACGAAGTCATCCTCTCCATTGCAGAAGAGGGAGAAGGCTATCAGCATACCGAACTTACGGGCAAACTCCTTGGCTCTCTCTTTGCCGACGAAGTCTTCAAAGTCAAGTTTGCCACTTTCATTGACTGCACGGTACTGATAATCGGTCTTGTGCAGGTTCTTGTTCTGCTGTAGCTCGTTCTCATCAGAATTGTAGAAGTCGAGCGCAGCACATGCCGCAAGCAGTTCTATGTAGTGGGAATCATTCTTCTGCTGCTCGCCACCAGTAATGGTTTCAGATATCGTGTCAGCCTTTCTCTGCATCGGGTCCCAGTTGAGGCTGCTGGTACCCATCATATAGAACTTCTGATAGGTACTCTTTACCGTAGCATCATCATCGTAGAACATCATCGCAACCTGTGAGTTAAGCGCAAACTTGTCACTCGTTGCGATAATCTTCTGATTGTCCAGCTCACCGCCACTTGGGGCCCTGAAGCTGAAGTAGGCTGTAAGCAGGGTAGAACCGAAGTACGCACTCTTGAGAACATTGGCTGCACCGTTGCTCATTATCTCTGCAGCCTTTGAGATTGCCTGCGGGATGATAGGAATGGATGAAGCCCCCGTTCCTCCGAACACCGAGCCGAGGATGAACACTCTCGGCTGACCATTCTGTGAAGCCTTGATGAGCTCGCTGAGAAACAGCTTCAATTCACTGCTTGCCTGCGACTCTGCTGCTTCAAGGATTGAATGGTACATCATCATCGAGCCCAGATGGGTCTGTGCACGGTAGCCATGACGCAGATTGAAGTCTTCGACATTGTCAGACAGCACGAGGTCTGCCAGATCGGTCTCTTCTCTATGGTTATATTGCGTATCACCATAGTTGAACACCGCCTTGAAGGTACTCTTCTGCTCGTAGTTCGGGCTGAACTCGTAATATTTTATGTTGGCTGAGAAGAAGGAGTTGTTCAGTGACACTCTGCTTGCCTTGTCCTGTCCTTTTGCATTGCAGTAGGCATCCTTTACTTCCTTCAGCCGTGAGAAGTTACCGTTGTTTTTGTCAGTATCAAGTGCCAGCAGATGGATGTCTGTGTCATCAAACATACCCATGGCACACAGGTGGATAAGCGACTCTATGCATCGCATTCCGGTTCCACCAATACCGAGTACGAAAAATTGTCTTGCCATGATGAATTACTTTTTTTCTTTACCAAGAATTGAACCAAACTTTGAGTGACGGAATACAAACATCAGCGCAATACTTGTAACGAGATACACGCCGAGGTTGATACCGATACATTTGAGGTTGCACGTCCTGAGCATATTCTGGAAGCCGATGTTACGGATATGTGACATAACAACCAAATCATTGTACAGCCAGAAGCCCAGTACGGCAATGATGGCTATCACGACGAAGGCGATGCGTCGCTTGATGTAGGAACGGTCATTGCCACCCTCCCACGGGAACATGTTTGACAGAAGTAAGGCTACGAGAACTGCTACGAGGCCTACAATAACAGCATAGATCATTGTGCTGTTCATCAGCTGGTTAAGCTGGGAGATGTTAGTTACAGGAGTCATATCTTGATAGTTTTTAGTTTATCGTTCGTTGGATTTCACGTAAATCGTATAGACAGGGCAGGTGCTGATCATCGCCTTGATGTCAGGGTCAGTCAGGCACTGTTCCACGCTTGCTGCCACCGATACATTCTGGTTGCCCGGCATGTCAATGCTGTCAAAGGTGAACATAGGCTTATGTTGTGCGAACATAGGTTCTACCTGGGACACACAGATGTCAATCTTGAAATAGTTGTATGGGGAACCGTTCAGCACCGGGTCAGGATAGTAGTTCTGCGTGTCAAAGTGCAGGTTTATCTTGCCGTGGTCGCTGAATTCCTTTGGGTCAATCTTTACGAAGTTCTCACACTCAGCAGGCTGAATCTTCGGTGTGGGCTTCTGCTTCCCATCCTTGGCGCAATAGAAGTCAAAGTATTCCTGGTTGATATTGTACACCTTGGCTGATACGTCAGTTATACGATAGCCGCCGAAGCTGTTTCTGTCTATTCTCCAGCCCGAGATGAAGGGTTCTCCGTCAGGGAGCGGCTCACCCGTGTTGGGGTTTACGGCATTGACAATCAGCGGCTCTATTCCGTCTTTCCAGTCAATTTCCCAGTCCTGTACTTCGTAGTCGCCGATGCCGGGAGAAACCTTTGCATTAAGGTGCTGGTTGGGCTCCGTTGTCTGTGCATTCTTTGACATCAGCTGCGGATGGTCAGCAGACAGATGGAAAACTTCAACCTGTGGGAACTGGTCAAGGTTGACTGTCTGCATGATGCGTTCATAGATGTTTCCCTTCAGCCTCCAGTCTGTGAACAGGATGTAGAAGCGTTTTTTATTGAAATTCTGCCCCTTATAGGGTTCTACGTAAGGTTCTGACAGTATATAGACGTCATGTCCTTTCTTCAGCCACGTCTTCAGGGCATTTGCCATGTAAGGGTTGTTGATGTTTCCTTTGGCGATTGACGGCTGGAAATATTCACCGTCAGTAAGGAGTACCGACTCATTGTTTTCATTCGCCATGCGTTCTGCTGCCGTCTTCAGGTCAGCATAGTCGGTCTCGTTGATATTGCGAAGGAGCAGGAAGGTGGAATCCGGCCGATGCTGCCGGATCTTGTTGCCCTCAATGGAATAATACTTCCGGGTAGCGTCAGTCCACGATGGAACCAATGCCTGGAAGAAGGGAGAATTCTGACCTAACGAAATACATTTTGAACAGTCAACGTACAGGGACAGCTGGTCGCGGGAGATCTCATCGATTCCTTTGTTGAAATATTTTTGATGAAATTCCGGAATGTACTTCGTGTCTGAAGCAGTAGGTATGCTGGAGCTGCATGAGTTCAAACTGATAATGCCAAAGAAGCCTGCAGCCATCCAGGCAAGTGTTTGTGTCGTTGTTCGTAGTTTACGTTTGAGCTGATCGCCATGGACCAATTGATTCTTCCAATCGTTAATCATCGCTTTATGCAATATTAAACACATTGTTCCCGGGTTGTGATTTAATTATATTATTCATTCAACACAACTTGACAAAGGTGGGAACCTGCATTGTAATGTCTTGCATGGCAGCTGCTCTGACAAAACGAATGCAACGATTGTTTAAAGTTGCGCTCCTTTTTTCCCTAATGTGCTATAATGTTAAGACTATTCATCTTTCGCAGGTTAGAGTTTAAGACTGTGCTTTTTATGGTGGGGCTGGGGCGTTGTTCGCAAAGATTGTTGTTTGCACCACATGCACATGGCAAAGGTAAAAAAAATCTTTCATAATCACGACTAACAACTCTGGAAAAATAATCCTGCTGTGTTTTTCTCCTTTGATGCGGATGAGGATGTGGGTTGTCTGATTTCCAGTTTGGGCTGATTCTGAAAGTTTCCTTTGTAGGATTCCTGCCTTTTATTCCCGGTCATATCCTGTCTTTCTCTAAAGAAGTTGAAATGCACAAAGACCTGAAGGTCGGGGATGGCACAGAAGGCTAACACCGTAGAAAACTGAAACGTCAAAGTTTAGCACACGAAGAAATGGAGTGAACGGAGGTTTTTAAATGGCAATTTCTCTGTGTGCCTTATTATGTAGCAGGTTTACTTTATCACTCCATATTTCAGAAGATTCGGAACAAAAGGGTCTTCGGTTAAATGTGTGGATTGGAAACAAGATAAAGGCTTACACACCTGTATGGTATGACTATTCAAAATCAGATGGTCTTACAAGGGAGGGATAGACTACAAGATAAAAATACAGAATAGGCAGACAGATACCGTGTCTTCCCGTCTTCTACAAACAGCTTATTCCCATATCAACCAACGTTTGTAAACTATTTTCATACAGTTCAAAACCAATACATGGTCTTTTGGCTTCCAAAAGACGCCCAATTGGCTTGCAATAGACGCCCTTTTGAAGCCTTACTGACGCCCTTTTGAAGTCCAATTAAGCACCTTTTCTTGCACTACCTTATAACTAACTGATTTACTGCCAGTCGCAAACTTGCTTTTTACACGTGTTTTTGCCTTTGTCTGTAGGTATTTTACCCGAAATTATGTCATGATTTTTCAAACCATTGTCCGCATTTTCAAAGTATTAAAACGAAAGGGTTTTCTGTGGGGGAGGATGATAATAAAACAGGTAGCCAAGACCGTCTTGGCTATGCTTTTATTTAACTTCGGTTCTTCTGCTAAAGCTGTACGAAAAGTGTCCACACATTTAACGGATGAACAAAAAAAGGTGGTGAGGAATGCCTGCACCACCTAAATATATAGAATGTTTCCAATGGATTATTTCCAGCTCTTCTCTATTAATTTAGTAACGGAGCTGTTGGTCATATGCACTCCCATCCTGTTTGTATTTACATCCGAGCTGTATTCGGTAGGCCAACCAGTGTTGAGGAGTTGGATGTTAGTAGTTCCGTTGACATCCATTGTTGCCATACCAATTTCCTTCATCCTGTCCCAGTGTGTCTCCACCTGTGCTATCATCAGTTCAAGGTTTTCTTCTGCACCGACTTCCTTCATCTTGTCAATGATAAGAGCTTTTACGTCGTCTTCTGTCATATTGCTGCTAATCTTCCCAACGATGTTGAGTGCGTTAGCCTTCTTGGTAAGTTCGTAGGTAACAGTAGCTTTTATATCCTGTATATCCTTGTTCTCTTTGTAACCATTCTTGAGGGTCTTACCAAAAAGATAGAAGAAAGTGCTGTTCTCGACCGACTCAATAAAAGATTCTTTTGTAAGTTTGTTTTTCAGGGTCGTAATAGCCTTGATCTTCGGCATTGCCTTCTCAATTTTAGGATTGGCATTGTAGACGGAGTCAAGAAGAGCTATCTCAAACCTGCTTATCTTTGACAGTACCTCGTCATAATTCAAGAGGTCATTTATCTTTCCGTTTGCATCCGTCTTTACAATCATCGGGACATTGTCAAGGTATTGGCTCACCATGTTTCCTGTCTGCCGTGCAATCGCCTGACTGCCTTCTATCTTAATACTGTTTGTCAGTATCTCAACAACATAACCATCAGCCGTAGCCTCTTGTACAGTTATCTTTGTTTTGCTGGTTGTCTTTACGCTTTCAGTACCTTTCGCAGAAGACTTGGTTTTAACATCAGCCACGGTTTCATAGACGGCTTTATCGCCTTTATGGAACTTAGCTTTGATTAAAGTCTGGGCGTTCAAGGCTGTTACAGCGAGAAGTAAGGCAAAAGTAATGAGTGATTTTCTCATAATAGCATTATTGTTTGATTCGTAAATTCATGCATAACGGATTATTTCCAGCTCTTCTCCAGCAATTTAGTAACCGAGGTGATGGTCATATCCATTCCCATCATCTTTGTTTTCACGTCCGTGCTGTATTCTGTTGCCCAGCCAGTGTCAAGGAGTTTAGTGGCAGAGGTGCCGTTGACATCCATCTTTGTCATACCCATCTGCTTCATTCTTCCCCAGTTGGCTTCCAGCTGTGAGGTCATGGATTCGTCAGCACCCATTTGTTTCATCTTGTCAATAACGAAGGCTTTTACATCGTCTTCAGTCATGTTGCTCTTGATCTGTCCTGCAATGTTGAGTGCATTTGGCTCCTTGGTAAGCTCGTAGGTAACGGTAGTCTTTATGCCCTGCATATCCTTGTTTTCTTTGTCACCGCTCTTGATAGTCTTGCCGAATAAGTGAAAGAAAGTGCTGTTCTCGACAGACTCAATAAACGCTTCTTTGCTGAGCTGGTTGCTGATGCCCATAGCCATCTTGTACTTTGGCATTGCTTTCTCCATTTCCGGATTGGCGTTATAGAGTGAGTCGATAAATGCCATTGCGAACTTGCTTGCCTTCGTTTGGACTTCAGTATAATTCAAAAGGTCCTTTACTTTTCCGTTTGCATCCGTCTTTATAAGCATTGGGACATTGTTAAGGTATTGGTTCAGCATGTTTCCTGTCTGCTGTGCAATCGCCTGACTACCTTCTATCTTAATACCGTTAGTCAGTATCTCGACAACATAACCATCAGCCGTAGCCTCTTGTACGGCAATGTTTGTTCTGCTGGTTGTCTTTACGCTTTCTGAGCCACCACCCATAGGAGTGTTTATTTTAACGTCAGCCACGGTTTCATAGACCGCTTTATCGCCTTTCTGGAACTTAGCTTTGATTAAAGTCTGGGCGTTCAATGCTGTTACAGCGAGGAGTAACGCAAAAGTGATAAGTGTTTTTTTCATAAGTGAATTATTGTTTGTTTAGGATTTATAATTTAGGATTGAAAGCATTAACGGCTTCAGAAATCATAAGCATTCGTTGTAAGTCCTGCATTAATTAATATCCTGAAGCCGTTAAATATTTAGTTTTGTGAATAATTTAGTATGACCTTGCGATGATGACACGATACTTGGCTGGCTTGCCGCTGACCATGTCAATGCCCGGTGTCTGCTCGAACATATAAGGAACGCAGCGGATAGTTGCCTGCGTGTCTTCCTTGATCTTCGCCTCAGTCTCCTCTGTTCCATCCCAGTGGCAGAGGAAGAAACCACCGTCCTTCACCTTTTCCTTGAACTCCTCATAGTCCTCGCACTCGTAGATGTGAGCGTCACGGAAGTCCTTGGCTTTCTTGAAGATGTTGTCCTGAATATCGTCGAGGAGGTTCTTGATACGCTCTACGATACCGTCAAAGCTGACGCTCTCCTTCTCCAAAGTGTCACGGCGCATCACCTCAATAGTGTTATTCTCCAAGTCACGACCACCCATTGCGAGGCGTACCGGCACACCCTTCAGCTCGTAGTCAGCGAACTTGAAGCCCGGACGCTTGTTGTCAGCATCGTCGAACTTGACGGTGATTCCCAGCGCACGCAGCTCGTCAATAACTGGCTGCAACTTCTCTGTGAGCTCCTTCAACTGCTCTTCGCCCTTGAAGATTGGTACGATAACCACCTGAATAGGTGCAATCTTCGGAGGAAGAACAAGACCGTTATCGTCAGAATGGGTCATGATGAGCGCACCGATCAGACGGGTACTGACACCCCAAGAGGTAGCCCATACGTACTCCGGCTTGTTCTCCTTATTAAGGAAGGTAACATCGAACGACTTTGCAAAGTTCTGACCCAGGAAGTGGGAAGTACCGCTCTGGAGAGCCTTGCCGTCCTGCATCATTGCCTCAATGGTATAGGTATCTAAGGCACCAGCGAAACGTTCAGTCTCACTCTTCACGCCCTGTACGACAGGAACAGCAAGCCACTTCTCGGCGAAGTCAGCATAGACACGCAACATGGTCTGTGCCTCCTTCTCAGCCTCCTCACGTGTAGCGTGAGCGGTGTGACCCTCCTGCCAGAGGAACTCAGATGTGCGGAGGAAAGGACGCGTACGCATCTCCCAACGCATAACATTACACCACTGGTTGCACATCAATGGCAGATCGCGCCAAGAGTGAATCCAGTTTTTATAGGTATTCCAGATGATTGTCTCACTGGTAGGACGGATAATGAGTTCCTCCTCCAGCTTTGCGTTCGGGTCAACCTCGACGGCATTGCCTTCCTCTGTAGCCTTCAGTCGATAGTGAGTAACCACGGCACACTCCTTGGCGAATCCCTTTACGTGCTCAGCCTCACGAGAGAGGAAGCTCTTAGGAATCAGCATTGGGAAGTAAGCATTCTGCACACCAGTCTCCTTGAACATCTTGTCAAGCTGTGCCTGAATCTTCTCCCAGATAGCATAGCCGTAAGGTTTGATGACCATACAGCCACGTACGGCAGACTGTTCAATCAGGTCTGCCTTTATTACCAAGTCATTGTACCATTGAGAGTAGTTCTCTGCTCTCTTGGTCATTTCTTTTAGTTCTTTTGCCATAAATATATTATTCTGTTCTTTTATTTTGCATCTTTAGGGGATTTCCATGTGCTTATAGGAAAATCCCTTTTGTCACTACAGTCAGAAATGCTAATTTTGCACACAGATACAGCTGACGAACGCAAATGAAGTTTGGTTCTATTCTGCTGAAAGCAGCTTGTCTTCTGCAAAAATAATGCAAACGAAAGCAAAGGGAACTTGTTTCTGATTTGCTGATTGCAGTTTATTTTCTGCAAAAATACAAAAAAATGTTGGCAATGGATGCTCTATGGCATATATTTGTTTAACTTTGCATGAATAAATCGAATTAAGGTACGGCAGCAATGCCAAGCCTTGAGGGTAAAAAGATAATTATTAATCAATAAACAGTTTTGGTTATGAAGAATATGAAGTTGATGGCAGTTGGAATGTGTTTCCTTTCTATCGTAAGTTGCCAGACAAAGCAGGGAACAGGAACATTAATCGGTGGCGGTGCTGGTGCAGCATTAGGCGGTATCGTTGGTCAGATTATAGGTCATAATGGCAGAAGCACGGCAATCGGTGCAGCAATCGGCGGAGCCGTTGGTGCTGGTGCTGGTGCGCTCATCGGCCGTCACATGGACAAGGTGGCACGCGAGGCTGCACAGCAGTTGCCTAATGCACGTGTCGACAAGGTGACGGATGCAAACGGACTGGAGAGTGTGAAGGTGACCTTCGACTCCGGTATCCTCTTCCCACTGAACGGCTCAAACCTCAGTGCTGCAGCAAAGAACGACCTCACGAAGTTCGCTGCACTGATGAAGCGTAACTCTACCTGCGATGTTGCTATCCAGGGTTACACTGATGCTTCAGGTAATGACAATATCAACCTCCCGTTGTCACAGCGTCGTGCAGAGGCTGTATCATCTTACTTGAAGGGTAAGGGCGTCAGCCACAGCCAGATTCGTTCGGTACAGGGCTTCGGTAGTGCCAACCCGATCGAGAACAAGACAGTAAGTCAGGCTAACCGCCGTGTAGAGGTTTACCTCTATGCTTCGTCAGAGATGGTCCGCCAGGCAAACAACGGTTCATTGTAATCATTTGAAACCTTGGGGCATACGCCTCGTATGTCCCAACAAACTTTGCTAAATAAATTCTCAAAAGGATATTGCTTCGGCAGTATCCTTTTTTGTTTGGACTGTTGGCAGGGTAGTGTAGGACACGGTAACAGAAGAACAATAAGGAGAGACGGAATGTCATAAAAACAATGAATGACGGATTGTGCAGGTGATTAGTGGAAAAGACAAAGAAACATGGGCATAGAATGAGAGAGTAACAGATTTCCTTTTCCTTTATTACCCTTTTCCTTTTCTATGCATAAAAGACACATGGAGAAATGGAATGAGCGGAGGTAATATGTAATGATGTAGAGGTGTCGTCAGTGCAAAGAGAAAAGGAGTCATTCCATACATGGTGCTGATATGTTCGCTGCAGAAATCTATCAATAATCCTTGCGGATATGCTCCTTTGCTCCATGTAGCGATGGTGTTGACGTGGTCAATGAACTGTAATATTCAATAAATATCAGCTTTCCGCTTCTTTCGTGTAAGACTTGTATAATTCATGAATTTGATTACCGACAAGTCTGAAACATCGGTTCACGGGATTTGAATTATCCTTACAAAATATTTGGCTGAAATGCTCGGGAACTTCAAAAAACAAGCGTTTTCAATCCTTTCGTAAGTGACTTGTTATCAGACCATTGCGGACTCACGCAAGAAAAGGTGCTTAATTAGACTTCAAAAGGGCGTTAGTAACAGTCCAAAAGGGCATCTTTTGCAAGCCAATTGGGCGTTAATTGACTTGCAATTAACGCCCAATTGATTTGCAGTCTTTGAATTTTATTTACAATATGGGATGGAAAGGGGTAGTAGACAAGTGAACAGGTTGCCTGTGACGGATAGACAGAATGACCCTAAGATATAAAAGAGGCAGAATGACATAAAGGCATAGAAAAGACATGGTAACAGAAGAACAAAAGAGGCAGAATGACATAAAGACATAAAAAGACATGGTTAACAGAAGAACAAAAGAGGCAGATAACAAGAAGATATAAAAAAGACAGAGCAACAGGTTAACCTGTTACTCTGTCCTCATTGTCCTTATGTTACTTTGTCTTTATATCATCCTGTCTTTGCAAGCAACTCGTTAACTCGTCAACTTGTCAACTCGTTAACTTGTTATCTTGCCATCACTTCACAAGTATTTTCTTACCGTTGCGGATGACAATTCCCTTATGGTCTTTGCTGACAGCTCTGCCCATGAGGTCGTAGGTGGTGTCGGATTTGCGTTGCAGCGGGAAGCTGGCGATACCTGTCGAGGTCTCTTTTACCTTTGTCGGGATGAAGGTTGAACCGCCATCCTTGCCGCCGGTCCAGTAAGCCCAGTTGTTGTCAGCACGGTAATTCAAGCCGAAACCCTCCGGATTACAGATGTAGAAACCGTTTTCAGCATACTGGCTTATATTCAATGTCCAGTTGCTGGTATAGCCTGCAGGCAGATTGTCAGCCGCCTGAAGGGTAGCATAAGTGTTGCCGCCACCGTTGGCAGTGCCTTTCGGAGATGGCGATGCCAGCACCTGGCCAGCACCTGTTGCCTTGTTGATGAGCAGGAAACCTGTGTAGGGATTACCTGCCAATGCCCATAGCATGGCATCATCACTCTCGTCAAATGTGCTTGCGAAGTAAACGTTAGGAGTATAGGTCCTTGAAGAAACCCATCTCTCCTGACTGCTCACCTTCATGCTGTACCAGGCAGTGTCAGCAGGAGTTGCCACCTTCATCGGACCGTTCCATACAGCATTGATGCGTACGGTAGCAGGGAGTTCAGTGATGGTCTCCTGGTCAGCCGTCAGTTCGACGAAGTCTCTGCCCAGCTCTTCAGGGATGACCACAGCACCTGTCTTCGCACCGTGGACAACCTTTGAGCATACAAACTCGTTGTTGAAGTAAACATTATAGACCACGGAAGTCTTTGCATCAATGAAGATACCCTCAAGTGATACGTCGCCGTCAATCATCTCTGCCGGCAGAGTGAAGGTGCCGTCAGCATTGAACTTCTCACGTGGGATCAGCAAGTCAACATACTGACAGGTGCCGTGGCTGAGGCTGTCGCCTGTGAGGTTATAGCCGTGGCGCACCTTCAGACCATTGAAATCAAAACCGTGTTCAGGCTTCATCTTTATCTTATAGGGCTGACCGAATGGGATAGAGATGTCGTTCAGTTCAGTTCCGTCAGCTGCTACCACCTTGCCATTGAGCGCACTTTGGCTGATTTTCACTGTCTCGCCGTGCACGTTGAGGCGGATGTCAATGGCTCCACCACCATTATTGATGATGTGGTTGTCGGATACTATGCTGCCTCCTGCATCCGCACAGTCCCAGTCCACCTTGTAACGCATGCGGTAGAACCCGTGCTTGAGGGTGTCGGGCAGAACGAACTCAGGCATGACGAGCGTGTTGCGTGCTCCACCTGTAATCTCCTCGCCGTTGCTGTTGTAGCCTGTTTCCCCGCTCTTGGTGAGGAAGGAATAAGCCAGCAGCTCGTTGCCCGAATCAGGTATGATCATGCCGTCCTTCACGTTGTGCTCAAAGCGGCCGTTGTTGTTCAAGTCAAGATAAACATAGCTGTGCATCCATATTCCCTTATACTGAACAGCCGGACTGAGAGCCTCGCCCGGCTTAGCCAGGAATGCCTGCTTGCTGAGATAGGTGTAGGCAGGGGTCGACTTTGTTATATCATCATAGACGCTGATACTCTGGTCTCCAAGGCTGATACCCTTGAGTCCGCGGTCAGTACGTGTGCAGGTCTGGTCCTTGCTATAGTTCATCGGATAGTCTTCACGGTTGGTAGCGGTGAAGGCTTCATTGTTTACTTCGATGTTGTCAATATAGGCAATGAAGTCTTCCTTCATGCCGTTAGGGTCTTCGCAATCGACAACAACGACGAGACTATGGATGTCAATGCCACCCGCTCCCTTGACCGGGAAGACCGCATCAACCCACTTGTTCGGTTCAATCTCTCGTGTTGAAAGCTCCCAGAACTGCTCGGTCTCTGCGCTCTGACCCGCACGCTCCTTGCGTTTGCCAAGTCCGATAAGCATCGTACGGCCAGCCTTTGGCTTGTGAATCATCACGTGCACGTACTTTGTCTCCGGTGTCAGCGTGAACGGCTGCTGGAGGTCTATGCGTGCACCGAAGGTGTTTGAGCCGAAGCGTGAACGCTGGAAGCCCAGCACTTTGTCGGATGTGTTAGGTGCAGCCTTCAGTATCTCGTCATAGTTCTTGTCGATATTACTCACCACTTGCACGTTTCCGTCCAGTACGGCAGCTTGTCCGTTCTGTCTGCGGAAAGGCGACTTCTGCCAGCTGTCATAGACACCTGTTGCTTTATAGTTCTGATTCTCAAAATCTATTTTAACCTGTTCTGTGGTCTGTGCATGGAGCAAAGTGGTGCAGAATAACAAACCACAGGTAGCCAATATATTCTTTTTCATGTTGTTTCTCAAGTCAAACGATTAGTAAATAGCAATCTCACTCAATACAGGGCACGCCTTGGCATCCTTGATATGTATGCGTATTCCCTTGGCATCAAAGCCATCACCATAGCTGTTTGAGGTGCTTCCGTTGAGCGGAATGATACGCTTGTAGCCGATGGTGGTCAGCTTCACCTTGCTGGCAAGTGGCTTCCATGTGCTGCCGTCGGTGGTATATTCGATCGAGAAACTCTTTACACGCTGCCCGAGTCTTACATACTCCTGCAGAGTTACATAGCGGACCGTTTGGCTGTTGTTCCATTTGAAAGTGAGGGTAACATCCTTCACCTCGTCCTCTGCAGCCCAGTAGGTGTCAGCATTCTCATCAATGAGATTGCCCGCAGCGTAGGTGCGTGTCTGTCCGTTAGCACGTGTACTTGTTGCTTCAACAGCAGCAGTCTTGGCAAGATTGTTGCTGAGTCGGTTCTTCAACATTGTTCCGAACTCCTTCAGACGCCTCGCCTGATTCTGTGGAATCTTACCGCTTCTGTCAGGAGGGCAGTTCAGGATGAGGGTAGCATTGCGACCTACAGTCTCCAAGTACATCTGGAAGGTGCGCTCGGCCGTCATCGGTTCACAGCCTGGATGCCAGAACCAGCCCTGGTCAGTGAACTTGGCATCGCTCTCGCCGGGGAGCCAGAACCAGCCGTTTTCCGTACCATACATGCCATTACGCTCAGGAGCAGTACCACGGTTTTCGTTACACCAGTTGGTTTCGCCTGCCCATCCGTCTTCGTTACCGATCCAACGTGCCTCGCCACCGACACCCCACAGGATGATATTCGGGCTGAGCTTGTGGATGGAATCACGCAGGTTAGGCACGTCATAGTAGGTAGCACGGTCAATATTGATTACCTTGTTCTTACCGCCATAGTAGCCATCGCCGCCATTGGCACCGTCGAACCACATTTCAAACTGGTCTGAACCGTATTGTGCAAGTTCAGCACATTGCTTCAGGAACACGTCCTTCACGTATTTGTCCGTCCCATAGAGACCGCTGTTCCTGTCCCAAGGTGACACGTAGAAGCCATACTTCATCTTCAGTTCCTGTGCTGCTTTGGCAAAGAGGTCGGCAATGTTCACGCCCTGTGCGTTAGGACTTGACGAACGTGAGATGTTGTGGTCGGTTGTCGTAGTTGGCCACAGGCAGAAACCGTCGTGATGCTTCACGACAGCGATACCACCCTTCATTCCCGCCTCTTTCACTACTTCCAACCACTGCTTGGGGTCGGGTTTCTCAGTCGGATTAAAGATGTTCACGTTTTCATCTCCTTTACCCCATTCCTTGTTGGTATAGGTATTCATACCATAATGGAAGAAGGCATAGAACTCCGTCTGCTGCCATTTCCACTGACGGTCAGTGGGTACAGGGAACACAGGACGAGGTTCGTTCTCCGTGTTGGGAACGTTTTGCGTCTGAAGGGTCATAACGGTATTGGTCTGGGCAAAGCCCGTTGCCGATGCCGTCAGGGCAAGTGCAGTAAGCACACCGTGTAAAAATCGGTTGTTCATATTAGGTTTTTAGTTTTGCAGCACTTGGGTTCTAACTCGTTTTGTAAGTGTCTGACTGGACGATGTACAGTTTAGGTTTTTGTCATCATGAGGGTCCTGTATGCCTTTGTGCTGCAATTTCAAGGCATCAGACCACTCAAAAGATGGTCGCAAATATACGAATAAATTTGGATATACGTGTATTATATACCACAATTTATGATTATTGTATAAAAAACCGTCATTCCATGTATTATTCTGCAGAAAGTTCTGCTTTGCAGTTTCACTTCTCATCATTCATCACCTCCTGTCTCTCCTCTCTTCTGTGTAAGCCCTGTTTCTTCAGGAATGTAAAGTAATTTCCTTGACAGGAAGATGCTTTTTCTCCGGCAAATTTCAGAAGTATAATCCGTGCATGATGTGGATGCTTTCCGCTTTGTCCTGTGCGACTGTAAAGTGTTGATAATTAGTTATATGTAAGGATAACACGTGAGCTTGTTTCGTGTTTTGAGATTTTATGTTTTTCAATTGACGCCCTTTTGCATTGCAACTAAGGCTTACTTGCGCTTCAATTGACGCCCTTTTGCATTGCAATTAACGCCCTATTGGAACGCAATCAAGCAGATGTTGTTTTCACACGGTAAGTTTAGTAAAGTTTTTTCGCAACCCTGTGGACTGCTTGTAGGTTGTGTTTATGGGGCATTGCAGGGCTACGGGTATGGGCTGTGAGAGAATTGTTGTCGGTCAGAAACTGGCAGGCAGCTGTATGGATGGTGCCTGTCAACCGTGAAACAGGGATGCAGACAGCGTGCATTCCTGTATGGTTGCCGATAGTATTTTTTGCACCTCTTTACTATATAAATAGGTGTATATTATATAAGGTGGAAATAGCCGGCTGCTGTTGCGATAGCTTTCAGCACCCCTTTTCCATGCTTGCGAAGCTGAATTCATGGTATATTATCAGCCGGTTATTCACGATGCAGAAGCGGACAGGAACAAGTGTCGTAACTGTCTGATTATCTTGTGTGCGAGAACAGGACGATATGCTTAAAAAAAAGACTTATTCTTTTGGTTTATATTGTATAAACTACTATATTTGTGGCAGAAAACCTAAATCAGTAAATATATGTCTAATTTTATGAAAGTGGATCAGAACCGCAGAAAGCATCCGCCGTTTGTAACAGGCAGTCTGGCTTTCTCTTTAGTTGTCGGCTTGATGGCTTTTTCACCGTCATCGGCTTTGGCAAATGTGGACGTGAATGCGATTACAAGTATTCAGCAGCAAAAACAGAGTATCAACGGTGTGGTAAAGGATGCTAATGGCGACCCTGTCATTGGTGCCTCCGTACTGGCTAATGGTACTCCTGTGGCAGTGACCGACGTGGACGGTCGCTTCTCTGTTTCAGTCGCTCCGGGTACGGAGTTGAAAATCAGTTATGTTGGTTTTGCCACGCAGACCGTCATGGTGCGAAGTGGTGTAAGCAACTACAATGTGACATTGAAAGATGACGATCGTGCTCTCAGTGAGGTCGTCGTTGTCGGTTATGGTACCCAGAAGAAGGCGAACCTCTCAGGTTCTGTTGCCCAGCTTGATGGAAAGACGCTTGAAAACCGTCCTATATCGAACGTTTCTTCGGGCTTGCAGGGTCTGTTGCCGGGTATTACGGTGACAGGAGCTGACGGTGCGCCGGGTCTTGATAACGGTACGATTCTTGTGCGTGGTGTGGGAACTTTGAACTCCGCTTCGCCTTATATCCTTATTGATGGTGTTGAGGCAGGAACGCTGAACTCGCTTGACCCGGAGGATATTGCGAGCATCTCCGTCCTGAAGGATGCTTCCTCGGCAGCCATCTATGGTTCAAAAGCATCCAACGGTGTGATTCTGGTAACTACAAAACGAGGGCAGAACGGTGCGCCGAAGGTTAGTTATTCAGGTTATTTCGGTATTCAGAATGCAACAGCCTTGATGGAAAGGATGAATTCAGCCGATGCTGCCTACTATTACAACAAGGCATTGGAACGTAGCGGTAAGGCACCCCGCTTCTCTGACGAGGCTATTCAGAAGTTCCGTGACGGCTCTGACCCTTACAACTATCCTAATACCGACTGGTACGACCTTGCATTCAAGACAGCCTGGCAGAACCGCCATAACGTGAATGTCACAGGTGGTAACGAGTATGTGAAATACCTTGCTTCTGCCGGCTATCTCAAGCAGAGCAGTATCCTGCCGAATGCCGGTCGTGAGCAGTTCAATGGTCGTGCAAACCTCGACATGGTGCTGTCAAAGCGCATCACTGCCCATCTTAACCTTTCTTATATCCAGAACAACTACCGTGATGCGAGCAGTGCATACGCCGGTGGCAGCAGTGACCAGATTATCCGCCAGCTGAACATCATCGCTCCGTGGATTCCTTATAAGAACGAAGACGGCAGCTATGGCACCGTTTCTGACGGTAACCCGATGGCTTGGCTTGAGTCAGGCATGACCGTAAACCGCAACAACCGTAACTTTACGGGTATGATTGGCATTGACTATCAGATACTCAAGGATCTGAAACTGACGCTCCAGGGAGCCTACGTTGATGCTTCCCAGCGTTACTCTTACTTCCAGAAGTTCATCCAGTACAATTCTAACAAGGCTACTGAACCAAACAACTTGACGATTGCCCACTATGACTGGCACCGCACAACCTTCGATGCGTTCATGAACTATGACAAGTCGTTTGCACAGCATAACTTCAAGGCTATGCTCGGATGGCATACTGAACGCTTCAAGTATCTGCCGGATTGGATGTACCGCAAGGGCTTCCCTAACAATGACCTGACCGATATGAACGCTGGTGATGCTTCGACACAGCAGAATGCTGGTCACACTCGTGAGCTGGCAATGGTGTCTTACTTCGGTCGTCTGAACTACGACTATGCAGGTCGTTATCTCTTTGAGGCAAACTTCCGTTCTGATGCTTCTTCACGCTTTGCCAAGGAACATCGCTGGGGCTTCTTCCCGTCATTCTCAGCTGCATGGCGTATCTCCGAGGAGCCGTTCATGGAGAGTGCGAAGTCTTGGTTGAACAACCTGAAGGTGCGTGCATCATGGGGTCAGTTGGGTAATCAGGACGCTCTGAGCGATTACTATCCTTGGATGAACACTTATAACCTCGATGCGAAGTATCCGTTTGGCGGACAGCTCACACCGGGTTACTATCAGGGTAGCTATCATCTTGAAACAATTTCATGGGAACGTTCAACCACATGGGGTATCGGTATCGACTTTACGCTCTTCGGCGGACTGACTGGTTCGTTCGATTACTATAACCGCAAGACTACAGGTATCATCATGGACGTGTCAGCTCCGGCAGAGTTTGCACTCGGTGCATACAAGGATAATATCGGTGCATTGCGCAATCAGGGTGTTGAACTCTCATTGGCTTACGCAAAGCAGTTGAACAAGGACTGGGCAATCAACGTCGGTGCGAACTTCGCTTACAACAAGAATAAGATTCTCTACTTGGGTGAGGGAACAGAATATATTGAAGATAAGGATGACCGCAACCGCCGTACAGCTATCGGTAAACAGTACAAGAGCTATTATATGTACAAGGCAACTGGTAAGTTCTTCAACTCACAGCAGGAAGCTGATGACTACACAGCGAAGTATGGCAACCCGTTCGGACGTAAGTTCATGGCGGGCGACCTTATCTATGAGGACACCAATGGCGATGGCAAGCTCGATTCAAACGACCGTATCTACACCAAGCATACGGACATCCCGGCTATTACTTACAGTTTCAACCTCGGTGCTACATGGAAGGACTTTGACCTGTCAATGATATGGCAGGGTGTCGGTTCAGTATCTCATATCTACAACCGTGAGGTTCTCGGTGAGTTCTCCGGTGATGCAAGCCACCCGTCAACACTGTGGAAAGACTCGTGGACAGACGACAATCACAATGCCAAGCTGCCTCGCGTATTCGAGACAGGAAACAGCCCAAGTGACATGACCCGTGCCATGTCAACCTTCTGGTTGTGGAATACAGCTTACTTGCGTCTGAAGACTTTGCAGCTTGGTTACTCTCTTCCAAAGAGCGCACTCAAAGCCATCGGTCTTGAGAAGGTACGCATCTACTATGCAGGTGAGAACCTCCTTACCTTCGACGCATTGCCATTCAATATTGACCCGGAGGTAACCAGCGAACGTGGATCATCTTATCCATTGCTGCGTTCACATTCTATCGGTATCAATATCACATTCTAACCGTAATTACCCGATATACATTATGAAAACTATAAGAACATATATATTGGCAGGTGTGGCAGCATTGTCGCTGTCATCCTGTGATGATTTCCTCAACACTGTTCCGAAGGATGCAATGTCGCCAGCTACAACATGGAAGACAGGCGACGATGCAGCGAAGTTTCTTGTCGGCTGTTATGATGGTTGGGAAGAAGGTGCTGCCCTGCTTTATTGGGATGCCGGCTCCGACTTTGCCTACAACAACTTCCCATGGGAGGGCTTTACCAACATCGGTAACGGCTCGCTTTCACCCTCATCTCCGGGTTGGTCGTTCTACGACTTCACCATCATCGGCAGGTGTAACACCTTGCTTGAGAATGTTGACAAGTGTGTTTTCAGCAGCGATGCAGTAAAGAAAGACCTTATCGCGCAGGCGAAGGCCATCCGTGCTTATAACTATTTCCGCATGGGTTTCCTTTATGGAGGTGTGCCAATCGTCAAGCCTTTCACCAGTGCACAGGAAGCACGTGTGCCACGTAACACGGAGCAAGAGGTGAAGGACTTGGTATTCAAAGACTTGGATGAGGCTATTGCCGACATCAATACTACGCCTGCAGCACGTGGACGTATCGCAAAGGGTGCTGCCCTGGCTATGAAGATGCGTGCTGCCCTTTACTGGGGCGACTATCAGAAGGCGAAAGATGCTGCGCAGGCTATCATTGACATGGGAAAATACGAGCTTGAGGCTGATTATACCAACCTCTTCAAGTTAGATGGCAGAGACTCAAAGGAGATCATCCTTGCCGTGCAGTATAAGAGCGGTACCCGCCAGTTGGGTACTATCGGACAGCTGTATAACAACGGTGATGGTGGTTGGTCATCAGTGGTTCCGACGCAGAAGTGTGTCGATAACTATGAGATGAGTAACGGCATGACCATTGACGAGGCAGGCTCTGGCTACGATGCAACCCATCCTTTCCACGGTCGTGACCCACGCATGGCGATGACCATTCTCTATCCAGGTTGTACATGGAAAGGCTATGTGTATAACACGCTTGGTGAGGAGCTGAACGGGAAAAAGAATCCTAACTATCCATCAAATGCTGCCAACTCTTCCAAGACTGCGCTCACATGGCGTAAGTACTTGGATCCTATGAGCCAGTATTCTGATATATGGGATACCGAGTGCTGCCCGATCGTATTCCGTTATGCCGAAGTACTCTTGACATGGGCAGAGGCTGAGAATGAGTTGAACGGTCCTTCAGCAAATGTCTATACGATGATTGACAAGGTACGTACCCGCGTTGGTATGCCAGTTGTTGATCAGGCAAAGTATAACACAAAGGAGAAACTTCGTGAGCTGATTCATCGTGAGCGTGGCTCTGAGTTTGCTGGTGAGGGTCTTCGCCGTGCTGACATCCTACGCTGGAAAACCAATGGTAAGATGGTGGCAGAGATTGTGTTGAATGGTCCATTGAATCGTATCACTGGTACCATAGACAGCACTCTTGTCGATCCAACGATGCGTGCCGTAGTCAGTGGAGCAAGCAAGGTAGAGGATCGTACTTTCCAGACTTTCCACAGATATCTGCCTATCCCGCAGTGGAATATCTCGGACAATCCTAAGCTGGAGCAGAATCCGGGCTACGCTAAGTAGTCTGCCTGCCCTGCAAATGGATTTTTTATAGCTTTTTCATCGTTTTGCCCGGACATCACCAAGTGTGGTATCCGGGCTTTTCCGTGGGTGCTTTCTGCTTTTATACACCTTCTTTTTCTTCCTTTCCCTTGTCATGGGAATGTCCTCTGCTGGCTTGCGACTACACCATCTGATTTACAACAAGCTCTCGTCTTTACCTCTGCTTACTTCGTTCCTCCGTGTGAACGCCAATTAACACTTAATTGAGGTGCAAACAAGCATCTGTTGTTTTTTCTTATGATGATTTTTTAGGTTCTTCCGTTAAATGCGTAGATTGGAAAAGAACAAAGCCTTATACACCTGTATGGTATGATTATCCAAAATCAGATGGTCTTATAAGGGGGGGACAGGCTACAAGATAAAAATGCAGAAAAGGCAAACAGATACCATGTCTTTCCGTCTTCTTACAAACAATTTATTCCCATGCTGACCGCTATTTGTAAACTATTTTCGTACAACCCAAAACCAATACATGGTCTCTTGGCTTTGAAAAGACGCCCAATTGACTTGCAATAGACGCCCTTTTGAGGTCTAACTGACGCCCTTTTGAAGTCCAATTAAGCACCTTTTCTTGCATGACTTTATAACTGACTGATTTACTGTTGGTTGCAAACTTGCTTTTTACACGTGTTTTTGTCTTTATCTGCAGGTGTTTTACCCTAAATTATGTCATGATTTTTCAATCTGCTGTCTGCGATTTTCAAAGTATTGACATGAAAAGGTTTTCTGTGTCGGAGGATGATAACAAAGTAGGTAGCCAAGACTGTCTTGGCTATCTTTTTGTTTAACGCACAACTTCGGTTCTTCCGTTAAAGCTATACGAAAAGCATCCACGCATTTAACGGATGAACCATTTTTTATTACATAATCCGTGAAAGTCGGTTGCTTTTCACAGTTGACTGAACTGTAATCGTCAGCCTTTTACCCAACTCTTCAGAAAGCGGTTTCAGAGAACAGGCTACTTGAAAGGCAAAAGCATATCAGAGGATGGTGCATGAAAATAGGGACACACAGACTGTGCGCCCCTATGATTCTCTTTGATTATAGTATCTATACAGGTTCTTACTTCTCCAATACCTTGAATTCGGCACCTGTTGCAAAGTCCTGACCATTCTGCTCACTGAGGGCAGTCAGACGGACGAAGCGAGCCTTGACTGGTGTGGTGAGAAGGATAGCCTTTTCCTTTCTGTTGTTCTCAAACTCACCCTCGGCAACAGCCTTGCCCCATGTCTTGCCGTCGTTGCTTACCTGAATGCTGTACTTCTTGATGTTACCATTGTTGCTGTCCTGACGTGGGAGGTAGGTGAAACCCTTGATAGTCTTCATGCCGCCACAGTCGAAGTCAACCCAGTGTGGGTGGTTAGCCACCGTAACAGAGTACATTGTGTGCCAGTAACTGCTTGGATTGCCGTCGGTAAGATGGCTTGCATCACCCTCGCCACTCTCCTGACTTGAAGCGAAGACCACTGACAATGGGATGCTCTCGATGCGTGAGAAGGTCTGTGAAGCCTTGAGCCAAGCGTTCTCCTTCGTCCATGCAGTAATGGTTCCACCATTGCGCAGGCTGACAGCACCCGTGTACTTCATCGGCTTCTTGCTGTCGTTGGTCGTATAGAAGATGTCGCTTTCTGCACCGTTTGCATTGATAGTCACATTGCCTTCTGCGTCACGAACGATAGTAAGTGGTGTAGCACCGCCAAGACTTACGTTCGCATTGCTGACGAGGTCGTTGGTCTTTGCAGAGCTCATAGGACGAATCATGTAACCGAAGGTGTGTGGCGTTGCCATCACACGGTCGAGCATCAACGGTCCACCCTGTCCGCAGCTGTTACCACCAAGACCGGTGATAGCCATGTCAAGGTGCAGATGCGTGTATTCGCTCTGTGGCAACTCGTGCGGGTGATTAGCCATTGCGATGGTATTATCCGACCAAGGAAGAGCTGAGAAACTCATCTTGTCCTTTGCCACGAAGATAGCCCCATAAAGCGCATCGTTGCCATCATTGCCTGTAAGCGAGAGCCAACGAGTATCCTGATGGTTGCCGGTATCCTGTGGTTTAGGGAAGGCAACGAACTCATCCTCAACTTCCTGCTGCTCGTAGATACCAATCATCTGACCTGTCTTGCGGTCTGGATAGTTGTCAACCATACCACGACCATAGTAAGTCAGGAGGTTGAGATTCTTAGGAACACGAACGGTATAACCCAGCTTAGCGAGTGTAAGATTAGGCTTGTTGCTTGTGATTGCGCTCTCGCTCTCGATGCTACCGTCAGGGAAGATGGTGTAAACCACCTGCGTATTGAAGCGGAAGTCGTCCTTACCGAATGGTTTTTCCTTGTACTCGATGAGCTTCTTCCAGTTGGCATTGCCACCCTCAAGGCGATAAGCGTGAGGTGCCTGTGACTCAACGTTGAATACAACTGATACGGAACCGTCAGCATTTGCGTGGGTTGTATAGTTGGTACACTTGTGCTGCAGGTTGTTCAAACCATTCGCATACCATGCCTCGTAAGCCCAGTTGTCATTGTTGACCCATGCACGAAAAGCGTTCAACTCCGGTCCACAACCATCTGCAATGACGGTCTTGCCATCGTACTGAAGGTTATAGATCGTACCCTTAGCGAGGTCGAAAGTTGTGGTAAAGGTCTTGCCGGAGAAGACAATCTTATTGTCCTTCACCGCTGACATCGTCACCTTACCAGCTGCAGCGATTGCCGGACGAGCTGCCGCAGCCTGCACAGGCAACTGCTCCTCAGCCTGAACATAGCCCGCCTTAGCCCAAGGCATATCACGCTTGAGACGATAGGTTACGTGGAGGAGGTACTCCTTGTTAGGGTCAAGACTCTCGTTGAGTCCTGCGATTGTAATGCTCTTATGGCTTCTTGCCGGTACGCTACCCAGCTCAAGACTGCCCTGCTTGACACGTACACCGTCAGCTGTCAGCACGTATGACATAGCGTAATCGCTGAGATCATCAGAGTAGTAGTTCTTATTGAACACATCCAAAGTGGCTGTCTTAGCGTCCTTCCAACTTGTACCGATATACTGGTAAACCTTCTTCACCTCATAATACTGTGGTTTCGGAGCCTCATCACCGAAGATGACACCGTTCATGACAAACTGTCCGTCATTAGGCGTATCACCGAAGTCACCACCGTAAGCAAGGTAACGCTTGCCATCCTTTGTGTAGTTGTACATACTCTGGTCAATCCAGTCCCAGATAGCACCACCCATAAAGAAGTTGGTTGACTCCATCGCCTCCCAGTAGTCAACGAGGTTGCCCACGGCGTTACCCATAGAATGGGCATACTCCGAGATATGGAAAGGATACTTAAGACCCATCTTTCCCTTCACCGCATCACGTGTCCAAGCGATACTTGGATACTGGTTAGAACCCATGTCCACGATGTCGTTGTTGCGCTCATACTGTACTGGTCTTGAAGCATCGTAAGCCTTCAAAGAGTCGTAGGCAACGACGAAGTTATGACCCGGTCCTGCCTCGTTGCCCAAACTCCAGATAACAACAGAAGGCTGATTGACCAACTGGCGTGTCATAGTCATTACACGGTCAACGTGGGCTGCTTGGAACTCTGGTACGTGTGAAAGCGACGCCTTGCCATAGAAGTACTCATGGCTCTCGATGTTTGCCTCGCTCTCCAAGTAGATACCATACTTGTTGCAGAGATAATAGAAGTAAGGGTCATTAGGATAATGTGAGGTACGCACGTGGTTAATGTTCGCACGCTTCATCAGCATAATCTCACGTTCCATCTGCTCACGAGAGATAACCTTACCCGTCAACGGGTTGGTGTCGTGGCGGTTTACACCCTTGAGCTTCACGGGCTTGCCGTTGATATAATAATATCTTCCAGCCAAACCGAATTCGTCCTGACTTGCTGGTGTATCCTTGATTTCAACAGTACGGAAACCAGTTTGGAAGCTGATGGTCTCAACTACCTTCTTACCCTGCATCAGCTCACCGACAACAACATAGACGTTAGGCTCTTCAGCTGTCCATGCTGCCGCATTGTCCACGGTAAGTGTCTGACGAACGTGAATCTGCCCCTTGCTGTTACAAGCGGTCTTTGCCTTCGCATCCTCGAAAGTAGCAACGAGTTCGTTGTCGTCAGCAAAGAGTCTGTTCTTGTATATGCTCCAACGAAGGTGCAAGTCCTTTGCATTCTTTGTCGTGAGGTTCTGCAATGTCGTGTTGAGGTCGACAGTCCCCTTGCCGTCAGCGTAGGAAGGGATTGCCTTCACGTCAGCCACGTGTACCTTTGGAGTCGCTGTGACATTCACGCTACGGAAGATACCCGGCAGACGAAACATGTCCTGTGCCTCGAGGAAGCTACCGTCAGACGAACGATAAACCTCTACCGCCACCTCGTTCTTGCCCTTGGTTATATAAGGTGTAATATCGAATTGTGCCGTATTGCGCGAGTTCTTTGAGAAGCCCACGTAACGACCGTTGATCCACAAATAGAAGAATGAATCTACACCATCAAAGTTCAGGTAGACTTCCTTGCCGTCCCAAGTAGCAGGAACTTCAAAACTTCTTCTGAACGAACCCACCTCATTACGATACTCGTAAGTGGTGTAGTTCTTTGGCGGTTCACGCATGACACCCTTCTTCCAGTCACCCGGTTCGATGTTATACTTGAAGATAACCCACTGATTTACATAGATTGGCACACCGTACTTCAGCGTTCCATCCTTCTGAATACCAGCCATGTTCCAGCTTACAGGTACCTGCAGACGGTCCCACTTGCTGTCATCATAGCCCTTTGTGAAGAAGTCCTTTGGACGCTCATCAGGGTTCTTTGAGAAGTGGAAACTCCATTCTCCGTCGAGAGAAAGGTAGTCCTTTGCAAACTCTGGCAATACCTTTCTTGCCTCATCGACAGACGAGAAAGAAGAGAACAACGCACGAGCAGGCAGCTTGTTGTAGCCCAATGCGCCCGGCGACTGCCATTCATTACCAGTTGGTGCTGTAGCCTGACCAAAGAGGTAGCCTCCTGCAGGATAGTCATCAGCCTGCATTGGCGCAGCTGTTAATGACGATAATAATAAACCGAATAGTAATTGTTTATACATAATAGAATAGGTGTTAGACATTGTCAAATGTGTCTCCGGCCTCCCTTCTCAAGGACTCTCCAAAGACGGCTATGAGACTGTAACTCAGCATGCAAGCCTCACTTCATTTTTCAACGCAGGCAAAGTTAATAAAAAAAAACAAATAAGCAATAGGAAAGGGAGGATATTGCGTAAATAATACACTATTATCGGATAAGCTGGCAAGTGAACGAGTTGGCAAGTGAACGGGTTGACGAGCAGACAAGTGAACAAGGTGCTTGGGAGGAAAGGGTAACAGGAGGGCGGAATGGCAGAATAACATATTTCTCTTCTCTTTTATCGTTTTCCCTTTTACCTTTCCCTACCAAGCACCCAGCTCTCTTTTCACACCTTTATTTCTTATAAGACAATAGAATTCCATCAAGACCTAAAGCCCGTGGATGGCACAGAGGCTACGTAACTCTTAATGCAATGTCCGGAACTCTGAAGTAATCAAATTATTTGACAATATCGCAAGGGCTAAAATGCAGATTATGGACTCTGATTTTATATCAATCATCAATAGCGTCGTTATTAACGCCTAATTGCATTGCAACTAACGCCCTTTTGACGTCTAACTAACGCCCTTTTGCAATGCAATTAAGCACCTTTTCTTGCAGCACCCTGTAACAGATTGATATGCTGATGGTTATGGGGACGGATAAAACCCACTGTTTTTGATGGAATTTCAGGACTGAAATGAATAGAAACGGCAAGCAGTCTGAGGACTGTTTTGGTAAAAAATTTTGCGTAAAACGGAGGAGAAAGGAAGAAGGGGATGTGCGGAAAACACGCAGTGGGAGGATGAGCCTGCCCCTCCACAGGTGCATTAGCCCCCGATGTGCATTATTTAAAAAGACCATTTCTTCACTCGAAAACGAGTGTTGAAATGGTCTTTCGTTTGTATCTAAGGAGAGATTCTATTTTTACTTACAGACAAGAAGCTGTCAAGTCATTAGTTGACACGCCCTTTTTCTGTAGTAATTTCTTTATTTTACAGTTACGGTTATTGTACCTGCCAGTTTGTTCTTGTCAAGCACGTTGACAGTTGTTGTTCCGGCCTTCACCCCCTTGATGATAACATTGGACTTCTTAACGGAAGCAGTTGCTATCTTCTTGTCCATTACGCTAACCATATATGGAGCATTCCCATTTTTGACAGTTACAACTCCCTCCTTGCCAACAGCAATCTCTAAGCTCGACTTGTCAAAGGTAAGCGGGGTAGCCACATTGACAGAGATGGTGCCGAAGAGCTTATTCTTGTCAGTAACGGTGATAGATGTACTGCCTTCTTTGACACCTGTAACAGTTATGATATTCTTGTCAACTTTTGCGGTAGCAATCTTCTCGTCAGTAGACTTAACCGTGAAAGGCTGTGCTCCGTTACCAATCTTAACTTTTGCAGTGGCTTTGGGAGCTACATTGACTTTAGTAGTACTGAACTTCAGTCCAGTGTTTTTGTCATCATTGTCATCACCGCAAGATGCGAAGGTTACCGTACCAAGGCAGAGGGCTGCCATTACCATTGTTTTGAAAATACTTTTCATTTCCATTGTTTAATTTATTTTATTAGGTTGAAAATAATCTTTCTGTAAATTGTTTTCGCCTATATAAAAACAGTTTTCCAAATATCTTGCCTCGTGTAAAAGCAAATTTTTATTAAAGAATGAGTGCTTTATGAAAACTGCCACAAAGCGGGACAGGATGTACTTCAGTATCATTTGCTGTCCGTTTTGTTCCTCTGCCTTTCCTTCCCCCGTCTTTATCCACATTAATCTCAAATCATAACAGCCTGCTTGAAATTCTCTATTTTATCTATTATCTCCGTCTTCAGACAGGGTTTTACGGTATAAAAAAACATAAAAATACAAAACATAACGCTACCAAGTTTGGTTATTCACATAATTATATGTACCTTTGCACGCCGTATCGAATTTGGATAACGGGAAAATGCTATGTTTTAAGGAGGAAATAGTACACAATTCATGAGACAACTTAAGATTTCAAAAAGTATCACCAACCGATCAAGTGAGGCACTGGATAAGTATCTTGTTGAGATCGGTCGTGAACCGATGATTACCGTTGACGAAGAGATTGAGCTGGCGCAGGAAATCCACAAGGGCGGTCGCAAGGGCGAGCGTGCCAAGGAGAAACTGATTAAGGCTAACCTCCGTTTCGTCGTTTCTGTGGCTAAACAGTATCAGCACCAAGGACTCTCTCTCACCGACCTTATCGACGAGGGAAACATCGGACTGGTGAAGGCTGCCGAGAAATTCGATGAGACCCGTGGTTTTAAGTTCATCTCATACGCTGTCTGGTGGATTCGCCAGAGTATTCTGCAGGCTATCGCTGAGCAGAGTCGCATCGTGCGCCTTCCATTGAACCAGGTGGGAGCCATCTCTAAGATTAATCAGGTGACGAATGAGTTTGTGCAGCAGCACAACCGTCGCCCGTCTATCCACGAGCTGGCAGAGCTGACCGGCATTGACGAGGCACGTATCCGCCAGAGTCAGAGCGCAGACAATCATCACATGAGTATCGACGCACCGTTCAGTGATGACGACGACAACTCAATGAGCGACATGCTGTCATCGGGTGATGATTCACGTACCGACCGTGGCGTAGACTTCGAGTCCATGTCTGACGACCTCCGTGCTGTTCTTCAGAACACACTGAAGGACCGTGAGATAAAGATTGTCACTGAGTGTTTCGGCATCGGATGTCAGGAGAAGGGTCTGGAGGAGATCGGAACAGAGATGGGTCTTACCCGTGAGCGTGTCCGCCAGATTCGTGAGAAGGCTATCGAGAAGATTCGCGAGAGCGGCAATGCACGTGTGCTGATGAAGTACTTAGGCTAAAACAAACAATATAATATAATCCTTCCGAAAGTCCTGCAATGTTGATTGCAGGGCTTTTGCTTTTGAGCCAAATCTGCCATTAGAAAAATCCAACTTCATTTTATCTGAGATACTGCCGAATGTGTGTAGATAGACAATAAAACAAAAGCCTCTACGTTATATAAAAGTTATGAAGCGTAAGGATATTCAGAAATACATATTATTACTTTTGTTCATGGTGACAGCGCAGCTGGCATTGGCACAATCATTCATGCTGCAAGGCAAGGTTTCCGACAAGGATGGCAACCCGATTGAACTGGCATCTGTCATGGTTGTGTCGCAGGGAAAGCTGTCGATGACCAACCTCAAGGGCGAATTCAATATGCAGCTGCAGAGCGAAGACTCCGTAAAGGTGCGCTTCTCTATGATTGGCTATAGGACCAAGACAAGGGTACTGGTGCGTCCAAAGGGTAAGCAGACGCTGCTCATCCAGCTTGCTGACGACAACGAATTACAGGAAGTTGTTGTAGAAGGAAAAAACAAACAGCACGGTACAACAGAAGAATTGGATATTCAAAAGACTAAACAAGGACCATCGACTTCGGGCAATGCCGTGGAAGAGATGGTGCAGACACAGGCTGGTGTTTCAACCCACTCGGAGCTGTCTTCACAATATAACGTCCGTGGTGGTACGTTTGACGAGAACTCTGTATATATCAACAACATAGAAGTGTTCCGCCCCTTCCTTGTGCGCAGCGGACAACAGGAGGGTCTCTCCATCATCAATCCCGATATGGTAGAGAGCATCGGCTTCTCAACAGGTGGCTTTGAAGCGAAATATGGTGACAAGATGAGTTCTGCCTTGGACATCACCTATAAGCGTCCTAAGAAGACTGAAGCCTCCGTTTCAGCCTCACTCTTAGGTGCCAGTGCCTACCTCGGACTGGCTACGAAGCAGCTGACGTGGACCAACGGCGTGCGATATAAGACCAACCGCTACCTCCTCGGTTCACTCCAGACAAAGGGAGAATACCGTCCGTCGTTCCTTGACTATCAGACTTATCTTTCGTGGCAGCCTAACAAACGCTGGCAGGTAGACTTCATCGGTAACATCTCAGACAATCATTATAACTTCGAGCCGGAAGACCGTGAGACGAACTTCGGTACGCTGCAGAACGTAAAGAAGTTCCGTGTCTACTTCGACGGACAGGAGAAAGACCTCTTCCGCACGTTCTTCGGCTCATTGGGCATCACCCGACATCTCAGTTCCCGCACGGATATAAGACTGCTCGCATCGGCTTTCTCGACGAAGGAACAGGAACGATATGACATTCAGGGACAGTACTGGCTTACACAGACGGAAACATCTGAAAACCTCGGTGTGGGCACTTATATGCAGCACTCACGCGACTATCTCAATGCTAATGTAAAGAGTCTGAAGCTGATGATGCAGCACCGTGCAGGCAAACATAGGATTGAGGGTGCTGTGACCTATAAGATTGAGAACATCAAGGAGAACTCGGCAGAATATGAATACCGTGATTCTGCGGGTTATAACGTTCCTCATACAGGGCGTGACCTGAAGATGATTTACTCGCTCCGTGCCCGCAACGAACTCAATGCGAAACGCTTTGAGACTTATCTGCAGGATACATGGAACTTCCAGACACGTGACTCTGTCCCTACCCTCTTCACACTGAATTACGGCGTGCGCTTCGCACATTGGGACTTCAACGGCGAGAGCCTGTTCTCTCCACGTGCATCGCTCACCATCACACCGGGCAGAAACCGTAACCTCAGCTTCCGCATTGCAGGCGGCATCTATTACCAGGCACCTTTCTATAAGGAACTCCGTGACACGACAAAAGTCAATGGAGTCACCTACGCAACGCTCAATAAGAAGATTCGGGCACAGCAGTCTATCCACGCATTGGCAGGTATGTCCTATCGCTTTGAAATGTTAGGTCGTCCCTTCAAATTCACTGCCGAGGCTTATTATAAAGCGCTCTCACGGCTCGTACCTTATTCAGTTGACAATGTAAAGGTAACTTACTACGGTGAGAACACGGCAACAGGTCACGCCACAGGTCTCGACTTAAAACTTTTCGGTGAGTTTGTACCGGGTGCCGATTCATGGCTGACTTTCAGCGTGATGAACACCAGCATGAAGTTGAATGGCAAGAGTATTCCACTCCCAACCGACCAGCGTTATGCTCTCAACCTTTATTTCACGGACTTCTTCCCGGGCACAACCCGCTGGCGTATGTCGCTGAAGCTGGCTTATGCGGACGGTCTGCCTTTCTCTGCCCCACATCAGGAACTGGAAAACAACACCTTCCGTGCACCAGCCTATAAGCGTGCCGACATCGGTATGAGCTACCGGCTGCTGGACAATCACGACGGTAGTCGCAACACGATTTTCAAGAACATCTGGCTTGGCATTGACTGCCTTAACCTCTTCGGTATCAACAACGTCAATTCCTACTATTGGGTAACTGACATCGCCGGACAGCAGTATGCTGTTCCTAACTACCTTACCGGACGGCAGATTAACGGAAGGATTACGGTTGATTTTTAATTGGTCTTCTATGTTACTTTCCAAATAAATCGGATAATGTTTATTTATTTATCAATTCCGCAGCATTTCTCCTTGTAATACAATTTCATATATTGAGATGTCTTTTGGGACTCTATACATTGACAGGATGATTCTTCAGTCCACGCCTCACAGCGATGGATGGGATATGGGGCAAGCAAGCCATTCTTCCCTCTCTGATGCTCCGTATTTTCACTTGAAACACGAGGGCTATGGCAAATGAACCGTAGCTGGCGAAAACTGATGTAGCAGCAGAACCGTACAAGAACAGATCAATCAATTCTTATAAGATGGAAATCAACCGCATTTTAGAATCTAATGGGATATACGGTGCAAGGATATTATCATCGTGCGATTGTACAGCTGTACCTGAGCAATGGCATCCCATACTGAGGGAAGAGGATAAAGGTTTGCGGAAGGATTTTATACTGGACTACTGGAAACCCTTTCATCACCTTCTCCCCAAGACCATTAAGATATTTGAGCAATATCTTGCTGATGCGTTTCTAATCCTACACGACGATCAGGTAAAGATGGCTTACTTGTTCCTGATAGATAACGAGCATATCATATACGTGGGCAATCCTCCTAAAACAGATAATCTGCCCACTATCCTTCCCGGACGACTGCTTGACTTCTACACACACATACATGACGGGTGGCTTGAAGGCATCAGCGGAGGATTAGGACTGCTGCCGACAGAGAACATCCGGTTTCTTGCTGAATCAGAATGGGGACTCCCTGACGAAATGTTACAGTTGGTTGATTTGTCAAGAACCTACTATGTTTTTCATAATGGCGGGGGTGGTTTTCTTTGTATTAACATTGAAGAGGCTGAAAAGCCCAAGTCACTTGTCTGGTGGACAACCGAGCAACCGAAGCTGGACGTTGACTTCTGGAGTTTCTTAGATGCCTGGATAGAAATAG
Organism: Prevotella fusca JCM 17724; assembly: GCF_001262015.1. Lineage (NCBI taxonomy): Bacteria > Pseudomonadati > Bacteroidota > Bacteroidia > Bacteroidales > Prevotellaceae > Prevotella > Prevotella fusca. The sequence continues at coordinate 1,071,047 of NZ_CP012075.1, forward strand.
GTTTTCTGTATTAAGTTCAGTTGTTTCTGTCTCGGGAAGGGTTCTTCCTTCAATGATGGCGGATGAAATCTGACGGAGAAGCTGTAAGATAGTACGGTCACTGCCATGAAGAATAAGATTATTTTTCCTATCTTTGTCGGGACTATGGTCCCTGAATCGACAAGAGAAGAACAGTTGCTCGGGGAAGGGAAGGGACATGTTGATAGGAAAGAACGTCAACCATTGTAAGGAAAACAACATAATAGAAACCCTTGAAACGAGCTGATTATGGCATATACACAAGAGAACTTTCAAGACTGGATATTCTTCATCCCTGACAAGATGGAGTATTTCACAGGCGAATTTGCACAGGAAAACGGCTTGACATTGGATTACAGTATCAAGTCATTGGATGAAATAGAGGGGTGGATTCTCGCTAATTTCAAGCATCATAACGACTTGATAGCAGAGAAGAAGCTGCTGGACTATATAACTATTTATATCGGTGAAACCTTCAGAAAACACATCGGTGGCAAATGGTATATTGACTTAGAGAACAAGAAGAACGCCTATTACTCGATGCCTGTCCTCACTGACCCAGCTTATATCGGGGAACGATACGTAGCTTCAATGACCTATGCCACAGCCTGTATCAGCAGACAAAAAGGCAATTACATCAGTACTATTCTGTTAAATTGTATGGAAGACATGGGAATTGTTCCGAAAGACAGATAACCTTTTAGAAGCCGTTTTGCTTATCCCTTCTCGTCATAGAAGTTCCGGCTTACTGCTACCAAGCTGACAAAAGCAAACTAAACAGCATTTTTATGGAAGATTTACTTAACGGAATCAGCACAGAGTTCCTTCATCGTATGCCTTTTGGAGAGCTCTTCAAAGATTGGAACATCTCAAAAGCGGGTGCAGAGGAAAGGTTAGAATACCTGATGTATGCAGCCTATTGCGCTTATTTCGACAAGAAGGACGCTACTGCAAAACAGTTTCTGAGCATCCTGACAAAAGAAGAATTTGAGGGAAACTATGATAAATGGACTTGGACAGAAGGGGCTATCCTTCTGCAAATTCATCTGGATAATTATGCAAACCATCGGTTAAAAGAGAAGCTAAAAACTACCTTGGACTATGCAGAAAGTGAGGCTGTAAGGAAAATATGCAGAAAAGCATTCCAAAGAAGGGCTAAGGGTTTCCTGCTAAACAAGAGGGAATTCCCTTTCCAGGAGGAAGATAAGAGAGTGGATTTTCTTAAAGTCATCCCATATTTTAGCGAACTTATATTCATAAGAACATTCAATGAAAGTGACCTCACCGATGAGCAACTGTCATTAAAGATGTCATTGATAGAGGATAAGATAACGCAGGTTATTTCTTCTTATAAGTAAGCGTTTCGCCACAAAAACAATGGTGAAGCCGCACGATTCATAAAGCAGGAACAAGGCTGTTGCGGTTCGGAAAAAGGACAACAAGAGGCTATCATCTACTTAAAACAGGCAATATGGAATTTGAACAAACAGAACAACAACTGACAACCGCTGAATTAGCTGCTTTTGAACAGCAGTTCAACATCAAACTTCCGATGGCTTTCAAAGAGCATTATCTGAAGCATAACGGCGGCTACCCTCCATACGAATACGTGAAAGGAATTGCGAATGTTCTTACCATAAACGGTTTCTACCCTATAAAATACGGGCGGCTGCCTGTCGAGAAGATAATAGCTGATTACGGTAAAAGCGGCATTGTCTTTGACGGGAAAATACCCTTTGCCTACGATAATGGTGGCAATATGTATCTCATATCGTTAGAAGCAGACACGTATGGGCATATATTCATCATTGAAACGGAGTTCTTGGAGGATAAGAACTACACTTTGGTGTCAAAGTCATTCACTGATTTCCTGGGTTCATTTCATTGATTATAGGCTGGCTATAAAAATATGTTCAGCCTCAAATGACCCGCCTTGGACTGAAACAGAATAAGGTTAACTCCCTGTCTTTTCGATAAAAAACGAACATCGTTTTGCCGTAGCCGGAACTTTGAAATATATTTACATAAAAGTTTATCTTCCTGCCTTGAAACACGTATGAAAACCCTTTTCGTTTCGCACATATAACTAACTGCTGTCCAATACATTACAAAGCTATGCAGAAAAAGGTGCTTAATTGGACTTCAATTAACGCCCTTTTGGACTTCAATTAACGCCCTATTGAACGTCAATTGGGGCTTAATTCGAGTGCTGGAAAGCATAGATTGAAAATGACAAGAGGAAAAAACAGGACAAAAAAGACTCCCCCGACCCCTCCTTTTCGGAGAGGTCGGGGGAGTTCCAGTATGGAATAACTGAAGTATTCCGAAGGGATTAAAGAGGATTATATGGTTTTATTACCCCTACATGTGACAGAAGAACAGCACGAGCACCTGTGCCGTGAAGATTCTGAGGAACATGCTGAGCGGATAAACCGTTGAGTAACCGATGGCTGGAGCCTCACCTGCACAGATTGAATTGGCGTAAGCCAGTGCTGGAGGGTCGGTATAGGTTCCGGCAAGCATACCCATGATGGTGAAGTAATTGAACTTATACTTCAGACGGGCGATGGTTCCAACGATGAGAATCGGGATAATGGTAATGATGAAACCTGTGTAGACATACTTCAATCCGTCGCCCTGAATAACTGTCTGCCAGAAGCTCGCTCCAGCCTTTATACCTACGGACGCAAGGAAGAGTGCCAGACCAATCTCACGCAGCATCATGTTGGCTGACGTTGTGGTGTAGGTCACAAGTCCCATACGATGACCGAAACGACCTAACAGAATGGCGATAATCAGCGGACCACCAGCCAGACCGAGCTTCATTGCTACAGGCATCTCGGGGATAGAGATAGGCAGACTTCCGAAGATGACACCGACGATGATGCCGATGAAGATGGTTGCGATGTTCGGCGTGTAGAGACGTTTCTCGGAGTTACCCATCAGCTGGGCAACACGGTTCACATTCTCCTCCGGACCGACAACCATGATACGGTCGCCCACAATGAAGCAGTGGTTGCGACCGGCAAAGAGGTCCATACCCTGACGGCTGATGCGTGTCACGTTCACGCCATAGACTGAACGGAAGTGCATCTTGCCCAGTGTCTTACCGTTGATTGCGCTGTTCGTGATGATAATACGACGGCTGATCATACGCTGCGGCTGGTCTTCTTCGTGCCAGTCAACCTCGATTTCCGGACCGATGAATGCCTGAATAGCCTTTGCGTCACTCTCGGCACTGACGATGAGTATCTCGTCACCCATCTCAAAGACGGTTTCAACCGTCGGAAGGGTCAGCTCACCGTTGTGCATGAGACGCGTGCAGACAATGTCACGGTTGAGGAACTCCGAAATCTCTTTCAGCTTCCGCCCTGCGATGTAGGTGTTCTCCACCCTAAGATACATCGAATGGGGCTTCGCCTGTGGATTCTCAGCCTCTTCCTCCTGCAGCTTATCGTTCTCTTCCTTGAGGTTCACCTTGCAGATATAACGCACGGCAATTGTCGCACCGATAATACCAAGTACACCCAACGGATAGGCACAGGCATAACCCGAAGCAATGTCGAAGTTCATGCCATTCTTGAAGACACTGTACAGTGCCTCATTGGCAGCACCGAGACCCGGCGTATTCGTTACGGCACCGTAGAGCGTACCTATCATCATAGGCAGGCTGCTGCTATCCTTGGTATCGAAGAAGATAAAGTAGCAGGCAAACATCACAAGGATGTTAAGCAGTATCGCTACAGTCGAGAGGATGTTAAGTTTAAGACCGCCTTTACCGAAGCTCTCGAAGAAGCCCGGCCCCACCTGTAGACCAATCATGAAGACAAACAGAATCAAACCGAAGTCTTGCAGGAAGTTAAGGATAGGCAGTGGTCCCGTAAAACCAATGTGCCCGGCAACGATGCCCACAAACAAAATAAAGGTAACGCCAAGCGAGATACCTCCAATCTTAATCTTGCCAAGATAGACACCCAAGGCAATAACACAGGAATACAATGCCACAATGTGAACTACAGTATCCTGTTTGTCCGGAGAAAAAATATCAGTTAACCAAGTCATAAGTATTATTTATATGGGTGCAAAGGTAAGGATTTAAAAGCATATAAACTAATCTTTGGTGGCGAATTTTAAATAACTGTCTGCTTTTCGGGGTAGTTAGCTGCGCCTGATATGTGTGAGAACTTCTTTGAAAAGACACAGAAAGCCATCCGGAACACCATCAAAAGCCTCCCAGACTCCAACAATTATCACCGTTTTTCATCACAAATGGCTGATAATAGGAAGATTTTGTCTATATTTGCCGATTAAAACGAAGTCCAGAACAGACATGTCAATCAAAAACAAACTACAAACGCTCTCTTTCCGCACAGGTGTCATCGTGCTGCTTATGTGCGTACCTTTCTATGTCCTTTCCTTTGCCCAGATGTTTCTGCCAGTGTCAACTGCCACGAAAGGAATACTGCTGACCGTGTTCTTCGGACTGGCAAAGAGCTTTCAATATGGCGGCATTGCAATCCTTGGAAAGGAAGGATACAAGCGTGTGAAAGGTTATTTCCGACGGAAGAAGGCACAGGAAAACAACGAAGCACCGACATACAGTGAGCCCGTCCGCTGCTGTCCCGACCTCTTCTCCAATCCCGATATTCTCGCAGGAATCCGTCTTGTCATCTTCGACTTCGACGGAACTCTCGGCGACTCGCAGCAGCTTATCACCGACACGATGCTTGCCACAATCGAGAAACTCAACCTGCCCGAACGTACCCGTGAGGAGTGTGCCCGCACGATAGGCTTACCGCTGAAGGAATGCTTTTCCTCTATCATCCCCATGACCGACGAGCAGGCGGAACAGTGTGCCGAAACCTATCGGGAGATATTCAATGTGAAGAACGTTCCCGGTGCCGTGACTGCCTTTCCCGGCGTCAAAGAAACCCTTGAAAGGCTGTCGGAACGGGGTATAAAGATGTCTATTGCAAGCAGCCGAAGCCACCACTCCCTCGCCTCTCTTGTACAGGATTTAAAGCTATCCTCATACATCACCTATCTCATTGGTGCCGACAATGTTACGAATCAGAAACCGGCAGCAGAGCCCGTCACCCGTACCCTGCATCACTTCAATGTAGAGGCTCACGAAACACTTGTCGTAGGTGACACCGAGTTTGATATTCTCATGGGACGGAATGCAGGTACACATACCTGTGGTGTGACCTACGGAAACGGAAGCCGGGAGAGTCTGGAAGAAGCAGGTGCAGAGTGGATAATGTGTTAAATTATGTATAATCATTTGGCGGTTACACAGAAAACCACTACCTTTGCACTCGCAATTCAGGAATGCACTTCGGTTCATGAATGAATTTCATTGATAATTAACATCGCGGGTTGGAGCAGTTGGTAGCTCGCCAGGCTCATAACCTGGAGGTCGCATGTTCGAGTCCTGCACCCGCAACTACACAGCTTAGAAACGCTTAGAGATAAGGTTTCTAAGCTGTTTTCGTATGTAATAATCTGCGAAAACCGCTCCCCTGGAAACCTCCGCAAGCTCCTCCGAAGGAGGCGATGTTGCAGACAGCAATGGGATGCCATAGATGACGATGGGGGTTTACAGGTGGCAACACACGCCCCCCTTCGGAGGAGACAGGGGAGGTTTTCACCCTTCATCCGCCTGAAATATATTTACAACAAGACCTGCCTTTCCTTGTTCTCGGACAGGGAAAGGCAGGTCTTTCTTTATGCTTTATAACAATCAGACAACCAATCGGTTACAAGACAGTGCACGAACTGGTGCTTAACAGCGTTGCTACTGACGCCTAATTGCAGTCCAATTAACGCCCTTTTGCATTACAACTAAGCACTGATTGGAACGCTATTGATGCTTGCTTCAAAGAACGGATGCATAATCTTATGATGTTTTATTTACAAAGGGAGCGTTCAGAACGGACGGATACAAACTTTCCCTTGACCCTCCACGTGCTTTATCCACACCTTATTAATATGCAATCTTGTCAACAGCCGCCTTCGTGTACACGTTGATCAATATTCAATCTTGTCGATTGTCGGCTTCTTGATTTCCGGCATCGGAGCCTTTACGCTTGGTTCCGCCTGTCCTTCCGGAACATCAGGAACGATGACTGGCTGCTCGGGTTCTGTAGGTTCTTCCACCTTTGGCGCAACCTCCTTGGGTTTTTCCTCCTGCTGTTTCTCCTCTTTGACTTCCTTTTCCTCGATTTCCTCCTTCGTGAACACAGGAGTCTTCGGACCGTTGTCAATACCGATGACCTCACCCGACATATCCACCTCATACTTACGGGGCGGTGCCATCTGGCGAGTCTCCATAAGGATTGCAAGGATTATCGCACCTACAACCAGAGCGATGGCGCAGATGGACACAGGGGTCTTATAGGTTGGTTTCTTCTTCATTCTGTCTTGCCTTTATCTGTTTGTTCCTGTTTTTCTTTCCGTTCTACTTCATTCCGTAATCTGCATGCAGTACGGCAGAGGCTGCTGGAGAATAAGGAAAGTAACCGTCGGCTGGTTCTCCTTCGTGCAGATCAGCGTACTCTTGTCGCCCTTCACAGCGTTGCCCATGTCATAGCCCATCGCCTTCACCTGCGACTGCAGCCCTGCGAAGGCTGTGCGGTTGAACACATACACGTAGACCGTCTTGCCGTTCTGTGCAAGAAGAACCATGCTTGAGTTGCCACGCTTCATGGCTGTCGGGAGGAAATCCTTTGTCAGATTCATGTTCTTCACCCAGTTATAATCCTTCCCGAACTCGTCGGACGAGACGCCTTTATAGCTGTATCCCTGCCTTTCCAGCACCTGCTTGCCCGTGTAGAGCGTCTTTGCCTGGAAAATCTTGATGGCATCAGCCACCGAGACAACATCTCTCTGCGCCTGCATCCCCGTAGCGAAGAGGAGGGCGGTGAGTAGGAGTAGTATCTTTTTCATTCTGTTTCGTTAGGTTTATCCCATGCCTGCGAATGCCCGCTTTCCTTGCGTGCAACCGTAATATGACACGTTACAAATTTATGAAAAATATGGATAATAAGCAAGAAAAGGAAGAAAAAATGAAAAAAGCACACATCATCGGGCATATTCCCAAGCTGTTTACTGCCGTGATTTGCCGGTATCAGCGTGGTTTATATACTATGAGCAGCGGCTGGTTTCTGCATATCCTGCACCGACAAGCAGACTGGACAAAACGCAACTGTGGCTGTATCGAAACAAGCATTGACACGCTCCAGTGCTTCGATACAGCCACAGTTTATTTCTTTCACGCAGCAGGTTATTTCCTCAACGTGGCACGTTCCTCACGGAGCCTTGTATAGGCAGCCTCCTTTGCCTTGGTGCGCTGCTCGGAAAGACGTGCAATGATACCGTCAAGCTCCTGTGTAACAGGCTTGATTCTTTCCTGTCCCTCCGCTCCTCCAAGCACCTTGTCAACCATGCAGAAGGGGATGTCCTTGGCCATCTCTTCCAGTTCCTTTCCGTGTTTGGTAAGCGAAACAAAGGTCTCACGTGCATCCTTTTCATTTTTTACACGGTTGACAAGCCCTACCTTTTCCATGCGCTGGACAAGCGGTGTCATCGTGTTTGAATCGAGATAAAGGCGTCGTGCAAGTTCCATTACTTTCAATCCGTCTTTCTCCCACAGCACCATCAGTACGAGGTATTGCGGATAGGTGATGCCCAGTTTGTCGAGCAATGGATAATACGTCTGTGTGATAAGTCGGCTGGCTGTGTACAGTCTGAAACAGAGTTGGCTGTGGAGTTTTAATTGGTCGTATGCCATCTTTCTTCTTAATAATGCTTTTGAGAGTCAATAATATTTATTTTATCCTGATCTATTTGTTACCAGAAGCGGTATTAATTTCTGCAAAGATACAATAATTTCCACCTAACACTACTGATACAAGAAAGGATTTAACATTTATTGCACGGAAAGCAAAACTCTTTTAAATACTCTGAAATCCCCCATTAACACTTTCGATATATTCAAATAGCTGTTCCGAAGGGAAACTCCGAGCTCATGAAAGCAATGGTCATAGAGGAAAAGAAAACCCAGAAAGGAGGGAGATTTAACAGGGAGAAGGGGGAGATGGGATGATAAAAAAGGAGAGGGAAGAAAGGAGAACAGAGGGAAAAGGGTTCTTCCGTTAAACACATAGATTGTAATTATAAAGGATTACATACCTGCATGGTATGACTATCCGAAAACAGATGGTCCTACAAAGGGGAACAAGTTACAAGATGTAATGTAGAAAGACAAACAAAATATTTTGCCTATCTATTAACAAGTTTGCCGTCTTCTATAAACAACTCATCCCCATACCCAACCTATGTTTGTAAACTATTTTCATGCACCTCAAAACCAATACATGGTCTTTTGGCTTCTAAAAGACGCCCAATTGAGTTGCAATAGACGCCCTTTTGAGACCTTACTGACGCCCTTTTGAAGTCCAATTAAGCACCTTTTCTTACACGACCTTATAACCAGTTGATTTACTGTTGGTTGCAAACTTGCTTTTCATGCGTGTTCTTGCCTTTATTAGTAGATGTTTTATCTGAAATTATGTCATGATTTTTCAACGCCTTATCTGCAAAGCAATATATTATCTTCAACAACTGATAGCAGCTCATAACACTTTGCCCTCCAAAATCTCTAATGATTTGGGCTTAACGGATGAACAGAAAAAGGACAGGAACAGGACGGGACTCAGAGTGGGAAAAACAACGGAAACAGGCGTTTACAGGTGCATAAAAACACTTGCAAACGCCTGTTCTATAACAGATAGGGGCAGCTTACTGCCGATTACTCAAAGTAATAAAGGAAGGTAGCGATGCCCTCAAGTGCCGGCTTGCGCTCACCCTCAATCTCAATCTGGAACTTGATGCCAGCCTTGCAGATACCACGGAGGTTCTCGATGCTGTCGAGCGATGCAACAAGACGGATACGTGAACCGGTGAGAACCGGACGACCGAAGCGCATCTTGTCCATACCGTAGTTGACCATCATCTTGAGATTATTCACCTCAATGATTTCCTGCCACATGTGCGGAAGCAGCGAGAGCGTCAGATAACCGTGGGCGATTGTGCTCTTGTAAGGGCTTTCCACTGCAGCACGCTCCGGCTCAACATGAATCCACTGATGGTCGAGGGTTGCGTCAGCAAAGAGGTTTATTCTTTCCTGGTCAACGAGAATCCATTCGCTCTCGCCGAGCTTTTCGCCCAGACGGGCAGCAAGCTCATCGTAATTGTTTACTGTTAATTTTGCCATAGTTATTGTTTTCTTGAAGTTTAGGGGTTGGGGGATGCATGGGAGACAAGCGGCGACAGGCGGAGATAAGCGGTTACGAGCCGCTTGCGAATGATGCTGGCGGGTGCCGCTTATGGGTGGCTTATGTGTCGCTTATGGTTGCCAGTGGGGCTGCAATTGTTGGAGTGGCAAGGTTTATTACAGGCTTTGACCAATGCCTCCTGCCAGTTATCACCCTGCAAAAATACTAAAAACTTTCGGATTTCCCAAATCAACTGACAGGACTGAAGGTGTTGCGAATCACTCTTCCAAACCAACTGGCAGATGTGAAAGTGAGGTGAAACACGCCCCGGAACTGGCGGGAGAAGCAGGGATGACGTGAGACTTCCTGAATCATCTGATGCCCGTAAAGGCACTATGGAAAGAGCGGAAGTAGTAGAGTGTCTCGTGACGTGCCTCGCTGTTGAGCCACCACATCGGCTCCTCCCCCGATGCATGGCGCTGCAAACGCTCCAGACAAAGGGCGATCTTACGCCTGTTATTGCGCATCTGGGTCATATCAGCCTGTGCAGGCGACTTCTTCGCCAACGACTCACAGCGCAGCCGTTGCATGAAACGGTCGTAACGGTTATAGAGCCGTGCCAGTTCCATCATCTTCTGCTGGTCCTGCTCAATGCCGTCAAGACCGAGCAAGTCAGACAGATGTTCATAGCCCCAGTCGTCAGCCTTCAGCCAGAACCACTGGAACGCCAGCTTCTCTTCCCTCACAAGCAGTTCTTCTGCCAGTGCGTCCTCGTCAACACCTTCCTCCTGCAGACGCTGGAAGACAGAGCGTGCAAGGCGTACCGGGTCAAGCTCGATTCCCTCGACTGGCACCGAGCCCTTCGCCACCATGATGCGCCAACGGCTGTCCTTATGCTTCACAAGGGCATTGAACGAGCCCATCATCAGTGCCGACAGCTTGCCCGTAGCAGGCTGGTCGCCTACCTTTTCCATATTTCCATACCGGTTGCGAACCGACAGTGTGCCGTCCTCGTACCATATATACTGATACGACTGACCGAGGTCGCTCAAACTGACAGCAAAACGGTCGTCGCTGCTGTTGCCCACAAAACTATAGTTAAAAACCGACAATTCAGCGACGGATATTTTCAGTTCGCCTGTCACCATCCTACCATCAGGGTCGGTGATATTGAATCCTGCGAACGGCAGATGAAGTTCCAACGTGAACGGAGTACTGCCATCAGCAGGCATCAGCGTGCAGAGCAGCGGCCTGCCGTCACTGAGGTCGGCTTTGTGCACCTCGTATCCGTCGTCCACTTTCCGTGCATCCTCCACCTCAACCTCACCGTGATTCCAGTGAATGCTGAAGACGGTAGACTTTGGCTCCAACCGTTCCACCTGCAGGAATTCCGCCGGTTCCACGCCCAGGCTGATTATCCCGACGGGCTTCACCTCCTCGCCTTCATCGCCGATTACCTTTGCCTCGATGCGTCCCACGGGGGCAGTATCACCCCACTCCTCCGTACCTTTCCGACGGAAGACGACGGAGCTCTGTTGCACCTGCTTTGCCTCCTGCCCTTCCCGGCAGAGGCTGAAACGTGTAGACTTGCCGAGGAGCGGAGTCCTCACGAAGGAGCTATAGTTATCGGGTTGATAATTCACCTCGGTCCACGCCTGTGAGCCCAATGTCGTATTATCCATATCTTGTGTTTATTGACTGATTATTTGTAATGCCATGCCCTTGGAGCAATATGATGGGACAAATTTACAAAAAATATCCGAAACGGAGAAAGGGGAAGGACGGGAAAAGCGGGACTGGGCAGCGGAAAGGCTTGAGGAAAGACGGGAGGAGGTTGTTCCGAGGCAGGGCATCGGAAGCAGGAAACGGATAAGGGAAAGACTGCCATGGATCAGATAATTATAGAACTGCAGAATTATCAGTGCCGAATTGCGTTCCAACTAACGCCCTTTAAGCGTTCAATTAAGGCTTAGTTGCAGGTCAATTAAGGCTTAGTTGCAATGCAATTAAGCATCTGTTATATTCCATGCGTGACTTTATTCTTACAAAAGGGTGTTTTGTTTCTGACGGGGTCAGTGGAATCCTGCAACATTATGGAGCTGTGAGAATATGCCCGGATTATCAAGGTTTCACACGGAGCGAAGGAGTGAAAAGCAATCAGGCATTAGCTGCGATGCAGCTAATGCCTGATTCTAAGCTATAAATCTGATGTCTCCGAGTTTCTTGCAGCAAGTAACAGGCAACACATGAATCCGTAAACCTGTCTACTCGTAAACCAAACAAGCAACTTGTCAACTCGTAAACTTGAAACTCTCTCACTCCTAAACCTTTGCCATCGCCTTGAGCATTGGCAGACTTACCTTTGCTCTTTCCCGAAGGAGGTCAGCCGGCTTGGCATTAGAGCCTTGCGGCAGCATGTGATAGAGCAACGGAACCTGAAGGAGGAGCAATGGCTTCTTGAACTTATCCTTCTGTCCGACCCGGGTGTACTCGTAAACGCCTAACATGTTTGCGTTGAAGTTATTGATAGGGAAGCCCAATTCCCCCAAGCCTTTCTGCTTGCCTATGAAGTCGGCATTGGTACCACTGTCCGCAAAGAGTCCCATGACCACACCATCTTCCTTAGAAGCAAGCATAGGGGCAGACATAGACAGGTATCTTGATGCAAAGATGTCAAAGATAGCCGGCACCGTTGAGCCGACGAAGCTGTTGTATTCGTCATCACTCAGCTTGCCTGCTGAATGAGCCTGCGTAGCCTGATTGAACAACTTTGCCAAAGCAGCATAGAAATCCTTGTCCCAGATTGCCGTCTTGCGAAGCGTAACACCGCTTGCAGCCGTCTCCTTCAGGATAACATCATTGCCCTTGATGCTAAAGCTCAGCGTTGAAGGGTCAAAGCCGAAGTGCAACTCCATTTCAGAGTTATTGACATCAAGTGCCACCTCAGAATCAGAAACCTTCACCAGCTTACCCGAAATCTGGGTTACGAGTTCATCCATACTCTTAGTAGAAGACGTGAGTTTCAGCAGGTCATACCCATAGAGATGATATTCCTTTCCGATAAAATCGTTCAAACTTCCCTGTGTTACCATGATGGTATCACACTTGTCCTGATTCTTCAGAACAAGATTGACTGTGCGCACCTCGCCCGTTGTGTTGGCATTGAAATGCGCCACGAAAGCATTACCCTTGTCCTCGGTTGATGCTACTACTGGTGCATCGCCATTGTCGGCAAGACTGATGGCAGGCTCTGCTCCCACCTTCGTGTAAGGCAGTGTGAGTGTTGTTGCCTCATCGCTGACAACGTAATACTTCTCACCCGTGTACTTGAAGACAGCCCCGGTCTGGAGGATTGGGACATTTGTCGAGTCAGCTCCGTTCTTGATTGTCAGCACAGCAGAACGACTGTCAACAGCCGCATTGTTGGTAACACTGACAACTACAGAATCGTTCTTCAGCTCGGCAGTAGCCCATGTCTCACTGACGGATACCGTTGAGCCGGCAGGTGCGGTAAACTTCACACCACCCTTCTGTGCATTGGCATTGAAGAAGAGGTTTGAACTGACCACCTGTACAGGGTTCTCGCGCAGGTAGCTGCTACCCGCATCGTTGTCGTCACTGCAGGCAACGAAGCCTGCAGCGACAGCAAAGAGGAAACCGATATTGAATATCTTTTTCATAAGCCAATCACTTATTTAATTCTACTTGTTTCTTATTCCATGCTGGAAGAAAAGTGTTCCAGTCCACATCAAGGCGGGCAACACGGTTAGGCATATACTGTGGCATCACGAGTGCCGCACCGCCGTTTCCACCGTCCAGATGCTCGTCAAGCGACTCTGCAGGCTTTGCCGGTGATGAACCTGAAGCCTTCTTCGTCAGCACAGGGTTGAGCCATCTGTCCCAATATCCTGCCATGTTATCCTGTGAGAACGGCTCACCTGTGTATGCCCAGAGGACGATGCGCTCTGTGGTCAGACCCGTGTACTGAGGCTGTCCGTTGGAAATCAGGAACAACGGACCGCACAGTGACGCACTGATGTCGCCATTGTCAGCGATGTTGAAGGTAATAAGGTTGTAGGCACCATTGCCTGCTCCTGTACCACGGCTTGCATCAATATTGAAGGCATTACCGATATAGTAGGTTGCACTTGAGCTTCTGAGAGTCATCACCTTCTGTCCTGACTGCATCAGGAAGGCATGTGCCGAAGCCACGTAAGTAAGCTGGAAGAGGTAGTTTGCACCGTATGGACTCTCTACATCGAGGAAGTACTTCCTGTTGTTTCCGCTGCCCACGTATCTGATCTTGGCAGTACGTGTGTTCTGGACAAACTTCATCTGTCCGCCATCGCGTACGAGAGAAGTCATCGTGAGCTGGTAATTACCCAACAGAGCCGGCAGGTCGAACTGCAGCACCTGTACCTGAGCCTCGTCAGCACCGTTTGAAATCTTGATCTTTGCACCACGTGCCTGTGTAGCCATTGCATTGGCATCCACCGTAATGGTCAGCTTGTTGCCTTCCTTGCTGAGGTGAACCCATGAAGCATCGCAGCTGATGTTGAGCTTGTCAAGATAAGGAATGACCTTCGTGACGGTCTTTTCACCATTTGAAACGCTGATGTTACCAAGAACCTTGGCAACGGTATTGACATCAACATACGACTCTGTTGTCTCAACACCGTTGGCAGACAGCTTCGCAGTTGCGGTATCAAACGTCAGGTCATGCACCCGTACACCGTTCAATGTAACCGGCTGGTAGAGGCGGATGCCCTTGTCGGTAAAGGCATAAGCCGAAGCCACGACACGTGTTGTGCCGTCATAGATAGCCAGCTGGCGTGAGTCAGCATCGGTGATGACGAGCGTGTACGGCTTTCCGCCGATGTTCAGCTTCACCTCCGAGAAGATGAAGATGCTGGAAAGTTCGGTCACCTTCTCCATGTATTCAGCAGCATCAGCAGAGAGTTTGCGGAGATACATGTGGTTCAGCGAACGCTTGCCGTGCACCTTGATGCAGTCAGAACCGATGCTGTCGATAACAAACTCGAAGTCACCTTCCTTGCCACGGAACTCGCCCTGCTTAGGGGTTGCATAGGTGTGGAGGAACGTATTGTAGGTATCGAACGACAGAACCGGTCCGCTGTCCTCCTTCATCTTGTAGAGCGACTTCACCTCTCCGTCGTCAGGCTTGTTCTCATAACGCACGATGGCATTGTCACGGGTGAACCTGATGGTATAAGCCACACCACCGTAAGACTGGTTGCTCTCAGGATAATAGTCGAAAGCCCAGCCATGCTGTGCCTTCACCAGCGTGTCCTGTGCCTGCTGCAGGAACTTCTCCATACGGTCAGAGTAAGACGAGTCGAAGACATCATCCTGATCTGTCAGACATGACTGGAGGACAAGTGCCGGCAAGGCAAGCAGAAGATATATAAATAGTTTTTTTGCTTTCATATTATGATCCTTTCTTAATTAATTAAGATTTGTCAGATTATAACTGCCGCTGACAACGTCGTTCTCACGTTCGATAACCGCATCACGCACCTTGTCAAGGTCGATATTGAACGACTCCTTGTAGTAACGTTTGCATATCTCGAGCTTCTTGTTGATGGCAGTCACACCCGGCTGGTCGCTCACCGCCTTGCCGTTTGCATCGACGATGACAGCCTTCTTCAGGATAGCATCCCACTGCTCCTTGGTAGAGATGATATAAGTACTTACCATCTCGGCAATGTCCTCACGCTCTTCCTTCTGCGAATAGGCAGTTACGAAGCCACGCTGTTCGAAGCCTGTTCCGTACTTGCTTGAGCTCCATGAGTCGTTGACATAACCGCCCGGCGTAACCTTTCCGAACTCGCGCGGATAGTCCTTCGTCTGGTTGACGATGTGCACGAACTCGTGGTGGATGGTCTTGAGATAATACTCATCCAGGTAGGTACGGTTGTTCTTGTACTCATCCAGATGGTTCACACCCAGGAGACGGATCTTCTTTCCGCCCTCGGCAGTACCCAGCTTGAACGACCCGCTGTTCTCAAACTCGAACTCACCGAGGAAGCTGAAGAGCTTCGGGAAGTAGCGGCGTGTGAAGTCGATGCCGGCTGCCTGCGTGTAAGCCTCTACACAGGTGTACTTGATGATGTGTGCCAGTTCAACTGACTGGGCAGAGTCGGCAGGAACATCATAGTAAGACATATCCGACTCGTTATCCTCATAACGCCACTGAACCTGAATGTTATAAGGTACGACGAAGTTCTTGTGCAACCACTTGTCAAAGACAGTCTCTGCCGTCTTTGAGGGCTTGATGACGCTCTCACTTGACAGGTCTTCGTCCGAACAAGCAGTGAAGCCTGCTGCGACAGCTGCCAATAGCGACAATGCCAATATATTCTTCTTCATTTCTTTTCCTTTTTAATTAGCTGTTAAAACGTAATGACACCCGGGCTGAGTGGACGCTGGTTGACCAGCGAGAGCTCAGGCTTCTTGTACTGTGAGATGTCAACGAGCTTTGTAGAAGAGCTGAGTGCCTTTGTAGGGTTGCCCGCTACACCAGCCTCACGGATGCTCTGTGGTATCTGTACAGTCTGACGTGGGTCATCCTTCACCAGCCAGTCGAGGTTCTTCAACGGCTTGCCATTGGCACCGATCAGACGGCGTGGTATCTCGATGTTGTAACGACGGATGTCGAACCAGCGCATTCCCTGATGTACGGTCTCGATACGACGGAAGTTGAGCATGCACTGCAGCAGTGACTCCTGTTCAGAACCTTCAGCACCGATGGTGAAGCGTGGGCTGATGTGTTTCTTGAAACTCGGCACCAGCTTCTCAGCATCATCGTAGGCATAAGGAACGGAATTGAAGTAAGCGGTCACACTTGCCGGTGTGAGCGTTACTGACGTGTTAAAGTAGTTCTGCATCCAAATTGTCATGTCAGCGCAGGCTGCATCGTTCTGACCGAGCATGATTTCAGCCTCAGCACGGTTGAGCAGTGCCTCGTCAATAGTGAAGTCGACGTTCAGCGTACGGAGATAACCCGAACCGGTTGTCACGTTGACAATCTCCACCTCACGTGGGAGCTTCATCGTCATGGCACAGTTGCTCTCACCCTGGTTGATGGTAAACGGCTTCCAGATAAGGTTCGACTCCGTCCCCCAGATGTTGTTGCTCTCAACCACCTCCGTCTGTGAGAGATAGTTTGTCAGGGCATAACGCTTGTAGTAGTTCCATGGTGCAAGTGCCATACCGGCATTGCTGACGCTGGTCTGGATAAGCAGGTTGCACTCAGCCGCAACGTTACAGTAAGCCTCGGCAATCTTCACAGCCTGGTCAGAGTTACTCAGCGGCATTGCCTGCAGTGCCTTGTAGTCGCGGAGTGAGGCTGCCGGATTGCTGCCCAAGAGCCTGTCAGCATATTCCTTTGCCTTGGCCCACTTCTCATAATAGAGGTAGAAACGGGTTGCAAAGGCGTAGGCAGCCTTCTTGTTGAAGTGGTACTTCTGCACCTCGTAGGTGTCATTGATCAGCGGGATACCAGCCTCAATGTCAGCAGCTATCTTCGCATAGACGTCAGCCACGTTGCCACGCTCACCCTGCTGTGCACCTGCCGAGAAGTCAGCAATGTCGGTTGCATAGTAGATACCTGCATCGGTCGTGCTGGTCTTGCCATTGTAAGGACGGCAGAACTCGTTGGCAAGGATGAAGTGGTTATAGGCACGCAGCAACAGTGCCTCACCCTTTGAATTGCGGAGCGACTCATTGTTTGCACCGCCGAGTTCCTCGATGGCAGCTAGAGCCTCGTTAGCCTTGTAGATGCCTTCGTAATAGAACATCCACACCTGCTCTGGTGAGTCATTGCCACCCTCCGTATGTTCCTGCCAGAAGAAGTACTGGTCACCGCCACGGTCGCCCAGGCTATTGCGTGGTCCCATGTAGTCAGTATTGTCAGACATCCACTCGTTGAAGAGTGTCGGTGTACGGTCAGGATAGGCTGTCACCAGCAGTCCCGCAACCTTCTTCGGTGTATCCAAAGTCGTACGGTTGTCGGGCAGCGTATCCAACTGGTCGGAACAGGATGCGAGCATCGCTGCGGATGCAAGCACCAGACTGCTCTTGTATATGATATTCTTTATTTTCATATTCTTTCTATATTAAGTTACTTCAGTTCCCGATTCAGCTTCCGGAGGCGGAAGACAGTGGCAGAACACCGCCGTTCTTTGTCATTCCACGATGTTACAAACGGCTTGTAATCATGTTACAAAGGCTTTGTAATCCTATTACAAACGGCTTGTAATCATGTTGCCTGTGCCGGCAAACCTCCTGCTGAGCATGAACCTCAGTTAAGATATTAAAGACCTAATCTCAATGTCAGGGTGAACTGCTTTGGAACCGGGGCAGCCACACCACCCGTATTGAAGAACTCCGGGTCCTGACCGTTCAGCTTCTTGTCAGCATAGAACAGGAAGAGGTTGGTTGCCTGCAGCTTCAGTGCGAGACTGTTTGCACCGATGTGTCTGATCATTGCAGCCGGGAAGGTGTAGCCCAGTGAGATTTCCTTCATGCGGATGAAGTCACCCTTTGCAATACGTGCATCTGAATAGTTATAGGCATTGTAAGCCACGTTCAGCTGTGGGTTATTGCGGTTCTGACGGCGTGAAGCGATGACAGGGATGTCAGTAGAAGCCTCGTCGCCACCGTGTGTCCAGCGGTTGCGGAACTCCTTAGGCAGTGCGTCCATGTCGTCATAGGTACGGTTGAACACCGGGTTGAGACGTACCTTGTTGCCGAAGCTGTAAGTTACGAATACGTTGAGGTCCCAGTTCTTGTAACGGAAGATGTTACCGAATGAGCCGGTTGTCGTCGGGTCAGCAGGACCTTCATACTTCAGATACTTGATCTTCTCCTGGTCACGCTCCTGGAGGTTGATGTCGGAGATGGTTCTGTTGCCGTCCTCGTTCATGAACGTCGGCAGACCCTCGCCGTTAAGTCCAGCGAACGGGATGCTGAAGATGGAGTTGACAGGATAACCTACAAGACTGTAACCTGTTCCCTGTACGAGGTCGATGACACGTGCATGGGTGAAGAGGCTGGTAATCTCATTGTGGGTCCATGAGAAGATGAAGTTCGTCTCCCAGCTGAAGTCCTTGCCCTTGATGTTATGTGTGTTCAAGGAGATTTCCATACCGTTTGACTTCATTGAAGCAACGTTGGCAAGGTTGTAGGAACCCAGCTGTGGATGGTTCACGTAACCGATAAGGTCACTATTGCGACGCCAGTAGAAGTCGGTGGTAAGGTTGATGCGGTTGTCAAGGAAACCGAAGTCGAAACCGAGGTTGAACTCACGCTTCTTCTCATAGGTAAGGTTCTTGTTACCGAACTGCTCGTCGTAACCAGTCTCCTGTACGGTTGTGAACGGACGCCAAGGCACTGTTGCCGAGAAGATTGGCAGTGAGTTCGTAACAGGAGGACGGTCACCGGTGAGTGAATAACTCAGACGGAATGTCGCATGAGTCAGCGCCTGCTTGAACAGCTTGCTGAACCAGCCTTCCTCGTGTGCGTTCCATGCACCGGAGACGTTATAGGTCGGCAGCCAGCGGGCAGAGGTAGCCTTGCCCAGATAGTTCGTACCTTCATAACGGAAAGTACCAGTCATCTGGTAGCGGCCCTTATAAGAATAGGTACCTGTACCGAAGTAAGCAAGACTGCGGATGTGGGTGTTTGATAAAGAGTAATAGTCCGTACCCTGCTCCTGGAACATCTTGAAGGCACGGTAGTTCAGCTTGGCAATCTCGCCAGCATCGAACATCATACCCCATTCACGGTCGAAGGTCTGCTTACGGTCAACGCTGTTGCTTTCCACACCGGCATAGAGATTCACGATATGAGTATCGTTGAAAACATCATTATATGCAGCCGAAAGACGTGTGTCCCAGCCGAAGAAGTGGTTACCTGTCCTGTCGAGAATACCGCCCTCAGGGAGGATTGACTCAGGAAGGGCGAACGGATTGTCCGGATCCTTGTAGAGGTAAGGGTTCGCATCACGGATGGTCGTCGTACCCATAGCACGGTAAGCCAGCGCCTGGTTGGAGTTCTCGCGAACGGAGTGCTCCATGGTTGAAGCCGCACTCTTGACAGCCACCAAGGCAGTAAGTTTCACCTTCGTGACAGGTTTATAGTCAACACTT
Source organism: Prevotella fusca JCM 17724 (assembly GCF_001262015.1). Taxonomy (NCBI): domain Bacteria; kingdom Pseudomonadati; phylum Bacteroidota; class Bacteroidia; order Bacteroidales; family Prevotellaceae; genus Prevotella; species Prevotella fusca. Next base: position 1,090,515 of record NZ_CP012075.1, read on the forward strand.
GCCTGTACACGGAAGTCGTGTACGTTAAGGTCCATATAGTTGTTGTTCAACTCGTTGAAGATATTGAACGGAGCATAGTTACGTGTGTAGAACTCGTTAGGGTCGAGTGTACGTGACGTATTCAGAGAGTAAGAGTAAGGGTTGATGTCGAACGCACGGCTTACGGCACCTGTTGCAGGGTCGATGGTACGGCTCAGTGAGCCCGGAGCCCTCTGCTTACGGTAAGAAGCATTGGCAATAAGGTTCAGACCGATCTGCTTGTTGATGTTGTAAGTGGTATTGATGTTACCAGTGTAACGCTGCACACGGCTTGACTTGTACCATCCCGGGTCATACATTGCAGAGAGGGAAGCATAGTACTGCCCCTTGTCCGTACCGCCTGATGCACTGACAGAGTGGTTATGCATGATTGAGCTTGAGAAAAGCTGGCCGAACCAGTCGGTGTTGCGGTATTCCGCTGCACGCAGGTAAGCATCACGTGCTCTCTGTGTGTTCTCCAGACCGAACTGTCCCTTTGTAGTGTCATACTGGGAGAGCAGCTGGTACATACGACCGTAGACGCCACTCGTTGAGGCATTTGCAATCTCGGCATAGTTCAGGTAACCCTTCTTCTCCAGCTCACGGTAAACCTCCATCTGGTCCTGTGAGTTCATGATATTGAAGTTCCTGTAGCTTGGCTTCAGACGGAGGGTGTACTCGCCGGTATAGCTCAGATGGCTCTGACCAGCCTTACCCTTCTTCGTCGTCACGACAATCACACCCGCCATGGCGCGCGCACCATAGATAGATGTAGCCGAACCGTCCTTCAGAATCTGGAAGCTCTCAATGTCGTCAGCGTTCAATCCGGCAATGGCTGAAGAAATCAAGGTCTTCGCATCACCTGATGACAACGAACTTGCATCAACATTGGCAATGTCTTCCATGATGACACCGTCAACAACCCAAAGCGGCTTTGACGAACCGAAGATTGACGTGGCACCACGCACACGGATCTTCGGAGCAGTACCGAACGTACCTGACACGTTCTGCACGCTCACACCGGCAGCACGCCCTTCGAGCGAACGGCTCACGTCAGCCATACCATCCAGCTTCGCCTTTGAAGCGTCAATCTTCGTGGCAGCACCTGAGAAGAGGCGCTTGTCCTGCTGGGTCATACCCGTCACGACAACCTCGGTGAGCTGGTGATTGTCATTGGCAAGCACTACCTTCATGCCATCCTTGGCAGCAAGGGTCTGCGTGACCATACCGATGTAACTGACTACGAGTTTCTTTCCTGCAGGAACATCGAGCGAGAAGTGACCGTCAATGTCGGTGACAGTACCCGTCGTGGTACCCTGTACCATGACTGACGCACCGATAACGGCTTCCCCGTCGTCCTGAGAAACTACGGTACCATTGATTTTTGCCTGACCGAATGCCGTGCCCAAAGACAGGATAAGACCAAACAAAAACAGAGTAAATCTTTTCTCCATAGATCTCTTTTTGTTATTAAATGAATTATTATTGTGTTACTGTTTCGCTAAACTGCATGTATAAAAGTTTCGCTCAACTTATGCGCAACTGTTTGCTTTACCTACGTTTAACAGTCTCCTGAACTTACGTATCCTTGTTCGCAGCACAATCCTTTCACAAGGAATAAGTCGTACTCATTATATAATAAGGGCATACCGCCACTCATTCATAATTCTTAAAATCTTTTACCATATAGGCTGCAAATTTAGAAATTATTTATAACAACCGCAAGTTTTTATCATCTTAAATTACATTTTCTATTAAATTTCAGCTTATTAATTACTAATCCTAATAAAAACCGCATAAATAACACCTATAACAGCAAACCAACACCGATTCATCTATGAACCGCCCGTAAACCATCTATAAAACCTTTTATTTGCTGACTACTAACTCCATGAAGCAACACCTGTTCATGGGTATTGCGGAGAGGAAAATAGGGATTGTCAGAAGTTTACCGCACACCAATACTTCAAAATACTTATGATAATTATTCTTTTGCAACAGTATAATCTAATTACACCTCGCTCTTCTTCCTTATCTCTTCCAAATTAATTTGCTGCTGTTTAAGATATGCATCGTACTCGTTGGCATTCGCATTCATTCTACCTATTATAAACTGAGCCAATCTGTGCATTTGAGTGGCGAAAAGAACAGGAATATCATTATTGTCCTCCCGATAATGCTCAAGACTATGTTCTACACCTTCCTGTAGATGTTCAAAAGCATATTGCCCGTGAAGACCACCTTTTACAATTTCATTACAAACCTTTTTTAATCTTTTGCTTCGTTCTACAACTGTTAATGGTTCTATACAAGCCAAGTCGTGAGTGGAGTCATTCTTATAACAATAGTAAAGCCATATCTCAAAGCATGGATTACTTATTATCCAGTTGCCTCGGTCAGCAGCTGGCTTAGAAGAAAGAATCTTCTGTAACTGCTCATAGAATTCATCAACATCAGACAACAGGAACACCTCATCCATCTTGTCTAAATGATGAGACAGATTGTTAAGTACAAACTCACCAGCATCACAAATGCTCTGCCATTTTTCCTGCATTTGATATGGCTGTAACCCTTGCCTTTCTTCTGTAAAGAACAATACCTTTAAAGCTGAAATCTTCTGACCATTAATAAGCTCTTTCAGGAAATCTTTTTCTCTTTTTTCTCCACCAGAGATAATAAGAACAAGTGATGGTGTACGGAAACTGTCACCCTTCTGATAGCCGAGAGGCAGAGCAGAAGGTGTATCAACGCTGACAGTTTCATTTTCTTCTACATTTGATTGTTCAACTTCTTCTTCGTGCTGAACAGGCTTTTCCAAAGTCTCTTCAGACTCACCTTTTTTGTATGTTAGCTTTGAAAAGTCCATAAGCTATTACATATTCAGCTCTCCAATAAAGGGAATTGCACCATAACGTCCTTCCATATATCCGTTTTCAATCTTGATGGTATTATGAATCTTAAACTCATTTAGTGAGTACATCCTGGTGCTACCCTCCTTCTTCTCCACCATCCAAACCTCATCTGTACGGATAAAGTCCTGATTCAACAAACAAGTCTGGTGAGTAGTGAATATCAGCTGACCTGTTGTTTCCTGCCGGGAGAAGTATTTTACCAACTCTCTTATGAGATGCGGGTGAACACTATGATCCAGCTCATCAATCAATACAGTTTTCCCCAGCTTTATCGCATCATAAAATGCAGGGACAAGCGTAAGTAAACGAACGGTGCCATCTGACTGAGCCATGATATCCATATCCTTTGAGAAGCCGTTTTTTCCGAACTGCTCAAACATCAATTGGCTGACTTTTCTGACTCCTTCCTCTATAACGACATTTCTTATATTCCTATTTTTATCAAATGTAGAAATTGCTCCAGACTGCATGTTCTTTAATCTTTCAATAGGCACATCGGTTTCATTATGAGCGCGAATCCAATCATCAAAATCCTCTGTTTGAACCTTAACCTCATTGATTCCTAAGTCAACAACCTTAAAAAGGTCAGATGCAAATTTATTGATATCTTCATTTTTTCTGAATATCTCTATTAAAGTCGGGCAGATTGTATTTAGACCTATTAAAACCAACTCTTCATGAAACCACCTCTTGGCAATTGCGATGTGCTCATCAGTTAACACAGGCATATCATCATTAATCGTCAATAAACTTGCAAAAGGGTTCTTCTCTAACCATCCTCTAATCATCCGCTCCACCTCATCTGACGGCTTTACTGCGAAGAATAAGGACTCACCATCTCTTGTAAACACATCTCTGTTCTCTTTAAAGCCAAGTCCGGATTCCTTTAATATTTCAGACTTAATCCCATCTTTAGCGATTTCCACAGAATAGAGGTATGCTTTTCCTATTTCTGTAACAAACTCTATTGCCAGTTCTATCGGTTGGGAGTCGGACTCTTTCCTTAAAGCATAAAAATATCTGGAGACTTCTGATTGATTTAAGAACTCTTTATCAGTTACCAACGACTTGATAAATTCAACTCCCTTTAACATATTAGATTTGCCTGCACCATTAGCACCATATATGGCAGCCATTCTCAGTACAGGTAAAACGCCTGCTGCCTTTGAGATATGATCAGGAAGCGATGTTCTTTTCATATTAGGGAACATATCAAACTGGACCTCATCTTCAAATGACAGGAAGTTCTTTAATATAACTCGGAGTAACATAATGCACAGATTTTAAATGAACATAATTGAATAAATACAGATAATATCTAAATATATCTATTATTTCACAAGTGCAAATATATAAAAAAAAGATTAGTCCGTGAAATTTTCACGCAAAAACGCGACATGTTATCCTATTTTCAGCGCAGATCAGTTCATTAGAGCCTGAACAGGTTTTGTTTTACTATCGAGCTGCTGGTCTTTGTAACAAAGGCGTAGCAGGCTACGGCAAGCTAAAATGGACTGACACGATACCGACAAGAAAACAAAAGATGTCAGGAAACAGTACGATTAATAAGGATAATGAGCCTATTGTAGTCAACTTAGAGAGTGGGATTGAATTTCCTCACGACTCCAAAAGGCTTCGTTACCCCACGGAATAATTTTGGAACGACACGTCCTTTTGTAAAAATAAAATCAATCACGGAAAACAACAGGTGCTTAATTGCGCTGCAACTAAGGCTTAATTGGACGCTTAAAGGGCGTTAATTGGAACGCAATTAAGCACTGGTTATTTTACGACTTTACAATCAGCTGATACTCTGCAGATTGCACGTTTGACGCCTCACCCTGCCTTTTCATGATTTTAAAAAGGTTTTTCCGTTTTTATGTAAGAATATTTCATCGCTTCACATCAGCTGTCCGGTCTCCTTTTTCATACTTCTCTAAAAGAGGCTTTATGTGTCTATACAAGGAAAAACAAGGAACAGGGAAGGTGAAGAAAAGCATTGCCGGCGCAGTGCTCTTTCACCTTCAGCACAAAAAAAGGGGCGTACAAAGCTGTACGCCCCTGCTTGATTACAAATCTCATTTCCAACACAGGATTCCTACCTGACACGTACCTTCCTGCCATTGACGACATAGACGCCCTTGGCAAGACTGCTGAAATCAGAAACAGCCTTGGCTACGCAGATGCCGTCAAGCGTAAAGACATCGAATGTGGCGGATGGAGCTGCCTGCGGAGTGGGGGATATTCCATTGGCAGCAGACTGGACGGTGAGCTGTGCGGGGAAGTAGTTGAAGAGATAGTTGTCAGCAAGACCGCCAGCTACTTCAATGACATACTGGCCGGGCACATCGAAAGAAGAAACCACCTTACCATCACTGTCCTTAACGGTGAACACAGGTGCTTCCGTGAGTTCCACGGCCGTTTCGTTGTTCTGCAGTCCGTCCACAGTGTAGCCGAAGACCGGCGTTTCCCCTATGCCCACAGTCAGGTTCTTTGCACGGAGATTGGCAGTGGCTTTCTGTACATAGAGGTATCCGCTGGAAAATTCCACCTCCTCTTCCGTGATGGAACCACGGGAAACACTGATAACATATCTTCCCACAGGAGAAGCAGGCGTTGCCTCGCATGTCAGCAGAGGCGTACCATCGACATAGTCACCCTTCATCTGCCACCCGAACTTCGGATTTGCCTTGCCATAAGTTCTTGAGGCATTGCGCACCTTAATGGTAGTACCGAATTCAACGACGTTGAAGTCCTTCCACTGGTCACTGCTTTTATAGAGATTCTTTGTACCTGACGGAATCTGGAGCCGGGTAACAATCCTGTTAAGGTCGGCGAACACGTTGCGCCCTAACGCTGGCACTTTCCTTGCATAAAGACGGATAGCAGAGAGGGTGTTATTGCCGGCAAATGCCTCATCACCAATTTCCTTGAGCGTATTGGGCAGCGTTACCTTCGTCAGACTGCTGCAACCTGCAAGCCCATAGCTGTGAATCCTGACAACACCTTTCCTCACTGTAAGTTCTCCTGTATTGCAAGGCAGCACGGATATGATTTCCGTTGTGTCCTTTGTCATCAGTATCCGCCCGTCAAAGATATAGTTCCGGCTGTCGTCTGCAGGTATGGATATGGAGTCAAGGCGTGACAGCTTGCCAAACGCCCCGTCTGCGATGGAAACAGTTGTCTTGGGAAGAATGAGCCTGTGCAGGGTCTTGCAGCCATAGAATGCACGCTCTGGAACTTCATGCTTCACGGTGGTCAGCTGCCGTTTACCATCTATAAGGTAAGGCTCTCCCCCATCAATAATCTCCGCATCACCGAGGTCGAGTTCTGTAAGTGAACTGCGCAGCATCATTCCGTTCACGTCACATCCCGCAATCTGACGGATGGTGCGCAGGTCGGTTGAGTTGATTCTGCCGTTCACCTTCAACTTTGAAATCCTGTTATAGGTGGAATCACTGATGAGTGATGACAGCTTTCCGGGTTCGCTGACACTGACAGTATCCTGGAGCAGTTCGCCATGTATCCCCTCAAAGCCTATAATCATGTCCTGATGTTCCGAAAACTTATTGCCTGTAGGGTTCAGAAGACTTATATCATAGAATCCATCAAAGTTTCCTTCCCATCCCCAGTTAACCCACACCTTGCCGCTGGCATCGTATCCGCACAGCACGAAAGCGTGTCCGCCGTTCTTGGAATCCAGTCCTGTATAGAGGATGGCACGGCGTGCGTTGAGCTCGTTGAACACCATGTCCATCCATGCTTCCTCACTGTAGTCCTCACGCACGAGCATCTGGGTTGTCTCCGAGTAGCCGAAGTTACGCCTTAGTCCTTCACAGGCATTCTGCATATAGGTTCCCGAAGCATCAGTGGCATACATCATATCGGCTGCCACACCGCAATCAAGCATCAGCTTTGCCACAGCCTTTCCCTGCGCCTCGCTGTACTTACCCTTGTAGCTGTCAATCATGTTTGCCCAGTCATACACACTCTCGTCATAGTTGACCGTCACCAGCTTCTTCGTTCCGTCAGCCTGTTTGACGCTCACGGAGTGCGTGCCTGTCCCCTTCTTAGGATAGCCGTTGTAGCTCATTATCTGCGCCATGGCTGTAGCCACACATCCCGTTACGGCTCTTCCCGTACCGCCATAGCCCTGCCAGGCACCTGTTCCTGAGGCTGTTGCTTCAGGACAGAGGTCATTGTAAGGTCGTTCCTGTCCCCATTCCGACGAGATGAACGAGGATACCTGCGGGGCATACTTGTCAGCATTGGGCATGACCATCTTACTTGGAGTGCCCTTTGCCACTATGTTATTGATGGCGTTCTCGGCAGCAGTGAGATACCATTTGAAGCCCTCGTTCTTAGTGTTCTTGTCGAAAACAGTGCTCGAACAGGCAATAACAGCCGGGACGAGGTCGTCATTGCTGATGATAACGAACCCTCCTTTCTTATATCCCATGACGGTATATGCCTTGTTCGCCTGTAGCGTCTTGAGCTCGTCTCTGTGCGCACCGCTCATACTCAGTGCCGGCGACTGGCTGAACACCTGTGCTGCTGCGGCTCTGATGGCAGCCTTTGTTCTTGGTGCGGCTGAGATTGACAAAGCTATGCTTAGTGCCAACAACAGACTCATGGATAATCGTTTTCTGAAGTTCATCATACTGAATGGATGTGATTGTTTCTGACTTTCCTGCCTGCCGACAGCATTCCTGTGGCAACTGGTTCTCAGCAAACAGGTATTTTTCTTATTGTATTTTTACTGCTGTCCTGCCCCCGACACCATTGGTGCTTACCAACAACACCACATGTGACAGGCAAAAACACACTGGTCGGAAACGGTAAGAAAGTTCATTGTTGGCATTATATAGTCGGTTTCTTGTCCGTCTCTGGAACTCGGCGTGATCCGCTACGCCTTCGTTACAAAGACCGACCACCTGCCCGACTGTAGAACAAAACCTGTTCAGGCACTAATGAACGATTGGGGATTACCAGACAGCATAAACTGTAGTTATAAACACGAAGATATGGAACCGCAACCCTTCAATGAGGGTTCCGGTTCCATTAGTGTCAATTATGTGACTGCATCAGATGACTGCATTTTATCTGATGACTGTCTTTCTGCCATTGACGATATAGATACCCTTTGCCAAGGTGCCCAGACTCCGGGCTCCCTTCAGAAGCTGTTTGCCGTCGATGGTATAGACATCGTAGACTACTTCACCGTTGGCATTGACTTTCTGGATGGCTGTCGTAATATCAATCTCCACTGGCTGCGACTCTGCTCCATCCGCATAGACTGCTGTAACGCTGTACTTATGCGCCGCATTGTCATACTGCATCTCATCACTGGTTACCTTGTAGGAACTGCCGATGCACACGCCATCACGGTAGATGTTGTATGAAATCGGACCAGAACCCGTCTCGAAAGTAGCGTCATCAACCATGAATACAAACACGTTGTTCTTACCGGTAATGTGATGGATGGCAAAGAACTTGGTGCCTTCAGGAACATCAACGCTGATTTCCGTCCACTCGCCAGAAGCCTGTACATACGTATCACCCTTCTTGACGAAGTGTGCCGTATCATTGTCTGTCTCTGAAACGAGCACGTCGAAGTTCTCCGTACCATAGCTTGCATCCTGTGCCTTGAGGTTGTTGACCCAGAAGCGTACGGTCTGTGCCTTGCCTGAAAGCTGTGGACTGATGAGCCAGTTGTCAGCATCGACATAGTCGTTAGCCGACTCGTCTACCTGATAAATAGCAACTGCGGCCTTCCCACCGGAGTGTGCATTGAACTCCTTACTTGACTCGAAGATGTCAGCCGGCTGCCAGTTGATGAAAGCAAACTGCTCACCCTGGTGCTGATAGCGTGCCCCCTCGATGAGTCCACCTGCATATCCATGGTCATTGTCGACGGTCGTCCAGTCGCCGAAGTCAGTCCCCCAAGCCTCATAACGCTCGAAGTCATCCGTCCTGTCAGCAGCTTCCGATGCCGGTGCATCCCATGCCAGCTTCACGGTTGAAGCATTCCCACCTACCGCACGGAGATTCTGTGGTGCAGGAACATCAGGTGTCTCTAACTTGACGGTAGCATCCGATTCGTTGTTCTCAAGGTCGAGGTCGCCGTCTACAGTAACCGTTGCCTTGACGTTGAGCTTCTCGGAAGCCTCGAGACTTGTGGTCTTATAGCTGATGAAGACTTCTTCATACTGAAGCAGTGAAAGGCTCTTGCTGACGGTTTCTTCCTTGACAACCTTACCATTGACCGTAAGGGCAACCTTTACATTCTCGATCTTGTCAAGACCGAGATTGGTCACCTTCACATTGAACTTGGCAGTCTGTCCCTTCCTTACACTTTCAGGTGCAGTCAGTTCTACGGCTGCATCCTTCTGGAACGGGTCAGCAATGTTGATATTGTCAACATATACAGGGTCATCGGAAACAGCATCCGCCGTGCCGACAACACGCAGCAGGACATAGTCTTCCTCTGTCAGCTCCTCTGGAATATTCACGGTATAGGTCGTCCATACGCCATTCGTAGAAGCCTGTGTGTTTACCCATATAGGTTCGGTCTTACTGCCATCCTTCTTCTGGAAGAGCATTTCAACCTTTTCCTTCGGTGTACCGTCACCTCGATAGTCGAAGACAAGTTTCGGGCTCATTGCACCACGAAGGCTTATCTTACCTGTGAGGATAGTCGACACACCCGGCTCTGACGGGCGGAAGATGATGGCGCCGTTGTCGTTATCAGAAGATACATCATTCGTGACAGCCCATGTCGTATTTCTTCCTGACGACTCGAGCCCTACAAACTGATCCTCGATGGTACCACCCTTGAAACTGTTGTGGAACGGGAGTGTGTAAGGAGCACCTACGACAACCGCTCCTGCTACCCAGTTACCTGGTCCGGCGACATTCTCAGCATTGACAGCCCATCGCTGGTACTTCTGTTCACCTTCGTTGGTGTTCAATCCGGTAACGGTATATTCCGTCGTACCCTTGATTTTGGCAATCTGATCACTGAGTTTGCCTTCGTCACTGATATTATGAATCTTGTATGATACCTCTGCCGGCAGTATGACACCATCGTGGACTCCTGTCGGAACTTCCCACTTGAGATTGACTGCCGTAGTCAGGTCAGTAGCCTTGACCTTTCCCAACAGCGGGGTATCCTGCCCCACATAGACTTTGGCAGTAGCTTTCAAACCGAAGTCATGAGCATTGTATGCAATGACGGTATAGATATTCTCACCGTTTACGGCAGCCTCATCAACAACTGTCTGCATACTGCCCGGAGCCGGGTTAGAGATGGTCTTCACCATACGGTCGCCACAGCTCACCTTAATCTCCGTGATGTCCGTAAGTGCTGAACCGTCAACCGCCTTGGCAGGAGCATTGAACTTCAGTGTAGCCTTCAGTGCAGCCGTTGCATCGGCAGTAGCAGCCAGATTGTCAACAGCGGCAGGTGCTTTCGCGTCGGCAGCACATTCCACAGAGATGGAATCAAGAACAATCGTATATTTGTCAGGAGCGGAGATAGCATGGAAGCCCAGACAGTAATCACCGTCAGCAGCCGGCTTAATCGTTCCCGTGAACGTCTTGTTGTTGATACCTGTCAGCTCAGTTGCAGGAAGCAGCACTCCTTCCATGTTCTCAACGGAATTTCCTGCGCCCCACTTCACTTCCAGGCGTTCAGCATAATCCTTCAGTCCTGCCGCAGCCGTGAATGAAACGTTATAGGTCTTGCCTTCCTTCATGTGGATTGGAGGTGACATCAACCAGTCATCACCGCTGTTTTCCTTATTGAAATGATACTGGTAGACACCACCCTTGGCACCGGTCCATTCCCATGTACTCCGGTCATTGTTCTCATCGAGAACCGTATAGAGTCTGGCACTTGCAGCAGTCGCAAGGTCATCGAAGAAAGGTACTTCAAGCGCATAGCCGAAAACCCTTCCCTCGGTCGTTGCCAGTGCACTCTTCTTTGTCGTATTGACAGCCTGTACCGAGTAGGAGTAAGATGACAGCTTCCCCTTGGAGATTTCCTCACTGAACATGGTTGCGGAAATACCCTCAGCCACCTTCTCGCTTTCTCCGTTTACGTTGCGGAAGACATCATAGGTGAGACTGCCAAGATAACCCTTGTGGATACCTTCCGTCGGTTCAGTCCATGTCACGACGGCATTACCCGATTCGTCAATATCCAGCAACAGATTGTCAACAACATCCGGCACATCATAGCCGACATAGGTTGTCAGCTTGGCTCTCGGACTCTTACCGGCATCATTGCTGAGGACGATGATGAAGTTGACAACACCCTCGTTTACAGTCACGTTGGCAGTCGCCTGCTTGCCAGCCTCAACACTGCCCTTGGCTACCTCTGCATCATTGGCAAACACGGTGTATGCCAGATTTCCAGTCAGATTACTCCCGTCATACTTCTTGTCAGGAGCCATAAAAGTTACCGTACCGCTGTTGGCTGCCTTAACAAAGTTGGCTGCGATGCCTGTTGCGGCAGCTGGTGCGCCGGCGGCGGTCGGTGCCTTCGGGAAGGTAAGTGCCATGACTGATGCCGTCTCCGAATAACTGCCTACGGGCGTTGCATGACCGTTGGTCAGGTCAATGGTATAAAGCTGGAACTTACCGTCTTTGTCAGTTGAAGCCCAGTAGAACTCATTGGTTCGTGGATCAAACTCTCCACTCTGGGTGTAGTATTTCCCGTTGGCATCAGACACCTGCACGCCTGTTGAGCCTTTCAGCGTCTCAGTACCCGTTGTACGGTCAATCTGGTAGAGGTCGCCATCGCTGGAAACGCCATAGGCAAAGCCGTCATTGGCAATTCCCAACGCCACATACTTATGAGTGGCAGGGGCAATGGAGGTGCGCTTGAGAGTGGCATAATCAATGACACCCCACTCATGTCCGCTGAGATCAGACTTGAAGAACTCACCGAAGATTTCACCCGTAGCAGGGTCGGTGGCAGTCTCGGTGGCAATCAGACTAAAGTCGTTCAGCTCCTCGGGCTCTATCGCCACCTTCCATGTCTCCGTGTCGAAGGCGTAGTGATACAGCTTGATGATACCGAAGCTGGCATAGCTGGTATCAAGGAACATGCCGTGCAGCACACCATCAACCAGTCCACTTCCGGCATTGAAATAGCCTTTGTAGTAGTCGGAAAGAAGTTCAAAGTTAATGGTGGACGTAGGATGGAACGAATAAATTCCCAAGAGGTCATTGGTGAGAAGATTACCCCACATGGTCAGGTCGGGATTGACCATCAGCATGTTCTTCGGTGCCGGGGGCTGGATAGTAACTGTCGGACTACTGAAGGGCGACTTGACACCTCTCGGCAGTGTCTTCGCCAGCAATGTGGGAAAAACCTTCAGCGGGTCAACCTTTTGCTGTACCGCTTTCTGTCCGGACAGCTTTCTGGAAGGACTTAGTGGCGTCTTGTTTACTGGCATCACTTGTGCGGATGCAGGCAATATCGCCATTGCCATGGCAAATACTGCAATCAGTCTGGTAATTTTTTTACTCATGTCCAATTGATTTAATTAACAATTAAGGTTTTCCAGATTAGGGAATATAACTGGCGCAAATATATAAATATATCACAAAACATCCAAGAAAAATTGCAAATTGTTTTATACTCTCCTTAAAATATTATTAAATATTGCTCAAAAACATCTTTCCGTGCTATTTCAGTCCTGCCTGTCCATGCCCTCATAATGCAATATTCAGCCTGTGATTACATCTGGGATAGAGAGCCGAAACAAATTCATAACCTAAGCCGATGCCCTTCCTGTATGCCCCTGCCCCGCCCTCCTTGCAGGCAGGATAATCCGTTACGCTCCGGACAGTGGACTGACATGTCCGTGTTTCGTCATTGTTCTACAATCTGAAATATGGTTCATCCGTTAAATGCGTGGACACATTTCGTATAGCTTTAACGGAAGAACTGGAATTATTCATTAAGCAAAACATAGCCAAGAAGGTCTTGGCTGTCTATCCTGTTATCATCCTCCGACGCAGAAACCTTTTCATCTTAATACGTTGAAAAGCGCAGACAACAGTTTGAAAATTCATGACATAATTCCGGGTAAAACATCTACAGATAAAGGCAAAAATACGCATAAAAAGCAAGTTTGCAACCAACAGTAAATCAGCTGGTTATAAAGCAGTGCAAGAAAAGGTGCTTAATTGGACTTCAAAAGGGCGTCAGTTAGACCTCAAAAGGGCGTCTATTGCAAGTCAATTGGGCGTCTTTTCAAAGCCAAAAGACCATGTATTGGTTTTGAACTGTATGAAAATAGTTTACAAACGTTGGTCGGCATGGCGTAAACAGAGCTGGAGACAATCAAAAAAATCAGCCCGGTTTCTAATGAATGATTGGGGCTAACGGTCTCAAAATCTTGCCTTGTTGGCATAATTTAACGTATATAAAGTTTTGAAAAACAAATAATTCATGTAATTTTGCACCGTAAAAAGATTTTTTAAGGAAGAAAGGGTGCACGTTTTCACACAGGATAAGGCGTGCCCTGCATTTGGGATAACCTGTCAGAAAGAACCATTAAGAGTTATCTACAAACATGATTTTCCATAACTCAGAATTCTCACAGGAAACAGCAATTTGTCCACGTATATAAATCATATAACAATGAGGAAAGAACAAATCATCAGAACAGTTTACTCCAAGCCGGAGGTTGAAATCATGCGCATCCACATGGATTGCCAGTTAATGGAAGCATCCTACCCGGGCGACCACAAAAAAGGAAACCACAAACAGGGACCACAGGAAGAGTCGAGTGAGGGAGCAAAGAAAGCGTTTTTCACCAGCGAAGAAAGCACAAGTATTTCATGGGAGGAATAAAAACAACAACGTAAGACGACAAAACAAAACACGAATGAAAATGAAAATATCATATCACTGGGTGCTGGCAACACTGCTGGCGGTAGCGGCTGTGGGCTGTTCGAACGATGACATGACGACGGAAACACCGACAAAGCCAGAAACCGACAAGGGCGGAACAGCACAGGCAACCTTCCTTGCCGGCAACGAAGGCACACGTACATCGCTGAACTACGACAACAGCAACTTCTACTGGGAAGCTGGAGACAAGATCTTCGTAAAGGATGACGACAACAAGTTCTATGGCAGCTCCAATGCCGTAACGGGCACGAACGTGCCGAGCTTCAAGTTTATGATGCCTGGAAAATACAGCCAGAACAAATACATGGTCTACTATCCAGGTAAGGACAAGACGAATGACAACGTGACAATTGCCGCAACACAAACGCAGAATGGAGCTGACAATACGATGCACTTTGGCACGTCAGGCGACTGTGGTGTCGGCGAGGCAACGCTGGAGGGCGGACAGTACAAGTTCAAGCTGACACACGCTGCCGCATATCTTTGCTTCAAGCCGTCATACGACCACCCGCTGGAGACAAGCTATGTAACCAAGGTTGAGGTGACTGCCGACCAGAACATTGCGGGCAACTACACGCTCGGAAGTGACGGCAAACTGACGGCAAAAGGCGGAGGTAGCAAGACCATCACCCTCACTCCCAAGGAAACAGGCAGCACCGAGGGCTTCCAGCTGAAGAATAATCTGTCTACAACAGGCTGTGAGACAGGTCGCATGTTCATGGTTATAGCACCGGGAAAGTACAAGCTGACAGTTAAATACTACATAAAGGATACACAGACGGGCACCATGGGAACTATCACCAAAACCTTCGGCTCATCTACCTACGAGGCTAATGGCTACTATGACATGCCTGCAAAACTGACCATGAGGGCGTTTGATGCAAAGTACTACACATGGGATGCAAAGCAAGATTACTGGTTCGGACACGAAAATGACCAGCCAAAGGTGAATGGGATGAACAACATCACGACCTACCCGACCAGCGGTGACGCCCAACGCTGGTACAACGCTGTTAAATACAAAAAAGGTACCAATAACTCTGCCAGCAACTCTGCCAAGAACTGCCCGAACATCAACGAGCTTCACTGGTACTGTCTGAAGGGTGGTCCACGCTGGGACACCACAACGATGTGGACAGTATGGGGACATATCTATACAAACGGTATGTGGTTCAAGAAAGCAGAGGTCATTGCCAAAGAGAATAGTAAACCCAATGCTGCTGCACTCAAAGCCGTATCTCCTGATGGGAGAGATCGTGTTAAAGCTGGTATTTACGAAACTCCACCTAACAACAATAATGTTGCAGTGGGTCCACCAACCAATCGCAATGACTATTTCTTCATACCTGCTATGGGATTCTATGAGAAGAATGAGTTTAAGGACTTCAGAACTGCTGGATACTTTTGGACGAGTACGCCAGAGGCTGTCATTTCCAATAGGGCATATAATCTTCATTTTGTAAGCAATAACGTGACAGTAAGTAACCTCCGAGACAGAGAGAACGGACTCAAGTTATGGACTTCTGAATAATATTTTTTATCATCTATATATATTAATGACAGGTGTGTGGTTTGGGGATTTATCCCTGTCCGCACACCTGTTCCTGTCTTCTGAAACAACTGTCAGGAAGGCTGTAACTCCAATACTACGAATGACACTTATTACACTAAGAAAGGATATAACAAAGACTACGAATGACACGAATAGATGTACTAAAAGACTACGGATGGAAATGAGAAGATAAAAACGGTGGAGGCTTCAAAGGATCTGTCATAAGCCATTCTCCGACTGTCATTCGAGTAAGTCGGACAAGTCGTAGTCAGAAGAAACATTCGGGCAATTCGCAATCCGTCAACAGTGGTTTGCAGGAATGAAGAAAGGCTGCCCCAAAGGTATTACCCTTTGAGACAGCCTCATTGCTGTATTGTAAGCCTTTATGAGCACATCAGAAGTCCACACGCCAGACACCTCTGTCAAAGACGAAAGAGATGTTATCGTCGCTGTTGCAGGTCATGCGCAGCATCGTAGGGTTCTTAGGATTATTGGTTGTGAGAGTATAGGTCGTAGGAGCACCGTTGACCAGAAAGGTCTTAGCTATCTCATCCATCTTGTACTTATTGTAGAAGACGGCACCGTTCTTCTCGCCAGTAGTTCCCTTTTTATTGATTTTGAAGCCGCTGATAGTGAGCTGGTCAGTACCACTGACACTATAGAGCGTCCTGATGTCGCCCCAGGCATTCCCCACATACTCTGCCAAGCTAAGGAAGCCCGGCTGCGTGCTGAAGTAGACGGTAAATATCTTCATGTTCTGACTTAAGGCATAGTCAGCTGCCGTTTTCCAGATGTTCATCTCCGCAGTACTGCTATAGCCCACGTTGATGGTCCAGTCATTGGCAAAGAATGCCTCAAGCGGTGTTGTAGGACGAGGCTGGAGCTGGATGGTCTTGTCGTTCTCATCGAGCCACTTATCGTCAGAAGAATACACGAAGGTAGTCAGCTTCTTGCCGTTCAGCGACTTATCCTGCATCGCCCTGAGTCCCTTCGTCGTATAGATGAAGGGGATAGCAACATCCTTTCCTGCAGCATCCGTTACATGCAGGGTGTGCTGGTTCATCCTTGCCGGGAAGGTATCATTGCCGATGATAACATTATAATGTTCGGCATACATTGCCTGAATGACGCTTGACAGCTGGCTGAAGTAGCTGTCCCATGTGAGGTTCTCCGGCATCGGCGTCATGACGACACGGTCGCCGTGCTTGCGCCCCTCCAGTACGACACTGTCCTTGGTACATGACATGACCCGGAACTCGAAGTCGCCAAGGAAGCCTTTTCCGTTCTTCCCGACAGCCTTTCCGTTGAGGTTGCCCACAGGGTCGGAATACTTGTGCAGGGCAGCATTGAAGGAGTCAAAGGAAAGGAGTACGCCCTGTCCCTGCAGCACCGTATAGTGCGATGTGCTCTTGACGTTCTGCGTTTCCTCCTCACAGCTCACACTGTTATCAGCTCCGAACTTGCAGAGGATGTTGTAACCACCGAAGCCGCCAGAGCCCTGATAATCCATCCGCCAGCCGTTCGGGGCAGCCACCAGGACCTCCTTTGTATTCTTGATAGCCTCAGCAATGCGTTCAGCAGACGGCTTGTCGAAAGCGTCATCCACCTCTGGCGTACATGAAGCCACGAGTAAGAATGCCGGCAAAGCAAACAGTAAACAAAATATCTTTTTCATAATCCAAGTCTTAATTTAAAGTTTCGAGATTCAGTGTACTCACTTCATTCGCACGGCGCAGCACGATGGTACGCAGCTTGTCGATGTCGACACCCCATGAATCCTTGAGGTAAGTGCGGATGATGCTCAGCTTGGCAAGGATGGCTTTCTTGCCGCTCTCGTCGCCATTGGCAGCCGTAACAGCCTGCTCAAGCCGCATCTGCCACATGGCATCCGTATCGGTCACATAGCAGGAGAACACCTCGGCAAAGTCCTCATTGTACTCACTGCTGGCATAACCCGTCACGAATCCTTCAGCTCCTGACTTCTTGTCCGTCACGTTCACCCAGTCGGCAGAGTGATACACCTTTGAGATGGTGCGGAAATCAGTTGAATAGTCTTTCAGCTGCGTAAGGATATGCGCAAACTCATGGTGCATCGTATGGAAGTAGGCACGGTTCAGGTCGAACGCACTGGACGTACTGTACGGTGTCGACTGCTCGATATAGATGTTGGCAGGGTCAAGGGCATTCACCTGGAAGAGGTTTACACGGATACCGCCCTCGGCAAATCCAAGGACGATAGACCCGTTGCTGGTATACTCCGCCGAACCGATGAGCTGGAACTCACGGAAGCAGTGCTGCTTGAGGAAGTCGGCACCCATCAGCTCCGTATAAGCATCAAGCCACACGTGTTTGATGATCTTTGCCAGTGCAATGGACTTCTTGATGTCAGCCGGACTGACATTATAAGACATGTCACTGTTCTGGTCAATATAGAGATAGTTGAAGCGGATGTTATAAGGGTCAGTATAGTTCTTCCGCAGCCACTTGTCGAAATCAGTCTGCCCAGCCGTCGTACCCTGCTTCGGGAAGATGGAGTTGGCAGTATCGACATCGTCGTTTGAACATGCAGCAGCCAAAGCAACAACCACTGCGATGAGCAAGAATTTTATTGTTTTCATACGTTATGTCCTCCTCTTGTTTAGTTCGTACGTGGGTTTGGTTCCATACCTGACTCAATGACGTCAGCCGGCAGCTGCAAGGCACCACGCAGGTCGCCAGCCTTGAAGTAGATGGGCTTCTCGCCGTCAATCAGATGAGGGAACTCAATGCCATAGCGTTTGATGTCCATGAAGCGCAGTCCCTGCATGCAGGTCTCTATGCGGCGCATCTGCAGCAAGGCATAGAGCAGGTTGGTCTGTGTCTCGTCAATCGTAAATCCCTGTGGATGCAAAGGCTTCTTGATACCCATGCTTTCGCTCGTATCATACTCGGCAGGGACGGTTGTCTGGGCGTCGAAGAACGACTTGACGGAAGCGACGGTCAGCGTGGGACGCGTCATGTTACCGTAAGAGGGAGAGCAGTGAACCGTTATCCACGTGTTCATATCGTTCAGTGCCTCGGTGTACTTCTTCTGCATGATCTCAGCCTCAGCACGGACAAGGATTGTCTCGTCAGCCGTCAGTACCGGGTTGACCACATGCACATATCCCCTGCTCTTGGCATTATCAATGTACTCCCACTCGTCTGCCAGCTTCGGATAAACCACCTGCTGGTTGGAACCGTAGAGGAGATGTGACTCATAGAGCGTGTTATTGGTCGTACCCACGCCCCAAGGCATCTTAGCCCAATAGATTTCCTTGCCGATGAGGAAGTTGGCGAAATTATATCGGGCAAAGGAACTGTAACGGGTGGCATAACCTAAATAAGAGACAGCCGTCTGGAGCATGAAGTTGGCATTCTCACTGGAACTGATGTAGTTGTCGTGGATTTCCTTACGTCCTCCTGACAGGGTTCTGTAACGTGCCACATTACGCATGAGCGATTCAGGCTGTGTGCCGAGTGCCTTGGAAGCATACTCTGCCGCCTTCTCCCACTTCTGATAATAGAGGTTGAAACGAGCTGCAAAGGCATAGGCAGCACGTGGATTGAAGTGGTACTTGGGAACAGCCATATACTCCTCGCTGACATAAGGCAGTGCAGCTTCTATGTCGGCGTTGATGTTCTCATAGAGTTCACGCAGCGTTCCACGCCTGTCAACCGTCTGGTTCGCCTCTTTCGGATAAGGCAGCCCGAGGAATTTGTCAGCCTTCGACTCATCGTAAGCCATACAGAAAGCATTTGACAGACAGAACAACGCCCATGCACGGCAGAGGAGAGCCTCGGCACGCACAGCAGCCACGTTGCCGTCCGTCACCTTGCTGAGGTCAGCCAGTGCCTGATTGGCATTGCCGACGGCATAATAGGCATATCCCCACACCTGCCGCGGGTCGTCATTACCGTTTGTATTGACATCCTGCCAGCGATATACCTGGTCCTGGCTCGGCTGATAATAGAAAGTCTTACCGTTATCCGTGACGTTGTCGCTGCTCCACTCCATCAGGAAACCCGGAGAAGCCGTCGCATAGGCTGAGGACACGAGCTGCGTAACCTTCTCAAAGGTGTTCACCTCGGCACGGTCATCAGGCAGCTTGTCCAGGAACTCGTTGCATGAAGAAAGGCTCAGAAGCCCTAATCCAAAAAGCAAAACACTTATCTTTTTCATTTTTATTTCTCCTTATAGTTTTTGAATGTATCAGATTCCAAGACGCAGTGTCAGCGTGAACTGACGTGGAACAGGCAGTGCCACACCACCGGAATTGAAGAACTCCGGATCCTGACCGTTGAGTTTCTTGTCAGAATAGATCAGGAAGAGATTGGTAGCCTGCAGCTTCAGACTCAGCGAACTGAGCGCAAGATGGCGTACCAGCTGCACGGGGAAGTCATACGCCAGGGATATTTCCTTCATACGGATGAAGTCGCCCTTTGCAATGCGTTCGGTCGAATAGTTGTAAGCATTGTATGCACGGCTCAGATAGCCGTCCTGCTGGATAGAACGGAGGTCAGCAATGGCAGGGATATTTGTGTAAGCCTCATCGCCCGCCTTTGTCCATCGGTTGCGGAACTCCTTCGGCATGGCTGACATGTCAGAATAGTGTGTGCTGAAGAACGGGTCGAGGCGCACCTTGTTGCCGAAGGCATAGGTGGTGAAGATGCTCAGGTGCCATCCCTTATAGGAGAAGGTGTTGCCGAACGAGCCGGTAACGGTCGGGTCAGTAGGACCTTCATATACAAGATGGTCAAGGTCATAGCTCTGGAAGTCCACCCCACTCGTCGTCAGCTTTCCGTCCTGATTGATTACCTGTGGTATGCCGTGCTTGTCGAGTCCCTTGAAGTCCCATGAGAAAAGGGCACGATAAGGATAGCCCACCATGGTGAAACCCGATCCGCTCACCATTGACATGATGCGTGAACGGCTGTCGAGGTCTGTAACACGGGTCTTCACATGGGAGAAAATGAAGTCAGTTGTCCACTGGAAGTTCTTCTTCATAATGTTCTTGCTCGAGATAGAGAGTTCCTCACCATGCGACTTCATGCTGGCAACGTTGGCATACTCGGTGATGGTTCCCTTTGTTCCGTTGGTTGTACGCGGACCGATGAGGTCATAGTTGTTACGTGTGTACCAGTCAAAGACAATGTTCAGACGGTTGTTCAGGAAGCCGAGGTCGATACCGAGGTTGAACTCATGCTTCTTCTCATAGGTCAGGTCGGGGTTGGCAAAGCGTGAAATCTGCAGTCCCGACTCCTTGTCAACAGCGAACGGACGCCATATATTCTTGCTTCGGATGATTACCTGCGAGTTGGTGACGGCAGGCTTGTCACCCGTCAGCGAGTAGGATGCACGCAGCGTGGCATGTGTCACGGCGTTCTTGAAAGTCTTGCTGAACCACGGTTCTTCATGCGCATTCCATACACCCGAGATGTTCCATGTAGGCAGCCAGCGTGCCGAACGTGACTTGCCCAGACGGTTACTGCCCTCGTAGCGGGTTGTGAAGTTGGCCGCATAGCGTCCCTTCCATGAATAGTTGGCTGTACCGAAGAACGACACATCACGGTTATAACTGTTGTAGAGGTCGTAATACATGTTGTTATCCTCCAGCGCATGCTTGAAATAATGGTAGTCATAGTTGGCAAGATAACCCATGCCGTACTGCATACCTATACCCTCGAAATAGCTCTGTGTGCGGATGGTGTTATTGATTTCCATACCACCATAGAGGTTGAGGATATGCTTCTCATTGAAGACGTCATTGTAACTTGCCGTCGCACGGAAGTCCCAGCTGTTCATGCGGTACTTGGTTTCATTATAGAAACCACCCTTTGGCAGCACCGAGAACTTCAGCGAGTTAGGCTGGTCGGGGTCAAGGTAGAGCCATGGGTTGGCATTGCGGATTGTGGCATCGTCCATGGCACGGTAAGCCATTGCCATGTTGGACTGCTCCCTGATCTGTGAAGCCTGCGATGTGATGGAATACTTATAAGCTCCGAGGACAGCAAGCTGCACCTTGCTGACAGGCTTGTACTTCAGCTCAGCCTGCATCTTCAGGTCGAGGACATCGAAGTCGATGAAGTTGTTTGCCAGCTCATTGTGTATATTGAACGGTGCATAGTTGCGTACGTAGAACGTATTGGGATCCAATGCACGTGATGAGTTGATGGCATAGGAGTAAGGATTAATATCAAAGTTACGGTTTACAGCTCCCGACACGACATCCACCTCCTGGTTCACCGATCCCGGTGCACGCTGCTTGCGGTAGGAAGTATTGCCGATGAGGTTCAGCGTCACCTTCTTGCTGATGTTATAGTTGGCATTGATGGAATAGGTCATGCGGCGCACCTTGCTCTGCTCGCTCCATCCCGGGTCGTCCATGAAGGAGAAGGAGGTGTAGTACTGCGCCTTGTCAGTTCCTGAAGACATTGAAATAGAGTGGTTCATTGATACGGAATTCCTGAACAGCTCCTTAAACCAGTCCGTATTCCGCATCTCAGCCTCCCGGAGATAATCGTTGATGGCTTCCTCCGTATGTGCAATACCGAAACGCCCGTTGGTGGAATCGTAGGTATTGAGGAGGTTGTACATCTTACCGTAGATACCGCTCGTGGCTGCACGGAGCGTACGTGAGAAGGAGAACAGTCCGTCGGCAGCCATCTCCTTGTAGATACCCATCTGCTCCTGGGAGTTCATGATGTTGAACTGGGAGTAGCTCGGACGCAGGCGCATGGTGTATTCGCCGGTATAGCTGATGCGGTTGCTGCCCGCCTTACCCTTCTTTGTCGTTACGACAATCACACCACCCATGGCACGTGCTCCATAGATGGAAGTTGCCGAACCGTCTTTCAAAATCTGGAAACTCTCGATGTCGTCAGCATTCAGTCCTGCAATGGCTGACGAAATCAGCGTGGCAGCATCACCTGACGAGAGGTTGTCAGCATTGACCTCGGTAACGTCTTCCATGATGACACCATCGACAACCCACAGCGGCTTTGACGAGCCGTAGATTGACGTGGCACCACGCACACGGATCTTCGGGGCCGTACCGAACGTACCCGACACATTCTGGACACTCACACCGGCAGCACGTCCTTCGAGCGAACGGCTCACGTCTGCCACACCGTCGAGCTTCGCCTTCGTGGCATCAATCTTCGTGGCAGCACCCGAGAAGAGGCGTTTGTCCTGCTGGGTCATACCTGTCACGACAACCTCGGTGAGCTGGTGGTTGTCATTGGCAAGCCCCACCCTCATGCCATCCTTGGCAGCAAGGGTCTGCGTGACCATACCGATGTAACTGACTACGACTTTCTTTCCCGCAGGGACAACGAGTGAGAAGTTTCCATCGATGTCGGTGACAGTACCCGTCGAAGTACCTTGTACCATGACTGACGCACCGATGATGGGTTCACCATCGTCCTGAGAAAATACAGTACCATTGATTTTTGCCTGACCGAACGCTGTACCTACTGACAGGACGATCCCTAACAAAAAAAGAACAAATCTTCTCTCCATAGATTCTTTAAAATTAACTGAATTCTTACTGTAGCATAATTCAAACGACTTCACCTTTCCTGTACTGACAGGAAAGCAAGACTAACGGAACAGTGGCTAAGATAATAGTCTGTGGGGCTACACCTTATTATATATCGGCATTGTAATATTGATTGTTTAGGTTCCTTTATATTTATCACTGCCGCTGATTGCAAAAATAAATAATATTTGGATAAAAAGCAAGCAATAAGTATAAAAAAATAAGCGGTAGTTATTTTTTCTTAGGACAACTTGTTCCCACGTCATCGGCACTTGTAAACTATTTTCATACAGTTCAAAACCAATACATGGTCTTTTGGCTTCCAAAAGACGCCCAATTGGCTTGCAATAGATGCCCTTTTGAGGTCTAACTGACGCCCTTTTGAAGTCCAATTAGGCACCTTTTCTTGCACTACCTTATAACCGGTTGATTTACTGTTAGTTGTGAACTTGCTTTTTACACGTGTTTTTGTCTTTATCTGTAGGTATTTTACCCGGAATTATGTCATGATTTTTCAAACTGTTGTCTGCGCTTTTCAACGTATTAAGATGAAAAGGTTTTGTGTCGGAGGATGACAATAAAGTAGACAGCCAAAACCTTCTTGGCTATGTTTTTGCTTACAGATAACTTCGGTTCTTCCGTTAAAGCTATCCCGAAAGTCACCCACGCATTTAACCCAAACGGTCATATGGGCTTAACGGAAGAACCCTGTAAAACATTGGTTGAAAAGGGGAAGGGAGGCTCATTATCATGACACATTATATAACAAGACACGCTAAAGACCACCTCATGCGGAAGTGTTTACCTGACTGTACTGACCTTCTTATATGAACAGCATGCCCACCTGGAACACAACGGCACTGACCACCCACGCCAATACCGTGGTGTAGCCGGCGGCAAAGAGTGCCCATCCCCAGCTGCCGGTCTCGCCCTTGATAGCCGCTATCGTGGCTATACAGGGGAAGTAAAGCAGGACAAAAAGGAGGAACGAGAAGGCTGTCAGCGTGGCTACCGGCTCTGCCTCTTCGTAGCTGATGCCGTGGAGACTGGCAACGTCCTTCGTTATCAGCTTGTGCAGCTTGGAGTATTTTCCCGTCTCGCTGCTGTAGCCGTTATCGTCGGAGAAGCTGTCGTCATTGGAGTAGAGCACGCCCATCGTCGATGCCACGATCTCCTTTGCAGCCACGCCGGTCAACAGACCGACATCCAGCTTCCAGTCAAATCCCTGCGGACGGAACACCGGCTCAACCGTCTTTCCTATCCGCCCGATAAAGCTCTGCTCCTGTCGTGCCTGCTTGTCCATGTCCGGATCATCGGGAAGAGGGAAATAGCCCAGCGCCCACACGATGATGGAGGCAACGAGGATGATGCCTCCCATCTTCCTGAGATACTGCTTGCCCTTCTCCCACGTATGCCGTCCGATGGCTTTCCATGTCGGGAATCGGTAAGGCGGCAGCTCCATCACGAACGGCGTGTCCTCACCCTTGACGACGAAGGCGGAGAAGAGGCGGCTCATCACCACCGCCATCAGCACACCTATTACATATAAGGAGAGCATGGCTAACGAGCGGTACTTCAGTGCGAAGAACGAGCCTGTAATCATGACGTAAATGGGCAGACGTGCCGAACAGCTCATCAGCGGCAGGATGAGCATGGTTATCAGGCGGCTCCTACGGCTCTCAATCGTGCGTGTAGCCATCACTGCAGGCACGTTGCACCCGAAGCCCATGATGAGCGGGATGAATGATTTTCCGTGCAGACCCATCTTGTGCATCAGACGGTCCATGATGAAGGCGGCACGCGACATGTAGCCGCTGTCCTCCATATAGGAGATGAAGAAGTAGAGAATCAGGATCTGCGGCAGGAAGACGATGACTGCTCCCACACCACCGATGACGCCGTCGACGAGCATATCCTTCACCGGTCCGGCAGGCATGTACGTTGAAATGAAATCGCCCAGCCAGCCCACACCAGCCTCAATCCAGTCCATCGGATACTGTCCGATGACGAATGTTGCGGTGAACATCACCAGCAGGATGAGGAAGAAGATAGGGAAACCAAGGTATTTGTTCGTAAGAATCCTGTCGATAAGATGTGTCGTCTGGTAGGTGTCTTTCTTGTCACCTGTCGAGAATTCGGCCTCTTCCAGCGCACCGTGTATGAAGCCGTACTTGGCATCCATGATAGCCGTTTCGCTGTCGTTGCCCGTCTCTTCCTTCACACGTGCGGCAGCCTTGTCACGGTGCCGGAATATCTCAGCCGACTCGTCCAGCGGTCTGACGAGCTGTTCCACATCCTTATCGTGCTCCAGCAGCTTGATGGCGAGGTAGCGGGTGGAATAGCGGCGGCACAGTTCAGGGTACTTCTTCAGGTGCTCCTGCATCTCCCTGATGCCGTACTCAATTTCATGTCCGTGGTTGATATGTATATGACGGAACTTCGGCGACTCGTCCTCCTTGCCCTCATAGACGGCGATGACCTGACGGAAAAGCTCCTGCACGCCACGCCCGTTAGTGAATACCGTCGGCACCATCGGCGCACCGAAGAGCTGCGACAGCTGCTGATAGTCCACGTGGTCGCCACGCTGTTCGGTCTCGTCGAACATGTTAAGCGCACAGACCATACGGATGTGCATGTCGATGAGCTGTGTGGTGAGGTAGAGGTTGCGCTCCAGATTGGAGGAGTCGATGACATTGATGACGACATCGGGAGTTTCATCGACCAACTGCTTGCGCACATAGAGTTCCTCCGGACTGTAGGCTGAGAGGCTGTAGGTGCCGGGGAGGTCGACGAGGTTGAACTCGTAGCCCTCGTATTCAGCACGTCCCACCTTCGCATCCACCGTCACACCCGAGTAGTTCCCCACCCTTTCGTGTGCCCCTGAAGCAAAGTTGAAGAGCGAAGTCTTCCCGCAATTCGGGTTTCCCACGAGTGCCACGTTGATGCTGCGGCGTTTGCGTCGGGCAGCATCCGACAGCTCTTCGGGCGTAAGTTCCTTGTCCGTGCTGTCATCCTGTGCAGCGACAACCGCATCGTTGCGGTCAGCACCGTCGCCACCGCTCTCCAATGCACGTGCCTCCTCTTCCGACAACACCTCAATCTGGTCAGCCTCACTGTGTCGCAGACTGACCTCATATCCCATAATCTTATATTTCACCGGGTCCTGCAAGGGTGCGTTGAGCAACACCTCAACGGTCTTTCCCTTGATGAATCCCATCTCAATAATTCGTTTCCGAAAGCCACCGTGTCCCAAAACCTTCACGATGACGCCGGTCTCGCCGGTCTTTAACTCTGATAGTTTCATAAAAACCTACTCGCTCCTCACTACTCGTATTTCAAAACTCATAATTATGATTATTCTGTCAATGCATAATTATGATTACTTCCAATTCACCGTTCAGAACTTGCCATTCAATATTCATGAACCTGTTTCCTTATTGACTGGTCAAGCAACTGGTCCACTTGTCAACCCGTAAATCCGTCAACTTAACAAACAAAGGTAGTTAAAAAAAACAGAATAGAACGCTTTTACCGCTTAAATACCTAATAATGGGTATAACTCAAGTCCACATCAGATGCGTTTGCGCATCATCATACAGAAGTGGTTTCAAAAGCGACAGTTTACTTTTAAGTTTTAATTTTGGTTCTTCCAAAGATGCTTTTCGCATAGCTTTAGCGGAAGAAGCGGAGTTGTTTATTAAATAAAAACATAGCCAAGACGGTCTTGGCTGTCTACTTTATCATCATCCTCCGATGCAGAAAACCTTTCCATTTTAATACTTTGAAAAGCGCAGACAAAAGTTTGAAAAATCATGACATAATTTCGGGTAAAACACCTGCAGATAAAGGCAAAAACACGTGTAAAAAGCTGGTTTGCAACCAGCAGCAAATCAGTCAGTTACAAGGTAGTGCAAGAAAAGGTGCTTAATTGGACTCCAAAAGGGCGTCAGTAAGGCCTCAAAAGGGCATCTATTGCAAGCCAATTGGGCGTCTTTTGGAAGCCAATAGACCATGTGTTGGTTTTGAACTGCATGAAAATAGTTTACAAACGAAGAAATCGGACGCTATCATGGTCATGAATTATGAAAATCTATCGCTGTGCTTTCGCACATTCCAACAATTATTAGTAAATTTGCACGGCATAAAGAAACTTATTCATCCCCATACCTATGGCAGAAAAAATCAGAATAAAAGACATTGCAGAACGTGCAGGCGTAAGTGTCGGAACCGTTGACAGAGTATTGCATAAACGACCGAATGTGTCGGCAACAGCACTGAAACGGGTGGAAAAGGTATTGAAGGAGATGAATTACCAGCCCAACGTCTACGCCAGTGCGCTGGCTTACAACAAGAGCTACACGTTCTATTGTCTGATTCCGAAGCATACCAGCGAGGCTTACTGGGAAGAGATTGAGATTGGTGCAATGAAGGCTGTAGAGGCACGCAGGGACTTCTATATTGACCTGGAAATCATGTATTACAGCCGTCTGGACCCGCACTCCTTTGTCGAGACCTATCAGAAATGTCTCAGAAAGAACCCTGACGGCGTGATTCTTGTGCCGACGACGCTGGAGCTGACACGGCAGTTCACTGACGAGCTGCACGAACGGAACATCCCATTCATACTGCTCGACTCCTATATGCCGTCGCTGCAGCCGCTGGCATTCTACGGACAGGACTCCATTCAGAGCGGGCGTTTTGCGGCAAGGATGCTCATGCTCATCGCACGCAACGAACAGACAATCATGCTCATGAAGCAGACGAAAGACGGGAAGATGGCAAGCCGCCAGCAGGAGAACCGTGAGGTGGGATTCCGCCACTACATGGAAGAACACTTCCCGAAGGTGAAGATTCTTGAGGTGAACCTGCCGCTGGACGAGGAGCGGAAACGCTATGACCATATCCTGGAGAAGTTCTTCAGCGAGCATCCGGAGGTGCATCACTGCATCACACTGAACTCAAAGGCGCACATCGTGGGCAAGTTCCTGCTGAAGACGAAGCGGCATGACGTACAGATTATGGGCTATGACGTGGTACAAAAGAATGCCGACTGCCTGCGGGCAGGGAGTATTTCCTTCCTCATCGCACAGCATGCTTACCAGCAGGGCTACTTCAGCATCGACTCGCTCTTCCATGCCATCGTACTGAAAAAGAAGGTGGAGCCGGTCAACTACATGCCCATCGACCTGCTGACACCCGAGAACATTGACTTCTACCACCGCTCATGGGGATAGGAAATGACCTCCCCAGCCCCTCCGAGGGAGGGGAGTGCCTAACGGGATAAGGGTTCTCCCTCTCCTTCAAAAGACAACATCCCAATGACAGAAAACAGGAAAGGGCTCCTGGCTTTGAGCCCACTACTCGTCTTCATCGTCCTTTATCTGGTCACTTCAATCATATCGGGCGATTTCTACAAGGTGCCGATTACCGTGGCATTCATGGTTTCGAGCATCTTTGCCGTTGCCGTCTCGGGAGGCTATCCGCTCTCAAAGCGCATAGAGATATACAGCAAGGGCGCCAGCACGGACAACATGATGATGATGCTCTGGATATTCGTACTTGCCGGAGCCTTTGCCAACTCAGCCAAGGAGATGGGCAGCATCGACGCTACTGTCAACCTCACCCTCTCCGTCCTGCCTGACAATATGCTGCTGCCGGGGCTCTTCCTTGCCGCCTGCTTCATCTCCATCAGCATCGGAACGAGCGTCGGCACCATCGTTGCACTGACGCCCATAGCCGCAGGAATAGCCGGGTCGACGGGAACTGACCTGCCTTTCGTGGTGGCTGTGGTCGTGGGAGGCTCGTTCTTCGGCGACAACCTCTCGTTCATCAGCGACACAACGGTCGTGGCTACAAGGACACAGGAATGCAAGATGGCAGATAAATTCAAGGTCAACTTCTTCATTGTCGCACCGGCTGCCGTCCTGATTCTCCTCGTCTACATCTTCATGGGAGCTGACATCCACACGACAGGGCAGACACCATCTGTCGACATTCAGAAAATCATCCCTTACATGGCAGTGCTCATCTGTGCGGTCTTCGGCATGAACGTGATGGCAGTACTGACCATCGGACTCGTCCTGACGGGTGCCATCGGCATGCTGGACGGCACTTACGACATCTATGGATGGTTCTCAAGCATGGGGTCGGGTATCACGGGCATGGGCGAACTCATCATCATCACGATGATGGCAGGCGGCATGCTGGAGATTATCCGTGAGAACGGAGGCATAGACTATCTCATCCGAATCATCACACGACACGTCAACAGCAAGCGTGGAGCCGAACTCACCATCGCCTTCCTCGTGAGTCTGGTAGACATCTGTACGGCAAACAACACCGTGGCAATCCTCACCGTGGGCGGCATAGCCAAGCAGATCGGCAACCGATATGGTGTCGACAAGCGGAAAGCTGCCAGCATCCTCGACACCTTCTCCTGCTGTGCACAGGGGCTCATCCCCTACGGAGCACAGCTGCTGATGGCTGCCGGACTGGCGAAGATAAACCCCGTGAGCATCGTCCCCTACCTGTATTATCCCATGGTACTGGGCATCACGGCACTCCTCTCAATCCTCTTACATTATCCCCGCCGCTACTCATAACTGCCCATCAACACCCATCATTCACCACCCAACACCCAACACCCATCACTATGCAACCAATAGAATCATCCGACATGGACGTCATACAGCGCAACTTCTTCCGCATACTATGCTCGGGAGCCTTCGGCACACAGTCAAGCATCGAGCCGATGTCGCCTTTCAAATGGCGAAGACTCATGCAGATGGTGGATGCACAGCAGGTGATGCCGATATTCATCAACGGTGTCGCCAAACTTTCCATGGACGAGGGACTGAACCTGCCTGACAGCATCATCGCCGACATCAAGGCGAAGCAGGGCGAAAGAAAATCACTGGCAGCAAGGATACCGGCATCTGTCAAGCTCAGCAACAGACTACTGAACCGACGACTGCGCAACCTCATGTACAACGAGCTGCACAGCATCGACACCTCCGTCGAGGCACTCGACATGCTGAAACTCATCGTATCGAACTCCGAACTGATGTTTACACGCGGCATGAACTTAGGGGGAATCATCACCATGGGAGAATATCTCAGGACACGTGGTGACAAGGTTGACTTCGTGAAACTTGAGAACTGGCTGAACTCCCTGCAGCTCCACGCCATGGCAGAACTGCAAGGAAACGTCCTCATATCGGTATTCGGATTTGAAGAAGACGAGCTGCCCTTCGTCACAAAGAGCGACCCGAAAGCATACCGCCTGACGCTCCGCAGCATATCGGATCTGGCGAAGGACACGGCACAGGAGTGGCACTTCAAGCAGAACTCCGCCGGCTTCGTACAGAACAACAACGCCGTCCTGCGCCGTAACCTCAGCCGAAGCCTGCGCTACGTGGGCTATGCTCCGATTGAGACGACCAGCAACTTCTTCCACAACTTCGTAAGAAGTCTCTCGGAAATAGAGGAATAGTCACAGATTACCGTCTTGCCAATGCTCTTTTTAAAGACAGAATGACATAATAACAGAATATCATTTCATCGCTACTCTATTAAAGACAGGATGGCATAATAACAGATAACCTTTTACATTTTCCCGTCTTTCTCTGCCCTTTCCTGCTTCTGTGAGAAGATGAAACCCCACGGATTGGTGCAGATTTCTTACAGATAAACACAGAAGAACAGACTGGACGGAGCAAAAGACATACGGAGGCGCGGAGGGAAAACTCACTGCCGCCAACAGTTCATATCAAAGGAAATACCGATGAAAAGCACGGATTATCAATGGTTTTGTAACCGAAAGGAAATCAATGAATTATAATGGTAACGCCCGATGAACATTACCGTATTAGTCAGTCTTTAGTACCTTACAATATGCTATAATGACCTCACTTGCCGTTTTCAGCTGATGTGCTAAGGGCTAACACATGTGGTGTTACTGGTAAGCACCAATGGTGTTGAGGGCTGAACACATTGTAACATGCTACTGAGAAGACAGCAGACCTTGGTTTGCAGGGGGTTACCGGACAGCTATATTACTAAAACCATACCAAGAAAAAAGGGGTTACTTGCAATACAAGTAACCCTCTTTCCATAGTTCAAAGCCCAAGGCTCAGAGTTCCTCTTTACGCCTGCTTCTTGCCTTTCAGCAGGTGCCATGCCTCTCTGACCCACAGAACCAATGAGGAACCGACGAGGATGATGACCCAGTCTTCCAGTGTCAGACCGCCCTTTGCAATATTGAAGAACTCCTGCAAACCGGGAATCTCCACCATAGCTATCTGACCGACGAGGATGACGGTAGCAATGAAGAGCAGCCCACGGCATCCCTTGAAGTGGAGCGCACTCTTCCCTGTCTCGAATGCACGTGCATTGAACAGATAGAAGAAGTGGGTCATCACGAAGACCGTGAAGAACAGCGTCAGCTCGTATGGACTGAGTCCGCCGGACTCGCCAAGCTGGAGATGGAGCAGGTCCTTCAGTGCCGTTATGTGAGCATGCTCGAAGATGTACAGCAGTACCAGCAGCATGACAAAGAAGAATCCGCCCACGCCTATGATGTTCCATCCCATCGGACGGTTGATGATAAAGGCATTCCTGTCGCGTGGCGCATCCTTCATTACCGACTCTGACGGCGGCAGGGAAGCCAGTGCCATCGCAGCGAAGGTATCCATGATGAGGTTCACCCACAGCATCTGCGTTACCGTCAGCGGCGACTCCGTACCCATGAAGGCACCGGCAAGCACAATGAAACATGCTGCCACGTTCACCGTAAGCTGGAAGAGCAGGAAACGCTGTATGTTCTGATAAAGCGAACGTCCCCACATCACTGCCTTGCCGATACTGCTGAACGAGTTGTCGATAATCGTAATGTCAGATGCCTCCTTTGCCACGGAAGTACCGTCACCCATTGACAGACCGACATGTGCTGTGTGAAGTGCCGGAGCATCATTCGTACCGTCGCCTGTCACGGCTACCACCTGATTGCATCGCTGCAGCGATTCCACGAGACGCTTCTTGTCCATCGGACGGGCACGGGAGATGATCTTCATGTCCATTACCCGCTTGTCGAGCTCATCATCTGAGAGGGCTGCAAACTCCGGACCGGTGATGATGTTCCTGTCGCTGTCCGCATCCGTCCAGAGCCCGATCTGCCTGCCTATCTCCTTGGCTGTGCCCGGAGTGTCGCCGGTAACAATCTTCACTGCGATACCTGCGTTCATACATTCAGCTACGGCATCAGGCACATCTGTACGCACAGGGTCGCTGATGGCTACGATGCCTTGGAATGTCAGGTTGTCTGCACACACCTTCCCGTCTTTCAATACGGCAGCATCGCCGTCCAGTATCTGGTAGGCAAAGCCCAATGTTCGCATAGCCTGCTCCTGATATTCCTTCAGCTGACCGTCAATCTCAGCCTTGGAAACATTCCCTTCAGTCTGCTTGCAGAGACCATAGACAATCTCCGGTGCACCCTTCACGTAGAGAATCTGCCTGCCGTCGACCAGTGCTGACTTCACCACCACAGCCATATACTTCCGCTCGGTAGTGAAAGGCAGTTCCTCCAGCACCTCAACGTTCTCCCTCATCTCCTGATAAGACTTCTCCTGATTGTTCAGCCACAGGAGCAAAGCACCCTCCGTCGGGTTGCCCAGTGCCTTCGGCTTGTTCACGTCCGAGAAGTCAATTGAGGCGGTAGAGTTGACCGCAATGCCCTCTTGCAGCAGTCGTGCAGTCTCGCTGTCGTCCAGCTGCTGGTCCTTCAAGGCATAGAATCTGGTCTGGTAGACACGCATCTGATTCTGTGTCAGCGTACCCGTCTTGTCAGTACAGATAACCGTCGTTGCGCCCATCGTTTCGCAGGCATGCATCTTACGCACAAGGTTATTGGTCTTCATCATACGGCGCATACTGTAAGCAAGGCTCAGCGTCACAGCCATAGGGAGTCCTTCAGGAACGGCAACCACAACGACCGTTACGGCAATCATCAGCGTGCTCAGCGTGTGGGCAAGCAGCCCAGCCATACCCGCATCAGGCATGAGATAAGCGTGGAGCGCTATCACACTGCCCATCAGGACACAGAAGTAAGCTATCGTGACGAACGTGTTGACATACCACTTCCAGTCTTCAAACTTCCTGATGACCATCCAGAAGAAAGCCACCGTAGGTATGGCCAGCGTCCATACAACAGGCACCCAGTGGAAGAAAACCATCAGTCTGCCGACGATGATGAGTCCTGCAAAAACATAACTTACCTTGGTGATGAGTTCGCTCAATCCGTCAAGCTGCTCATTGAGCGGCGTCTTGGTGCTGTCGTCAATCTGTGCAGCCTCGAACACCTTGCCGTTCTCGGTCTTGTCGCCTACAGCCTCAACCTTGAACACACCATGTCCCTCCATCACCTTCGTGCCACGCAGCACATGGTCGGTGGGATAGGAAGCGTCCTTCTCAAACTCCTCTTCATGCGTCGACTTATAGGCAGGAACGCTCTCACCGTTCAGCGTCGACTCGTCAACATGCAGTGAGACCGACTCCAGCAGCTTTCCATCAGCAGGGATTTCCGCACCCGTGTTGATAACGACAATGTCACCCACAACAATATCCTTCTTGGCAACCGTCGTGGTGTTGCCGTTTCTTATCACCTCAACTTCCTCATCATCATTCACCTGATTGAGGATGGAGAACTCCTTGTCAGCCTTCAGCTCAAAGACAAAGGCAATGCCCGTAGCCAGCAGGATGGCAACGAAGATGCCCACAGGCTCAAAGAACACGGTCAGTCCCTCTTCGCTATGAAGTCCCCAGTATTCCCAGCAGGATATACAGATAGAGAGAAATCCGGCAATAAGCAGGATGATGATAAGAGGGTCACCGAACTTCTCAAGGAATTGCTTCCATAGCGGCTCTTTCTCGGGAGGCGTCAGAATGTTCGCCCCGTGCTGTTCGCGACTTGCCAACACCTCTGCATCGGTCAGTCCTTTGTAATGTTTCTTTTGTTCCATAATTATTTGTATGTTGTTTTATTATTATTTCCCCAGTAAATGATTTTGTACTGCAAAGTTACGCATAATCCCACAAATTCCCTGCATTTCTGTAACATTGCAGAACAGAACAATCCCCCGTCACTATTACCCCTGCAAGGTTGCAGGACAAACAAGAACGCCCTTCCAAGGGCTCTTACTTCTCCGCTTCATCCATGAGCACCGCATCATAGGCAATCCGCTGATGACTGGTTGAGGGTAAGCCTGAATTAATCATCAGGGCGTTTTGAGGGCATAACGTCACACAAAAAAAATGTTGGTGCATGATGACGGGGCGGACATTCGTTAGCGTGCAGAGGTATAAAAGAGTATTCAAGGAGATGAAATGGGTTCATAGACGAGTGATTTGGGGTAATGAAATATCTTTACATAATATATAGAAAATTATGCTTTTAATCATCAATGGACAACGTTAAAACACCAGCATGCAACCGTCAGACTATCAGGAAATTACAAAGCAGCTGACTTATCAGTGCTTAATTGCGTTCCAAGTAACGCCCTTTAAGCCTTCAATTAAGGCTTAGTTGCAGGTCAATTAAGGCTTAGTTGCAGGTCAATTAAGGCTTAGTTGCAACGTTATCGGGCATCTTTAGTTTTCTTCAATTGATTTTTTTCTTACAAAACAATGCTCTCTCCGTCTGTCCAACAGGATGCCGGAGTAGTGAGGTGATCATGTCATTCCGTCTTTGAGAAAGCCCATCTCCTGCCGTATGAAGTACGGTTCCTTTCACTCCTTACGTCAAAGGCGTCTCCGCATCTTCACCTTTCGCCCCCGTCAACTCCGTGCCTCCATGTGCTTTTTGACATTGCTGATTGTTCCGTATGGGGCTGTTGCGAGTTGACAGGCAGATGGCTCTACAAGTATCTGGTCAAACCTGTAAACCCGTCTACCTGCCAACTTACTTTCGCTCACACGGAGTTGTATGGAGGAATTGAAATAGTATTCGCAACGATCATGTACATCCGCCTGCCCTGACTGTTTAATTATTCACGAGCTGGACAACGATGAGCCGCCCGCCATCCTCTGCCGAAAGCAGAATCTTGCGCCCTTCAGTCAACGGCACATACTGCCCTACAGGTATCTGCTGCTTGGACCCGTCATTTGAAATATCGAACATCCCGGGCAGGCGGCGGTTGATGAGAATCCACTGTCCGTTGTGGAAATGGAAGTCACCCACAGGTTTCTTGTCCTCATCCTTCGTCTTCTCGTTGGGTTCAATGAGGCGGTTGGCGTGCCACATGTAGAGCGTCTGCTTGTCATAGACCATCAGACGTGAATTCTCCGACATGAACTTTCCATGGCTCGGGGAATAATAGAAGTTCAGGACTGGCAGCTGCCCGTGGTAAGCCTTCCCACAGAAAGGACAGCGAGGCTTCGTCGTATTGTCGAATACAAACCAGTGAGCCTCACATCCGGGGTTCTGACACGGCTGCACAAGGTCGGTCGTCCTGACGAGTGCATCCTCCCATTCAGCCGCACTGGGACGCATGGACGGATTATGCAGACCGTCAATGAAGACACGGTCAAACAGGCTCTTCAGATAAGGTCCGCAGAGGGTATAAGGCATCTTCACCGGGTCGCCCTGCGGCAACTGCGAGCTTGCCAGCTGGTCGCTCTTCACCCTGTTGGTGGCATCGGTGGGATGCTCAACGAACAATGCGTGCGAGCCGAAGCGCATGTCATCGTCCTTCTGCGGGTCGGTATCCCACACCTTGCCGCCGTCCAGTGGATGCCTGTTCAGGAGGAAGGTGTAGATGAGCACCGCCAGGGCATATCGGTCAGTCGTTATCTGCGGCAGGTTCTTCTTCGGGTCATCAATCTTCAGCCCCTTCGTCGCCAGCACTTCCGGCGCAATGAAGCCCGGTGTGCCCACAACCTCAGGCGGGAACTTGTGGGGAACGACCAGACCGTCGCAGTCAATGATGCACGCACTGCCCGACAGCGGGTCGACCAGTACATTATTATAGGAGAGGTCAGAGTGCGCCAGACCAGCTGCGTGAAGCCGCCTTATGGCACGTGCAATCTTGATGCACATGTGCAGACGTGTAAGGAACGTACCCTTCTGGCTGGCAGGTACGAACCTGTTAATCAGCTTAGCCGATGAGAACCACTTTCCGTTCTTCTCCTGTCCGTTCTTGATGAAAGCCCATGACGGGTCGATACCACTGAAAAAGAACTTCTTATCGTAGAAAGGAATCACAATGCCCGTCAGTCCCTTCCACTCCACAATCTTCGTAGGCCAGGCAAAGAAGTCAGTCCAGTACTGCCCTGCCTTGTCGGCAGTGAAGATGCGCGGACGGTGAATATTGACGATGTCATTGATACGTGCCTTGTCGTTTGCATTGACAGGCTTACGGTAAAAGGCAACGACATAGGTCTTGTCTACCGAGAAATAGACATCCTTCACTCCCCCCTGCGCCTTTATCTCATCATAGAACTCTACGGTAGAGCCGTCCGTCGCCGTCAGTGTTACTTTATTTGCCATTTCCGATTAATATAAGATTGCAATGGTTCTGTCATCATGATTGCCCGGTGACCAGAAGTCGAGCCAGTCCAGGAGCTGGTCTGCAGCCGCCTCATTGTCGTCCGACAGGTCAACAGGATGCTCCTTGTCGTGCAGGAGATTATCCCACAAGGCATCCCATCTTTCGGGATTATTGAGGTTAGCATCCGTCTCAAACATCGGGTCTGACACACCGTCAGTCATGAGGAAGAGCGCCGTGAAGTCGGGTACTATGCAGAAGCGCAGCCGCTGGTAGATGGCTGATGGGTCCCGGAAGATGTCAGGCATGGTGAGGAAACGGGTCTGTCCGGCATACTCTCCCTCATCAGGAACGCCCAGCAGCTTTGCCGTATGCGTTGCACCCTTGTTGTCATAAAGGCAGATGGCACCGTCACCCACCCAGAAAGAAGCGATGAACCAGCCGAAGCTGAACTTCTTGCTGATGGTCAGGAGGAAGGTCGTCGCATAGTCCTTAGCCCGCATATTGGTCTTATCAGCCTCAGCATAGATGGCCTTCTGCGCCTTGTAGGCAGCCGTAGCCACGATCCTGTAGATGTCATCGCCCACATACTTCCGTGCCTGTGCCTCGTCCTCATCCTTGAACATATCGTACTGCTGGATGTTCTCCTCAAACTTCCTGCAGTCGGCGAGCTGGGTGATACAGTGGCTGACAGCCGTCTCACAGGCAATGCGTGACCCCTCACGGGAGAACCTGGCAGAGCCTGCACCATCGGCAACGGCAATGACATACCAGTTGTTCTCCTCATTATGGAAGAGCTTGAAATGGTCGTCACGCGGCTTGCCTTCCTGTGCATGCGAACGTCCCCGCTTGCTTGCAGCCACAATGTCTTTCTGTGGTGTACCGTCATCGAGGGCAGGCACCTTCACAAACTCCTTCTGTGTGTCCTCCTTCGGATATTCAATATCCTCCGGAACAGGAAGCTCCTTCCACAGGTCACGAGGGTCAGGATTGACAATCAGGAGCAACTTCCTGTAAGGTACATCCTCGGGACTGCAGCCGTCAAACAGGTATCGCAGCTTCAATTCAAAGTCACCTGCCTTTGCAGGCGTGCCCGAGATGGTAAACGACTTCAGGTCGTCAGCCACCTTACATTCCAGCCCTGTCTCCTCCAGTCCTTCTATCCAGTAGCGTGTTATTCCGTCTATTGCAAAGGAAACCTCCGCCACATACTCCTTCTTGTTTGAAGCATTGGGAATATAGATGTTGGCATCATTCACCATTGTTTCAAACATTTTATTTCTATCTGCCATGAAATTATCCCATAAATTTGAAATAGAAGAACTGATAAAATCATTCTTCAACTGTTCTGAAGCACCTGCACAGATGCCGTCAATCATTTCTTTCAGTCCGTTCATCATTATCCCCTTCCCCTGTTGACATTCATTCCTCCTTCACCGATTGAGCCCAGCTGTCCTCTCATACCGCACCAAGGGCACTGCGTGCTGCCGTCAGTTCCGACACACATCACACCGCCGCAGTCGCATATGACGACTCCCCACTGATTGCCGCAGCAAGGACAGGCAGGGAAGCCCACCAGCGAATTCGTGTTTACATACTGGTTGGAACTGCCTTCGGAAAGGCTGTTGTAAGTCTCCTCGTCAACAGGATACCCGCCAACGAGCTTGAAGTCGACTCCCCTGAACTCCTCCAGTCCCGGTATGGGGTTCGTGCGCTTGGCATACTTGACAAGATACATCTTCCTCGTCGTGGAGCATTTCCCGACAAGTACCGTGTAGTTCTCGTCCACGATGCAAGGGCGGGCAACATCCACTTTCTCCAGATTGATGCCTGCGGTAGATGCCAGTCTGACCTCGTCAACTCCCATATCAGCAACCGATACGCTCGTTGTCTTGATAGACGCTGTCACCCACTTGAAGAATGCCTGGAACGACATCTCGTCCGTACTCGTCAGCCGCAGGACATTTTCCGTCATCTGTCCCAGCAGCTGTGTGTTCACGTTATCGCCGATAGAGATGGCTACCAGATTGGCAGAACGGCGATACCTGCTGTTCCACCGGTCAATGGCAGCCCTCGCATCGTCCGTCGGATTGCCATCCGTAAAGAGGAAGATGATGGGCTTCCAGTCACCTTTCCGCTCCAAGGTAGTCTTGACTATCGTCCTGTCCAGGTCATCCATCAGGTAACTCATAGCCACGCCCAATGACGTTCCGCCACCGATCGGGAACACGGGAGGATAGAACTTGTAAAGTTCCGTCAGCGGAGAAAGGCTCTTTGCCCTGCCGGCAAAGGCAATGACGCTGACAAACACCGTCTCCAAGGCATAGGGGTCGGTCCTCAGTTCCTGTATGATGTTTCTCATTCCATCTTCTACTTGCTTGATGGGCTCTCCTACCATAGACTCTGATACATCTATAAGGAAATAAACAGGTAATCTTCTCATTGTTCGGATAGTATTATAATGCCGGGACTTCCTGATGAATGCCTGGCGTTGGGTTGATGGTTCGGTGCTGCCGATGACAGGGCATCAGCGGGTTCTCATGATGATGGGCAAAGGACTCAGATAGACTTTTCCCGGACCATTGATTCTCATCAGGCTGACGCCTTCCCCACGGAGAATGTTCCCGACCGACCAGCCTGCCTGCATCTGATGCGGCCCGATTCCCTGCAAGGCTACGAGGTGGTTCTCATCCACTTCGATACATTCGCCGTTGTTCAGCACCTTCTCCAAGGGTGCGCCTAAAGAGTCAAGGAAGACGGTGGCGTTTCCCGACACCTTCTGGAAGAAGCCGACTCCGCCCAGGAGCCCCTGCAGATTGATGTTCAGGTTCAGGGAAACCTTGTCCGTAGAAGCCACATAGCAGCCACGACGGCATATCAGGCTCTCCCCCTGCAGCTTGATGGGAACGAGGCTGCATTGGCTTCCCGAGAGCACCAGCTTCCGCTCCACATTGGTGTTGTTGTAGAAGCGGAGGATGAGTACCGACTCACCAGAGACAGCCGACCGGATTACTCCACCGAGGATATTTCCCAGTCCGCCGCCATTGCCTTTCCCGTTGAACTCAACGTCACGCTGCAGCTGCTGGTCTACATAAACGATACTTCCACGCTCAGCATAGAAGGTTTCATTAGGCGATAAGGTCACTTCAAGCGTCTTGAACTCATAGCCTACAATCTTACAATTCATAATCGAAAATATTAAATGACAAGATTCACTTCAGCCGGAGGAGTCGGCAACTCTATGTCCTCAGTAGCCCCGACGCTCTTTCCACCCAATCCGATAGTGTCGCTGACCCACTGGAAGAACTTGCGGAAGGTACTGCTGTCCATCGTGTCCAAGGAGAAGACCTTGTCAGTCAGTTCCTGCAGATACTCCTTCTTTGCCTTCGGTCCTGCCGCACAGGCAATGATATTCCCGAACTTCCTTTCCTTTACCTTGGCAGTCATCTGGCTGTAAAGCTGCAGGTCAGAGGGCTTGCCGTCAGTCAGCACGAAGAGCAGCGGCATCCAGTCGCCCTTCTGTGTCGGCGTACTGAGTTGCACCTCCGTGTCATACTTCTCACAAAGGGTCTGTAGAGCCAGCCCCGTGAAGGTGGGTCCGGAGTCAGGAATCGTAATGTCCGGCAGCTGCAGATTCTCCAAGGCAGTCAACGGAACCAGCTGCTTTACGTCCTTGTCGAACGTGATGATGCTCATCCAAACCGTCTCCAAGGCATAAGGGTCCTGACGGAGTGTCGCCAGCATATCAGCCAGCCCCACCTTTACTGACTCGATGGGTTCGCCTTTCATCGAGCCGGAGGTGTCAATCAGTATGTAAACGGGTAAACGTCTCATTTTATAGTAAGGTATATAATGTTAATTATTACAGTCCGATAGTTGCTTCCATCCCGACATCCAATTGCAGCGCGTTCAGTACTCCGCACCACATGTGCTTGCAAGCAGCACCGCATGTGCTTACCAACAGCACCACGTGTGCCGGGCATCAGCACATCGGCAGAAAACGGGAAGAGGGGTTCTTCATGATTATCTTCATGATATATCGCAAGGCTCTGACGAACCGGATCGGGTCCGACAGCGTGCGCCTCAACCTGTCAGAACGCCACCCTTCCACCATCTTCTCAATGAAGCGGGACTGTATCAAGCCCGAAACCACATATCAATGCTGATACAGTCCCGATGTGGACATGCTACACGACAATGTTTACTTCCGGCGGTGGAGGCGGAAGCTCGCTCATCGTCGTAGCTTCAGCTCCTGTGTCCTCAACTGACTTGCTGCTCGTACTGATAGAGGCAGAAACCCACTTAAAGAAAGCCTTGATGGTGGCACTGTCGGTAGTGTCAAGCTGGACGACATTCTCCGTGATCTGCTTCAGCGTATCGGTGCTGGCACCCTGACCGGCAGCACAGGCAACGACCATTCCATACTTGCGCTTCTTGAACTCGGCGAGTCCTGCGTTCAGGTCGTCAGTAGGCGCACCGTCAGTCATGATGAACACCAGCGGACGCCAGTCGCCTTTCGCCTCAGCCGTTGTCCTGCTGACCTCCTCGTCCACCTTCTGTGCCAGCAAGGAGAGCACGCCTCCCAAGGCAGTGCAGCCGCCCGCCTGGATGTCAGGCTGCTGGAAGGCAGCCAGCTCGGTCAGCGGAGTAACCTGCTGTGCAGTGGTATTGAACGTGAGAATACTTATATATGCCGTTTCGAGGGCATAGGGATCACTGCGAAGTGTGGAAATCAGTGTCTGCACACCGTTCTTCACGGCTTCTATCGGCTCGCCATACATGGAGCCTGATGTGTCCAACAATAGATAAACCGGTAATCTTCTCATCTCTTTCTTACTTTGAGTAATCCTTCATGACCCTGCCGATTGTGTCTATGATAGACGGGTCAGGGAAAGCATCACCTATGGCAGCGAACTTCCATTCACCGTTACGACGGTAGAGCTTGCCCATGACGAGGGCACGCATTCCGGCGCATTTTTCCTGCGTAGCTACGTCATACTGTGCGAAAACCTGCTTGGGTGCCTTGTCCGGTGTTCCCTCAAACATACGGATGGAAGCGTATGGGATGCCTGAGAAGTCGCCGCTGTACTCATTGTTGTTGTAGATGTTCAGGAAGAACACCATTGAGTTGATGTTGCTGTTTACCTTGCTGAGGTCAACGGTGATAATCTCATTGTCAAGACCGTCATCGCCTGCCTGGTCGCCCTTGAGGTCGTCACCGGTGTGGTGCAGGGCTCTGTCAGCCGAGTCAAGTTTACCGTTGGGAAGACCGACATTATGGTCAGCAAAACGATACAGTGGTGACCAGATATGGTCGACCGGCTTGCCAGCCTCGTCAAACAGCACGCAGCTTAAATCGAGGTCTACGTCAACTACCTTCGTAGACAGGCCGAAGAAAGCCTTTTTGGTGACAGCACCCCAGTTGCAACCTACACAGAACTCTGTGAGTTTTGAACCATTCTCCTTCTCAAGATTGATTCTTTGTCCTTTTTCTAATTGTATTGCCATATTCTTTTATTGTTTAATCTTTTGATCCTTGTTTGTAATTAAATCCCCTATGATACATCCTGTCGCAGTCAGAATGGGCATCGTGGAAAGTAAGAAGTTTCCTGACCGTCATCGTGTTGTCACTGTCAAAGTCAATCTCTGCAATGGCACAGAAACGCTTGTCGGAAGCCTGCCCTGCTCCAGTCGAGATTGATGATGATCTCACCCTGCCGGCTGTTTCCCTTCTCAAGTTTTATCCGATGCTGGTCGCCGCTCTTCTCCAAAACGATTGCCATAGCCTAAACGTATTTTGCGACAAGCTCTTCCAAGCCTCCACGATGACCATTGCCCAATGCCTGGACCTTCCACGCTCCGTCCCGACGGTACAGGCGGCAGAACTCCACGGAAGCACAGACGGAATAGTCTTCAGTAAGGTCGAAGATGTATTCTCCTTCTCCGTCACCCTGCCCGGGCTTGTACAGACGCACGTACGCACGCTCCACCTGTCCGAAGTTCTGCCTACGTTCCTGATACTTGTAGATGCTGACGCAGATGATAATCTCCTCAACCTCCGGGCTTACCTTTGAGAGGTCGATGTCCATTGTCTCGTCGTCGCCATCGTCAGATGTGCTTCCGTCCTCATCGTCAATGGAACCGATGACCGACAGGTCGGGCGAAACGGGTCTTGACTCCGTGCGCAGCTTGTCATTACTGCTCCATTCTGACGCATTGACTATCTTGGTCAGGTCATTGGGTCTGACTCTCTTCTCCGAATTGTAGAAGACGAGGAAGTCATCCGACGGCACCTTCTTGTCCTTCGTCACCATGAATGCACTCACGTCCAGGTCGAAGTCATAAGAGGAGGTCCTGTCCTCCCTTACGTCCCAGCCGAGTCCTACATGAAACTTGTTCAGGTCAAGCTGGGCATTCTGTCCTTTTACAAGATTTATCATAGCTTACTGAATGTACTTTCCTACCAATGTGTCCAGACCGCCCTTGTCGCCGGTACCGATAGCCTCGAACTTCCATTCACCGTTGCGGCGGTACAGACGTCCGAACTCCACAGCTGTCTCGACAGAGAAGTCCTCATCAAGGTCGTAGCGTGCTATCACCTCATCGGTCAGGGCATCATAGATGCGGATGTAAGAGTTTCTCACCTGTCCGAAGTTCTGGTTTCGCTCTGCTGCCTTGTAGATAGTAGCCGTGAAGACGATTGACTCGATTACAGGGTCAACCTTGGCAAGATCGACTGTCAAGGTCTCGTCGTCGCCGCCGTCGCTGTTTCCGCCAGTCAGGTCATCGCCTGATGACTCGACTGAACCATCGGGAGACTTCTGGTTGTTATAGAAGATGAAGTACTCGTCCTTAGGACATTTCCCCGTTTCACTTAACATAAAAGCTGAAGCATCGAGGTCAAAGTCAAATCCTGTACTCTTGTTAGGGTCCCACCCTAAACCGATTCCAACTTTCTGCAGCCCTTTCTCCATTGAGATGCGCTGTCCTTTTTCAAGATTAATCATATCGTTAAATGTTTTGGTTATTTGTATATGTGCAAAGGTAATGATTGCCTGTCAGTTTATCCCCGATTCCCTAACATTGCAAGTAAAACATGACTGAATGCCGGCAAAAGCATGCAACCTTACAATGCAATGATCCTCTGCCATACTGCGGACGATTCCATCTTCACGGCATCGGGATCGCTGAACGTGCGGCAGAAACAGGAAC
Organism: Prevotella fusca JCM 17724; assembly: GCF_001262015.1. NCBI lineage: Bacteria > Pseudomonadati > Bacteroidota > Bacteroidia > Bacteroidales > Prevotellaceae > Prevotella > Prevotella fusca. The sequence goes on from NZ_CP012075.1 coordinate 1,134,239, forward strand.
TGAGGTCGATGCGCAGCCCGTAGTTGCCGTATATGTTCCGCTGTATCAGATAGTCGTCTGCATGATAAAGCGTGTCGCCTAACTTTGAAATCTGACGCTTGATAAGGCTTATCATGGGAAGACGGATCTCGGGTATCTCAAGGTTCGGAGCATTCTGCTTCTCGCCGCCGAACTCCTTATATATAAGACTGTACTTCTCCTGTAGTGCCTTGATTCTCTTCTCATACCTCCCCAGCTGGTGGACATTCTTGGGCTTGTCGAAGTTCACTCCGCCCGACGATGACTCTATCAGGAACAGGGCATAAAGGGCTTTCTCACGACGGTGCAGCTTCTCAATCTTCACATCGGCTTCAGGGAAACATATGTCGCCGCTGACGGTGTCGACGAGTACCGAGCTCTTTATGCCCTTCTGCAGCAGGTGAAGGTCCAGTATCAGCTTGTGGAAGCCGGAATAGACAAACCGCCCCTTCTCCTCCCGCAGGTAATTGAGAATCCTGTTACGGTACATCCCCGAGAAGGTTTCAATGAACTGATGGATGGTGGGAAGCACGTCCTTGTCAAGTCCTAAAATCAGGAAGTTTGCATGACGCCTGTTGTTCACATTCGAGTCGGACAGCTTGATGAACAGCGAAGGCTGCACGTCAAAGAGCTCTTTTATGTTCAACTTCGCTGACAGCTGGTACTTGCAGAAGTCGGTCGTGGACAGGTTCCGTAACTTGTGAATAATCGAAGCCAGCCGCTCATGGCTCACACGGGGGTACAGGAAGGAGATAATCTGACCGAGTGACTCTTCCGGCAGGCTGCTGTAGTGCCCTGCGATTCTGGGAAGATACAGGAAGTCAAAGCCCGACAGCTGTGCCTCGGAATACAGCTCCCTGTAATGGTCCTCGATGATGGCATTGACCTGCTCATCGTAGGAACTTTCAATATACAGCATCTGCGTACCTTCTATATTCAGCCCGGATGCGTCAACCGAAACAATATCGGCATCAACGCCAAGACTGCCCGTCAGGGTAATCATCAGCGACAGCAGCAACAAGGCTTCCGCACGGGCACAGTAGTCGTCGGACATGGCTACGCTCGTAAGGTCGTCCAGCAGGTCGTGGACCATCCCTTCAGGCGACTCCTTGAGAATACTGACTGCCTGCGACAAGGTCATCGAAACGGACTGGAACTCGTCATCTTTCTTTATGTTATACTTCTCCTTCAAGGAATAAAGAAAGCTGATCTCACGCGCATCAATGATTTCATCAGCACTGATCATGTCCGACAGGATTCTCATAATACCAGTCCGCTCACTCTGTTTCATTCTGTTAGGTATGTTTTAGGTTTTATCATTCAATCGCTTCTCCCGTCCCGATTAACCGGCGGTCTTGCCGAGCAGGACTGACGCACCGCCCCGCCCCGCAGCTCTTCATCTCACCATCCTGCCGGAGAACAGCGGGAGAAACAGGACAAAGATAATAAAATCAAGGGAAGAAAAAGAAGAAATCGTTATAAAAAGAACAAATCATCGTAAACACTGCCCCCCGGCATGGATTATCCACCTGCGTAAAACCATCCGTGCAGACATAAAGACAACTCCCCCGCCGCCCCCCTTTTCACCGAAAGCATAGCGGACTGCACTTAGGAAGGGAAGCCGACAGGATGCCTGCAAGGATATAAAAGGTCCTTCCGTTAAATGCATAGATTGGAAACAGAATAAAGACTTATACGCCTGCATGGTAAGACTATCCAGAATCAGATAGTCTCACAAAGGCAGATAAAGCACAAGATAAAATGCAGAAAAGGCAGATAAAAACGATGCCTACCCGTTACCATGTCTTCCCGTCTTCTATGAACAACTTATTCCCATGTCACCCAATATTTGTAAACTATTTTCATGCAGTTCAAAACCAATACATGGTCTATTGGCTTCTAAAAGACGCCCGATTGACTTGCAATAGACGCCCTTTTGAGACCTTACTGACGCCCTTTTGAAGTCCAATTAAGCACCTTTTCTTGCACCACCTTATAACCGACTGATTTACTGTTGGTTGCAGACTTGCTTTTTATGCGTGTTTTTGCCTTTATCTGTAGATGTTTTACCCTGGATTATGTCATGATTTTTCAATCCGTCGCCTGCCTTTTCAAAGTATTAAAATGAAAGGGTTTTCTGCATCGGGGGATGATAATAAAGTAGACAGCCAAGACGGTCTTGGCTGTCTATTTGTTTAACGCATAACTCCGGTTCATCCGTTAGAGCTATGCGAAAAGTGTCCACGCATTTAATGTTAGAACCCTGAAAAGCCACAGTTTGGTGCGGATTTTCTCGCAGATGAACAGATTGGACGGAGCAGAAGGCACAAAGACCTAAATGCCGGGGATGGCGCAGAAGCTGACGCCGTGCGGGCTGTTCCGCAAAGTCACGGAAAAAGGACACCCTGCTACCGAGTGTCCTTTTCTTATTCAGTCCATCACCGTGGATTACTTCAGAGCCTGCTCTATATCCGCAATGATGTCATCTACATTCTCAATGCCCACGGAGAGGCGGATTAAATCAGGTGCTACACCGGCATCCCGCAGCTGTTCATCGGTCAGCTGACGGTGCGTGTGGCTGGCAGGATGCAGCACACAGGTGCGTGCGTCGGCCACGTGGGTGACGATGGAGATGAAGTCGAGACGGTCCATGAACCTGATGGCATCTTCCCGTGAGCCCTTCAGCCCGAAGGCGATGACACCGCAAGAACCGTCAGGAAGATACTTCTGACCCAGCGCATAATACTTGTCTGAAGGCAGACCGCAGTAGTTTACCCACGCCACCTTCTCGTTCCTTTCCAGCCATTCCGCCACTTTCTGTGCATTGGAACAGTGCTGGCGCATGCGCAGGTGCAGGGTCTCAAGCCCTATGTTGAGCAGAAAGGAGTTCTGCGGTGCAGGAATACTTCCGAGGTCACGCATCAACTGGGTGACGAGCTTGGTGATGTATGCCATCTTGCCGAATGACTCGGTGTAGGTAAGCCCGTGATAGCTTTCGTCAGGAGTTGTCAGTCCGTGGAACTTCTCACCGTGGGCTTCCCAGTTGAAGTTGCCCGAGTCAACGACCGCTCCTCCTACCTGCGTGGCATGTCCGTCCATATACTTTGTGGTGGAATGGGTGACGATGTCGCATCCCCACTCAAAAGGACGGCAGTTGATCGGCGTGGCAAACGTGTTGTCGACTATCAGCGGCACACCATGCCTGTGGGCGATTTCTGCAAAACGCTCGATGTCGAACACCTTGGCTCCGGGATTGGAGATTGTCTCCCCGAAGACGCATTTTGTGTTCGGACGGAATGCAGCCTCTATCCTTTCATCGTCCCAGTCAGGGTCGATGAACGTACATTCGATGCCCAGCTTCTTCAGCGTAACGCCGAAGAGATTGAACGTTCCGCCATAGATAGTGTTGGAAGTGATGAAGTGGTCGCCTGCCTCGCAGATATTGAATATGGCGTAGAAGTTGGCAGCCTGCCCGGAAGAGGTGAGCACGGCTCCGACACCTCCCTCAAGGGCTGCAATCTTCTTGGCTACAGCATCATTGGTGGGATTTGCCAGACGCGTGTAGAAATAGCCGCTGTCCTCCAGGTCGAACAGACGTGCCATCTGCTCACTGGTCTCATACTTGAACGTTGTACTCTGATAAACAGGCAGCTGCTGTGGCTCCCCTTTTGCTGGTTTCCATCCGCCATGAATGCAGATAGTGTCAAGGCTCCTTTTCATATTGTATCTATTAATTTGCTTGATATTTACGGTGCAAAGTTAATCAATTTTATATAGTTCTCGTATTTTCTTTCAAACTTTCCGAAATAAAAATCATGAACCTGCTTATATCCGAATAAAAAGCCCGTATGGCGTGAGCTTCTGTGCCATCCCCCGGCATTTAGGTCTTTGTGCCTTCTGCTCCGTCCAATCTGTTCATCCGTGTTCATCTGCTCCGTTCATCTATTCTTCTGTTCCGTTCTATCTGTTCTTCTGTGTTCTTCTGTGTTCTTCTGTGTTCATCTGTGTTCATCTGTGTTCATCTGCTCCGTTCTATCTGTTCTTCTGTGTTCTTCTGTGAGAAAATACGCACCAAGCCGTGGGGCTCATTCTGTAAGTCCTGCACAATAATATTCGAAGAATAAGGATGGGATGATAAGATGCCATCGGTTTACTTTCTTATATGAATGGTTAACTCACGAGAACGAAGCAAGTCACTTCAAAACAAACTTTCCTGTCACTCCTATCATCCGCTACAAGCAGTTAACTATTTGGTTTACAACGGGGTTGTTCAAAATGTTAAAATGACAGCAAACTAAATAAAAAGTAATCTTGTGATAAGTCCGGTAGGTTTCTTCCTATTTTGGGTGGACTTTATCTATCCATATTTTGAAAGAAGTGGAAATAAGACTCCTTTCACTCTTCACGCCCGGCATCTCCGCTTTCTCCATGCCCCCGTGTGCTGTATGATATTGCTGATTGTTCCGTATGAAGACAATATTGCCTCACACAGAGACCATTGCGAGTAGATAAGAAAATAAGTGGATGACTTTACAAACACCTTGTCAACCTGTTTTTCTAACAGAGCCATAAAGCGGGCATCTACTCCACTCTCCCACTTGTGCAAGAACGCAGTAAGGTGGGATGTATCAGGATGCCTGCTGATAAGAATCAACAAAGACACACGGCTCGTACATCCGCAGCAGATTGTTGTCTGCAGATGTACGAGCCGTGTGTCTCAATACGCTACCACCGTCCTGCCATCGCATATTCTTCAGCGGACGGACGAGGCGAACACCTTACTTCCTACCGACAGTCGCTTCTTCTACAGCAGGCTCTCGCCGAAGATAGCGTTCTTGATGTCCTTCTCGTGCTCGAATACAAAGCGGGCAACGATGGCACTGAGCAATGCCGTTGAAGGGAGCTTCACACTCGTAGCCGACTTGAGACGGTCGAGGACGCCCTTGAGGTCAGAATCAATGTAGACGGTTGCCAGACGGGAGTCGCGTGCCTTGTAGTCGCGTGCCAGGTCGAGGAAGATCTGCCAGCTGTCCTCGCCGCTGTCCTTCGCCATCGAGTACTCACGTGCCAGCTGCTTGCCCTCTGCCTTGGGCAGCTTCTTCGCTGCCGGTGCCGTGCGGTCCTTGCCGTCAACAGCCTCCTGCTTGGGGTCAACATATCCGAACTGGCTTGGCGTAGCAGGCTGCGGTTCTTTCCTCTCGACAGTCTCTACAACCTCATCCGGGTGTCTTTCCACCGTCTGACTGGCAGCCGCCTGTTCCATACCGTCGGCATCCTGCTGCACTGCCTGTACACCATTCTCTTCCTGCTCATCGGCAGTATTCTTCTCTTCTATGTTAGTAGCAGGCGCATTCCTCGCACCTTTCTGTACGCTATGCGCCAGGTCGGTCATTGCTCCCGGCATCATAACCATTGTTTTCTTCTTCTTAGCCATTATTTATTTGTTTCTTTGATTTCTATTTATACTTTGACCCTTGAGCTTTATGATATATATTATAAGGTATATCATCCTTTATGCTCTGTCAGGCCATGTTACTTTCAGAACCATGTTACCATGTCTTCAGTTCCCATGTCCTGACCTTATTCTCGACCAGGGAGGCATATCTTGTCAAGCCCGTTCACAAGTTCATCCTGACCTTATCCCGTCAGGCACATCCCCTCTTTCGGAGGGGCTTGGGGAGGTCACTACTTCATCCTCCTCAACATATAGTCAAACGCCTTCTTCACCGCATCGCGCTGTGTCCCGAGCAGTTCATATGTATTCGTACGTTTCAGCGTCGCACGACTGTTGACAACGGGCGTCACCTTGCCGAAGTTGCCGAACACCTCATCCGTCCTGCGCCACATCTCCTGCTCTTCAGCCGTACCGATACGGGGGTCGATGCGGTTGGGAACGAAGAAGAGTTGGGCGGTCATCTGGGGGTTATGCTCACGCAGCACGTTGAGCACCTGCACGAAGACACCTGTCGAGTCCAACGCCTTGTCCTCGTATTCGTAAGGGCAGACGATGTAGTCAGCTCCCACGAAGAGCGGTGCCAGACCGTCCTCGCTGATGTTACCCGGTGAGTCGAAGAGCACGAAACCGTCCACCTGTGACGCCGAGTCAATCAGCGACTGCATCGTCTCCACGTCCGTAACGTCGAAATCCTGCACGTTATAAGGCTCCTCCTCGCCCTCGTAAATCAGTTTATCCTTCCGCCGCTGCATGAGAATTGTCTTCTGCAAGTCGGTATCAATGATACAAACGTCCTTGCCCTTTGCTGCGAGATAGTTGGCAAAGAGAATACACAGTGTGCTCTTCCCTACTCCACCTTTCTGATTCGCAAACACAACTTTCTTATTCTTCATTATTTATATATTTATGTTTTTATTTTCTTTTTTACTTCTTTATTTACGTATTTACGTACTAACGCATTTACATATTTCCGTATTTAGACAGGCAGCGGTTTACTTTCATGACGGCTCATAGCCTTTCCGCTCTCGACGCCTGCCAATCGTTCCGCTCATCAAAACGATAACCCGTCTGGCAACACCGCTCCCCTCAATCCACCACTCCATCCTGCAAACATCAGCCTAAAGGAGCTGAAAATGGGGATTATATCCATTCATTGGTCTTTTCATGCCCTCTTGACGTTTCAAAAACGCTATTTCATCATTTTCAACCATCAGTCTTTAGAGCACCGGAATTGTCTTTTTGCAAGAAAGACGAACCAACATAAAGCAACATCATTCCCAAATGCTTACATTTCAGCAAAGAAACAAAACAAAACATGTCATTATGTCAGAAACGTTCCATTCCTCCGCTGCTTATTTCTTCGATATTTAAGAACTCACAGACCTCTATCCGCAAATTATCAAATTATGAAGCATCATCAGCACGCAGCTTTTCAACTAACATCCGACTCAAATCATGAGCACACTGACATCCACAATCCGCTCACTGCTCTCCCCCTACCCTACACCTCGGTTCCTGCAAGCGGCAGTTCGGGTAAGACCAAATATCTTTACACTTTACAGGTGCAGACAGATCCCGGATTTCATCATCATCCCCTCACTTCCGAAAGGGCTGGTTTTCCATCCCATCGTCCACAACCTCCCAGAACATTTCCGCTCCTCGCAGGGGTAGGGGAAGAACTTCCTTACTAATCATCAGCCACCATCGACCCACGTAACAGGCAGAACGGCAGCAGGTTAAGCGCAAAGCTAAGCAATGAGATGATAGTGCCGTATGTGATAATAGCTGTCATCGTGACACCGCCTACATAATTATATATATAGTAGTAACACATGTTCAAAAGCGAAATCAGCACAGGACAAAGGAAGAGCGATAAACCATACCAGCGAATCATTCCTGCAAACTTACGAATAAGTCCGATACCCATAAAAAGATTGACAAAGAACAAAACGACTGAGCAGCTGCCATAGATACCGGTCAGAAAAGCCTGCTCACCACCTGTCTGCAGTTCCGTAATGCCATAAGGAGTCACACTGACCGACGGAATGAATGAAACAAACGTCATAAGTGTGGTGAGAAGCATTACTACAATCACTGATAATTGTAATAAAAAATGATTACTCCTGCTCAAGCAGCGGCGGAAGATTTCCAGCATCGCCAACTTCGTTAAAAGCAGAACTGCTGACTCTGCTATCTGGATGGCGGAATGCTTCTGTACAGAAGCGAACAACTCGGTCAAAGCTGTTTGTCCGTCATTGGGCGCAGACGTCCAATGGTCTATCAGGCTGATAATACTGAAAGCAAGAAACAAACCCATGCTCCAGTTCAAGACTTCGCCTGCTTTGCCTGAAACAGAAAACTTCTTCAACATAATATATATATTTATATTAAAATAGATTCAAACAAATACACACATAAAAGCGTGGTTATATTTTTATACTTGCAAATATACACCTATTTATTGAAAAAAGCAAATACATCTAAACATTTTTAATGAGAAAAATAAAAAGATAAGAAAACAAAAGTATAATAAAATATCTGTGCTTTTACGCTTTAATCTTTATATATATTTATACATTCATATAAATAGCACTTAAAGCCTAAAACAAAGCACAAACACAAAGAAAACAAAGAGAAGAAGCAAAAGATAGAAAGGAATTAAAACATATTTATATATTTATATTTTTATGACATATAACAGAATAGAAACAAACATTATATAATTATCTATATATAGAAAAGAATAAACACATATCTCAATATAAACATTAAAACGCAATGGCATAAAAACATAAAGGCATAACTGCATAACAAGATTTATAAACAAAAAAAGAAACCGTAGCATTATCCCGGACAGAAACAATCAGGTGAGTGAACTGGAAGGAAAAGACCGGAAACTATCAACCAAAGACAGTTAACGAATAATCATGCACGGATAAAAACATCAGATTGCCGCATAAACGCCCAGGCAAAGACAAGCAAAACAGCATCCAAAGCCCCAATTCAACGCAAAGAACGCCTAATTGAAGCGCAACTAACGTCCTGATGAAATATAAAAAAATCGTCTCCATATAGCACTACGCAACAATCTGACAGTCAAAGCGGAACAAATGATATAGAAAAAAAGCAATAAAACGGGGCATAATTAAGGATGAAGGGGGAAAACCGTGTATAAATATACTAATAGATGAATATATAAAAATGTAAAATATTGACATTCAGCTGTAAATTAAAAACAAATTGCTCCCATATAAAGAAAACATAAGAAAAAAGACAGTCGGACCATAAGAACAAAGAAAGACTTATGAAGGCAGATAAAAGCATCCAACAGAAAAGCTCGATTCCATCGAATAACAAGAAAAGAAAATGACACACGAATAAACAGAAGCAAAAACAAAAAGAGAGAAAACAAAAACATAAAAGTATAAACAAGTAAATAATTAAATATATAGAATACTGATAAACAAAGATATAAAAGAGAAAAAAGGCTCTACTAAAGTTGTACAAGCAATGATAATGCAAAACTGCTACCTTACAGGCAGCCCATCAGACTGCTGAAGGCAGGCAGAAACAAGCTACAGAACAAGTGGTCAGGAACTGCTGGGATGAGAACAAATGACGCGCACTCACCCCACTGATGAAAAAGAGAACACAGAAAAGCAAGATGAAAAACAAATAAAGAGATAAATATATAAACACAAATAAAGATGAAGACATACGAACCCAAAAAAATAACATTCCAAAAACAAGACAAAATATCACACATCCTAAACAACTACGGAGAGTTTGAAACGATAAATACACACACTAAATAAAGGAATTCGGATAGAAAGATTATAAACATATATTTATATAATTATATATTATAAAACTGCATCAAAGAAATAAATTGCATAAATATATAAAAACATAAATACATAATAATAAATATAAATAACTAAAAACACATTTATATATTTACACATAATAAAAAGAAATATTCAACAATAAACAAATAAATAAATAACATGGTGTTTATATTTTTATATACATACACATCAAAATAGATAAGTAAATAAACAATGAAAGAGAAACGGAAATAAGCAAACAGATAAGAACATAAAAGGATAAAAGTATTTTTATATACTTATCTATTTAATGTAAAATATAAAAGAATAGAGAGGCAAAAATACAATTCAGGGGGTCAAAATGAGATAAAAATAAACATCTACCTGCAATAAAAAAGGATGTAGAAAAAGTACCAAAAAACAGCGACAAAAAAAGGAAATGTCGGGTAAGAAAGCAATCAGAAAAAATAAAATGAAGCAGCAAAGAAAGAATAAAGAAAGAATAAAGAATGAACCAGAGAAACTTACTGAGAGAAAAAAAGAAAAGCAACTTAAAAAGGAAATGAACAGTAAAGAAAGTAAAAAAGGGCAGATTAAAAAAGTAAATTAGTAAAGGTTTTTCAAATAAATATCCGATAAAAATGGAGCGTCAAATGAAGAAAAAAGAACGGAAAAAGAAGTTTAAATCTGTGGAAAAAGAAAACGAAAACAGAGAAAAAATGGTTATTCCGCTAAAAGTGTGGACGCCTACGCATATAATGGACATAATATCAAAGTGAAGTGTTCTACATTTCTAAGTCCATATCACTGAGGCAATAGGGGCTTTTAAATTGATCTGCAACTGTTCTCCTGTTCGCTTGTTCACTGTGGGATACGAAAAAAACGAATTTGAAATATATTGACAATATCGAAGCCATCAGACTCAAAAAAAGTATAAAAACAACGGATTTCAGTAACGTTGTAACCTGCAGTAAATCAAAGACTTGTACAACCATGTTTCAAAAGGGCGTTAGTTAGGGTTCAAAAGGGCGTTAACAAGACCTCAAAAGGGCGTCTATTGCAAGCCAATTGGGCGTCTTTTCAAAGCTAAAAGAGCATCAGTTTGATTTCACGGTTTGAAATATTATTACAAAATATTGTTCGGGTAACTACACAGATACGTAATGACAGCTTTTAAAGAAGCATAATTATGAATGTCCACGCATTTACCGGAAGAAACGAAAAAATGGCTTCAAAAACCGCATGAAATAAAGAAACAGGACTGTCCGACGAGAATATTAACAAAATAGAAATGGCGGAAAGAAGCAAAGAATTGCATAAAAGCAGACAAAAACTGGGTGAGGAAAAAGAAACAGGACGAAGAAACGGCTTATTCATCAAAGCAGACAGGAAGAAAACTGAGGGCTGCACAAAGACAATGTGCGAGAGGAATGGCAAGCACAGCCAGTAGAAGTGCGTCAAGGGCAGCTGAACTTTCTGTGGGAAGACAGCGAGGGGCAGTGAAATAAACTGAAAAGGGGGAAGTAAATGTACGACAAATAGGGAGAGAAAACTATTAGCAAGAAAAACAGAAACTACGACAAAAAAGGAAGAAATAATGCAGGTATATATAATATAAGGTGAAAAATGAGAAGCAGAACAGGTGCGACAAAATAGGAAGATAGAAGAAAAAGGGCTGATAGCGACAAATAGGGAAAGTTTTTAGGAGGATGATAATTACTTCATAAATCACTGATAATCAATATAGTTAGATGAGTATATAAAAACAAAGTGCGACAAAAAAGTGACAAGTTTTAGGAAAAATCTGAGCAAAATGAGTATATGTAAAGTATAATAAGCTGAATACTAATACTTTATAAACAAAATAAAAGACTATTCCATGGTAAAAGATTCCCGATTTGTCGCTCCTAAAATCGGGAAAAAAAGCAGATGAAAATGAAGAAAAGAGAAGGGAAAAATAGAGAACAACGACAAAAAGGGAGGGAAAAACTTGAATAAAAATAAAACAAGAGTACAAACAAAAGAAAAACAAAAAACGAGAATAGCGATGGGGAAAAAGGAGCAGAAACAGGTCTGTAAGACAGGAAAAAGGAGAGAAAAAAAGGCGGAAAAGCGCTCAAAACTCGGAAAATACAGGGAAAGAACAGGGAAAAGGAAGGGGAAAAAGACAAGTGCGACAAAAAGGGAGGTTCGCCCCAAAACCTTTGTTTAAAATCATCTTCGCCTACAAGAAAATCTTATTTCTTTTCAAAACACAAAACTTCTTCTCAAGTTAGAATATCACTATACTATCTTTATTAGATATTAGTAAGGGACTTTGAACATATTGATTTACAGATACTTGCAATGATAAAGTGCGACGGATAGGGAAAATAGCGACGACAGATAGGGAAAAGCGGTGCGACAGATTAGTAAGGGTGATGCGACAGATTAGTAGCTGTTTGGGTGGGGTGGTCGACAAGTTAGGAGGTTAGGTGCGACGGATGGGGAAGGAGTTAGGTCCTTTTATGAATTTAACTGACAAAAGGGTGCATTTTAATAGAAAATAAACACTTTTCTAAGAGTTTGTCTGGATGGAGTAGGGGAGTAATGGTGCTTTTAAAGGGTAGTGTATGGATGAATATTCAATGCGTAAAAGATTAATTGATTGGCGGTTATGAATTTGTATGAAAATGTGTGAGACAAATAGGGAATGTTGGCGGCGTGAGCAGGTGTGTTGATGGGCGACAATGTGGGAGTATGATGAAAAATAATTACAATAAACGCCTCTCCAAACCCCTTTGAAGGGTGGGGCAGGTGGGGGATGGGGAGTTAGGAGCGGGAATAGTTGTTGACAGGTTCAGGCTGACTATACTCATCGGGCAGTCTCACTCTTCGGAGGAGGGAGGGTGATGTTTTCTTTCTCGTTCATTCGACATTTTGTGCAATTTCTCAATCACAATAGAGTTGAAGAGTAACTATTCAGCGATAAGGTGTATAATCTATTATTGATTATCAATAAGTTACATAAACAGAACATACAAATTCTGGTGAAGAATGTCATTTCGAGCCTTTTTCTTACAATATTACGTTTATAAGTTCTTGATATTCAACGTTCATTATCGTTGAATAGTTACGTTGAAGAATGAAGTCGTTAAAGGTAAAACGAAAATAGAATGGGTCTTCAGATGTTTGGAGTGATGGGTTTTGTCTCGTGAGTTTATAACTTTGATGAAATATCACACAGAGACAGGGAGTGGACGGATGATTATTTGATACAAAGCTGTGGCAGGCACGGAGGCGCTGTCGGTGCGTAGAGCAAAGGAGGGTCTTTGCGAGCTTTATCCGCAAGGGTCTTTGAATAGCGTTTGTTTTCCAAAGCTATTAGCAAACTTTGCGCTACGGCTCTGTCGCTCTTTGTGACGTTGTCACCTCCGTGGCATTGCTTTCACCTCCGTGTTCTCCCTTTCTCTGTGTGCCTTATTATGAGTAGGCTTACTTCATCACGCCATATTTCGGAAGAACCTAAAAAGTTCATACTCGATAAGCGGTTACTTCAAAGCTGACTTTCCTGTCACTACTGTCATTTATCATGAACGTTTAACTGATTAGTCTACAAGTTGTTTACACGAAATGTTAAAATGACAGCAAAAGGAATTTAAGGATAATCTTGTGATAAGTTCAGTGCTTTCCTTCTTCTTTTCGTAGGCTTTATCGCTTCAAATTTATGAAGACCCCTCTTTCTTTTCGACAGGGTGTAGTCTGCTGCTCACTGTAGTTTGGCAGGTCGATGGGGACAGTGTAGTATGTTGTCCAGTGTAGTTTGGCAGGCAGGCTGATGGGTTGGCAGAGTGTAACAAGTTGGTGGCTTTGTTAAATTATGGGGCAAATATATATCCTGTATGGAAATAAATGCTTACTTTTGTCTTTCAAAAGATAAAAGAGACATGGAACCATTGGCAGAACGGATGCGACCACGCACGCTCGATGATTATATCGGACAGAGCCACCTCGTGGGTGAGGGGGCTGTGCTCCGGCGGATGATTGATTCGGGACGTATAGCGTCGTTCATCCTCTGGGGACCGCCGGGCGTGGGAAAGACGACGCTGGCGCAGATTATTGCGCACCGCCTGGAGACACCGTTCTATACGCTCTCGGCTGTGACGAGCGGCGTGAAGGATGTGCGTGATGTCATTGAAAGGGCAAAGAGCGGGCGTTTCTTCAATTCCGTCTCGCCGATACTCTTCATTGATGAAATCCACCGTTTCTCGAAGTCGCAGCAGGACTCGCTGCTCGGGGCAGTGGAGAAGGGAACGGTGACGCTCATCGGTGCAACGACTGAAAACCCGTCGTTCGAGGTGATACGTCCGCTGCTCTCTCGCTGTCAGCTCTATGTGCTGAAACCGTTGGAGCAGGATGACTTGCTGAAGCTGCTGCAGAGAGCGGTGACGGAGGATGTGGAACTGAAGAAGCGGAACATCGAACTGCGTGAGACGGGGGCAATCCTGCGTTATAGCGGGGGTGATGCTCGGAAGCTGCTGAATATCCTCGACCTCATCGTCGGGGCTGAGTCGGGCGACGATATTGTGATAACCGACAGGATGGTGGAGGAGCGTCTGCAGCAGAATCCGCTGGCTTACGACAAGGACGGCGAGATGCACTACGATATTATTTCAGCGTTCATCAAGTCGATCCGTGGCTCTGACCCTGATGCGGCACTCTACTGGATGGCGCGGATGATTGAAGGAGGTGAAGACCCGAAGTTCATTGCTCGTCGTGTCGTTATCAGTGCGGCGGAGGATATCGGACTTGCCAATCCCAACGCACTGTTGCTGGCGAATGCTGCCTTTGATGCCGTGACGAAGATCGGCTGGCCCGAGGGACGCATCCCGTTGGCGGAGGCAGTGGTCTATCTGGCACGGTCGAAGAAGGATAATTCGGCCTATAAAGCCATCGACGAGGCACTGGAACTGGTGCGGAAAACGGGTAACCTGCCTGTGCCGCTGCACCTGCGCAATGCACCCACGAAGCTGATGAAGGACCTCGGTTACAGCGATGGATATAAGTATCCGCACGACTATCCGGGGCATTATGTGGAACAGCAGTATATGCCGGATGAGTTAGACCACCACAAAGCCCCACCCCGACCCTCCCCAAAGGGGGAGGGAGACAAATAGGATAAAGTGTGGTGTATTGATTGCTTGGAAGTAGTATTCATCAACACCCACCATTCAACACCCATCACCCAACACCCATCACCCACTAATCAATTCATCACCACCCAACATTCAACACCCATCACCCAACCCCCACCATATGAAAATTGTAATTCTCGACTGCCACGCAGTCAATCCCGGCGACCTGTCATGGGAGCCGATAAAGGAAATAGCAGAGTGCGTCATCTACGAACGCACAAGTCAGGAACAAGTTGTGGAAAGAGCTAAGGACGCTGACGGAATCCTTATCAATAAGGTCAACGTCACACGCCAGCTGCTCAGCCAGCTGCCACGTCTGAAGTATATCGGAGAACTGGCAACGGGCTATAACAACATCGACGTTGAAGCAGCACGTGAGCGGGGCATCGTCGTATGCAATATCCCTGCCTACAGCACCGACAGCGTGGCGCAGCATGTCTTCGCCCTCCTGCTGAACGTAACCAACCGTGTAGACCATTATGCGGATGCCGTGCGCCGTGGCGAATGGAGCCGGCAGCAGGACTTCTGCTACTGGGACACGCCACTCATGGAACTTGCCGGAAAGACGCTTGGCATCGTCGGACTGGGCAATATCGGGCAGAAGGTGGCACAGATTGCCCACACGCTGGGCATGGACATCTCTGCCTGCACCAGCAGGAACAGCAGCGACCTGCCGGAGTGTATCCGCAAGACGACGCTCGAGGGACTGCTGAACACGTCGGACATTATCACCCTGCACTGTCCGCTGACAGCCGACAATGCCCGCATGATCAATGCCGAAACGCTGAAGCTGGTGCGCCGTGGAGCCATCCTTATCAATACAGGACGTGGCGGACTCATTGACGAGCAGGCTGTTGCCGATGCCCTTGAGAGCGGACAGCTCGGTGCTTACTGTGCTGATGTGCTTACCGAGGAGCCTCCCCATGCGGACAATCCGCTCTTCCGTCAGCCCAATGCCTACATCACGCCCCACACAGCCTGGGCAACCCGTGAGGCACGTGAGCGTCTGATGGCGATATGCGTTGAGAACATCAAGCAGTTTATGGCAGGAGAACCACAGAATGTGGTGTAAAGCCCCACACAGAAGCCCCACACAGAAGCCCCACCCCGACCCTCCCCAAAAGGGGAGGGAGGCAAATAGGATAAGGTTTGCTATAGTTTCCTTGCGGTACAATAAAGAAATAAGATTTATATACTAAGGTGCTTAATACTTCCATGCGGTCTATGACTATTGGCGGAATAAACTAAGAGAGCTACCCATAGCTATCTGCACTCCCCTCCTTTTGGAGGGGCTGGGGGAGGCTCCAGCTATCTGCACTCCCCTCCTTTCGGAGCGATTTGGTAAGGCTCCACTATCTGCACTCCCCTCCTTTCGGGGCAGTTGGGTAAGGCTCCAGCTATCTGCACTCCCCTCCTTTTGGAGGGGCTGGGGGAGGCTCCAGCTATCTGCACTCCCCTCCTTTTGGAGGGGCTGGGGGAGGCTCCAGCTATCTGCACTCCCCTCCTTCGGAGCGGTTGGGTAAGGCTCCAGCTATCTGCACTCCCCTCCTTTCGGGGCAGTTGGGTAAGGCTCCAGCTATCTGCACTCCCCTCCTTTTGGAGGGGTCGGGGGAGGCTTTTATCAATTCAATATGACTTACACTGATCCTCATCTCGTCCGTACCCTCCAGGTGATTCTGGAGTTTCTCGGAACTTTCGCCTTTGCCATCTCCGGCATCCGGCATGCCGCACAGAAGCGCTTCGACTGGTTCGGAGGCTACGTCTGTGGCTTCGCTGTCGCCATCGGTGGCGGTACCATCCGCGACACCATGCTCGGTGTGCGTCCGTTCTGGACGGCAAACATCATGTACGTTCTCTGTACCGGTCTTGCCCTCTTCCTCGTCATCCTCTCACGAAAGTGGATACAGCGGCTGAACAATGCGTGGTTCGTCTTCGATACCCTCGGTCTGGCACTCTTCACCATTGCCGGCATACAGAAGACCATCGCCCTCGGACATCCCTTCTGGGTGGCAGTCATCATGGGCTGCATCACGGGTGTGGCAGGCGGTGTCATCCGTGACATCCTGCTGAACAACATCCCCGTAATCTTCCACAAGGAGATCTATGCCGTGGCAAGCGTGGCAGGCGGACTCATCTACTGGGTGCTCTTTTCCCTCGGCATGCCGCTCCCCGTGACGGTCATCATCACCTTCCTCGCAATCTGTTTAATCCGCTTTATTGCAGTGGGTTATCACATCTCGCTGCCAACGCTGCACGATGATGATGAAAAAAAATAGGAAAAAAAGATGCCGAAACATTTGGTGGAACGGATAAAAAGCCATACCTTTGCACTCGCAATTCAGAAGTAATGCTCATGCTTACCCTGTTGCAACCATGTTAATGGTTCCGTAGCTCAACTGAATAGAGCACTTGACTACGGATCAAGAGGTTACAGGTTTGAATCCTGTCGGAATCACAAAAAGGAATACTCGCAAGGGTGTTCCTTTTTTTTGTTACCTCCCCCCAGTCCCTCCGAAGGAGGGGGAATGCCTCACGGGATAAGATGATTCTTCCGTTAAATGCGTAGAATGGAAACAGAACAAAGGGCTTATACACCTGTATGGTATGACTATCCAAGGTCGGACGGTCTCACAAAACGGGATAAAGCACAAGATAATAAATGCAGAAAACAAATACCATGTCTTTCCATCTTCTACAAACAACTTATTCCCATATCAACCAATGTTTGTAAACTATTTTCATGCAACTCAAAACCAATACATGGTCTTTTGGCTTCCAAAAGACGCCCAATTGGCTTGCAATAGACGCCCTTTTGAAGTCCAATTAAGCACCTTTTCTTGCACCGCCTTATAACTAACTGATTTACTGTTAGTTGCAAACCTGCTTATTACACGTGTTTTTGCCTTTATCTGCAGGTATTTTACCCGAAATTATGTCATGATTTTTCAATCCGTCGTCTGCCTTTTCAAAGTATCAACATGAAAAGGTTTTCTGCATCGGAGGATGATAACAGAATAGGCAGCCAAGACGGTCTTGGCTATTATTTTGTATAATGCATACCTCCGGTTCTTCCGCTAAAGCTATACAAAAAGCATCCGCTCATTTAACGGATGAACCGATAAAATTCCCCACCTGTCTTCTACTGAACCATAAATCCCCCACCTTTTTTCTACTGACCTCTCATCTCTATGTGTATGATGACATGCAACTTGGTTATTCTGACTGGGTTGATCAGGAGCCGGAGTTTTCATCCAAATGTTTCCACGTTGATAATCCTGGCAGTATCTGTGTTGCCTTGCTGCCTTTAGACGGCAGGGTTATTACGGCAAAAGGAATAATTGAAGGAGGAGTATGCGATTGTCTTCTTCTGACTGAAAAAGAAATGTGTTTCATGGAATTTAAAACCAATGCAACATCAACTGAGACATTGCGAATACTGGACAATGCTGCCAAAGCATCAGAACAGTTATGGCATACTTATAATGTTATCATCAGACCAAGGTGTATAGATGCATTAAAGAGTTCAAAAGAACTCGAACTCCTATATGTCAACTTTCATGTTGTTTTTGATAGAGATCTGGAGGTAACGGGTGCCAACTCATCACTTATGGACTTGCAGGATCAATTTCTGAAGGATAAAAAACATTCTTTGTTTTTTGATTATGGCAAAACATTTGAATAAATCATAAATGTTTGTAGGTAAGAGACTCAAATGCGGTCATTAGTCCACAATGGGCTTATTATCCTTAATTAATCGTATTATTTCCTGACAGATTTTGGGTAAACACACACATAGGTATGACATAATATGAATTTCTTTTTCTCTTACCTTTGTTTTTTTCCTTATCTTTGCACCATCTTTCAAAAGGGAAGGTTCTGACGGAAGAAAACAACGGAATTGTAATCAAACAGCAGTTATATGAAGAAAATCATAACTCTATTTGCCAGTGCCATGCTGGCAACATCATCGTTTGCCATCCCTGCCATGCGGATGTGGCGGACGTTTAAACAGGTGGATGGAACGGTGCTGAAGGTCATGACCGTGGGCGACGAGCATTTCAACTATGCACTCACGGAGGATGGCATCCCCGTCCTGCCCCTCGACGGCAGCTACTACTATGCCCGCATTGACAACGACCGTCTGGTGGCATCGTCGGTGCTGGCACATGCAAAGGCACTGCGAAAGGGTGGGGAGGAACAGGTGGCTGCAGCCCTCCGGCAGGTGAGAAAGCTGGAAGCAAAGAAGCAGGAAGAGGCGGGTGCAAAGCCCTTCGGACTGGGATTCGGCGATACGTGGGAAGGAAAGAAGAAGGGACTCGTCATACTGGTTGAGTTCGAAGATATGGTTTTCAAGGACCCTAAGAACGTGCTGACGCTCAAGCCACGTGAGGATGATGTCAAGTCGCTCTACGAGAACATGCTGAACAAGGCAGGATATACCAATAACAACGGTGCCATCGGCAGTGTGCACGACTATTTCCTGGACCAGAGCAACGGCAAGTTCGACCTCACTTTTGATGTCGTAGGTCCTGTAAAGCTGAAGCATCCTTACAAGTATTATGGTGAGCGTACAGCACGGCAGAACGATGCGAACGCCACGCAGATGATAATGGATGCCTGCAACGCCATCAAGGACAAGGTGGACTTCGGCGACTATGACTGGGACGGCGACGGCGAGGTGGAGCAGGTATATGTCATCTATGCCGGTGAGGGCGAGGCGTCAGGCGGTGATGCCAACACGATATGGCCGCACAAGTATTCGCTCACGGATGCAGGACTGCATGCGCTCACGTTCAACGGCAAGACCGTCAACACATACGCCTGCAGCAACGAAATCGTGCGTGCTGAGCTGAACGGCAAGGAGCGAGTTTTCTATTCAGGTATCGGTACCATCTGCCATGAGTTCTCGCACTGTCTCGGTCTTCCCGACTTCTACGATACCCGTGGCGGAAACAACATCGGTTCAGGCAGGTATGACCTCATGTGCTCGGGCAGCTACAACGGTGGTCCGGAGAGCATCACGAACGCCTATAACGGTACGGGAATCGGAACGGTTCCGGCAGGATATGATGCCTATGAGAAGGCTTACATGGGCTGGCTGAAGCCGGTCACGCTGGGCGATAAGGCTGTGGAGGTGAAGAGCATGAAGGGACTTTCGGAAGGGGGTGATGCCTACTTCCTCTATAACCCTGACAACAAGGATGAGTATTACATCCTGGAGAACCGCACGCCCCACCGCTGGGACAGCGAGCTGCCGGGGCATGGGCTGATGGTGTTCCATGTTGATTTTGATGTGCGCTCATGGCAGATGAACAATCTTAATGCTGCCTCTGCACAGCGTCATCCACGCTTCACGATAGTGCCTGCGGATGCGCAGCTTGATAATGAAACGCAGAACAGTGACCCGTTCCCGACAGGGCTGAACAGCAGTCTGACGAGCACTTCTGACCCTCGTCTGAGCTTCTACACGAATTATAAGGTGAGCGGACAGGCTGGCATCAGACAGATTACACGCAATGGCGATAACACCATTTCCTTCAGCTTTACGCCGCTGAACGGCACGACTGGCATTGATGCCGCTCCTGCTGCAGATAAGGCGGCTGTGCGCAGCTACACGCTCTCGGGTATGGTGACAACGGCTGAGACGGTGCCGGGCGGTACGAAGCAGGTAGTGATTGTCAAGGATGGCAGTGGGAAGGTGAGGAAGGAGGTCAGGTAAGATCTCACCCCTGATCCCCTCTCCGGGGGGAGATGGGGAAGTGAATAGCGGGATACCCTGACGTAGGGGTGTCCCGCTTTTTTGTGGAAAGCCTCCAAGCCCCTTTGAATGAAGCCTTCCCAAGCCCCTTGGAGGGTGGGAGTGTGGTGGCTGGTGGTGGGAAATAAGTAGTGACAGAGATCCACTCCAAGTCCCTCCGAAGAGGGAATGCGATGGGAAATAAGGTTCATCCGTTAAATGCGTGGATGCTTTTCGTATAGCTTTAACGGAAGAACCGAAGTTATGCATTTAACAAAAAGACAGCCAAGAAGGTCTTGACTGTCTACTTTATTATCATCCTCCGACGCAGAAAACCTTTTCATGTCAATACTGTGAAAACACAGACAACGGATTGAAAAATCATGACATAATTTCGGGTAAAATACCTACAGATAAAGGCAAAAACACGTATAAAAAGCAAGTCTGCAACCAACAGTAAATCAATTGGTTATAAAGCAGTGCAAGAAAAGGTGCTTAATTGGACTTCAAAAGGGCGTCAGTAAGGTCTCAAAAGGGCATCTATTGCAAGTCAATTGGGCGTCTTTTAGAAGCCAATAGACCATGTATTGGTTTTGAGTTGCATGAAAATAGTTTACAAACGTTGGTTGATATGGGAATAAGTTGTTTGTTGAAGATGGAAAGACATGGTATTTGTTTTCTGCATTTTTATCTTGTACTTTATCCTCCTTTGTGAGACCATCTGTTTTGGGATAGTCATACCATACAGGTGTATAAGCCTTTATTCTGTTTCCAATCTACGCATTTAACGGAAGAACCGGGGACAAGTGATGATGGAGAACCTCCCCAATCCCCTCTGAGGGTGGGGATGTGGAGGATGGTGATGGGGAACAAGTGGTGATAGAGAGCCCCTCTCTCTATGGGATGTCGTATGTGATGCTGGGGAGCGGTTATAAGCGGTGGTAGGTGTAGAAGGTTTCAGCAAGGCTGGCTTCCGTAGGCACTCCCCTCCTTCGGAGGGGTTGGGGGAGGTCATTCCCCTTGCCAACTGTCTACAGATACTACTACATATATATTGCTTGGAAACGGATTTTTTCTGTTGTACCTTTGCATCGTCATCAGGGAACAAACTGAAGACAGTGCATATCAATCAGACTGAACAATCTGACAAGCGTGTGTTTTAATCAGACTAAACTATCTATAATATTAATGTATATGACGAACGAAACGAAATCTACAGACCTCGATTACGAAGAGCGACTCTCTCCTCACTTCACCGTGGGGGAGATGCTCCGCTCGGGAGTGGCGGTGATGCTGCGTATAAAGAATGTGCCGGCAACGGAGCCTGAGGAGGGCAAGCCGTCACGGGATGAAGTGATGGCGAACCTGAGGGCTCTCTGTACGTGCGTCCTTGAGCCGCTCAGGCGTCGGGTAGGGCGGGTGATTGTGTCCAGTGGCTACCGCTGTGAGGCGGTGAACAGGGCTGTTCATGGTGCCGTACATTCGCAACATCTGCGTGGTGAAGCTGCCGATATTCATGTCACAGGACTTGAAATGTGCCGTAAATATGCGGCTGTTCTCCGCCGTACCGACTTCGACCAGATGATTCTCGAACCGCAGAATTCCGTCCTAAAACGGTGGATTCACATCAGCTACAGACGTGATGAGAAGAACCGTCATCAGATTCTTGGCGAAGTTTAGCGTCACTTTTCGGACGGGAAGATGGGAATTCGGGAGGAAGTCAGAGGGATTATTTCACCTTTTCCATTCACTGAAGAGAATAAAAACAGCGGTTAGAAGAGCTGTTGTGCGGCTGTTTTATCCCTTTATCGCTCTTGATCAGTCGTTGTTTTTCTTCTGACTTCTCTCCAATCTTTCATGTAACTGGCTATGAATTAATATTTTAATTAAATACATGAATATTTTTTAATCTGTTTATATCTTTATATTTATGCTGAATTATGTTTGTACGTTTTTGTGTTTTCCCGTTTTTACCTTTATATTTTTATACGTTTTTGCGTTATTGTGTTTTTAGCTTTTTCATTATTTATCTTTTTATTTTTTCACCCTTTTATCTTTTTGTCTTTTTATCTTTTTACGTTTTAATCTTTCTGTTTATTTATTTTTTCACTTTTTTGTCGCATTACGTTTTTAAGTAGTTGTCCATTGTCGGTGTCTCTCCCCCTCGTGAGCGAGACAGCTTCCCCGGGGTGGGGGTGTCCCGACCGTACATCCGTAGATGAGCCGTCAGATGTCCCCCCCCGACATGGCAACAGGCGAGTATTTTCAACTTTTCATATCTTAATATTTTATTGTTTCACTTTTAATTTTTTCAAATTATGTCAATCAAGTATCGTATGTATCAAGACAATCGTAAGAACAGCAAGCGCAAGGGTTACTGGTATGCCCGTGCCGTGTCGCCGGACGTAGTTGGCGTGAAGGAACTTTCCCAGCGCATCAGCGAGCGTTGTACCGTAACAGAGCCGGACATCCTGGCAGTGATCAGTGCGTTGGTGTTCGAGATGAACCAGGTGCTCAAGGGCGGCAACCGTGTGAAGCTCGACGGATTGGGAACATTCCGTGTGAGTATTCATTCCCAGGGTGTTGAGCATGCCAAGGACTTCAATCCGCAGAAGGACATCTACGGTGCTCACGTGCTTTTCGCACCTACCGTGACCGTCGATGCTACCCGTCGTCGCATCAAGAACCTCATCAGTGGTCTGCGCATTCAGGAGGCTGTCAAGTATGATGCTCCGAAGTCTGCCGGCAAGGGCAAGGCTGGTAAGGACAAGGGCAAGACTCCTGAGGGCGGCAATTCAGCTTCCGGTGGTCCGCAGGCAGGTGATTCAACCGGCTCCAGCGAGACGGGCACACAGCCACAGGGCTAAGTAGTCGTTAGTGGTTGGCGGGTTGTGGTTTAGGGATTGTGGAAAGGGGGGAGATGTGCAGCAGGTCATGTGCGTTTGCATGGCTGGTGCGATGCGTCCAACGCTTCATGCGGTGAAAGCGTGTCGGATGATGTAAATGGCATATATAAGCCGAAGCCGTGTATGCAGTGTGCAGGCTTGGCTGTGCGACCGGAATGTCTGCTGTGCCCTCTCCTCCCTTTCCATTCCCTTCTTCAGTCCCCAAGCGGGTGTTAGGAAAGCAGCTTCAGCTTTGTCGGTTATTTCATTGTATGGCTGCATTGTCAATCAGTAAGTGTCTCATACATTGGACGATAGCAGAAGTTCTTTGCGGCATTCTGATGTCAGGAGTATCCAGTGACTGCCTTAAGTTCTGGCCAGTTCACTTCCCACCAGCCACCCTTTACTCACAATTAGTTATTAACATTAAACATTTCAAAACTTATGAACAAACCACTCTGGAAGAATATTCTGAACATCCTTGTGTCTGTCCTCACAGCGTTAGCAACAACATTGGGTGTCAGCTCATGTATGTGTTAAGTCTGTATTATTTCCCTCTCACGCACACCCATCTTGGACTTAGATTATCGTTGTTGGTCTGGTTATAAGACTTTGTTAGTGAATGACAGTCCTTTGGTTCACAGCTTCTTATGTCGTAACATGGCGACGGATATGTAAGTTCCGTACGACTTCAGGGGAAGTTATCTCCGACGGAAAAGTAAGGTCTGTGCGACAAAAAGGGAATCTTTTTCCTGATTGTGCGACAGATAAGGAAGTAAAGTGGGACAAATAGGGATGTTTCGGTCTTTATAGTTCTTCTTTCTTTACAAATATTCTGTTTTTGTAGTTCTTTATTTCTATTTTTATCGTTACTAATTTGTTCTCAGCTTCTTTTCTTTTGATTTTGTTGTTTCGTAATGTACATTCAATCAAAAGGTTGTGGAGTGATGCGACAGATTAGTAACTTTTCAGTTACAGGGCGTCAGTTCGTTCTGCGACAAATATGGAGATTGCTGAAAATAATTAAACTTTACACTTTTTTGTCGCCGAATTATATAAATATATATTCTTTTGTTTAGACAGAAAGTGCAGGCAGATACGTGAACAGGGGACGTGACAGCAAGGTAGGAGACAAAGTAACTTGTCGGCATAAAGTGCATAATTTGCAGATTGTGCATGTACTTCTTTCACCCGTCACCCTGTCTTTCTGCTATTCTGTCTCCTTTTCCCCACACTTCTTTCACCCGTCACCCTATTCTTTCTGTCATTCCGTCTCCTTTCCCCTCACACTTTGTTCACCAGTCATCCTGTTCTTTCTGCTATTCCGTCTCCTTTTCCCTCACACTTCTTTCACCCGTCAATCTGTTCTTTCATTCTGTCTCGTTTTGCTCTTACCTCATTCATTTATCCAAAAAAAGTGCCAGGAACCGCAAGGTTTCTGGCACTTTGTGATTAACGCAGTCGGAATTATTATTGCGTGAATTTAGTAGTTTGACTCCTCTACCTGGAAGAAGCTCTGTGGGTGGTTGCATACCGGGCAGACAGCTGGAGCCTTCTTTCCGATAACGATGTGACCACAGTTGCGGCACTGCCAGATGCAGTCTCCCTCACGAGAGAACACCACACTGTCCTCGATATTCTTCAGGAGTTTGCGGTAACGCTCCTCGTGGTGCTTCTCAACCTTGCCCACACTGCGGAATTTGACAGCCAGCTCTGGGAAGCCCTCTTCGATAGCGTCCTTGGCCATCTGCTCGTACATGTCGGTCCACTCGTAGTTCTCGCCATCTGCTGCATCAGCGAGGTTCTGTGTTGTGGCAGGGATGTCACCCTCGTGCAGGAACTTGAACCAGATCTTGGCATGCTCCTTCTCGTTGCGTGCTGTCTCCTCGAAGAAACCGGCAATCTGCTCAAAGCCATCCTTCTTAGCCTTTGAAGCATAGTAAAGATACTTCGTGTGAGCCTGGCTCTCGCCAGCGAAAGCGTCCTTGAGGTTCTGCTCGGTCTTGGTACCTTTCAGTGCTGCAGGATTGAACTCCTTGAACTTGTCAGCCTTGACGTGGCATACCGGGCACTCTGCCGGTGCCTCTGTTCCCTCGTGGATATAACCACAAACGGTGCAAATAAATTTCTTCTTCATAATGCTTTTGTATTATAATGTGTTCGTAATAGCCCTTTATTCTGTTGATTTACAATGGGATAAAAGGCTTTTTGTTGCCTGTAATTATTACAACTTATTGGTTGCAAAGTTATAAATAATTTCTGATATAGTCCATATCTATCTCTGGTTTTTCGTGTGGAAAGGGACTATTTAGACGGTGGATAATTAGCAATCCATGGGAAGCTGCCGCCACCTGTCCTCAGAGGAGGAAGATGTTTAACCGACAACAGTTCTGATGACTGATTTGACTTAAAACAGGTTGCAGCGCATTCACCGAGAGGGCTAAAGGGCATAGATGGTCCTTTCATTTGAGCCAGACTTCTGGCACACTTACTTGATCAGGCCGCTTGCTTATTTTGAACAGGCATTCCTCTGTCGTTAATGAATGTTATTTCTTAGCTTTATTTAAAGAAAATTCTTTTATGGTTGAACATATACTGCACAACATGTCTATATCTTTGCATCATTCTTACAGGGCAGTCCTCTCCCCCCAGTCGACTGTCCCGGTGAGAGGATGATGCCAATGCCCCCCGACGACTTCTCCTACTGACCGATACTGCGTCACGACTAAACAAGGAGGCATACACATGAGACACATTAATTATATAACAAAAAGAAAACTAAGACCAATGATTAAGAAAGTGAACATCGTAATGAAGGCAACTTTTGCTTGGACCGAAGAGGAAGAGAAATGCCTGACAGCAAGGATAGTTGATAATTTCTGCGACCTGATTAACCGAAGCGAAGAAGAGGGGTTGTATTGGACTGGTTTGCAGTGCGACCTCATAGAACTTGCCCACATGGTGTGGCAGAGCGGTATGCTGACGGACATGCAGGGTCGTCCGATGGAGTTCCAGTCAATCGTGCGGCATATCTGCAGGGTGCTGCATGTGCGTGAACCCCGCAACCCCTCGTCGGTCATCTCGTCGGTACGTGCACGAAAGAATGTCCGGGTAGGACCGTTGCGTGACCGCTATCTGCAGCTCGTAAGCAAGGCGAATATCAAGGACCCCATGCGGCTGGAGATAAGGAGGAAAAGGAAGTGAAGCAGTGACTTCCCTCCCTGAACAGCTCCAGCCTCCCTCCATAAAGCAGCATGCCCACGAGGCATTTTGACCCGGATCAGCGGTTAAGAGCCTGAACGTATTTTCTTTAAACAGCCATGTCCAACTCTGAAAATGAGTTCGGACATGGCTTTTTTTTGTTCTTCCGTTAGATGTGCAGATCGGAAACAGGATAAAGGCTTATCCACCTGCATGGTATGACTGTCCAAAATCAGACGGTCTCACAGGGGGGATAGACTATAAGATAAAATGCAGAAAAGGCAAACAGATACAGTGTCTTTCCGCCTTCTACAAACGACTTGTTCCCATACCCGCCAACGTTTGTAAACTATTTTCATACAACTCAAAACCAATACATGGTCTCTTGGCTTTGAAAAGACGCCCAATTGACTTGCAATAGACGCCCTTTTGAGCTCTAACTAACGCCCTTTTGAAGTCCAATTAAGCACCTTTTCTTGCACTGCTTTATAACCAACTGATTTACTGCTGGTTGCGAGCTTGTCTTTTATGCGTGTTTTTGCCTTTATCTGCAGGTGTTTTATCCGTGATTATGTCATGATTTTTCAATCTGTTGCCTGCGGTTTCAAAGTGTTTACATGAAAAGGTTTTCTGCATCGGAGGATGATAACAGAAAAAAGAGCCAAGACCGTCTTGGCTCTCTTTTTGTATAATGCATACCTCCGGTTCTTCCGCTAAAGCTATACGAAAAGTGTCCACACATTTAACGGATGAACCTTTTTTTATGTTGTTGGGCACCAGCCGACTTCTTCCTGTGAGGAGATTTTTGACCCGATAGTCGGGAATTACATCCGTCATGTTTGACATAAATCAATAATTAGCTGACAATCCAACATTTTTTCTCGTTTATTCTTGTCAATATGAAAAAATTGCATTACCTTTGCATCGTAATTCAAGAGATAATATATCTGAAATATAAGGTTTAGCCTTTACAGGTATTAAGATTGCTCAGGATTATTATTGAATAAGAGATTTGTTTAGGTTAGTAATAGATTTAGGTTTTTAGTTATATTTTAGGTAAAGATTGTAGAAAGATTAACGTCGTGAGACGTTGGTTGTTCGGAGATAACGGAAGAGCAGTTGCTCTGCCGTTTCTTTTTTTATATGAGTTTATAGCATGAGAGGTACTTTCTTTTTAAGAAGGTACTTTTTTTGTGCCTGTAGGGTAGCCGCTGCGCAAGATAGGGCAACGTGTGGGCATAGTAACTCTAAGGATATGCAGGCATGGCAACAGAGGAACATGGTTCGGAGAGTAAGGTACGGTTCAATGGTAACTATTCAGCGATAATGAATGTTGAATATCAAGAACTTATAAACGTAAAATTGTGGTAAAAAGGCTCGATGTGGCATTCTTTACCAGAATTTGCATGTATCTGTTTATGTAACTTGTTGATAATCAACAATAGTTTATACGCCTTATCGCTGAACAGTTACTGACCGATACCAAATTTGTTAAAAAAATGAAATAAATCATCACTCATTTGAGTTTTAACACTCAAAAGTTTGGATAACTCACTTATTTTCTCTATTTTTGCTTCCATAACAGTTTTGTTGTCTTGTCTTTAAAATCAGTTCTTTAGCGATTACTAATTTACAAAGAAAATTCGACAAACTGTTATTTTTCCATCTATTTATTAGGGTGGGAAACTTTAGATCATAATAATAAGATAAAACCAACTAAAATAATATTGATATGAAAAAAGGTTTATATGTACTACAAGTGCTCATTTTATCGTTGTTATTTATTGGTTGCAACAGCGAAGATGAACAAACGTCAACTCCTATAGTACAAGGAGCGAAAACGGAATTGTTTGCCGTCGGGACAACTCGCATAACAAGGGCTGCTGCAAAGCCCTATCTTTTTACGCTTGAGAATATCAAATCTTTCAATGTGCAGACTCGTGAGATTGTCTTCCAAGATTTTGAGCCTACAAGTCAACTCTTTCCGATTTACCGTAATATAGAAGTACATTCGTATGGCAAGGTGTTGCTTCACATCACAACCTTTGTATCTCCGGTCAATAGTCAAATATTTACAGATTTATCATTGGTCTCGGAATCAGGTAAGTTTTATCTTAGCGACTGCTACCCACGAAACATCGAGAACGACAGTCACTATGCCAAAGATAACAAGGTTATTGCGGAATCACGAGAAAAACGAGCAACAGAATGGGGAGAGTTTCTCTCAATACTCAGAAAACATGGAAAGTTGATAGAATAGTGAATAACGCAAACATATCTATCTAAAGGAGTATGTCTTTATCACGACTTTTAGCCCTTTTTGGTCATCGGGATTAAAAAGGGCTAAATTCATATTTAAGGGATTGTAATATCCTTATTATACCTTATGTCTCTCCATGGACATCTTTTACACTATTGTACTATATTATGAATAGATAGGATTAGCATTTGTACAGTATATCTTATGCTTTAAGCTCTTATGACTATTGCCCACTTCATTTCCTCTTATATCCTCTTACAAACCGTCTTGTAAAGTTAAATAATTGGTTGGTTGGTCGGTTTCACTTTGAAGATTCTCAAATTAGCGTTTTTTTTATTATATTTTTGCAAGCAAGAAATGAGTCAGTAACTATTCAGCGATAATGAACGTTGAATATCAAGAACTTATAAACGTAAAATTGTGGTAAAAAGGCTCGAAATGACATTCTTTACCAGAATTTGCATGTATCTGTTTATGTAACTTGTTGATAATCAACAATAGTTTATACGCCTTATCGCTGAACAATTACGGAATATTTCGCTTATTATGGGGATTGGCAAACCTTGAGTAGGAGGATAAACGCCCTAAATGGTTTCTCTAAACGGTTTATCTAAGTAATTTATATAATTTTAGGTGGTTTTATTTGGATGTCAATATACTTTTGCGTAATTTTGCAATACTAAAGGAACTATGGAGTTATTATGGGAAATCTTGAATTGAAGCAACAAAATGACGCACAAGCGAAGAATAATAGTACCTTTGTGTTGTCAGATGTGTCTAAGGATGAGCTTCTGAAAAGGAGAATATCCGTATATCAATATCTATTGTGAATTATATATCTAATTCATACTCGTTCAGATTTCTTATAAATGAGTATTTTGACTAAAATAAAGGGTAGCCGTTAAGCTATCCTCTTTTTATATCCTATTGGTGGGGTTGGGTTCTATGAAAGCAAGCCCGAGTTCTAAGGACATGACAGGCATGGTAACAAGGGAACATGGTTCGGAGAGTAACATACGGTTCAATGTTAAAAGTGTTTATGTTTGTTAAATGTTATGGATACACTAAGTATTCTTTACCCTTTAATTGTTAACTTTGTAGACGCCGTCAGACACAGACTCACCTGCTGTGGGTTTTGACGGATGTAACTGTTTAGCCTTCAGCGAACTATACCGGGAAACCTCCAGTGGTTTGGTTTTAAATTGTAGGACAGAAGGTAAAGAGATGCGGAAGCGACTGGCAAGCAAACCGCAACGCCTTATATATATAATAAGGTGGAACAGAAAAGGAACATCCGTGTATTGACATCCGGACGGGAATGCAACGCCGGCATCTGAACAAGGTTTAAAATAATAGTAATAAATAAATGTTCAAAAACCTAAACCTGATGAAAATCTTTAAGGAAACGAAGCAGAAGCATCTGTATTTCTCAGCTGCTTTTGCCCTTTCATTGGCATTGGCACCAGCAGGTGTCTACGCAGGTACAAACGCCAAGGCTGCTGCGGTGCAGGCCGTACAGCAGAATGGCAATCACAAAGTGACCGGTCGTGTCGTTGACTCTACCGGCGAACCGCTCATTGGTGCTACCGTCTTGGTTGAGGGTACTACCAACGGTACAGTGACCGATATTGACGGTAACTTCACCATCAATACCACGTCGAACGCGAAGCTCGTCTTCTCGTACATCGGTTATACCGCACAGACCATCCCTGTCGGTGGCAAGGGTACGATTGATGTTACGCTGAAGGAAGAGACCAACACCATGAAGGAGGTCGTGGTGACCGCCATGGGTATCCAGCGCAAGGAGGAGTCACTGACATACGCCACCCAGCGTGTGAAGGCTGAGGACCTCATGAAGGTGCAGGACCCTAACGTTGCCAACTCTCTCGAGGGTAAGGTGTCAGGTCTTACCATTACCCCGAGTGCCGGTGGTGCCGGTGGTTCTACGAAGATCGTTCTCCGTGGTGCCAAGTCAATCCTTGGTAGCAGTTCACCGCTGATCGTTGTTGACGGTGTCCCGATGACCAATGATGCACGTGGCAAGCGTGACATGGCTGGTGAGGGCTTCACCTATGCCGGAATGTCTGAGGGTTCTGACCCATTGTCATTGATCAACCCTGACGATATCGAGTCAATCAACGTCCTCAAGGGTGCCAACGCTGCAGCCCTCTACGGTTCTGTTGCTGCCAATGGTGTCGTGATGATTACAACCAAGCGTGGCCGTGAGGGCAAGCTGGATGTCAATGTGACATCCAACATCACTTTCGATACTCCGCTGCTTACTCCGAAGATTCAGAACACATACGGTGCAACCCTTAACGGCAACACTGCGCTGGCAGACGGATGGGGTCCGAAGATCGGTTCGTTGACTGACAGCCAGCTGACGATGCGCTCACCGCTGAACTCAACAAACTTTGCAGCAGGTGCCATGCACGACATCCATCTCCGCAACTATGCACAGGATGATGTCAAGGACTTCTTCCGCACAGGTGTGACAACCAACAACTCTTTGTCACTCTCAGGTGGTACGGAGAAGATGACAACCTACTTCTCCATGGCAAACAGCCACTCTACGGGTCTGTTGCGCAACAACAACTATAACCGTAACACCTTCAGCTTACGCCAGAACTATCGTTTCTTCAATCGTCTGAAGGTTGACCTGTCATTGAACTACGCACAGACAATTACCCGCAACCGTCCGGGTGGTGGTACTATCGGCAACCCGCTTTACCATCTCTATCTTACACCACGCAGCGTTGATATGGCTTACTACCGTAACAACTACATGGTCAATGGCGGTCAGTGGATGAGTAACCCACAGGAGTACTACGAGTTGGCAGGTGGCAGCTATAACCTGACTTCTGGAACTACAGCACTTTCAGGTCCACGTCAGAACTGGGCGTTCATGAACTCTGCGAACAACAACCCATACTGGCTTACCAGTATGAACAGCAGCAAGCAGAAGGAAGACCGCATCTGGGGTACGATCAGCGGTAATGTTGACATCTATGACGGTCTGACTTTCCAGGCACGTGTAAACTATGACTACACCCGCTACAAGTCAACCAGCAAGCGTTATGCTACAACCTTCCTCCCTGCGTCTATGGATGACTACGGTCATTTATGGGATTCAGACTCAAGGAAGACAGAGATTTATATTGACTACTTGCTCAACTATAACAAAAAGCTCGGCGATTACGACTTGTCAGCTTCTGCTGGTTGGGTAGGTCACACCATCAAGGGTGAGCACAAGGGAACAGATGTTGTTGCTACCTATTATGACCGTAAGTTCCAGAAACTGCCAACACGCGTAAACTACTTCGATACAAGTGCCGGTGGTATGGGTGCTACAACGAGCAGCAAGTCTTCTAACTGGGACCGTGCATGGCTTGCAACAGCACAGCTGGGCTGGAAGGAGACCGTTTACCTCGATGCTTCTTATCGTCGTGACTGGTACCGTCCGTTCCGTTACTTCAAGCTGAGCGGTATTTCCAATACTGACAACTACGGCTACTTCGGCGTTGGTGCCAATGCCATTGTGAGCAAGCTCGTCAAGATGCCGGATGCACTCAACTATCTGAAGTACCGTGCTTCTTACTCTGAGGTGGGTAACTCTATTCCTAACTTTGCTTATGACGCTGTAACTGAGAACCTCCAGACGGGTGCTATCATTGGTAGCAACTATTCCCAGTTTACTGACCCACGTCCTGAGAAGACCCGCTCATTCGAGACCGGTATCGAGTCTCTCTGGTTCAATAACCGTCTGAGCTTCGACTTCACCTATTATAATGCGGTGATGAGCAACCTCTATATGACTGTACCTGCAGGTAATGGTCTGACAAAGAACCTGAACTCAGCCAAGGTACGCAACCAGGGTATTGAGATGACCGTCGGCTACGACTTCAAGCCAGTAAGCTGGCTCCGTTGGCGCACATCTTACAACCTGTCTTACAACGACAACAAGATTCTCAAGACTGCTTACGACGAGCAGGGCAAGGAGCGTCTGATTGAGCAGCGTGTAGGTGGTGTTCACGTGAAGTATCTGGAAGGTGGTTCTATCGGTGATATGTACGTTCCTGACTTCGAGCGTGACGCTAACGGACACATCAAGCTGAACTCTCTCGGTCAGCCACAGTTCGATAAGAGCGGCAAGCTGAAGTATATCGGTAACATGAATGCCAAGTGGCAGATGGGTTGGAGCAACACCTTCACATGGAAGGACCTCAGCCTGTCATTCCTCATCAACGGTCGTATCGGTGGTAAGGTAATCAGCCTTACCGAGCAGAAGCTCGACTACTACGGTTTCTCACAGCGTACTGCTGATGCACGTCTGGAAGCAGAGAGAAATGGCATCATTGCCAAGGACTACGGCAATGTTCCGGGTATGGTGCTTAATGACGGCAGCGGTCGCATTGTTCCTGTTGAGGCTTACTATCAGGCAGTTGGTTCTGCTGACAGTCCAGCTGACTATATCTACAATGCAACAAACTTCCGTATGCGTGAGCTTTCACTGGGCTACACATTCCGCAATCTCTTCGGTATGAACCGCAATCTTTCATTGTCGTTCATTGCCCGCAACCTGTTCTTCTTCTACAAGGATGCGCCGACTGATCCGGATGTGTCTCTCTCAACTACTAACGGTCTGGGTGCTTTCGAGCTGTTCAACACTCCTTCAACACGCTCTTACGGTTTCTCAGTGAAAATGAATTTCTAACTCTAACGATTAAAACCAAAAGACAATGAATTTAAAGAATATAGGAAAAATCTTCGCACTTTCAGTCGCAGGATTCATGTTGCACTCTTGTCTGGATTTCGACGTTACTGGTGCCGAGTTCAATTCGACAACGAAGAACGAGAAGAAAGTCGTTCGCCAGGGAAAGGTTGACTCCATCAACTATAAGGTCAACATTACAGAGGACCAGTATAACAAGCTGTATGCAAAGGTTGAAACCAACCTGAAGACAGCCTTGGGTGGTGTGTATGCCATCCGTGGCGGTAAGAACGGTGCACCTC
This sequence comes from Prevotella fusca JCM 17724, assembly GCF_001262015.1. NCBI lineage: Bacteria > Pseudomonadati > Bacteroidota > Bacteroidia > Bacteroidales > Prevotellaceae > Prevotella > Prevotella fusca. The sequence continues at coordinate 1,167,809 of NZ_CP012075.1, forward strand.
CTGTTTCACATGCCTACCAGTATCTGTCTACATTCTATCAGGATGCGTTCGCACAGTATGGTGTCATTCCTCATGTGAACTATCCTTATTCAGGCATTAATATCGTATCTTCAACAGCTATTGACCAGAAGGCTTACGGCGGTGCTTATGGACAGCTGCAGATGGCAACAAAGGCAATGGTGCCATTGTTGAACATGGAGGAGGTTGACTCTCTGCCAGAGGTAAAGGCAACCTACCTGCTCTTCTTCGACTATGCCTGCCTTGAAAGCGTTGACAACTATGGTCCGATGCCATATCAGGACATCAAGACCAACAAGCAGGAACATCCTTTCACTTACGACGATGTAGAGACTATCTACAACAGTATCGAGGCTAACATTGATACCATCGTGAAGTGCTATGAGTACTACGAGGCTAACCGTCCGGCGTGGTACAAGACGCTGATGCAGCAGCAGCTGGCAGCCAACACAAAGTGTAATACCTACGCACAGGGCAGTTATCCTGACCTTGGTGTCCTCAAGCGTTTTGCCAACTCTCTGAAGCTGCGCATGGCTATGCACATTGTAAAGGTTAACCCAGACAAGGCAAAGAAGTGGGCTGAGGAAGCTGTGGCAAGCGGTGTCATCGAGCAGGAGGACCAGGAAATCGGATTCATCACAGCTGTTACAGGTAATGGTAATCCGATGATTGAACTTTGGAACTCTTGGAGTGATATGCGTCTCGGTGCAGGTTACGAGCAGGTTCTGCGTGCTTTCAATCACCCGTTCCTTGAGATGCTGTTTGAAAAGAACAGCCGTATTGCCAACGTCAAGGATGACAGCAAGAGCCTTGAGGCTGGTACAAAAGTGTGCGGTATTCTTGCCGGTGCCCACGTTGGTCAGGAACAGGGCTCTTCTTCTAACCCTTATAACGGCTTCTCCCAGCTGAACCAGAAGGCTATGGGTAATGCACCGCTCTATTTGATGAAGCTCTCTGAGGTTTGCTTCCTCCGTGCCGAGGGTGCTGTACGTGGCTGGAATATGGGCGGTTCTGCACAGCAGTTCTATGAGCAGGGTATCCGTGAAGCAAACGTTCTGGACCGTACCCAGCAGCACAGAAAGCTCCGCAAGATGTATGAGAATGCAGTTGATGATTACTTGAAGATTGAAAGTGCTACTCCTTTCACCTACGTTGACCCGACAGGCAACGATGCTGACCGCGTAAGTGAGATTACCGTTGGTGTGAAGTGGAATGAGAGTGACGACCGTGAGGTGAAACTTGAGAAGATCATCACACAGAAGTATATCGCAGGCTTCCCTAACAGTCTTGAGGCTTGGACCGACCTGCGCCGCACAGGCTATCCACGCCTGTTCAATATTTTGAACATGGCTGACGGTGACGGCTCTCTGGTACAGGGCGGCATGGTTCATCGCCTGCCATTCCCGGGAAGTTCTGATGCGGCTACGCTCAAGGAAATCAATGAGACTGGTCTGAAGGCTCTTGGTGGTGCTGACAAGCAGGCAACTCGCCTCTGGTGGGATGTGAACAAACCAAACTTCTAAATAGATGACTAAGACACCACCTCGGTTCCTCTGAGTGGTAACCGGGGTGGAATGACTTGTATTTTATCAGTATTATAATTAAATAACAACGAAAGCTAAATTATTATGAAGAAGAAATCTACTTTAGCAGCAATGTTGATGGCAGCATTGTTGAGTGGAAGCCCACTTGCTGCTAACGCACAGACTTACGACTTCAGTAAGGTGGACTGGACCAAGATGGTTGAGGTCTTTGCTGATGCTCTGGGAAAAGGTGAGCAGTACCCAACTGATCAGGAAATCATGAAGTTAGGTATTTCAAGAGCAGACCTTGAGTTTATGCGTTCACACGTGAAGCAGCGTCAGCGTGTAGACAACACCAATCGTCTCTTATCTAACACTTATGCTGGACGTAAGCTGTGGATGAATACGCCGATGGGCAGTGGTTCAGGTGGCGATGCAGGTTATCCTACAGGCAGCTTCCATAGCGACGTGTTCTCTTTGTGGAACTATACCGCTATGTGGGGATCATGGAACCACAGCATTGGTCAGGTTCCTGGTTCATGGACTGACGCAGCGCACAAGAACGGTTGTGATATGTTAGGCGGTACTGTATTCTTCGATGCATCACATGGTGACTTGGGTGCATATCGTGTATGGAAGAAGTATACAAATACTCATGATGCTACAGGTTATAATGGGTATAAGTATGTTAAGCCATTGGTAAACATGCTCCGTTATTTCGGTGTAGACGGTATCAATATCAACTGGGAGGCTGGTTCTCCTTCTGAAAGCATGGGATTCCACAAGGCTTGTTATGCTTATGCAAAGGAAACTGGCTTCGATAATTTCCATATCGGTCTTTACACTACAAGTACAACGTTGAGTAGCGGTAACGTTGCTGCACATTATGCAGACAATGACGAGCAGGCTTGTGATGCTATGTTGAACTATGGTGGTGAAAGGTCTATTGACCAAAGTCAAAGAGTAGCAAAAGAGCATAATCCTAAGCTGGGTGCTTCTGGTGTATGGCAGGGTTTCTGGATTGTGAACATGAATAAAGGCTGGGAAGATCTTGATGAAGGAAAAGAAGTTAACCTTTGTCTCTGGGGTGAGCATAAGGACAGCCGTTTCTGGAGCTATAACTCTGGTGCAGGCACTATGGAGCAGCAGGCTAATTACCAGTCATTCCTGGAGCGTGCTTTCAGCGGTGGTAACCGTAACCCATTGAACAGACCAGAAATTAAAGAGGATGGTAACGAGATGGAGTGGTCAGGTTCTACTCCTCCATTGTCAACCTTCGCAGGTTTCTCAACTTGGATTCCAGAGCGTTCAACTGTTCAGGGCAAGTTCCCATTTGCTACAAACTTCAGTCTTGGTAACGGTGACCGTTATAACTATCGTGGTAAGATGGCTTCTGGTGCATGGTATAACATGTCTGCACAGGACGTAGTTCCTACTTACCGTTGGTTGGTAGTTAATGCAGGTCAGGATACATATAGCAATGCCCTTACAGTAAACTTCTCTCATAAGGATTCTTACAATGGTGGTTCTTGCTTGCAGTTGCAGGGTGATGCTTCACAAGCAACTGACGTTATTCTTTACAAGACTGATATCACACCAAATGATGCTGCTAATTACGCTTTGGTATCTATTAAGGGTGCTGGTGAGCGTGCAGAAGGTATAGTAGAGAGTAATCTTTATCTTATTCTTAAGGTGAATGGTGCTTGGAAGGAGTATAAGGTTCCTGACAACACCGGCAAGTCTTGGCAGGAGCATCGCATTGCTTTGAACCTCAATGCAACAGATAAGATTACAAACATCGGTTTCCGTGTTAAGGGTGGTGCGAATAAGTACAATATGTATGTAGGTTCATTGGAGCTTAATGATGGTAATAAGGTTACTCCAACAGCTATCAAGGATCTGAATGTCAAGAAGACCAGCGAGACTCCTTCTACTATGGATGTGAAGTTGGATTGGAGCGTTAATGCCAATGCTAACAAGTATGGTCTTGTTTACAATGACGATGCTAACATCGACCACTTTGAAATCCTCTTCAAGGATGGTGCAAACGGTAAGGTTTCTGAGGTAGGTCGTACTTCACAGTGGGCTACTCTGATTCCTGCATTGAATGTTAAGACTGCTACAGAACCTTATATCGGTGTTGTAGCTGTAGCTAAGGACTTGAAGAGCCATTCAGAAATTCTCTGGCAGCGTCTTGAGAAGGATGCTACTGTAGAGGAAGATCCATTCGGTACTTATGGTCAGTCATCTCTTGATGTGAATGCACAGGGTTATCAGACTGCTCTCAAACTTCGTGGTGTTCAGCATTTCAAGACAACAGGTGCAGAGGGTAATATCAATTTCCAGCAGACTTATGATGAATTCAAGGCTGCAAATAAGGATGGTAAGGCTAAGTATCTGAACTATCGCCATGTTGACAACTTGACATTGAAGGTTAAACAAGGTCAGACTATTGAATTCAGATTGAAGGGATTTAATGGTGAAGAACTTGGCTTAGGTAAGGACGACTGCCGTTATTGCTTCGTAGGTGGATGGATGGACTTCGATGGAAGTGGTACATTCAACTATGGTAAGGGTATGGAAGAACAGCCATTCTGGTTGCCACTCTATGATAATACAACTCAGGACGATGCTGTGTATAAGTTTGATGAAACAACAAAGGATGGTACAGAGGCTTATGGTGAGCGTGTCTTCCGTCATGGTTCACTCCGCAAGGGTAACCTTACTTTTGTTAAGGGTGAAGGTCTGAAGGGTAAGATTAAGATTCCTGCAGATGCTCACGTAGGTAAGAGCCGTCTCCGTATCGTTTACTCTGATGCTTGGTTCCCAGGTCAGTTCACTCCAACTGCTAACAACAACAAGGGTTACACCTTGGATATTGATGTAGAGATTTCTGGTGATGAGTCAATCCAGCGTGGTGAGAAGGATCTTCACGACAAGGGTGACTTGGAGGACTGGAACGTTGTAACTGAGATTACTGAGGTTGCTACTGACAATTCTGGTTCTGTACAGGTTGTTAACGGTAACTTGGTATTCAAGGGTGTTAAGTCAGCTACTATCTACACAGTTGATGGTATGTTGGTTAAGACCTTGACTAAGCCGACAGTTGTTCGTGGCAACGAGCTTGGCAGAGGTGTATTCCTCGTTAAGACTGGTGCTAACAAGACAACAAAGGTTATTCTCTAAGAATATCGTTGGCTCAAAATGATATTTGAGTAATTGTTTATGAGCCGGGGCTGGAGATACTGATTGCGGTATCCTCAACCTCGGCTCATTCTTTTTTGAAGAATAAAAACCTAATTTGCAAAGAAGACATTTATCTAATGTCCTATATTATTTTACTAAAAACTTAACATTTATGAAAAAGAAAACTTTACTTCTTGCAGCACTTCTCGGCTTGGGCGTGCTCAATGCAGGTGCAAAGGACTTCTATGAATTCGACAACGTTACGGCAGAGACGGTTCTGAAGTTGTTCTTGCAGGCAAAGGAAGCAGGTCGCAACTATCCTACTTTGGAGGAGTTCCAGAGTATCGGCGTCTCTGCTGCTGACATCGAGTTCATCCGTTCCCATGTTCGTCGCAGTGAACTGGTGAACCCGGACGACCGTCTCAACCCTAAGCTCTACAAGGACCGTCAGGTGTTCATGTGTACTCCTATGGGTAATGGCTCACAGGGTTCTCATGGCTATCCGGGCAATACATTCGGAAAGACTGACGTGTGGACCATGTGGAACTACACCGCAAGTTTCGGTTCATGGAACCACGGATTCTTCCAGGCTCCGGGCTCATGGGCTGACGCAGCTCACAAGAACGGTGCTCGTCTGATGACAGGACAGATGTTCTTTGAGGAGGCATTCGGTGGTGCCAGTGATGCACCATGGGTGAATTTCATTGCCCAGAAGGATGCAAGTGGCAATTACAAGTATGTAGAGCCGATGATCAATGCACTCATGTACTTCGGTCATGATGGTATTGTTTACAACTGGGAGGCAAGCAGATATGGCAATGCTGATGTCGTTGCATTCCACAAGGCACTCTACAAGAAGGCAAAGGAGCGTAACTTTGCAGGTTACGGCTCTTTGATCTATACATTGAGTTCAAGTCTTGGTGCTACACAGGCTGCAGCTGTTTATGGAACAAAGGATGAGCCGATTCATGAGGTGTTCTTGAATTATTCTGGTGGTTCTATTACCAATTCTGCAGAAAGTTCTTACAATTATGCTGCTAATACTATTGGTGATGCAAGTCGTCTTTATGCCGGTGTGCATATTGCACGCATCAATAATCGTAACTGGGAAGAGCTGGATTATGTAAAGAATATCAACCTCATCTGCTGGGGTGAGCACACAAGCAACCAGCTCTATTCTCATACAAGAGGTGACAAGGATTCTGAATGGCAGGCTAACTATCAGAAGATGCAGGAGCACTTCTTCTCAGGTGGTAACAGCAATCCTGCAAATCTGCCAACAGGTGAAGCTGATGCAGCTACCTATGATAACAATCTGGTGACGTTCCCAGGTCTGGCAAAGTGGATGCCTGAGCGTTCTGCTGTCAGCCGTGCGTTCCTTACAAACTTCAATGTCGGTAATGGTGAGTACTATTACGACAAGGGTGTGAAGACAACAGTCGGCGGATGGTATAACATGTCAGCGCAGGATGTTGTTCCAACTTACCGCTGGTTGATTTACAATGCCGGTACGACTACTGTAAACAAGACTCTTACTGCAGCTTTCACTCACGAGGATGCTTATATGGGTGGTTCTTGTCTGAAGCTGAAGGGTGCTGCTGGCAGTGGTGCTGACGTTGTTCTTTACAAGACCGGCATCTCCGCTACTGCAAAGACAAAGGCTAAGGTGGTTGCGAAGGCACTCTCAGGCAGTGCAGAGCTTTCACTGCTCGTCCGTGCAGGCAATGAGTGGAAGACATACGCTGTGAACGCTGTCAGTACATCTTGGGGTGAGGCAGAACTCGACCTGAGCGGTCTGGCTGGCAAGAAGATTGAGCGTATCGGTTTCCGTGTAAAGGGTAGTGCTGACCTGCTGGTTGGTAAACTTGAGGTAAACGACGGTGAGACCGTCCAGCCTGCAAAGATCAAGGAATTCGTCTTGGCTGAGTCAGTTTCTGAGACTGAGAGCGATGTTACCTTGAAACTTTACTGGACTGTTGACGGTAAGGTTGACGAGTACGGTCGTTCTTTCAATGATGACAATAAGATTGATCACTTCGAGATCCTTATGAAGCAGAATGGCAAGGAGGTTGAGGTCGGACGCACTTCCCAGTGGGCTACCATCGTTTCACACCTTCCTCTGTCAGCCGGTCAGTCTCTTGAGGTTGGTGTCCGCTCTGTATCAACAGACTTGAAGACCGCTTCAGATATCTTATGGCGTACTGTTAAGAAGGGCAAGCCAGATGAGATCATTGATCCGAATGATACAACAGGACAGGGACCTCACTATATTTTGAACTACAACAAGAAGGCCCCTCATGAGCGTGAGGACCGTTACGTAATGCACGTTGGTCTGTATGAGCACAATCCTGCTACAAGTCAGGACCAGAACCTGCAGCAGTTCCCTGACAATGACCTGACAGCTCGTATCACCAAGCAGTTCTATTTGGACAAGACTGATGAAATCGTCTTCAATGCGACAGCTGGTGCTGTTTATCGCCCATATCTGTCTTACCACGGTCTTTGGATGAGCGGTTATGCTTTCATCGACTGGAATAATGACGGTAAGTTCTCAACTGATGGACTCACATTTGACACCTGGTCTAAGCCTACCAGAACTGATATGTGTGAGGTTGTAAGTTTCTCTGCCCATAGCACGAACGAGTATAGCTGGTATAACAGCAATGCGAAGTCATTTGACAAGGGTACACAGTTCCCTAAGGATGATAACATCAAGAACTGGATGGGTTACTTCAAGGTGCCTGAGAACCTCAAGCCGGGTCTCTACCGTATGCGTTTCAAGCTCGACTGGAACAACCTTGATGCTGGTGGTAGCGATGAAATCCGCAAGGACGGTGGTGACATCGTTGACGTTCTCGTAAACGTACAGGCTCCTGACGGAAAGGTCAAGGTAGGTGCCAAGGCACAGAACGGTAAGGTTGAAGTCGGTGCACAGCAGCTTACTGAGAGCATGAACTATTCAGCTGAAGCCAACAAGGAGCTGAAGGTGATGATGACTCCTGCAACAGATTATTCTGTTGGTGGTATTGCTATCAAGTATGGTTACAACCTCGAGAACGAGAAGGGTGTTGATGCTGTCGGCAACCGCCAGTGGTGGTCTGAGGTGATCAAGACTACCGATACAGAATATACTATCCCTGCCAAGGCTATGATGGGTAACGTATTGCTTACTCCGGCATTCGTCCTGGCAAATGGTATCAATGCTGTTCAGGTGACTGAAGCTGAGGCACAGGCTAATGACATCTACAACCTCAATGGTCAGCTTGTACGCCGTGCAGGCAGCAAGCGTCAGTTGCCACATGGTGTATATGTTATGAAGGGTCGCAAGGTTGTCTTCTAACGATTTCCTTGTTATCAGCTGTTAAGCACAAGTATTAAATAGCAGCGGACTGAACGAAAGGTTTTGGATTTATACCTCAAACCTTTCTTCGGTCCGCTGTTTTGTTGTCCAGCTCTGCTGATGGACGGTAATATTTGCACGGTCGTGAAGGTTACGGGAAGTAATCTTCACGCTACTGTTTAAAGAGGTTCTTCCGTTAAATGCGTAGATTGGAAACAGGATAAAGGTTTATACACCTGTATGGTATGACTACCTTAAATCAGATGGTCTCACAAAGGAGGATAAAGCACAGGATGGTAAACGCAGAAAATAAATACCATGTCTTTCCGCCTTCTATGAACAACTTATTCTCGTGTCAATCGGAGTCTGTAAACTATTTTCATACAACTCAAAACCAATACATGGTCTATTGGCTTCTAAAAGACGCCCAATTGGCTTGCAATAGATGCCCTTTTGAGCCCTTACTGACGCCCTTTTGAAGTCCAATTAAGCACCTTTTCTTGCATTACCTTATAACTGACTGATTTACTGTTGGTTGCAGACTTGCTTTTTACACGTGTTTTTGCCTTTGTCAGTAGGTGTTTTACTCGAAATTATGTCATGATTTTTCAAACTGTTGCCTGCGTTTTTCAAAGTATTAAAAGGAGTGAACAAGTTGACAAGTGAACGAGTTGACAGTGTGCGTGTAACAAAAGGATTATAACGGTCGTCGTAATCATAGAACATGAACAGTCCGCACGGCGTGAGCTTCTGTAAGTTCTTCGACCTTTAGGTCCTTGTGCCTTTTGTTCCGTTCAGTCTGTTCGTCCGTGTTCCTCTGTGAGAAAATCTGTACCAAGCCGTGGGCTTTCATTCTCTATCTGCTACGCCTGCGTAAGGAAGCATAAACGGTCTGGCTGACAGCCCGTCAGTATCAGTTCAGGCTCTCATAGCCGCTTTGAGGTTAAAAGAACGCTCCGGATTACTTCGCTGACGTGCTGCGTTGAAGGAATGACAGCTTTACCATGACGGGGTAATGGTCAGAGATGTTGCGGCGTGACCTGCCGAGCCAGTAGCTGTTGGTGAAGATGGCATAATGCGGAATATCGAAGTCGGAGGAGACGAAGACGTGGTCAATGCGTGCATTGCTGCAGCTGTCCTGCATAAAGTCGTTCCACGTACCGGTGGGTGCCATGCGCTGTCGGGCATTGGCATAGCAGTCGCGCAGGATGCCCGAACGGGAGAATATCTCGTAAACCTCGTCCGTCTGGTCAACGTTGAAGTCGCCCGTCAGAATCGTTGGCTGCGCCTTGGCAATCTGCCCGATGCGTTGCAGGATGAGGCGTGCACTCTCCCGCCGTGCCACAGTTCCCACGTGATCCATGTGGGTATTGAAGAAGTAGAACTGCTTTCCCGTCACCCTGTCCTCAAACTTCCCCCACGTACAGATGCGGATGCAGGCAGCATCCCATCCCAGTGAGGGGCGTTCGGGCGTCTGTGAGAGCCAGAAGTTACCGCTGTCCACCAGTTTCAGCAGGTCTTTCCGATAGAATATTGCCGCATATTCGCCCTCTTCCCTGCCGTCATCACGCCCCACACCGATGTAGTCATATCCCTCCAGCCCCTGCATGAGGTCACGCAGCTGGGCGGCAAGCACCTCCTGTGTGCCGAAGACGGCAGGCTGTTCAAAGTTGATGAAGTCGCACAGCTGCGGGCAGCGTTGTGCCCACGCATTGCCTTCCTTCTGGTCATTCGGGTTATTATACCGGATGTTATACGTGCCCACATAGAGCCGCTGGGCAGCGAGGCTGCAGGTAAGCAGCATTGCAAGGATGAGTGTAGTCAGTCTGTACATGATTCTGGTTTTTATGTGCTGCAAAAGTACGCAATCTTTTTGTAACAGGCGAGTGTGACCGGCATGATTTGTCCGTAAGCGTAGGAAAAGCCGCTTTGTGGCTGTTTTTCTGTCAGGCAGGAGCTGTACTATCCCGAGCAGGCAGAACTTATTTGGGGTCAAAGGAGGCTTTTCCCACGGTTCAATATGATGTTATCTGTTTAAGTCATATCTTAAGTTTTTCCCGTAAAGGAGGATTAACCATAAACTAATTCTCCTCTTTGTGTTCTTTTGCCTTCCGTTGTTCTGTCTTTTATCTTTTGTTTTTCTTCCGTCTTAGAGTCCTTCTGTCTTTTATCTTTTGCATTTTGTCTGATGTGTTCAATATGGCTATATGGTAGGATATGTCACTGCTAAAGCGTTATATGACAGTATGTTACGGTGCGAATATGTCCGACGGTGACAGGTAAGAGAAAAGAAAAATGTCCGATATTGACATATTTTTGTCCGATAGTGATAGTTGGTTTTGTGCCGTTTGTCCTTAAATTTGCAACAGAAACCAAAGCATAATACAAGGAGGCTATATGGCACCACCCAAGGAAATAACACCAGAGCAGAAACGGAACATGAAGTTTTCAGAGGACCGTTTTCAGTTGCTTGAAGACATCCATGAGATGATAGGCAAAGAGCTCGACAGCCGGGGGATACCGAGGAGGGGAGTGCAGGAGCGGGAAAAGCCGATGCCCGTAGAGACTCCGACACCCGTGAAGCAATCCTTCTTCCGCCGCTTGTGGCAACATATGGCAAAGATGATGGGCGACAGATGGTGGGCTGGAGATGACAAAGGGTCGCCCGCATGATTATAAATTACGCCGACACATACACGACCGGCATTGAGGCTGTAAGCCCAAAGACTGACACTTGACTGTAACTGCAACCGTAAACTCTGACTTCAGATATTAACTGTAACTATAAAGATACTTCCAGAGCTCAGATATTAACGATGACTAAGGCATGAATGCCGGAGCTCAGACACTTAACTGTAAACGTAGACTCAGACTTCAGATATTAACTGTAACTAAAAGAAATCCCACTTCTCAGATATTAACAATAACTGCAACATGGTCAAAGCTCAGCTGCTTGACAGTGACGATAACCATAACGCCCAGACCTCCGACACGGCGTTGCTCCGCAGGGAGTTACAGCAGGGAGGCACCTTATCTATTATGAACAGAATGCGAACTAAACCGCTCATACCGCCGCTCAGCGGAAGATGGGCAAGAATAGGACTCATCCTGATGCTCTCAGCAGGTGCACTCGTCAGTGCACAGGCGCAGGAAGGGGGAGGCAGTAATCCGCTCACTTCGGTAAGATGGGCGGAGGCTGTATACACCCGGACATGGAGTATCTATGCCGAGGGTGGACTGTCATGGGCTACGGACGTATGGTATCAGAACCTTGATGCCAAGCGCAGTTACAACCAGTCGCCAGCCGTCGGAGGTGGCGTAGACTTCACCATCCGTCCGTGGGTGCGTGTGGGAGCAGAGTATCTGTGGTCACGCTATCGCCGTGAACAGCGTTTCTCCAACCCTGATATGCGGACGATGCCGGTCAAGGTGTATGGTAACTATGTGATGAACTTCCACAATGCCAAGCTCGGCGTACAGTTCAATTTCATGGAGCTGTGGCGTGCACGGCGTGCGCAGTGGCTCAATGTCTGGGTGGGGACAGGCATGGGATATTCCTTTATCAAGGGCAATGAATACGGAATATTCTTCAACAACACAATGACGCAGAACGGACAGACGACACCTGCCGGAAGTGATGTAACCGTCGATGATGAGTCAGGTCTGACCCTCACCGGCAATGTCCGCACGACAAACCGGCATGAGGATTTCAACAAACTCTATATCCCTACAACGCTGCATGTTGAGGCTGACGTGAGCCGCCGCTTCACAGTCGGACTGAAGGGAGAGATGGACTGGCTGTTGAGCCGTGGAGGTATTGCCCCGAAGAACTATGTCTTTGCCCTTGCCACCGTGCGCTACAACTTCGTTGCAAGCCGTGCAAAGGTGCAGCAGGGTTACTATGAAGGGGAACTTTCCCTGCTTAACGACCGTGTGAATGCACTCCAGAAAGAGGCTGCGGAAAGCAGGGAACGTGCCGACCGGGAGGCTACTGAACGGCAGCGGGCAGAACAGAAGAATGCTGATTTGCAACAACGTCTCTCTGAATATGAAAGCAGCATGAATGCCCAGAGTCCTGCCGTTCAGATCTCACACTATGTCCAGTTCGCCCATAACTGTGCCGGCATAAGCCGTGATGAGCTTGCTCATCTCAGGTACTTTGCGTCGTATATGCGTGGACATCAGCTCTCTATCATCGCCGAAGCCAGTACGCCCGGCCCGACAGGCTATAATCAGAAACTCTCCGAACGCCGTCTCAAGCGTGTGGTCAAGGTGCTCTTGAAGGAAGGATTTGCCAAGGAAGACCTCCATCCGCAGGTTGCCATCGGCGAACAGGACGGTAAACCCGATGCGGAAGGACGAAGAGTTACGATTAAATTAGTCAAGTGAACAAGTTTATGAGTTGACGAGTTTATAAGTAAACGAGTTGACGAGTGAACGAGTTAATCATGGGAAAGTTGACGGGTTGACTGATTGACAAGCAAAGAAGTTGACAGTTGACAAGTTGAAAGGAAAGAAGCAAACAAGTAAAAATGCGGGTACGGGAAGTGATGAGAGGAATGTAACGACAGGACGGTTATCATGAGTCCTTCGGTTTCTCCGGCTCCCCGACTCACTTAAAACAACCATTATGAGACATCTTAAATCACTCCTGTTCGCCATCACCATGCTGCTGGCAACACCTGTGCTCTTCACTGCGTGCCAGGAAGATGCACCTGAAATTAATTACACAATGAACGTGTCGGTGACCAACGACTTCTCGAAGGTCGTGAAGGCTATCAACGACGGCTTCCTGAAGAACGAACAGGCTGTTGCGAGCCTTACCAAGGCCATCGACGAGATGAATACTACACAGGAAAAGAAGATGCAGGCAATTGTAGAGGTGCTGACCTCTGTGCAGTCTACGCTTGAAGCAAAACTTGCTGCAATAGAGGGAGCTATACGGGCGCAGACATTGTCAGTCGAAGAGAAGTTGAAACTCTTGACGACGGCTGTCAGCTCACTGCCTGACTATAGCTCGCAGCTCGCAGCAATCAAGACTGCCATCAACAATCTTCCTGACTACAGCGACAATCTCTCTGCCATTGAAGCAGCCATCAGCACCATGCCTGACTACAGCTCTAAGTTCAACGCTGTCGTTGATGCTCTCGGTGCACTGAAGGATAAGGTGGATCAGGTGGGTACAGAACAAGGCAAGGTCTCTGAAGAGATTGCCAAGACCACCGAAGCTATCGACAAACTTGTTGCAGCTGTGAACAGTGGCAATACTGACGCAGCCAAGGCTCTCGCAGACATCGTAAAGCAGCTCGAAGAACTGAAAGGTAAGATTGGTTCCGGCGGCGGTTCCGGTGGTGGTTCCGGTGGTGGATCTGGTGGTTCTGATGAAGAAGACAGTGCTACCTTTGGCAGTATAGTGGAATCTATTGATAGGATGAACTCAAAGTCATTCGAACTTCATAACGGTACATTCTACTTTAGAACGGACGAAGGAAGATACGGAATGGCTAAGGTGTACAGTATTAGAAAGTGGGGATCATTAGGTCATGCTAAAGATAGAACTCAATTTGTAATCAAATATGTTGTTTTTAATACAAATGGTAAGGTTCATAGGAGAGGTGATATGGTCTTTGAGACTCACTACGGAGCACCGGCTGGTGGAGTAAAGCGAGATTTGGACTTTGATACTGGTTTATTGGGAGGATTTGGCGTTGACTTCCATGTAAAAGTGGAAGAAAAGATGTTCTTTGATGGTGATTTCACTTATTATAAAGTAAATAAGGCAAAGTTTGATCCTAAGAACAAAGCACGGGCTGTGGTCTTTCTTAAGAAACCAGACGAATAATGCCTTTACTGTTACAAGGTGGAATGAAGCCAATAAACTCCATCACTGAAGAGAAGGTCGTAAATTCATAAAACCCTCTTAATAACTTTCCTCCAGCCGCTGGGCTGGAGGGAAGCAGACAAGAAAGAAGAAAATATAATAGATGCATATATACTTTTGTTTTTGAACATTCAATTTAGTAAGACATTTCATTCTTTAAATCCTGTAGTACGAAAGCCGAGCCTTTGGTGAAAAGGTGACCTTTCAATTAAACGACAACTAACTAAGTTAGCCACACGTTGAGGGCCGGTCTGGAATATTCCAGAACCGGCTCTTTTCTTATTTCAGCATCTGATACTGCTTTTCAGGCGTTGACAGGGTGAGTTCTTTGGGTTCTTCCGTTAAATGCGTAGATCGGAAACAGGATAAAGGCTTATACACCTGTATGGTATGACCATCCAAAATCAGACGGTCTCACAAAAAGGATAATGCACAAAATAAAAATGCAGAAAAGGCAAACAGATACCGTGTCTTTCCGTCTTCTACAAACGACTTGTTCCCATATCACTCAACGTTTGTAAACTATTTTCATGCAGTTCAAAACCAACATATGGTCTCTTGGCTTTGAAAAGACGCCCAATTGGCTTGCAATAGACGCCCTTTTGAGGTCTAACTGACGCCCTTTTGAAGTCCAATTAAGCACCTTTTCTTGCACTACCTTATAACTAACTGATTTACTGTTGGTTGCAGACTTGCTTTTTACACGTGTTTTTGCCTTTATCTGTAGGTGTTTTATCCGAAATTATGTCATGATTTTTCAATCCGTTGTCTGCCTTTTCAAAGTATTAAAAGGAGCGAACAAGTTGACGAGTGAACAAGTTGACAAGGTGCGTGTGAAAAGGAGTGAACAAGTTGACAAGTGAACGAGTTGACAGGGTGCGTGTGAAAAGGGATATAACGGTCGTCGTAATCATAAAACTTAAACCACCCGCAATGGCGTGAGCTTCTGTGAGTTCTTCGGCCTTTAGGTCTTTGTGCCTTCTGCTCCGTCAAATCTGTTCTTCTGTGTTCATCTGTGAGAAAATCCGCACCAAGCCGTGAGGGTTCTCTGGATGGTTATCGGGCAGTCTTCATGCAGTTCAGGAAGTCGCTGAAAGTCTCTGCCAGGAAATACGTGTTGCAGTCATCATCCGACTGTTCAAAAACGTACGCATGGTCGTAGTAATACAGCCCCCTGTTCTCTCCCTCTGGCATCAGGAGCAGGAAGCCCCCGTCCTGAAAGTCGCCTATAAGCAGGGAATGTTCAGGTATGTCCTCCTCATACTCCCGGTTCCAATACGCAAGCGTCAATGCCCTGCTCAAGGCATCATCCGTGCTGAACAGATTGTTGGGCATGACATCCTCGTCCAGTTCTTTCACCTTGACAAGATAGTCCTCCATGTTGACCCCGTTGTGCTTGGACAGGAACGACTTGTAGTCTTCGGGGAAACAGAATGAGAAGTCATCCTCTATTTTATTGAAGACGGCTGTTTTTGTGGATAATACATTGAATTCCATAGATACGTGTGTTAATTTTCAGTTGTTCTTTTTAATAGGGACACCACCACGCTGCGTGAATCCCCTCGATAGTGGTTTCCTTTTCATTGTGATGCCGGACGTTTTCCCGATGGTTACTTCCCTTTCCGTGAAAACCTATCTGTTATTAAGTAACTTGTCCCATTCTTCAAAGGTGAGAGGTGGAAGTCCCTGTGCTTTCCGTTCGTTGTTCCTATACTCAACATATAAAGGAGTAATGGTAACACTGCCCTGCTTCATCACCTGCCGGAGCTCTTCCTGGGTGGGCTGGGGCGAAGTCGTGAGGCTTTCCATAAAGCTGTTCAGGTCCGTACCCACTTGAGCCGGGTACTTCTGGTTGTCCTCCAGTCCCCAGTCATCTTCTTCATGGAACCAGTAATAGATGTTGCCCGTGCCCTTGTGCATGCACAGCAGGTCGCCGCCATCAACGATAGCAATGGGGAAGAGTTCGTCAGGCATCCGCCCTTCATACACCCCGATAATGTGGATTATGTCGTAGTTTTTCTTTGAGGAAAAGCCTAAGAAGTAATCAATTGAGAACTCGATGCCCTTCTTCTTGTAATGATTCAGCCGTGACATGCAGACATTGTTTGCCTGTATGAAGTCCCTTAACGATGGAAGGAGGTCTGTTCCGATGGCTTTCTTCAGCTCCTCCAGCCTCTCCGTCATCACGTCATCTGACGGCAATGGCTCTAAATTACGAAATCTGTTCATTGTTTTCTCTATCCTTGAGTTATGAATATTGTCTTATAGCAATCATCTGCTTCTTTGACTTCATGGTAATACACCTTCGTGCCTTTTATATACTTACATTCCGATAAGCTGCTTTTTTTCAGCCAGAGAATAACATCCGCATTATCTTTGTTGTAGATATAGAGCGAGGGTGGGGTGTCAACTCCTTTCAGAATAGCATTGTCCCATTTAAAAGGAAGGCGGGTTTTCGTGTAGGAGTCACTTATGCTAACACATAACATAACCCCAATTTCAAGATTGAGTTCTTTGATGTAACGGGTAAAGTCATTATAAATATGCACGGAAGCATCCCACCACAGATCCTTGTCTTTTGGCAGACTATCGACAATTTCGTCAATGTGGTAGTCATCATGAAAGTCTTGGGATGTATTACCACACCGCTCCACCCATTGCCTGATGAAGGAAGTATTGTTTTGTTGATTGTTCTTATATTCCCCAGCCATATCCTTTCAAATACTTTATATGTTGGTCAATTGCCAATCTGCCATTGGCAGTAATGCCCCTCTCTTGCCGTTTCCAACTGCTGTGCTGATGCCTTGCACATGTGGTGCTGATGGCAAGCACGGTGCAGAGTGCAGCCGTCGTGGGAGCAGCTTGCAGTCAGGAAAAGGTTTGTTCTGCCGGAAACTGACGACGGGAACACCCATGCTGATGTTCCCCTTTATCTTCCCAAGGCTGACATCTATTCCTCTTTCTTGGAAATAAAGTCATTGATGTACACCTTGAACTCGTCATCGTCAGTGGTGAAGATTTCATCTCCATCCAGCATGTAGGCACGCATCAAGGAGTCCTGTGCCGCCTTTGTTTCGCCCATCTTGATAAGGTTCCTGCCGTTGGCATACCATACGTAAGGGTTCTCTATCCCGTTCCCATCCCTTAAGGCTGTGGCATAGTAGCTGTCAGCAATCGTATATTGCCCGGTTTCATAATAGGTGTCACCGAGGGATGTAACCAATGTGGTGTAAATATCCCAGTCTGATTTGGGTTCTGGAAGAATGTCTATCGCCGACTGATAGGCAGCTATTGCATCCTCATACCTTTCTTCAGCCACAGCCTCGTCGCCCTTGTCAAGTTTCTGGCAGATTGTCTGAAAGAGGGAGTCGGGCAGGGTTTCATCCTCTTCATCCTTTTGGGAGTTCTTGTAGAAGTCAAGGTATTCACGCTTGTCGTCCTGGAAATATCTGTGACCAGCAGCCTTTACCACCATGTCCCAGTGTTTCCTTGCATCGTCATAATCACCTTTCTCAAAACAGTACTTGCCCATCAGGTGCATGGTTTCCTCATCGGATAAGTGAAGGTTATTGTTGTTTTCGATAAGTCTGTTGATCCACTTCTTTGCCTCTTCAATGTCGCCATGACTCAAAGAGTTGTTAAAGAAGGATTTAGCATAGTTATAGGCTTGGTTCCAGTTCTCAACAGGTGAGGGGAACTGCTCCCATCCTTTTTCCCCTAACTCAAGGAACATTTCATAGTTCTCTTTCTCGAGTTCCTGGAAAGCCTGCTTGCCATAGGCGATAACTTTATCGAACTTCTCTTGCTCTAATAATGCCATAAGATTAGTTTTAATTGTTGTATTGCTGGGGAATAAGCGGTTGTCTTACCATTTCTGTAGCACAAACTGGGATGGGATTTCCCATGAATCAGTATAGTATCTTTTGATAATATCCACACAGTCCCGGTACTCACATTCTTTCACGTATGAGCCTCCTTCAGCCGGGACGGGTATGTCTACCAGCCAAATATTATCTCTCAGGTAGGCAAACTGGACAACTTCATCGTCCGGTTTTTCCAACCCCAGAAAGCTGTCCTCATCTTCTGACAAGTCAAAGAACCTGTCAAGTACGCTGTCCAATGATGCTTCTATGGCATCATTTGCGGCAATGCCACTGTTTGACACACCGTCATTCCAAAACATTCTTATCATAAGCCTATAGGTTTAAAATCTTACACTTTGCCTTTGCCACATCGCCCGATACCTCGCCGGAGCAGGGATTTTCCTTGAGACCATACTTTACCTTTGTGAGTTCCTGGAGGACTACTATCATAATGGCAAGAGCCTCTTCGTCCGTTTCCTCGGGCAGGCAGGTACGGATAAAATCCACAATCTCGTCTTTTGTTTCCGAATGTCTGAAGTATATCTGACGCATGGCAGAAACCGTGAAGCCCCTCAAGAGGCCGACTTCCTCAGATGGGTAATGTGCTTTCAGGACGTCAACCGCTTCCGCATCGCCCAGCCATCCGCATACGATAACAGCCTTGCACCTCACTTCCCGGTCGTCATCTTTAAGGAAAGGGACGATGGCGGGCAGGTGTTTCTTGTCATACGTCAGTCCTATAAGGTGGATGATGTTGGACTTGACAAGGCTGTCCGCCTCATTGCCCAGCTTCCCCAACAGGAACGACAGTCCCCCGTCCCCCCTCTTCAAGAACCCCTTTCCTAAGATTCTTTTCAAGTCATCGTTGTCCGTTTCGTTAAAGTAAGCATAGTGACGTTCCATGCCTTCTGCCGAAGAGTCCTGCAACAGGACATTCAGGAAGTCATTGTGCACCTTAAAGCTGTCAGTTTCCAAGGCTTTCTTGTAAGCCGATGAAATTCCTTCGTAATCCATAGTCAAATCCATGTTTTATAGCCCCGCCCGTCAATGTTACTCTTCCGGCATACGGTCATAATCGAGTGCCCCGGAATAACTGTCACATAGTCTTTGGGCATATTCGTCATGCTCTTCGTCAAAGTTCTTCACGGCTATTGTCCCGAGGGAGTACCTGCCAAAGAGCTCTGACTTTGATATGACGACATGATTCTCCACCACCTTCGTCCTCAAGTCAAGCAACTGATTGTATATGGACCGGTACATCACTATCTGCGGCGACATTTCCATCAACTCCTTAGTCTCTTCAATCGCCCGGTTTATGACACTTCGGTAATAGCTTCTTGTGGCGTTTCTGCTTAATCTTTTGTACATCTTACTTAAATTCAGTTCCTTTGTAAACAGCATCAAAATAGCCTTTTACGGCAACACTTATCCCTTCGCATCTTGCATCGGCATCATCAGTAAATCCCGGGGAATAAACATCTATCCCCAAAAGGGTTGAACCAAAGCCGACATAATCCTCAACAAAGAGGTTTGGATCGTAGGCAGACAGGTATTCATATATCTCCCGTGAGCGCATGCTGAACAGGTCCTTGCCGTCAAGCAGAAGCGTTACCGTTGGCAGTGGGACGAAGGTCATATAGAACAACCTGCTGTCTTCCCGGTTGTAATACGCAAGGAAGTCGGCATAATCATCTACTATGAACTTATTGCTTCCACTGCTCTCTTCAAAAGTTTTCGTGGCTTTTATGCCTGACATGGAAGAGAGCCTGCTTCGGGACTCTCCAAAAGAAAACTGACTGACTCCTGTTAAAGGGTGGATTGTATATTCCATATCTGTAAACTGTATTTTACCACTTGGTTCACACCACTTTTTAAATTGTCTTGCAGCACGTGTCCTCCTCGCATCCATGATGCAGCCGTGCGCCATCCGTCACGACGTGAAGGATTCCCGTTGTTCTCCGCCACGGGATTACAGTCCGTCGGCAAAGATAGGAAAAATAATCTTATTCGCAATGCCGTTGATGGGATTATCTTCAGGCATGTTCTGAAGTTCCGCGCTAACGTTCAGTTGTTGTTTCTTGTATTGCCCTTCGCTGTCTTTTTGCTTTTATCGGGCATCTTCCGCTTACGCTTTCAGTCGCATAGTCCGCTATGCTCCCTCAAGAAGTAAGCAGAACCTGCTCAGCTAAAAGTTAAAAAATGCAGTAAGGGTAATTTTCAGAACCTGCCTTCACCTTATATCAGCTGACAGGAGCACCGCCATCGGGAGGTTCATCGAGGATGAGGCGCAAGCCCTGGCAGGGAATAAAACCGTGTCACAGGAAGACAACGGTACGTCTCCTGTAAAATAAATTCACAATGCAGAATCCTCATGATGCTCCCTTGCACTTGAATTAAGCCTTACTTGCCCTTCAATAGGGCGTTAATTGAAGTGCAACTAACGCCCTATTGGAGTCCAATTAAGCACCTTTTCTTGCACGGTTTTATAAGTCCTTGTTGCTCTGTGTGTTGCAAAGGCGGTCGAAAATCCCTTTTCCCTTGTTTCTTTACCCGCATAGGCTTGATTTTATGTAAAGATATTTCAGGGGTATCGAGCAATAGAATCCTGCTTTGGTTCAAGCCGGTTCCGTTGCTACAGTTCAAGCCGTGTGTTTGGACATTCGGATTGCAACTTCATCTTTGCCTGCTCGACAAGCCCGATTACAGGTACCACAACCTGTTGTGTATGCCAGTTGTTAATGGGCATCTTCATGAGGTCATTGTCGGCAATGTATTCCGTCAGTCCCATTCTTTCACGGATATTCAGCCATAAGAGAATCTCAACAGGATAGATGAAATAATCCGATGAGGGGAAGTCTGGCGTATGGTCCTTGTGTTCATTCTCATCAGATTCTGCGATGTGGAAATCAACCAGTTCGTTTACCAGTCTGGATAGAAGTTCCTGATTGTCAGTATCCCAATGCTCCAGTTCCTGCGCATACACCCCCATGTCTTCGGGATAATTCAGACGGCTGTAGTCCAACTTTATCCCTTGCCATCTGCAGAATACCTCAAGCATGAACCAAGGATGCTTATAGGAGGGATGCCAGCCTTTATATTGTTTGCCATAAAGCATATTGAGTAAAAGTTTGCCATAGCGCACGGCTAATGACTCCCATCCCAAGAGTAAAGCCTGCGCAAGATGCTTGACAGCATCATGGAAGGCTGCAGACTCCGCATATTGTGCTATATCCTTGCCCAGAAAGAAATCCCAGGCAACGGATTCTACCGCATAATATGTCGACAAAGCCAGCAGACTGTTGTCTACTTTCTCCTCATTCAGGAAAGAATGGATAAACTTCCAATGCTGCCAGTTAGAGATTCTTTCGAGTTTGAGTCCGATAATGCCCCGGCTCTTTTTCCCATGAATATAGCTGTATATATCTTCGTTTGAAGTGGAATGGAAATGCTGCAGCTTGTCTAACTGATATTCCTTTTTCGCAAGTACATACTGTGCGGATTTTCTGATATTCTCCATATACTGTTTACCTGTTCCTTGTTGTTGGCTTATCCCGTAAGGATTCGTCTTAATGTGCTTTGCATCTGAACTGTTTGTAATAGCTTCCTGTTGAACTTCTTATGCCTTTCCTGCCTGTTCGGGACAGGTCCTGTTGCATCTCCGTTCAGCTTCCCATATCATTCCGTCTGCAATGATTCTTTTTTGATTCGTTCTCTTTCTTTATGCGTCTTCCATTTCCCGTCTTCATCCTTGAACTTGAAATTGTAACGTTCAAATTCACAATCAGACAGTCTGAATCGGGTTCCGTCTGATATTAGGAAGTATTCCTCATCGACTATTCTCCCTGTCCTTACGTTCAGAAGTCGGGCTCCTTTTTCTATCTGCTGACTCCACCCGATGAGGTCTTTATTATAGGAAAAGCCATAGAAAAAGTTGTTCGTTGGTGTGATAATGATAAAATTACTGTTCAGTACAGCACCGGTTTGAGGCAGAAATGGACGATGAGCATCAATTATTTTGTCAAGAAGTCCACTCCTGTTCCGTTTTAAAATATCATTCTTTCCATCAGGGACTACTGCCCCTGATGGAACTTCCGCAAAAAGATACGCTCTT
This sequence comes from Prevotella fusca JCM 17724, assembly GCF_001262015.1. Taxonomy (NCBI): domain Bacteria; kingdom Pseudomonadati; phylum Bacteroidota; class Bacteroidia; order Bacteroidales; family Prevotellaceae; genus Prevotella; species Prevotella fusca. Next base: position 1,189,731 of record NZ_CP012075.1, read on the forward strand.
GATCCGGTATCCCTTATCCCTTCAAAGTTAATTCTCATTTCACTGTTTTTTAACCCACAATCTCATTAGGCAAATTTAAATGATTTCTAATGTCCGCCATTAGAATATGATGTTAAAAATAGTTGTTATTCAATAATTTACATCATTAATCACGGACAAGTTGTTCCTAATAACCGATTTGGATTGAACTGTCTGCGTGAGATGAGGGTGGGAACTTGTCCTTATACTCTTGTAGCCTATACTCAAACAACCACTTCTCGCTGTCAATGCTTTCTGACTCTGCTGCCAACGACAATGCCACAACCTCCAAGTCCGAGAACTTTGGAATCGGACCACGCCGAGGGTTATTACGGTGTTCGTTGACGATATTTTCAGAAAATCGCTTGCATATCTCAATGATTTTGACGAATTTTGTGTAAAGGTTGTGCATATGTTGGTTTGAACTTAATTATTTGTACAATACTAAGTTGCTAAAAATCAACGATATATGCAACTTCTCAGGCATGTTTGGCAACTTAATTTAATTCCGCCAACGGTTAGACTAACATTAAATTATAAGGTTGAAAAATGGATTGGATAAAAATAAATAATATACGTCGGAAGGAAAGAGGAAATATACTCATTGTAATAGCTATTCTATCATTATTAGGAATAGGAATAGAGATTTTCTTAACAGAAAAAGTAGGAATAGGACAAGTAGGGGCAACTTTAATAATAGGAATAGTTGCAGCTTTTGCTAGTACAAAGAATAACTCCACAACTATAAAACAGTCAAGTAAAAATACTTTTATCAATACCATAACAATTGCTCGAAAGGAATATATGGCAGAACTTCGTAAAGCTGTTGAAGAGTTTTGTGTAACTGCTGAAAGAAACGACAATGAAAAACTGAAAGAATTGTCGTATAAATTAAAATTGTTGATGAATCCTGCTGATAAGGATAATGAGCATTGGGATAGGAAAGCTATTGAAATGATTGATAAAATAGTTCAAGCAGAGAATAAAACAGAAGATATTGATAGGTTCATAACACTAATGCAATCATGGCTTGCTCTTGAATGGTATGGAATGAGAGAAGAAGCTAAAAAAGGAATAATGAGCAAAGAAGATAAAAAAACTTTGCTGGATACTGAATATAGTAAATATACAGAATGGATGGAGGAAAAAGACAATGGACAAGAATAGCATATTACAATATAAATCATCGTTCGATAGTATTGTCAGATACATTGAGAGTGACGATAGCGAAGAACAGGTAGAAGTTTGGTTTGCACGCGAACTGCAAACAATATTAGGCTATGCACGTTGGGAGAACTTTCTTGTTGCCATACGACGGGCAGTAGATTCGTGTAAAGCACAAGGAATCAATGTTGATGATCATTTTCGTGAGGTCACGAAAATGATAGAAATAGGCAAAGGCGGAAAACGAGAAGTATCCGACTTTATGCTTACTCGCTATGCCTGCTACCTTATCGCTCAAAACGGTGATCCAAAGAAAGAAGAAATTGCATTCGCCCAAAGCTACTTTGCTGTACAAACACGAAAAGCAGAGTTAATAGAAGAGCGACTGAACCTGTTGTCTCGTTTAGAAACCCGTGATAAATTGAGAATGGCAGAAAAACAATTGTCGCAGAACATATATCAGCGAGGAGTTGATGACAAAGGCTTCGGGCGCATACGTTCTAAAGGCGATACGGCACTTTTCGGAGGACACACCACAGAAGATATGAAGAACCGATTGGGGGTGAAATCCAACAGACCGCTGGCTGACTTTCTGCCCACCCTTACCATAGCTGCCAAGAACCTTGCTACGGAAATGACTAACTACAACGTAGAAAACAAAGATTTGCACGGAGAACTACCTATTACGTACGAACACATACAGAACAACCAAAGCGTGCGTGATATGTTGGGACAGCGTGGCATCAAACCTGAAGAGCTTCCACCCGCAGAAGATATTAAGAAACTGGAACGCAAGGTTGCACGAGATGAGAAAAAGATAGAACAAGCCTCACAAAAACTACCGAAGAATAAGAATGGAGATTCATAATATATTAAACAAGATACTGCAAATAGAGCATGGTTTTCAGCACATCATTGATGGAGCTGATGAAATCCTTTCTACATACCCTAAGGAACAATGTTTTGAACTTGCTTTCGAACTATTCAAGAACAAAGCCTATCAAGTCCGAATGTTGGCAACAACGATATTGGGCAGATTGGCAATAACGAATAATGATATACTTCGTTTTCTGAAAGAACAAGTAAGCATCGATGAAAATTGGCGTGTGCAGGAAATGCTTGCAAAGGCATTTGATGAGGTGTGCAAACACAGAGGATATGAAACGTCCTTGCCGGTCATCGAAGAGTGGATAGATGACGATAATCCGAATGTAGTCCGTGCCGTAATGGAAGGATTAAGGATTTGGACAAGTCGCCCATTCTTCAAAGATAATCCTGCAATTGCCATTGCATTAATCAGTAAGCACAAAGCACATGAGAGCGAGTATCTTCGGAAATCCGTGGGAAACGCTTTGAAGGATATAAGCAAGAAACATTGTGAATTGATACGAGCTGAAGTACGGCAATGGGATTTATCCAATCCGCGAGTTATGTTTACTTATAAACTTGCAACTAAGTTGTTGAAATAAAGATTGCAATGAATAAAGCTATTCACAAAAAGCGTGCAGAAAAGAGAAATGCAGAAATAGCAAATGCATATACAACACATGGAGAGTTATCGGAAAACCTTAATCAGTTGACCGATGTCAGTATCTTTGTTGAAATAGATATGGTTTATAAAGTCTTCATCGTAAAGCATTATTTCTGCACCGTCGGGCATGAATGTCCTTGTCCAAAGCGCAAAAGAACAGCCTAAATCCGCAGAATCAGTCTCTATGCACACACAATTCAGCGAATCATCGAGCATACCATTGAGGAAGTGATGGTCCGTCTTTATGGTCCATTCATAGCAGTATTTTCTTTTGGTATTCGTGATTTCTTCGAGTCGGGTTATATGGTATTTTGCTTGCAATTCTGCAATGAAATCTTGTTTGTTTATCTTCCATTCTGCCCTTTCCTGAGGCGATACCAATGCTTTCATATACCTAAGAATGTTCTTGATAGTTATCTTTCAATGGCAATGCTGCCATTAATGCCGTAATTGTCAGGTTACTTTCAGATTCCTTCAGCACTTGTGGTTGTTTCCAGTCATTCTGATGCTGCTGTAAGGTTAAGCGTGTAAGGCAATTAAATGCTGTACTTGTTCCTTCAGATAATCAGGAACATCCATGCGGAGAATGGCTTTCAGCATTTCCAGATAGCGTTCCTGCTCTTTGGGATCGGAAGTCCCGTTCAGGATCCTGTTCAGCATCCATATCGTATAAAATGTCGGCTTCCTGTTAAGTGACTTGGGCAATTCCTCCTCAAGTCCTTTCCTGTAATATGTTTCTAAAGTGTGCACTATCAGTCCGGGCATGCCGAAATCATATTCAGGATTCCTTTCAAGAATCCTGAATAGCGGCTCCATAAGTATGGACGTGTGCCGGTCTTCCTTGTTCAGTGCAAGTATTTCTTCACACAATGACTCTAATCGGATGATATTGGAATCATCGATGGTATTGATTGATTCTATCTCTTTCTTGATTTCTGCAATTCTATCCATATATGTTTGTTTTCGTGTTCCTAAACCTTGTGCCTGCCTTTATTGTTTTCTTTTTTAAGGCATCCGATGTTCTTTGCGGGGGGCTTCTCTGCCCTTCTGAAGTGGGGGGAAGCCCTGGGACATCAGATAATCGTGCCACATTCTAATCCTCCCACACCACAGGTGCACCCGTTGCAGCCTTCAAAGATATAAACTTTTCCTGGTTTGTGGTAGAAGTTTACATCTTTTATCTCTAACTCCCATTCAGAGGCGTTCAGACGATAGCCTGTTTCAAAGACAGAATGAACAGACTTAGACAGAAAGACTCTAAGAACTGAATTAAACAGAATGAACAATGCAAATGGCAAGACTAACAACCTGTCAGCTCGTTCACTCGTCAACCTTGTCAACTCGCAACCTTGTCAACCCGTCAACTTCAGAAGAAGATGTTATCAAATGCAAAAGGCGTTTGCGCCCTGTTGAGAAAATACTAAGGCAGGGCAGGGAAAGGCGGTGAGGGCATCAGGAGGAGATGGGTTGAATATCAATAACTTGTAAAGGTGAGGAAATGTTATGCCGCAGACAGTCAGAAAAGGGTTGGAGGATAGTGATAGGTGAGTTTTGGTTAAAAACATTATCAAAACATTAAAAACGGGAAAAGATTGGCTTTTTCGTTAAAAATAATATAAATTTGCACATTAGTTTATTTAGAAAAATGAATTACTTGAAGTTGCCATTAAACCTTTCAGGAGCCCTGAACGGACAGCTGAAACGGTGTTCCTATGAGGAGTCTATAGCCCAGCATATCATGATGCTGGTAGTCTCTCGCTATGGTGAAGTCGAGGGAAAGGAAGACTATGGCTCTGTCATCTGGGACTTGGAATTTAATCAGGTCCTGCGCAATTCCGACTGGGAAGAGACTGTCAGACAGTCACTTGAAGCCACGATAAGGAAATACGAGTCGCGCCTGAAAGATGTTCACGTCAGAGTGGAACTTGCAGAGGTTGAGGAAGACGTAAGGAATAAGTATCCTAATGCCCGGCAGCGTGTACGTGTGTGGGTAAATGGAATCATGGTCAGGAATGACCAGGAGTTCAAGTTCAGCACGCATCTTTATATCAGTCCGATATCCCAGTAGGGTAGAACAGGCTGACGGATAGAAAGTTGTGAGATGATGAAGCGAGATACACCAGTTTTATTCTTTGTCATTCCTAATACTATTGTATTCAAGCAGGGCTTGTCCAAGGGTATTCAAGCGAGAAGGATGAAACCCTTTCAGAAGGGGAGCATTCTTTTTGTTGAAGAGTAATTTGTCACAATTCAAAACAGCCAATACAAAGAAAATACATCTTATAGTAGAAGATAAAATATGATTGACAAAAGGCAACAGGTTATAAAGGAACGTCTGCAACGGTTTGCAATGGATCTGTGGAATATCACAGACCCGGGGCAGATGGACCCCGTCATTGACCTGATACTTGACGTAGTAGCATATAACAGCAGCAGACTTTACCAGAGCATAGACGAGTCGGATGCAAGCATCCTGCACCGTCTGGCACGCCTGCTTGTACCCCATAAGTGGTCACTCCCTTCGCCTGCCCATGCCCTGCTGACTGTTACCCCGCAGAATGATGATGTCCGTTGGCTTTCTCCGACCGACCTCTTCTACACGAAGAAGATGGTCTTTGAGCGTGGACAGATTGATATTGGGTTCTCACCTTTGAGCAAGTATCCTCTGTTAAATGCAAGAATCAATACGATAGCACTTGAACAGAAGCTGATACGCTATACGGAAGACGACCAGTATGATGAGGAGCTCCCGGTGGACTTTCCGGATGGAAATGAGGACTCCATGTGGGTGGGGCTGAAACTGTCAGAAGAACAGCTGCGCCTTACAAAGCATATCGTCTTCTGCATTCTTCCCGACAACAACCATCTGGCTCCCTTCGTTAAGGAAATCAAGGCGTATGGCAGCAACGGACAGCCTTTGGGCGTGAGTGTCCCCGACTTCCCGCTGCCTAACAGTGAGAAGTATCCCTACTTTGAGGATATAACCTCCTACTATGCCAATAGTTTCATCCAGATAGATCTTGAGAAACAGCATCGTTCGTCCCGACCTTTCAGCGATTTTCCTGCTGAGTGGAATGCCGAGGAGACTACAACGGGCAGGGAAAATCTGTTCTGGATAAAACTGTGTTTCCCACAGGCTTTCCTTCACACCAACCTGGAGAAGGTCCGTGTGCTGCTGAACACTTACCCTGCTGTCAACAGAAACCTGGCTGTCAACCGTCATGACTTCACGAAGCAGGGAAGCATCATCCCGCTCCCTTGCAACAATTCGCAGTTCATCCTGAATGTCGAGTCGCTTCAGGACGACTTGAACCATGAGTATGTTGATGTTGCACAGCATTATGGCGAGCAGTCTTTCGGCACCTACAGCCTTTACTATGGCAATATTGAAAGGTTCGATTCCGACAATGCACGCACCTTGATTCTCAAGCTGCTGCAGCTGGCACGGGAGGACGGAAGCGCATTCAATTCCCTGAATGTGGGCGTACTCATTGCACAGCTGGGTGAACTGTATAACAAGATTGAAGAAATTGAGAAGACTGCCTACGATGCCATTCAAACCAAGGGCATGTCGCGTACCTTTCTCTTCACCCAGCCTTACAAGGGTGTTCACAGTGGTGAGGTGCGTTACTGGACCACCGACGGCGAGATAGCCAACGGACTTGACAACCGTGCACCCTTCTTCCGTTTCGACAATGCGAGGTTCTCCATGCGTGGTATCAGTTTCCAGACTGTTACGAAGCAGGGCAACTCGCATAACAACGAGCACGACCTCATCAACCGTCTGCGTTATGGGCTTCTGACACGTGACCGCATCGTGACCAATGAGGATGTAAAGAGCTTCCTGCAGTGCCATTTAGGGCAGTCGGCCGACGGTATAGACATCAAAGACGGCATAGCCATCTCTCCCGACATACGCCGTGGCATCATCCGCACCACGGAAGTAAGGATCCGTCTCTCACGGATTGGCAAGGCAGAGCGCACTGATTTGCCTGCAATGACATGTTTCCTGGAGGAAGAGCTGTCAAAACGTTCAGTTAGTAACACTCCTTATAAGATATTCTTCGTATGAACACACAAAATTACAGCAACAGCCTCGTAGCTGCCATTAAGCTGGCAAAGGCGTTGGCGCATCAGGACAAGCATCTTTCCTTTGGAGTTGCCCATCTTGTCATTGCTATGCTGACGGAGCAGACTGGTCTGCGTGAGATTCTGAATTCCATGCAGAAGGAGGTAGCCTATATCAGCGATTGGTTTGAGACTTATCGTGAGATGTATGTTGGCGTTGAGCACGATTCGGGTGAGATTATCCCCGACCATGAGGTGGAAACGGTGCTCGATGAGGCAGAACGCTCGAAGATAAAGCTCGGCACAGACTCTGTGGATGCGCTGTGTGTGTTTGCGGCTATTATCCGTGATGGCGTGGTTTACTCCCATCAGCAGATAGAGTCAATCGGTGTGACTGAGGATGAGATAATGGAATATTTCGATGCATCCACCTCCCCTCTGTCCCCTGTGGCAGAGATGGATATGGGCAGTTCCATCCAGTATGTATCTGATCTCCGCCGGGCTGAACTCCTGGAAGAAGGGAAGTCAATCATCGGTCGCAGCAAGGAAATCCGTCTGATATTGGAGACGCTGGAGCGTTCCGAACGGCAGGGAATCCTGCTTGTGGGTGCACCCGGTGTCGGCAAGACGGGCATTATCAGAGCCCTTGCACACGAAATGGAAATCAACCAGGACGAGATGATCAACCAGACATCGCTGGTCGGGCTGAACACATCGAAGATACTGGCACAGTCGGGTAATGAAACAGAGATTACCCAGAAGATTACAGGTCTGTTGCAGAAGATGAACCAGGCAAAGAGCCGTGGAGTATTGGTCATTGATGATTTGCAGCTGTTGCTTGAAAGCGGTAATCCGACGGCAGCAACCTATATCCTCAACAACCTTGACGCACAGATTTGTGACGGTGCGGTCACACTGCTGATGGTGCTCTCAATGGATGCCTTCCGCAAGCATATTGAGAAACATTCGATAGCCAACCGATTGAATATCATCGACGTAGAGGAACTTGAACCGAACATTCTTCGCAGTGCATTGCTGCGGCATAGAACCATCCTGCAGGCATATTACAGTCTGCCGATGACTGAGGAGGCGTTCATCAGTGCCTACAATCTCTCAAACAGATATTACAAGGAAAGAAGCCAGCCAGCTTCAACATTAGACCTTGTTGACAGTACGGCAGCTTCCGTAAGACTTAGCAACAAGAACGCAGCAGGCATCGTTGAGCAGCTCTTTGCACAGTATGATAAGTACAAGACGATGCCGATAGAGAACGTGAGTGACTTCGACCTGCATCTGCTCTATCACACCATCTTCAACAAGGTGAGCGTTGTGTTGACTTCAAAGATAGAAGACGACTTTGTCCTCACCGATGATGATTCAACGCAGGAGAAGCTGGACAAGCTCGGCAAGATGCTGAACGAGCTGTCAGTCATTGCAAAGAAAGGCATTGAAAAGGTAAGTTCGCTGGAGATTGAGTCAGTTGTGGCGGATGATACGGGCATTCCTATCGGTAAGATTCAGGCACAGGAGAAAGACCGTCTTCTGGGTATAGAGTCCAAACTGCAAGAAAGAGTCAAGGGACAGGACAAGGCCATCCGCACGCTGTCGGATGCCATCATCGAGTCACGAAGCGGACTCAGCGACCCGAAGAAGCCTATCGGCTCATTCTTCTTCCTCGGTCCTACCGGTACGGGTAAGACCGAGCTGACGAAATCACTTGCCAACCTCTTGTTCGATGACGATACGGCAATGATACGTTTCGATATGTCCGAGTTCAAGGAAGAACACTCAGCGGCACTGCTCTATGGTGCTCCTCCGGGCTATGTGGGCTATGAGGAGGGTGGTCTGCTTGTGACGAAGATTCGCCAGAAACCTTATTCTGTCGTTCTCTTTGATGAGATTGAGAAGGCACACAGCAGTGTTTATGACATCTTCCTCCAGATTATGGACGAAGGAAAGGTGCATGACAAGCTGGGACGTGAGGGCGACTTCTCCAACTCAATCATCATCTTCACTTCAAATATCGGAAGCCAGTGGATTGCCGAGCAGATACAGCAGGGACACCAGCCCACCTCCAATGAGCTGATTGAGGTGATGTCAAAGTACTTCCGTCCCGAGTTCCTCGGCCGTCTGACAGAGGTTGTTCCGTTCTCACCCATCACCGAGGCTGTTGCCCAGCAGATTTTCCTTCTCCAGTTCTCACGCCTGCAGAAGCAGCTGCTTGAACAGAAGGACATCCAGCTGGAACTGGCACCGGAGACGATTGCCTACCTTACATCCAAGGGCTTTTCGCCACAGTATGGTGCCCGTCCGATTGCAGGTGTCGTAAGAACCTACCTCAAGAAGACGATTTCCAAACTGATTGTGTCAGAGACCATCAAGTCCGGCGACCATATAATAGCAACTTATAAAGACGGAAATCTGCAATGGAATCACGCATAAAAACTCCGAACAGGGACTTAAAGGCATTCTGCAACAGTGATGCGCGGCATCTCATTGCAGAGGTCTTTTATGCTGAACTGCAGTTTGTCACTGGAGAGGAGTTGCTTGACAAGACCATCGTCTTGAGCCACGGCATGAACAGCCGTGTGAAGTCTCAGGACATCATCGACTTGCAGAAGGAAGAAATCTACAAGGACGGAAATCTGCGGGAACGGGTGATATTGCATCTTGCCCGCAACGGCTTCTACCATCAGCTGCCTGAGTTCCTGTTCCATCCCATCTCCCTCAGTTCGCCGGGAATGAGCAACAAGGAAGTTGTGGATGCCATCCGTGAGAACCGTAAGAAAGCCGAGAAGGCAATCCGTTTCTTCTCTCCTTTCGATACAATCATGTTCAATGACAGCGTCCGCATCTTTGAACGACAGCTGGCTTTGTTCGACAACCCCTATGAGAATGTAATTCTCAAGAACGTTGCCAATCTCTTCTTTCCTAAGAAAGCCCCACTGACAACGGGCGAACGATACAGGATGTTCCTGTGTCTGCAGAAGGTGGAGTATTACAAGGAGAATCTCCCTGCACTGGAAGAACTGCTTTCCATCGTCTGCAACATCGACACGAAGATAAGGTATGTCTATCATTATGAGGACGGACTGCCTTACAGCAGTCTGGGCGATTGCAGCTTAGGCGTTGACTTCGGGCTTGACGGTCAGCTGCTCTGTGAGCTGGATGACGTGGAGGTAAAGCTATGCTTCCCTGAATCCATCCGGGAAGATGTACTGCTGCGCCAGATGGAGACAGTGCGATACGTGTTGTCATTCTTCCTGCTCTCGTCCAGAGCTGTAAGGATTATATATACCGTCACCACGAATACGGAACTTGTTTTAGGACAGAACTATCTGGGTTACGATACTAACTTATAAAAAGAAATAATGAAACCATTAATACTTTTCTTTCTAAAATATCTGCTGGCACCGCTTCTTGCAACGATCATGATGTTCGTCATGGGAGCATTGAAGTCTGTCCGGCAGCAGCTGGGTATGAAGCGTATCATCGTCTTCGCCCTGCTGGCGGGGCTTTTCCTCGGAGTACCCTCTCTGCTTGGCTATCTGAAGAACGAATATGTATGGGGAGGTCTTGTACTCACGATCCTTTCCTATCTTCTTCTGGGCTTTGCCTATCTCTGGGCATTGCGCACGTTTATCAGCAAGAAGAACGATGATATGTCTATAGAGGTTCTTGTGACGGTACTCTCTGGAATTTTCGGAGTATGGATTTACTACCTTGTCTTCAACTGGATCAGCGGCGGACTGGAATACACTCCGTGGGCGATGACCGCAGTCTGCTGGTTCATGATTCCTTACTTTGTCTTCCGCTGCTTCAAGTTCTTCAGAAACATACAGCCTGCCATCTACGACCTGTGGCGAATCAACCACAGCGGCTTCAACCGCAATTACTGGGACAACCTCGACACTTTCAAGGCGATAACGGTGAAGGTGAAGCTGAAAAGGCATGTCGGTGATTACGACTATACCTCCCTTTCCGTCAGACTGGCTGAGGGAATAGCCCTCGGTGACTGGTTTGACTGGATGGTAGAGGACCAGAACCGCCGTTTCCCGCAGTCGCAGATTGAAATCAATATGGAAGGAAGCGAAAGCGGCTGGATATTCTATACAAGCAAGTGGTTCAAGTATCCACTGTTCATCCGCATGTTGGACCCGCGCCTCACGGCATCTGAGAACGGAATAAAGAAAAACCAAGTTATCTATATTAAACGAGTAAAAAGCATAAATCACATACAGCATGAAGAAGATTGAGCATTTGCCTATAAACTGGGTAAACGGACAGAAAATCAACAATACCCATTTCTTTGAGACCCATTACAATGTAGTAGAGATGGTAAGACTGAACCGTGAAGAGGGTCTTACAAGCTATAACTATGGCTTTGGAGAGAAGTCCGAAGGCGATGAGAGTTCTATTGAATTGGAAATAAAGGGCGAGACGGCAGGGACACTGTCCGTACAGCTGAAGTCATGCAATGCTGTTACACGCAATGGTTTCCACATCCTGTTCACGAAAGAACTGTATGGTGACTTCACCCCGAAATGTACTTTGAAAGATGTGGACATAGACCTCTCCACACGACAGGTCGTATGTATCCTGCTTACGGTGAACCCTTACAAGATGCTGCCTGTGGGTGTTCCTGACCCGGAGACAACCCCTCTCCATCATCCATACGTCCTGCCGGAGGTTACGCTTCAGCTTGTATTAGAGCAGAACCTGAACAAGACCTTCCTTGAAGGCAACAGCGTTGTTGCAGGTAAGATCATCATTGACGGCGGTTCATTCACCAATGATGATGAATATATCCCTGCCATCCAGCGGGTAAACTGCTCCGATAGAGCCTTGGGATTCCTGGAGAACATGACTACAGTACTTGAGCGCATACACAGCAACGCCTTGAAGGTGTACTCAAAGAATATCTCCAATCCTCATCGCAGCATGCTGGCTGATAACACCTTTACTATATGCGATGTTGTCAAGAACTTCTATTGTGAGCATATCTTTGAGCTGAAGAACATTGCCGGCGAACAATCGCCTGTCTATATCGTACGCCTTGCCAATGCACTTGCCAACCTGCTGCTGACCTCGCTGCGTTCTCTGCCTGAGAAGGACTTTGAGACACTGCTGCAGTACTTTGACGAATGGACAAACATCAAGCCGTCTGACTTCATGCACAAGACAAGCGATATTGCACACCTGCAGTACAACCATCTTGAGATAAGCAGGCTGTTTAAGGGTATTGCATCTTTCCTGAATATCATCGACACGCTCTTCCATAAGCTCAGCGAACTGGAGTATGTCGGACTTATCAAGGAGAATATCATCATCAGTGAGGATAATAGCGGCAAGACTCCGGAGAGCGAGAGGAAGTCGTGGAAGGTTTGGGATTAATAGAAGGACTTGGCTATGACAGAAAAGAACAGAAAAGAACGCCGGCAGGCAATGAACTCCTTTGCTTTCATCTTCGGATTCACGATGCTGCTCTTCGTGCTCTTCGCCGTTTGTACGCTGAAGACAGCCGAAAGGGGTATCAGCCTGCTGGATGAAAAGAAAGCACGGTATGATGAGGTGTTCAGAAAACAGGCTGGATACAACTACCGTATGGACCAGATGTTCAAGGATATGAACAATCTCACCATTCAGACACGTACGGACAACGAGCAGGCGCGGTACCACATGATTATTGCCCGTCACATACAGGAAATGCAGGACGAAATCTATCGGGGAGATGTTGACACCACCCACTACGTCCTCTACAAAGTCCTGTTCAATCAGCTGCAGGCAACGCAGGAAACCACTGCTACTTACTTTGACGAGAAACGTGACCTTGATTATATCATGGAACAGATAGAGAAGGCGCAGAATCTTATAAACAGATAATACTAAAACAAGTTATCATTATGACTAAAGACGAAAAGATATGGTCCACCATAAAGTTCACACTTCTGTTGACTTTCTCAGTGGCATTGCTTTATATCCTCCTGTGCAAGTACGTCATGCCCATTCCTGTATCTATAACAGGAAATGCCGTGGCTGAAATCAATGAAGCGGAGACAATCTTCAAAGACCAGAAGCAGATGGCAGAGAAGATGATAGTGCTGAGGCAGGACATTGACTCGCTTAATTTCGAGATACAGCAGTCACAGCGTATCAGCGAAATCAAGGATAGGATGGCACAGCTGCAGAACAATTACCGACAGCATTCCTATAATGCGAAGTACCTGTACTGCATGCAGTCGTTCAAGACTATCCAGGACTATTTCGACATCAAGCAGAAACTCTATTGGACATCAAAGACCAAAGAGGATAGAAAGCATATGCTTGAAATGCTGAAGGGACAGATCAGGTGACAAGTTACTAACGCCTTGTAACATGTCGTCTGATACCCGGGGACATTATTCTCTACATTTGGTTTTTCTTGATTCCAAATCCAAAAAACATTTAAATAACAAATATTATGACTGAAAGACAAAAAATCATTCTGGCAATCGTTGCGGCTTTAGCCGTAGTCGGATTACTGGTGGCTTTGCTTCTTCCATCACGCACTGTCGAGAAGAATCTGGACTTCTTTATCCAGGACCGCAATGCGAACAACCAGTTGGAAGTAAATGAGCTCCTGAAGTTTACCATCAATGACTCTACAGCTGTAATTGACAAAAGAGTATTATGGAAAATGGGAAATGGCGACAGCATCGTCGGGCATCCCAATATCAGCTATGCCTACCGACAGGCTGGCAAGTACCTCATAACACTGCAGGTTGACGGCAAGATCATCACTGAGAAGACCATCGATGTGGTCAATATCCAGAGGGACACGATTGCTGTTGACTCTATTCCTAAGATCGTCGGTCCGACACAGGGCTATGCCGGTGAAAAACTCGTTTTCTCGGCTGAAGGCAACGGTATGACGAGCTGGCTTTGGGAGTTCGGAGAGAGCGGGACGATTGATGCCTTCGACCGTCAGGTAATTTACAAGTATGACGAGCCGGGCAAGTATCTTGTCAAGCTGAAGACCAATACCACCCTGTATCCTGTTTCACACGTCATCACAATCCTTCCGAAGGTTGAGGATATTGTAAAGGACCCGAATAAACTGGATTCATTGGAGAAAGCAGAGCCGAAGGATACGCTGGCAATGGTGCAGAACGACATCAAGAAGCACCTGCAGGCAATCGCCAATACAAGCCCGAGGGACAGAAACACTTTCTATGCACATAGGAACCATATCATCAACAACTATCTCGGCGGCAATGGCAACCAGGTTGTTGTACAGATCAATGGGGAGCGTTACAATGTGTTCCCGGACTACTGCCAGGGACTGCATTTCCTTGAGAGCAACCGCTATGGACGTGTGACAATTGACGATGTGAAGGTGGATGATTTCCATCACATTACCAAAATCGAAGTAACCCAAAGAAATACAGGAAAATGAAAATAGGAAGCATGAAAGCGTTACATATAGTATTAGGACTTGCCCTTTTCTGTGCAGGTGCCCAGAACGGGCAGGCACAGGTGGCAAGATATGACAAGACGCAGGCTGTCGGAAAAAGAAGTTTCAACTATCTGGCAGAGGATGCACAGGCACAGAAGACGCATAAGAACAAGGATATACGTATCGTGTTCTCTGACAGAGACCACAACAAGGCGTATGCAGGACCTTATGCACAGCGTGTCCTGAGCGAGCAGAAACTTGCGGCACCGTTCTATGTCATCGGTGAAAAGAACGGCTTTTACAAGGTGGTTGCTGCTGACCAGAGCCTTCTCGGACAGCCGAAGGGTATGTTTGCACCGCTCTTCAACAAGAGAAACCACTTCAAGGATGCAAAGAACTCTCCTTTTGTGGGCTGGATTGACAAGAACAGCGTGCTGGACTTCAACCATTCCTTCGTGTCCAAGGACAATAATTTCCCCATCCGTTATCGCATAGGTGCATCAAATGTAGCACGTCTGTCGAACATAAAGACGTTCTTCACATTGGATTCACTGAACCTCTACAGCGACCCGTTCTTCCTTGAGAAGAGCAAGGGAAAGCTGGTTGCCGGACAGATTGTGTATGCTTACAAGTATGACGCAAGCAAGCAGGCCGTGCTCGTCTCTGACCGTCCTTCGCTGTCTGATTCTACCAGGACGGCACTCGGATGGATTCCTGCTGACCTCACAGCGATGGTGGGGCAGAACCATGTCTATCTGCTGGACGCATCCTATCCTGACTTCTGCGGATACCCACTTGGCTCAAACCTGCTCTTTACCGCTGACGGTAATTGGGCAAACACAGCTGCCGACCAGAAGGTTGCTGTCAACCTTCCGTTGTCAGTATGGGATAGAAAGAAGAGTGTGATGGTCAATGTCAAGGGTGCGGACGTTGCCGTGGCTGAGGTTGACCACCTCATCGAAGGCAGCAAGAACATGAATATCCATCTGGTATTCTTTGACAAGGACCGGCTCCTTGTGCGTAACCTCATCAATGCTTTGCAGGGACTGAAGGACAAGGTTTCAGAAGACGCACAGGTGAAGTTCTCGTTGACGGTAGTGTCTGAGAAAGGAAACAAGCACCTTTCACCGACATCTGACTTTGGCAGCTGGATAGATTATCTGGCGAAGGTAACAGCCCCGAACACGCTGCGTTCTACAGGTGGCTACACCTTCCACGATGCCATGCAGAAGATTTTTGCAGAGACACCTTACGTCAAGTTTGAAAACAATGTGTTCCTCATCCTGGGTACTGATGAGCCCCTCACTTTCACATCGGACATCAATGCTGAGGTCTATGCACGCTCTGCAACACTGCTGATTGCGCAGGTTCTTGCAAGAGACGGTATGGCATATCAGGACTTTATCCTCCAGTCAAAGATGTTGCTTGACAATAACATTTCAGAGTACACGAATTACTCCAACGACTATCTCTGCGAACCAAGATGGTCAAAGAATGGTTCTTTCAAGGATATGAGCACCGACAGCGAGAACGTGTATCTGCTGGATGCTCCTAAGAACAGTTCGGTCGCTGGCGGCTTTATATATCCGAAACTCTATTCGGAACTGTCTGGTACAGCTTTGTCAACAGTCCTCGACTCACTCTTCCTGCAGCTTGCTGAGCGCAACAACGAGCTGGTAAACATCTCACGCAGCTCGGAGAACAGATACGGAATGCTGCGTGCTGTTCCTACGGCAGAGGTTGTAAGCCTTTGTGACAGCTCTGCTGTGTCTGTGTCAGATTTGGAGAAGAGCAATATCAACGACCTCATGTTCAAGAAGATGTGGTGCACGCCACAGCAGCTCTCAACCTATGACGAGGGTTATCTCTTCGATGCTGCCGAAATGCAGAACATCCTTGAGGGCTATCGTGACCTGATGCCTTACCTTTCTGCCGACACCCTTGGCAACCAGGAACTGGCGGTATTGCGAAAGAACTACAAGCGTCAGTGCAAGCTGGTCAACATGCTTTCTTACCGAAAGGCTTTGAAGTCGAAGTCTTCCATCTCCAGGGTTTACTACCACCGTGTCAGTGTTCCAAGTTCAGATGCGCTGAACTACATTGTACGCATCAAGGATATTCGCCGCAAGAAGTGCGATGAAAGTGAATGGGACAAGGCTTATAAGGAGATGTTCAACAGAATGGTGAAGCTCGAAAAGCTCTTCAAGACGGGACGCCTCAAGACCATCTCGGTTGCTGGCAAGCCTTATTACTTCATACCTGTTAAGATGCTCCCATAAGCAGTTTGCTTAATTGCTGAACCATACAGAAATGGACAAATACATTTACCAGACAGGTTTGAATGTATTTGTCCATTTTTTATATGCTTGCCAATAGTACTTAACCCTAATCGGTTATTAACCCGCAATGTCCATTGTTCTTATTAATCGTATTGTTTCCTGACATCTTAAATGTTCTTGTCAGCATCTTGTTTATCTTTGGAACGAAGTTGTGGGAAGCAAGGTCAAGTCAGACAGAATGACATGATAACAGATTGTCTTTTCCCGTCTTTCTCTGTTTTGTTGAGAGAATGAAATCCTCACGGCTTGGTGCGGGTTTTCTCACAGATGAACACAGATTCTCACAGATGAACAGAATGGACGGAGCAAATGCACAAAGACCTCTAAAGGTCGAAGAAATCACAGAAGCTCACTCCGTGTGGGCTGCTCATTTTTACCATAGATGTCATAGTCTGCCTGCCAGACGATATTACCTTTTTCATCGTATGCTTGGACAGGGCGGCCGACATTGTCATACCGCATAAGTGCGCTCCACGCAACTGACGATGTTACACGAAGTTTCAAATATGAATAGACATTATCACAACATAGATCCGTCCTAATGCTGGCTCTTCCGTTAAATGCAAAGATTGGAAATAGAACAAAGGTTTATTTCCGTCTTCTACACACAACTTATTCCCATATTGACCGCTATTTGTAAACTATTTTCGTACAGCCTAAAACCAATACATGACCTTTTGGCTTTGAAAAGACGCCCAATTGACTTGCAATAGATGCCCTTTTGAGGTCTAACTAACGCCCTTTTGAAGTCCAATTAAGCACCTTTTCCTGCACTGCTTTATAACCAATTGATTTACTGCCGGTTGCGGACTTGCTTTTTACACGTGTTTTTGCCTTTATTTGTAGGTGTTTTATCCGAAATTATGTCATGATTTTTCAATCTGCTGTCTGATCTTCAAAGTATTGACATGAAAAGGTTTTCTGCATCGGAGGGTGATAATAAAGTAGGTAGCCAAGACCGTCTTGGCTATGTTTTATTCAATGAACAACTCCGCTTCTTCCGTTAAAGCTATACGAAAAACATCCACGCATTTAATGGAAGAACCCTTTATAAGCCCCATCCTCCGTATCATCCGTAAAAGTAAGGTGTTCAGCTTCTCTGCAGTGTTGAAACTGTAAGACCTGCCGGAGGTTTCGCTCCTGTAGACAATATTCTCTTCGGCAAGCTCCTTCAGTCCGCGCCCCACGGTGTCGGCACCGGGTAACAGCGTACCAGGTCTCTGCCTGAACTGCCCAATAAGCGCATTGATGTCCTCAAGACAGTCCCCACCGCAAAGGTAGCTGAAGAAGAGGGAGCCCAGGATGCTTCCATGGCTGAATGCCTTGCCGCTGCATCCGCGTCTGCCCAGCACGGATTCGGTAAGTTTTCAAAGCCCAACTTTGAAAAAAACGTCCATGATGTGATAAATTCCTCCGAAAGAAGTGATATTCTCGTTTTTAATTGCTACCTTTGTCATGTCAGATTTTTGCTTGCTTATTATTTTGATAGCACTAAGATAGGTGAAAATTCTGACATATCCAAGTGTTTTGAGGACTTTGTTTCTCAGGCACTTGGATTTCTCACAAGAAATTATGCTGCGGAATTAAGGATAAATATAATTTATTTGATTTTTTCTAAATAGGAAGTGTGTGTTGAAGGTTAAAAAAATAATGATCAAATGGTTGTTTTTGAAATATTTTTTTTAAATTAGACTGTTTTTGAAAATTTATCGTATCTTTGTACAATACTTCAAACCTAAGCAAGAATATTTTTGCATCACATAATAATCAATGCCTGATTAAATAATTGTATTTAAGAGTTTAATAGACGATTCTATAATTAAATAAAGATAAGTTTAACCTAAAAAGTAATTAACATGAAACAATTAAGATTATTTGGCTATCTTTTAGCGATTATTGGAATGATGAGTTTCCATTATGCATTTGCACAAAAAGTAGAAACTAAGTATGTTAGGATTACGCCTGGTGAAGGAAAGCAATTGCATCTATACTTTCTCACACAAGACATGTCAAAATTGACTATAGAGGGGGGGAAGGAAACAGGCAGACAGGAAAGTGGTACACATACAGTTGTATTTTTGGAGACCATAGCAAAAAAACAAATTAAGATTACTGGAGAATTTACTTTCCTAAAGTGTTCTTCGGATGACATTCAGGCACTTGATTTTTCCGGCAGCACGAAAATTGTCCAATGGCAGTTTACTCCATCTTCTGCATTGAAAGACATTGACTTGTCAGGAATGTCCAATCTGAGATCTCTGATTATCAAAGATATCAATGTGGAGACAATCTCTATCATAGGCTGTCACAAGCTGAAAGATTTTTATATAGATTCTGATTTTCTGAAGAATTTGGATTTTTCTTCTTGCTTGGAAATAGAATCTATATCTGTAAATTCTACTTCACTTGAAAATCTGAACATTACAGGTTGCAAAGAATTGAAAGTTCTTAAATGTCCGTATGCTCCTCTCACCAAACTTCAAATTCAATCTTATCACAATCTTAAAACACTGCATTGTGGAACAGAAGACCACACGATGGAGCTGTTACAGATTATAGATTGTCCACAATTAAGTGACTTTGAATTATATCCCAACCGATATGCGCTGCATGGAGCACACATTAAATCTATAGATATAGATGGATGTCCCTTGCTAAAAAGTTTCGTAAAGACAGATAGAGCAAAACTTCTTGAAAATCTTAAATTGAGGAACTGTTCTGGCATATCTAAACTGCATGTAGATCTTGAAAAACTACAGCATATAACGATAGAAAACTGCCCTGCGCTAAAAGACATTCTCATTACAAACAATGCATTGAGTTTATCTGAAATGAGAAAACTTTGTAAAGCACTCCCCGAAGGTGATGGAACAAATGTAATCAAGCTGTTGAACTTCGGTACAATGGTGGAGTACAATTGTATGAATGGAGAAATTGCAGATGCCTTCACTGCTCATGGGTGGAAACCTATAGTTCATACTAATAAAGGTGATGACATAGATTACTCTGCTGTTAAATGGGATTATCTGACATTCAAGACAGCGATGCAGACCGGTGCAGAGTTTAGGATATATAACATCTATTCAATGCGTCAATTACTTGCAGAAAAAAATATAGAACCGACAGACTGGGTCTGGAGGAAAAAAGGGGATGATTATATGACCTGCACATATACAGGTACAGACGGTTCATTCACACTAAAACAAAGAAAAGGTTATTGGAATGAAATCACAATAACAGACCCGCGTGCATTACTGACATTGGTAGAGGGAATTGGGAAATTAGAATCTTTGAAGTATCTGGATTTACGCGGACAGTTGCTTGAAACAGTCGACTTCTCTCCTGCCAATACTGCTCTTCTTAAAGTTGATATTAGTAATAATAGAATCAAGAATATGCAGAGCATTGTTGATGCCCTTCCTACCGTTGACAAGAAATACATTATTGTCTATGATCACGGTGCTGTTCCTACAGATCAAAATATCTGTACAAAAGAACAGGTAGAGCAATTGAAAGCAAAAGGATGGGTCGTTATTGCACATGATGGAGACAAGCTAAGATATTTCGTGGGAAATGGTACAACAAATGGCATTAATGAGATTTCTGATAGCAATGAAGAAGTAAAAGCGGTGTATACAATAAATGGTGTCAGAATAAAACAGGTACAAAGTGGTATCAATATCGTTAAGATGGCAAATGGAAAAACAAAGAAAATAATAATTCCATAATTATTGCTGTTTGACAAGTATTTTCTTGCTGTAAATAACAGAAGGATGTATCAACACCTTAATTCCGCAGCATAAATTCTTGTAAGAACTCCAAGTGTCTGAGAAAAAAAAGTTCTCAAAACACTTGGATATGTCAGAAATTTCACCTATCTTAGTGCTATCAAAATAATAAACAAGCAAAAATCTGACATGACAAAGGTAGCAATTAAAAACGAGAATATCACTTCCTTCGGAGGAATTTATCACATCATGGACGTTTTTTCAAGGTTGGGCTTTGAAAAACTTACCGAATCCGTGTTGGGCAGACGCGGATGCAGCGGCAAGGCTTTCAGCCATGGAAGCATCCTGGGCTCTCTCTTCTTCAGCTACCTTTGTGGTGGGGATTGTCTTGAGGACATCAATGCGCTTATTGGACAGTTCTGGCAGAGACCTGGTACGCTGTTACCCGGTGCCGATACCGTGGGGCGCGGACTGAAGGAGCTTGCCGAAGAGAACATTATCTACAGGAGCGAGACATCAGGCAAGTCCTACAGTTTCAACACTGCAGAGAAGCTGAACCCCTTACTTTTACGGATGATACGGAGAATGGGACTTATAAAGGCGGGCAGCCATGTTGACCTGGACTTTGACCACCAGTTTGTTCCAGCCCACAAGTTCGATGCAAAGTATTCTTACAAGCAGGACCTTGGCTATTTCCCTGGTTGGGCTTCCATTGGGGGAATCATAGTCGGAGGTGAGAACCGTGACGGAAACACCAATGTGAGATACCATCAAGAAGACACGCTCCGTCGCATTATGGACCGTGTAACCTCAGAACTTGGTGTGGTAATAGAGCGTTTCCGTGCTGACTGTGGGTCGTTCTCAAAGGAAATCATCCAAACCGTAGAGCAGCGCTGCAACACGTTCTACATTCGTGCTGCCAACTGCGGCAGTCGCTACGAGAATTTCCAACAGTTGAAGGAATGGAAAAACGTTGAGGTTGGCTATGAGAAATGCGATGTCACATCCATCTGCATGGACAGCTTAATAGAAGGAAAGTCATACAGGCTTGTCCTACAGCGTAGTCCTTTGAAAGACAAGGATGGCAAGCAACAGACGGATATGTTCGGAGTAATATACACATACCGCTGTATCCTCACCAATGACTGGGTGTCTACCGAGAAGGACATCATCACATTCTACAATGAACGTGGAGCGAGCGAAAAGAACTTCGACATACAGAACAATGACTTCGGCTGGGCACATCTGCCCTTTTCCTTCATGGCTGAGAACATGGTTTTCATGATGGTTACTGCCATGCTGAAGAACTTCTATCTCTACCTCGTCCGTCATATCAGCGAAAAGGTCAAGCCGTTGAAAAAGACAAGCAGGCTGAAAGCCTTTATCTTGCATTTTGTCAGCGTACCGGCAAAATGGGTGAGAACAGGAAGGCGGAACGTCCTGAACCTGTATACAAACAAAGCATACTACTCTGAAGTATTCCTTGAATAAGCAGCATTTCTTTGTGGTCCTCATATTCCCCATTGGTTTGGGTGGGGGATTTCATGCCCAGACAAGCCTCAAGAAGCCCCGAAGAGTCTCATATCAGCATATAGAGCCCCAAAAATACATCTCAACATATAAAATCGCCTCACAAGGAAAAACGCTGCGGAATTGAGGACGTCAAAGAATAGCATAATATTATACTACTCACCAGACATACGGTGGCTTTCTATCTCAACTCCTTCCTGATACCGGTCATATTGAATTTGTATTATCTTATCGAAGTCCTTTAGTTGGAAATAATTATTCTTCTTGATGTATGAAATAAAGTCTTTCTGATAGTACAGTCTATATCCAAAAGCCTGAATATCACAAGGCGTCCCTATACACTTCTCATACATCAGACCATAATAATACCCGATATATGCACCGGCCTTGTATCTTTCTTCCTTTGTCAGGTTGTCGAACTCCGGTTCATTTTCCATGTCCAGCAAATATGATAAATATTGATCCAACATACAGTAATATAGATTCTTCCTGTCAGCATGTTTCAACATATACTGCAGCAGTCCTTGATGGATGAGAAGTCGCCCATCCGCACCTTTTGAAACAAAGAGTTCCTTGTATTCTTTCCCTATAGGGAGTTCTCCTTCCTCTTTCACTTCGTCTATCATCATCTTGTTGATAATGTCAGACTTGTCATAGCCGTATTTCAGGAATAACTCACGAAGGAAGTTCCTGTCATTATTCATAAGCCAAGTGAGTGCTGCCTTGCTGTCGTGGAAGATAAACTGGTTGACATAAAAAATACTCTTCTCTAATGAGTAAGTAATTCTACCTTTCTTAAAGACGCTGTCTGGAACCTCGTCCTCATAAAGGTACCCTTTAAGCTCTACGACGTTGTCAATCACAGGAGCATATAGCAGCAAGTTATCTTTTGGAATGAATATTGTATTATTAAAAAAGGTATAGCCGTCTGAAAGCATCTTGCTCTGCCGCACACGTTCCTTCGCATCACCACCCGGGAAGACGAACTTATGAAAGCCATTCTCCGACAAGGAGGCAGTCCTGTTTATATCCACACCATAATACTTCCTTATTGCATTCGCAGCTGTAATACTATCTACCGACTTGAATCCATACCGATAGAGTGCATGACACATCAGTTCAACAGCAATGTCAGTGTACTTTACCTGGTCTTTGTTTGACATGGCTATTATCCCATCCAAACCTATATCATATATTTCTCTATAGTAGTCTCTGATTTCGTGGTCATACTTCTTTATCAAGTCAACCTCACTCTTTTTTATAGTTTTCCATTGAGGGCTCTTCTGCTTCTGTGGGACCTTATTCTTTTGCGCTGTACAACTACTACTTAACATAAAAGTGACCGTTAATAAAAACAATAAAAATCTTTTCATAAAATAAATTTTATATATATGTTAATATCTACCTCTCTTTTTTCTTTGCTCTTGTATACTTTTTTCATTATCAGATAGTTTATCTGCTTGTTTATAATCAACATAGAAAGCCGGATTGCATCTGTTTACTAATTTAGAAGAACTTTTGGAAACCATTGATTTGTTTCTTATCTCAAAATGTAAATGTGGGCCACATGTTCCTCCTGGTACTCCTGTTATTCCAGACTTCCCTATAATCTGCCCAGCCTCTACAGGCTCTTTTATTTTAACTTTAGCATCTATTTCACTTAAATGATAATAAACAAGATAGATAGACTTTGAGTTTAAATCAAACTCTGGGCCCTGAGAACATTCTACTTCAGGATACTTAGGCGAATATTGCATTCTTCGAGATCTGAATATAGGTATTTCTGCTTCATGAATCTTTATGACCACTGTTATTCCTTGCCCTTTTACATAATTTCCTTTAGCATCACGAGTAACAATTCTATCAACGATTCCACCAAGACAAGCATACACATTAGTCCCTTCTAAAGCAAAAAGATCTACTCCCTGATGTCGGTTATTCCTCGCTCCAAACACAGCATTCGATGGATCATTACGTCCACTCTGAGTCCATATCGTTATCTGTGGATTATCCACAGGTTCGTGCCACTTTCCCTGTTTTGGAGTTTGTTTTGGAGATTCCTTAACATTCCACTTACAATTATCCACCATAAAAGCAACAGAAGTCCTATTAGTAAAGGCTTCCTGTTTCTCTTCGTAGTTCGATTTACCTGTATCTTTGTTTGTTTCTTTCATTCCAACAATTGTAGAAATACCTGTTGTGTTTTTATTCCCATTGCAGAGTCTGTACATATCTGCGTTTTTCCATTTGAAAAAAGCCATGGAAGCAACCACTGCAAGTTCAAAATTTTTGCCAACTTGATCAGATTTCTCTATACTGCTTGTAATATCGCAAGAATAACCTATATCATGCAATATCTTCTCAATTGCAGTATAGCAACCTCTACCAGTTAATTGTATTAATCCTCTACCTCTGAAGTGCCATCCGTCATTTGGATATTTGTTTCCCAGTTCTTTTCCCTTGTTGAACTCATAAGAATATGCATAGTTTGCTATCTTTATCTGATTTTCTTTTGAAACAGCATTCGCTTTGGTTGATTTCTTTTCCGCACGTCCCCATTTTCTTGCATAAATTCTTCCTTCATCAGTTCTGAAGGCTGACAATTTGGTTGGTATGATTTCCCAATAGTAATTAAAGGACTCTCCCTCCTTTACGTCAAGTCTCCCTCCTGTTTCTTTATAGGCTTGAGCAAAAAAATGTGCCTTAATCCAACATGTATCCATCCTCAACTCTTTCATATACTGAGTATAAATTCTTGCAACAGTTGATAATTTTTCAGGTGACACTCCTTTAAAAATCTTTTGTAGCCTTGGAAGCATATCCGTCCATTCTTCTCGACAACGTGGACATCCACCCTTTTCTGGTTCTGTGCGATTAACATTCGCCTTGCTGGGCTCTGCCTTTGGCGTGGGAATATGCCGCTTGACAGAGAAGAGGACTTCTTTCCCTTTAAGTATGTATTGTTTGGTTTCTTTTGAGGTCTGTCTATTTCTATTAATTACATTTCCGTTGGAAGATTGACTACTACTGAAAATCCACGAAACAACAACTTTGTAGGCTGTACCTTCCTTGTATGGAGGCGCTGCCAACGTTAAAGAGAATTTATAGATACCCGTACTATTGACAGGGCAACTGATACTATATACAGGTGATGGCTTGGGACTTTTCTCTTCTTGGTTGCCTGTTTCGTGCTTATATACATCCAGACGTATCTTGCCGGTTTCCATATTGGCGGTAGAAATACGCACGTATACCGTACTCCCGCTGTCAGCAATACCACCCTGCAGTTTTTCTTTGCAATCAGAATCTTTATAAATGACCAGGCTGCGGAACTCTATTTTGTCATTGAACAGGATAGGGTGCTGTGAAGCCTTTGTAAGGTTTTCTATCCAATGACGAGAACTCAGTTCCAGATGTATCCTTATTTTCTGCCCATTGCTGAAACGCTTACGGTCTTCTATTATCTTCTTTAACTGGTCGCCTGAAAGGGAAAGGGCTATCTTTACTTTCCCTGCAGCAGGCAAGGTCATTGGAGTAAGGGCGGATAGATAAGTTTTTCCTTCATATCCATTATAGTAAAAGCGGCAATTGACTGTTATACCTTTACAGCCAGGTAAAGATACATGTGCAAACACTTTATTACGCAACCCTATGTAAGTAACAGGCTTCCCGTTCTCGTCCTTCCATTCCAGACTTTTGAACTTGGGGTGGGATACGGCTATCCTGACCACACCTTTGCCTTTGGGTGAGCCTGGTTTATGAACATAAGCATATACAGAGTACGTGCCTTCTTTGGTAAAATAGGTACGTGCTGGAGCTTCTGTCAATCCTTTTGCAATCACACGATTGCCATGACAGACGTCCCACTTGACACCAGTCCCCCGCATACTTCCTGCCGTAAGTGACGTAGTGAACAGGAGTTCCTCTTGGTCGTAGGGGGTTATGGTTATCTCTCTCTTTCCATTGACAAGAACATTGTTTACCTGCACTGCTGCTGGTACACGTTTATTCTGATTCTTCTCGTCCTCCTGTGGCAAATGCTTCCAGTCTTCTTCTGTAAAGACTGGACTCTTATGTGCCGTACTGTTTGCCTTACGTGGTGAAGCAGAAGGTTTTACTACAACCTGTTGACCAGATGTCTGGATATTGATTCTGCCCCCTCCAGCCCTACAGGTACCAGAACTCTTGACAGTCAAAGGATACATCTTACCCTTTATGGCAATCTTGTTATAAGTGTTACTCCAAACGATATTCGGAGAACAAGGACCATTATTCTTTGCCGCACAACTTCCAAAGTTCAAGGACTTGATATCTTTGTCCTGATCTGTGGCAACAAGTTTTCTTGCGCCATTACAGTAGACTTTTTGCTGGCTGGTAACCCGGAAAGTTCCTGGCTTGGAACCTTTGTCACATGTGCAAATTGCACTGTTCGCAACGATTTCCTCACTTCTCCCAGTCTGTTTACGATTACGGTCCGCTGATGTATTTTTGCCTGTTTCCATTCTTCTTTATTGAAAAGTTAGACTTATCTCAATATCCTTAAGTATCTGCTCCCGTCCTTTAATAGTGTAAAGACTATGTATGGACTGGGGAATTTCTGTAATCCCAGTAGTCTTTACAATACAATGTTGTTCTATAGAAATTATATTTTCTGGCTGAGCCTCATTAAGGAGGGAAATCTTGTCGAGCTGGACTTCGTTCTTTTTCAAGTCAGCATTCCCGTCAATGTGTAGCAACATTCCTTCTTCATTGTCCTCAATGGAACATTCCTGTGAGAACAAAAGCGGTACTCCCAAGGCTGTTTCTTCATGCTCTCTGTATCCTTTCCCTTTTGTGAACTCTATGCCTGACCAGTCAGCTTCCATCCACTCTGAAAATACGTAATATCTTTTCATCATATTAAGCAGAAGTCCCTTGTTATGAACCCTATCTGTCAACAATTGTAATTCCTTTTCAACCCATCCTCCTTCATAATTGGCACGCAAGAGAGAGAGACGGTCATCCCATCGCTTACAGAGTTCGTCATGGTCTGAAATCCCAATACATTTCCCCCTGCTGTCCAGTTCCATACATATCGGATTAAGAGTAGACTCTATGTCATGCACAAATGCTGCTGTGGCATCATCTTCATCCGCAATGGCATGTAGATGTACTACTGCTTTTACTTTGCTGTCTTTAGAAAGAGGAGCAAACTCTATAGAAGCCTCACATTTCGTTTCACTCACCCCGTCTGGCATGACTTCTGTTCTGACTCCATGAACCCTGCATGACCCTGTCGGTGCTTTAAAAAGAATATACATCGTTTAGAATAAGTTTACTTTTTCAGAACTTTGGATATTAACCTTCTTTGGAGAAGAAAGGTCGAGGTCCTCCATCGTACTGTCAATGTTGATTTTCTCTGCCGTCTCCGATATAGTAGAAGCCTGGAGATTATGTTCTTCTGTGACCTGAACGTTGGCTTCATTGGCAGATAGGACATAACTGTCTGCTGCTATCTCTGTGAGGGATTCGCCAGCCTGTATTGATGTACTTTCCCCAGAGACACTGGTAATATCCTGCTCCGCATTCATATTGATGGATTCCTCCGCAAGAATGTTGGCATTTTTGCAGTTTACCGTAAAAGTTTCTCCTGCATTGATGGTAACATTCCGCTTTGCATTGATGACGATGTCATTACCTACAGAGTCAATATGAATGGAGTTACCCAGTATATCCTTGATGGTGATTCCAAGCGATGAAAAAGCGTCATCCAGTTCGATAGTATGCCCTGTACGGGTTGTCAGACTTTTTCTGTGATTACCTTCAAAACCGCCCTTTCCAGTGAAACCGTTGAAGAGGCTGCCCATGACATAGGGACGGGAGGGATCGCCGTGGCGGAAGCCGACGAGGACATGGTCGCCTACCTCGGGGATGAATACGAAGCCGCGGTTGCTCTTCACGTCACCGCTCCTGCCTGCGTCAGGGGTCATCACCCGGATCCAGTTCGTGTTCATGTCGTCAGCCTGCCAGTTCATCCGCACCTGGATGCGCCCGCTGCCCTTAGGGTCGTCGTTCCTCGTCACCGTAGCCATCTGCGTCTCGGCGTGGGGGATGCGTACATCGGGCACGGGAATCACCTCAAGGGCGGAGGGGAGTGCCTTGAAACGGTTGCGGTAGTAGCCGTCCTCACCCATCTCGTGCACGATCTCGGTGATGATGAACTCGCCCAGCGTCCTGCGGGAGAGGGACCTGAAGGACTGGTAGAAGGAGCTGTCTATCTTGACGACGCTGCCCACGCACAGACCCGGCACACGGCTCTCGGCGGTGACGTAGTGGCTCTCCGCCGTCTCGGCCGACTGCTTGCGGCGCATGTAGTCCACCAGCTCCGGACCGGAGTTGACACGCTGCTCGGCATACTGGCATGCCGGGACGCTGAACAGCTTCATCGAGGCTGCCACCGCCTTGCGGGCAAGGAGGTCCTGGCCGGCCGTCTCCGACGGGCTCGCCTCGTTCATCTGCTGGTCGGACGAGGAGTGGTAGCTGTAGGCCTTCTTGGGACGGGCAAGCGTCTGGATGCCGATGTCAAGCGACGAGAGGGTGGTGCCGAACTCAAGGCAGACCGAGTCGGGAAGTGTCTTGGGACGCCCGAAGACGAGGGATGTGCCGTCATAGTAGAGCCATTCCTTGTACTGTGCGGCAAGGCGGCGGATGAAACCGAACTGGGACTCGCCGTACTGGCAGAGATAGTCAGGCGTGCCGCCGTAGGCGGCATTGACCTTTGCCCCGACCCCTGCGGCATCACAGAGCTGGCTGACGATCTCTCCGATCTTCTTCCCTGTCCATGAGAAGTTTCCGGGGGCGGTCTCCAGGCGGTAGGTGGCGGAGTAGCCGGACACGATGAGATGCCCGAACTCGCTGTCCTCACGGTGCATGTGTACGTTCGTCACCACGCCCAGGAAGGAGGTGCTGCCGTCGGTGCGGACGGTCAGGGGCTCGCCGAGCCAGTCGGAGCTGCCGCCCATGTCATGTGAGAAGCGGCTGCTGCCGGTCTCGAGGTCGAGGACCAGCTCGAAGTAATGATGGTCGCCTATGCGCTGTTCCAGGCGGAAGGACTTGAATGTGGGGATTGCAGTGTCACCGATGGTCACGGTGAAGCGTATGTCGGGAAATGCCATGTCGTATCGTTTTTACTGTGGTGATGTCTGTCGGGAAAGGGATGATCATAAGGAAAGGGGTGTAGGCATAAGGCAGGAGGGCATGCCGGGAGACCTGCTCCCTGACATGCCCTCCCCGCCGTCCGTAGGCTTATGTGCGTGGCCAGCGGTTGTCAAGCTCCGCATTGCCCACCGTGATGGTCTCCGCAGAGAAGGTCATCGCGATGGTCATCGGAGTCTCGTTCTCAACGTTCAGCGTCTCCTTGTAGTGGACGATGTACGCATTCTTGAAGCAGATCTCCTTCATCTTCGCGTCCTCCTCGGTCTTCTTGTAGACGATCTTGCCCTCGACGGCCTTGAACTGGCTGTTGAGCATGGCCTCGATGGCCGTAGTGTCGTCCGTTGACTCTACCGTCACGCTTACGCGGCCGCCCGAGATGCTTGATGAAGGCTTGCCCTTGCTGTCAGTGTTGCGGCTGAACTCGTAGTTGGAATAGAGTACGTCATACTCCTTGCCACCTAATTCCAATGTTGCTCTGAATGAACCCATAATTGAAAAATTTTAAGTTGTTAGTAAATAATGATCAAAGAGGCAACTCTGCATCATCCTGCAAGGGACAAAAAAGAGAAAACCTCAAACAACTTCCTGAAGTCTCCTCTGTGCGGCTGTGAACAGTCTTGCTCTGAAAGAAGAGGAAGAATTGCAATCTGTTGTATAATGAAATATTGTTTCCTACAATATATACGCAAATATATACTGCAAATATAGAAAGATAACCCCGTACATGCAAGTTTCTCATCCGTATTTTATCCACCTTTAACATTCCTTGTCAGGTTTTCGTTATTGCTGCCCGATAAGATAGAAACAGCATACGCTCCAAGGCGGAATCACTTTCAGTCCAGCCCAGTTCATCAGGACCTGGATGGTTTGGGCTTGAACTGACAACTGACAGGCATCTGACAAACACTTGTTCTCAACTATTACTGTCCGACAACACTACACCTGGCAGGCAGCAATACTGGTTCATCCGTTAAATGCGTGGACATTTTTCGTATAGCTGTAACGGAAGAAGCGAAGTTATGCGTTAAACAAAAAGACAGTCAAGACCGTCTTGGCAGTTTATTTTATTCATACTCCGACACAGAAAACCTTTTCATGTCAATACTTTGAAACAGCAGACAATGGATTGAAAAATCATGACATAATTTCGGGTAAAATACCTGCAGATAAAGGCAAAAACACGTGTAAAAAGCAAGTCTGCAACTAACAGTAAATCAATCAGTTATAAGGTCGTGCAAGAAAAGGTGCTTAATTGGACTTCAAAAGGGCGTCAGTTAGACCTCAAAAGGGCATCTATTGCAAGTCAATTGGGCGTCTTTTCAAAGCCAAAAGACCATGTATTGGTTTTGAGTTGCATGAAAATAGTTTACAAACGTTGGTTGATATGGGAATAAGTTGTTTGTAGAAGATGGAAAGACATAGCATCTGTTTGCTTTTCCTGCATTTTATCTTGTGCATTATCCTCCTTTGTGAGACCGTCCGACCTTGGACAGTCATACCATACAGGTGTATAAGCCTTTGTTCTGTTTCCAATCTACGCATTTAACGGAAGAACCCTAATTATCATGTAAGGATTCTTAGGCAACAGGGTGTAAGTCATGCAAGCAGGCTCGTCATGAAGTAAGCTGCCGACCTGCGGCGTGCATGTTCAGTCTGACATACATTCAACCTGTCATCCACGGGTTGAATACCCAGTTGCTTATGGCACATTATGATTTCCGTTAGACGTTACGAGAATCCTCTCCTGTGCGTCTTAAATCAACTTTCTTAAACCTGCTCCACGTTATTTACATTTCCCTGCATATAATGTTCTTTAATGTCAATATCAGCAGACTGTACACAACGCTCTTTCAGTTCTTGCGGTAAATCCTCATGCAGGCAGATAGCTATCTTGCAGCCTTTGTCTCCTTTCTCGAAAATAAGCTGCATGAGGTCATCGTCCAGCTTCTCGTTCTCAGCAATTTCAGACATTATACTATAGGCTAAATCATTTGGTAAATAACTTGTCAAGGCTCTGACAACAGTCTTAGTCTCTGATTGTTTTATATCCAGCTGCAGGGTTATGTTCTCCGTGCTGTCCCAAATGTTACTCAGCCTTTTGAAATCATGTAGAATATTGGTTTTGTTTATGTTCAGTACCTTCATAGCTTTCTTATTCTCTCCGTCACCTCTATTCTGATAACCTCTGTTTTCTCCGTGTAAGCTATGTCCTCCGTGCCTCTGCCTCTGTGTGAAACAGCCACACGCAATCTTTTCCTCCGTCACCTCGGGAAATCACAGTGTGATTTCTCCCGACCCATAGCAGCGGTGGTGTTGCTCGTCATAGATGACGCAGAACTGACCGGGGGCTACACCGTGTATGCTTTCGGCAGAATGGATGATGCACCTTCCGTCCGACAACTGTTCGACGGTTGCCGGATGATACTCGGGGGTGTGACGAATCTTGAAGGTAATCTTCTCGGGCAGTGCTGTGATGCCTTCAGTGAGGAAGTGGAAGTCGTGCAGCGGAAAATATCTCTTGTAGGCAGTAGCTGGGTCATAGCCATGACTTACATACAGGATATTTTTAGTTACATCTTTCTTTATGACGAACCATGGACCACCGCCAAGACCGAGTCCCTTGCGCTGCCCGATGGTATGGAACCACAGTCCCTTGTGTTCGCCGATTTTCTTTCCCGTCTCCAGTTCGATGACGTCACCCACCTGTTCGCCGAGGTAGCGGCGTACATACTCGTTATAGTCGATATTTCCAAGGAAGCAGATGCCCTGCGAATCCTTGCGGCGTGCATTGATGAGATGCTCGCGTTCGGCAATCTCACGCACCTCGTTCTTCGCATAGTGCCCGATGGGGAAGATGGCTTTCTTCAGCTGCCATGCGTGAATCTGTGCGAGGAAGTCGGTCTGGTCCTTCACCGGATCAGGGCTCGTGGTGAGCCACTTCCGTCCGTCAATCCATTCCGTCTGTGCATAATGCCCCGTTGCGATGAGGTCATAGTCGTGTCCCATCTTCTCGTCAAAGGCGCCGAACTTGATAAGCCTGTTGCACATCACATCCGGGTTTGGCGTGAACCCAGCCTTGACCTTCTCCATCGTGTAGCGTGTCACCTGTTCCCAATACTCCTTATGACAGTCGATGACCTGCAGCCTGCAGCCGTAACGACGTGCCACGACCGTTGCCATCTCAAGGTCTTCCTCCGAGTTGCAGTCCCAGTCCTCCTTCTCTTCGGGACCGATTTTGATGTAGAAGCAGTCGGGATGCAGTCCTAACTGTGCAAATTCATATACCACGACCGAACTGTCAACACCTCCTGAAAGGAGTACCGCTATGCGCTTTCCTTCGAGTTCCTGAATATCCATCTTTCCAGTCTTTCCTTTTCTTTCTATTCTTTTGTCCTTTCCTTTTCCTCAACAGTTCTCTTCTTGTGCGACACTTTCATACGGTCAAATCCCATGCCGTAGACACCGTTCACGGCACCTTGTGACACGAAGGCGTTAGGGTCAATCTCATCAATGACCTGATAGATGGAGTGTGCCTCGGAGCGGCGGGCGATGATGAAGAGCATTCCCACCTTCTTGCCGGTGTAGAAGCCACGTGCCTCAATCACCGTACAGCCTCGGTCAACATCGTTGTTGATGGCAGAACCGATTTCGCCCCAGTGCTCGGAAATGACGAAGAACTGCACCGAGCCACGCATGCCGTTGATGAGATAATCCACCACGTAGGTCATTACGAAGAGGACGATATAACCGTATATGACCTTTTCCCAGTTCTCCAGAACCAGATAACTGGAGGTGATGATGCAGAGGTCACAGGCAAGAATGACACGTCCGAGCGATACATCACGGTACTTGTGAATCATTGCCGCAATGACATCCGAGCCGCCCGAGCTGGCATTATACTGCAAGGCTATGCTGACCCCGACGCCTAACAGCACACCACCCACGACGCAGGCAAGGAAGGGTTCGTTGGAGAACATCGGATGTTCGGCGAACACTCCCCGGAGGACTGACGTGGCAGAGGCGAACACCAGCACTGCAAAGATAGTCCTTACACAGAACTTCCAGCCCAATACCTTCAGTGCGACAAAGAGCAGAATGCCGTTGATGATAAGGTAGGTGTACTGCACGGGAATGTCAGCTCCCCACTGTACGACAGACGCGATACCCGCAATACCACCGATGGTGATCTTGTGCGGAAGCAGGAATGCACACCAGCCAAAGCTGCCGATGAGCATAGCCAATGCAATCATAAAGAATTCGCGTACATCTCTAAATTTGCTTTTTCTTTTTCTTACCATGTGTTTATCAACTGTTAGTAGTTTGCAAAGTTAGTGAAAATATTGTGAATGTCAATTCTATAGGGATTTTTTTTCAGTATTCCCCTTATATCTTCTCAAATGTTTTTCGTAATTTTGTGACTCATAATAAAAGTGTTACCCATGACGGAATTATTTTCGGCTGATGGATGGCTGAACACTGCCATCGTGTCTGTCAACGGGTTTCTATGGAGTCTGTATGCTTGTGGCAGGGGGCTTTTGCGGTAATCTATTTGCTTTCCATTTGCCTGATGAATGCCATCTGCAGAAGCGTTCGGACGTGAGGAGAGTTGTCTTCAGGCGGAAGGTGATGCCGGATATTGCTGATGGAATAGCGGACAGGCAGAACGGCTGGCTAAGGGGGTGCACATTGGTAACAGTTATCACTCAATATGCAACCCTCTTTATTATAAGTAGGCTGTTGGTTCTCCAATCCGTCAGCCACCCTGTCCTCTCATCACTTAGCGGTTCGGCTTACTACTGATAAAACCGTTAGCCGGACAAGCAACTTGTGAGCTTGTCCACCTGTTAACCTGTCAACTCAACAAAAAAACTGTCAACTTGTGCAAGCACCTATATCTGATTCCAGTTAACCCGTGTGATTCTGCCGTCCTTGATAGTCGCTGAAATGACATAGCTACGCTTGGACTTACCGCCCTGACGCTCGATGTCGAGGGTAGCAGGCACTTTCAGATGCAGCTCAGCACCAGCGTCGTTGCTGTCCTTTGTCACCTCTGCAGGCGAACCAAGGTGCCAGTTGATGGTCTTCACGTCAGCCTGATAGAGCTTGTCAGTCATGTAACGACGGATGTCCTTGACGGTTGCACCGCCTGCACCGAGGAAGTTCAGCGACGAGGCAACAGCACCCGAAATCTTTTCAGTGTTCTTGCTGTTGATGCCCTGCAACAGTTGTCGTACAGCACCGACAGCCCTTGTCTTCTCACCTTCCGTCACGGTATGCACAAGGAACAGCTTTAGTTTCTCGTCAGCCTCCTTGCTGTGAATACCGTTTGCGTGCTGTGCCTTATATCCGAGGTAAGCATTCTCATCGTTCTTTGCCACCGCCTGCGCCCAGTCTATCTCGTCAATCTTGGCTTCAATCTCACTGCGGTTCTTTGAATCAGGATACTTTGCAAGGAACTGCTGCAACGTTGCTTTTGAGTTGCTCGCCATCGCCACGGTAAGGTCATTGTTGGCTTCCTGTATGTTTTTCTCGGTAGTAGCCAGTGTCTTCAGCCGTTTTGAAATACTGTCACGGTGCGCCTTCGGTGCCTTCGGGTTCTCTGAAAGATAGTTCTTCAGCACTGTCGGCTCGTCACTGCCGATAGCCTGTGTGTAAGCATCCTGCTCGGTATTAGCCTTGCTCACGCCTACCCCTTGGTTATACAGGAACAGCAGCACGGCACCTGTGATGACGGCAATGAGCAGCGACACAGCCAGTGACATGTGGTTGTGCTTCTCCGGCGTATCTTCTTCATCGCCGTCGTCCTCATCCTCCTCTGCTGCTGCATTTGCAATCACTTCTCTGGCAGCATTGTCGTCCATGACGACCTCCGCATCCACCGCCTGTTCTTCCGTCTCAGGCTCGTCGAATGCTTCGAGAATTTCGTCGCTGTTGTCCTCTGGATAGTCGGCAGTTGTTTGCTGCAACGTTTTTTCGTTATCCTCCTTTTCAGTCATATCATCCTCATGTACCGACATGACGATGACTGACCCGTGCCTCTTCTCACCGTCATTATAAGCAGCAGGATGCTCCCCGCCAGACATTGCGGAAGGCTTTGTGTGGCTCTCCGTATGGTGACAGTTCGGGCATGACGGTTCCTCCTTGAGATACAGTTCACCGCAATTAGAACATCTGATGATATGTCCGGCAATCTCTACACCGCAGCTTGGGCAAACGGGAGCCTTGTCGCTCACTTGATGGCCACATTCAGGGCATTTGATAATCATTTATCTAACGTAAGATTATAGTAGTGTGGATAATTTTCTGTTCGAATTCTCTTCGTATGGTTGCTATCGCCTTCGCCGGTAGCGCAGTTCGCGCATGCTGTGCTTACCCATCAGGCGTGACTTGTCAACATATCCGTTCACGCCGTTGATGCGTCCCTTACCCGTGTACTGCCATGCAAAGATGTCCCTGCCGTCCTGCAGTTCCGGCTCACGCCCGTTGTACTGTGCGATGAAGAGCTTATAGCCGTCCAGTGCACCGACGAGGTAGCGGTTGTAGAAGTTAGTGTAAGTGTAAACCAACGGTCTGACGCCATACTCCCTTGTCATCAGCACGAGGAACTTCTGCAGGCTGTCGCGCAACGCCTCACGTCCCAGTCCGCTCGTGGTTTCAACGTCAACCATCGGGATGAGGTCCTGGTCCTGTGGGCGGCACTGCATACGGAAGTTGCGCAGCTGTTCGTCCTGTGGGACGGAAGGCCGGTAGAAGTGGTATGAGCCCACATTCATGCCGTAGCGTTGCGCAGCCTCGATGTTCTCAAGGTAACGCTGGTCAATCCGCGTGCCGCCTTCGGTAGCCTTCAGGTAGACGTAATTGAGCTTGTGGTTGCTGTTTTCAGCCACTGTCTCCCACCACACATCCCCTTGGTAATGGCTCATGTCAAGCCCGTGGATGTGGCTGCAGGTGTCTTCGCACTGGATGTTATACTGCGCTCGGATACCTGTAAAAGAGAATAAACAGACTATGAGGAATAATATTTTTTTCAATTTCATAACTGCAAAGATAGCATTTTAAGTTGAGATAGAGGGGCGAACTGTCTATAATTCTGTGGATTTTTAGTATTTGTTAATTCATGATAAGTCGCTTTTCCAAAGGAATAAAATGGTTCATCCGTTAAATGCGTGGACACTTTTCGTATAGCCTTAACGGAAGAACTGAAGTTATTTGTTAAATTAAAACATAGCCAAGACGGTCTTGGCAACCTACTTTATCATCATCCTCCGATGCAGAAAACCTTTTCATGTTAATACTTTAAAATTGCGGACAACGGTTTGAAAAATCATGACATAATTTCGGGTAAAACATCTACGGATAAAGGCAAAAACACGTGTAAAAAGCAAGTTCACAACTAACAGGAAATCAGTTAGTTATAAAGTAGTGCAAGAAAAGGTGCTTAATTGGACTTCAAAAGGGCGTCAGTTAGACCTCAAAAGGGCATCTATTGCAAGCCAATTGGGCGTCTTTTCAAAGCCAAAAGACCATGTATTGGTTTTGAACTGCATGAAAATAGTTTACAAACATTGGTGGGTATGGGAACAAGTTGTATGTAGAAGATGGAAAGACATGGTAACGGGTAGACATCGTATTTATCTGCCTTTTCTGCATTTTATCTTGTGCTTTATCCCTTTTTGTGAGATAGTCTGATTTTGGATAGTCATACCATACAGGTGTATAAGCCTCTATTCTGTTTCCGATATACGCATTTGACGGAAGAACCATTAACATGGTCCAGACGGTCAAGAACGGGGGGGATATGGCAGACGGGTGAGGCTTGATGTGGATTTTCGGTGAGGTGTATGTCTTTGTTGTGCAGTCGGTTACGCCTTGTCTTCGTACTGTTTGGGTGATTGTTTCCCGTGCAGTCTTGTATTCAAAGTCTGCTGCTATGATTTTCCTTACATAATTCGTGGTCGGAACTGCTATGAAAACATGGGATGAAAGTCGTGCGGTGGAGGTGATGTAACTGTGATACAGTCAGCATATTATGTATGTGGTAAAGAAAGGTGTGCTCAATTGGACTTCAATTAAGCCTTAGTTAGGCTTCAATTAACGCCCCATTGGACGTCAATCAGTGCTTAATTGGAACGCAATCAAGCACCTGTGGATTTCAGTGCTGCGGTTTTTCTTCACAAAACAGCTTTGCTGCCTCCCTTTTCCCGACCATGGTCAGCAAACAGTTCTTTGTAAAATTCTGTTTCCGATGACAGTTTTGCATTTATTTTTCCTATCTTTGTCGGGTGGCAATGGTCTCGGGATTGAGGACAATGGAAGGCGTTGTGCCATGGAGGAGACTCATGCGAAGTCATGGAACAGAAAACTTAATAAAGTCAGGAACGATATGGATATCAAACGTTTTAATGATTTTATCTCCTTTTCAAAAGTGAAGGAAGATAACAGGAACTATGATATAAACTCCTTCTTAGATACCGTAAAAGAGCGTATGGGCAGGCTTCCTGCCACGGACTTGTTAGACTTTGTTTCTGAATATGGTTTTGCCAGTTTCAATACGGATATGATAGTAACGCCGATGGAGAAACAGGAACATTCGGATTATTTTGTCGTGGGGGCTTTCCTCGGGTTCGGCAATACGGCTGTCAGTATTGAGAAGAGCATCGGGATGTTTTATTCGGATGAGCAGATAGGGATGAAATTCTTTCCCATATGTGAAGGTGCCAGCGGCGATTTAATCATTTATTCCTTGGAAGAACAGAGCTTTGGAAAGGTGTATTACTGGTCGCATGATTCAGCCATTGGGGGAGATACATTCCTGATAGCGGAGTCGTTCGATGATTTCATAGGCAGAATAGAAGCAAGAAAAGAGGAAAAAGATGACAGAGAGGTGGTCGGGGTCAAGTATTCTCCACGACTGTTAAAGCTGATTAATGAGAAAAGAATGAAAGACGGGTTGCCTCCTTTGGTGCAGTAAGCCGTTGTAAATCAGTTGTTTCCTCGTCGTCTTCCTCGTCTTGTCAGTATCTTCAAGCAGGAAGAGTAGGGGAGAGAGGCTTCCGATGGTGTGTGCGGTGAGGTGATTTGTGACACGAAGAAGATAGCTGAAACGGATATGATAAGAATGAATCATGAAATGGCAATGCTGTTAGACACGGTCAAGGAGTACGATGACACGCCGGTACAGCAGGCGTGTTGTGATGTCCTCGGCAAGGTCAGGCAGGTGGGTGATTGTGTTGTCTATGATGAATGCGGCGCACTTGACGGTAAAACCATTTCGGAAGAAGAAATAACCAAGCGGTATGGAGACAGGACCGGGTTTGAAATGTGGCATAATGAGATACGGCTCAGCAGATATGAGCGTTTCAACATCGGCTGCGTTCTCCCTTTCCTTGAAGCTGTTAAGGAGAGGATGAAGGCTCTGTTTCCAAGGCAGTTCTGCTATATCGTTTATGTTACCGGGACACAAGATGTTGACTTCCGCTTTCACGTTTACAGGGAAGAGGAAGGTATGTGGCTGGACGAAGACATAGAACAGGTGGCTGAACCGCTTTTGTATGACTTGGATTCAGAACAGGTTGCGGTGCTGGGATGATGCGGGGAAGTTACAGACTATCTGATGAGAATGAGCACAAGGACCATACGCCAGACTTCCCCTCGTCGGATTATTTCATCTATCCTGTTGAGATTCTCTTATGGCTGAACATCCGTGAAAGAATGGGACTGACGGAGTACATTGCCGACAATGATCTCTTGAAGATGCCCATTAACAACTGGCATACACAACAGGTTGCGGTATCTGTAATCGGACTTGTCGAACAGGCAAAGATGAAGTTGCAATCAGAATGTCCCGGACAACACTAAAAAATAGACTAATTAGGTTCATTAAGCCTAATTAGTCTAATATATGAGTGTCAGAAACCGATTGAATAAATCTTAATACTTGAATACTGCGGTGAGCGTAAACTTACGTCCATCGCCATGGGCATACTCTGCATTGCGTGCCATCATCATGGATGCTGGTGTGTAATAAGTGTAGTTTAGTAGGTTGGATATTGCTAAACTCAAGTCGCAAACCTTCATTTTCACACCTGCAGTGAGATTTAACAAGTTGATACGACTTACTCTTCCTTCTCCTTCTTTATACACCCCTGTGCCGTTAGGAGCAAATCTATCACGTTTCCCTGTGTGTAAGTACTGCAACCGGAGATAGGTGTTCTTGACAGGAGCATAGTTGACATACATAGCCAATTTGGCAGCTGGGAT
The DNA here is from genome assembly GCF_001262015.1 of Prevotella fusca JCM 17724. Lineage (NCBI taxonomy): Bacteria > Pseudomonadati > Bacteroidota > Bacteroidia > Bacteroidales > Prevotellaceae > Prevotella > Prevotella fusca. The sequence continues at coordinate 1,228,998 of NZ_CP012075.1, forward strand.
GGAGATATTTGACATGTATGTGTCCCAATTTCCTGATTCTGATTTGAGCTTACCTTCAAACCATGAGAAGTTAGCACCAGCCTTCAAGTTCTCTAAGATTTGTGCATCAGCACTCAATTCTACGCCATATACCTTCTGTGGAGTACGGTTTACAACCCAGAAACCATTTTCTATCTTGAGGTCACTTCCTAACTTAGAATAGGTGTGGAAAACAGAACCATTCAGTTGCAACCAATGGTTGATATCAGAGTAAACACCTATCTCGTAGTTGTTTGTCTTTACTGGTTCCGTTGATATTTTAGAGAGCACATCGGCTTTAGCTGCACGTAATGTACGTCCTAAATCAAATATGGAAAAGCCTTGAGAGTAGGCTATGAATGGTTGAAAAGCAGGATACTTGTTATAAGAAAGTCCAACGTTAAAGGACATGTTATTGTAATTCAGCGAGCCACCCTTTACCTGAACCTGTGGGTCAGAGAGCTTATTACGCAATACATCATAGTCTGGCACTTTCACATTAATGAAGTCGTAACGTCCACCAAGTTTAATGTTAAGATGCTGCCAGAGCGTTGTCTTGATTTGAACAAAGGGCGCATGGTTGCTACTTGTCAGCCATGGCATCCAATATCTACCATCTACCAATGGTTGAGCAGTCTTATTGTAGAGGTAGTCATAACCATAGGCTAAATGTGCGAAAGCATTATCAGAGAACACAAGACGTGTGTTGAACTGGGTGCGAAAACCAAACTTACGATCTTTAACAGCCGACTGTCCGCTTGTTTCTTCCCATCTTGGCTGTGCTGGGTTCGCCTTACGGAAGTCGAAGATGGTATATAAACTTGAGCCATAGGCGGATACCTCTAAGTCTGTATGCTTGAATAGGTCTTTTGAAATAAACTTGAGATAAGCATTGTGATTGTATCTTGTCCCCTCATCAACTGCCTGTGGATCCTTATTGTCAACAATACCAATAGAAGGGCTTTTGAGGTATTTTCCACCAAAAGGAACCAGTTTTGTGTCTTGCAAACTACGATAGTAATTATACATTAACTCGATTCTGTTCTTTGGAGACAAGGCATAACCGAGATTAACAAGTGCATTTGTTGTATAAGTATCACCGAGTCCGTAACGGGGAGAGATAAACTCTCCGTCACCATCAACAGCACTACCTGTACGTCCGAAAGCCCCATTTACGAGATAATCTAACTTACCCACACGTCCATAAACCTGCTGGTTGATGCGATAACCTTGTCCTTTCCCTTGGCGGAAGAAGTTGTAAGTTGAACCCGAGAGAGTCGTTTCTCCAGCAACAGACTTGTTGGTGGTATTCTTCTTAGTAATGATGTTTATCAATCCACCGATGGCTCCGTTACCATAGAGAGCGGTAGAACCTTTCACTACTTCTATATGGTCGATAGCAGCGATGTCGATGGTTCGGATGTCACGGTCTGTTGAACGTAAAGGGGTTGATTGGGGTATTCCATCAATCAGGATGAGGGCACTTCTTCCACGAAGTGATTGTGAACGAGAGCTTGTAGTATTGCTTGATAGTGCCATACCAGGCGTGAGCATACCCAGAAGATGGGTGATATCGGGAGCTGCCTTGCTCATTTCTGCTATCTGCTTTTGGTCAATGATGGTAACAGTAGCAGCTGCGTTCTGCTTTATTTCAGGCATACGCGTGGTACTGATAGTTACCTCCTCGAGATGTAATGTGGAGTCTTCAAGCTCTTGTGATTGTGCATAACAAGGTTTTATTGCCATTGTAAGCATTGCAAGAGATAGATAAATTGCTTCTTTTTTCATTTGAATACAATCCTGTAAATGTTAATTAATGATTGCAAAAGTATCAATATTCTTTTGGATTCGCAATACCTAAAATAAGGTAAAAGGGGAAAACGTATATTACATTTATATGCCTTTGGGCTTTCACAAATCCTACCGAACTGTTGGTATTAAACTCGGTATGGACAAATATAAACACATTATGCGAAACCTATGAAATTTATCTTTGGTCGTTGTGTAAATAAGTAGTATTGTTTTAGCGGAGCATTATTGAGGAATCCATTTGTCTTATTATCAGGCAATAACTAAAGGATTTATGACGTTATGATTTCAGAATACGCTGATGAACAGATTTAGGTTGGACAGTGACAAAGTGTGTAAAGGATGAAAGAACTGGATTTATTAGTTAAGGAATACCTTGAGAGTCGGGAACGGCTACAGGCTTTCTTGTCGGATATAGAGATAGAGAAGTCAAAAGACAGTGTGCTGTTGGATTCTTTACTTTCATTGCTTAAAGACAGTTTCTTTGAAGCAAAAGTCTTTGAGTTACTGTTATATTTGAACCCTTCTGAAGCCAAAAAGTACATAAGCCAGTATTATCTGCAAGGAAATCCGTATGAAAAGGAAAGGTACAAGGGCAATTTAGATGTTATGCTCGATGATTATAGATCAGTCTTGGGAGAGTCGGAATTCTCTAAGCTGATAGACTCCATATCGGACGAGAATAAGGATTTTTACGTGATAAAGGAGGCGATTGATTTTGCCAATGATGAGTGATTGCCCCGATGAGGCTCATGGCTGCTTGTAGTAAATCTAAATCAGAGTATTGTGGAATTGCAGAAGTCTTTATTAAGCTTGCCCTGAAAGATAGTCCTGTTTCCGGGCGGAAAGGTTTTGCAGTCTGCCTTTGATAAGCCCGAAAGATGTGTTTTTCTCGTTTTTTATGTTTACCTTTGTCACGTGTCAGAGCCTCGTTGTCCGGATTGTTTGCTGTATCGGGATAGGCGAGGTGTCTGATAGCGAGCATGCGTCGGACTACTTCCTTGTCCCCGATGGCTTGTTCTTCCGATGGTTACAGGTCACTGGACCAGGGAGCATGAAGTCCTTACTGGAATAATTTAGATTCACAAATGAATGGGAAACAACTTTCTTAAACGAGGAACATGGATAGCCTCTTCATCAGGTACAGTCTTTGCGCTTGTTGTAGGTGCACCATTGCTTGTCTTTATTATAACGAGGTTTACGCTTGGTGGCAACAAAGCCGCCATTCCTTATGCAGACACGTATATAAAGAACTCGGACACAATCGTCGTGAGACTTCCCGAGAATAATCATGAGATAGATACGTATGACGATGTCTTTACTACCAGTGGATGGTTTATGGGAGTAGCGCAGACGCGAACAGCCACTTATGACCTGATTTACTTCTATTCGCCTAAGTATAAGAAGTATTTAGGTGTTGTAACCTTTACAGGCGGCTATAATGTCGCCTTGAGAGGCAGTGGCGAAAAGACCTGGTACGATGACCTGGAAGTTCTAAGAATAGATTTCCTCTATAATATTAGAAGTTTCTCTGCCTACGTTAATCGTCAGCAATGGCAGGATCCGGCTTACGGCACAAGGGATAATCCGGTTCCCATCTTCTTCAAGCGGGCATTGTCAGGTCATGAAACTTTAGGTATGGATGAGCATGTTACCATAAGCCCCAGTGTAAATAAGAAGTTCGTGGAGCTTTACCTTGCACATGAACTACCTTCCAAGGAGTTCAACCGCCTTTACGGGGCGGATATGGAGCGGTTGGGACTGAAGGACTGAACAACTTGACAACTTGACGGGTTAACGAGTTGAAAGGTTGATGAATTGAGAGGTTTACCAGTTGCTTGTGGTGAGAAAAATCTTTCCTATAGGATTAAGCCACAAGATATGTAATGTTTCTTATAGGGATAGAAGTTCACCAATTCTATAATGACTGAGACTTTAATAATGGATTCATATTTCCGTCCTTACAATCCCAGAAGTTTATTTTCTTCAGATGAGGCATGGATTCTATCCTTCGAGAAAGGAAAAATCCACAAGTTGTTTACACTTCTCTACATGAAGATTTCTTAAAGCCGTCAATTGGCTTATCAGCTCTATACTTTCTAAATTATTACAATGAGAAAGTTTTTAATCGGTAATTGTTGCTTATTCTATCTTGCAGAATGCTGAGTGTTTTTGCAGGTCTGGTTAAAACCGAAATAAATAATCTGGAACAATCCCGACTTTTCTTACACCTTTTCCACTTTGCAAGCAACTTGTCACCCCGTCAACTTATTAACTTACTCAATCCTTCAGTCCCAGCCGTTCCATGTCTGCCCCAAAGAGCCTGTCGAACTCTTTTGACGGTAATTCATGTGCAAGATAAAGCTCGACGAACTTTATTATTTACAGAGGAACAAATCGTAAGCAAGTCTGTTTCACTGGCGCAAGACTCTAAACCCGTCAGGCTTTTCTTAAAGAATATTGGAATAGACTTGTCTTTTGTTCCATACGTCGGGTCTTGCCACTGTTTATGATTAATGTATGCAGATTCTTCGTAAGAGAGATATTTCTATATTTTATGTAGCTTGTATTCACAAATGTGTTCGACATTATACTCTACAGCTTCCTTTGCTATTTGCAAGAGCTGTTTTTTGCTTCTTTATTCTGCCCCGGATAATGAAGTAGTCTCATGAAGGGGCTAAGGATTGTTCCTAACTGAACATACAACCCATTATCAGAACGATACATCCCAAAAAGAAAATACCTCTCATCCATATAATGTACAAGTTCCGGTATTTATCCAGCGGATTACCCTCTGCAGAAATCATATTGCTATTAATGACTTTCTGCCTTACAAAGTCCATTATCTTAATGACGATTGCTACCTGAAGGATTAAAAGCAGGTCGATTACAAGCACGATAAGAAGCGAACCGAAAAAGCCATGACAGAGACGCAAGGCTCCTCTGTCATACCCAGACAATGCATAGTAACTGAGCAGATACAGGATTCCCGTACCGGCAAGACAAGCAAGATAAAACAGTGCCAACTTCTTCCCCCGATACTTCTGCCACATTCTTATTGACAAGAAATAATGTAAGAAAAGCAATACAAAAAACAATACGATACTCATATTTTCTTTATCCAATTATGACAGTGGAACTGCCTGTTAATATTGTTCCATCCTTAGGAGTTATCAAGCAAGCTACGAAGTCAACAATAGGCTTCACTGAGAATGTCACAGAGACATCAGCTCTTGCCAAAGTTTAAATTATTGAATGAAGACAGTATTAGCTCAAGACAACGCTTTCCCTCTTCCCAATTGTTGTTCTGAAGATTAGGTCTGGAACCGATATATTCTATATAAAAAATACCAGCATTACTATCTGCCAAATATGACATAAGGCACGCCTTCGTCTCATTGGTGAGGTCTTTTAGTTCGCCCTGCATATAGGTGAGCCTCTTCAAGGAAGGATTCTTCCAGTTTTCAATAGTCTCCTTTTCTATAGTACATTCAACCTCTGGCTGGCTATTGACACGATGCATTATGTCCGAAGTGATCTTCTCAAAACGTCCCTGCCCGGTACTTGTGTATAACAAAACTGTTATGCCAGCAACAATCTTCCCCTCCTTTTCATGTCTAAGAAGAAAACGGATAGGTTCTGCTGTTGAATCCAGGTCTTTTGAGTTACGGAACAAGCTCCACGATACCGGATAATAGAACTCATATCTGCTGTCTCCAACATCATACAAGAAAGGCTGAAGGTTTTCTGCCATATTCCATTCCGTCTTGTTTATCAAGTCCCAATTATTTGTTATCTGTAGGATATCCTTCACTCTCTCCCAATAATCATTCTCAAAGCAGGAGGCCTTGACCATAAAATAGTTAGCTCCAGAATAAAGCATATCATAATCTTTCAAGACCGTAAAACGGGAAATAACTGTCTTGTCCTCCGTAACTTTCTTTGATGTGAGCACATCAATATAAGTTCCAGTTGACTTCCCCTCTATCTTACGATAATGAAGCACATCTTCCCCCATCATGCTAAGTTTTTTTGCAAGCCAGTCCGAAGCATTCATCTCATACTCGTAATGCTCATAATAGACGTTGACTTCCAGCATTGCAAAGTTAGTGTCAGTACTCACGTAACGGCCAATATTATATAGATTAAGGCCTTCAATCTCCTTCTTCTTTATCTCCAAAGGCTTAACGTCCTTAGGCAACAGGATCCAATAGGATAGCTGAGACTCACCCTCTGTATAGTTACACTTCCAATAACGCTCTATCTGTTCTTCCTTAGAATAAGATTGCTGAAGTGGAAATTCTTCTGTTTTATGTAAACCTTTCATTTTCTATAGTTGTTTTGTGAAAACTGATAAACTGGTCTTAACCAAACATTATCATTATTATAAATATTATGCAGCTGGCTAATTGAAGAAACCTAAACAAACCTGTAAATACGGATATATATCGATCTATCATCTGAACCTTACGGTCATCTGTCAGAAAGGGATTGTGTTTCATATGAAATCCCAACAAGAGCTTGCCTATGAATTTTATCGCAACTCTTGCGACAAGGATTATCAAATTGAATACAATAATGAGAAGTGCCGAATTGAAGAAACTGAAACAATATCCCAATGCTTCTGTATTGGAACGTAAAAGCAAGACGCTGAGTGCATACATTGCAGATGTCCCTAATAAACATAATAAATAATTAATTGCAAGTTTCTTAATATGGTATTTCTTATACATCACGAATGATAAGAAATAAAATATAAAACATAAAATAATAAATAAAGCAAATCTCATTGTTACTAATCTCCAATTATTACCGTAGAACTTCCGGTTAGTACCGTTCCATTTTTGGGTTCTACAATTCCTAACACATCATTTATATATCCGATTACTCCTAAAACAGGCTCCTTAAGGAATTTTAAAGATAAGGTCACAGACAAATCACCCTCAATACCAACAAAAACTGCTAATTTACCTCCAATTTCAAAATGAGCTTCCGCATCATCAAGATCAAGATAGAAACCTATGTTTGTAGAGGCACCTACGTCAGCAAGACTGCCTCCATACTTATATTCACCTTTTAAGATACCGAAGTAATCATACTTTCCTTCAACATCATATTTTACAACTCCGGCCTCAGCTCCAGCACTGAACATTTGCCCATATCTCATTTCTTCAGTATCAATTATGTATTCGGACTTTGCATTTGCTTCGGCGTAGAAAAGATCTGCACTTGCTCCTGCCTCTTGATACAGTTCACCCTCTTTTCCTATATGCCCTTTTATTTCATCATGTAACACACTACCACCTATTTCACCTTCAGCTCCGTAAGTGCCTTCATTGTAAATTCCACCTTTAGCCTGACCTGACATATAAGAGAGGCCCGTTTCAAAGCCAACCCCAAGCCCCTTATCTCCAAAGGGTTTCCAGTCAGGAGTTTTTATTTTCGTATCAAAAACCGAAGCACTAGCGTCAACTGTGTCATATTCACCATTTTGATTTTTATCCGTAAGAGATAAACTGGCTCCAAACATATTAGCATAGCCATCATTAGGAAGCTGCCTTTTAAGATCCGAGCTGTAATCATACTCTTTTGGCTTTAGACCTAATTCTGGTAATGGGAGTTCTCCACACATAGTTGGGTCCCCTTTACGAGCTGCAGCCTTACCGTTTATTAAAACGGTAGAAGAGCCTTCTTTTATGACTCCTCCACCATTATGCCCCAGTGAAGGGCATACAAAGCCGTCCCCTACCCTTGCTGCAGGGAGTCCGTCTATAAACACATCAAAACTACCTGTATTTATAAGTCCGGAATGTCCGGCTGTGTCAATTCCCGTACGGGCTGCACCTTTACCCATTTTTTATGAGTTTAACTTGACCTTTGAAGCATTAATGGAAACTTCGGAAGAACCATTAACCAATACCTTATCCGAAGCAGAAGCAATGGTCATTTGAGTTTTTGATATTACACCCGTCTGACCATCACTGGATACAACAGAAAGACTATTACCAAACATTTTTGCCATTAAAGGGGTAATATGCAACATACTTTTATTAGCTGTGATGGCGCTCTCTATAGATGAGTCTACCAAGAATTTCTTACAACTGATCTTAATATTTCCATCAGACGACATTGTAAGGGTACTTGAGCCAACCTTTAGGGTAATACTTTTTTTACTTGTCAAATCAATTACTCCTTGATTATCCATCGACAAAGCAGACTGTGTCCCGGAGCCTTTTTTCCCGCCAACATTAATTTTTGTAGCATTACCAGAATTAATGACATGTGACTGTCTTGATGTTGCGGTAAGATTGCCATTACCATCAAAGTTCATTTTAACGCCGCCCTTATCGTGCAATGTAACGCTACCCTTTGAGTCATCGAGCATCAGCGAGCTGCCGCTGCGGCTGGTAAGGCTCTTGCAGTTGTTGCCCTTGCCGCCGCCACCACCTGTCGATTCGTTGAACAGGCTGCCCATGACATAGGGACGGGAGGAATCGCCGTGGCGGAAGCCGACGAGGACATGGTCGCCTACCTCGGGGATGAAGACGAAGCCGCGGTTGGACTTCACGTCACCGCTCTTGCCTGCATCAGGGGTCATCACACGGATCCAGTTCGTGTTCATGTCGTCAGCCTGCCAGTTCATGCGTACAGGCACACGGTCCTTTCCGTCAGGGTCAGCATTGCCGAGTACGGTTGCTATCTGGGTCTCGGTCAGTGGCATACGCTGTCTATTGGTACAAAGACATCTACAACGCATCATAAGGGTTGAAAGTGAGTGTTTTTATTCACTCTCCACAAACGTATTACTTCCTGTATCAACAAAAGATATTCTTCCGCCTTTGGCACACATACAGAATGACTGCTCCGTCAGCTTTTTCATCCCATTGACGCTGTCTTTCTGTGTTGTTTGCTGCCAGCCTTGGGGTTGAGGAATACAGGATGGATAGGGATAACTGTATCTACACACACCAAAACAGGGGATATTATCTAAACCTATTTTATCCTCCTCCGTCGCTACCAATGCTCCCGAAATACTTCGGAAACTTTGACTAAGAACCGTCAACTTAGCTTGCCAAGTTCCTAAAGTACAACACATAATAGCTCCATCAGTTACAATTTTCACCATTTTACTTTATTATAGGATTTGTACCTTTCTTTATAATTTCTCCTGTATTGGCATTTATTCTAATAGAAACTATATTTGATCCTACCTTGTAATGAATAATCCATACTGGTATATTGGTTTTATCACTTACATATCGCCTTATAGAAACATTCTTATCGAATAAATCCAGCTTTAACTCTTCCTTTACAAACTTCTCTACTTTCTCCCATGGATATTTTTTATAAGGAAGATCTTTATCTATAGCTTCTATTAAATAACCATTCTCATCATATATTTTCCAAAGACCTATATTAAACTCATTATAATAATACTTTCCTACTTTCTTGAGTGTCTTAGTTTTATTATAGAATTCTTTGTAAGTGCCAAATAGTTCATTCTGTTTCCTTGCATATTCAACAAACTCAGACCCATTGTCTCCCCCAAACTGACGTACTTTCCCCTGTAAGTAATCTTCAAAAATATACTCACTTCCTTGTCTTTGTGTGTAATATTTCCACGAATCAAATTTCTCAGTTGTTCTTTCCATATTCTTGTTCTTTTTGATATTATTACTATCGGCATTCTGTGCTTTACAACCGCTTATTATCATAAGTGCTGTAATCAAAATAATTATTTGCTTCATCATTCTTATATAAACTTAATTAGTAGTCTGTCGATTTTTTCTCCGTTCCTCCTCTTTTTTCAATTGAGCTATTGTCAGCAATTTTTTGTGGAGAATGTCCCATTGGAATTGCCATGTAGCTACTACAGGTATAGGATTGTCAGATACGTCTGAATAATCCATAATATTATCTGTTTTATTCTTCTCAAAAGTATGTAAGTTTGAACTACTAAATGAATGGTATAATCCCAATGCATGAAATAGCTCATGTGCGCAGGTGGTATCGTGCAAGCCTGGTGCTAATACAACAACTTCCTTAGAGCGAATTTTTCTGGCTTGTCCATATAATCTTTCATCTTCATTCTTTTCGTTAAGAAAAAATATTTTGTGATACTCCTTATATTTTGACGTTACCTTGTCTCCATTAAATGTCTTTGCAAGGTATTTAAATACACGAGTAGGCAATTCTGTTCCCTTTAGATAGCCTCCTTCTGTATAAGCGAGAAAAGCTGTCTTCCGCTCTTGTGTTGTTAAATCAAGCTCACATTCCTTTATATTAGCATCTATATAACATTGGGCAAAATAATTTTCTAAGATAGTTTTATGAGAAGAACATTCTGGTGGATATGAGATGTTATTATCTTTAATACAAGTCTTCACCCTCACCAACACCACATCCAAGGCATACCGATGCTTGTCATCATTGGCTTTTACAATTAATTTACCTGCCAGCGATTTATTCTCCTGCCCATCATAGGCATAAAGACATATCTCCTTGTCTTCCGAGAACTCTTGTTTGCATGTTATTCTCAACGTGTCTCCGTTTTCACCTTTGTAAGAGCCCTTGTCACATATTTTAACAGTGGTCTTGTTTAAAGAAAAGAGTTTAGTGTCATATTCGTATTTAAATGATTTGGCTTTCTCATTAACGTCTATGTTCAAAACCAAATCGGCAGAATTGCCTTGTCTCAGAGTCATCACTGGTACTACATAGAGATAGTCTGTTGATTTTTTACCATCATCAGTCCCTGTAGTAAGAGTAGCAGCTTTAGCGGCTTCTGCTTCTTTCTTCTTCCAAGGTATGATATACTGTTGCTTGTATTCGGATAGGAACTTATAGTATTTATTGGTTTTTTGTTTGAAGTTATTCCCTTCTCCCTTACAAGAACCGATTATCTTGTCGTAGCGGTTTTCCTCTATATCTCCAGTTCTCTCCGAGTCTGCAAAACGTACCCAGTCAAAGCCGAACTCGCCGCTATAACTTTCTGATGTTCTAAACTGTACACATACCTTTGTTCCTATTTCCTCTTTTACTGTTTCATATTCTTTAGCTGTATTCAGTTCGTGCATGCCTTGTTCTCCACGCATCTCCATCGTACCTTGTGAATTCACCACCGTCTTGTTTGCAGAATGTATAAAAAGTTCCTGCTCGCCTACCACATTCGTCTCCGGAGCCTCGATCTTTATTTGATTCTGAGAGTTGAGCAATGCCTTTCCAGCCTGAGTGTGGAAGAAGTCCGCAACAAGCTGCTGCATGAAGGGTGTGTTTACCAATATCTTCTGCATCACATTGGTCAGCAGCATATTACCAATGTTCGTTGTCTGTGTGTTCCCAACGTTGACTTGCAGGTCGTGACCTGCCATGAAGGACATATCATTACCAGCATGGAGCTGTATGTTCTTAGGGGCATTAAGCAAGATGTTTCCATTTCCATCCAAATGAATGGAACTGCCGCCTGCATCTTTTATTTCAAGTGACCTGTTATCATCGTTGAGGATAACGGAAATGCCACTACGTGTCCTGAGACTTTTAATACTGTTCTTTGGACCGCCGCCCTTTCCCGTGAAACCGTTGAACAGGCTGCCCATGGCATAGGGACGGGAGGGGTCGCCGTGGCGGAAGCCGACGAGGACATGGTCGCCTACCTCGGGGATGAATACGAAGCCGCGGTTGCTCTTCACGTCACTACTGCTACCACCATCCGGTGTCATCACACGGATCCAGTTCGTGTTCATGTCGTCAGCCTGCCAGTTCATCCGCACCTGGATGCGGCCGCTGCCCTTAGGGTCGTCGTTCCTGGTCACCGTCGCCATCTGCGTCTCGGCATGCGGGATGCGTGCGTCGGGTACGGGAATCACCTCAAGGGCGGAGGGGAGAGCCTTGAAACGGTTGCGGTAGTAGCCGTCCTCGCCCACCTCGTGCACGATCTCGGTGATGATGAACTCGCCCAGCGTCCTGCGGGAGAGGGACCTGAAGGACTGGTAGAAGGAGCTGTCTATCTTGACGACGCTGCCCACGCACAGCCCCGGGACACGGCTCTCGGCGGTGACGTAGTGGCTCTCCGCCGTCTCTGCCGACTGCTTGCGGCGCATGTAGTCCACCAGCTCCGGACCGGAGTTGACACGCTGCTCGGCATACTGGCGTGCAGGGACGCTGAACAGCTTCATCGAGGCTGCCACCGCCTTGCGGGCAAGGAGGTCCTGCCCGGCCGTCTCCGACGGGCTCGCCTCGTCCATCTGCTGGTCGGACGAGGAGTGGTAGCTGTAGGCCTTCTTGGGACGGGCAAGCGTCTGGATGCCGATGTCAAGCGACGAGAGGGTGGTGCCGAACTCAAGGCAGACCGAGTCGGGAAGTGTCTTGGGGCGGCCGAAGACGAGGGATGTGCCGTCATAGTAGAGCCATTCCTTGTACTGTGAGGCAAGGCGGCGGATGAAACCGAACTGGGACTCGCCGTACTGGCAGAGATAGTCAGGCCTGCCGTCATAGGCGGCATTGACCCGTGACCCAACATTCGCATCGTCACAGAGCCGGCTGACGATCTCTCCGATCTTCTTCCCTGTCCATGAGAAGTTGCCGGGGGCGGTCTCCAGTCGGTAGGTGGCGGAGTAGCCGGACACGACGAGATGCCCGAACTCGCTGTCCTCACGGTGCATGTGGACGTTCGTCACCACGCCCAGGAAGGAGGTGCTGCCGTCTATGCGGACGGTCAGGGGCTCGCTGAGCCAGTCGGAGCTGCCGCCCATGTCATGTGAGAAGCGGCTGCTGCCGGTCTCGAGGTCGAGGACCAGCTCGAAGTAATGATGGTCGCCTATGCGCTGTTCCAGGCGGAAGGACTTGAAGGTAGGGATTGCAGTGTCACCGATGGTCACGGTGAAGCGTATGTCGGGAAATGCCATGTCGTATCGTTTTTACTGTGGTGATGTCTGTCGGGAAAGGGATGATCATAAGGAAAGGGATGTAGGCATAAGGCAGGAGGGCATGCCGGGAGCCCTGCTCCCTGACATACCCTCCCTGCTGTCCGTCGGCTTATGTGCGTGGCCAGCGGTTGTCAAGCTCCGCATTGCCCACCGTGATGGTCTCCGCAGAGAAGGTCATCGCAATGGTCATCGGAGTCTCGTTCTCAACGTTCAGCGTCTCCTTGTAGTGGACGATGTACGCATTCCTGAAGCAGATCTCCTTCATCTTCGCGTCCTCCTCGGTCTTCTTGTAGACGATCTTGCCCTCGACGGCCTTGAACTGGCTGTTGAGCATGGCCTCGATGGCCGTAGTGTCGTCCGTTGACTCTACCGTCACGCTTACGCGGCCGCCCGAGATGCTTGATGAAGGCTTGCCCTTGCTGTCGGTGTTGCGGCTGAACTCGTAGTTGGAATAGAGTACGTCATACTCCTTGCCACCCAATTCCAATGTTGCTCTGAATGAACCCATGATTGAAAAAATTTTAAGTTGTTAATAAATAATGATCAGAGAGGCAACTCTGCATCATCCTGCAAGGGACAAAAAAAGAGAAAACCTCAAACAACTTCCTGAAGTCTCCTCTGTGCGGCTGTGAACAGTCTTGCTCTGGAAGAAGAGGAAGAATTGCAATCTGTTGTATAATAGAATATTGTTTCCTACAATATATACGCAAATATATACTGCAAATATAGAAAGATAACCCCGTACATGCAAGTTTCTCATCCGTATTTTATCCACCTTTAACATTCCTTGTCAGGTTTTCGTTATTGCTGCCCGATAAGATAGAAACAGCATACGCTCCAAAGCGGAATCACTTTCAGTCCAGCCCAGTTCATCAGGACCTGGATGGTTTGGGCTTGAACTGACAACTGACAGGCATCTGACAAACACTTGTTCTCAACTATTACTGTCCGACAACACTACACCTGGCAGGCAGCAATACTGGTTCATCCGTTAAATGCGTGGACATTTTTCGTATAGCTGTAACGGAAGAAGCGAAGTTATGCGTTAAACAAAAAGACAGTCAAGACCGTCTTGGCAGTTTATTTTATTCATACTCCGACACAGAAAACCTTTTCATGTCAATACTTTGAAACAGCAGACAATGGATTGAAAAATCATGACATAATTTCGGGTAAAATACCTGCAGATAAAGGCAAAAACACGTGTAAAAAGCAAGTCTGCAACTAACAGTAAATCAATTAGTTATAAGGTCATGCAAGAAAAGGTGCTTAATTGGACTCCAAAAGGGCGTCAGTTAGACCTCAAAAGGGCGTCTATTGCAAGCCAATTGGGCGTCTTTTAGAAGCCAAGAGACCATCAGTTTGATTTCACATTTTGAAATATTTGTACAAAAATGTTGTTCGGGTCACTACAAAGGAACATGATGACAGCTTTTAAAGAAGCAGGAAGATGAATGTCCACGCATTTAACGGAAGAAGCATTTTTTCGAGGGATGGTCATTAACTCCTCCTATGGGAGAAAGGAGAATAGTGTATTCAGGGCAGACTGTATGCATTTAAATATGGTTCTTCCGAAATATGGCGTGATGAAGTAAGCCTACTCATTATAAGGCACACAGAGAAATGGAGAACGCGGAGGTGAAAGCAATTCACGGAGGTGCCGAAGGCACAAAGAGCGACGGAGACGCAGCATACAGGTTGCAGATAGCTTTGGGGATAAATGTTATTCATAAATCTTACGAATAAAAGCTCTGATAAAACTCGCAAATATCCTCCGTTGCTCCATGCACCGACGGTGTCTCCGTGGCTGACGTTTTCTGCCATTTAAAAACCTCCGTTCACTCCATTTCTCTGTGTACTAAACTTTGACGTTTTACTTTTCTATGGTGTTAGCCTTCTGTGCCATCCCCGACCTTTAGCTCTGTCTGTCTGTTGCATCTGCTTGTCAGTGCACTCTGTGAGAGATAATTCTTCAAGGTTCTAAACTCAAAAGGCAAACCTTATCACTTCAAATTGCTGAAGACCCTTGAAAAAGACCATCTACACTTAATTCGAGACGAAGTCCTTGAGAAGCTGCTCACGTGGAGTCTCAACAAAATGCTTCATAAGAATATCATTCGCTTTGAGTTCCTCTTCGTTTGAAGCAAGATTGTTTCTCTCAGCCTTGTACATTGCCTTTGCCTTCTCAGGTCCTTCTATCAGTATAATGGTAACATAGCGGTTTATCTCGTGTGCACTTTTATGGTCCTCCTCGTAGCGTCTCTTGAAGTTTTCTTCAGCACGCTTATAATAGTCCATAGCCTCCTTCCTGTCCCCCATCTTCTCATAGAACAGACCCGCTCCAAGCAGCGTGTAAGGTTCCGTGGGATTACGTTTCAGATAAGCATTCAGCGTCTCTAACGCCAGTGCCATCTCACCCTGGTTCTTGAGGAACTCCGCCTTGTTAGCGTAGGCAAGTTGGTAATCAGCATCCTTTGCTATGGCACTGTCAAGCAGGGATATAGCCTTCTTCACGGAATCCGGTGAGTTCGACCGTCTTGAATACGTTTCGACCGCCTTGTTGTTTAATTCGATTACTGCGGAGTCAGGTTGATGGACGCAGCTAAGCTCCTGCTTGTCCTGTGCTTTGCAGGATGTCAGCGTGAGAAGCAGGAACAGTGACGATGCTAAAAAAAGAAGATTACGATTCATAGTTTTAAATATTTGAAGTTCAGACATAAGATAATTTCATTGTCAATGTTAGTAGTTGTTTCCATTCAGGCGAAGCGTATCTACCTCAGTGCCTGCACAAAACCAAAGCTACTTTCGGGGCAAAGATAACGTTTTTTATCTAAGCAACAAACAAATTAGCAAAAAAGTTTTTATATGATTACGAAAACCGTTATATCCTTTTTCTTACACGCAACCTGTCAACTTGTTAACTCGTCAACCTGTCTACTCGCAGACTTGTTCGTTTGCAAACAAAAGTACGCAATGACTTTATGTTTTTACCTTTGCTCCTTTGCCCGCTTCATCCTCATCCCCAGCTGGAAGAGGGTAGGGAGAAAGATACAGAGCGAGAAGAACAGACCGCCGTACATCATACGGTCGTTGCCATGGAAGAGGTCGATGAGCTTACCGTCGTTCATGTGAGGCATTAGATTGAACATAAGATAAGCCACGCTGTTGTTCACCCAGTGGAGAACGAAGCCCGGAAGGATGCTGCCTGTACGGTAATACATCCAACCCAGCAGCAGACCAATCAGAAAAGCGTGTATGCCCTGGGCTAAATTGAAGTGGATGGCACCGAATATCAGTGCCGGAACCATTATGGCTATCCAGTGATTACGTTCGCCCAACACATTCTGCAGGACACGCTGGATGCCGCCACGGAAGACCACCTCCTCGGCTATCGGTACCATAACACCCAAGGCTACATAGCCCCAGGACACTTTCATGATGCTTTCAAACATTGCCTCCGTTTCCGATGGCATAGTGAGGTTTATCTTCTCAAAGATGAATTCCATCGGCAGAATCGAACCCAAACCAAGGAGTGCTGCCCAGCAGAGAACACCCCAAGGGCGTGTCTTCAAGTAGTTGCCTGACACGGGAGCCCAGCGCATCCCGACGAACAAGCCGAAGGTTATCAGACTGCTGATGACGGCAGTGATGGCAAGGCATTCTCCGTCCTTGCTCAGATTTACACCGTTGACAGCCTCAGACCCTCTGAGAAGGGCGACAATCTGAGTGCCGATAACCAAGGAGATGCTCTGAATCAATACGAAGAGCGCAACAAAAAGGATTACATAGAGGACTGACCTCCAGATGTCTTTACTATTCATTTTTCCGATTCTTACGGGTTGTTTATAATACTGTCTTGTATGTTATAAGCCTCATCAAACAGGCGGTTGACACTGTCACGGTCCTGCATCAGCTGTGCGGAAAGGGCATCCAGCGAATCGAAACGACGCTCATCCCTTATCTTGCTGATGAAACTGACGAGCAGTTCCTGCCCATAGAGATTGCCGGTAAAGTTAAAGAGGTTTACCTCCATTGACGTCGTCGTGCCGTTGAACGTCGGGCGTTTGCCGATGTTCATCATGCCCCGCTTCCAGCCGACAGAATCTTTCAGACGCACCGTAACGGCATAGACACCCGCTGCGGGAAGCAGCTGCCGACAACCATTGACATCAAGATTGGCGGTCGGGAAACCCATCCTGCGCCCGTTCTGGCAGCCGTTCACAATGGTGCTCTCAATCGTATAATCATAGCCTAAGAGGCGGTTGGCAGCCTCTATCTCCCCTTGCTGTATGTGGTTTCTGATGACCGAAGAGCTGACTTTTTCGTCATCGGGGAGAAAGGCATCAGCCAGAATGACCTCAATACCCAGCTCACGTCCGTACTGCACATAATGCTCAAATCCCTCCGAACGGTTATGTCCGAAGCGGTTGTCGTAACCGATGATGAGTTTCTTCACGTTCAGCTGTCTGTACAACACTTCTTTCATGAACTCACGTGCGGGCAGTGCTGCCAGCGATTCATCGAAATGCAGCACGATGATATTGTCAACACGTGTCTTCGAGAGTAACAGCAGCTTCCCATCGAGCGTCGACAGCAGTTGCGGCTGGTAGCCAGCCTGCAGCACCTGGCGTGGATGTAGGTCGAAGGTGATGACTGCCGATGCCATCCCTGACCGCTCAGCCTCATCCCTGACCCGACCAATCAGGAACTGATGTCCACGGTGCACGCCATCAAAAAAGCCGATGGTTGCCACCTGTTCTGGCAATCCCTGCTCCTCTCCCTCTTTTATATATATAATGTTCAATTTTATTGTCTTATGAAATCGTTTTCTTTCTTGCAAAGGTACTCCAAATCACCCACAAACATCCTTCCTACTACTCAAAATGTGTTAAAACATTAATTTTCCTTACTCTATGTTTCCCTTTTTCCATTTATTTCATTATCTTTGCACCCGAATTCACCGAATTCCGGACTTGTAGCTCAGTTGGTTAGAGCAACAGACTCATAATCTGGAGGTCCCTGGTTCAAGCCCAGGCTGGTCCACATTCAAAATCAAGCACTTACAGGGTTCCTGTAGGTGTTTTTTCTTTTCGTGGTGACCTTCAGGTGACCTTTTTGAAGCGAAACTCAGCAAGAGTAACCTTTTGAAATTTCATGGGATTGCAGAGAATTTTTATCTTACTACCAGAATGATTTTGAAAAAACATAGTGCATGTTTTAGCAAGACAATACTTTCAACATCATAAAAACGGATAATTCACTTAACAATAAAAGATGAATATGGTTTTCTTTTTTCGTTAGTACAACAATTCATCTACTGGCAGCTTAAAGAATATATTTAGTCCGTATGCCATATATATTGCGTAGAAGCAAACCTGTTTTTGCCTTTTGTCTATAAGTCCAAAATACAAATACACAAAATCTTGATATTTTTATGCGCATTTATTTAAAAGTTTTATGCGGATTATGATGTTTTTTGTATCTTTGCACTCAAAATAAATTGAGTTATGACAAGAAATAACATTTCACAGTTGAGAAATCGGTCGTTATTTCTCTTTTCAGATGAGGAAATGAATCCCCGTCAAGATGCCAATAGGGACGAAGTATCGAAAGCATTTACCCCGTTAGCTAATAATCTTATTGCTAAAATACTTGAAGCAGGCGATTGTTACTTACAGTATGCAGATGAACATGCTGTCGCCCGTCGTGAAAACACATTTTGCGCAAGTAATATGCATGGATTAATAATTGAATATTTATCACAAGTAGAAGGCATTCGGATAGTTCAAATCAGCAAAGGCAACTCTATTTTAGAGATAGGAAGTTATAAAGTATGGATAAAAAAACTTGATACTAAAGGAATGCCATGGGTGAATATTACGAAATCTTCTACCAAGAGAATATACCAAAAGGCAGAAGGTGAAGACACAATGCCAATGCTAATCCTTGGATATCAATTAGATGAAATTGAGAGAATTTCACATGTTTACATATTATACTTGGAAGGGCACCAACATCTTTGGGCACCTATAGATCTTGGTGATATTGCAGCCTCTAACCAAGTCTTAATTACACCAAATTCTTCTAATAATGAACCAATAGTAACAGTGAAGCAAAAAACAAAAAGGTCATATAAAATATGATTAACGGAAAAAGTATAAAAATTGCACGAGAAAGTCGTGGTCTTTCCCAAAGTAAGTTATCCGAATTATTGGGAGTTACCCAAGCTACTCTTTCGAGATTCGAAAAGGGTGTACTAACAGTTGCCCCAGAATTTGTCTCCAAAATAGCTCAGGCACTTAACTATCCGGCATCGTTTTTTGAAAAGGACATTCGTATTGCAGGCGAAACCAGTCTCTTTTACAGGAAAAGAGCGTCAATGACGGTAAAAGATCTTTCTATTCTTGAAAGCAAAATTAGTATTTTGAGCAAAAGTATAGACGAAATGTTGGAGTCAATAAATATTCCTGATTTGAGAATCCCCTCTGTTGAGCCTACAGCAGAAAATAGTCCACAAGAAATAGCTTATAAGATTAGGAATTATTTAGGCGTCCCAGCAGGGCCAATTGATAATATAGTTTCATTACTTGAAAAGAATGGTGTTATCGTAATGTTCTTGGATGTTGATGATATGGAAAAGTTTGATGGCCTAACAATGTTCACAACCAATCAGGCTCCTGTGATTTGGATAAATAGTAACATCTCCAATGATAGAAAACGGTTTAGCATTGCCCATGAATTAGGTCATCTTGTTATGCATCTACGTTCGGAGGACCTTGAGAAACCAGAAAAACAAAAAGAAATCGAAGCAAATGAATTTGCAGGAGAGTTTTTAATGCCAGAAAGCCAATGCAAAGAAGATTTCTTTAATCTGAAATACAAAGATTTAGGAATGAAGAAATATTACTGGAAGGTTTCGAAAGCTGCGATTATATATAGAGCTAAAGAGCTAAAATGCATTTCAGATCAAACATCAAAATACCTATATGTAACTCTTGGACGTTATGGAGAAAGAAAAAATGAGTCAGTTCAAGTTCCAATAGATAGCCCTAAGATTGTAAATAGGATGTTTGAGTTACATATTTCTGAGCTCAATTACTCAATGGATGAACTATCAGACATTGTTGGGTTAATGCCTGATGAGATTAATTCAGAACTGTTAAGTGAAAATAAGACTGTAGCAATAAAACCACACAAATTAATGCTTAATTTTTGAATCGACATGAATTTAAAAACAAAATATTATGCCGATGCATATAGCCCTGACATAAAGACCTTAGCTATATATGTTCGCAAAGCATTTAAACTTGCTGATTCTGACGATGAAGTAGAACGTATAGTTTTATGTGGAATTGGTTTTCGATGATTTATATCATTGTTTATCAACGATATAAGAAAAAATAACGGTACAAATATATTTTGCTAATCAATGATGCGAAATTTGCATTTTGAATGGCAGAATTGGCAAGAAAAAATGAATATTTGACTAAAAATTAACAATAGATAGATATTTTTATGCTTTAACATCTGCTCTACGGAGTGTGGTAAAACGGCAGAACACTTGTCAAGGAATTGCTTTTCACTACTGAAAATGAATACTATATTCGATTTAAGAAACAAGTGAGGTACAAACCATCTGAAATAATATGGTGTAATCTTTTTTTGTAAGATTGTAGGGAATAGATTAAATGACAATTTGAGTTTGTTGCTAAATTTTGGCAATTTGCTCTATTTCCTTGGTTAATTGAAACAATTATTGTAATTTTGTTGACGGAATTTGTCAACAAGAATAGAGTTTAATATGAAATTTACAGAAAAGCTAAAAAGCCTTAGAGAAGCTAATGGGTTTACACAAAGACAAATAGCTTCTATGTTAGATATAGATGTAGCTGTTTATAATCGCTATGAAAAAGGAGAACGCTATATGAAGCGTGAGTTGCTAGATAAAGTGGCTACAATATATCATATATCTGCTGACGAATTAAGTAAGTATTGGCTCGCAGGACAAGTTTATTCACTTCTTTACAAAGAAGAAAATGCTAAGGAGGTCATAAACATGGTTGCTGAAGATATTGTAGAGTATGGAATAAATAAAATGGTGGAGGAATAAATTATGAATAATATACTTAGCGAGATTAAAAAAAATGGAGCTACATTTACTCCTAATAGATTAGCGGATTATTTGTCAAAAAAGATTCTCTCCACAATTGACCCTTCATTATCATCGTTTACGGTATTAGATCCAGCATGTGGTGATGGTTCTTTGTTATCTTCAATATGTAAATTAGGCGGTGCCAAAATTACGTCTTTTATTGGGTATGATACTAATGAAGAATATCTAAAAGACGCCCGTTTATCAATGCAGACAATAGATTCCGAAAATAAATGTAATTTCATTTGTAAGGATTTTCTAACTGTATGTCCCAATGTGGCAAACCTTTACATGGATAATATAAAAAATGAATTTGCAGATATTGTAATAGCCAATCCTCCATATGTAAGGACACAGGTATTAGGTACAACTAAAGCAAAACAATTAGCTCGTGATTTCAATCTTACAGGACGCGTGGATTTATATTATCCCTTTTTTATGGCTATGACAAATGCTCTTAAAAAAGGAGGCATATTGGGTGTTATTACTTCAAATCGTTATCTCAGTACAAAGAGTGGTAGTGATATTCGAAAATATCTTCTTGACAACTATGAGATAATTGAAATAATAGATCTTGGTGATACAAAACTGTTTGATGCAGCTGTGTTGCCTGCTATTTTTATAGGTAAGAAGAAAGAAACACATTCTCTAACACCCAAAGTTGGGAAATATATGAGTATTTATGAAACTGATAAAGGTGATAAAAGTAAAATAGAGTCCTCTTTAAACGATATTTATAATGTACTAGAATCTGATAAACCCGGTAACTATTTGGTCAATGGACAAAAGTACACTCTTAAAATAGGACTACTTAAACATCCAGCAGATAAGAAAGGGATTTGGCAGATGTCCGATGATAAAGAGAATAAATGGATTGAGGCGATTGATGCACATACTGCATTTCGGATAAAAGATAAGTTCAAGGTTAGAGTTGGTATCAAATCCTGTGCAGACAATGTTTTTATATCTCAATTATGGGATAAGGAAGGATGTAAAATTGAAGAAGAACTTCTTTGTCCTATGATTTCACAAGAGAACATTGAAGCATGGACAATTGATAAAGACTCTATGTTGCAAGTCTTATATCCTCATTATTCAAAGAATGGAAAACGTCAAGTATTTGACATTGAAAAATTACCATTAGCATTTCACTATCTTCAAAAACATCGTGAGCAACTAGAAGGGAGAAATTATTTGATGAAAGCAGGGCGAAAGTGGTATGAGTATTGGGTTCCACAAAATCCCGATTTTTGGAAGATGCCTAAAGTCGTTTTCCCAGATATTAGTGTACGTCCTCGATTTTGCTTTGATGAAAGCGGAGCCATTGTAAATGGTAATTGCTATTGGATGTGCGCACAGAATGAAGAAGAAAGGTCGCTATTATTACTAATTGAAGGAGTGAGCAACTCTAGTGTAATGATTAGATATCATGACCTCTGCTTTAACAATAAGCTATATTCAGGACGGAGACGCTATCTTGCTCAATACATTGAACAATATCCTATCCCATCTCCAGAATTAGAGTCTTCAAAACAAATTATGTCACTTGTGGAAAAATTAAATAATAGCTCAGATGCATGTGAAAAAGAGTCACTTGCATCTGAAATTAACAACTTGGTAAAAATATCTTTTGGTATTACTGATTGCCAGGATACTTAGGATTGAAAACAGATTTTCCGCTAAAAGATTCCAAAAAATTCATAGGGATTGAACGTTGGCATTTATAACTTGTTCCATTAACAAAGGTAAATGAATCGCCAAGTTTATTCCCCGGACACAAACTTATACCTTCGATATTTCCGCTTTTATCTGTAAGAGCTATTAAATATCGAACATCTTCTGTTGTTATATTAAGATTCGCATCAATGACAACAGGATTGCTTGGAGAGTATTTGCCCAAATCAACTGTAGGAGAATCTTGAACTTTTATCTCCAATAGTTGATTGGGAATATCGGGATACCCGCCAACCAAAGGGTCATCAACTTGATAGCCAAGGAGGGTTGCCACAAGCCGTTCTAATTCTTGTCCTCGTGTTTTCGTATCTGCGTTTATGAGCTTTCTGCCCAAAAGAGAACTTACTACTTTACTCTTTATGACTTTTAGTGGCAATAACTTTCCAGATTGGGGAGAAGTGGAAATGCTGTCCGTGATATTGAAATCGCCATGTTGGGTATGAGCGGTCATATTAGGGGTATCATTAAAGAAAAGGCATTTTGGAAAAAGGCCCGTAATTTCTTTCCTTTTTGTTTCAGCAATGATAAGTTGGTATTTCATAGTAGGCACACCAAAAACGCCAAAATTATCCACAATATATTGAGGTGTTGCCACAATAATCGTTTTTATTTGTTGCTTATTCGTGTCTATTTGAACTAAAATGAATCTAATATCATCACATTTAATCAATGTATTATCTTTTTTATATCTGACTAATACATTTGAGGTATTGGGGAATCTGTTCCAGACTTGCAAATTATAGCTATTTCCTGTTGTAACGATATACGAATCAGCCAAACATGCTAATAGTTTAGGGACACCTTTCTTTCTCACAGGAACTATTTCAAAATCATTTTTGTCTGCAATCTGAATCCTTCCATCATCCAATTGTTTAGAGATTATTTTACGCAATGCTGATCCATTTGTACGTGGATTCTTAGTTAAAGAGAATTTTGTCCCTATAAGGGGATATAATCTATCTGCAAGCTTTTGCCCAGACATAACATCTGAAATGTTTGCAGGAGGAAAACTCAAATCGCTCATCTACCACTACTTTTATACGAATATAGAAAGTAAATACCCTCTTCTTTGAAAGAAAAGGGCGTGGTAGAGGTTGATACCAAGGCTTAGCACAGCCCACATCAGACAACAACCAAACTGCCCACGCCCTAATATATAAGAGCGTAGCCACCCATCGCCTTGACTGTACTGATGTGTTCATGAAGTGCTAATTCTGGTATCTCAGTCGAGTCAAGGATGCCTTAAACTCATAAACTATTTCTTCCGAATATATTCTTTTTAATGTTTAAACTATAGTTGACTTTTTTGCATAAAATGCCTTGCAAAATTACATAAATAAATTTGGATACACAAGGATATTCCCAACAACGAGTGCTTATATTCTTAATTTTATAATCTAGCATGAGTAAATATATTACATCCGATTATAGTTTAACGCTCTTGTTTTGTCCTCGTTCAATCTTCCAATCATACGCCTCATTAGCAACATCGGCAACTTCTTTGTAGGTCTGCCAATGTCTTATTTTGTCAAAAGGTTGTTGGCTTTCGGTATAGTCACATAACCAAGAACCTACTGCCAGTTGCTGTTCTTTTGTCTTTCCAAATGCTTGCATTACGTTCTTTATGTCTACTGCTTTACTTATTTACAAAAAATATAACATAATAGGCAATGGATGAAACTGTGTATAATAGGCATGGCAGGAATATCCATAACAGAGACTTTACCCAATTATTTGACAACCAAACACCATTATTCTTTGCCATCATATTAGTCATGTCATAGAAATGATGTGAGAGGATTTCTTTGGTTTTCCGCTGGTGATCTTCAAGAAGTTGTCTCTCGTCAGAAACAATACCGTTTCTGTGTTCTGAAAGTTTGTTCCAGTCCGATGTAGAGATTTTAGCACAGATGGTAACATCTTGAATTTTCGAGAATGATTCTTTGATGCCCTTTGCTGCAACATTTGCATTGATTATAGCTTTCCGAAGTATGGAATAGGCTTCATCGAGAGAGTCCTTAGCAGTATCTATACATTTTCTCGCTGCGTCAAATCTCTCACCTGCTTCTGTATAGGCACGAAGCTGACGGTCGAATTTGTCGGAGGTTCGCTCTGTTTCAATGTTCTTATCTATCATATTCTGAAAAGAATCAAAGCCCAAATCTGAGATTTTACTTTTTCCTATAGCCATTTTGATATTTCTGTCTTATGAATATTCTTGTTATCTTCCATATTTTTGTTTCCTACGAGGACGGCACAAATAGTTTGCCATCATAGCGCAACGATATGCCCATCTCAAATCATCATCATCTTTATCACGTCCCCAACTAGAGGTTGCGCCACCGCCTCCACCTCCAGATTGGGCTGCAACGGTAGTTGCTGCATCAATGTATTCTGCAAATAGAAGAATTGCTATTTTCTGGACATCGCCAATTTGGGCGAATACATTATCAACATCAAGGGTAATGTTGTTGTCTATCACATCCAGACAACCCTGGGAAATGTCAACAGGATAGTGATGGAACTCGTCTGTTGAAAAGTCAATGTGTCGCATAACTGAGCTGCTGTCCACAATGTCCAATGGTTTTGTTTCTGGTCGTATTTGAGTATGATGCCCTATCGTTTCTTGCCTTGGTGATGTCAATAAGGTGTTCTCTTGATTCTGGTGATGCAATTTTTCCCATGTCTTTTCAATCTTTAGTGGCATAAGACAACGACCTTTACCAAGTTCAGAAGACTTATATGTAGAGTTACCTCGTTTGATAGAATATCCACGGACTTTACCATTACTGTCCAGATGCGTTTTCACATCATACCCCTTTTGACAGATATATTTTACATAAAGTTCCCAATCAAAGTATGGCATTTTTACCAATACAGATAGGAAATCTTGTGTAATTTTGTCCTTGTTACGTTGGCTCACCTCTTGCGCATCCGTCCAACCTCGCTGTTGTGAAACCTTTGATGCTGCCATCATTGCTCTTTCATAGATATAATGGGCATCATTCACGTTACCCGTCATGTCTATGCGGTTCGCATCAATATGAAGGTGCATGATACCACTCTTACTATCATGGTGTAGAGCAACCACATATTGGCTGTTTTGGAGATTAGTTGTTGTTGCACTTTTGCGCTTCGACTTAGCAGAAAGGTCAATCGCATCAAACTCCCTAATAAAATCATCCGCCAATTTTTGCCAATCTTCAATTTCCCAACCATGAGTCTCTTCTGATGTTGGGGAAACCTCCATTCGTATCATGTTTCGTTTGAGAGGGTGATGACAATTCAACTTATCCTCAAATTTCTTTTGTAAAGCGAGCATTCTTTCCCACATTGCTGTTGGAGCAATATCATCTGGGAGAAGATTGGTTTTTACAATCTCTGCCTTGTCCTTGTCTACGGAGTAACGTATGGCATTTGCCCCATGACTTATAACTTTTGCTTTGGATATCATATCTATTTAGTAAATTATTGGGTTATATATTTCTCAATCTCTATCATTCGGTTTAGTATCGCTTCTGCACTCAACCGCCACTGCCTCATGAATATCTCACTGCGAAGAATATTCTCACGCTCAGACAATGGTCGTCCTTTGAGGAAACCAAACAGTTTCTGTATGTCCCCTCTGGCATCAGAAAGACTATTCAATGCTTCCATTTCCTTGTCGGTTAGTCTCTGCTTGGGATATTTCCCCTCCAGACGTTTGCGTGCGTATGCACTTGCGGTCAGCCCACAAAGCGAGGCGTATTCCTCAATCTCCTTATGAAGCTGTGATGTCAGTCTCACTATAAGACGACTCGTATATTTGGGTGCGTTTAGTTCTGTCTTTTTCTTTTTCATATATGTGATTTTTGTAAAGTGTGTGTAACCCAATGCGAGCTTGCGAGTGTTCAAGGAGTCCATCGGCATACTGACAAGCAAAGCGAGTTTTGTATGACATTGGTATTTCTTGCAACACCGCTATCAATTTCACCGCATTAATCTTTTGGCTGAAACATCTTGAACATGTGTACTGTTATTGTTCATTAGATATTCATTGAGGTCATTATCTCCTTCATATTCACTTGCCATATCAGTACACCTGTTTCCCAATGCTGCAATTATCTGTCGTGTACCCATTCACCCAGCCGTATCGTTATCCAGATAGCAGAACACTTGTGAATACTCATCTATAATAGGTATGGCAAGAGGAATATTTACAATGGAGTTGAGTACCACTGCATCGCATTTGGCATAAAGGACAAGTTAGGCAAGGTAGTCTATGAAGCCTTCAAATACATGACACACCGTTTTGTGATTTGTTATGGTGGTAATTGTTTTCGGAGATATACACCTTTTGAAATATGGGTTGCGAAGTTCATAACCTCCAGCATCGTTCCTAAAACCAACAGCAAAATAATTCTTGCCTTGACTTTTGTAATGTACTTCCACGCATTGACCTTTGCTTATGTCGGAGCTAATGCCTCTTGACGAAAGGTAATTGAGTAGAGCAGGATGCACCAGTTCTTTTACTTCTACATCTTCAAACGAAACGGGGTCTTTGCAAGTGACCAGTTGTGACGGGCGTACCGATACGACAGTTAAATGGCCCATCATGTGTAATACGTCTGAAATGTTATGCGTGTGATACAGTTCCATTGCCAAGTCGAGGATATTGCCTCCTTTGCCCAATCCGAAGTCATACCATAGATTCTTGTTCAAATCTACCTTGAACGAGGCGGTTCACTCGGAATGAAGAGGCGACAGGTATCACCATTTATTTCCTTTCTTGTTTACAGGCTCATAACCTTTGTTTGAAAGGAAGTCAGATATTTGAATTGTCTTTATTTCTTGTATAGTCATCATACGAGATTGAATTGTTGAAATGTTGAGTTGTTGAGAAGTATGGCTGGTGAAAAGAAAAATAGCTTTCTCTTTTGCCCAGTTATCCATTTTGTTGAAGTTTTGTTGAATTGTATTTGTTTGAGTATCAATAATTAGTTTGTTGTTCTCAACAATTCAACGGCTCAACAAAGGATTTATATTTCTAAAGAATCAAAGAAGTCCTTTGTCACCGTGTAGAAGCGTCCCACTCTGTTGATAGATGAAACTCGTCCCGGTTTGCCATAGTCGCACTGATAGGTAAGATAGGTCAGTGCATTGTGTGCCGGAATAAGCCGCCAGACATCTTTCACCACCTTTCGTATCTGCCATTGCTCTACCTTGACTCCGTTCATAGTCAATAAGGGGATCAAATCCTGAGGGATAAAAGACACCTCATCTACATTCTGCGTTTCCATAATGTCCCGTATCAGTTCCACCATGTCCAACTCCGTATGATTGCGGTTGCACTGAATGATACGATCAAAAGCCTCGGTCCTGATAAGAGCAGGATTGAACCACATGCGCCCTTCTTTAATGGTGGAGAGTGTGCGATGCTGCAAGTAATAGAGGAAAGCAGGTATCTGCTCTTTGAGCTTCAGTAAGAAGTTGGTGTCATCATTTTCAAATGGACGGATTTTGCGTACCCAATAGCGATTCTCTCCTGGATCAATGATAACGGGATAGAGTTCATTGTTGGAACAGAGTACGAACTTGGCAAAGAAGTTGACCTCCTGCCTGTCTTTTCCTTTCGCTTCCACCTTATAGGTTTGAGCCGTGCTTAGGTTCTTCAACCGCTCGGAATCTTCCCTACGGCTCAGCAACACTTCATCCACAACGATGAGCAGCTTGCCTGCCCAGTCTGCATTGAACTGACTCCTGAAATCCTCATTCGTGTTAAAGGTAGCATTGTCCTGAAAGATACTTTTGAGGAAATTCAAGAAAGTGGTCTTACCAGTGTTGCGTTCCTCCGACACTAATAGGAGAATGGGCAACTTCTGTGTCGGTTGCGTATAGAGCAATTGCATATAGTCCAATCCCAACTCATATTGTTCCTCGAATATATGACGCAACAACTGTTCAATATTAGGAAAGACACCCTCTGTGGGAACATGATCAATTGGCTCATAAAGATTGTAGAAGCCGACAATCTCCTTTTGGTAGTCTGTATGGCTCGGCACAGTGCAAAAACCATTGTACTTTGTGATGGGAGGAATGTTGTTCTTTCCATAGTCCTGACGGATGGTGCCAAAGCTCCATTGAATCCGACGGGTAATTGTCGTGCCATCAGCCAACGGCTGCTGCACTACCTTATATATGGTGGTACCCACCCGAATATATAGCTCTTCCATACTGCTTCTTTGAAAATCATTTATGTGATACACTACTATCCGAATCCTGCACTTTCGATTTCACAAGCGAAGTAATCTCCTTTTTTGAGTAAAGATTACGTCCACCTAACTTGTGAACGATGATTGTACGCTCTTTCTGCATACGCCACAAAATGGTGTAGGTGATGTGGAGGCGTTCACAAACTTGGTCACGCGTATAGTATTCGTCACTCTCTTCTGGTGTCAAATCGGATTGATGCTTCTTTCCGATCAACTCTTCTACCAATTCGGAAACAACCTGCTTGAGGTCATCCTTCTGTAACATTATAAAATTTCCTTGCATAATATGTTGTTTAAATGATTATGCTGCGAAATTACGATGGAATAAAATGAAAGCACCTCGGTAAAAATCATGACGATTTCTGCCGAGGTGCTTTTAACGGAACAATGTTTCTTTTTAACAAATCAAGCCTTCATGATGCAATCAATATACATCAGGGGAAAGTAAGGTGCGCAGCCTTATGCCTATCAACTTAGCCTGTTCCTTTCCGGTTTGAACAGCCTTTTCTGATAAGCTCAAATTATAGTCGTAGCCATATTCACTGACAATGGCATTATAAAGGGCTTCTGCCCAATCAAAGCCTGGCTTAAATCCTATGGATGGGAACTTTTCTAAGATGGCTGTATGGAAAGTTCGATAGTTGTAAGAGTCATTAAGCAAACTGCTACTGGTTAGTGCAGCAAAAATATAGGCAAGAACGGAATCTGTACCATTTGTTTCCATCCATTCGGTAAGTATTACCTGTATCTCGTTGGTAAGAAGTTCCGTATGAGGTTGTATAAGCATTTCTTCAAGCAGGACACTGACTTGCTTACGTCCACGTCTGCCTTTGCTCTCTTGTAATGCAGAATTGGCTACATCTTTGACTACACGGTTGTTTGCTGCTTTCCATGTGCCTTTGGTATAAGCTGCTTTGTCCATACTGGTAAGCATCAAAGAACGCATAATTTGCTCGCCAAAGTTCTTCTGCCAAAAAGAAGGCTTCTCTCCCATCATTGTTTTGGATAATAAATCAGCGGCCTTCACGAAGCCGTTATCAAATATCATCCAATAGAACTGGCTGAACAAGAAAGGATTATTGTGCTGTATCTTGTCTTTTGTTTCCTCTTTTTTAAATGTAGAGGCAAACAGTTCAGTCAATTTCTCGTGTGCCTGCTGACTCGTATTTGAGAATTGGGCTTTGTTGTAGCTCTCGGTTCCTGGGCATAGGCTTAGCAATAATTCGGTGATGCCTTTTATTCCATCAAGTGACAACAGTTCTATCAAATAGGAAATGCCTTTGAGGGCGAAGCTCATGTCACCCTCATATGCTTTTGTGAAGAGATTTGTGAACTCTTGATATTCTTCCGGATGTTCGTAATGCCAACGGCGCAAACGCAAAAGATTCAGTTCTTGTTCAGAGGCTTCCAGAGTTTCCTGCTTTTTATCCTGCAAGTAGAGTTTAACACCATCTTTGATGTATTGCGCATCTATGGATTGCTCGAATTTGGTCATGGCATTCTCTATTTCTTCAATGCCATTATCCAATTCCAAATAGCAATACATACAACATGCAGCCACGTTGCCTTCTTCTGCGGCTTTAGAGAAGGAACTTGTCAAATCCTCAACTGGCATATCCTTTGCGGCCATTGCTTCCAATAGCATATTCTGTAGCGAGTCTGTATCATCGCATTCTGCCACATCGGTTCCATTCTGTGATAGGAGGTCTAATGTGGAATGAATCTTGCTTTTGAATTTATTGTAGACTTCTTGGTTCTTTTCAAGCCAGTCCTTCATCTTGTTACCCATAGGTGTCGTGCTAGCTAACGGGTTAATCTTTAAGGCAAGCCAGTGGAATCACCTTAACCCCATCTTGGCGAGTATATGCCATTGTGCCTCCAGTCATCACTATAAGTAAGTCAGGTTCTCGAAGAGGTACTTGCTTCTCTGTTTGGTTATGCTCCTGTATCAGTCTTTTAAGTTCAAGCAAATGCTCTGCACCCTTGTCTATTTCGCTACTGCCAAGTTTACACTCAATTAAAGCGTAACGCCCGTCTTCCAGGTGCAGCACTAAATCAGCTTCCAGACCATACCTGTCTCTATAATATGAAATACGACTATTGAAATCAGCGGTGTAAATTTTCAAGTCTCTTATGCACATCTGCTCAAAAATAAAACCAAATGTTTTTAATTGAGTTTCCATTTCTTCGACACTTATATTCATGGCAGCTACCGCAATAGAAGGGTCAACGAAACAGCGTTTAGGAGCACTGCGTAGCGATGTCTTACTACGGATGGCAGGGCACCATGCGTCAATATCTTGGATTACAAACAATCTTTCCAACGCACTAATATAATCATCATAGGTATTCATAGTTAATGTAATATCTTCTGATGCTGTAACGTCTGCAAGTATGCTGGTTTTCTTGGCCAACGTGCTGATATTCCTTGCGTATGATCTTAATATCTGTCTGGCAACTTTGGGATTGCGCTGCCTACCGTCCACCGCAGATATATCATTTTCACAAACACTATTGACATAATCCTTTGCTATAAGCATTGCAGCTTTCGACTTCATTTGCAAGGTAGCGGGCCAACCGCCACGACAAGCGACATAGATCAGCTCAGGTATATCCAGTTTGCTTGTTGCCCCATCAATATCATAGTTCGGATTATAGAATAACTCATGTATTGAGATTTCCCCTGATGATTCCAAGGACTCCCATAAACTCATGGGGTACATTTTCATTCTTGTAATGCGCCCTGTTCCTGTATGTCTGATTTGCGTCTTGTCTACAGTATTGCTTCCTGTTAGAATATATTGTCCTGGAACACCACCTGCATCATCAACAGCCGTTCTTACCGCATCCCACAACATGGGAGCATCTTGCCATTCGTCTATCAATCGAGGTTGGTCTCCTTTCAACAGCAATGATGGTTTGGTTTTGGCGGTTGCAAGATATTCATTAGCCTTATCAGGATTCTGTAATTTTATTATGCTTTTGGCTTGTTGTTCTGCTGTAGTCGTTTTTCCAGTCCATTTTGGACCCTCTATTAACACAGCTCCAAAAGCCTCCAGCCTTTCCTGTAACATTTTGTCTTCCACTCTTGATAGATATTTCATAATAACACGTTGTTAACCAATGGTGCAAAGATACACATTTTATTTTATATGGAAGTCCAATTTGGTGTTTTTGAGCCTTTTTATTTGGTGTTTTTGAGGCAAATCAATCGATATTTTTGCGGTAATTCGTTCCGTATTTTTGTGGTATTTCATTTGGTATTCTTGTGGTAAGCGACTATAATTAGTCAGATAAGTTGGCCATCAACTCCATCCGTTCCTCCTCACTCAAGCCTTTCAGCATCTCAAGCAGGGCTTTCTTATCTACAATTGGAGCAACCTCTTTCGGCTTCTCATTGAGCAGATAGTGGTTATACTCCAGCATCTTTACAAGAGGATAGGCACCGATATAATTGGAGGTAATGTCACCGCCACCACTATGCCCCATGCTATCACTTATGTATTTATAAGGTACGACACCAGAGTTGTTGAGATTGGTGGCAAAACTATGTCTTGCCCAAGTAGGCGAAGGCGTCTGTTCCATATCCAGTAGCTTGGCAACCTTAGCCATGTGTTCACGTATATATCTGTTGTAGCGTTGGATAACCCAAATCTCTTGTTCGGGCGTAATTAGTTCATTCATTATTGGGAATACCCTCCGTCCAAGTTTTGGGACATTGCCATATCGGTTAAGTATCTGTTGAATTTCAGGAGTAACAGGAAATATCACTTCGCTGGCACTCTCGTTCCGCTCACGTGTCTTATGGCGAAGGAAACGAAGCTGTTTGCCGTGGGTAGCATAGTATAGTTCATCATAAGTCAAACGGAGTGTATCAGCGAGGTTCTGACCATCGCCTAGATACATAAAAAGGAATAGGCCAAGGTCGCGAAATATGGCGTACTTTTCTCTGCCAAGGAACTGTTCGTTTCCATCTTTGTCTTTTGCCTCGTCAGCCTTCCAAAAGTCGTAGAGTTTACGCATGGTAGCCACGTCAAGAAACTCATGTTTACGGCTTTGTGCTTTGTTGTAGCCCGTGTCCTTGAACATTTCTTTGGTATCACCTTTCATCAGTCCGTTAGCGACACACATATTGATAATGGTTCTTAGACTACGGAGTGCGATAGCAATAGTGGTGGTGCTCAATTCATTTTTCTTCATGATTTTCACCCATTTCAAGATAAAGTCACGGTTAATATCAGCAAACGATACATCCGTTCCCAAATCTTTCACAAAGCGGTTGCGTACATCCTTACTACAACGAGCGGAACCAGCCTTGCCTTCATTGACCTTAGATTGAATGTATGAATCCCAAACTGTGATGATGGTGCTGTCATCGTCTTTCTTGCCTTGGAACCTGCCTTGCAACTTGCGAAGAGAGAAATTGTTTTCTGAAATCAGTTGATTAGCCATCAGCTCCACTCTGTCCATCAGATTCTTCATGTCGTTACGCTCCGCTAATTGGATGCGCCGACCGCTTTTCTCATAATCGCAAAGAGCTAACCATTCTTCCATAGTGTATGATTTGCCTAAGCGCAGGAAAGCCTTTTGTCCAGCATGACACACACGCACAGCTACAGGGAGTGGTTGCGAATAGTCGCCTGCCTTTCGTATATCAAGAGTCAATGAGCCATACACATTACCATTTGCGGCAGTAAACTTGGCAAGGCACTTTTCTCCTCTTGAATTGGATTTTCCATCCTTTTTAGTCATTTCGGTGACCTTATTCGTCTTACAATTCTCCATAATGCGCTTATTTATAAGTGATATTCCGCTCAATTTGGTGACCTTCAGGTGACCTTTTCGCACGAAAACTAATGCAAATGTACGCATTTTCCTGCAAACAGCGAAATGTATTAGATGCTGATAATCAGTATAATTGCACTTTATGCAATCCCATGAAATAACCCACAAACAGACTCATAATCTGGAGGTCCCTGGTTCAAGCCCAGGCTGGTCCACAAATAGGTTTCAAAAGGATGTCAAACAACACGTCATTTTAGCCTTCAAAACAAGGATAATCGCTGTAAAATCAAGGTTTTACAGCGATTTTTTGTTTTTTATCCATATCCGTTTGACTGCCAAACTATACCTTTTGATAGTCATCATTCGGTCATTTTCTGCTACAGAAATTGCTACACAAAAGTAGGCTCTCAAAAAAATGTAGCAATGAATGGAAAATGACTATCAAATTGACGGCATGCAAAACTTTCGTTTTCAAGAACTTATGTCGAACTTTGTAGCCAAAAAGCTACACTAAAATGATGCGTTATGAAAACGACTTTCAAGGTATCCTACTACCTACGTTCCAACTATGAGAACAAAGAAGGAAAATCACCTGTAATGCTCCGAATATATCTCGGTGGCGAAAAGGCAAATCTTGGATCCACTAAAATTTTTGTGGATAAATCCAAGTGGAGTAACAAAACCAGCAGAATGATTGGCAGAACAGCAGAAGCACTCTCTATTAATGCTTCTATAGATGCACTGACAACAACACTGATGCAGATTTACAGGAAATATGAAACATCAGAGGAACTTTCCATAGACCTTATCAGGTCAGTATTCCTTGGTACAGACAAAGAATATACAACTTTTCTGCCAGTCTTTGATAAGTACATAGACTCCATCACACAACAAGTTGGCAAGACATTAACAAAGGGTACTTTTTATAAGTATAAGGTGGTGAGGCAGAACTTTCAGGATTTCCTACAAGCAAAGTATCATCGCAAGGATATTGGACTGACAGAACTGACAAGTGCCGTTGTTCAGGACTTCGAATTATACCTTACATCTGTTGTAGGTGGTGTGCATAACACAACCACCAAGAAATTGAGAAACCTGAAAACGGTCGTGAACTATGCGAGGAACAGAGGACTTATCATGCATGATCCATTTGCGAATCACAAGCTTCGCTATGAATTAGTAGATCGTGGCTACCTCACAGAAGAAGAGGTGCTCCGTATTATGAAGAAGCACTTTGACATAGAACGGCTGGAGTTAGTAAAGAATATTTTTATTTTTTCCTGCTTCACGGGATTAGCCTACATTGACGTATATAATCTTACCTACGATAAAATTGTTACCGTAGAAGACAGACAATGGCTTATCACCAAGAGATACAAGACAAGCGTAGATGAAAACGTCATGTTACTGGATATTCCACTTGCCATTATAAGAAAGTACTACGACATCAATAGAAAAGGGGGGAAAGTCTTTCCTATGTTGAGCAACCAGCGTATCAACTCATATTTGAAAGAAATTGCCGACCTTTGTGGCATAAAAAAGAATCTGACCTTCCACATGGCAAGGCATACTTTCGCCACTATGTCTATATCCAAAGGGGTACCAATGGAGTCTGTATCAAAGATGCTTGGACATACAAATATCAGAATAACTCAGATTTATGCACGAATAACAAACAAGAAAGTTGAACGTGACATGGAAGAACTGGCTGGAAAGCTCAGTAAGTTCAATACAGCCATGGGCATATAATATATTAATGTACAACCCTAAAATAATAGATGATTATGGAAACAAAGAAAGAATTATCTTACTTCCGATTGAAATTAGAGAATTATCTCAGTGAGCATTTCCCCGAAATGCTGAGTGACAAACCATTCATAACGGCAAGAGCTGATGAAGCCCTAACTTCTTACTGCGATGCTATAGCACAAGGTTTTTCTCACCCAGAGGCGGAGACAATGGCAAGTGAAGTCTTATACCAAGGTTTGCACTTTTCCAAGTATGACACGCTTGTATCCGTCTTAGAGAATGAGTTCGAGAAAGAACTTCCTTCTCCTCTTCCAGAAAGACTAACACCAATGATTCTGAAGAATAAGGCTGTGCAACGCGTTTTCAACAAGTATGAACTGACGGACGACTTTGGGGTGAGTCCAGAGTATGAGAAACTCTACACCGAACTGACAGGGACAATAGTTTTGCTCATTGAGGGCAATAGCCTACCAACAGTCAATAGTGAGAACATGACTTGATGTAACCCCATCGGGAGCTTTTGTAGTGTCAAGAGCCAAGATAAACGCTCCGCTCCACACGCCAAGAGTTTGTACAAACACTTGTCTTTGTGTAGCCAGAGCATCTTGTTATTGCTCTTGAACTATAAAAAGCTCCGATATGAATACAATCCTCATGAATCAAGACGTTCTTAAAAATGCGATTTCTCGCCGAGACAATAGAAGCGAGCTTCCATTGTCCTCACGGCTTAACGAAATCGTTCACACACCTGCCTTCATCAAGGCAGACGCATCGAACAAAACCGATAATATCAAGCAGCAATCGACTTCGCCCAAGCAAGTCCGCCACTTCTTTTGGACACGCTTCATCGAACTCGCTATCCTGCTTTCCATCGTTATCGGTGTCATTTGGCTTATCTCGAAGATAGTAACACCGCAAGTCGTAACCACCGTTTCGGTTATCCTCGGTTTCCTGATACTACGTTTCATTGTCAGAATGATATTGCAAGTAACCTTTACTATCCTGCGTTATCTATTATGGACAGCAATCCTAATAATAATTTTATTATACTTACTTTAAGGTAAGCCATCTGTAAAGGCTTGCCTTTATCTACTTACAAATAATTGCAAATCAAATTTTTATTATTAAATTTTAGATGTAAATAAATGATCAAAGAAAGGATTGTTTCTGTCCCTGGCATTACGGAGCAAATCTTGAAACATAATAGCCTCTATATGCAAATTTTGGTCTGCATTAATTTTGTAATATGAATGATATGGAGTTGTGCGCCACCCTTTCCCCTTATTAAATTCAATAAGTTGTTCAGGCATTTCGTCCATAATTATGTAGCCAAATTTAGGGGTATCATTGTTTACTTTTACAACATTTCCTCTATAATTTTTCTTTTCCTTCTCTTTTCCATAAATAAAATCATCAAAATACTTCTCTACTAATTCTGAAAATTCCCATCTATAATTAGACTTCTTTTTTTGATGAGCGGTATCTCCTGGTCGTTTAAATTCAAAAATAACCATTGTACCAATCTCGCCAGAATCTTTGTCACCGAAGGAAATTCTGTTATCAACCAAATCCTTTTCATTATTGATTAAAAGGAGATCAGGTTCTTGTGAACTTTTAATTTGACTAAAGGATGTAATTGACTTATCTGATGCAATAAATTTAAAAGATGAGAGACGATCATCCAGCAACCATAAGTTATGGTATTGATAAGTTATTTGGCGATTAGTTAATCCCATCGGAAAAATAAGATTATGTATCATACTTTCAAGCTCATATTTTCCATCTTCATGTGCATCAAGCATTTTCTCAAAAAGGTCTATGATAGCTTTCCGTCTAAACACATAGTCAGCTAATGAATCAGAATCATAAGCCGTTTTTTTCTTCACAGTGGTAATAATCTCGCTAATCTTTTCTTCATTAACATCTTGTAATTTTATAAATTCCTCTATTTTCTTAGAAATCTTGCTATTTTCTTTATATGCAATATTATGTAGATATTCGTCTTTCTTCTCATCTGTCAAATTTGGTGGCATAGCCTCTAATATGTCTTGCCGATATAAAAAGCTGCGATATTGTGGAGCTGAATTATTTATATAATTCTTCACTTCTTGAATATTTTTTTCTTTGGTGTTTTTTGCATAAGTAGAATAGAGTGAAGATATTTCTTTAGTTATTGCTGTCATAATATCTTCAACAGAAATCAAATGCTCTTGTTCTTTAAAATCAAGTTGGTTTTCGTTCTTTTCAGGAATTCTAAATGCTGTTCGTGAATTGTTTATTTTGTCATCAAGATAATCAGAAACGACAAACACGTCCAAAAACCATGGCTCTCCATTTTCCACGATAGGATACGTATAAAGAGAATCGTATACTGCCAAATTTATCTTAGCGCCAACAGATCTAGAGTTGGCGCAAAGGGTTACATAATTATATTTTCGGCAAGTAGTCTTATCTGCTTTAATTATATAAAGATGGAATTTTTTATCATAAACAGTAATGTCTTTCTCTTTGTCTTTTGCCTCTTTTGCAAAATAATTCTGTACACTTAAAGACTTATCATTCTGTCTATCCTTGGATATCTCTACAATGTTAATTTCTGGCAAATTATTGCAGAGGTAATAGATAAAGCAATGTTCCATAATACCTTTAGCTATTTCATCAGCATTTTTTGCTGTAGCAGCTATTAGTTCCTCATTGCAACAATTACTTAAACAAACTTTTGTTTGAGGCCCACAAACTCCCTCTATAGGAGTATTTTTGGTCTCATGAATTTCGTTTTCTTTATCAAAGAGAAATTCACGTTTCCAATATTTCCCATCTTCTTGATAAATACTTGTAACAGATACATTTTCAAACATTGCAAGAATAGTGAAACGACCAATTCCTTTACAACCATATTTCTTATTAATAGGACTAAATGGCATTCCAAATGATTTGTAATTGGCAGTTGTAAACCCTTCTCCATTATCTACTATGGTGACATTTTGGATCACAGAAGTATTCTTCCCGAAAAGATCAGGAGTTGCCTCAAGTTCTTTGCGCTCAATAAAAATATCAATTTTCTTATTGTTACGTTTCACCTTGCTAAGGCTTATAATCGAATTGACAATTGATTCATATATCGGAAGCATAACTTCCGATTTGCTTAAATCTATTGACTCTACCAAATCCTTAACTCTTAGCTCCATAGGATAAATATTAAAGTAAAAAAGTAATTCACAATGGTTTTACTATCATCAAGCACTTACGTTGTTTACAAGATGTAATTTATCTGCAAATATAATAATATTTTAGAAAATATCATATTAGAAATCCTAATATAAAAGATTAATTGACATATCCGCCTTATTTTTGTTTGAATAGTTGAATGTTTCTTAGTCATATTGGTCATTAATGTATATATATCACACAATGTGAATAGAAGAACATCATTTCCTTTAATGCCGTTGCACTTTTGCTTCTTTTCCTATGCTCCACGATATGCGATGACAAGGAGACGGATGCTGTTCCCTTTTTATCCGCAAAGGTAGTACGGGGCTTGTGGCTTTCAAAAGGTCTGTGCCGCTTGGTTTGTCTGGAAAATCTCCACACCTACGGGTTGTATTTTCCGACAAAACCTTGTGCAAGCCTGCCCCGCTACCTCTATTTTGCTACAAAAAGGAATCAGCATACTCCGATCTTTGGACGCATAAAAAAAATGTCGCTATGGATAAGCAAAAAGTAAATACAACATCTTCGATGAACAGAAAAGGATATAGCTCCTCCTCTCATTACCGCATTAACCCTACGGCTGAAAAAAGTGAGCAAGTGTTGGCAATTAAGTTTGTACAATGGGACGTTCCCCCGTTGGAGAGCCTTTGTAATAGCAAAGTATATCTCCTGCGTATGAAACTCTATCGTGGCGAAATGATGAGCCGTGAGGAAAAGAATTGGCTATGTGAAGCGGTGAACTCAAACACCTATTTCCGAACAGCCGTTCCACTGCAAGGCTATCGCTTTGACTTCTTTGATGTACTGAAGAAATATCTTGTCAATCAGTACGGACAATGGACAGAGTATTACGCACCTGACAGAACAAGCCTAAGAGCCTACCTATATGGGCGTATCAATCAAATAGTAGAATTGAAAATCGGCGGACGAAGTGAAAGCCAAATTCCCAAGTATTAACAACATCAAAACATATACGACAATGAAAGGAACAGAACATTTCACACGGACAATAGCCGAGTATCTCAATCAGCGTGCTATGACAGACCCCTTGTTTGCCCCTAACTTGATGAAACCGAACAAGAATATCGAGGAGTGCATCACCTACATTCTTAATGAAGTGCAGAAAAGCGGTTGCAACGGCTTTGATGATGATGAAATCTTCTCTATGGCTGTTCATTACTATGATGAGGACGATATAGAGGTCGGCAAGGCTGTTTCTTGCCAAGTTGCCGTTAATCACATTGTAGAACTCACAGAGGAAGAAAAAGCCGAAGCAAGGCAGGAAGCCATTAAGCAATATCAGCGTGAGGAACTTGCCAAGTTACAGAGCCGTAACGCACGAGTGAAAAAGACCTAGAATATAGCAACCCAAGTACAACCATCATTATTTGATTTTTAAGTCTATGAAACCAAGAAACAAATTTGAGAAGGCGGTTTTGGAACAAAGCAAACATCTTTGCCCAATAACCAAGACACAAAGCAAGTGGGCATTCCGTGAGTGCATAGACCACTTCGCCTACCGCTTGCCAAAAGGTCGCACCACTTGTATGGATTGTGGGCATAGTTGGGTAATGGACAAACATAGAGAAACTTGCACTTGCCCTCATTGCAGGGCAAAGTTGCAGGTCAAGGAAACCTATGAGCGCAAGTTGCAGCAGAAGCAGTATTTCACCCTACTTACCACTTGTGGAGAGTTTCAAGTATTGCGTATGTTCCTACTTATTGTGGGTATGGAGAAAGGGTACAAAGCACAAACCTCCATAATTGAGATTGGACAATATTGGTGGAATATGCAGGGACGAAAAGCTGTGGTTGCCATACAGAGGGTATTGGGACACTATGTTGATACCTTTTCCTATTATAGTCCTATGGCGATACG
Source organism: Prevotella fusca JCM 17724 (assembly GCF_001262015.1). Taxonomy (NCBI): domain Bacteria; kingdom Pseudomonadati; phylum Bacteroidota; class Bacteroidia; order Bacteroidales; family Prevotellaceae; genus Prevotella; species Prevotella fusca. The sequence continues at coordinate 1,269,510 of NZ_CP012075.1, forward strand.
CAACGACAATGAAGCCTATCAGCATATTGCCTACTCGCCGATATATCCGAAGTTCAAGGTTACAGACATACTTCGTAGAAATGGTTTTAAGGATAAATTCTATGGCATCGTGCCTACCCGGTTTATTCCTGCATTGCTTACAGACAGCCGTGTGGAAACATTGCTAAAGGCAGGTAGCACAGACCATTTACGTTACTTTCTTGGCAACATGAGGGCTTTTGAGGAACTATGGCAGTCCTACAAGATTGCAGTTCGTAAGGGCTATGATATTATAGATATTTCCCTTTGGAGTGATTATGTAGATACACTTAGAAGATTAGGTAAGGATATTCATAATCCAAAATATTTATGTCCAACTGACCTTAAAGCCGAACACGACCGCAGACACGAGGAACTTCTCAGATTGCGTGAAAGGGAGGAAATAGAACAGAAACAAAAGAAGGCAATAGAAGATGAAAAGCGTTTCAAGGAACTTAAATCTAAGTTTTTCGGTATCTGTTTTACAGATGGCACTATCCAAGTCCACGTATTGGAGAGCGTGCAGGAGCATTTGGAAGAAGGTGTATCAATGCACCATTGCGTATTCTCTAATGCATACTACCTCAAGGAGGACTCCCTTATCCTTTCGGCTACCATTGAAGGCAAGCGAATAGAAACTATTGAAGTATCATTACGAACTTTGGAAGTGGTACAAAGTCGTGGAGTGTGCAACAAGAATACAGCATATCACGAGCAGATAATAAACCTTGTCAATGCCAATCGAGGACTTATAAGCCGAAGAATGAAAGCTACAGCATAAAGTATGAACCATTAAATTATCAGAGATATGAAAACAGAGATTGAAAACATCATCTATAACTATACGGACGAGATACCGCATATTCTCATTAGGGTTATCAACGCAATAACCCTATCCGACAACAAAGAGGAGTTAAGGACGGCTATCAACAAAATAGCCGAAGAGACAGAACTTGATAAGTTCTTTGCCTATGGTTATGGTGCGCACCACTTTTGGCTCAAACACCGCAGACTGTCCAATGGGGAGCCAAAGGAATACAGATTGTTAAAGGTTGAATTTTAAGATTATGAAGAAGAATGTTTACAGAGTACGGACACAATACATCTTCGAGGGAGTTTTTGAGGTGGTTGCCGAAAGCAGAGAAGAAGCACGACAAAAGGTCATTCAGGATTGCGGAATGGTGATGGGCGGGAACGTTCACAGCACCCTGCCCGATGAACAAATCAGCTGGGCATTTGAGACCCACCCAAAGAGCGGATAATTGAAACTACTGAAAAGCCCTAACACAGTGAGCCACGCAACCTCAAAAATTGCGTGGCTTCTTTTCTTTTTCTTTGAACGAGCAGGCGACCAAAGAAAAGAAGCAAAAGAAAGTCTCAGGAACATTTCTTAAATGATGGTATCTGGAAGTACCAGTCCATTGTCTCGACAGATTTTATCAACTTCTGTTTTATAATCTATGTTATTGTGATAAAACTCCTTCAATCTATTTTGTAAAGTAAATGGGTATCGCTGTTTTGAGAAAATCTCAATTAAATTAGTGACATATTCCTCATCTATTTGGGGTAATATTGAAATTGTGTCAATATAAAAATCTGTGTTATAGCAAATTGCTTCGTAATGCGATGTTGTATAGTTAGCATTAAAAAATGATTCTATAAACTGATGAAAGTATCCCTTGTCATATAATATCCGCTTCATATCACTTGTAATCCGACTATAATCAAAGGATGTATTATTCCGTTGTGCTGCCTGAATACATACCCTTAACATATCATTATTATCACATTCAGGAATCAAATCTGCAATATAGAATGTCGCTAAGATATACAACATATTTCGATATGAGGTAATCTGATTATGACAAAATTTATAAATATCTTGCTTACTACTGATGAGCAATAATATATCATCAGGATATTTTTCTATATATGAATGAAAAAAGTCAGTACAATTTGACATAAACTTTTTTGTAAAGTTTTGTACCCTTAATGGACAATGATGTATAATTTCATGAAAAACAAACAAATGTCTTTCCCCATAAGGATTATAAAGAAGACATGACCTGAAAATATTATCTAAAAAAACATCCGCTTCGCTATCACATACCATTGGTTCTATTTTATCTAGTAGAGGTGTAATATCTTCATGCAGAGAAGTTATAGCAGGGTTAAAATAATTATCAAACTTTTGAGCAAGAGACTGTGTACATCCTTCTATAGTTATCGCTTCTAAATATTGTTCTATAAAAGAATATAGAGCAATGACATGTGCCTTATTAATTTCATATCCTTTGTAATGGGCACAGACATTCCTAAACTGTCTCCAAAAAGGAAACTTTTCTCTAATTTCTTTTGCAATATTTAGAATAGGTCCTTTTCCAGAGTTAGAGTCTGACTGTTGAGTACAATCAAAAACTTTTTGATCCCATGTTCCATCATCTCTAAGTTTTTTTAAAAAATTATTCTCCCATTCTTGGGCTGTAAAACCATGAGGAGTTAAAGACGAATTTAGTATTAGTGTCCTGATGTATTGCATTAATCCCTGATAAGCTAAGAGATATGCTGGTCTCTCGATATCGTTCGTAAAACACTTGTAGCTATCTATAAAAAGTCCATGGATGTTTTCGTCAAATATGCCAATATGCTTATCTATCCAAATTTTGAAATCTATCATAATCTTTTATTTAAAAGTATTATCTTTACCTTAATTCCGCAGCATAATTTCTTGTGAGAAATCCAAGTGCCTGAGAAACAAAGTCCTCAAGATACTTGGACATGTCAGAGATTTCACCTATCTTAGTGCTATCAAAATAATAAACAAGCAAAAATCTGACATGACAAAGGTAGCAATTAAAAACGAGAATATCACTTCCTTCGGTGGAATTTATCACATTATGGACGTTTTTTCAAAGTTGGGCTTTGAAAAACTTACCGAATCCGTGTTGGGCAGACGCAGATACAGCGGCAAGGAATTCAGTCATGGAAGAATCCTGGGCTCCCTCTTCTTCAGTTACCTTTGTGGTGAGGATTGTCTTGAGGACATCAATGCGCTTACAGGACAGTTCAGACAGAGACCTGGTACGCTGTTAGCTGGTGCCGACACCGTGGGGCGCGGACTGAAGGAGCTTGCCGAAGAGAATATTGTCTATAAGAGCGAAACCTCCGGCAGGTCTTACAGTTTCCACACTGCAGAAAAGCTGAACACCTTACTTTTACGTATGATACGGAGAATGAGGCTTATAAAGGGTTCTTCCATTAAAAGCGTGGATGTTTTTCGTATAGCTTTAAAGGAAGAACCGGAGTTGCTCATTAAATAAAACATAGCCAAGACTGTCTTGGCTACCTACTTTATTATCATCCTCCGACGCAGAAAACCTTTTCATGTAAATACTTTGAAAATCGCAGACGAAAGTTTGAAAAATCATGACATAATTACAGGTAAAATACCTGCAGATAAAGGCAAAAATACATATAAAAAGCAAGTTTGCAACCAACAGTAAATCAGTTAGTTATAAAGCAGTACAAGAATAGGTACTTAATTGGACTTCAAAAGGGCGTCAGTTAGACCTCAAAAGGGCGTCTATTGCAAGTCAATTGGGCGTCTTTTCAAAGCCAAGAGGCCATGTATTGGTTTTGAGTTGCATGAAAATAGTTTATAAACATTGATTGATATGGGAATAAGTTGTTTGTAGAAGACGGAAGGACATGGTAAGTATTTGCCTTTTCTACATTCTTATCTTGTGCTTTATCCCTTTTTGTGAGACCGTCTGTTTTGGGATAGTCATACCAGACAGGTGTATAAGCCTTTGTTCTGTTTCCAATCTACGCATTTAACGGGAGAACCTTGTAAAGGCGGGCAGCCATATTGACCTGGGCTTTGACCACCAGTTTATTCCTGCCCGCAAATTCGATGCAAAGTATTCCTACAAGCAGGATCATGGCTATTTCCCGGGCTGGGCTTCCATCGGGGGCATCATAGTCGGAGGTGAGAACCATGACGAAAACAACAATGTAAATAACTGGAACATCTGCCCTTTTCCCTCATGGCTGAGAACATGGTTTTCATGATGGTTACCGCCATGCTGAAGAACTTCTATCTCTATCTCGTCCGTCATATCAGCGATAAGGTCAAGCCATTGAAAAAGACAAGCAGGCTGAAAGCCTTTATCCTGCATTTTGTCAGCGTGCCAGCCAAATGGGTGCGAACAGGAAAGCGGAACGTTCTGAACCTGTATACAAACAAAGCATACTATTCTGAAGTATTCCTTGAATAGGCAGCATTTCTTTGTGGTTCTCATATTCCCCATTGATTTGGGTGGGGAATTTCATGCTTCGGCAAGACCCAAGAAGCCCCGATAATCCTCATATCAACATATAGAGCCCAAAAAGACATCTCAACATATAAAATCGCCTCACAAGGAAAAACGCTGCGGAATTGAGGTATCTTATGAAAAAAGCGGAACAAACACGTTGCTCCGCTCCGGAAACTTAATCTGTTCCTTTTTTGTTGTTAAACAACTAAGAGCAAGTCAAAATCAGTGTTGATATTATACCTGCTATTGGATTTATCAAACCAACAATCAGAGGAATCATATTGTTAGATACTATCACAACCTTCTTATTGGCATCCTTGCTGTTATACAACTAATAGCACATTACAACAGCCGTAGCTATTATACCTGCTATTGGATTAAATAGTCCGACAATTAGTGGAATTATATTGTTACATACAATCATCACAGACTTGTCAGAGGACAATCCTTGTAGGGATTGACTAAGTTTTTTACTTAAATCAATCACCTACTTTTTGAAAAATATATTTTTTTTCATTTTAGATGAATTATAAAGTAAAGAGTTCTACCGTTATTGGCTTTACGTCCCGAACTCATTTAGTGGACGTTGGCAGCGACCTACTCTTCCACTCTGTGTAGTACCATTGGCGCAATAAGGCTTAACTTCTCTGTTCGGAATGGGAAGAGGTGTACACTTATGCTATAGCTACCATCTTATATTTTTATTGTTTCTTCCAACGATAACGGCGAGTATAACCGCCCTCAGTTTCAAAGAGCCGATTATCTTCTTGCAGAACACTTTTCAATATCTTACCGGCATCTTTTGCAGCCTGGTCAAAAGCATAATCATGGTCATAACCTGCATCTATATGACGAAAATAGAGGACTCCCAAAGGATAATGTTCCCAGTAATAATTATCTCCTCCTATAAAATTCCTCGCACAGAACCATTCATCATTGCGAGTTATACACCAAGAATACACTGCTCCTTGTAGAAATGCTTTAATTTTCTGCAGGTCAGTATCCGCAATTCCGTGTACCTTTCGTAGTGTTATGTTATCTCCTTGAAGCATAATATGTAGTTTAATAATGTTTCTGCAAAGTTACTCATTCATAGCGAGAAAGTCGAAGAAAACGACGAAAATACGCCCCTTGCGGAGCATAAAAATGTTACAAGAGGCGTATTTGATAATCAAGGTATATAAAACAAGGCAAACTCCATCTTTCGTCGTTTGACAAGCCCTCTGAGGACTTTTCCTTTGTATCGGCAGAATAACACATACTCCCGATAGAAGTTCCTATCTCCAGCTTCTATCTTTCGCAGTAACCTACTCTTGGAATGTTTGCTGTAACCAAGCAGTCGCCCCACACCCACATTGTAGGCAAGCAATGTCAGTAGCAGCGCATCCTTCTCATACCCTTTGAAGTGCTCAAAGCATTTCCAAAGGTCGGCACGGAGCAGGGAGTCCGCCTGCCGTTCCGTCATATCCGCCGTGAAGTGTTCTCCAGGTTGCAGCTGATGCCCATATCCAACATACGGATAATTCTTCCAGCCGTGCATACCCTCAAAATATTTCACAACAACTACTGCACGCTCAAAAGGTGGCAAGTCTGCCAACCGCACCCTGCGCTGAGCAAGGGTCGGCTGACAGAACAGACAGAATACACAAAGTAAAATGAAAGCATTTATCGTTCGTATCCATTATGGTCTTAGTGGCGAGAATATGCAGGCTTATCCTTGCCCTCTTCCCGCTCGTTGTTAAAACTAAAGGTCAACTGCTGAACCCTGTCGAAACTATCCTCCACATATACATCTATCGTCTGGCGGTCAGATGAGAGCGAGGTATAGTACAAGCGGAACACATCCTTGGTCAGCGGATAGCCGTCGTTAGGCTTGAAGACCGTACCATTATCATTTCTTAGCAAGCCCTTACCATCAGACTGGAAATAACGTATCGTATAGCGAGTGTCGGCAAACTCACCACCTCGTTTGAGTGTGCAGCGTATCTCAGCCGTCTGCCCCTTTATGATGTCCTTCTGAACCGGCATCGTCTCCACCGTAAACGGATAAGACTGCTGAACATCCAAATCCCTATCACAAGCAGATAGGCAAAACACGGCAAGGGTTAGCACACCCATTACCCAAATCGTATTCAATATCTTCTTCATCTTTTCTTCTACTTAAAAGTTAAACCTTAGCCCTGCAGAAACAGCCGGGCGGAAGCGATGCACGTCCGTTCCAAAAAGGAAACGTCCCTGCATCTTTACAAGAAAGAGAACCCTGTCTGTTAGAAATACTTCCACAGAACCATGCATGGCACCGCCATAGACAAAGCGGGAGCGGTCGAGCAGTGTTGCCCCATCGGGCAGTAGTTTCTTGTCCTCATTCAGTTGCTCATAACCACTCAAGGCGGATATGCCACCATAAAGAAACACGTTCTTACCTCTGTCGGAGAGAACAGGGTGCATATAGCCCACCTGCAAGAGTGCATCCTTGAGTTTTACATTATAACTTCTGTACGGCATATTCTGCTGTTCATACTCTGCCATAACAAAGGTGTAGTTCTCCTTTTTGAGATAACGGGTAAGCGATATGCCTACACCGAAATTATCACCTGTAAAGAGTTTCTCACCCTTGATAAGCGGAACACTCCCTACGACTTCTATTCCCCTTTGCTTGGGTATCAGTCGCTGTGCCTGAGATGGCAGACTGAAAGTCATAGCCACCGCAACGCATACTGTCAGAATGATATTGTTCTTCTTCATTACCATTTCAGTTTGAGGTTATCAATCTTCTTTGCTATCTGCAGGTCTTCTGCCGTTACATAAAAGGTCAGTGTACGACCGCCATTTCTCTCATAGAGTGTCACTTCAAGCTGCTTGTCTTCTGCAAGAGAGAACTGTTCGAGCGCAAAGACAGTGTGTTCACTACCCATGCCACGCACCTGCATCACCTGATGATAGGCACGAAGTGGCTGAAGTACCTGCTCCTGTATGGCGGTGCGCTTTGCCATCTTCTTATCTACAACCTTGAAGGTGATAAAATCCACCGAGTACGGCATATTCGTACCGTTTTCCATACGAGTGTGGAAATACAGCAAGCCGTTATGGGCATACAAACCACGGAGCAGGAACTTCATGCCGAACTGCTGTGCACCGATGTGCTTGATGTAACGTCTGTCGTTCTGGTAGATGGCCTGCATCATCAGTTTTACTAATACGGGAGACTCGTTGCCGAGTTCCTTGAAGTAAATATCAGAGCGATTACTTGGCAGTTGTCCGTCCGTTGGTGACAGAAAGTCTTTCATCTCAATGCTGAGTTTCTCCGGTTCATCAGCATACTTGACGTTGAAAGCATAGAAAGAGCCGTCGTCGCAGATGACACTCATATTAGTTTCCGTCTCAAAGTCCTTCACCGAAGCCTTTACACGTAGCACGTTCTCTGCATCCTCCGCTTTTCCTGCGATAATATTCTGTGAACCTAAGTCTACATAACGAATAGCAGAAGGGAAGATAAGATGCACGGTCTTATCAAAGGTAACGTCAAGACCATACGGCAGTACGACACGCCCCGTTGGTATGGTACGGCTCATACCTTGAAAAAGCTCTCCAGAAGTAAGCGGACGGCTTGGTGTCAGACCATCATTGTTTTCCTGTGCTGTGACTGTTGCTCCCACCATGGCAAGCATAGCCATTAATAAAATAATTTTCTTCATTGTTCCTTTTTTATTTGATGTTATTTTTTACTTATCATTTTCGATTGTTTTATTTGGACTGAACCAAGAAAAGGCGGTAGCCACCTTTGAGCGTTACCTTGATGGTGCGCAGTTTCTTCTGAAGCAGCTGACTTGCACCCTGCATCACCCCACGGGCAGCCTCAGAGATAATCTGGTCCTTGGCAGAGGAAGCGAAGGTAAAGGATGTTCCCATTGAACCGCCGATGTTCGCCCCAACTTCCTTAAGCGCATTGATATCCTCCGAACCTGGTATATACACACCCTCCTGTCCGTCCATGTCGTATGCCGAGAGCTTGACAGCTATGATATGCCCGTCCACCTCAATGCTTTTGATAAGCAGGTGCATACGATTACCTTCTATCTTGGCGACGGCTATGAGTCGGCTCTGCCGTGGAATGTGTAGCCCCTGTACCTTGGCACTTTCAAGCAGACGAAGCACGACATTGTCACCCTCCTTAAGAACAGTAGTCCTGTCCACTACAACTTTGAGCGTATTGCGCATTGTAGGTACAGACGTGCTTACGAGCGAATGAAAGCCCATATTTCGAGCCTTCTTGCCGTATTCCTCCATAAAGTACACATCGCTCATAGGCTGGTCAAGTGAAGAAACTATCTGCCTACGCTCCGGCAGAACTTCCATTGCAGGCTTTTCATTCTGCATGGTCTTGCCCTTAGCGGCTTCAGAGCCACCTGCTGTATCTTCCGTTTTTTCATTTCCTGCCGCCAGACCATTATTGAAGGAAGGTGGAATTGAAGCTTTGGGAAGATACTTCGCTGCCATCTGATAGCTCTTTTCCATCAAGGCAAGCTGCCGTTTCTCTTCATTGTCCTCCCTGCTGTCTTTGACAGAGAGTTCCTTTTTAAGGTTATCTATCTCCGAGCGCAGGGCTTCACGCTCCTGCTCGTGTGGGTCGGGAGCGTAAAAGGAGTTCAAGAGGCGATTATTCTCTTCATAGCGATGTATGGAGTTTTCTATCTTTGCCGTAGAAGCAGCCGTCTCTGCACGCTGCTCCTCTGATGGAGCAGTGTTCTGTGCAAAATAGTCCGACAGCCTGCCCATCTCCTCGCGGGTCTGTTCCTCCTCGTGTGCCTTGTCGCCCAATTCATAGGCTTTGAGCTTGTTTTCGGTGAGCTTTTCTGTCGTTGCCTGCGGGATGCTGTCATTGAGTCCCTGCTCCGCTGCAGTCTTATCCTTGCCCGACGGTGCGAAGATAAACCACATTGAGAGGGCAAACAGCAGTCCCAGACCTCCGAAGACCAAGCCTTTCTTCATTTGTTCTTTCTGTTTATTATCCATTTTCCTTGATTGTTTGATGATGTTGTAGGTAAAAATTGCCGTGTAACTCTTGTAAAGTACTGTCCGTCCGTATCGGACTGTCCGTCAGCTTTCCCATGGGGATGGGTAGTTTCTCCTTCTTTGGAGGAAGGAAAAACTGTGCTATCATCCAAAGCAAGCAGAGCAGATAGATGAAACTCAGCCCATAGACGATTTCCTTTCTCTGCCTTATCGTGAGCCGTTCACACCGATGGCGGAGCCACAGGTGAAAGCGCAGATAGTGACGTGAGAGTAAAAAGTTTCTTTTCCTTGCCATAGCCTTACCGTTTATAAGTCTGTATGTCCCTGTTCTCCTTGACGAGGAAGTTCTCCATCAGGAAGCCTTGCGGATTGTTATCCGAACGGACAGAGTTCTGCAGCGTGCAGGTCGTAACAAGACTGCGCTCTGTAACGTTGCTCTGACGGACGATAAACTCCCGTGCATAAGTCGTTACCGCATAAGGGTAAGTATTGAAGTTGCAGTGGATAGAGTCCACCTCTATGCGCTGATTGACATTGCCCGATATGGCACGGTTATAATAGCCCTTCTCTGCCAAGTCCTTGTAATAGTTGAAAGCCGACTTGTCACACAGCACAAAGGCACGCTCCATGTTCTTCTCAATGGCATCCTTGTCAGGCGCAATGGTGAAGAACAGCTCATGGAAGCGACGTACGTGTTCTCTTGCCTCCACGGGACGGTTTCGGCTTGCATCCTGACAGAGGGCAAGCATGAGTGACTTTCCCTGGTCAAGTACATAGATTTTCTCCCGCTGCTCCTTAGCGAAGCTGTACGAGGCATAGACAGAATAACCGCTTACTACCACACATACGATGGCAAAGACAAAGGCATAGAGTCTTATCTGCCTGAATGAAGTCTCGATATTACCAAGTGATTTGAATTCCATTTTTCTTTTATATCTGTTGATTAATTAAGCATAGTTGTTCGATTTCTATTTTCCTTTGAGCAGTGCACCCTTGATACGTCCACCGACATTTCCCACAGCAGCACCTGCGCCAGCCATAGCAGCCTTGCCACCAGTATATGCGCCTTGCGCACCATGCTGTGCAGCTTGATTGACATTGCGACCATAAGAGCCGATACCACCACCTGCTTCGATAATCCAACCTGCAACGGTGGGAACGCAGAAGTAACCCACGATACCGATAAGGAAGAAGACGATGTAGTACCACGTCCCCGAATCAGGCAGGTAGTTGGGGTCACTGAGCGCTTCGATGTCCTTCTGTACCATCAGCACCTGTATCTTCGTAAGCAGTGCCGTAAGGATAGAGCTGACAGGCAGCCACAGGTAGACCGATATATAGCGTGAGAACCAAGCCGTGAGCGAACCCGACAACCCGTCCCATACGGCAATGCCGAAGACTATCGGACCGAGAATGGAAAGGACGATGAGCATAAAGGTGCGCAGTGTGTCGATGATAAGCCCTGCGGCATGGAACAGCAGCTCCATGAGGTCGTGCACCATCTTCATCACCCACTGCTTGGTCTGATAGGCAGCACGCTCGGCATACATACCCGCTATCGTCACAGCATCTTCAGGTCCGATGATACCCATTTCCTCAATCTTCTCATCGAATTTCTCGTTGGAGACAAGGTAGGCTGTTTCAGGATTCCTAAGGTAGGCTTCCTCTTGCAACTTGTCCCGCTTGGCTGTAAGTTCTGCAAGGTTCCCCTCCTGCTGATGTACCATCATCTCCGTTCCCTGCACTACGGGCGAGAGAACGGCATTCATCGTACCCAGTACGACTGTCGGGAAGAACATGATGCAAAAGCCCAGCACAAAAGGTCGGAGAAGTGGAAAAACGTCTATCGCCTCGGCACGGGCAATGGAAGCCCATACCCGAAGAGCAATGTAAAAGAGCGCACCCAAGCCCGCAATACCCTTGGCAATGCCCGTCATCTGGGCACAGAGCGGCATCATCTCATCATAGGTGGAGCGGAGCAGCTCATGTAAACTGGCAAAATCCATAAGCAAATGTGTTTAGATGTATGAATGACCAATTACCAAAACCTGTTTGCCGTATTGCCGTAGAGTGCCTTGACGGAGGCAAGGTTGTTCTTCTCCCTTGCACGCACGTAGCTCACGGAGATGTTCTTCCTTGTGTAATACGACACGATCGAGCGGTTTTCCCTCAGTGTGGTATAAATACGGTCGATGGCCTGCATGCGCTCGTGGTCGTTCATCGAGAGGACACCCGACTTGACGATGGACTTGAGTTCCTTGAGACTCTCACCGCTCTGCTCCAGAAGCTTGGCATAGCCCGAAGCCATCGCAGCGAGTTCCGAAGGGCGGAAGTTCTTGTCCGAGAGCATTTTCTTATACGAGGTGACGTAAATCTCCGAGATGTCGCCCACCATCAGGATGCACTCCTTGACCTTATAGGCATCTCCGATGAGATTGTTCACCTTCTTCAGGGCATCGTAATACTTCTTGGTGTCGTTGTAGAGTTTCTCCACTTCCTTGAACCCGTCCAAGGTGTTCTTCACCGTCTTGGAGGCGGTGGCTATCTCCTTGACCGAATTGACGATGTTGCCGGCAAAATTGCCAGGGTCGGTTACTACCCACTGTGCGTGGGCTTTGGGAACAGAAAGGCTCAATCCTAAGAGAGCCATGAAAATGTACTTTTTCATTGTTGCTATAGTTTTGATGGTTTGTACTTATTTCTTTTTATTGTTTCTTTTCTCTATGGCAAGCTGACGGATAGCCGTTTCGATATCTCCACCAAGCTGTGCCGCCCTGTTCATTACCTCCACCTTCTCGGTTTCCTCCGTGGTGTAGGTCAGGTATTCCTCCATGCTCACTTCTGTGGCATAGACTGCACTCTGCATACCGCCCAAGCCTATCCACACCTCCTTGTAGAGTCGGTTCGAGTCATTGTTCTGGTTGATGGAGAGTATCTGGCTTTTTTCCTTTTCCGAAAGACCGAGCATCGCCTGTATGCCGTCGAACTTGGTCATGTACTTGCGCTGGTCAAGCAGTATCTTGCAGTCGGAGTTATTAATAATACTTTCCTTGACAATGGGTGACTGAATGATGTCGTCCACCTCCTGCGTTACGACAATGGCTTCCCCGAAATACTTTCTCACCGTCTTATAGAGATACTTGATGTAGTCTGCCATGTTTGCCGAAGCAATGGCTTTCCATGCTTCCTCAATGAGTATCATCTTGCGGATACCCTTTAATCGGCGCATCTTGTTGATGAAGGCTTCCATGATGATAATCGTTACCACAGGAAAGAGGTCTTTGTTGTCCTTCACTTGGTCAATCTCAAATACGATGAAGCGTTTAGATAGCAGGTCGATGTTCTTGTCCGAGTTCAGCAGGAAATCATATCGACCACCACGATAGTATTGCTTCAATGTAGTTAAGAGGTTGTTGATATTGAAGTCTGAGAGCGTTACCTTAATGTCTCGCTTTTCCATATCCTTGCGGTACACGTCCCGCAGATACTCATAGAAGGTATTAAAACAGGGCGTAACGCTGTGGTCAGCACATATCAGCTCGATATAGGAGTTCACGGCTGAACCAAGTTCGCCAGCTTCAGTCTTAGTGATATGCTCATCTGCACTTTTCCAAAGTGTAAGCAGTAGCGTACAGATACTCTCCCTTTTCTCTACATCGAAGAAGTAATCATCCGTGTAGAAAGGGTTGAAGGAAATCGGACTTTCATTGGTATAGGTGAAATATACGCTGTCCTCGCCCTTGGTCTTGCGGTGGATAAGTTCACACAATCCTTGATATGAGTTACCCGTATCAACCAAGAGGACGTGCGCCCCCTGCTCGTAATACTGACGTACCATGTGGTTGGTGAAGAAACTCTTGCCACTGCCCGAAGGACCCAAGATAAACTTGTTACGGTTAGTGATGACACCCTTTTTCATCGGCAAGTCGGAAATGTCCAAGTGGACGGGTTTTCCCGAAAGGCGGTCTGCCATCTTGATGCCAAAGGGTGAGAGCGAGTCCTTATAGTTCGTCTCTGCCGTAAAGAAGCAGAGGGCAGGCTCGATAAAAGTATAGAATGACTCTTCCGCAGGAAAGTCTGCCGCATTGCCGGGAATGCCTGCCCAGTAGAGCGTTGCCGCATCAATGGTGTTGTGACGTGGGTGGCATTCCATAAGAGCAAGTGCAGAACCCACGTCATTCTTAATCTGGCGAAGTTCTTCCTTATCGCTGCTCCATGCCAGTACATTGAAATGAGCACGGATAGAGGTCAATCCCTGCGAGTGGGCAATATTGAGATACTCCTGTATCCACTCCTCGTTGATTTGGTTGCTACGGCTGTAGCGTGCCAATGAGTGCATGTTTCTTGCCTGTTTCTCAAAACGTTCCAAATTGGCATCGCTATCCTCGATGAAGAGGTACTGGTTATAGATATGGTTGCACGGCAGCATCAAGCCCACGGGAGAGGCAAAGGAAAGACGGCAGTCACTTCGGTCGGTCGATAATCGCTCGTATCGGCTATCCGTGCTGACCGTTGTCGGCAGGTCATCCGTGTCGGAGAGTGTGTGTAGACAAAGCATATTGTCGCCCACACGCACAAGGTCTGCGCCCAGACGGATGTCCTCCAAAGACGCGTGTCCTTCTTCCGAGAGGGAGAAATAACGGTCCAAGAGTCCACCCTTTTCATTTGTGCCAACCAACTCTTCCTCTGTCATGCGGACAATCCTTAGCTGCTCGGTGTCGTTGATGATGCGCTCGAACTGATCGACGGCTTCCATGAACTTCATCACCTCGTCCTTGTTGGTAATCTCCTTGGGAATAAGGTGCCCACGGCAGAGTGAAGAGAAATTACTCTGCTGTGCCATACGCTGCTTGTTCGTCTTGGTAAGGAAGAGATAGACTGAGTGGTGGAGATACGGACGTTCGTTGAAGTGCCGTTCAGAGGAACGGGCAAGGAAGCTCAATCCACCATCGGAGAGCTTTCCTTGATAGTCTTCCTTAATGAACCAGTCCTGCTTGTGTACGATGCTGTAATTGGGTAGCACTTTTATAGCCTTATGCCAGGCAGAGTGCATTGCCTCGTATTCTGTAGAAGTGACGGTAAAGAGTTCGGGCAGCTCCACTCGGAAAGCCACCGTGATGTCAGCATCTTTGCTCACCATGCAGCCCTGCTCGATGGAGAGTAGCGGGAACTTCGATTCCAAAGTTGTTATCTTGCTTTTATTTCTCATTTCTTCGCTTTCTTTGGTTGAAGATTACGGATAAGGTGGAAGACCGTACGGCGGTTCACAAGGTAGCGTGGGTGCATACGCACTGCTCCTTTTTTCATCAGCCCATATTGCCCGTACTTTCTATTCATGGTGAACGTTTGCCACACCACTATGGTGGCACCCACTACACCTATGACAAGACAGGCTATCTGACTGATGCCGCAGAGATAGAGAATGACCACGAGAATGAAGACTGCCAGCAGCCCTCCTGCAAAGAGGAAGAGGTACTGTGCCTTTAAGCCCTTGAACTCTACCGTCCGGCCTACACCCTTGTTGATCTCAAATGCTGCCATCGTCTTACAGGAAGAAACTTCTCAGGATAGTGGCTGCCACGATGAGGAAGATACACGCACCGAACCAAGAGGCTGCGGTCTTGCTCGTATCGGGGTCACCACTTGAGAACTTGTTATAGACTTTTATTCCTCCTATCAACCCCACTACCGCCCCTACGGCATAGATGAGTTTCGTGCCGGGATCGAAGTAGGAGGTTACCATTTTTGTAGCTTCATTGATACCGGCAATACCATTGCCTTGTGCGTATGCTCCTATGGTGGCAGTCATCAGCAGGAGCATCATCAGTGTAATTTTTTTGTTCATTTGTATGTTATAATTTTAAGTGTGATAAAATTGCTTGTTCTTAAAAGGAAGGGGAAAGAGAGGCACATTTTCATGTGGAAACCTTGTAGCTGTTAATGCGCCGTTTTCTTTTCCCGCTTCCATCGTTGATTGTTTACAGATAATATGAAAGAGGCTTGTCGTCGTCATTATCGGATGAAGTGTCAGAAGCGCTTGAATCTGCCGGTATTGAGTTTTGAGAAAACAACATTGCTTGTTGCTCACTTTGTTCTTCCGCTTTACGGATTTTCTCCAATAGCGAAGTTTGCTCACCCTGCATCTTGGCGATGTTCTCCTTGTACTTATCCAATAGATCTGAGTCTTGAAGCTGCCGAATGGTCTCTTTGACTTCTTTCTCATCAGCCTCCTCACAGTTCTTTGCCCATTTTTGCAGGCGGACTAAGTCACGTGCGAGGACGGACTGCCCTGACATCTCGGTTTCGTCCGATGTGGACTCAATGGGCAGAATTAATTCCTCACGGGCGACCTCATCCTCATCAACTCGCTCCATCTCGAAATCAACGTCCATCTCGTTGTCCTCTTCCTTCATGTCCTCTTTCTTTTCGGAGTTCTGAGGTGCAAAATTATTACTATTCTGCTCTGAATTTTCAGATGAAGAAGCAGAGGGAACTTGTGGGATAATAGGGGAAATGGAACGGCTTTTGCCAATCAGTACAAACTCGGATTGATCTTCTTTTGCTTCTCCTTTTTGTCCGTCTTTTTCCTTCGTCGCTTCATTCTCCTTAGTCTGCTCATTGCCCTTTTTATTTTTCTTGATAAGGATGCCATACGGAGATACATACCGCATATAGAAGTACAGGATACCCAGCATTATCCAAATGATGATGAGTATCAGTATAAAACTGAAAAGTATTGTTTCCATCATAGTGTTATTGTTGTCTTGCGTCTTTGTTTTGCTGCCGCACTGTTGAGCAATTCCAAATGTTCACGCAGGTGTTCCCTAAGAATGTTGTCTATATATGCGGCTATGGAAACACGCTCCCCCAAGTCCTGCAACACGTTGCGCAGGTTCTGCAGCGTTTCCAGATTAATGGAGAAGGCTGTCCGCATTTGGGAGCGGACGGGATGAAAGTACAGGGAACGGTAGTCCTCTATGGAAAGGGAGGACACGCCGGGCTTTTCCATTCTCGGCTTCCTTTCCCGTTTCTGTTCCGTGTTCCCCGTTTCCTCTCTTTCTATTTCATCTACCAGTTTTTCTTTTGCTGTTTTCGTTTCTTTCGTCTCTTCTAAATTATTGTCTTCCTCCCCTGATGTTGCTGGGGAGGACTCAGTATCCTCGGAAGGGTCGAAGGAGTTTGGTATCGTGACAGGTTTTACCACGACATTGTCCTCTGCCATTTTCTTCAGCTTGTTTTCCAGCTGTTGCTTTCTTTCCTCAATCGTTGCCATTTTCTGTTTTCGTTTTTAGTTTGAGACGTTGAATTATCTCATTGACGAGTTCGTCCAGCCCTGTACCCATTCGTAATCCCCTTGCAGGGGGCTGATAGGTAGAGCGGAACACTCCGCGCAATCCGTATGTGGAAAGTTCGTGAGAGAAGCGGTGCGTGGCATATACATAGCCGGGCAGGAGCGTGAGTTCGTATTCATGGATGAGCTTTGTATATTCGTCGATGATGATGTTCCTTACTATTCTGTCCACCTTGTTCCAGAACAGGATAATGTCCTTTATCCGGGAGTCGGACATCGAAACTCCAATCTCCGTGATAGTCTTGGCGTATGCCAGACATGAAACCAGCGACTGAATATCGGCTTCAATCGGAGAAAGGATATAGTCCATCTGAAGGGACAGTTCCATCAGTTCGGTTGTCCCAGCATGCCCCGGGAAATCAAATATAACCAACTGGTACTTCTCGTTGCTGATACCGTCGATTTTACTTCGTGCAGTCCTGACGGCTTCCTTGGGTGCAGACTTGTAAATTCTGTATGCTTTTTTGCCGAGGTGATGAAAGTACTCCTGCATGGATTTGGAAAGCTCTTCGCTCTCCTGAACGATACTTTTCTCACGTTCCCTCAGTTTGTAGAAAGAGTCTTGCGACAGGTCGCAGTCCATCACGAAGAGGTTGATGCCTTGTTCGTAGTACAATATGCTACTTACGATTTCGGCAAGAGTACTTTTTCCCACTCCTCCCTTTTGGGAAGAGAAGCCCAGAAAAAGGGGGCGTTGTTCTTTGTTCTCCATAATGATAATTTCTTAGTTCATATTATTTGTCTATTTGATGTTTGGATATTCTCTCATTATTAAGAGTCATCAGCAGACAGTTTGCTCTGACTGCGTATGGTTCGGGCGATAGTCCAAAAGGACGATTTCAAGTTCTTACAATTTGTTGTATTGACAATAGTTTGTCATGACAATAAATTGTTATGAATATGTATTGTTCCTTCTTTTCATCTTTGGTGCAAGCAGGCGGTAATATGATATATCTTTTGCTTGTGTTATCATACCATTGTTCGCTCGTTCTGATTGCAAAATAAATGATATTTCTGCTGATTTTATTACAACGATGAAGTGTAGGGAAATACGAGGAAAAAGAGTAAATATCTCTGATAATGAGATATTTGAAAATCTGCCGTAACTTTGCAGGCGAGAATAATACATGGAGGTAACATCCCGAAGCAGACACCCCAAAAGGGTGGATACTTCAATCGTATCAACTCTTGATATTGGCAAGGTGTGTCTTTGTCCGACAAACTCCGTTTTTGCCGACAAAGACCCTTGCCCCAAAGGGGAGAGAATTACTCCAAAGTCGTAATTAGATTAAGGATAAAAACAATGAACGAAAAGATAGAACGATGGGACAGATGGGATACCCGTCTTCCCAACCCGAAAGACCAGCAACGGGCGATTGATTTGTTTCAGCGTTCAGGGGCAGAAACGAAGTCGGATTTCGTGCGTGGTCGTATTCTTGGAGAGAGTTTCAAGGTCATCACGATAGACAAATCTGCCGTGGAATATTACCGAAAACTCTCTGAATTGACGGCACAGATCCATAAAATTGGCGTGCTGTATAACCAGACCGTGCGTGCTATCAACAGCTATCATAGCGTGAAGACTGCACGGATCCTGCTTGAGAAGTTGGAGAAATTGTCGGCTCAAATCATTGCCTTGCAAGAGCAGGCAATCAGTCTTACCATAGATTACCGCAGGAAATGATAGCGAAGATTTCTGCAACGGAAAACCTTGGAGGGGCAATCGGCTATAACTTCAAAAGGTTGAAAAAGGAGAAGCAAGCATTCTCCTTGCCGCTGAATTGTATCAGGACAAAGAGGGAACTTATACGATGGCAGAGGTGTTTGCCGATATGCAAGCACTTATCCCAGAGAAATGTCGAACAAAAAAGATGGTATTTCATTGCTCGCTCAATCCGCACCCGGACGAGAAACTCTCCGATGAAACACTCACACAGATAGCCAAGGAGTATATGGAAGAACTTGGCTATGGCAAGCAACCCTATATTGTGTTCAAACACAACGACATCGCCCGTGAGCATATACACATCGTGTCGCTTCGAGTGGACGGAGAGGGAAAGAAAATCAACGACAGGTTTGAAAAGCGAAGGAGCAAGAAGATTACCGATGCGTTGGAAAGGAAGTATAACCTTATTCCGAGTTCAAAGGTTAGTGAGAAAGCGGTAACAGAAACGCCCAAGGTGGATACCACAAAAGGAAATATCAAAGAGCAGGTCGCAAGTGTTGTCCGCACGGTTCTGAAGCATTATCGCTTCTGTTCCTTGGGTGAATTGAATGCCATTCTTTCCGCATACAATCTTGCAGTGGAAGAAGTGAAGACGGAGTTTCGGGGAAAGAAGTATGACGGACTGGTTTATGTTCCGACTAATGACAAGGGAGACAAAATAAGCACACCCATCCATGCCTCGGACATTGGTCGTGGTATGGGCTATACAGCCGTGCAGAACAGGATGCAGAAGTCCAAACAAGCTATCAAGCCATTGATATCAATCATAAGGTACAGGGTGTTACAAACAATGCGTACCTCTCCAAAGACAGAGGAAGAACTTCGGAAAAGACTGGAGGAACAAGGCTTGCGTGCGGTAATCCGAAAGAGCGAAAGCGGGCGCATCTATGGCATCACATTCATTGACGACAAGGAGGGCGTTGCGTTCAATGGCTCACGCTTGGGCAAGGGATATGCTGCCAATATATTCAATGGTTATTTCTCCAATCCAACGGACAACCCATTCTTGGACGAAACGCTGTATGGCAATCCGTCTGTCCGTTTGGAACAATCAGCAACTGTCCAGCCTTTACAATCCAATGCAGAAGAAGGGGATAACCTTATCGATGAACTTATCGAGGATATGGCAGATAGTTCTTTCCTACCTACGGGCAATGATGATTGGAAGGAAGCGGCTTGGCAGCGTAAACTTCGCAGGCAAAGCAAAGTCAACCTCAGACAGAGGAAAAGATAGGTAAAGTATTTCAAACTTTGTTTGAACAACATTCAAATGCAATTCAAATAACGATAATACAACAAATATTAAGCAATACGATTATGGCACAAGAAGATGATTTAAGGGCATTAGGTAAGGTCATGGACTTTATGCGGGGTATATCGGTGATATTCCTCCTTATCAACTGTTATTGGTTCTGCTACGAGGCATTTCATGTCTGGGGGGTTACGCTTGGCATCATTGATAAAATTCTAATGAACTTCCAGCGCACCACGGGCTTGTTTTCATCCATCCTCTGGTCAAAACTCTTTTGTGTGGTATTTCTCGCTTTGTCCTGCCTTGGAACAAAGGGCGTGAAAGAGGAGAAAATCACTTGGCCAAAGATTTGGACGGTACTTTTCTCAGGCTTCGTCTTTTTCTTTCTCAACTGGTGGCTGCTGGCTTTGCCCATCGGTAAGATCGGAGTAGCTTTGCTCTATATCTTCACGCTGTCCGTAGGCTATATCTGCCTGCTGATGGGTGGCGTATGGATGAGCCGACTGCTCAAAAATAACTTGATGGACGATGTATTCAACACAGAAAACGAGAGTTTCATGCAGGAAACACGATTGATGGAGAATGAGTATTCCGTCAATCTCCCCACACGTTTTTACTATAAGAAGAAATGGAATAAGGGCTGGATTAACGTAGTCAATCCCTTCCGCGCCTCGATGGTACTCGGTACACCGGGTTCGGGAAAGTCCTACGCCATTGTGAACAACTACATCAAGCAGCAGATTGAGAAAGGCTTTGCGATGTATATCTACGATTATAAGTTCCCCGATTTGTCGGAGATAGCCTACAATCACCTGCTTCATCATTTGGATGCCTACAAGGTAAAACCGCAGTTCTTCGTGATAAATTTCGATGATCCGAGAAAGTCGCATCGGTGCAATCCTATCAATCCTGCCTTTATGACAGATATATCGGATGCCTACGAGAGTGCCTATACCATCATGCTCAACCTTAACCGCTCGTGGATACAGAAGCAGGGAGATTTCTTCGTGGAGTCGCCGATTATCTTGCTGGCAGCCATCATTTGGTTTCTGAAAATCTATGAGAACGGTAAGTATTGCACCTTTCCTCATGCCATTGAGTTCCTGAACCGCCCCTACGCACAGATATTCCCGATACTCACTTCCTACGATGAACTTGCCAACTACCTTTCGCCCTTTATGGACGCATGGGAGGGTGGAGCGCAGGACCAGTTGCAGGGACAGATAGCCAGTGCCAAAATACCACTGTCTCGTATGATAAGCCCTGCTCTCTATTGGGTGATGACGGGTGATGATTTCTCGCTCGACATCAACAATCCTAACGAACCGAAAGTACTCGTGGTCGGCAACAATCCCGACCGCCAGAATATCTATTCAGCAGCACTTGGTCTGTATAACAGTCGTATCGTGAAGCTCATCAACAAGAAGAAGCAACTCAAATCCTCTGTGATTATCGATGAGTTACCGACTATCTACTTTCGTGGACTTGACAACCTCATAGCTACTGCACGAAGCAATAAAGTTGCTGTATGTTTGGGCTTTCAGGACTTCTCACAACTTACCCGTGATTATGGCGACAAAGAGAGCAAAGTAATACAGAACACTGTAGGTAACGTGTTCTCCGGGCAAGTGGTAGGAGAAACGGCTAAGACGCTTTCTGAGCGGTTTGGAAAGGTGCTCCAGCAACGGCAGTCTATGACCATCAACCGCAATGATAAGTCCACGTCCATATCTACGCAGTTGGACAGTTTGATTCCTGCCAGTAAGATTAGCAACCTTACGCAAGGTATGTTTGTAGGAGCTGTGTCCGACAACTTTGATGAGCGAATTGAGCAGAAGATTTTCCACGCAGAGATTGTTGTGGATAGTGCCAAAGTTTCTGCCGAAATGAAAGCATACCAGCCCATCCCTGTAATCAATATATTCCGAAACGAAAACAGCTCTGATAACCTCAAAGAGGCTATCGAAGCCAATTATAAGAGAATCAAACAGGATATACTTTTTCTCGTTGATTTTGAGATTGAACGAATCAAAAATGAGCCTCGGTTAAGATATTTATTAAAAGAATTATAGTTCTGATAAATACAGAACATTTTTGTATATGCCATTATTTACTATCCTATCATATGCTGTAGAACAGTTTTATCATCTGCCCAAATAAGAATGGCGCAGATTTCGAAAAGGCTTCAGCAGAGATAAATGTCTCTATATCTATTCCCGAAATCAAGCCTTTCCAAAACGAAGTCGGCTCCGATAACCTCAAAGAGACTATCGAAGCCAACCATCGTGAGCTAAAGAGAGAAAGACTCTCTTGCTCTGTCATAAACAGAAAGAAATATTGTCCTCCATCGCTATGTTATCTAATAAAAGATAAATCCTCTAACATATATTAAATACTATTTTGATATTTCGTTATGTGGATTACTGACCATAATTAGGGGGTGTACTACATATTTCCTCTTACAAATATGGTAACACATAGAGGACAACTAACAAATGTTTTGCAAATAAAGACAAATTTTAATTACCAGTCTACCAACTCTGTACGACCATTTGCAGGAGGAACTCCATAAAGTCCTCTTTGGGCATTTATTTGGTTCTGTAGCTGCAAACGCTCTTCTTCTGTTAGGCGTCTGCCTGATTGATCATACACATCATCTAATTCAACATAGTTGTCTTTTCTTGCTATGTAAGGTAGATAATGAGAATTCAGGAAAGCCTTATCCTGTGTAGAAAGTGTATAATTTATAGCAATACCAAGTCCCGTTTTTGTAGTTATAGTATTTAATCCATTCTTTGAGAAATCTTTTGACGATGCAAGGGTAATGGAGAACATATCAAACATTCCCATAGTAGTGTAGTTGCTCTTTATCTTATCAAAAGCCGACTTGCAATTGTCCTTGACATTGTTAAAATCAATTTTCACGTAATTATCACGATCTGGTCGCTGTTGTTCATTGAACATTCCTGCAGCATTACAGAATGCATGCAAGAAGAATCGCTTTATCTCATTTGCGTCTGCATTCTCAAGAGTTGTTGGGACATTTATATATTGTTCACCACCTACTAAGCCGTAGTTACCGCTTCCTTCTCTACCAGAATCCATTCTGACAGCAATGTTTGGAAGTTTTATGTGATATGGCTCATAGTATTCCGGATCCTCTATAGAGTTATAGAAACGTACATTTGTCTGTTCTTCCATTTCTGCTATAGCAAGAATAGCCCCATCTTTTATCTTCCCAGGGAGCTTAAGGAACTTCACTCTAAGCATTGTCCAATATTGTGCAGGATAAAATCCATATATGCCAATTGCTCTTGTAGAAACTGAAATACGTGGATCGTCAAACAATCCCCAACGTGTTGGAATTGTAGATGCAATGGTTGTTGTCCATGCATCCTTTTGTTGGACGTTACCAAAAGGATTTCCTGTTGATAGTAGCAACTTTTGCTGTTCTGTACTCAATGTTGCAACGTACGCAACATGTTTCTCACTGTGAGTTGTTTCTGTTTGTATAGCATCATCATTAGAGCATGATGCCACAGATAAAGCTAATACTGTTGTCAATAAAGAGTTCATGACAACTTGAACATACCGATTTGTAAATATTTGTAAAAATTATTTATTGTTATTCATTTGCTCAACATTTCGAAGAGCGTTGTTGTAAAGCTCTGATTTTATACCTAAAATTTCTGCATCCTGTTCTGTAAGGTCGAGATAATATCTGCCATTATTATTGCGGATAAGATTAGTCAGGATAGTACTCTTGTCTATTTGGATATTGTATAAATCCATACTGTCCAAAGGCTGTCTATTATGCTCTACACCATTCCCGCCATTAGTTATATCTGAGTAAATATCGTCATGGCAAGCTGTAAAGAAAAACATAAGAGCAAATAACGGAATAATTCTAAAAACACTTTTTTTCATTGTAATTGTACTTTGTTATAGGATAAAACATCAGAAAAATGTCCCTCTAACTTATATGAAATAGGGAATTCATCATTGGAATAGAGATAAATCTCACCGTCTAACTTTTTAGTTCTATTATTAAATTTCTTAAAAATAATAGTGCCATCTATAGATGTTGCTGATGGCAACTTATTATAATCTATAATAATAGCGATACCCCTACTATCATTGTTGTTTTCAGAAACTGGTATATATTTCAAGAAATCTTCAAAGATAGTTCTGTCTTTATCGTACATTAAATTCTTTGATAATTGGTAAGATTTATCCAAATTTGGAAAGACTTCACCTTGAGGGATACGAAAAGCTCCAAACAACCATAATGGTGTTTCACTTTGAATACTTCTAAACATAAATTGGAAAATAAAAATACTATCGTTATAAACACCTAATCTATCACCATTGAACAATGTTGGCTTTATTGGAAGATCAGGGTGGAAAGCATCATATATAGACACATAATCTTTATATGCGACACCATTAACGCTAGCATATCCATACACAGTGATGGTTCCATCTTTATCTTTTGAACAACCTATCAAACTACACGTAATAAGCAATGTTGTAGAGAAAATTAAAATGTGCTTGAACATATTATTTTATTTTTATAGTTACAGGAATAATTTATCTTTTATAGATTTTCAGCTACCTCTATTTTTATATTTAAAATGCGCATAAATTAAATATCTAATCAATCATAGCTATACCTTCTATTTGCTTCCTGACAAAATGCCAGAATTGGTATCACTATTATTTATTCGTTTGTTTACATTGTTCTTGTGTTTACCGAAGTCTATGTTGATATATGCTTCAAGCATGAATATTCTGTTCAGGTCATGCGAAAAAGCATCCTGCCTGTAAGGAGCTAGCTTCGACCAGTTCTCTACATACTGACTATACTTGCTACTGAAAGGATTCAACACCTGAGCTTGTATGCCCCAGTTATCCTTATTATAGCCGACAGATATTGAATGTAGAGTCTCCTCCTTGGTTAAAGTCTCTCCCCATAGTATTTTATGCCCTTTGCTGGCACTGGCCATCAGGAACCAATTCCCTTTCAGAAAGGTAACAGAACCATTTACACCAAAATCAGAATAGGTGTGGGTATAATTATTTCCCTCACTTATGTATCTGTTCAAGTATGTGCTGATATTAACCTGAAAATTTTCACCGAAAGGAGTCAGCTTCAGATTTAAATTATTCTGCAATCGATGAAAACCCCTCTGATTTTCCATTGTACGTATATACTTATTATTCTCGAACAATGTCGTCTCCATCAATGGCTTGTCATCAAAGCTGTATCTGATAAGATAATCCAAATCCAACCATTTGTACTTCCAGTTGATAGTCAAATCATTAGAAACGAATTTTACCGTCTTAAGATTAGGATTTCCTCGTCTAACTTGATAATTATCTATATTCTGACTCACATCATTCATATCTGATAATGATGGAGAATAACCTGAAATATAGCCAGTGTATCTAACAAGTAAATTCTTGGTCAGATTGTATGACAATTTAAGTGTTGGCCGAAAAATAATTTTACTCTGGCTTACATCTCCCTGACTGTTATATGTTCTCATTACACCACTACCCATGGTGTATACCAATTTCCCTACCTCAGACATAAATTCCACATACCCATAGGTCTCAGCTGTTCGCATGCTTATATTCGCATTGATGGTTCCACCATAATTATTGGAAACGAAGGCCTGATTATGTTTTATGCCAAGTGATAACATGGAATTTTTAATCTTTTGCTCATAAATAGCCTCAGCGATGAGCGAATATTTATCACCTTTTGTCTGCGATGCATATTCCTCAACAGAATTTACTCCTCTCTGAACAAAATGCCTATTATTCTTAGTTTTTATATAGGTTCCTACCACATCAATAAACAGATTCTTTCCTTTAGCCAATTCTGTCTGGTAATAAATATCTAATGAAGGTATATTTTCCCTCGACTTTTCATGATCGGATATTTTATATTCCTGTCCAGCACTTGTAAGTTCGGATTCTCTGTCTGATATGGAATAAGGCATATCCATATATGACAGTCTATAGTTAATACTGAGTAGATGGTTATTTTTATTATAGTCATAACCTAATAGGAAATTCATCCTGTCATACTTTACCTTTGTAGGCAAGCCTGTTTCCACATTGTATAGTGGAGTTGCAGTTCCATTAAAGGTTTCAACATTTTCACGTATCCATTTCAAATCTCTGCGTTCCCAATTAGATATAAACTTGAAAGACGAACTTCCAAAATGATAATTAGCGGAAACATTATAATCTCCTGTTCCAATTTTATTTATGCCATTGGTTAAATCGACTGAGAAATTTCCACCTGAGTTCCTCCGTTTCAGAATAATATTAATGACAGCTCCCACATTTCCATAACGCAATCCCGGATTATCATGGTATTCCACCTTTGCTATATCGTCTGGTCTTAGAGATTTCACCTCAGGAAGTTTTGCCTTTACTCCATTAATTTGTAATTCAACTGTCCCTCCTGTAGTCATCTCTATGCTATTGTTAATAGAATTGATTTCAATGCGTGGAAGACTTAAATTCTGTAGTAACAAAAGGCCATTACTGGATGCCTTCCGTTGCAGACTACTAGGAATAAGTATCTGTCTGTCTATTTTCTGAATTTTATTACTACCAACAACTTTTACCTCTCCTAAAGTCTTTGGCAATACCATCAGTTTAATCTTTCCCATATCAACATCATCCGATGCATTATTACAGGTAATATATTGGTCTTCATAGCCTATATATGACAGATGAACGATAAAGTTATTCGATTGAATACTTTTAATATGAAATTCACCCACATCATTGGTTACGCCGCCAGACAAGAATGTCGAATCTGTCGACAGAATTCTGACTGAACATCCAATTACTTCCTTGTCGTTTTCATCAATAATGTTTCCTCTTACACTCACTTGAGAGTATACTCCTTTAGAAAACATCAGAAACAGGAGTATCATAAAAATATGCTTCATTTTTTGTAACATTTTGATAATTTCCTTATAATTTTATATTTATATCTTTAGTCTATTTTGAAACACCCTCTTTTATTTCCTTACTACTTGCTCCATCGCTATCAAACATCACACTTTACGTTGTATTCTTATTACCTACAGGCGAAAGAAGTATTCTTATGTTTCCATTAAAGTCCTATAGTTTTAATGCCAAATTTCTCAGCAGCTTCTTTTATTCCCAACATAGAAATACCTTCTGTAGTTGCATAACATATGCTAGACAAGAAAGCTTGGGTTTTAGGACTGACCCGAAAGCTTGGCTAAAGTTCTTACCGTAATATTTACATATCATCTGTAAGCAAGTGGTACCACACATCATAGAATCTGATTGTCTAAAAAAGGTAATCGCCTCATTGTAATCGTGTTTTCTCCTCATTACCAGTACCCGTTCCCTTGAACTTGCTGCGGGTTGTATTAAAGTTATAACGAATGCCAATACTAAAGCTACGAGTATCCATATCTTGTCTTGTTGTAAAGGCACTATTAATGCCATACATTGTATACCGCCTTTTCTGAGTTTGTAGCAAGTCTCTTCCCCAAAAATAGCATATCAGCTTATTTTTGAAGAAGCTTTTATAGACGCTCACATCAAGTGCCCCTCCCGCTTTATAAATACTAACTGTACTTGCATATTGTGAGGTATAAGAGAAATTAACACTAACAGTGAAGTCGGATTGAATTAAAAAACGATTATTCATCCGAATAAAAAGTAATGGATGGTTCAAAGATTGCTCCTTACCATAAGCCTCATCATCAAGGAACTGCTTCGATACCCTTACTTCATACATTGGCTGATAAAATCCGAACTTTGGTGATGCTGTCAATGAGGCATATAAACTTTGTATACGGTCAATATTATCATAAGTTTTAATAAAAATATCATCCTCATAAGGGTGCATTACGTAAGCTACTTGATTCTTTGTATTTTTATAACCAATCATAAACATGATCCAGCTTTTAGTAGCAGTCAACTCTAAAGTTCTTATTTTAGCTGGCTGTAATAAGGGATTACCGCCCTGATACTCATAACGGTTATCATATTGCATCCAACTAGAAAGAGAGCGGTAAGAAGGTCTTGACGTTTTTGTTGAATAACTTAACTGTGCTTGCCATTTATTTTTATTCCACGATAAGGAGAAATTCGGAAACCATTCTGAATATCTACGACTAGATTCTTGCTGCCACACGCCTTTAGAATAATAGTCAGAAACAACATGTTCGTACCTAAGTCCAGCACGAACTTGAAAGTTGCTCAAAGGTAAGATGTACTCTGCAAAACTAGCCAAATTCTGTTCTTTGATTTTTGTATCGGTATTACTAAATATCTGTTGCGCATTGGTATTGGTGCCTTTACTTTGTGCATCAGTGTACTCTGAACCAAAACTCAATTTACCTTTCATTATAGGATAAGTAAAGATGACTTTGCTGGCTAGCATCTTATTGATTGTTATATTATCGACATCTATTACACGTGCTCCAGATGTGTTGCTATTTTCTTCTTTGGAATCATTTTGTACCAGCCTATTACGGATATAAGTATTGTTAAAGTTTATATCTAACTTTCCTATCTTTCCCATATAATATGCGTCTATTTCGTGGTCAGGAGAATGATAGGAGGTATGATAATTCTTCATTCGTAGCAGCTCCTCTGATGTGTTATCAAGGGATATATCAATTGCTGAAGTAGAATTTACTACATCATGCAACGATTTGGTGATGGAATAAGCTATACCAAACGAATGATCTTTACCAATATTATAATTTAATCCCAACTGGCCTCGCACCTGCTTATCACCATTATTAAAAATAGTATCTCTCCCTGTCTCGCGTATGAAGTGATTGCCCTGCATCGTTTGTTCAAATTCAAAATATTGCTTATTGTGCAATGAATGAATTCTGAAATTACTGAATAGTTCAAACTGGTTATGCTTATATTTAAAATCAATTGTCTCTACCGCACTAAATTTACGTGATATGTTGGCAAAGCTGTAAGATGAGAGACTCAATCCTTCACCTTCTTGTTTTATTGTTTTTATCAGAATTACAGATTGTGCAGAACTGCCATATTGTACACCAGGATTAGTGATAATGGTCACTTCCTTGATATCAGAAGATTTTAATTGAGATAATTCCTGCGTATTATAAATCTTACGGTTGTTGATATAGATAAGAGGTCTGCCCTTTCCAAATACAGTGAAGTTACCATTATTGCCTGTAATTAATGGAAGTTGGGACAATATATCGTCTGCTGTGCCAGCTTGTTTAAGGAGTGAATGTTGAACATTAATAATCATCCCATCACTGCCCATCTTAAATTGCGGACGATACCCTTTCACTATCACTGTGCCAAGCGTTTGTATTTCGGGATGCATACGAATATTTCCCATATCTCCTTGCTGCACATCCATAAATATTATGGCATACCCTATACTTGAAACTTTTAATATCCCAGTGTGCTGTTCTGTCCGGATGGTGAAACTCCCATCATCCTGTGTTATGGTTCCTTGAATGAACGTAGAGTCAATATGATTAAGCAATACAACATTAGCAAAGTGTATTGGTTGCATGTGCTCATCTAATACACGGCCAGTAATTATGCCCTGTGCTGCAATAGAATTACTTACAACCAGCATAATCACTGTAATCAAGAATATTTTAGAACTTATATTGCTCTTTAAAATTAATTTTGTAATCACTTGCATAATAACTTACTATAAAATATAATTACACATCTGTTGTGATTGTGGACATTTAGGATCTGGAAAATCAGGGTGCTTGTGCACTTTCATTATATCAACATAGCATATTAACAAAGTCGCACAGACCCCTTATATCCTTGATGTTTGAATTCTGTTTGCAAAGGACTGTTCTTAAAGAAATGTTTAAGTTATGCTTGGTACACATTTCAAACATAACTTTCAGTTTCTCAACATATTCGCTGCCGACCTTTATAATCTTCTTTAGTACTTTTGGAGATATAGAGTCTAAAGAAAACTGTACTTGGGGAATGCCTAATTGTTTCAACTTAACTATATCAGCTTCCTCCAATATCGACTTAGTTGAAATCAAATACCCAAAGCCTGCATACTGAGATAAAGATATAATATCATACCAATCCTTTCTTGCAAAAATATCTCCTCCTGTTAAAGTCAGGTTTATTATGCCAGAATACGACAATTTCCTAAAAATATTAGCAATCTCAGAAGTTGACATTTCTCTTCTTATGTTTCGTTTAGCATAGCAGTAGATACAATTTGTATTGCATTTCTCTGTTACCATGAAATTCATTTCCAATGGTGTTTGTGGCCTACATTGTACATATGAATTCATCGGAGAAAAGTCTGTTACAGTAAAATATTGAGTATCATCTTTTTGATTTGATAATATTAATAGCTGTTCAGGAAAGACTAACATCTCCCCCATAAAAGGTACAGACTTACTCGGTTGCTCTACAATTTGAAATATGAAACTTTGTAGAGCAGTGGTATTAATATCGAGAGCTTTTCCTATTGCAGCAATAGATTGTTCGTATTTCTTTTTTCCAATATTGGTTATGACATATCCGAGAAATGGAGGAATTGTATATATTGTCTGATAATTACTCATGTTTGAATTAACAAACATATTCTTTCTTACGATGTATGAGCAGGTTGCCTCACTTCTCAACGAATATGCTCTATTTAAAACAATGTATTTCATTTCGTACAAAATTAGGTAATTAATAATCTATGCTAAAATTGAAATGAGCACTATCAGAAGTTGCATTTTATAATGGTTGGGGTTAAGAAGTCATGCCAAAACAATATTTCAAGTAATGGCATGACTTTGTTCATTGCCGTTGGAGCATCAAGTCTCAAGTAGAATTTTTTCCAATAGAGCATTAATCCTCCCCCGTTGTTTAGCAGTAAACAGTACCATCAGAGTCATCGGTATCAGATTCAATAGGAACCTCAATTATTACGACTTTTCCTGCACCACTGCTGCAATGACAATCTCTATATGCTTGACCTCCTTTTACTTCTTCCAACTCTGAAAGTAGCAAATTTTCAATAATTTCTTTATTCATCTTTTGTTATTTTATTTTCACCTACTCGTGTAGCTTTTCAGTTACCGCTCCTTTAATTATTTCAGTTCGGTTTGGATCTGCCTTCTTATAGCTTCTGGCATTGCTTCCCTTTGTACAGTAAGGTCTGTTCTATAATTATACTAATTATAATCTTAACGATGCAAATATACAAATCTATATTGTTTATAACAAGAAAAACAAGTTTTTTTTCAAAAAATCTGCAACTCCTCAGTATTTTCGCTACATTTGTAGCTATATTTACTATCTATACATTGTTTATATGAATAAAAAGATTATTTCATTAAAAGATTTCGAGATTACTCCAAATGAGAATATAATCGAACGGAGCCAAAATTTCCAAAGCTACATAGACCAAATGGAGCAATTCGGCTGCAAGAGCTATTGGGTTATGGCAAAAACTGGAGTTGGAGCCAAGATGCAAATCGAGGGCTATAACGGTGAAGTTTCAGCATACATTTCCAACGATTATTTAGGCATGTCGCAAAGTGCTGAAACCAAGGAAGCTGGCATAAATGCCGTCCTGAAATATGGTACAGGGGCAAGTGCCGCTCAAGCCATCGGTGGCTATTTAGACATCCATCAGCAGTTGGAACAAGGCATAGCGAAGTTTGTAGGACAAGAAGAAGCCATCCTTTTTTCATCTGGCTTTGGTGCCAACGCAGGTCTGCTTCGTGCTATATTGGGAAAAAATGACATAGCCTACATCGATTCGTATATACATACCAGTGCCACGAGTGGTTTAATTGGAACCAATGTAAAACATATAGGACACAATGACATTGACTATCTTGACATGATCCTTGAACGGGAAACGGGAAAATATCAGACTCGATTGGTCATCATTGATGGGGTCTATTCTCAAAATGGAGATTTATCAAAACTTCCGGAGTATATTGCTGTCTGCAAGAAACACAATTGTCTTCTTATGATGGATGATGCTCACGGCATTGGTGTTATGGGAGAAAACGGCA
This sequence comes from Prevotella fusca JCM 17724, assembly GCF_001262015.1. Classification (NCBI taxonomy): domain Bacteria; kingdom Pseudomonadati; phylum Bacteroidota; class Bacteroidia; order Bacteroidales; family Prevotellaceae; genus Prevotella; species Prevotella fusca. The sequence continues at coordinate 1,301,257 of NZ_CP012075.1, forward strand.
GAGGAACAGCTGACTATTATAATTGCTTGGGACAAGTAGATATTATTACAGGAACTTTCAGTAAGTCTTTCGGATGTGTCGGTGGTTTTGTTGCTGCATCAACAAAACTAATTCAATATTTGAGATATTATGCCGACAGCAATGTCTTTTCCGCAGCGATGACTCCACAGGTTGCAGCATCTTCACTAAAGGCACTGGAACTCATACAGACACAACCAGAGATTCGCAAGAAGTTGTGGGCTAATGTCAATTATCTGCGCAAACGACTGACAGAGGAAGGCTTTGATATAGGTTGTTCGGTATCAGCAATATTCCCTATTATGGTCAGGGACAATAGAAAAGTATATGAAATAGCACGTGAATTACAAAAAAGATGTATCTTTGTAAGCGGTATCACATATCCTGCGGTAAGAACCAAGGAAGCACGGCTTAGAGTCAGTGTGTTGGCTTCACACGAAATAGTACAGTTGGAGCAATTGGTGACCGCTCTTGTGGAAATTAGAAAATCAACACCTTTTTAGATGGCAGAAGAAGAAAATAAACCCAAAAGATACAGAAGGACAAACGTCGATATACAGGCAGACATTATCAAGGCAGCAGAAAGTCTGATCAAGAGAAAAGGCTTTGCATCAATGTTGGTGACAGAACTCATTAAAAAAGCCAGAATAGAGCCGCTTGTTTTCTATAACAGATATGACAATCTTAGCGAATTTTATGATGAATTCGTTAAGAGGTATGACTATTGGTTTAAGGATGTCCTCACCGGTGTTCAATTTCCGACAGATTCAGAATTGGGCTATATCGGTATTTTCAAGGATGTACATAAGTCACTTCAGGACAAATCCGTAATGTTGGAATTACTGCGTTGGGAAATAGCAGAAGGAAATGAAACCACGGTTCGTACAGCTATGCTCAGGGAAATGCACACATTACCTCTTGCCAATTCCTATGAAGAGAAATTCAAAGATATTGACATATCAGCGATATCGGCATTGATTATAGGTGGTATATATTATCTCAATCTCCATCGCGACCGTTCAAAGTTTGCCGATATTGACTTGAATACGGAGCAAGGCAGAAAACGTATAGAAAAAGCCCTGGAGGAACTTGGACACATGGTATTCCACTGCCATGAAACAAATAATTATAAGCAAGCCGTTGCTGAAAGAATGAAAGAAAACGGCATCAGCGATGAAATCATAAAAAAGTGTTTGGATTAAACCATACAGTTCAAAGAGATTCCCCACTTATCCAGCGTGATAATTGGGGATTTTCTTATTATAGCAACTATATCTTACTTAGCAAAGCGGCATTTTAGAATTCCTGTAAGTAAGATCTTACAACGCACAAACGACTATTTCCTGTAATCTCCCTTTATTTCCTGCTTTTCCCAAAAACTTTTATTTCTTTTTATATACCTATAATTTAGCAGCTTGATAACAGTATTCATCATTAAAATTATCAAGCAATGGAATCAAATAACAATGACAATTATGTGCTGGTATTGGAAGACCGCACGGAGGTAAAGAACGAAAAGGAAGCAGGAAAACTCTCCGTAGTTTCTGGTATTGACGACAAGGGCAACCTTAAAACCACCGAGGCAATCGCTGCCAATCAAGCAGCATTCCTGAAGTTCAACAACAAGGACGGACTTCTGAAGAACTTCATGACCAACTTCCTCAAACAGTTTAATAACCCGACTCACTTCGGATTATACAAGGTATTGGCAGACAATGTGGAACAGGGCGTGGACAACCTGCGTACCATGCTGCAAAACCGCGAGAAGCCCGAAAGCAATCAGCAGCTGGCTGAGATGGGCATTCCTTTTGAGGACTATCTGCCCCAGCAGAAGAATGCTACTGCCATCGATGAGTCGAAGATTGATTGGAAGCAACTCGATAATCTCGGACTTACCCGTGAGAGATTGGAGCAGAGTGGAGAATTAGAAAAGATGCTCAATTGGCAGAAGAGCAATCTCATCACAATTACTGTTCCTATCGGCGACACCATCATCTATACTGAAGCACGCCTTGCGTTCCGCACGGACGATAGCGGCAATGTCGGTTTGGCAATTCATCCTTTGAGAAAAGAACCACAGCTTGACTTTCCCTATATGGGTTACAAGTTCTCTCCCGAAGAAAAGGAGCAACTCCTCACTACGGGCAATCTCGGTAAAACTATCGAAGTAACTCCCAAGAACGCTGAGCCTTTCTCTGCTTACGTCTCTATCGATCCGCAGACCAATGAAATTATAGCCCTGCGTGCTGACCGTGTGAATATCCCCAAGGAAATCAAAGGTATTACCCTTTCCGATGCACAGTATAAAGACCTTGTAGAAGGTAAGGCTGTGAAGGTGGAAGGTATGACTGCCAAGAGTGGTAAGACCTTTGATGCAACTTTGCAAGTCAATGCCGAGCGAAAAGGCATTGAGTTTATCTTCGACAATAAGCAAGGCTTGAAAGAGCGGCAACAACATAAACAACAGCAAGGTGTCCCACATAAGCTTTGCGGCTTAGAGTTATCAGAAAAACAGCGTGAAGCCTTGGATAGCGGTCGTACACTATATCTAAAGAATATGGTGGATAAACAAGGGCAACCTTTCAACGCATACGTTCGCATGGACAAGGAACAGAACCGCCCACGTTTTTACAAGTGGAATCCTGACAAGAAGCAGGAAACCGGCAAGGAAAAGGTCGTAGCTGTGGCGGAAGAACACAAAACACAGGTAGCCGTGAATAACCACGGCAAGACGAATGAAGCCACCAAGAACGTGAAAGAGCCCTTGAAAACTGGACAGACTCAACCTACTGCTGAGCAGAAGCAAAAGCAGGACGAGAAGAAACAAAAGAAGTCCCGTGGACGTAAGATGTAACCCTTAATTCTATTATCGACTATGACAACTTGTATTATTGCCGAGAAACCCTCGGTAGCCAGAGATATAGTCCGCATTGTTAGGGCAACGAGCAAGCAGGACGGATATTTAGAAGGAAGTGGGTATCTCGTCACTTGGGCAATGGGACACCTCATCGCCCTTGCCATGCCCGAAGCCTACGGTTTTTCCACTTATAAGCGTGAGGACTTGCCCATCCGTCCCAATCCCTTTCAGTTAGTGGTACGACAAGTACGTAAGGACAAGGAGTATATATCCGATCCAGCAGCACTAAAACAGCTCAAGGTGATACGCTCATGTTTTGACAAGGCTGACCGTATCATCGTTGCCACCGATGCAGGCCGGGAGGGTGAGCTTATCTTCAGATACATCTATTCCTATCTCAATTGCCACAAGCCTTTCGACCGCCTTTGGATAAGTTCACTCACAGACAAGGCTATCCGTGAGGGGCTTTCTAATCTCAAACCGGGCAACAGTTACGATAATCTCTATTATTCTGCCAAGGCAAGAAGCGAAGCCGACTGGCTGGTGGGCATCAATGCAAGCCGTGCATTGTCTATCGCCCGCAAGGGAGGTTATTCCTTGGGGCGGGTACAGACCCCAACATTGGCTATGGTCTGCCGTCGGTACATAGAGAACCGTGATTTTTCTTCCGTACCTTATTGGAAACTCTCCGTTCTCACAGAAAAAGAGGATTTGTCGCTGAAAGCCATTGGCTGTAAAGATTATGAGAGTGAAGCATCGGCACAGACTGCTCTCGCTGCACTTCGCAGTCAGAGCCAGCTTACGGTAGAAACGGTCACAAGAAAGGTAACGCATACCGCGCCACCACTCTTGTACGACCTTACTGCCTTGCAGAAGGAAGCCAACAGACGCCACGGCTTTTCTGCAGACAAAACCCTCTCGATAGCCCAAAGTCTCTATGAGAAGAAAATCACGACCTACCCCCGAACAGGCAGCCGATACATCAGCGAGGATGTCTTCGAGGAGGTATCCGCCCTGCTCCGCAAGATAGGAGAAACACTTCCGACTCCGCTTAACCGCCATTCGGTGGATAACACAAAGATAACTGACCACCACGCCATCATACCGACAGGTGAAACACCATTAGGATTGTCGGCAGATGAAACAACTATCTATCAAATGGTAGTCAATCGCTTTGTCGAAGCCTTTTCCCCCAATTCAGAGGAAGAGCGTATGCAGGTGCGGTTTACTGACGGTACCAACATTTTTACTTGGAAAGCGTGTAGGCAGATTTCCTTGGGATGGAAAGCCGTACAGAAAGGTAAAGAAGTAGAAGCTGAAAAGAAAGAGGATAGCGATGAACAGATTTTGTCTTCATTGCCGAACTTGACAGAAGGTGAAGTCCTATCACTTGTCAATGCGGACATCACCGAACATAAGACCAAACCTAAACCTCTCTACACAGAAGCGACACTGCTTTCTGCTATGGAAAACGCTGGAAAAGAGGTCGAAGATGCTGAAAGTAAGAAAGCAATGGCAGAGTGCGGCATCGGAACACCTGCCACCCGTGCCAACATCATCGAGACGCTTATTCTCCGTGATTATATCCGAAGAGACAAGAAATCCATCATACCGACAGAAAAAGGCCTAGCTGTCTATGAGATTGTCAAGGACAAAAAGATCGCCAATGCAGAGATGACAGGCAGTTGGGAACTTGCCCTTGCCGCTATTGAAGCAGGAAAGATGCCATCTGATAAGTTCTCACAAGGCATCAACTCTTATGTAAGTACCATCTGTGAGGAACTCCTTTCACTTACTCCCGAACAAAAGTCCTATCCTGTTTACCGCTGCCCAAAATGCGGACAACAGAGTGTCGGCATCTATGCCAAGGTAGCCAAGTGCAGACATGAAACCTGTGGTTTTCACGTGTTTCGTGAAGTCTGCGGCATACTTCTCTCTGAAGATAATATCCACGACTTGATAAGTTCCGGTCGTACGCCTATCCTTAAAGGGCTGACCAGCAAGGCAGGAAAGAAATTCAATGCCCGAATGGTTCTGGGCGAAGATTACACCACTTCCTTTGAGTTTGAGAACAAAAAAGGAAAACAAAGAGGGAGATAATCCTGGCAGAAACAACGAGGAACAGATATAGGTCGGGAGATACCAGTATTACCTCCCGACCTTTTCACCTCCACTTATAAAAGAAAACACTATGGCATACAATAAGAAAGAAGTCCTTCAAGCCAACACGGAGGCTATCCGTGTAGTCTTGCGCCTGGAGAAAGAACGCCGCGAAGCCACCGAAGCTGAGAAAAGTATCTTACGGGACTATCAGGGCTTCGGTGGCTTGAAATGTGTACTCAACCGCACAGATAACCCCGATGACATCCGCTATTGGAGCAAGTCAGAGCAGAATCTCTTTGAACCTACCCAGCAGCTCAAGCAGATGATTTATCGTGAAGCCTTAGATGCCAACACTGCCAAGCGGTATTGGGAGAGCATCAAGGCAAGCGTGCTAACCTCCTTCTATACTGATACCCGTATCGTCACCGCCATTGCCGATGCTCTCACTTCTGTAAATGTACCCATACGTCGATGTTTAGATCCTTCGGCTGGCATGGGAGCATTTGCTGAAACCTTTGCAAGGCAAGCGGGAGTTGTATATGCAATGGAAAAGGACCTGCTCACTGCCCGTATCAGCCAAGCCCTGCACCCCTATGGCAAAGGTAACATATTCGTTAGAAACGAGCCTTTTGAAGCTATTGGGGAGATAGAAAACAAAGATAAATACGACCTTATTACAAGTAACATTCCTTTTGGAGATTTCATGGTCTATGACCGAGAATACAGCAAAGGTAAGGACACTCTTAAACGTGAGTCCACACGTGCCATCCACAATTACTTCTTCGTGAAAGGTCTGGACTGCATCAAGGAAGGTGGAATTTTGGCATTCATCACCTCACAGGGCGTATTAGACAGTCCCCGCAATGAAGCCATACGCCGTTACCTCATGCAAAACAGCCGCCTTATCTCCGCTCTCCGACTACCATCGGGTATGTTTTCAGACAATGCAGGAACGGACGTAGGCAGTGACCTCATTGTCCTACAGAAGCAGACGGGTAAAGAAATCGGCGAAGGAATTGAACAGCAGTTCGTAGAAACCGTTTCCGTTCCTAAGGAAGAAGGTTCTTCGGTCGTCTTCAAGCACAACTCTCTTTTTGTAGGAGATTGGAAAGACATATCTCATCGCACCATTGCCACAGAGCGCATAATGGGTACAGACCCTTATGGAAGACCTGCATGGGAGTATCGGTTCACGGGAGGGATTGAGGAAATGGCAGAAAGCCTCCGGACACAACTCTCCCTTGAAATGGGACAACGTATCGACCGTAAACTATATGAGACCGGTATGGCGATGACAGAGGTAGAGCGAGAGGCAGAAGCAGAGAAACAGCTTCGCAAGTTGGGTATCACCATAAGTCAAGAAGAAGAAACAGAGAAGACAAAGACTGAAGACAAGGGAATAAACGATGCCTATAACCTCATGCCCGACAGTATCAGAAAGCAACTGCCTAAACTTTACAGCACGGAAAAGGAACTCATTGGCGATAAGGTTGCCTATGCACGCTATTTCTTCCCTATGGGAGCATACACAGCCTACCTTCTGGAATATGATCCTAAGAGTCGCATTGGTTTCGGTGCTGTCACGCTGGGTTATGGTTGGGAGCTTGGCAATATATCCCTCGATGAGATGGAAGGCGTAAAAGTAAGAGGACTGGGCATTGAACGTGACCTGTACTTCTCTCCTAATAAATTGCACGAGATAGCCGAACTGGAAGAAATAGTCAGGGGACAATATACCAAAGAAGAAGTGGTGGCAGAGGAAATCAAGGAAGAAGCGGTAACAAAGACAGAAGACACCGTAAAGGAGACTGTGAACGGTATTTCTAAAATCGAAACGTCCAACGAGGAATTAGAAACTGAAACAGGAATTAATGTCGGGCAAGTCATAGAACCAGACGATTTTACCATTACCAAGGTACAGGCAAAAGAAAATACCATTTCCAATGGAGAGACCACTCCATTGCAACCACCATCATCGGAGTCCGCCCCACAACAATCAGTATCAGGACAGCCTTCTATAACTATAGAACCTGCACCCGAAGGCGTACCCGCCTTGACACTTCATCATCAATACGAGCAGGAACCACAAGAAATCCGTACGGATATTGAAGCCCCAAGAGAGATGAACGGACAGACAATATTCTTTGACGATGATCATCATCCGGTGGTGGACAATAACATGGAAGACATCGGACAACCGGAGCAGCTGTCACTATTTGCCCCGGAGGAATACAGTCTTTGGACAAGAGAAGTTACCCGTGTGAACCATGAAATCAAGGATAATTCAGGAACTTCACAGGTGCACCGTCCTATAACTCAAACTGCTCCCCAGAAACCATCGGAGTCCAAGATACAAAAGGCAGCGACCATTCCTCAACGGCGTACCCGTGGCAGCAGGAAAGCGGCTTCTTCCTCTTCACGTGAGCCATCCCTTTTCGACTTCATGAGCGAAGCCGAGGAGCGCAAGCCGCAGCCGATAGCAGAAGTCAGAAAAGAGTTTGACACTTCACCACGCCCTTTTCTCTCTTCGCCAGACTCTCACCTGAGAGACGGCTCCATTGTCGTGCAGAAAGGGCAGGTAGGCTTTCTTTCTGACTTAAAGCGACATCCAACCTTTAACCCGATGGACTTGCCGTATGCCCAGCTTTCCCGTCTCAAAGCCTATATCGAGATACGGGACTGTTATCATCGTCTTTATGACTACGAGGCAGAGAACCATGCAGAGGACAGGGAAGACCGCAGCAGGCTCAATCACCTGTATGATGACTATGTTGCACGCTGGGGCTACTTTAACCAGAAAGCGAACACCGACATCATCAAGATGGATGCTACAGGCGTGGAAATGCTCTTCTTGGAACGCTCCGAGAACGGCAGGTACATCAAGGCGGACATCTTTGACCATCCTACGGCATTTTCTACTACGGAACTGACCGTTGCCGTAGACCCGATGGAAGCTTTGGGGGCATCGCTCAACAAGTACGGCACGGTGGAACTTAACTACATGAGTTCGCTTTTACCTGATATGGAAGAAAACGACATTATTTCTTCCTTGGAAGGTCGTATCTATTTCAATCCCGAAGAGAATGCCTACGAGGTTGCGGACAAGTTCATTTCGGGCAATGTAATAGAGAAGGCGGAGCGTATCGAGTCATGGCTCTTGGATCATCCGGACCATGAGGAAGCCAAACAGAGCCTTGCCGCCCTGCGTGCAGCCACGCCAACACCCATTCCCTTTGCAGACCTCGACTTCAATCTCGGTGAACGCTGGATACCTGCCAAGGTCTATGGCAGGTTCGCTTCGGAGTTCTTCGGGACGGACATTAGCGTGTCCTATCATTCCAATATGGACGAATACAGCATTGTATGTGACCATAAGAATGCCAATATCTGGCATAAGTATGCCGTACAGGGAGAGTTCCGCCGCTATGACGGCATCAATCTCTTAAAGCATGCCCTACACAATACCATTCCCGACATCAACAAGAGCAAGGAGGTGACGGACAAGGTTACGGGAGAGACCAAGACCATCAAAGTAAGGGACGGACATGCCATCCAGATGGCAAATGCCAAGATTGAGGAAATCAGGCAGGGCTTTGTTGATTGGCTCGGACGCACACCAGACACGTTCAAACAGCAGTTATCCGACCGTTACAACCGCCTTTTCAATTGTTTTGTGCGACCCAACTTTGACGGTACGCATCAGACCTTTCCCGACCTTGACCTCAAACGATTGGGTATTGATGATCTTTACAAGAGCCAGAAGGATGCCGTATGGATGCTCAAGACCAACGGTGGCGGCATCTGCGACCACGAGGTGGGAGCAGGCAAGACGCTCATTATGTGTACGGCAGCCTACGAGATGAAACGATTGGGACTCTCAAACAAGCCGATGATTATCGGACTAAAGGCAAACGTTTTCGATATTGCCGACACGTTCCACAAGGCGTATCCCAATGCCAAGGTGCTCTATCCGGGCAAGAACGATTTTAATAAACAGAACCGCCAACGTATCTTCAACGACATCAAGAACAACGACTGGGACTGTATCATCCTCACACACGAACAGTTCGGCATGATACCGCAGGCCTTGGAGATACAGGAAGCGATTATGCAGAAGGAACTGGACTCCGTGGAAGAGAACCTTGAAGTGCTTCGCATGCAGGGTGCAGAGATTTCCCGTGGTATGCTCAAAGGACTGGAGAAGCGCAAGCAGACCCTTGAAGCCAAGTTACAGAACATACAGGACAGCATTGCCGAGCGCAAGGACGATGCTGTGGATTTCAAGATGATGGGTATCGACCACCTCTTTGTAGATGAAAGCCACCAATTCAAGAACCTGATGTTCAATACCCGCCACGACCGTGTGTCGGGCTTGGGCAATCCCGATGGCTCACAACGTGCCTTAAACATGCTCTTTGCTATTCGTACCATACAAGAACGGTCCGGCAAGGATTTGGGAGCCACTTTCCTTTCAGGAACGACCATTTCCAATAGTCTGACGGAACTGTATCTGCTCTTCAAATACCTCCGTCCACAGGCTTTGGAAAAGCAAGGTATCAATAGCTTCGATGCATGGGCTGCAGTCTTTGCCAAGAAATCTACCGACTACGAGTTCTCCATCACAAACGACATCATTCAGAAAGAGCGGTTTAGGACCTTCATTAAGGTGCCGGAACTAGCCGCCTTCTATGCGGAGATTTGCGATTTTCGTACTGCCAAGGACATCGGTATTGACCGTCCGGAGAAGAACGAGATACTGCATAACATACCGCCTACACCCGAGCAGGAAGTTTTTATCGGCAAGCTGATGGAGTTTGCCAAGAGTGGCGATGCCACGCTTTTGGGACGAGCACCTCTGAGTGAGAGCGAGGAAAAGGCAAAGATGCTTATTGCAACCGACTACGCCCGCAAGATGAGCCTTGATTTACGCATGATTGATGAAAATGTTTACTCAGACCATATCGACAACAAGGCAAGCCATTGTGCCAAGATGCTCAATGACTATTACCAAAAGTACGATACACAGAAAGGGACGCAGTTCGTTTTCTCTGATTTAGGTACTTATAAGCCCGGTGAAGACTTTAATGTCTATTCGGAAATCAAGCGTAAGCTGGTAGAAGACTATCACATCCCGTCCTACGAGATACGCTTCATTCAGGAGTGCAAGAACGAGAAGGCAAAGAAGGCGATGGTAGATGCTATGAACCGTGGGGATATCCGCATTATCTTCGGTTCTACCTCTATGTTGGGTACTGGTGTAAATGCCCAGCAGCGTGCCGTTGCGGTTCATCATTTGGACACGCCCTGGCGACCATCAGACTTAGAGCAACGCAACGGACGAGCCGTGCGCAAGGGAAATCTTGTCGCCAAGGAATTTGCGAATAACAAGGTCGATGTGATTATCTATGCCGTAGAGCGGTCACTGGACAGCTACAAGTTCAATCTGCTGCATAACAAGCAATTGTTTATCAATCAGTTGAAGACCAATACGCTCGGTAGTCGTACCATTGATGAGGGTTCGATGGATGAGGACAGCGGTATGAACTTCTCAGAATACGTAGCAGTGCTTTCTGGCAATACCGACCTTTTAGTGAAAGCAAGATTGGATAAGAAGATTGCCACCTTGGAATCCGAGCGCAAGAACTTCCTCCGTGAGCGTGATGCCGCAACGGGCAAGTTGGCAGAGATTGACAGCTCCGTGTCCTTCCATACGGATAAAATCAAGGAGGCACAGTCTGATTTAGCTCTCTATGAGAAGCGTGTGGAGCGTGATGATGAAGGTACACCTATAAATAAACTGACAATCAAAGGTGTGGAAGACTGTACTGACATTAGTACTGATGCGATAAAATCGCGTTAAGTTTTACATATTATCAAATAGAGGTAGTTCTTTGACATATTGATTGTAAATGACAGAGGTTCTCGGCTTAGTGATTAAATCTCTGAGGTGAGTTTTCTCCAAAGCAGAAACTCTTATCAGCGTTGCCACTTCCGTAATGGTGTATGGGCTTTTGTTGTCCGCCTTTATTCTTGCAACAAGCAGATAGGCGATGACTGCAACCCAGAGATGGATTCGGACTGCATTCTCGGAATACCCCCACAAGGTCTTCACGACAATGTTCTGCTTTATCCACTTGAAGAACACCTCTATGTCCCATCTGTGCCTATACAGGACGGACACTTCCACTGCGCTGATCTCGAAGTTGTTAGTGATGAACACTATTTCTTCACACGTCTCCTCATCATAGTGGCAGACTGCCCTGAAAGGCTCAGGGTAAAGTGCATGAGTCTTTGGCTGAGTCAAGCGAATGGTAAAGTCGCCTCGAATACCATCCTCTCGGGAGAAGTCTTTTCTATGACCAATAATCTCGTATTTCATGTTGTCCTTCGGTCTGGTAACCCAATAGGCTCCAGCCAAATGGAAGCGAAAGAACTCATCGAAGTCAACATAGGCCTTGTCCATCATATAGAAGGCAAGAGGCTCCGGCGCAGTCAGTTCAAGTTCGTTGCTGTCATGCCATCTGCCATCCGTGATGTGGATGTTTGCTGGAATGCTCCCGCGCAAGTCAAGCAGAGTGTGCATCTTCACCGCCCCCTTGTTGTATCTTCCTAAAGCCCATGTCGCAAGTTTGACACTTGTGGAGATGGTCGTGGAATCGAGGGAGTAAAGTACGTTGTCTATAGTGACATCTGGTATCGAGGTCCTTGTGTATAAAGGTCTTACCAGATTTATCATATAGATGCCAAACTCCTCATAGATGCGGTAATCCCGATTGTCGTTAGCTCGGGAAAGTGATGACTGGTTGACCGTGTTGCCAAATCCAAGATGGTAGAGGATGTCCTTGTGGGCACCAAGACACAGGCAGATGTCCCGTAGAGAATCACAACTCGTCAGCTGTCCAAACAAAAGGTGCAGAAGCTGGTTGTAACAAGTCAAATCCTTGACATGCCAGTCGCCACGGTACTTCTTCACGCACTTGTCGAACTGATAACGAGGTATGTACTTCACAACTTGTGAAAACACATATCGACCGACGTTCATAACAATGCAGTTTTGGTTGCAAAGTTACGCTGTCATTTTCAAATCAAAAAATCAAAGAACGATCTGAAACCCTTATTAATAAAGGGATATATGAAGTTTAATTTAAAATTATTGCATCACTAGTATACTGACATCAAGACTACTGCTGCACGTTTACAAGAAATAGACGAAAAAGCTCGGACCAAAGGAGAGTATAATAAAATCGGTGAAGTGTATGGTTTCTCCATAATGGTCAAGACGGAGAGCACTTCAAAAGACTTGTTTGACTGTTCAGTGAACCGCTTTTTTGTGAAAGGGCAGGAGAGTATCTACTATACCTATAATAACGGTAAGTTGGCAACTGACCCGAAACTTGCGTGTCAGAACTTCATTAATGCCTTGGAGCGTATTCCAAAGGTGATAGAATCGCATGAGAAGGAAATGGCAAAGGTTGTGGCCAATAAAGAAGTTTACACCAACATTGCCAACAGTTCTTGGAAGAAAGAGGACGAGCTTCGCTCACTCAAAGGCGAGGCAGCAGAACTTGACAGAAAAATTGCACTTACATTGAACGAACCAAATGAAGAAAATGAAAAATCAAACGAAAATGACCAATCTGAGTATTTAAAACAAAATAGTAGTAATAGTCCAAATACTAAAAAGGAAGAGGAGGGGGTAATTTATTCAAGTTCTATGAATAATAGAAACAAACAAGAAGAAAGTAAGGGATATATTGTAAAAACCAGACTGAGATAAATAGCGATGGTGTGTCATAATTGATACACCATCGTATTATATTATTTCCACAAAGAGTATTCTCTCCATTTTTCAGGAAAGCCCATGTCTTTCAAAACTACCAATTTGGGAGATTTGTCCAATAGGGTGAGCAAACTCTTTCTAAATGAGCTATCAGGACTGATTATTTGCTGCAAATACAAAATTACAGATAAGTAGGCAAACAACTTATTGTCCCTTATCGTTGCAGCTTCTTGCTTTGACAAGAAAGGATAATTCGTTCTATAAGGAAACTTCAAGCCTATTGTAAAGCGGCGATTCCATACACGACTATGATGGGCACAAGTATTGCGTAAAGACGATAAACCATGCATCCAATTCTTCAGAATATCGACATTGTATAGTCCCAAATCCCTGCAAATTGTTTTACTAGAAGGGTTATTCTTGTCCAAAGCAAAAAACAACTTACTCAATGTTCCCATAGAAACAACCTCTAAGGTCATCCACGCTGGCGGAAAAGCAGGTTCGCTATATTTTTGATAATAATGAGCTATAAAATCCTCATTACTTCGCTTGACCTCTTTCATTAAATCCCCTACAACAGGGTGTGTCAATGCGATAAACTTATCGTGGTGAAAGTATAACTTATGATTGAGAAACCAAAAGGCGTCATTTTCATCAACGGAATAAGTTAAGGCGATTCTTGTTCTTAATGCCACCTCGATTTTTTCAATGGCATTGAAGATTAAAGAGCGTAAACGCCTATCAAAACAATAAAGGTCTATCACATCTTGAAAAGAAATGTCCTTTCTCAGAAATTCGTGATTAGCATCTTTCCCATTATTTTGAAAAGGGTATGTGTATGCTCGTAATCTATAATAACTTATGTTATAAAGATATTGGGACGCAAGTTTTTCGTCTCCAATATTAAGTCCTCGATCGCATAGCTTTTTAACCTGCTCAGATGTGTCTATGGGCTTCTTTTCGTACCTCATAACCGTATATAAACTCGAAGACCTCCCCGGGTGCGCTGTTCTGATGAGAAGCGTGGGAGGTCATATTGACTGCAAAATTACTGCTTTTTTTTGAATGCGCAAGGAAAATGCCGAAAAAAATCATTGCAAGTGATAAATTTTCCATTAAAAGTAGCATCAAATGTAGAAATTACAAATATTTTTTGTCCGCAACGCTATCTTTATCGGTTCAATAGTTTCAAACAATATATGGTAAATTCCTTATCAAAGAAATAAGCGAGTGCTGTTATCTTTGTGAGCGGTAAATCCGCGACCAACTTTTTACTTGCAAAGGTAATTATTTTGTTGTGTAAACACTTGCATTTACACAACAAAAATAATCTAATCAGGAAATCAATTACCAACCATCTCGCTTCCGTACCATTTCATCTATCTCTTCCCGAAGGAAAAGCAATCGACCGTTAGCCTTGAGATAGGGGATTTTCCCAGCCCAAACCCAGTTGTAAATGGTCTTTTGTTCCACTTTGAGAATCTTGGATACATCAATGATATCCAAGTATTCGGCTTTCAATGGTGGACGGACAGTCGTGTCAACAGATTGATCCTGCAGAACAAGCAGGCGGTCGAGTTTATCCTCGACGCTTATCAGCTTGTCGAACAGGCGTTTTTGCCAAGTGTCTTCGGTTTTATAATCTAAGTACGACATAGTTCTCCTTTTTGATAGTTACCATTGGTATCTTGTGCCAAGATACGTTGTTCTTTCATATAGGCGATGTATTTCTTTGCAGTTCTGTCCTTGATTTCCATTTCGCGCATCAGAACCTCACAAAGTTCTTGGTAAGTGAGCTTGAAAGAATTTTGGAAGGCTTCTTTGACAACGACAATGAGTTCATCAGTCTTGCGCTTTTCCTTGTCCTCTTTAGACTTCTCGCCACGATAGACGTGCATGTCCTCAGCCTTATCCCAGCCGAAAAGCATCATCGGTACGTCCAACGGACTTCCGTCACGGACTTTCAATGCCTTTACCACTGAGTATTCGGGATTATCGTCTTTCTCAATGGAGAGTATCCCTGCTGCCTTTCGTTGAAGTTCCGAGCCGATATGCCCACGGAGTTTGATTCCATTCGGTACGAAGTGTAGCACGCAGATGATACAGGTATTATAAATCCCAGCCAAGCGATAAAGCTCGTCCACAATGGCAATACTTTCCGTTTCATCGTTGGCAGAACGTATCAAGTCGGCTATTCCGTCAATCACCACGAGGTGGATGCCTCCATGCCTGTGATGGAACAAGTCCATACTCTCACGGATAAGGTTCAGTCTGTCCTTACGAGACAGAGAGGCAAGGTACAGAGAATGGCAAAACTTCGGTACTGCCGTCAAAGAAGCCCTACGCAGTGTCTTACCCAAGTTCTTGTGCAACTGTGCCTCGGACTGTTCCGTGTCATAGTGTAGGACCGCCAAGCCTTTGGGATTGGGGGTAATCTCTAATCCCAAGGTCTTCTCTATCGGCAATCGTTTTTCTCCCAACGCTCCGGCAAGGATGGCACCCACATAGTTGCTCTTGCCTGTCCCCTCACCTCCAGTAATGCAGAACAGGTTATCCTGTGTGCCGAGTGGCACACCGTTTACTGCTACTACTGATTTGGAAATGTCCGGTGGATTCTCATAATCAATCTCACAGGAACGTAACATCATCATGGTTTGGCTATATAGATCTGAGAACATCTTGGCAAGCAGCTCTTTCAGTTCCTTTGCCCCGTTGCCCAAGGCAAAGAAATCAGAAATGTCTTTTTCAGACTTCGTACCACTTAGCGGAAGTGAAAGGTTCAAGACCTTGTATTCCACCAGATGTTCAGACTGTTTATGTGCCTCCCGTACACCTGTTTCATCCGCATCATACAAGAGTATTATATGCCTAAAACGAAGCTGAAGGCTCTCAATGATACTTGTCGGTATCTGTGCGGTTTCACTGTTGAAACAAATTGCATTGAAGCCGTGTGCATACAATGAGAGTACATCCTTTTCACCACCTGTAATGAAAAGCATATCTCCTTTGGCAGGAATCTGCTCCATTCCGAAGCAATACGTGGCAGGCATCCGTCCACCATAAAGAAAGCGGATTTTTGGACTGTGAGGTCGGTATATCTTTACATAGCCATTTCCTATATAGGCAAACATAGGTTCCGTAGGTGAGCTATAAAGTTCAAATTTCTTACCTTCGGTAGATACACTTTCATAGCGTTTAAGACTCCGTACACGAAAGCGACGGAGTGTATCCTCATGGATGCCGTAATGCGCCCAATAGTTCAGCAGCCCATCGTCAAATGGCTGTATCTCAAAACTATATGGACGTTCTTCCGTGCACTTGTTCATATCAGCCTTAGGAGTGGGAACAATAGTTTTTTTATATGCTGACGTGATATGGCTGCTATGCTTTTCACCATCACATAAAGAGTACAATCTAAGTTCTTGTACAATCGTTTCCAATACTTCGGGAAAACTTGTTTTCAGGTTCAAGTTACGGAGGGTTGCCACAAACCAGAAACAATCCCCTGAATATGTGGTATCTCCATGATCATAGAATTTGTAAGAAGAAGTTTTCCTGTCGTAGTAGATATGGCAGGAAGCCCGCCTGTCGTCATAGAAAGGACTTCGGAAGTTGCGATGAAGGTTTATCTCAAAGCCAAGGAAATGTGAAAACACATTCAGACCTCCTTGTGTAAGTAAAAGAATCTGTTCCTTTTCTATCATAATTGTCGGTTTTTAGGGTTAAGACATGAACTCATGATGAGATTGTCCTTGAAACGGTTGAGCCGCCCAAGAACCTCATCGTTTCTCATACCTGATACGCGGAGTCGGTTACACTTCGTGGCTATCACGATAGACTTGAAGAAGTAGCGTACATCGCCACCCTCCGTGTAGCGATACCGTACCAACTGCTTCTTGCGCCAGCGATAAAGGGTGGACTCTGAAACATTCAGAGTCCCGATAAGGTCTTTGGTGGTCATCTCTAGCTCTTCATCTATATCTTGGATAAGATTAGAAGTGCGCTCAACATACTGCTCTATTCGGTTGAGCCTATCTATCAGTTCCTGATAGGCTTGGCTTTCTACTGCTAGTATTTCCATCAGCGTAATCGTTTGGTTTTAATTGTTACATATTCTATTCCAAGTTCACTGACTAACTATGAAAGTCTTCTGAATGCTTCCTCAGTAAAAACCTCCAGATGAATTTCTGCTATAGGTAAAGGACCGGGCTGCCCATTACGTGCAAGAAACTCAAATATTTTGGTAGACTGGATGCCACCTTTGAAGCGTACATCAGAATTTGTTCAAGGGTCATTGCTGTCTTTCCTCTTTCCCAGCGCGAGATCCGACTCGAACTAACTTTCAGAATAACAGACAGATACTCCTGCGAATAACCATTTTTCACTCTTGCTGACTTCAGCATTTCCAATAACTTTTTCATACTTATAAAGTTACTAAAACACCGTTACAAGAGCAACCCGCCACATGCAAATGTTTGCACACTATGCAATCCGTCTTGCAGACGGCGCAAGTTTGTTTGTTAGTAGCGGAATACACAGTGTACCAATAAATATAACGAACTAAATCTAAAACATTTTATTACTCTTATATCTTTGTATAATTATTATTGTTTTGTAAAACTCCAGTGCAAGGTGCAAGTCCCTTTATATATAAGGGCTTGCACCTTGCACTGGAAAATGTAGCAGTAAAATCTCTAAATATTTATGGCACAAAGATTTGGAGATATAAACAAAAAGATCTAACTTTGTACTCCGAGAATGGGAGTGAGCGTGCTTTCAACAGATAGTCAAAATAGCGGTCATAAACCAGTCAGTTTGCTGCTACATTTCTGCTACAGAGACTGTCAGTACAAAAAGGTAAATATTTAGCTAACAGCGATAAGGACATATTGTGGATTAGTTCAGGCTGGTCCACATAGAATATTAAGGAGTTACAGCAATGTAACTCCTTTTTGCTTATCTGCAAGTGAACTTTTGAATAGCAAAGTATTACCCGGTGCCGACACCGTGGGGCGTGGACTGAAGGAGCTTGCCAAAGAGAATATTGTCTACAAGAGCGAGACGTCAGACAGGGCTTACAGTTTTAACACTGCAGAGAAGCTGAACACCTTACTTTTACGGATGATACGGAGAATGGGGCTTATAAAGGGTTCTTCCATTAAATGCATGGATGTTTTTCGTATAGCTTTAAAGGAAGAAGCGGAGTTGTTCATTAAATAAAAACATAGCCAAGACCGCCTTGTCTACCTACTTTATTATCATCCTCCGACACAGAAAACCTTTTCATGTCAATACTTTGAAAAGGCAGACAACAGCTTGAAAAATCATGACATAATTTCGGGTAAAATATCTACAGATAAAGGCAAAAATACGTATAAAAAGCAAGTTTGCAACCAGCAGTAAATCAGTTAGTTATAAAGTCATGCAAGAAAAGGTGCTTAATTGGACTTCAAAAGGGCGTCAGTAAGACCTCAAAAGGGCATCTATTGCAAGTCAATTGGGCGTCTTTTAGAAGCCAAGAGACCATGTATTGGTTTTGAGCTGCATGAAAATAGTTTACAAAAAGCGGTCAGCATGAGAATAAGTTGTTTGTAGAAGACGGAAGGACGTGGTTAGTATTTGCCTTTTCTACATTCTTATCTTGCGCTTTATCCCTTTTTGTGAGACCGTCCGATCTTGGATA
Source organism: Prevotella fusca JCM 17724 (assembly GCF_001262015.1). NCBI lineage: Bacteria > Pseudomonadati > Bacteroidota > Bacteroidia > Bacteroidales > Prevotellaceae > Prevotella > Prevotella fusca. The sequence goes on from NZ_CP012075.1 coordinate 1,319,698, forward strand.
GTCATACCATACAAGCGTATAAGCCTTTGTTCTGTTTCCAATCTATGCATTTAACGGAAGAACCATTTTATATTTACAGAAAGCGGTGCAGAGCACTTCATTGGCATAGTCTTTTGGCAACAATTCCATCGTATGCTTCGGACGAAGTGTTGGCTGGAGAGGTGCAGGCTTAGCGGTCTGGCAGTTCGGTGATGGCGTGGTGGAGCGTCAGGAATTACATTAACTTGAAATGAAGTGGGGACAGGCGATAGTCTGATGTGAGCTTGACGGATGGAAAGGTGATTGCTGCAGAAGTTCAGTCCGCTTTCTTTTCCGAGGGGCAGAATAATCCAGCTGCCGTCATTGCGGATAAGATAATTTTTCCTACCTTTGCCAAGGTCTGCAGTTTCAGATTGAAGACAGTGAGAACAGACTGGCTGCAAAGAAGGCTGGTGGGTAGACAATGGCTTCATAAGTGAACGATGAGATGAAGTTCCTTATAGGCGCAACCAGCCTTAAAAGAAGCATCGTCCCTGTTTTCAAGAATGGTTAAATCACGTCATTATGAGCATCGAGAGCATAATCAGTAAAATACAGGAACTAAAGGATGAATATGTTAGTTACTTCAAGCCGGTTGATGATGCCGACATTCACCTTTATGAAAGCAAAGTGCCGTTCAGCTTGCCGGAAGCGTATCTGGAGTTTCTAAGGTTCTCAAATGGTATTATAATATGTGGCGATGAGATGCTGGGAATCAACAACCAGCCATTCGACCTTGTCAGAGCCTATGATATGGAACATTATCAGACAGCCTTCCCGATGCCCGACTATATCGTTCCCTTTGCTCCCGATGGCGGGGGAAATTACTATTGCTTTGATACCTCTGACAGTAACAGGATAGTCTTCTGGACCTCAAACTATGAATATTCTGCCACTGACAGGCCAGAGGTTGTGAACCATGACTTCTGTGATTGGTTTCATGAGGTTATGTTGGAATGGAGTATAGACATCATCGGCAGTGATATTTTCAAGTCTTAGTCAGGTGTCGTCCGCTATACTTCTTCAGACCGGCTGTCTGCACGGAAGCAGGCTTGGATATGTAGGTAATTAATCAGGAACACCTGTTTGTTATGGAGAAGTTCAAATTAGATAATTTCAGGAAAGAGTATGGTATGGAAATGCTGGTTGTCCGTACGCTGCCATCTGGTGAATGCCGGGCGATACGGCAGGGCATACTTCAGAAAATGAAGGTAGACAGCCTTGCCGGTTTCTTCAGAAAGATGGAAACAGAGTTTATAACGGTTGAGAATGCAGGTGCTGAAGATGAGGAGATTGATTGGCATAAGATTCTTGGTCAGTTAGGAATCCCTGTGCCCCGTGAAGTTTATTTGAACTTTGGTAACTTCGAAACCATAGATGTCATGCTGTTCAAGGACTTCTGCAAGTATTTCAGCGATGTATGGTATCCTTCATCCGATGATATTGAGCTATTCGACAGAACAGGAACTTGGATTATTTCGATAAGGCATTATGGTGCTTTATGCTATGCGAAGCTGTAGAAGCGTCTATGGCTGAAACAAGGTATAGATATCTAAGGAAAAGAAGAGTAAGCCCCCCTGTGGGAACAGCCACTGCGGCAACGGAAAACACACGCCAGCATCCGATGGTCTAATGACAAGGAAAACCCCGTTTTAATTTACCCAAAAATAGGTATTGTCGTATCAATGAGAAGAAAGTACCTTTGCAGCGTTATTTTTTTACATATCATAACGAAAATGAAGTTATACAGAAAAGGAAATAAAAGGATGCGTTCAGCAGAGGTACTGGCTTGTCAGTGTGCAATTCGAAGTCAGGTCTGATGATGTCAATGGGAATTACAGGCAGTTTGTTTTTCTCTATGGAATATTAATTGTCAGGTAGGTGTACGGAATCAATTGCCGGTATGTTCAACTCTGTTTCCCAGCCAGTCTGCTGTCATGAAGAAGGAGGATGGTGCGCTATACGTCCGATATTGGATGACAGAGCGGTGGAAAAGAAGCTCCAGACGGCTGGCAAAGCAAGCATAGGCATTTGGGAAACGCATTTGTGTTTGGTTTTGATAGTCTGCATGATGAAAACAAATGACAGACGATTAGTTTATTTTAACTCAATCGACTTGCTTTTATTCTCATTAAATAATATATTTGCGACAAAAGGTCTGACATGAAGCGAACAGGATAAGTGCCATGTTTTTAAGTCTTTAGCGATGATAATGCGTTAGAGATACAGATGCATTCCTCTGAAAATAGTTCTAAATCAATATGTATTTTTATCTGATAAAAACCTTGAAGAGTATGGAATTAAAAAAGACACTTTACTCCCTAATGTTAGGTGGAATTCTTCTTTGCCTGTTCTCATGTGCAAAGGAAGATGAATTCGAGTTGCCAACACTGGTCCTTTCGGAGAACAATGTTACGTTTGACAAAGGAGTCGGTGAAAGGAACATCAGTGTGACAACGAACCAGAGCAGTTGGGTTGCATCGTCTCCACAGGAAGGCGACTGGCTCTCGCTGGTTCAGGATGGCAACCTCCTGAAAGTGAAGGTGGGAGAGAACAAGATGGGTACGGAACGCCGTAGCTACGTGCTCGTGAATGCCAATGGTGCTACCGGTAAGGTAGAGGTGAAGCAGAGTGCGGCTGACGTGACGCTTGACGTTGTTCCGACAGAAATCTATCTGCCGCAGACAGGTGGCGAAAAGACGGTTGACGTTACGACCAACTCATCAGTTTATGATGTTACAACCAGTGAGGAGGTCAGCTGGCTGAAGATAGTCAAGTCTGAGGAGGAGATAAAGCTGATAGCTGGGCGCAACGATAGCTACCAGAAGCGTGAGGTGAAGCTCTATGCCAAGAGCGGCAGCGTGACCCGTGAAATCGTCGTGTCACAGTCGGGCATACAGCGTTATATCCTTCCTGTCAACCCCGGTGTACCGCAGGATGCACACAAGATAATGGAGTATGAGCTTGGACGAGGCAGCTATCTGCGAGAGTACCAGACAGCCATACCGGCATACGGACTTGAAGAAATGTACACCTTCATTACCCCTTCGCCAATATTCACACTGATACAGTATTGCAGTCCTGACGGCATTACTCCTTCGCAGATCATCACTGTCGGCGACGGAAGGAAAGCCATAGATGCCGTCAAGGACAAGGCTTTCGAGAAGTTCCTCACTGACAATGGCTATGTGCGCAGCAACTCCGAATCAAACAGGGAGTATATGAACGAGAAGGAACTGATGTCCCTGAAGGTTTATATATCAGAGAAGGAGAACAATGAAGGCGTAAACCTTACCTTCAATCCGATTATGAAGCAGGTGGGTGAATACAAGACCTTCGACAAGGTTCCTTACTATCCGCTTGAGCTTCTGCAGAAAGATGACGTGAAGCTGGCACAGGTTGAGCAGTACGAGCAGAATGCAGGCAGCAAGGAGGAAGAACGCTCAATGAATGAATACAAGGACACGGAGGTGTCACAGTTGCAGTACACGCTGAAGGGAACTCCCGGTCCGGCAGATGCTTACGGACGTATCCACATCTTCTATACAACCGACAAGGACGGCAACGCTCCTGCGAAACTTGGAAGCGTACAGATTGGTGCATTGCTCTTCAAGGACACAGGTCTCGGTGTGTGGAAGTATGGAAACAAATGGGTCGTTACGAATGAACTCAAGAAGAAACTCGGTGAAGACGGTTTCTCTTTCCTCCGTTCTTCAGGCAATACCCACTTCTTTGTACGTGAACGCGACCACCTGCTCATAGCTGTTACATGCGTATCCGACAATAATGTTCCTGTCCTCGCATTGCTCTACAACTACGACCCGTCAGTGTCAGGTGCAGGGAGCAAGGCTGTGAAGGCGCAGGAGAAGATGGTCAGAAACTTCCTTGCAGCAAAGAAGGCTTTGAAGTTTTAGCCAAGTGACTTAGGTCTCGGATACAGGTTTTATGTATGCAGAAGGGCATGCTGCAAGCATCTTGATGCCCGGACGGTTGTCTGTCTGTGCAGGAAAAGATGCCTGACGGCAATGCGAGCAACGGTTAATTGACAGGCAGGCATCAGTTGGGATGCAGTCGATGCCAGCTTACGTTGCAGGCAATACCTCTGCTATGCTTCTGAGACTTGGGTCGAATGATAACTTTATTTAAATTTTATCCGATATGCGTATAACAAAATTACATAAGCTGTTGCGGTTCTCCTTCCTATGCCTTGTATTGGCAATGGTGGCAGGATGTGCCGAGAATGACAGTTTCGAGCAACCGCAGCTGAGCGTTTCAGAGAAGGATATAGCGTTTTCCAACCAGATGGGTGAGAAGACCATTACCGTGAGCACGAACTGCAAGGAATGGGTTGCCACGACGCCGAAGCCGTGGGTGCACCTCACACGGAACGGAAACGAGATAGCCGTGCAGGTGGATGCCAATACGACTGGTGCGGAAAGAAGCAGTTACATCCTTGTTGACGGCGGTCTGGCTGTTGAGAAGGTAATGGTAAAGCAGAGTGCTGCCGACATCTCGATTGATATTGCCAATGGTGAGATTATACTGCCACAGGTGGGCGGTACGACTACCGTAGACGTGAATATGGAAAGCAGCATGTATGAGCTGCTGCAGAACGAGAAGCCCGAATGGCTGCAGGTTGTGAGGAAGAAGCATGCGTTGAAGTTCATTTCCAGACCTAACTATGACGTAACGGAGAGGACGACAAAACTCACGATAACATTTGGCGGAAAGAGCAGTGAGGTGATTGTAAGACAGCCCGGTGTGGCTACATTCATTCTGGCTTGCAATCCCGGCAATCCTTTCAGTCTGCATAAGATGATGGACTTTGAGTATCGCAGGGGCAGTCTGCTTCATGAATACGGCGGTCCGGACACTGCAAACGGAATATACGAGGAAAGCTATTTCTTCAGGACACCGTCTCCTTTGTTCAAGGACGTTGTGTATGTTCATGATACAAAGTACTTCACACCTACCCGTATCTACACCCGTTCGCTGGTAAAGGAAGGCGTTGATGCAGTGAAGTCGCAGGCTTTCCAGGACTTCGTGAAAGCCAATGGATATGTGAGGGATGAGAAAGACCCTAACCACTATGTCAATGTGAAGGAGTCCATGACCATGGACGTTGACATTATGGAGAAGAACAACAGTGTCGTACTGTTCTTCTATCAGATGCACTCACAGGACCGTGATTACGAGACGTTCAAGAGTCTTGACCTTGGTCCGTTAGAACTCCTTGACAAGGCTGACAAGAAGGTCAGTGCCGTAGAGGAGTATGAGGCGAGCCAGAACAGTGAGGAGATGAAACGGCAGGTTTCCAAGAGCAGGGAGATTGAGGCGATTCTCTACAAGACCACTGACCCGACGTTGATAGCCCGTACTTACTTCTTCTATTTGCGGGGAGGAGACTCTCCTGCTCCACAGGACAAGGTGGGTAGTGTTGAACAGTATAGCCTGTTCTACAGCCAGCCAAACTTAGGTATATGGCTGTATGGCAGGGAATGGTTCGTGACCCGTGAGTTTGACAAGCTGCTTACCTCAAACAACTTTGAGTTTGTAGGCTACAGCGGTAAGCATCATGTCTATGCCCGTCGCTCTGATTATCTTACATTGGCTATCTCTGGTGGAGAGTTTGCCGACGTGAACAACGGAAAGCCTATAATGCAGATCAGTGTGCTGTACAAGCCTACAGTCTTTGCAGGCAGTAAGCAACAGCGTATGGCAAAAATAGAAAGTATGCTCAAGAAACACAATCCAAGCAGATAATATTGAAAGGAATAGTGATGAGAAAATCTATTATATACTTATGTGCGTGTGCTATCTCTGGTATGATGCTTACGGCATCGTGCCAGGACAGCCTGGAAACGGAAACAGCCAATTCCAATACACGCTCTGTTAATATTGACAAGGATATCTTTGCTGTGAAAGGCTGCATCCATGTGAAGCTGGCAGAGGGCACCAACCAGTCTATACCCAGAACCCGTAGCGGGAGTGTAGAGATGCAGAACGTACCCTCGGCAATGTCTTCTGCAATGAAATTTGCGGGTGCTTATAAGATGGAAAGGGTCTTCAAGCCTGCCGGAGTCTATGAGGCACGGACTGTGGCCGAGGGGCTTGACCGCTGGTACACCGTCTATTTCGATGAGAGCAAGGATGTTGCGGCAGTCGTACAGCAGTTCAGCAAGACAAAGGGAGTGGAATATGCAGAGCGTGTTCTGCCCATCGTGCGCCCTGAAATAACAGCAAAGCCTTATACCGGTTCAGCTACAGGCGCAAGCATGCAGTCGGGTTCGGGCAGTTTTGATGACCCGCTTCTGGCAAAGCAGTGGCACTATTACAATGACGGTTCGGTGAATGCACGTGCAAAGAAGGGTGCTGACTGTAACGTTAAGCCTGTATGGGAGAAGTACACAACAGGTAAGAACAACGTCATTGTTGCCATTGTAGATGGCGGTGTCGATGTCACCCACGAGGACTTGGTGGACAATCTCTACATCAATGAGAAGGAGAAGAACGGACAGCCCAATGTGGATGATGACGGCAATGGCTTCGTTGATGACATCTACGGCTATAACTTCGTTGAGGCAAAGGATGTTGTCGGGGGCAGGATAGAACCTGATGATGAAGGGCATGGTACGCACGTTGCCGGAACTGTAGGTGCACGCAACAACAACGGAAAGGGCGTTGCAGGCGTTGCAGGCGGCGACGGTACAGCAGGCAGCGGTGTGCGCCTTATGAGTTGCCAGATATTCAGAAAGAAGGAGGAACAGGGCGATGCGGCAGCAGCCATCAAGTATGCAGCTGATAACGGAGCTGTCATCTGTCAGAATTCCTGGGGATATGCGTCAACTTCAGGTGTGACCTCGATGCCTAAGTTGCTGCAGGAAGCAATAGACTACTTCATCAAGATGGCTGGCTGCGATGCTAACGGACAACAGCGTCCAGACTCTCCGATGAAGGGTGGTGTGGTAATGTTCGCTGCGGGTAATGAGAACAAGGAGTTCTCTGCTTATCCGGCTTGCTATGCGCCGACCGTCTCAGTCTCTGCAATGGCTTGGGATTTCACCAAGGCAAGCTACAGTAATTATGCCAAGTGGGTTACGATCATGGCACCGGGTGGCGACCAGGACCGCTTCGGAACGGAAGCAGGTGTGTTGAGTACCGTGCCGAAGAGCAAGTCTTCCTCAGGCTATGCTTACTTCCAAGGAACATCAATGGCATGTCCGCACGTGTCGGGTATTGCTGCACTTATCGCATCCTACTTCGGAAAGCAGGGTTTCACCAATGAGGAGCTGAAGTCGCGTCTGATTACAGCATACAGACCTTACAACATCGATGAACAGAACCCTGGATATAAAGGGAAGTTAGGTAGGGGTTATATTGATGCTGAGGCTGCCTTTGAGTCTGACACGAAAATTGCGCCGGAAAAGGTTGGAATGCTGAAGCTGACGCCTGACTTCGTAGATATTAAGGCTGAATGGAGCATTGCGAAGGACGAGGATAAGACCGCAACCTTCTACAGATTGTACATCAGTCCAGGTGAACTGACTGCTGAAAGTCTCAAGAATATGACCTACAGGGAAGTAAACGGCATGGGACACAGTTTGGGTGAGACGCTTGAATACAACTTTGATGCCCTGCAGGATAACAAGGCATACAGCATTGCTGTTGTGGCTGTAGACCGTTGGGGAAACCTTTCCGACCCTGTCATACAGAAGTGTACGACGAAGCTCAACCATGCACCAGAGGTAACCGGCTTCCCGGAAGGAGTGGTTGAGGTGAGTGAGAACGAGCGAAAGTCATTCAGCTTCAATGTTGCCGACCCTGACGGACATAACTGGGACATAAAGGCTACTGGCGAGACCAAGGGCGTATCTTACACCTTGAACCAGTCTAAGGTGACCGTCAACCTTGTTCCTGTGCTTGAAGCAGGCAGCTACACCTGTACGTTTATCCTCTCCGACGACCTTGGAGCAACGGCTGAGAAGAGCTTTACGTTTAAGATTGTCAAGTACATTCCGCCACAGCTGGAAAAGCCATTCGACAACTATATCATAGGTCTTGATGAGGGTGTGGTGACGATTCCATTGGCAGGACATTACACGTATAGCGGCAAGAACCAGCTTACTTACAAGGCGGATGTGACAAACAGCAGCATTGCTACAGCTACAGTCAACAATGACAACCTGCAGCTGAAACCGCTGGCAAAGGGCATCACACGCATAAACATCTCTGCTTCAGATGGTCGCCAGACATCTTCTGACGGCTCTTTCCAAGTCCGTGTCGTCGAAAGGAAGTCAGCTCCTGTTTATGTAGTTTATCCTATTCCGGTGAAGAAGGACATCAATGCCCTGCTCAATCCCGAAGTAAAACAGGCAGAATTCGTTGTCAGCTCTACCGTGGGCGAGCGACTGATGTCAGCTGTCGTGACGCCTGACAAGAACAATGTAGCGACGCTGAACCTTTCCAAGTTGAACCCCGGAACATACAAACTTACCGTATATACAAGTAAGGGCAATCACAGTCAGATGTTCATCAAACGATAAATACAACAAGTATGAATTCAAAACATATCATTATAATGGCTTGCGCAGCACTTCTCGGTGCTACGCAGGCTGATGCCCAGGGGCAGGACCTTTCGATATTGACAGCAAACACCGATGCCCGGACAGCTGCCATGGGCAATGCGTCGGCAGCTGCCGAGGGGATGTATCTGTACAATAATCCTGCTGCTTTCTTCGCTGTGGACAAGAAGCTCACGGCTGATGCTTCTGCTTCCATCTTTGAAAAGGGAGAAGGTGAAGAAGGGACATTCGGGGTGTACGCAACTACTGTGGGCTATAAGTTTGCCAGTCGTCATGCAGCCTTTGCCGGTTTTCGCTATGCTGGTGGATTGAAGTTGAAGGGTTATGACCTCCTTGGAAACCCAACCAAGGACTATAAGCCTTATAACTGGACCATTGACTTTGGTTATACCTATCTGATTGGTAATGGATTTGCTGCATACGCAACGGGGAGTGTCATCTTCAGCCATCTTTCAAAGAATGCCACCGGCGGTGCTTTCAGCGTGGGTGCATCCTATCAGAACAGCAGTATGAACTTTGCCGGCAAGCCTGCCAGTCTCGTGCTGGATGCCAAGGTCGGTGCAATAGGTCCTAAGCTCGACTATGGCAACGGCAGCAAGACCTCACTGCCTACGCATTTTGCTGTGGGGGGGGCGTTGGCTGTTGATGTAGCAGACAAGCATCAGGTTGCTGCAGCTGTATCAACACGTTACATCTTCCAGCCGTCAGACTTCAAGACGTTCATGGCTGGCGGTGGACTTGAATACACCTACGATAGGATGGTGTCAGTGCGTGCAGGCTATGAATACGGCGACAACAACCTCAGTCATTTCACGATGGGTGCAGGTTTCAAGTATCACGGACTGCGTCTTAACGGAGCCTATATGCTGAAAACCGCCGATGCTGGAAGCAGCTATTGCACCATCGGTATCGGATATGATTTCTAAAGAAGGCAAATGAACTATTTATCTCATTTAAAATATCAGATTATGAAAAAAACTTTATTCTCTATTTGTGCTTTGTTACTGAGCCTTACAGCTTCGGCACAGCTGGTGGACACACCGGAAGGAAGGCTGATAGACAATATGTACCGCACCAGTGACTCCTGGGTTAAGAAGAGCTGGACAAGCATGGAAGCTGGTAAGTATGAAGGATTGGTTTCCAAGATTGTGGAAGGAAAGGATGGCTGCCTTTATGTTTATAATCCCCTGTCAGGACTCGACAGCAAGTCATGGCTGAAGCTGGAGAAGGTGAGCGACGGTAAGTACAAAGCCGTTCTGCCGCAGGTAATCTACAAGGATAACAACGGTGGCGATGATGATGACGAGTCTGTAAGCTCCGAGCGTATCTTCACCTTGAACCGAATGAAGAACAAGGGCAACGACAAGTACGAGGTTGTTGCAAAGGATAAGAACTATATGGAGTTCACCTGGGACGGCACAACGCTCAAGATGCTTGGCGTCGGTTCCAAGAACGAAATCCTGGGAATGGTCTATAACAAGGATACATGGGAAAGCCGTTACGGCGACTGGGGTGTAACCATCCAGACCTTCGATAACAGTCTTGTCACGCCTCCTGCTTCTGCTGAAAAGAAACAGTACACCCTCACCACCAAGGAGGAAACCTCTCCGCGCATCATTGAGACAGCTGTCAGCGGTGACGACATCTACCTGAAAGGTATCTTCAAAAGCAAGAAACTTGCCGATGTATGGGTGAAGCTGACAAGGCAGGGCGACAAGGCTGTGATGCTCACGAACCAGTATCTGGGCAGAACAGTAAAGACTGATTTCATGAACTATTCCAACGACATGGCTGAATATCATACTTATGCAGCTGCTTTCGACAACGCTACAACTGTTGCCGACAAGCTCGAATTCACAATCAATGCTGCAGACGGTAAGCTGACGAGTGACAAGATGCTCAGGATTGTGATGGGTAAGAGCAGTGCAGCAAACATGCCGAAAGAAGAGCTTGAGACATTGGAGGACATTGTGCTGACTCCTTACCAGCATAAGGCAGGCAATCCGGAGACACCGAAGCTGCACTACTGCTCGGCTGTTGAAAGCTACGACTACTCTACGACGACCATTACTCTGGCGTTCTATGTGAAGAATGTGGATGTTGACGGCAACTATCTCAATCCGGAGAAGATGTACTATAATGTCTACATCAACGACAGCAAGGAGCCGTTCAAGTTTACAAAGTCCCAGTTCTTCTATCTGGACAAGGATATGACTGATATTCCTTTCAACTATAAGGACAAGCGGAACGATGACATCAAGATTGCCGGTGACCAGCGCATCCTCCACTTCTATGATGCTTCCATCAGAAAACTCTCTGTAGTGATGGTTTACGAGGAGGATGGCAAGAAGTATTCAAGCGAGCCGATGACCACACAGGTTACTACAACCGGTATCGAGAATGCTACCATCAACAAGAACACTACAGAGAAGTATTACACTGTTGATGGTCGCCAGCTCCAGCACTTGCAGAAAGGTCTGAACGTCGTGAAGTCTTCTGACGGAACGACAAGAAAGGTGCTTGTGAAGTAATTGCTCTTTAAACAGACAATGAAGGTGCATCAAACATAATTGTACCTTCGGAGAGTGTTGCAGATAGTAACCTGTCCGACATAAACAGCCATATTGAAGCATAACCTGCTGCAATATGGCTGTTTTTTATAGTCAGGTTTGCTGCTTTCATCGCAGCTTCTCTGGTCGTTGAATCAACAAACTTGTAGGAAGTATTCTTCCGTACAGAATGTTTTGTTAACTTTGTCGGCGGTGTCATGGCAGATTGTTGTCTGCATGGCTTGGTAATTTGTGAGAGAATGAAACCCTGCTGCTTGGTGCGGATTTCTCACAGAAGAACACAGAAGAACAGACTGGACGGAACAAAAAGCACAAAGACCTAAAGGTCGAAGAATTCACAGAAGCTAACTCCCGTCAGCAGGCATGCAGGCGGTGTGCCCTGTGCCTTACCGCTGGAAAACATCTTGATACAGTCCCCTGTCTTGACTTCTCACCTACCTATGTGTTGTGGACTGTGCTGCACACGGTAGTAATCCTTTCTATGCTTTGGCTTTCTTTCCGTAGTTTCTCTTCCACCACATATAATAACCGCTGATGGGGAGGAAGCCGCCGATGAGTACGGCAATTGCGTGGAGGATCATCGAGAACCAGCCACCCCATTTGCCCGTGTGGAGCTTCTTGAAAAGTTTTTTGCCGCCAGACTTCTTGTCCTGCCCGTCTTTCTTCATGTCCTGCGATGCACCATCCTGCTTCTGTGCCTGTTCCTTCATCTGTTCCGCATTTCCGCCAGCAAAGGCATCTTCCTTTGTTGCAGTCTGTTTGGCATCGTCTTTTTTCATCTCCATCTTCATCTCCTTCTGCTCGGTTTCCTGTCCGAAGAGTCTCGACATGCCCTGTTTGTACCATTTGAATGAGAATACAGGACCGGTGAGAGCGGTGATGAACAGGAATACGAAGGCATAGATGCCCAGTGATACGTGTGTGTCATAGACAAAGCGGCGGAAGCCCTTGTCGGTGCTGACAGTCAGGCGGTTCTTCAGCATCTTCTTGCTCTTTGGCCACCATGCAACAACGCCCGTGAGCAGCACAATCGTCATGCACATAGTCGTGACAGCCGTGATGATACGTCCGACGGAGAGCCCTCCACGTGGATTTTCGGGTATCATAAAGAGCCAGCGGTGCAGCTGTTTGACAGCTACGAGGAACGGAACCTGCTTAGGGTCAGCATCAAAAGCCGATGCGATTTCGCCCCCTATGAGCAGTACCAGTCCGCTGAAACATAATATAGCCATAAACACTCCAAGTGGTAATGCTAACCATCTGTGGATTTTCAAACAAATTTTTCTCATATTCTAATTTTCTGTTATTTTGTTACTTGTTTCTTCTTCAGTTCTGTCTTCTTTCACAAGCCCTGTTTCCCGCTTCCCACATGAAGCTGGCGGGACTTGATTATATAAGATGGTTTAAATCCCTGAAAGTTTGTTTTAGAGCCTGAAAATTAATATTTATTCACATATCCAGCTCCTTCTTGTCCAGTCATTGACTTGCGAAAGTTATGCTTGGAGCGGGATTTGGCTGTAAGAAAAGAAGAAAGGATGTTGTGAAGTGTGGGATAAACCCAAATCGGTTCGTTAAAGCTAAACATATTTTGTTTGTCTGTGAAACGCAGATATAGCGGACTACATCAAGTTAAATCAAGGTAGGCAAATGTCGAAAAAAGATAAGGCACACGGCGTAACGGGGTAAGCGGAGGTGAAAGATGATAATACAGAGGCACCGTAGGGACAAAGAGGCAAGAAGCTGTTGCCCCCCCATGTCGTCAATATATTCTTTTGCTCCATCACCTATGGTGTCCCTGTGTTTAATCTGGTTTCCGTGTAACTCTGCTTTTCGTATTGCTTTAGCACAGCTTCATCCGTCTCCATATCCAGTTGGGAATGAGCCTCCAGAAGAAGGTGAGGATGCGCCAGCGAGTGTCGATGACGCAGATGTGGCGGCGGCTGTTGATTGCTTTCACAATGCTGTGCGCCACATTCTCCGTGGTCATCAGCATAGGGAGATGTGATGTGCCAGCGAGTAGGGGAGTGTCGACAAATCCCGGTCGGATGTCCGTGAAGTGGATGTCGTGATGCTTGCAGGCAGCCAACTGCTCCAAAGCCTGCAGATAGGTGTTCTGCATTGCCTTTGTTGCACTGTAGGCAGGAGCAGGTCCGAGTCCCTTCGTTCCGGCTATGGACGTGATGCAGGCGATGTGCCCTCCGCCATGAGCTGCGAAATAACGATAGGCACAACCCACCATTCTCGTGAAGCCGGCAGCATTGGTTTCCATCGTCTTGAGTTCTGTTTCAGCCTCCAGCGTGGGGTTCTTCCATCCGATCCCAGCTGCATGGAAGTAGAGGTCGAGCCCACCCATGCGCTCGATAAGCTGCAAGAGGGAAGCCTCTGCGCCATCGTCAGTTACATCAATCCGTGCCGTGTAGACACGCTCTGGCGCACAGTCCTGCAGGTCGGCGAGCTTCTCCATGCGGCGTGCTGCCACACCGACTGTCCATCCCTGCGTGATGAGCAGTCGTGCCACCTCATGCCCGATGCCGCTGCTGGCACCTATGATGATTGCTCTTTTCATTTCAGTAACTCCTTAGGTACAAGTTCGTTGAGGCTGTCTTCTCGGATGATCTTCGGTGCTGCCTTGCCAGGGAGCACCAGTATTTTCTTGCCATTGCGATAGATGTGCAGCTGGCGTGAGCGGATTACTGCCGTTATTTCCTCATCTGCCTGCATCGCCTGCCATACGGGATGGTAAATACCATCCTCCTCAAACAGCTTCTTCTGCAGGTGCGAACACATGTTGGTTGTATCAATTTCTATCATAACCTATTCCGGGGTTTAATGTTGGTGCGTCGGCAACACACCGTTTTTCATTCTTATTTTCTGCAAAGTTAGGAAAAATAAAGCCGTATTACAAGCAATGGAAAGGAAAATAGCCTCTAATGTTATTGGCGGAAGGCGGTAGACAGTCTGCGCCTGCTTTTCAGCATAGGGAAGTGGAAACAAAAAGGTCTTCCGTTAAATGCATAGATTGTATCTATGAAGGCTTATACACCTGCATGGTATGACTATCCAAAAACAGATGGTCTTGCAAAGGGGAACAAGTTGCAAGGTATAATGCAGGAAAGACAAATCGATATTTTGCCTATCTATTAACAAGTTTTCCGTCTTCTATAACTTATCTCCATACTAACTGATGTTTGTAAACTATTTTCATGTGGCTCAAAACCAATACATGACCTTTTGGCTTTGAAAAGACGCCCAATTGACTTGCAATAGATGCCCTTTTGAGGTCTAACTAACGCCCTTTTGAAGTCCAATTAAGCACCTTTTCTTGCACGACCTTATAACCAACTGATTTGCTGATGGTTGCAAACTTGCTTTTTATACGTGTTTTAGCCTTTATCTGCAGGTGTTTTATCCGAAATTATGTCATGATTTTTCAATATCTTATCTGCAAATTTTCGAAGCGTTAACATGAAAAGGTTTTCTGTGTCAGAGGTTGAAAATAAAACAGACAGCCAAGACCGTCTTGACTATGTTTTTGCTTAATGAATGACTTTGGTTCTTTCGTTAAAGCTATACGAAAAGTGTCCACGCATTTAACCCAAATCGTTCATTAGACCACAATGTTCATAATTCCTGCGTTTTGTGTTGTTTCCTAACATCTTTCATTTTCTTGTCGGCATCTTGTCAGTCTTTGTAACTTGACGTAGCCCGCTACGCTTGCGTTGCAAAGACAGACAATCTGTTCGACTATAAAACAAAATCTGTTCAGGCTCTAATGACCGATATGGGTTTGACGGAAGAACCACAAAAAAAAAGGTGTAAACCACGTAATCCGTTGGTTTACACCTTGTCTGTTGCGGAAAGAGGGGGATTCGAACCCCCGATACCCTTTAGGGGTATACAAGCTTTCCAGGCGTGCCTCTTCAACCACTCGAGCATCTTTCCTTGATAGTTTCTGAACATAATAGCTATGTGTCAGACCTATATTTGTCTGCAAAATTAGGACTTTAGTTTTACAATAATGCGACTGTAAAGCGTATTTTAAATTTCTTTAAGTCTTTTGGCGGTCTTTTTCTTTCCCCTTAATTCCGCAGCTTAAAATCTTTTAGGAAATTCAAGTGCCTGAGAAACAAAGTCTTCAATACACTTAGATGTGTCGGAATTTTCAGCTATCTTGGTGCTACGAACATAATAAGCAAGCAAAAATCAGGCATGACAAAGCTAACAGTTATAACCGAGAACATCACTTCTTTCGGAGGATTTTGTCACGTCATGGATGTTTTTCAAAGTTGGGCTTTGAAGAAGTTACCGAATCCATATCGGGCAAACGCAGATGCCGTGGCAAGGCATTCAGTCATGGAAGCATTCAGGATTCTCTCTCTTCTTCAGCTACCTTTATGGTTTTCATACTCCCCACTTGGTTTGGGTGGGAGAGTGATGCTTAGACAAGACCAAGCCTCCCGAAGATGTCATCATGTCAATGTACAGACTTCCAAAAACATCACAATATATGAAATTGTCTCACTAAGTAATAATGCTGCGAAGTTGAGATTAAATCCAAATCAGCCATCAGACCACAATGCCCGATTGGGCTTTAAGACAACATTTTTTTAGATAACCCGCGTGGGATTATTCACTTATTAACATAAGAAAGCCGTTTAAATAAAATTAGCTTAGCAATAAATGCCTTTTTACATTATTAATCATCTTAATTCCATATTATTTTTATATCTTTGCGCCTAAGAACAAAATCTTTGATAAGTATAAAATAATAACTTAAATATTAAGAACATGGCCATTTTTGATTATGGAATTGGTGGTAATGAGGTAAATGTCGACGCTAATGAGTCGATTGCCGACATTCCTTCCAACAGAACTTTGTTAGTACAGAAACTAACTGATGAGGCACCAGTAAGCCCGGAGACAGTCTATGGTTTGCAGACAGTTGAAGAGGTCTTTGACCATTTCTCACCATCTGTTCAGGTGGAAATGCAGGACGACAACGGTGAGGATGTTACTGAGACGATGCACTTCAAGAACCTTGGCGACTTCGATTCGAAGAAGTTGAAGGAGAACAGTGCTTTCCTCAGCAAACTTGATGTGGAGAAAGAGCAGAACATCAAGATCGCACGCCAGCTCTCTTCAAACAAGGCATTGCTCAAGGCACTTGCTAACCCGGAGACACGTCAGGCTGTCATTGACCTCTTGCAGGCTTCACTTGACGAAATCAATAACATAGAAGCCAAGTAAAGATCAAAACGAATTAGAACATGGACAATAATAAAGTAAAGGTTAAGGAACAGCAGGCTCCTGTAGTAAGTAAAAGTACCGTTGCGCAACAAAGTAGTGCTTCAGCTGCAAGTGCGTTAGACAAGCTGAAGGAATATGGTGGCTTTACATTCTTAGAGAATATTATTGATGGCTTTTCTAATCTGAACCCAGCCCGCAAGGCACGCCGTAATATTTTCCTTTCTGACGCTCAGTGGGAGAACGAACGTAAGGTGCTTGCCAATCGTCTTGGCGTATGGATTGACCTGTTGAAGTCTGGTCAGTCTGCTGAACAGATGAGGGATAAGGCAAAGGAAAGAGCTCTGCACGTTGAGGATCTGCTCAACAAGAACCTTAGTAAGGTACTTGCCCGCACGCATGAGTTGGAGACTTCTTATCGTTCTGTAGCGTTGTTCTATCGTAATACGGAGAGCCAGAAGGTTAAGAACGTAACCATCGTCAATGCGGAAATGGATCAGTTGACCGACTTGGACAACCCGCTGTTCATTGATTACATCAGCAATGAGCTGAAACATAACTTTGACCGTCTGGACCTTCGTCGCAACTATTCTCTGCTTGTTATCCCAGGTTATCTGGGCTCAAACGCAGTTCTGGACAAGTGGGGCAAGATTGCACACAGCAATAAGGTGATGCTGCTGACCGACTTCCAGGACCTGGAGACACCGGATGATGTGGTTGACATCTTCTTTAATGCTGACCATTCGGGTGGCGATGTTTACAAGTCTAACATCATCATGACCTGTAACTGGCTTCTGGGCCGTCAGAAGGTGGCACAGGTGGGAGAAGAGGAAAACCTTTATGTACCGGGTTCTTCTGCCCTCGCTGGAAAGATTTACAGCACATTGATGTCACAGGTTGTTGCCGGTAAGAAGTTCGGTGGTCTTAATGATGTTGAGAATGTACATTTCGACTTGAAGAAGAGTGAGATTTCCGAGCTGGAACGCATGGGACTTGTGCCTATGGTAAACGAATACAGTAAGGTAATGGCATTCTCTGCCAAGACGCTCTTCAATGGTGATAACCTCGGACTCCAGACTTATTCTGTCGTTCGTGTGTTCGACTATATCTCAAAGGTTCTTTTCGACTTCCTGAACCGTCGTGCTTTCGAGAACTGGACAACCCGTACAGAAGCTGACTTGAGAAGCCAGATTGTGAAGTTCCTTGACAGCATACAGGGACCGACACGTCTGATCGAGAAGTTCCGGGTTATCAGGATTGAGCAGGATCCAAAGCAGAAGGATCGTGTCCTGCTTGATATTCACATCACCCCATACTTCCCGGCAAAGAGCTTCGTCATTCAGCTGGAGGGTCGCAAGGGTGAGGAACCTGAAGAGGCTAACTGGGAGAGCCAGTACGCACAGGAAAAGTAAAAACAACATCCGTTGTTTCTGAATAAGTGGAATGAATACTGGCAAGTGGTGTTCATTCCACTTTTATGTTGGTGCTCATGGAAAGGGTGGATTCCCTGTTGTTGCCACTTGGCATAATCTGTCGGGCATTACAAACCATAGAAGATGTAACCCATAAAACAGAACGAAAATGAGAAGATTTCTAATATTATTGATGCCATCAACAGGCATTAACGGTTGAATTTCCCTAAGAACCTGTTTTAGGATTAACGAAAAAATGTATGTTGTCAAATAAAGTAAGAAAATATTTGGTCGATGCTGGAGTCTTTGATGAGACCAGAGACGAGGCTTATGAGCAAGTGATGTCGGATTTGGGGATAAGATTAGATTCCGCTTTTGCTGAATTCAATCTTTACACAAATGCTATAACGTTTTCAGGAAAGTATAGTGAGATATATAATGTCTGTTGGTTCGCAATCAATTCTACATATTCTGATCAGGTAGAGCGTATGCACTCTGTTTTAAATTTGCCCGAAGAGTATATCCCTCTTGACAGTTTTGAGGGAGAGGGAGGTTTCTTCTATAATCGGCTGACTGGAGAAGTTCTGGAACTGGAGCTTGGGCAGAAGTTAATTGATTTTCAGTGTGGAAGGTTGCAGTCTCAATGGAAAGATTTTAATGCTTTCCTGGAATGGTATTTCGAGTTAGAATCTTAAAGAACCCTGTAGATAAACATAAAAGAATCTTGAAGCAACGAGAAAGCTCGTCCTTCTTTACAGGCAAGGATTGGTAATCATTCAAGAGCACCCCTGCTGTTATCCATCAATTTGTTGATGTGCCCCCTTATACGGGGATATATGAAACTGGGAAGTTCCAAATTGCTTGTCAGGGCGTCGTGGCGACATAGTCAGATTGGTAATGGGGTGTAAACAATCCTCTGTAGAATCATGTTCGTTAAAGGCAGGTATGGGCTTACTGCGTCCTGTCGCCATACAGCTGTTTTATATGTGCTAATATCGGCTTTACATTCTTAGTCTGATTTCCTATCTTGACAGTACCGTTGTCAATGCCGACAAGAACCTGGTATGTGGAGAAAAGGTTTCCCTTCTTGAATGGGTCTAAACCCAGGTCAAGGAGCTTGATGATATTCGGAGTGTAGTCTATGTCATGTGACAGAGCGTATCCAAGCAGACCGGGCTCTACATGAAGATTGGTGTTGGGGCGTGATAACAGATAATCGAACATCTCGTGGTTCTTTGACAGGATGCAGTGATGGAGTGCAGCATGTCCACCTGTGTCGGTTTTGTTGATGTCAGCGCCTGATTCGATTAATTGCTTCGCATATTCGTTGGCAAAGGGGCAGGCTTCTAAAGGGTTATTGAAGGTAATAATACAATTTACAAGTCCGGTGCGTCCATATTCATCTACTGCGTCCAGACCGCCATTTCCCTCCAGGAAAGATTTGAGTCTGTTGAAATCATCTTTCTGGCTAATAATCTCTACGATGTCTAATCGGCTGAAATCGCCCTTTTTATTTGTCTTGTTTTTTCTCATAATTAGTAACTTTTTATTAGAACTTCTTACATAGGAGTCTCTGATGATTTCGCTGTTTTCTTGTGTGAATGGTCTTGGTATTCTGCTCCGTCGCATGTGGCATTTATGTCTCCCTGCCCGTTTCTTTTACGGATAGCTGCCGTGTGTTGCCAATGGATAGAGGTTTGTTTTTTATTGCGTGGGGTCGTTTTTCCCATAAGCGTGTGTAATTGTAGGTGTATTCACTTCAAATGGATTTGTAGTTCCCTGTATATGGTAAATGTGATGTTTATGAATTTATGTGCGCCTTATGCTTGGTAATCTGCAGGAATGTTGTACTTTTATAGTGTTGGACTACAGATATTTACAAACAATAACTGCTGGTGACAAAGTTACGGAATTATTCCGTATGGCTGGTATTTTTATAAGTTTTTAATGTGTCGATTGGGATAATATACGCATAGAAACAATAGATATGCTGCTAATGGGCAAGGATTTTATAGGGTTAGGTATGTGTTGCCTACACTTAAAACATCTTTTATAGCCCACGCCAGCACACTTAGCCATGCCGGTTCGGCGTGACAACGCCGCCTTGGTATCCCTATTAATTATATAAGGTGTAAGGCTGTTTAGTTGCTCTCTAACGAAGAAAAATCGTTTTTTCTTAAAACTTTTTCTTGAAAACATTTGGAGGTAACGGATTTTCTCTATACCTTTGCACTCGCTTTACGAAACAAGCCGTCTGGCTGGCAAGAGTGAGGCAACTAAGGAAAAGAGTTCTTTGAAAAGATTTACATAGACAGAGAAGTAGTACAAGAAGCGTCTGGTGTGATATTCATTATCATCTCAGACGGGTAAAAGAAACGAACCGTTCAATTCGGTACTGGGGTCTGGGGTTTCCCCTTTCCTCATTACTTTTGAACACAAGGTGGTTCTTTGAGCTTGATATTTCAGGATAGGCGTTCTGGACAGGGATTACTCGGTGAAGTGCCGGGAGCAGCGTGGTATTCGTTACCACCCGCCACCCGTCATCTGTCACCAAGACATATTTTACAATGGAGAGTTTGATCCTGGCTCAGGATGAACGCTAGCTACAGGCTTAACACATGCAAGTCGAGGGGAAACGGCGTTGAGTGCTTGCACTCTTCGGACGTCGACCGGCGCACGGGTGAGTAACGCGTATCCAACCTTCCCATGACCGGGGGATAACCTGCCGAAAGGCAGACTAATACCCCATGGCCTTCACTGACGGCATCATATGTGAAGTAAAGATTCATCGGTCATGGATGGGGATGCGTCTGATTAGCTTGTTGGCGGGGTAACGGCCCACCAAGGCTACGATCAGTAGGGGTTCTGAGAGGAAGGTCCCCCACATTGGAACTGAGACACGGTCCAAACTCCTACGGGAGGCAGCAGTGAGGAATATTGGTCAATGGGCGCAAGCCTGAACCAGCCAAGTAGCGTGCAGGACGACGGCCCTATGGGTTGTAAACTGCTTTTGTACGGGGATAAAACGGCGGACGTGTCCGCCCTTGCAGGTACCGTACGAATAAGGACCGGCTAATTCCGTGCCAGCAGCCGCGGTAATACGGAAGGTCCGGGCGTTATCCGGATTTATTGGGTTTAAAGGGAGCGTAGGCCGGGGATTAAGTGTGTTGTGAAATGTAGACGCTCAACGTCTGACTTGCAGCGCATACTGGTTCCCTTGAGTACGCACAACGTTGGCGGAATTCGTCGTGTAGCGGTGAAATGCTTAGATATGACGAAGAACTCCGATTGCGAAGGCAGCTGACGGGAGCGCAACTGACGCTTAAGCTCGAAGGTGCGGGTATCGAACAGGATTAGATACCCTGGTAGTCCGCACGGTAAACGATGGATGCCCGCTGTTGGTACCTGGTATCAGCGGCTAAGCGAAAGCATTAAGCATCCCACCTGGGGAGTACGCCGGCAACGGTGAAACTCAAAGGAATTGACGGGGGCCCGCACAAGCGGAGGAACATGTGGTTTAATTCGATGATACGCGAGGAACCTTACCCGGGCTTGAATTGCAGGAGAACGATACAGAGATGTTGAGGTCCTTCGGGACTCCTGTGAAGGTGCTGCATGGTTGTCGTCAGCTCGTGCCGTGAGGTGTCGGCTTAAGTGCCATAACGAGCGCAACCCCTCTCTTCAGTTGCCATCAGGTAGTGCTGGGCACTCTGGAGACACTGCCACCGTAAGGTGTGAGGAAGGTGGGGATGACGTCAAATCAGCACGGCCCTTACGTCCGGGGCTACACACGTGTTACAATGGCCGGTACAGAGGGACGGTGCAACGCAAGTTGCATCCAATCTTGAAAGCCGGTCCCAGTTCGGACTGGGGTCTGCAACCCGACCCCACGAAGCTGGATTCGCTAGTAATCGCGCATCAGCCATGGCGCGGTGAATACGTTCCCGGGCCTTGTACACACCGCCCGTCAAGCCATGAAAGCCGGGGGTGCCTGAAGTCCGTGACCGGAAGGATCGGCCTAGGGCAAAACTGGTGATTGGGGCTAAGTCGTAACAAGGTAGCCGTACCGGAAGGTGCGGCTGGAACACCTCCTTTCTGGAGAGGATGCCTTTCCTATGTCATTTGCCGGATCTATTCCGGCAGTTCAACGGAATGACCTTGGTTCGTCTCTTCTTCTTGTATCTGCTTGCACTGTTTTACGAATAAGAGAAAGGAAGTCTGGTATGAAAAGCCGCAATGCTTTCTTCCAACTCAGTCCTATAGCTCAGTTGGTTAGAGCGCCACACTGATAATGTGGAGGTCGGCAGTTCAAGTCTGCCTGGGACTACACATCGGCGCTAAGCCAATGTGATTCGGGCAGTAATGCCCGGGACCACTTCTCTATTCCCTGGGGGATTAGCTCAGTTGGCTAGAGCACCTGCTTTGCAAGCAGGGGGTCAACGGTTCGAATCCGTTATTCTCCACCACGCTGGCACGGATACATCTCCGTCGTCCGGCACAGGATCTTTGACATATTGACACAAGCAAGACTGTATGTAGAACTGATTCTTCATGTTCATGAAGGATCGGAATTCTAAAGAAGTTTAACTTCAAGATTAGAATCACACAACAGCTGAAAGTATGAGCTACATTCCCTGCGGTCATTCGCAGGGAAGGCGAAGAAAGTAAGAAAGGGCGCATGGCGGATGCCTTGGCTCACGGAGGCGATGAAGGACGTGATAAGCTGCGATAAGCTCCGGGTAGGTGCAAATGACCTTTGATCCGGAGATTTCCGAATGGGACAACCCGGCAGGCTGAAGACCTGTCATCACTGCATCTGCGGTGAGGCGAACGGAGGGAACTGAAACATCTTAGTACCTCCAGGAAGAGAAAATAAAGAATGATTCCCCCAGTAGTGGCGAGCGAACGGGGAAGAGCCCAAACCTGCTGCGTGGCGACGCGCATCAGGGGTTGTAGGACCACGCTGTCGTACTTTGA